>NZ_JBFTKC010000001.1:0-1176224 GCF_056395745.1 Paenibacillus sp. 10L310 | reverse complement strand
TTCCAACGCCCCCCATCCCATTGTTGTAATAATCTCTTTTGAATTTTGAGCCTCATCAAATTCCACTTCATAATCATGATCTATAGGATTTCGAAGCATTTCATCATAAAATTCTCCTTTCAATTCATAGTTCCCAATGCTCATGGACAACACTTCATTGTTAGTAGCATCTGATTGACCTTCAGTTATTTCTTTCGATTCTGTTCCATCACCTCTACTCACTACATCAGGAGGCAGTTCAGAATTCATTATTGATTTAGTTTCGCTGTTCAAGGTAGTCGATTGACTGCTATTTTGGCAAGATGAAAACACTATCGTAATAAATAATAATAAGAGTATCTTACCTTTCATAAATTATCTCCTTTAATGGCGCATAACGTTACTGTATCCACGCCCCTCTCACTAACCCAAGCGACCAATTGGAGCGGCCGCGATGCTGTTAGTCGTACGGATGTATCCGCTGAATGCACTTCCCTGCCATTCCCCTGCGGCGGACCGAGGAGCCTTTGGGTTGCGAAGCACGGATATGATGTTAGATGATGTCTCACAAACGACCTCTAAATGCCCTCAAAGTCCTTAATGAGTCCCTTTGCTTTCCCAATATTATTTAATCCCCATTGAGCATATTCTTTCGCGTCCCTATTATTACCTAGAAATTTATGCGTTCGTGCAATTAACAAAACCAACCTTAAATCAAGTGGAGCTCCAAAATTTTCAATCTTCTTAGATCTAGCTATTATCTCAGCCAATGAAATTGATGTTATGATCCCAAGATCATTGAATTGAGAAAAATAACTGATTCCTTCATCCAAAAATAACTGTTTCATTTCATTTATAGTAATTATTGCATCCTCCTCTGTTTCTCCATATTGAAACCATCTTTCACGTTCCACTGTAAAAAATCTCTTAAACCAATTTGGATTTTTATTAAGACGTTTTCTGAATTCACAATCATAGGTCGTGATTTCATTTGAAGACTTTAATTCACCAATAGAATTAGGGAGGAAATCTAGATGCACCCCCATCTCCATAACACAAGATCCACCTGATTTATCTGCCTGAATCACCAGAGTATAAATAAAGTGATTATCAGTTGTCTTAACAAAGTGATGATCGGTTCCCATAAACCCAACCTCATGTAGTTTTGGAGCAAAATACACCCTGATTAGCTTTCTAAAATCTTTAGTATTCACGTTCTCATATCCTTTGTGAGATTTCCGATAACGTTGTTTTATTCAATTAGTTATCGGATGTCTTAGTCCCATTGAACTACCTACAAATTCTTTCCAAATTCATTAAGTACTTTATTTACAAATCCGGTCTTCCCATCCGTATAAAACTGGCGATTTTCTCTATATTTAATAACCAATTCTTTCTTTAGATTGGCATATTCGACTACAAATTCGGGATTGCTAATTAATGCATCTCTGAAGGATATATGTCTTAATAACTCTTTGCTCTCTTTATTACAAACATATAAATGATGTTCAGGTTTCTGTATTTTCACTATACTATAGGGAACATTTGCATCTTTTCTTGCAAAAGCTTCTCTGTTCTCAACACTCAAATTACCTTCATGATAGTAGCCTAAACTTTCTAATCCTTGAATTACATCTGGAAGCAAGTCCATAGAATCAATTACTACATCAATATCTAAAATAGGTTTTGCCGCCAGTCCAGGTACTGCGGTACTACCAACGTGCTCAATTCTTAGTACTAGATCCCCGAGTCTATGTTCTATGATGGATTTCAGATCAAAAAACATTTCAGGCCATTGATTGTTGTAATCTTCAATAATTATTGTTTTTTTACTCATCCTTGAGATGCCCCCAAAAAATAAAGTACGAATGCCCGATTCGTGAACATGGTGTTATGATATGGTGATGTTTTCTATGGATTACTTTCAAATATTACGCTAGAATATGGTTTTATTACTTGATCCGAAAAATATTCTTTAAAGAATTCATTAGTTGTTCCAGGAAATTTATAATGTTCTAAAGATTCTTCTAGCCTATACACTGTCCTCTTAATTTCATTAATGGGTAACCATTCAATCCCAACCTGTCCAACATCAGCTTGTAGGCTTCTTAATTCATCATTTAGGAAATGAGTGCTACACTCATAAATAAAATCAATAGAATGAACTTCCTTCATTATGAAAGAGTATTCATGATTGCGCGATATGTATTCCCTTACACAAACTAACCCACTGCTAGATATTTCAATACCCAGCTCTTCCATACATTCGCGACTTAAAGCCTGTTCCAATGTTTCGTTCTCTTCTTGAGCTCCTCCAGGTAGTACATAATAAATACATATATTTGCTCTTCTTTTCTTTATTAATAGAAGATTGTCATTCTGGATAATCAATGCTCGTACTGTATTTCGAATCATCTAGAATAATCTCCCTCCATACAATGTCTACATCACTTTCTCAGAACGTTCCCGTATTCACGACCCAGCGAACGCTGAGTGTCCAGCTTATGCCGGGCCCATGACGAATGTCCGTAGCGTGAATATTATGTTATAGGATGAGCAAGACATCTAGATTATTTTACTTTAGTTTAATGTAATCTATTACTTTATTTAAATATGTTTCAATTGGCTCAGAACTGTCGACAATAAAGTATTCATATTTTTCAGATTTCTTACTCTGTTGTATGCCATGTTTGAATGCTTCATATGTTGTGCTCTCTATTTGACTAATTTTTCTTTCTCTTGTTAATAATCGTTGCTGAATCAACTCGTAATTATCCACGTAACATTCTACATATTTGTATTTAATCTTATACTTTAAACACAGTTGCTCACCGATCTCTATCATTTTTTCATATAAACAAGGGACATCAAAAATCACACTATTCCCTTGACTTAAATAAAATTCAATTAATGCCCAATCAATATGATAAGACGTTTTACCTAAGACATTCATACTTAGATTTTGATTGTCTAATGCCTCTAATACAGCCGTTTTAGAGATATCATGATCAACTATAACTGCATTCGTTAATTTAGATATTTGTATTGCCAAACTTGATTTTCCTGATCCTGGGAAACCAGACATTTGTAAAAAAAACATACTATTCCTCCTCACAGAAAATTAAGAGTATTCTCGCTTGCCTTTCGGAAAACGTTGGTGCATTCCTGACGTTCAAGCGGCTTAAATGACCGAAGGAACGGGTCGATGGACTTAGCCTGTTGCATGTATCGCCTGATACCGCTTCTTTGAAATTCTTCTAAGCGATCAAGGACGAATGCCCACGGTAGAAATGCGTTGTTATACGACGATACTTCCTTCTTCGATTCCACTAATAATATCTCTTACTTCTTTTAGATCTCTACATATAAAGTTGGGTTCTGCAATATCTGTTTTAATCTTATTTAACCGATTTAACCAGACTGTCGCTATTCCTAAAATACCTGCTCCACCGACATCGCTCATTAAAGAATCCCCGATATGTAACACCTCTTTAGGAGACAGATTGTGTCTTTCTAAGGCTTCAATAAATAATTCTGGTCTTGGTTTATATGATTTAACGTCTTCACTTGTAATTATTTCATTTACCTTTATCCCATGATAAGCTATTGCGGCTTTTACATCGGCTGTGTCAATATTCGATAATATGTAGACTTCATATCCTTGAAGAGTTTCTAGAAATGGAATTGTATCACTAAATATTTTAGGCTCACTCCAGTGATCGAATTGCTTCTGGATGATCTCATTTACATCACAGTTTGATCTATATTTAGAAATCGTCTCAGATAATGATAAAATCCCGAGTTCGCGCTGGGATTTAAATGTCTCACCATAGCTGTTTTTAAACATGTTCGAAAATATGTTCCACCAGTATCTACCTATATCACTTACTTCGCATTCTTCCACACTATTTTCTTGTATTTCCTTACAGATCAATGGGATGATATCGTCATCCTCATGAACCAAGGTTCCATAAAAGTCCAGAAATATTGCTTTAATACTCATCATCATCCCGTCTCCTTTGATTAAACTCTCTAAGCCTATTCTTCAGTATTGTCGTATAACGTTCCTGTATTAACGACCTAGCGTATGCCGGGTGTCTGGCGAATGCCGGACCAAAGGCGTATGCCCGAAGCGTGAATATTATGTTATGTGGAATCGACTTACAAATTGCTCCTGTATTTATTTATCTGCTCGTCTAATGTCCTTCTCACTTCTTCATAGATTCTAATCACTTCATTCAATTCGTTCTTTAATTCTTGATGTTCGTTCCACAATATTCTTTCTCTACTTTGAGTACCGAACAAAATAAATCTCCAATATATAAATCTCCTGATCCGAATGGGTTCTGTATTAATTTTTCTAAGGCTATTCGCAAAAGAAAATCTAGATTCATTTGTTGCCCGATCAAAAGTCTTAATTCTTCATTATTCAATTCGCAAAGAGGTTTTTTCCTTAATTGATGTACTTGTATTACTAATGAGAAAGCAAAATTCGGTTCGTCCCAATAGTCGTTTTCAAGCTCTTCAAGGGTTTTGGTTAGATCGATTTGCTGCATGGTTTCACCCTCTTAAAGAAATGATTTGTGGTAAGTCACATAACGTTCCTGTATTCATGAACCCCAAAGGGTTGTCTGCTGAAATGCCCCCTGAAATCCTTTTCACAGACCAAGGCTCCAATGGAGCCGATGCTTAAATATTATGTTAAGCGTTGCTTCTGTCTTCCTGAGTTGACTTCATTGATCCTGTACTGACATAAATCTAATTTTCTTGGTTCTTATTCTTGGTATGCCAATTTAAGATCTCTTTATGCGTTCTATCAATCTTGCTGTTAAATCGTTCTTTGTACTCTTCTTTAATATCGTTGGGATCATATCCATACCATATCTCACAATTGATTAAAAGATCCCGAATCTCATCCATCGACTCTTGAGAAAGCAACATTAATATTTCCGTAGTTAAACGATCATGTTCGTCATCAGGAGCACCACCTTCAACTAGATTCACAGGATCAAATCTGTTAACGATTTCTCTTAGTTCTAAAAATGTCTTTGAATCTTTTGAGATCTTTATTTCACGATTCTCTTGAGAATTATTTCCAAATTTCATATATTCCCTCCACGATAAATCTTCGAGTCCACTTTAACGTTTAATAGGCCTAAAACCTGTAAAGTGTTTGCTTTATAGGTTTGCTCTTCGATAATCACACCTCTTGTTCGAATCACTTCGTCGATCTTAGTAATTCCTCGATTTTGAACCGTTCTTAAATGCGCTCTTCCAGAAGTTGCGCTTAACGTTCCTGTAGCCGATTGGATATGTCACCTGATTCAGCTTCTACGAAAACTCTTCTTGGTGACCAAGGGAGCGTAGCGACCGATGTGGGAATGCAATATTATCGGATGTAACATGACCCCTTGAATCAACTAATAAAATCCTGTATTCTTCTTCCATTCTCTATCCGTTCTTTAAATTGCCCTTTTGTATATTCATCAATGGTTTTATTCCAAAATATCTGAGCCGATTTGTTTCCTTCGATCTGATAGACTTCCCATTGTCCTTTATATAAATCAAAAATACGAGCAGCTACAGCTTTGCCAATCCCTTCTCGTCTATATTTCTTTAATATAAAAAACTCAGCAATTGAATAGTAATCACGTTCAGCCGTTTCAATTAACCTTACCAATACAAAACCCACATGCTTATCATTTTGTTTAATTAAATACGGAAATCTATGATTCTTTTCTATCCAGTAATCTTCTAATGGATACGCTCCGTATAGCCCATTTTCTTCTACATCGCATTTTATAAATTCTGAAAAGTCATAAATATAAAACTGCATCAAATTCTCCAAAACTTCCTTACATTCTTTGTTTGCTTGAATTATTTCAAATTTCATTTGATGTTCTCCGCTCTAATTTTATATATTCATGTTATTTCCGATTACGTTCCTGTATCCACGACGTGCCACCAACTTAAGCGACCAACGGGAGCGGCCGCAATGCGGTTAGTCGGTGCGGATGTGTCCGCCTGAATTCACTTCCCTGCCACTCTCCTTCTGGCGGACCGAGGAGCCGCCAGAAGGAGAGTGGATACGATGTTATCGGAAGTGACTAACTTCTTAGATATACCTACTAAATGTTCTTGTATTCTTCGTAGTTTAATAACCTAAGTCTTCCTTCATCATGCATTTCTTCTGGGAATCGTACAGAATCAAGAGTATGAAGTGTTCTTGCTATATTTATACATTCTTGCACTTCATTATCAACTTCATATTTTCTTATTAAAATTTGCTTTAATCGATTAATTGTCTCCTCATTAGCATTATTAATATCTATTAAAATACTTAAAAACATCCATCGCGTGTGACTATCGCTTTGAATAATTTGGCCAACAATTGATGGAGTGTAACCTGAAAACACCTCGAAGAGTGTGACAACTTCCCTTGATGCAATCACACCTAATTTAATTATTTCTTCCTCAACATCATACTTATGGCGGTACATTTGTTTAAGTGATCTTGTACCTTCTGTTTCATTGCCAATAATAAATTCATATAACAAATTAGACCAATGTGTGACTTGCTCTTCTTTAGACGTTGAAGAAATTATGCTTAAATATTGTTCATACTCCTTAACCTCAGGAAATGCTTTATAATAGTCTTCTATTGTTACCGTCTTTTTTATGTATTCATAATATTCAGAGTCATGCTCTACAATAAATGAAATAAAGTGACCCGTTTTATTTAGTTTAGAAAAAGTAGGTCTAAGTTCAAAGATTATTTCCACTAAAGCATTAATAAACTTTTGTGTCAGCTCATTCGATGATTCTTCATCTTCATCATCGAAAAATTCCGAAAGTTTTGCTTCATATAATTGTTCGAATTCATTTATTAATTCTGGTTGTTTTGTGTCTTCGTATGAAAAATCCCCAACATTGTATTCTAGCCCCCTAAAGCCGAGTAGTTTGTCTGAAGTATAAGAACTATAGTGCTTATTAACATGTTTTTTAAACGAATCTAAGGTATTCCACTTCAAATTAACATTCCCATATGTAGCATGACAGTCCAAAATCAAGCAGTACACATCTTTATTTTCAGTTGTTGTTGCAAACTTCTCAAGATTATACTTAAAATGATTCAACAATGTACTTCTCCACAAATTGATATCAAGGTTCTTCATTTTTCTATTCTCCTTTTCAGGTCATTTCCGATAACGTTCAGGTATTCACGAACTTCCGCAGGAAGTTGTCACATGAATCTACTACTCTGCCAGAAGCATCACCATTGACCAAGGCGTAGCCGCTGCATGAATACTGTGTTATCAGATGGTGACGACTACTTGAACTACACACTAACTGTTTGCCCCTTAATATTAATCTCAACGATATCAGCCGATCGTTTATGATTAAATGAATTCTGTAAAGAATATGATTTTCCTTGAATAAATTCACTTAAGAAAGCAGTTGAATAATCACTAATAATTTCATGTTTATTTATTGCTTCAATATCTTTAAAATGTATTGGAACATCACTAAATGTCATGTGGTGAGCTCCTTGGACTTTTACAGCAGCTTTATAACCATTTAATTGTTTATAGAGCTTTTCAAATCCACTAATAAAAGGATTGATTATCCCTTCAGATAACTCAGTAAGTAATTCATCGTAAGTACACTTTTCTTGTCTCATAATTAAAAACGGAGTATCTATTTTTTCGTTTTTTTCTAAGTCTAAAAGATGGAAACTAGCATCAAACATTACTCCTGCTCGAATTCTATTGTCTCTTTTAGCCACCTCAAATGCAGCAGCGCCTCCCAAAGAATGACCCACTATTCCTATGCTTCTATAACTAAATCCTTCGAGCAATGATTGAGAAAATAGTAAATCAAGATGATTAATAACATACAAGATATCTTCTACTCTTGTATCTAACAATTCCCTCCACAATATAAAATCTGTACTTTTGATATTAGTTAATTGAGCAGTTTRATTAACAACACGCCCATCAGGAAAGATTGAAAAAACAGATTCGTATGTCGCACCAATGGATACTACTATATATCCACAATCCACCAAATATTTAATATGATAGGTATACATATCCCTAGAAACTCCAAATCCAGGAGAATATAAAATAACATCAGATTTTGCATTGGAATATTTCGGATTATAATTGTTATATATATGTGTTTCTATGGTATTCAAATATTCAATGTCTACTCCCAAGTCTTTTAGTATGTTAATTGCCTTGTCTTTAGATGGATCAAATAAGTCCATATAATTACTAACATTAATCTGAGTATTTTTATCATCAGTAGGATAATAAATACTAGTTATAATTGCTCGCTCCTCATCGTTAGAAAAGGGATCTTTTCTAGATTTATCATTCAATACGACAACATTTCTTCCCACATTCATTAATTTCACCTATTTCTTTTGTATTTTATAACTTTCTGATAACGTTTCTGTATTCATGAACCCCAACGGGGTTGTCTGCTGAAATCCCTCCTCGAAATGCATCCAGCAGACCAAGGCTCCGACAGGAGCCGCAGCTTGAATATTATGTTATAGGATGTCATCGACTTCTTTGAATCACACAATAATACGACATTCAATCCAATAAGAAATCACTGGCAATCTTGTTTGACACAAACTTGCTTTGATCGTGGGAAAGGAATAGATAATCTATTGGATATCCAACAGATGGTGTTGGTTTTAAGTTCTCCGCTTGAATTTTTAGCTTAAAAAGTGTTTCCATGAAGTCAAAAACTTGGTTTTCTTGCATCTTACTAAAATCGGGCAATGGTAACACTTGATTACGAACTTCCGTATCATCAATTCTAGCTAGCACACTATATCTTAAAAAGCCTTTACGATCCACGTTCTCCCTTACTAGATTGAGTCCACTATCAAAATCTAGATCATATATAAATGGCTCAGTATCTTGATATCCCGCTATATGGTAGGACGTTTCGAGCTGTGGGAAATTTGACTTTATATATAATTGAAGAGCGTCAGCTACATCACACTGTCGCATGCTAGATTCCACTGTGTGGGTGAAATTTTGTAAAATTTGTTTAATTGTCTTTTCTCCCCATGAAGGTCTCCCTCTCAATGGTAGGATCTTGTGATTTAAGATTTATTCTATTCCTGCTGATTTCCTATAACATTCCTGTATTCACGACTCGACGCATGTCGAGTGTCCGGCGTATGCCGGACCCAGGACGAATGTCCGCAGCGTGAATATGATGTTATAGGATGTCCATGTCTTCTCTGAATCACGCTAATAGGTTTTCGATTTGTTTCTTATGATGTTCATCATGGTGTACGAATATTTTTAGATATCTTTCATAGGTATAAGGTCGTTTATCATTGCCTATAAAAAAGTGAATTTCTGAATGATCTACCTCACGGAATTGGTTGACTAAATGGGTTCGAGTTTCAATAAAGGTTTTAATCATACTTTCTCTGTCTGTAAATTCTTTAGCCTTCTCTATTGCTTTTAAGTTATGGGTATCATGATCGACGAATCCTGGGAGTTTCACTTGGTCTTTTATGTGTGGGAGCATTGTATTTAAAGTATATGTATCCCAATTCCATAGATGGGTCACGACTTCCTTCACCGTCCACTTTCCAGGAGCAATCGACTTTTGCCAAGTCACATCATCAATTGATTTTACAAATTTATTGAAATGTTCAAACTGCTCTAATAGTTTCTTGTTCATCTTCTTTAGTCCCTCCTGAATTAACTTCGCATGGATTTCCTATAACGTTCCTGTATTCACGACTCAGCGCATGCTGAGTGTCCGGCGAATGCCGGACCCAGGACGAATGTCCGCAGCGTGAATATTATGTTATAGGATGTCTGCATCTTCTACGAGTAATCTAGTATTTATTCTTTCATTTGAAATACTTGAACAGGTCCATTCCAGTTTTCATTATCTAATATAATTTCTTTGTAATTCCCATCTGTAAACTCGTTAATTACCTTGTTCCAAAATAGATTTGCTGGCCTATTTTGTAGAGTCTGTCGTACTTCCCATGTCCCTTTATAGGTATTGAAAACAAAATGTGCTACTTCTTTTCCATATCCTTTATTTCTG
Organism: Paenibacillus sp. 10L310; assembly: GCF_056395745.1. NCBI lineage: Bacteria > Bacillati > Bacillota > Bacilli > Caryophanales > Paenibacillaceae > Paenibacillus > Paenibacillus sp. 10L310. Next base: position 1,166,150 of record NZ_JBFTKC010000001.1, on the reverse strand, counting down.
AATTTACGCATTATAAAAAAATCGCTAATTACATTTGTCTGGGTTGCTGCACTTGCTTTTACATACTCTTTAGGGACATCTGTTAAAACAAGTACGAAGCCAGCCAGCTCTCCATTAATCTTTAAGTAAAATGGCTTACGATATTCGTCTGTCCACTGATGATCTAGATACTTGTAAAGATAAACTCCATGATTAGTCAATTCATGTCCATCAAATTCACTTGAGTCATATCTATAGAATTGGATCAAACTGTTTAAGATCATTTTATCTTCATATGGAACTTGCAAGATTTCCAACATGTTATTTCTCCTCTGTCTGCAATTTCTTATTTATTTTATGTATATGGTTTTCCACTCTGGTTTCATGTAGGCCTTAATTTTTTTGCTGATTTCCTATAACATCATATCTACGAACTTCGTAAACACTTCTCTTTTCAAACAATATCCGAACTACATATAATATAACCCAAATTAATCCATATGCGAAGTCACGAACATACTCAAAAAAAGCAGCCCCAGTGCAAACTGCTCCATTCGTTAGAAAAGACTAACCTGTTGGATGCAGTTTAACATTTGGGCTGCTCTTTCTTCACTCAACTTTACTAATAACCTTTAGTGATCAACCTTTGCTCTCCTTCACCTAAAACATTTACTTCGCCCCGCTACTCCACACCACGCGCTCGCTCATGGCTTTGTGCTGTGCAATCAGACAGAGTTCTGCCGCTTTGAATGCATGTTCTTGTGTCATGGCTGTCTCGGTCCGGTCCAGACAATCGCGAATCAGTTGACCAAAGAACGGGTAACCAACCTTGCCTTTTACATTGTAGCGGTACTCCCCTTCATGATTGACCAGGTACACCTGATCCCCCTGAGGTTCCCTTGCGATGTCGATATACTTCCGCAGCTCGATATAACCGTCCGTTCCCAGAATAACGGTACGCCCATCGCCCCATGTGCCAAGACCATCCGGTGTGAACCAGTCCACTCGGAAGTAACCGGAGGCTCCATTATCACCAATCAGAGAAGCTTCGCCGAAGTCTTCCAATTCCGGGAACTGTGGGTGATTGAAGTTATGCACACGACTGAAACCTACCTCAGCGTCCGTACATGATGCAAACGTCAGAAATTGTTCGATCTGGTGACTCCCGATATCACAGAGAATGCCGCCATACTGCTCATGCTTGAAGAACCAGTCAGGTCTTCCTCCGGCATTTAAGCGATGCGGGCCTGTGCCCATAACTTGCACTACTTTGCCGATTGCCCCTTGTTCGATAAGCTGCCCCGCATAGATCGCACTTTCTACATGCAGTCGTTCACTGTAATACACCATGTACTTCTTGCCTGTTCGCTTCACTTCTTCTCGTGCAAGCTTTAATTGCTCCAGCGTGGTAAACGGGGCTTTGTCTGTAAAATAATCCTTGCCTGCGGCCAGAACTCTCATACCAAGCGGCGCACGATCTGAAGGGATCGCTGCACTTGCCACCAATAACACCTCATCATCTGCAAGCACCTCTGCTTCAGATCCAGCGACTTGAGCCTGTGGGAACTGCTTCCGAAATGCCTCTACCTTCGCCGGGTCCGGATCATACACCCACTTGAGAGTAGCTCCAGCCTCCAACAATGCCCCAACCATGCCGTAGATGTGTCCATGATCCAGCGCAACAGCAGCAATCGTGAACTCACCCGGACCACATACGACCTCTTTTGTAACACTTTTTGGTGCATAGAACATCCCGTCTTTAGCCATGTCATCCCATCCTTTTTATAAAATGTTGATTACAATGAACTCGTCTTACATAACAAATCGTCTTCATTTAAACGTCTGACTCAAATCAGCAGGTTGACTGCCACTGAATGCCTTGTCTTTCTTCGTCGTTGAGCCAGCAATTCGTTCCTGCAGATGCTCATAGAACAGATCCTCATCGATCGGCAGATCCACCCAGTTATCCGTCCAGGTGGACAGCAACATAGCGTTCGATAACGTCAATCCGTGTATACCATCCTCACCGGGAGCAATAAGTGGTACGCCTGTACGAATCGCATCAACCCAGTTACGAATCAGACCCGGGTGACCCGTTTCCACACCTGTAATCGGAATCTCGCATTTCCAGCATTCTGGCTGTCCAAAACCTCCGGTAAACCGCTGATTGAATTCAGGCTCAGATTCCCGAAGTCGCCAGAACGTAAGTTTTCCATCTTCGATCACGATTTTACCCCGGTCTCCGTTGACCTCGAATCGATTGGTACCCGGTGCTTCTCCAGTAGTCGTTACGAAGACACCCGTTGCTCCATTTTCATACTCCACATAAGCTGTTACATCATCTTCCACTTCAATGTTCCGATATTTGCCAAACGAACAGAACGCACGCATTCGTACCGGCATCATGCCGATGGTCCACTGCCACAGATCCAGTTGATGGGGGTCCTGGTTAATCAGTACACCGCCCCCTTCACCTGCCCATGTTGCCCGCCAGCCGCCGGAATCATAGTAACTTTGGGATCGATACCAGTTCGTAATAATCCAGTTGGTACGCCGTACTTCACCCAGTTCGCCCGAAGCAATCAAGTCTCTCAGCTTAATGTAGAGTGGATTGGTTCGCTGGTTGTACATCATGGAAAAGACTTTGCCACTGGCTGCGGCCGCTTCATTCATCTTGCGTACCTGTTTTGTATACACACCGGCCGGCTTCTCGATCATGACATGCAAGCCATGCTTGAAAGCCTGAATGGCCTGTTCCGGATGATCATAATGCGGCGTTGCAATAATGACTGCATCAATCGTACCCGAAGCCATCATCTGCTCTGCATCCTGCCAATAGGTGACCGTTGCCGGAAGGTGACTGGATACCCAGCTCTCCATCTCTCTTCTTACATCACATACGGCGACCAGCTCTGCACCGGGTACTTCTCCAGCCACCAACGTTCTGGCATGTGCTGCTCCCATGTTTCCTATACCAATCACCGCTACTCGTACGATACTCATGACTGCTCCTCCTCGTCCACACGACGCTCAATTTCGGCGAAAACGTCTGCAAAATGCTGTAACATCGCCTTGGATTCCAAGGCACCACTAAAGTCCTCAATTCCGTAGTATCCGTCATACCCAACGGCACGAAGATCCCGCACCATCTGTACCCAATCGACCATGCCTTCAGTCAGCGGCGTCCAGTGACATTTCCAGGCTGTATTCAGAGCCACTCCGCTACTCTTCTCAGTCACATTAGCCTTTTGTGAATCTTTCCCTTCTGGTTCAAACCACCCGGCATTTTTTACATGCACATGAGCCAGATAAGGCCCCAGCAACTCAAGTCCCATCCGATGATTCTCATATCCTTCATGCACCATATTGCCTGGATCGTACAATACACCAACATGCTGCGGGTCGAGCGATTGCACAAGCCGATAGGCCAGCGATGCCGTCGGTGCTATCGTCTGATGATGCGTCTCTACAATCGCCTTGATGTTGTACTGTTTGGCCAAATCCTGTACTTCACTCAGGTAATCAACGGCTTTACGATATAACTCAGGATAACTGGTCTTGCGATCATATCCAGGAACACCTACACGCATCATTGAAGCTCCTAACCCAGCCGCAACCTGAAACGCCTGTTCGGTGGCAGAAAGATCTCCACAGTTCAGATAAGGTACAAGTGCGATGGATTTTCTACCTTGCCCTAACGCTGCTTCACGAAAAACAGGAACCTGTTCTTCCCAGCGGCTCGGATCTACCGAGCATCGATTATTTCTCCAGTAAGACGGCTCTTCAGACATTGCATCTTCAGGAATTCCACGGAATCTCCACTCAATTCCATCAATCCCCGCTGCTGCCGCAGCCGATGCCAATTCTTCTGCATTCAGATCAGGGGTAGCCACGGTGAATACAGACAGTTTCATCATGATCCATCTCCTTATGTAAACGTATTCATTTTATGTCGTAAAGGCATTGTATCACTCCACTGAACGTCACCATAGGGGAAAACGCCAACAGATGAATGACAGATAACGAACAGAGCACATTCCCCATTCAGAGATAACTTCTCAAGAGAATGATGTGATCAGAAATCAAAAAAGACATCCCTGGAACAGATTTGAAATCTGCTCAAAGATGCCTTGTACAATAATCATATATATAAGATGAAATTTAAGGAAAAGGTTCCCTGTCCGTTATCAAGTCGCCACTTCAGTAGCTGGTTCTGGTTCTTGCACTCGTCCAACTTGCAACCAGCGCATATCTCTCTAATCCCGATCAAAGAACACATGTTCAGCCTGTATTTTCCCCTGATCTATTGTCATGATGCCAAATGAGTATTGTTTCTGAAAACGCCGATCCGTAGGCGACCCCGGATTAAATACCAGTGTGTTGTCCACGGTATGCATCACCGGGATATGTGAGTGTCCGTAGATCACAGCATCCACATGCTGGCCTGCAAAGGTATGAATTGCATTCTGCTCCGTACCCTTTGATCCCAGATGACCGTGCACAAGACCCAGACGAAGCCCTTCCACTTCAACAATACGAGAATATCCCAGTTTTTCAGCGATTTCGGACGGGTCCGTATTACCCGCTACACCTTCAACTGGTGCATACTCACTAAGCAATGGGTATACACTCCAATCCGACCAGTCACCGGCATGAAGAATGAGATCTGCACTCGGCAATACATCCAGGAGCCTAGTCGGTAACTTCCGTGATTTACGTGAACAATGCGTGTCAGAGATGACTACAATTTTCATATAACAACCCACCTTTCCTTTAAGAGGTCGTTCAAAAAGTCCGCTTTTGATTACGAAGGATGCCTAACGGCATCGCAACATCGAATATGGAATTCAGCCGAAATAAGCATATGCTTACGAAGGTTGTTTCCTTAGGAAACATTGTAGTTGCTCACGTAGTTTCCTACGCTCCGCTACTCCATTTCTAACTTCATCCCATCTTCTCGGTACTGAAAACCACCCTTTTTGAACATACACTTTAAGTCTTTATTGCAATCTACTCTGTCTGTGATGGAACAGCTTGCATCTGAGTACAGGAACGTTCCATATCTTCGAGTGTAATGGATGCAAAGAACTGCTCCACCTTCGCCTCGGCAACCTGATACAGATTGGTCAGCAAGCTGTCTATATGCAAGCCCACTTCACAATCCGGGTTACAATTGCCGTGAATCGGGAACAATGGACCTTCGTCCTTGGCAGCCTGATAGATCATGGCTAATGTGATTTCACTTGATGGCTTCGCTAAGTAAAAACCTCTTGTTCCAGGAGAGGAGTTCACCAATCCCGCCTTTTTCAGCCCGCCCAGAATACGTCTGACGACGACAGGGTTGGTATTCACGCTACCTGCAATGTGTGCAGACGTGATTCGTTCAGGCGCGCTGAGTGACAATAACAACAAACAATGCACACTGACCGAAAAATGAGTACTCATGATTAACCACCTTTATTTAATATAATCCAGGACATGCCGACCTTATTCAGAGAACAGATCCTTTTCGGGACGTGCTCTGATCTTGAGCTGTCGCACACTGTATTCCAGTTGTTTCACAATATCATCCAGTTGTTTGCGATCAATCTTAGTTGGATCTTCCACCGGTTTCGCGGACGACTTGAGATCGCGGATCGTTAACTGCTGTTCTTGCCATTTGTCCATTAGATCTGCAATATTGGCATAGAAACGTTCGTAATCTTTGATGACTAGGTCAAGATAAGCATCTACCTCATCCGGATCATAACCACGAAGTTTATAATTAAATTGTTTTTCATGAATCGATAACGCATCTAGCTGCACACCCAATTGTTTGAACAATTGTCTTTGTTTATCCAATCTTCGTTTCATATGTTCATCCATATTGACAACCTCCATTATAAGCCAAGCCGTAGTTCTATTTCCTGGGAAGAACACACGGCAATTTCTCTCTCTATTTTTTATAACACATAATCCGTCAGATATAAAACGATACAGCCCTATTCCTCACGAAAATGATTGCTTTTCATCCAATTCGGGTAAAGACTCACTACACCCCACAACGGGAAAGGAGCATGTCCTTATGAGTACATTAACTAAAGATCAACATCAAATACTGAAAAACGCCCTTTTGGAGCAACGTGAAAACTTGCAGCGTCATTTTGAATCCAGCATGGAAGACGGTGCTCCAGTCGAGTCGCTGAAAGATTCAACCGGTGAGCTGTCCTCCTACGATAATCATCCGGCAGATGCCGGTACGGAAACATTTGAACGCAGCCGTGATCTGGCGATTGACGATACATTAACAGACGAATTCAATCAAGTGAACGACGCATTGGAACGTATGGAGCAAGGTACATACGGAACCTGTGTAACGTGCGGAGAAGATATTCCTTTCGAACGACTTGAGGCTATCCCCTACACCGCTTACTGTATTGACGACACACCTAATCGGGAGATCAGCAACGATCGGCCCGTTGAAGAAGAGGTAATGACCATGCCTCCGAGTGGTGCTGGAGAAGGAAGACAGCAGCGGGCCGGCAAGTTCGACAACGCAGATGCCTGGGAAGCGGTCGAAGAATATGGTACATCCAACTCCCCCGCAACCGCAGCTAAACGTGATGTGAAGGGCTACGATGAGAACATGTAACTTTGTTATGAACCGAAACGTTAAGCGTCAAAATTGATTGATTCCATAGACCGCTCCACCATTAGCCTTCCTTATCACGCATTAAAAAGCCGCCATTGGGCGGCTTTTTCTAGTTTTCTCCATAGCAGTCTCTCACATTTGCCGTTACTTGCTTCCTGCGATAACGCTAAACCCATGTATTCCATCCATTTATTCTTCCGACTCACTACCAGATGATGCAGATTCCTGCCGCTTAGACACAGATCGAGACGTTTTCGGAGTTGCTTTACCCTTACTGGACGTAGCTTTCTTTTTCTCTTTTGCATCTGTCTTAGAAGCAGGTATTTTCACTATAGGTTTAGAGAGAGCAGAGAATAACTGAAAGACCTCATGTTCCCCTTGTCGATTCTCTTTTGTAGTATAGGGTTCACAGAGTTTTATGATGTTTTTATACAGTTGCTCTACTTCCTCACGGGTTGCATACAGCGTGATGTCCGAGAGAAACATCCGATCTTCGTTTTCCGCCTGATGCATGAATCGCTGACGACTCTGTTCGAACATTTCATTTAATAATTTGAGCGTCTCGGACCGAAACACCTGTTTCAATGGAGAGTTTTCCTTGTCTTCATCTTCGTGACGGAGATGGATCTCTCCGGTGAATGGTTCATAATATTTTGCGATAATCCCATTAATCTCACGTGTGGAAACGATGGTCAGCAGACCAATTTTCTCCAGCTTTTTTACATGATAGTGAACTTTGGCTGGCACCTCACCCATCTGGTCGGCGATCTCTTTAACAGTGGATGGTCTGCCCTGCTTGTTAAACATATTCATAATCTGTATCCGATACGGATCGGAGTAGATTTTAATTTCTTCAATTGTTGAAAGAACCTTGTGCGCCATCCCTGTATCCTCATTTCCGGGGTACCTGTTGTCCATCGATATCTCTATTATAACGTTGCGTCAGGACTTCGGTCAAAACGAGCGAGAAATGACTTGATACAGAAAATCGGCTAAGGATCACTTCTGAATATCTTCACAGGGCACTTCGAAAACTTTTGCTAAATAACAGCATACCTGCTGACATGGCAAGCATAATACCAAAAACGATAAACAGAACGGGCATGGTCATCCAATCTGCAAGTGCTCCCGAAGCCAGACTCCCAAGGGGTGCAACACTCAAGACGAGCATACTCTGAAGGGCATACACTCTACCCAGCATCTCCGAAGGGGTAACTTCCATAAGATAGGTGGCCAGCGGTGTTGTAGCCAGCGGAATCCCCATACCCATCATTAGACAAAAGGCCGCTGCAACCGGCAGTTGGAAGGAAGTCATGTAAGCGGGTAGTGCCGTCATCGCATAACTGAGACCCAACATGACAATACCGCTGATGACCAGCACACTTTTACGATAATTCGCTCCCCTTTGTGTCAACCATACACCACTGAGCAACATACCTCCCACCATCAGCCCACTAAGCAGACTTAATCCCCCAGCGCCAGCATGCAGCGTTTCAATGACATAGGGTGTACGAAGAACATTAAACGGCATCAGGCAGAAATTAACGAAGGCAAACAGGATGGAGACAATTAACAATAAGGCATGTTTACGGAGAAAATGAAAAGCTTCCGCCATTTCGGAGAATATACTACTTTTGTCGGATGAAAGAGAATTCATTTCAGTTGATGTTTTATCTTCATTGTTAGCAGATGTTGATACTTCAGGGTAGCCTACTCGGCTCATAATTAAAGCACTTAGCGCAAACACCCCCGCATCAATCAAGATCGTCCAGGCAATCCCTATTGTAGCAATAAGGGCACCCGCCACTGCAAGTCCTGCGAGTTCGGCCACTCTGGTTGCGGAAGAGGACATGGCATTACCCGAAAGCAGCATTGATGGGGGAAGCAATCGGGGGACACTGGACACTTCTGCAGGACTAGTGAAGCATTCCAGCAAAGAATTCAGAATTGTAATGACAAACAGATGCCAGACTTCAAGTTGGCCCAATCCAAACAGCAGAGCTGTAATACCCACCAACAACCCGCGACCGGTATTCGTAATCACAATCACTTTTTTGGGAGACATGCGATCAACCAAAGCCCCGGCGAACAGACCCAGAAGGATATTGGGCAAAAAATTCACCGCCAGCAACGTACCCATCAATACTTTCGAACCGGTTAGAATGTAAACCATCCAACTGTAGGCAATCGAGTCAATCGAATCACCAAATCTGGATACAACTTTACTAAGCATAAATTGCATGTACGGTCTGATTCGTATTAACTCACCCATACCTTGCTTGCCAACTGCTGTGTTATCGCTCATCCCTTTTCACTCCTCAACGTTAAAATATTTTTCATGTTAATTTTATTTTAACGTAAGTCATGCAGAAATCAATACCTCCGTGAAAATAATTTTAACGACATGTACGCAAAGTTATAGCTCGCTATTCTTTCAGAGAATCAATCAACACAGGGACTTTTGGGACAACCTTTTTGAACAACCTTCTATAACACAAAAAAACAGACCACAAGTGGTCTGCTCGGCTGGACGTATTATATTTGAACTGTCTTTATTTGCTGCCTACTTCTCAACATGCAATTGAAATCCAGATTGTTCAGCCTGTACCTCCAACATCAAATCACGTACCCGGTTTGCTTCATTCCCCAGGCGTTCTTCGCTGATTTGGTAGTTGGTCCATCTTAACTCTAGTGGAAGTTCAATCGTACCCGTCAGGCAATCCCACAATGCATCAAGATTACCGCCATAAAAATCCGGCAGCTTCAGCTTGTCCTTTAATTGTTGATGAAGTTCAGCGCTACTCGTAAAGCCTTCTCCATCCAGAATCACGGTATTCATGGCTGCTCCTTCCTCTACTTCAAACGTGTAAATGATGCATAGTGATCTGTCGTTTTGTAGATGAGTCCATCATTGGAGTACACAATTCGATCCGAATTACGGAAGCCGGAAGTATAGTTAATATCCGCTTCGCGCCATGTACGTCCGCTGGCCGAAGGCAGAAGCCCTTCCCGATTGCCAAATGTGTCCCCACCGATGCTTTTCCCAGGAGCAACTACAGCCAAGTTTCCTTTTGACGCTACCCAGCCGAGTCCTGTTGCCTGTGATTTGGTAATAAAGTTACATGGCAACGTTCCGTTTGCACTCAAATAGTTTGCTACACCCGTAAACGTATTGATGATGGTACATGTTGCAGCAGATGCCTTCTGCTGTGCGACTGGAGTGAACTGTGAACCTGTGAGGAAAACAAACGTTAACAACAATGCCAGAAATGCGGTGGATATCAACTTTTTCATCAATCCGGCCTCCCGATCCCTCAAAGTAGATGAACGTTGTCACGATATGCATACTGCAAGCTGTAACTTTCTAGTTGTGCGTTCTGCTAGATTATAGTAAACAAGTCATCTCATGACTATTTATATCACATCAATTTGGTAGAAATATCAAATAAAGACGTTTAAATTGTAAAATATTGTAATTGTAACATTTTAAGACAGAAAAAAACTCTCATCCCGGAAGATGGAGTCTACTTTTCTAGTATGTTTAAACTGATTTGACCTAATCTAATCGATCAATTGCACACGTTGACGAGTTCGAGCCGATTCCAGGCATGCATCAATAACGCGCATGTTTTGAATGGTATTTTCCGGACTGAAAGGTAGGGCAGCTCCATCAAGCACAGCCGTTGCAAATGTCTCCACCTGAAGCACATAGGAATTGGACACCGATACACGTTCCTCACGGCTAACCGAATCGGTGTGCACAATAATCTGAGGTGGAATATCACTGTTCTCCCAGCCAAATACTTTTGGCAGTTCAATACGCCCTTCCGTCCCGAGAATCTCCATCTCCGCTCGACCTGAAGCCCACATGCCACAGTCAAAAGTTAAAGCTACCGAATTCGGAAATTCTACCAGTCCCGACGCCATCATATCCACGCCATCATGCTCGTCCGAGAATAGAGCGTGAACTGTCACCGCTTCCGGTTCCTGTCCCAGATACATCCGGGCCGCCGAGATCGGATACACGCCAAGATCGAATAATGATCCGCCGCCCATCTCTCTTTTGAACCTTACATTCTCCTTGTCATCAGCGGTATTACAGGTAAAGTTACCATGGATGGCTCTGACGATGCCAATCTCTCCACTAGCTATAATCTCTTGCACACGTCTGTGCTTGGGATGATATCGATACATAATTGCTTCTGCAAAAAGAACACCATGCTGATGACATACCTCAATCATTTCTGCCGATTCATCTGCATTCAAGGCAGCCGGTTTCTCACACAACACGTGTTTGCCAGCCTGTGCCGCTTTGATGGTCCATTCTTTGTGCATATGGTTAGGCAAAGGAATATAGACGGCTTCAATGTCCGGATCAGCGATGAGCTCTTCATAACTGCCATACGATCTGGCAATGCCGAGTTCTTCGGCAAGGGTTTCCGCTTTTTCTTTGCTGCGGCTGGCAATTGCCAACACCTCACCACGTTCGGACTGCTGGATCGCTGGAATGACTGCATTTTTGGCAATGGTTGACGTACCTAGTACACCCCACTGTAACTGTCTGTTCATGCTCATCTTCCTTTCGTACCGTAATTGTCCTCTTCTGCTTTGTGTAACATGCCGAGACAACGATCCAGATCCGTTTTGACCTGTTTCTTGTATAACTCAGCTTTTTCCGCACCATCATCCGTGAAATGATATAAAACGATTTCCTGAAAATCGACCTTTGGATCGTTACCCTTCAGCTTCTTCGTGCGATAAAATACACCCTGTTGTACCAATTCATGTAATGCCCGATATACCTCGCTCTGGGGTGGTACATAACCGTAGTCTTTGAATTCCTGCTTCATCGCCTCCAGCATCTCGTAACCATACCCCCTGTGCTGTTCAACCATCGTAATCAGATACAGCTTGATAAATGCCCGCTGTGCAATCATAAAAGCCACGTTCTTTCCCCTCCTGTCAGAACCTATATATCTAGTATTATAAAACTTATGTTCGGGTTCTGCCATCTTTCTCCGCTTGGTCTGCCTTTTATCCATCTTCAAAGAAGGTGAGAAAGAAATCGTGTGGATACGCGTTGACCTGGGGGAAGCACGGAAAAAGGTTTACTTTTGTGAATTTTTCATGTAATGAAATTTTAATTTATATTCAAAAGAATCAATTTCATAATACCTTTAGCTGCTTCAATCAAGGCTGGATATAGATCGAAACGGTTCAATTTGTCTATATCCAGTTACAGAAATCCATTTTTAGTGAGTTATGAAATTGATTCGAAAGTTTGTTTATTTCAGGGCTCAGGGAGTCGTGAGATCGAATTTTAATGACAAGAAAGTCTGTGCAGAATCTGTAAAAGCTGTAATACCTGTGCTCCTGTATCTTGTGTCCGTATACTCTACTCCCTTATACTCCTGTACAGCTGTGATGATCTATTATGAATTTTTCATATGTTGATGTTTTCATTTATTGCGGACAGATTTCGGTACGGCTCCCACAATCCATTTGCCCCAGCTTACACGCGAGATAAGCCATGTCACTACACAGGATAATGTAAGAGCCAACAACCAGGTGATGATCATTCGGACGACAGGGTTCCAACCCATAGCAACGTAAAACAACTCATCCGGAATGTAGCTATACCGTAGCATCAACATATGCATCAGATAACCGCCATACGATACACCACCAATCCATCCCAGCAATCGTGTAGCCCTGAGGTTGTGAAGTTTTCCGGCCAGCTGGTACATGACCATAATGGAAGCGATCAGAAAGAGTGCCATATCAGGGCGGATCAAGCTGACTGTGTAGAACGTAATTTTGATTCCCTCCGGCTTTTGAAACTCCAGCATTAATAAATAAGTAAACCGCAGACCCAGAACAATAAACACTGTCCAGTATATCCAGCGCAATCGATGAATCCATTCATTCCAGTGCTGGACAGATAACCCCGCTGCTGCACCAAGTACAAAATAAATAAAGAAATAAAGAAAATTACGGTCTGCATACGTTGTAAAAGCATCTGTCAGCACCGGGATATTCACCCGTTCCATGAACTTGGCGATGTTTCTTAATTGATCCGCAAGTACAAGATAAATCACGCCAGAAATCAATAATGCGATCAAGCGCCCCTTGGCCTCATATCGGTTATATACATAACGAATTGCACGCAAGAAGAGCGGAAATAACAGATAAAACTGAATCAACATAATGATGTACCAAAAGTGTGAAGTCGTTTTGCCCGTAAGCAACTTCAGGCCTAGGTCTGGGATGTCATTCCATCCAAATCCGGTCCAGCCTCGCGGTGCAAGTGTAAAATAAATGAGTGACCAGATCAGGTAAGGCACGATCACGTCGTTTACTCTTTTTCTCATAAACTTGCCGTAATGCAGCTTGTCTCCCGTGTTATAAAACAGCACCATACCTGTTATGAATATGAATAAAGGAACTGCAAAYTTGGAGAGCATCAGCAGTATGGCCAGTAACACCCCATCCTCCAGTCTCGTTTCCGGGACTAATGAGTAATGTGCGATGGAATGTTGGAGAACCACCGCTCCAAAGGCAATTCCCCTTAAGCTCTCTATTTCTGTAATTCGTTCTTTACGAGGCATACATTCAGCCATCCTTTCTTGGTTTTGCGATAAAAACAAAGTACAATGAAGCCGTATATTTAATGAACGGAGTTGATTCACATTTCTTTAACAGACAAAGACGTAACCACTACCGATTCCAAGTATGTCCAGCAACATCTGGCTAACGAGCGAACTTTTCTGGCCTGGGTACGCACCGGTATTGCCATGGCGGGCATAGGATTTCTTGCTGCCGGATTTGGTTTCAACTCGTCGGCGTATGATCGGCTTGCACATATTGCGGCGATTATTACGGGTATCACTTCTCTGATTGGCGGTATATCCATCATTGTGTATTCGGCAGCAGCGTATCATCGGAAGCGTACACAAATCAATGAACAGACGTTTCAGGCATCGACCGGATTAATCCGGTTTCTTACCATGATGTTACTGGTGATTGGACTTGCTTTGGCTGTACTGTTATATGTATTGTTATTCCCTGCTTGACTGGGTAAAAACACCATCCGACATTATTGACACCCACCCATATGCAACACAGGGACAAAAGCCGGCTTCCCTTAAGGAAACCGGCTAATGACCATCTGGTGGATCATATATGTCATTCCATTTTACAGATAATAAGTCATTGGGTTTTATTTCATATCGATTAAATTCGCGGCAAGATTACAGGAATGTATTGTTACCGAATCGCGTTGCCTTGTTTTGGGCTTCCAATCTGCGTTCTTCCATATCCAGATCCGGACGTTCGGCTGGCACATCTCCGCGATGAGCTGCTTCGGCTCTGTCTCGGTTAAGCTGGCTGTTGCCACTGAACACATCGTACACATCGGAGTCACGATCCGTAGAATCTACGAGCAACAGGATTTTACCATTCTGTACATACTCCTCATACTGTTTAGCGTCCTCTTCCGGAATACCAAGACCCACAAGTCCACCCACCAATCCGCCAGCTCCTGCACCCACAGCTGCACCGGTAAATGCTGCTGCGATAGGGCCTGCGGCCAGAATCGGTCCTATGCCGGGTATGGCTAGTGCACCGATACCTGCGAGCAGACCGGCTACGCCACCAAGGACACCACCTGTTGCTGCACCAGCAGCCACGCCCTCAGGGGCTTTGGTACCTGTCTCTTCCCGAATTGCCTTCAGTTCATCCCGATCTTGTGTAACAACGGAGATTTCATCTGAAGTGAATCCTTGTGCTTTCAAACCCTCGATAGCCTGCGATGCTTCACGTTCTGTATTAAACACACCTACGATTTTCTTCTGCATAGTGAATCCCTCCTCATATTATTGAGTGGTTCGCTATGTTATTACCCGCCTAAGTTTCTTTTAAACGTTTGCAGTCAATATACTATGTGTTGATAGTAAAAAATTGCTGAAGTTCATTCCTTATTAATCCTCATCAGGGTGTGCCTTCAAACTCAGGTATGTGATACGTTGTCAGGCATGTTCTACGTTAAAGGATGTTAGGGTCCAAAACATCTTGAAGTCCAGACTGGCTGATCCTGGCGGATTGTCCCAGACGATTTTCTAAGGAACCGAGGACGTCTTATTTAGCCTTCGGGTCTTCATTTTATTTTGTAAGGAACATGAGACACGTTATTTACCAAAATTACCTGACAAACCCGTTGTAAATGGATGGTTATTCAAATATAGCGTGTTTTAGATTCCTTAGGTTATTGTGGGCGCTTCAAATCGCTGAATAAGACGTCACAAGTTCGTTAGCGCTCCGCTCCATGGTTCTGCTCCATGTTCAGCTCCCCAGGCACGTGCAGTTACGCTTCGGCTTCGGCAGGTTTGAAGATACGCTCTGGGGTGTACCTTCAACCTCTAAAGAAGCAGATTTTGCCGAATTCTCGTCCCATGCCGGAAGTTTTCGGCAGACGTGCCGGGGCACGTCAAGGGAAAGTGACGCAGCATGGGACGAAAAGGCAAAGTGACGTAACATGGAGCGAAAAGATAGTAGAAGATGCACGTTAGCGAGTTTGGAGACACGTCCTGGTTAAAGGGTGATTCTTTAAGACAGAGAATGATTCGATCAGCTACAAAACTGACTGTTGTTCAGCAGAGTCTAACCCTGATGAAGAGCGCCCTTTGGGAGCCAAATCGTTGATGTCTTTAAAAATGAAATAATTATTCTATTTCCCCCATGGTTTAGCCCGATTTGTGGCGACCGCTTCAAGTGGATTATCCGGCCAGTAGTGCTTCGGATAACGACCTTTCAGATCTTTTTTGACATCAAAGTACGTCTCTCTCCAGAAATTCGCCAAGTCTCGTGTGACCTGTACAGGTCGCTGAGCCGGTGATAATAGGTGGATGGTCAACGGGACTCGCCCACCCGCTATACGCGGTGTCTCCTGTTGTCCAAACATCTCCTGTAATCTTACTGCCAGCGCCGGGTCCTCTGGACGACTATAGTCCACAGGAATACGTGAGCCACTGGGCACCTGTATATGCGTCGGCGCTTCATCGTCCAGTTGTTGTCGTTGCGTCCAGCTCAATCCACCCAGTAATACATCCTGCATCGACAATCTCTTCAGGTCGGCTGCCGATCGCATGCCTGTCAGATAAGGGGTAAGATGTTCTGCCAACTCTTCGGTCAGATCATCTTCGATCAGGTCGGGCCACTCAGGTAGATGGAGATGCAGGAACCGCAGCCTGTCCGCAAGTTGTCTGGATGTTTTTGTCCAAGGCAGGCAATCCAGCCCTTCCATTCGTATTCCGGTTAACAGTGCTTCCAGCACCTGATCTTCAGGCGGCTGTGCAATACTGCTCTCTTTAATCACAAGGGCTCCAATCCGAAGTCTCTTATGTGCGCGCACGCTGCGAGTGTTGGAATCCCAGGCCACTTGCACTTCATTGTGCAGCAAGTGCTGACCTGCCTGCACCAATGTCTGCTCCTGCAACGGCGCAGCCAGCAGGATGCGCGCATCTGCGCCCTGGTCGTCTGCCTCGGCTGCGACCAGATACGCTGCACGGCTCAGCGATTCTGTCGTTGCGAGCCGTACGCCGCGGCCGCTGCTCAGCAGATAGCGGCCGTCCTCCCGGCGTTGCCCGATCCGGTCCGGATAGGCGAAGGACAGCAGCAATCCGCAGCTGTCCTCATCCGGCCGCACCGGATCGGCCGACGGGCCGAGCGCCGAGCGCAGCTGGCGGCTCTCCTGGAGCATGCGCCGCACGGCCGCGCCGTCTGCGACAGCCGCTGACAGCAGCGCTTCTACGCGCGGGCGGAGGTCCGTGCCCGCGCCTGCACTGCCACTGCTGCGTAGGCCGGCAGGCTCCTGCAGCAGTGCCGCCAGCATGCTGGCGTAGCTGGCCAGCCCAAGCTCCGCTGCGCGGAGCAACATGCTGGCCAGTCGCGGATGCACGCCCAGCGTGTTCATCCGCCGCCCGAAGGGCGTGATGCGGCCTGCGTCGTCCAGGCCGCCCAGCTGGCGCAGCAGCGCCTGTGCCTGGCCGTAGGCGGCGTCAGGCGGGGTATCCAGCCATTGCAGCTCTGCTGGGGACTGGACACCCCAGACGGCAAGCTCCAGCGCCAGCGGCGCAAGATCCGCGGAGGTGATCTCCGGGCGAGCTACCTCAGGCAGTCCCCCGTGAACCTCTTCGCTCCATAGCCGGTAACACACCCCCGGGGCAATTCGCCCTGCACGACCCTGCCGTTGATCGGCTGACGCCTTGGACACCGGCAGAGTGACAAGCCGGCTCATGCCCGTGCGCGGCGAAAATGCCGATGCACGACTCAGCCCTGCATCCACCACAATCTTAACCCCAGCGAGTGTAAGACTGGATTCCGCAATGGAAGTGGACAGCACAACTTTGCGCGACCCCTCAGCCGCCGGCCGTATGGCCTCATCCTGTTGTTCCACCGGCATACTGCCATACAGGGAATGAACTTTCACATGTCCAGGAAGAGAACCGTTTAATAACTCCCGCTCTGTACGGTGTATCTCTCTTGCACCAGGAAGGAAAACAAGCACGTCCCCCTCCTGTTCGGCTAATGCCCTCGTCACCGTCTGAGCGGTGAATTGTTCCAGTGGCATGGCTGTTGGTCTCGGTACATATCGAGTTTCCACCGGAAACGTGCGTCCGGGACAGTGAATTGATTTTGTACCTTCGCCAAGCAATACACAGACGGGAACAGGATCAAGGGTCGCCGACATCACCAGCAATTTCAGATCTGGACGTAACATCGCTCGCGATTCTAATGCAAGGGCCAACCCCAAGTCCCCGTGTAGATGCCGCTCATGGAATTCATCAAATATAATCATCGCCGTATCCTCAAGACCCTGGTCCTGCTGCAACATCCGGGTCAATACCCCTTCCGTCACAACTTCAATACGCGTCGCCTGACTCACCCTGGTATCCATGCGTACACGATATCCTACGGTCTGACCCGCTTTTTCTCCAAGCGTAGCCGCCAGTCTCGATGCAGCCGAACGCGCAGCCAGCCTTCGGGGTTCCAGCATAATGATTTTCCGTCCAGCAATCCACGGCTCCTCCAGCAAAGCCAGCGGTACAACAGTCGTTTTTCCCGCTCCTGGCTCTGCAATTAACACACCTGTATCTTGATCCCGAAATAATTGTCTTAACTCAGGAATAACCTCTTGTATCGGTAACTCTATATGCATATAATCGCTCCTAATGAATGTACCCTACTGCTCTTCAGTATCTCTATTCGAATGTTAGCATTATAACAAAAAAAGCCGTTCCAGAGGAACGACTATCGCAGACACACCCTAAGACACGCCTTAGCAAAAATGAAATTTATCCAGGATACTCACTTAGCTGAGCAATGATTCGGCACCATCAATAACGATCTCTGCTCCGGTAATATGTCTGGATTCGGACGATGCGAGGAAACTTACCAGATCGGCAACATGTTCCGGCTGACCCGGCCCGTCCGCCAGCGGCTGCTGTCCTTCCGGGAACTCCATCGGAATGATGATCTGCTGTAGATCATCCGTTTTGACCGTACTTTGATCGATATTTGTTGCAATCGCTCCTGGACAGATCACGTTCACACGTATCTTGAACTTCGCCAGCTCAAGCGCAGCCATCTTGGCAAAAGCAACCTGTCCTGCCTTGGACGTGCTGTATGCCGACATGCCAAAGCTTGAGAAGCGTTGATTGCCATTAATCGAACTCGTGATGATAATACTGCCGCCACCCCGTTTTTTCACGTGAGGCAATGCATATTTAATCGTGAAAAACGTACCATTCAGGTTGGTTGTAATAATCTGTTGCCAATCTTCAACCTGAATTTCCTCAATCGGTGCCGATACACCGTTAATGCCCGCATTGGCAAAAACAATATCCAAACCGCCGAATAACTCAACGGTTTCCAGTACAGCCTTTTCCACACGTGCCGGGTCGGAAATGTCTACATCAAATGCTCTTGCCGCACCGGGGTGCAGCGCATTAATCTCTGCTTCCGTTTCCGAGATCCGATCATTCACCAGATCAAACAATGCAACATGTGCACCCTCTTTAGCCAGCTTGACCGCAGTGGCTTTCCCAATCCCGGATCCTGCTCCGGTAATAATCGCAACCTTGCCTTGGAACCGTGACTTGCCGTTATGTTGTGTCATTATCCATCCCACTCCTTCATTTTAGCAATTATGTAAGAATGTACGTTCATACTCATCGTGAAAGCCAATTCTTCACAAGATTACCCAAAAAGAGTGTCTTTTAAATCAACACCAACAAGTTTTTTCACAGTTGATCTTCGCCGCTGTCACAGCTTCATCAGGATCGATCCACAACTTGATATCCCGCACTCACCATTCCAGCTCAATGAAAGCGGCATCATCTTCAAGACCGCCGGTATGTGTCGCATCCAGCAATACCTGAATGTGTTCATCCGGGACATAGGCTTGAATGGCATCCAGGTCGTTCAGTCCATCCGTATATAACTGAAGACGCAGTGAATCTCCTGCGGACCCTTTCATCTCGCAGATGTGCGGCTTACCACCAACAGGTCCTTCAAGGGTAGACCAACGCTCATTTGTCTTGCAGTGAGTCTGAAATAATTCAGACTGTTCCTGACCATTACGCCACAGGCGAATACGGGAATCTCCTTGCCACGCAAGCCACACCCGACTTTTGCGGCCGCCTCCCGTGAGCTCAATCCGCCCACAGACATACATGGCCTGACTGCCCCGACTTCGCTTTTCCATCAATACTTCACGCAGCAACAAAGGGGAACTTTCCAGTGGCTGTAATTTCTCCAATTGCTCCGATGCGGGAAGGGTAAGATCATGGAGAAGACGCTCAACACCCTCTACCGTTGTGTGTTGCGTCGTTTCCAACCAATCCAGCAAAGCATTCCCTAGAAAACGCGCTGCAAAATCGCCCAGGTAACTCATGCCTACGCCATCACACAAAACAAAATTGCAGATATTCCCTTTCATACGTACCGCAGCAAAGTCCTGTCCGGTATCTCCCTGATGTACCGTCTCAGCCGCTCTGCCATAACCATATCTGCACTTGAATGTGCCTTGATAGCGAGTTAGCGGCTGTTCCCCGGTCTGTACACTCACATAACGAAAGTTGCCATGCCGTTGCTCGGCATGGCCCCCCTTATCTCCAGCAGACAATGTTGCCAAACGCATCGCTCTCATGATTCCCCTCCTATCTCACAGGCGTAGCAGCGGACATCTGGAACCCGATTGATACCAATTCTGCACATGTACCTGGCAGCATCATGAGTGCACCGGGTGCAAGCAAATAATCAGCTTCAACAAGCATTTCCCGATAACTTTCGGGCAGGATGGATGACATATTCCGCAGCTTCTCTCCATGCTCATCCTGTAGATTCGTTTCCGAAGAGATTCCCTTCCATCTTCTAGGTTCAGCAATTGGTCCTTCAAGCAAATGATCCGATATAAAAATATTCTCCACCAGCACATTGCCGTCAGGTACACTCATACCCATGATTCTTTTCGCGATAGGCTCGGGATCTTCACCTGTGGCTACCCCATCGGTCATGTGGCATACAAGTGGCGCAGGACAGTCCTGCATATTCGGAATTTCGGCCTGTAGAATCTTTTCCGCCTGCAGGAAAGCCTTCGCAGAATCTGAAAACCGTCTCGGAGTCAGGTCAGGCAAAGAACCAACGGCAGCGATCTCATCAATTCCTTTGATTCCGTTCAACAAGTCATATACATCATCGCTGTAAGCCAATATGGCTATACGATAGCGAGGTGTCAGACGATTTMCCTTGGTAGACCGAAACACCATTTGGCGAATCGCGAGAGATAAGGCATCATAGACGACGTCAATCCGTCGACGATTTTCCAGAACCATGTTCATGGAGGCGCTAATATCAATTAAATATATAATAAGTGCAGGTGTACGCTGTGATGCTTGAATCGTGTAGTTCATCTAGGGTGAGTCACCTCCATCATTCACATTAATTTATAAGTTGGGCAACTTGTAACTGTTGTTGCTCAGAAATTTGTTAATGGCACTCATTCGAGCGGCTACTTTGCCAACACCTTTGAAATAGGAAGCATCGGTATTGTAAAGATTTTTGAAATCACGGGCATACGATTCCGCATTTTCAATTTTTCTGCCTTTTTGCGCGTTATACGTTTTATTGTAATGAGCAATCAGCGTGACCACATTCTGGGCACGTTTTTTCTTCAGAGCTGCTTTCTGAGCAATCTCCTGTTGACGTTTAACTTCAGCTGCCGCTTTACGCTCCGCTTCCTGTTTTGCAAGCTTGGCATCATTCTCTTTTTTCCAGACCAGATAAGCTTCATATTTCGCCTGTTTATCGTATTTTTCCTGCTCCGCTCTCTTAGCCGCTTCTTTCTTCTGCTGTTCCTGCTTCACCAGAAAGGCCTCATATTTCGCCTGTTTGTCGTACTTGGCCTGTAACGCCTTACGTTCTTCTTCTTTTTTCTTTGCTTCAGCTGCCTTCTGCTTGGCTTCAGCAAGTTTTTTCTTTTCCTCCGCGTCCAGTTTTGCAGCATCTGCGGCCTTTTGTTTCTCTTGTTCTTCCTGCTGTTTGAGCGCAGCTGCCTTTGCTGCTTCAGCCTCTTCCGTAGCTTTGATATCTGCCAGTCGTGTGGCTTCCTGCTGTTCTTTCTGTTTCACCTCTGCCTGATCGGCGAGTATTTTGACCGTTGGCACGCCACCTGCCAGCAATACAATAAGTACAGCGGAGGAAATCATGAACTTTTTGGATCTGTAGAATGGCACAGGTACAGGTTTGTCTGTGTCTTCTTTTGGATTAAGCTTTGCATCCAGTTCCTTAATTGCAGCCTCGACTTCCATCTGCATCGCGCTGTTATGAGGAATAAAATGATAAAGCGAGCGGTACACTTCCAGTGCTGCAGCCGGTTTATCTTCATCCTCCAGGGCTCTTGCTTGCAGGAACAGACGGTTCACAACCGCTTCCTGATCGGGAGAGTGCGGCGTTTGAGGACGGTTCCCGTCTTGCGTATTCACCGGTTCACTTACTGGTTCTGAGCTCTTTTTCAGATTCACATCAGCTTCGGACGAATTGGCAGCTTCTTCTTCCGCTGTCACAGCAGCCGCTGCATTGGCCTGATCCACGTCTACCGCAGCCAATGCAACATACCACTCACCAAACGTTGGACAACTGCTCAGATCGTGACTTTCCCAAGCTCGAATGAACAGATCGGACAGTTTGGAACCCCAACGCTTCTCAAGGGACTCCCGCATGGCATAATACCGTTCACTCACCGTTTGCATTTCATGCTGATCAAAATAACTTTCGCCCCACGCTTTCTCTACAATCACAGGGTCGGACCAACTTAACATTTCAGCAATGATAACCGCTCCGGCAAATCGGTCAGCATATGAACTCCACAAACCGCTGTGCACTGTTCGATGAGCTGCATAACCGGGTGAACCGGCAAGCAGGGCATCCGGACGATCCATCTTTGAACCGTACATCTGCTCGACATCCACAAGTTCTACCGCAGACATCTTCCCCAGGTTCTCCACTTCGGAAAAAAACGGAATCATTACATTGGGAGCGGACATATCGCAATGAGCCAGTCCACGTTGTTCCATAGCCGAACCTGTTCCAGCAAGCGCTCTAGCCAGCTTCAGGCTCTCCTCAGCCGTCAACTGTCTCTGATCACTGATCACATCGAACCAGGTCTGACCTTGCACCCATGGCATCAACACCGCATATAACAGATCGGGATGTTTTCCAATGAGCGCTCCGTTTCTTTCCGGAGTGAGCACATCACGCTTGCATACCTGCAAACCTGGCAGTTCACTATAAGACTCCATATGCTCAGACTGATATACCATAGCCGGAATACGGAATTTAGGAAAAAATACTTTTAGTGCTTTAGCCCCATGAATGGAACCATTTCGGGGTAACAACTGATAAACAATCCCCTGCCTCCCGGCTTGGGCATAAGCCAGACCCGGCGCAGCCGGATGTTGCCCAATCGTATAGGCAATGTCGTTAATCACCACTTCATCCCCGGGATTTGGTTGAAAAGACATGCTTATCCCTCTCTCTGTCCTAGTGTCATAGTTGCAACAAAAACCGGGTGTTGTGAAAACGCCCGGTTTTTGCTGTAGTTGTACATCTTCAGCTTGCTATCCACCTATAATTCAGGACGAATTCAGACTTCACATCGGCCTGATCTATGTAAAGCAGATTAACGAGCTTGGTCAGCTGTACGGAATTTGTTAGCAATAGCTGTAAGTTCAGCGCTGATACTGTTCAGCGTTTGAACGAATGATTGCATTTGTTTGCTAGCTTCTTGGAACTCTTGGAAGAAGCGTTGCTTTGTCATACCTTCCCATTGTCCTTCCATGCTTGTGATGGATTGAGTCAATGTAGATACGATTTGCTGACTTTGCTCACCGCTTTGTTTAAATTGGTTGGAAACCTGATCAAGCTGCTCTGGGGTAACTAAAATACGTCCTGCCATTTGTAAATTCCTCCTTGGTTTGTGCAATTAAATTTTTACTTGTTCAAATTGTACTATACCAGGATCGATCGGACAAAAGCCGAAGGACCTAATCCTATTTACCCCATTTTCAGCACTTGAAACTTCTCCTAACAGCCTATTTACAAAAAAATATTCACTTTCTGCTGTTACTTTTATTCACCCTGTTCAGGAAACAACAGGCTCGGTCCCTCTTCTTCCCCGAAAGGAAGGATCTGTGAATCTCCATGCTACAGGCTCAGGCTGCATAGCCTGCACCAGTGTAGCCGGGGAGCCATCAGGCGGAGCGGCATCCTGTACACGATATACGGCCGCCATTGCGGAAAGGGGATCGGATACTACAGCTACAGTTGCAGAATGTGCAGGCATGATTTCTCCTGTACGATTGTTCTGAAGAACATTCAGCATATTGACCGCATTACCATAGGCTGTGTTCACATGACTCAGCACGGAACGATACTCCATGTCTGCCTGCTGGAATAACAACGCTTTGCGTCCCAGCTGTACGCTTAAGTCCATTAATCGACGCAGCGCATCCTCGCCCAGTCGTTTACTGTGATTCCATTCATTCATCACCGCTGCGCGGGATTCAACCTCCCACTCCAGCGAATGAATCGCCTGTTCCAACACTGTCATCTTTTGCTGTATTTGCTCCGCTGCATACTGAATCTGCTTGCTCAGTGCCCGAAGCACATCCGGTTCCACACGAATGCGCATTTACCATCACCTTTCCTCTTCCCCTGCAGGCTGTTTAAGCCAGTCCAGCAGCATCTCGTGAAACTGTTCTCTAGTCGTTAGTGCTGCAACAAGCCAATCATCTGAAGCCGCAGTGCTCATCCGGAACAACCAGTTGGATACCGCACTTGCAGCAAATGCTGCCGACTGCGACTTCCACCCGTCTTCATTCCATACAAGCAACCTAAGCTCCCCGTCTGACTCCTTACCCACCAGACAGCGTGCCAGTGCAAGTGAGCCCTCAGGATCACTTGTCTCCTGTTCGAGTTCCGTTGCTACGGTCTGTACTCCGCTGTTTTCGAGCTCATTCATGACATCATAAAATTTTTTCTTGGAGCACATTAGGGCCGGTTTCTCCGCAGGAGAATGGCCGCTCCATTTCATCCGCTCTATCAGAACATCGATGGCTTCACGAACACTTCCCAGATCGCTGAGCCGGAACGAGTCCGGTACGTCGTCAACACGGGAAACTTCAACGACCCGCTCATCCGTGCAATGGATATAACTCTCATACGACTTGCCGTTGATCGTGTAGCGAATCCAACAAGCTCTGTCGGACAATCCGGCAATGGCTACCCTGGAGAAAACGGTCGGTGTCATGATCAGCTCATCGGTATCCTGATCCCGAATCAGATATCCTTTGTCAAGCAGGGAGGTTTTGACACGCTCCCACTCCATCGCGATATCCTCCGCCATATAGCCGCGAAACGGATCTTCCACACCAAGCAGTCGGTCTGAACCGAGAATACCAGCCAGGAAAAAAAGTTCCTTTGTTTGCAACGTGACTACCTTTTGCTTAGAATCATGAACCGTCAACATTATGAGCCACCTCCCCTCAAACTACAACATGCCATCGGTCACGAATTTCAGAAATCCAATCGGTCATTTTCCAGCTGTCATCACATGGAACTGCACCTTTAACCCTGGAATATTTACGTTTTACATAATAACCTTGACCCGGAGGCAGTACCTTCAGCCCACCTGAACTACCTCCAGATTCGGAATAAGGTATACGGAAGAACGAGAGATCGTTAGGGTCTAAAGTCCCGAACAGCATTCCACTCTGGGAAGCCTTCACATCCGTTACCCAGTCAGAACCAAAGGTTGGGAAGTCTGCCGGAACTCCGGATAGAATCACGTGTACACCGCGATCCCTTCCTTGACGAACAATCGCTCCCAATTGATCTTTCACATTAAAATCGTTTAGCTGCTTGGACAAGGTGTCCGCATCGTCGATGACGAGCACAAGTTCCGGTCCACCGGAAATCTCGCCTCTTTTCAGAACTTCATCGTACAACTGTTGAATGACAGGTGCAAGCTGTTCTTCTCGCGATACATGTCCACGGACATGGGGCAAACTGCTGATTTCCCCCAGCCCACCTGAGCCATAACGCATATCTACTGTGTATATTTGCACATCTTCCGGAGAAGCATGATAAGCCAGTGATAACATCCATGTCAATAAAAATGTCGTTTTGCCGCCTTCCATCGGACTCGTTACCATGAAATGCGGACCTTCACGCAGATTAAGCTCGAATGGTTCCAGATCATCCGTAAGCAATCCCACAGGGACAGTTACAGACGATGTATCCCAAGCCTGACCATATGATCCTGTCCGAATGAGCAGATCCTTCAGTTTGATCTCTTCCGGAAGTGGAGCAATCTGCGGCGCTTCTTCCCCTGTCCAGCCTTGGCGAATCTCAGCAATCGTACGGCGCAGTGCCGATGAACGCTTGCCCTCATCTGCCCCTGAAGAAGGTAATGCCGCTTGGAACATTAATGGAGGCACTTGCCCTTTGACCAGGCCTCTTCCTGGCGGAAGTTGGCTTGGTGCCTTGGAAGGTCTCCCCACGGCATAATAATAATCGCTTGGATCGGATAACTCAAATGAAACCGCATTGGGAATATTGCTTCTGAATTTTTCAAATACATCTGTTACCCGATTCGCAGTAAGCACAAAGGTGATACCCAAACTTCCGCCTTCACGCAGGATCGTCTCCAGAAGTTCATTTTCTTCCGGATAGGCATTGCGGAATGAAAGATAGCCATCAATAACGACCAGAACCTGCGGGACTGCCGCGTGAGCTGAACGGCGGTACGCCGAAATCGTTTTAACACCCGCCTCCGAGATGATATCTTTGCGTTGTGCTGACAGCTTGAGAATATAGCGGAATAACCGCTTGATCCGGTCTTCCTCTTCAGCCATCATCACGCCACCGATCTGAGGTAGTGCTGCAAAGTCTTTCATCATACGGCCCATATCGATAATGTAACCATGCCAAGGTTCAGTTCTATGGGAACGGGCCAAAGACATAAGCAAGGTCTGAACAAATGTTGTTTTGCCCAGTCCTGGCATGCCGTACACGACCAGATGTCCTTGATCCACAGGCAATGCGAGCGGTTGTTGGCGCTGATTAGGGAGATCATCCAGCAAACCAACCAGTGGTTTCAGACCATTCGCCCCGCCATCAAGCAGCAGATCCCGATTCTCTTCTTCCTGCCAGTCCTGAAGACCTTCCCATTCCAGTGTCTCTGGTAAAGGTGGCAACCATGGTCCTGGCAAACGACGGATACCCGCATCCGCTGCAGACTGCGCAACATAATCAATAAATACCTGAAGCTGTTTCGGAACATCTTCACCTTTGAGAACGGCTCTGCGCTCTCCAGTTAACAGAGGCTCCCGCTTACCGTTCAGGCGCACTTCCATAACAGGTAATACCGTTGTTGAATCCTCCTGCTGGTTATAAGGTGCACCACTCCAAGCGAATTGCATTTCTTCAAACACTTCATCACTACCAACCTGAAAATATCCGCGACCAGGCTTTGTAATCCAGGCAGCATTTGGAATCTTGATCATATCCCTGCTATCTCCCTCACTCTGTACGCGAAGGCAGATCCGGAAGCGCGAATTACTCCATATTTTATCGTCTACAACACCAGCTGGCTTTTGGGTTGCCAGAATTAGATGAACCCCAAGTGTCCGGCCAATCGCCGCTATACTGATCAATTCATCCATGAACTCCGGCTGGTCCCGCTTCAATTGAGCAAACTCGTCAATGATAATAACCAGATGTGGAAGTGGCTGTTCATGTCTGGAACGCAGAATCTTGTAATATTCATCAATATGCTGGAGGTTTCCCGCATCATTTAATATTTTTTGCCTTCTGACCAGTTCGGCACGAAGTGAAATATTCGCCCGCTCGATCAGATTCCCATCCAGATTGGTGATTGTCCCTACCACATGTGGCAGATCAACAAATGTATTGGACATACCGCCACCTTTATAGTCAATCAGCATGAAGGCCAGATCATGTGGATGGAACTCAGCAGCGAGTGAAGCTACGATGGACTGGATGACTTCACTTTTACCTGAACCGGTTGTACCTGCAATCAGACCATGGGGACCATGACCCTGACGTTCAATTTTGTCATGCAGGTTTATCGCAATTTTTTTGCCGCCAGCGCGCACACCCATTGGTACAGGCAGCGTATCAGGATATCTCGTCTGTCCCCACCTGGACACCACATCGAGATCTTCCACGCGTGATGTGCTCAGCATATCAAATAACGGGAGCACTTGCGGGATATCCGAAGCAGATGAACGTTTCAACCGGATCGGTGACATATAACGGGAAAGCGCCTCTGCCATCTCTTTAGAGATCACATCAGGCTTGTACGTTTGTTGAATAACATCTGCATCTTCCGTTTTTTTGATATACACCCCTTTGCCTTTGGAGGCATCCATAATCAACTGGCAATGCATCGGTAGAGACTCCTTGCGATTAGCCAGTATGATGGTGCATACATCAATGTCATGAGCCGACTCCAGCAACAGCGGAAGCAACGGTTCTTCTTCAATTAATTGCGTATCGGAGAGAATTACAACGTAACATGGTGTTTGTACGCTTTTCTTGTAGCGGTCTTCCTTATTGTTACGACGCCGGTTCAACACGGAAAACAAGCTGTCCGCCAATTGATGCGCACCGCTGTGCCTGTCGGCCATATAGCGTTGTCCTTGGTCTTCATCCCAGATATGTGGCATCCAGCGAAGCCAGTCCCATTCCTTGCTGTCCTTTTCTTCATAGAAAGCAGCAAGCTTCAGTTCATCCGGGGAATGGCGTACCGTCAGTTGTGAGATGATGACTCGCAGGGAAGCAAGCACTTCCTCCCGATCACCGACAAGTCCCATAACCTTCGATTGGAACAAAGGCAATGTAATGGAAGCATCCGGTACCGTCTGGAATTCAGCCGCAAGTTCATGGGCCGCTTCAATCAGCTCATCCTTCTCGTAACCATCAATCCGCGGAACCTGAAGTTTGATGCGGAATGGAATCTCTCCCGTACCAATGCGTACCTGAAGGAAATCATCATCCTCTGGTGAACGCTCCCACAAGGAACTGTTCCGGTTCTTCACCACTTGAAGACACACACCCGGATCACCATGAATTTCGTATAGGCTCTTCACTTGCTCCGCCTGAGCTTCTTTCAGTTCTTCCCGGTGTTTGTCCAGTTGGGCAAGATACATTATTTTTCGTTCTTCCAATTTTTTGCGATATGATTTCTTGTTGCTCAGATACACGAAGAATGGAATGGTGTAAGAAGTAAGCATCATCATGACCGTCATCATCTGAAACATCATATAACTGCTGTTATTCATTTTGCCGGTCATATTGATATATACGTAGAAACCAATGCTGACCATAGTCATCATGATCGGCACAATAATGGATATCATGGAAAACGTGGGTTTGCTCGGTTCTGTTGGAGGCCTGAGTATTTCGAGTCTCTCTTCCTTGAGAACCGGTGTCATTCTTGGAGAACGCTGATATAACACATTCACGAAGAGAAGACCTCCTTTAGTTCGTTCAATAATGAATGTATACGTTCAAAAGCCCTATTCGTTGCTGTCCTGTTGAAACAATGAACGTCTTCCATATACAGGCGCTTCTTCCGAAGTTGTTGAAAAAGCCCGCTGGACACGTACGCAACTGCCTTGTCGTAGCCCCGTTTCCATTAACTGCTGTGCGTTCTGCGGAGAGAACCACAGACCTTCCGGAAACTTGGCTTCAAGGATGTACTGAATGCCGTCTCCCGGTGCCTGTCCAAAAATGCGAACGCCGAGTAATGTCTTCAAATGTTCAATGGTACATTCGTCCGGAACATCGATGTCGAACCATTCTCCTTCCTCGCGGCCGGAATACACGGTTAGAATCATCCGAATCCCTCCCATGGTCTCATATGTAAATTGTCCTAATGTCAGATTAAATCAAAAAAAAGAGAATGAATCGTTATATCAACCCTATTTTCTTACATAAACACCCTGTTTGCAATGTACCACCTGTAATTTTGTTACATATGACCCACGTATATATTAAAATATCGTACATTCGACTCAGAACTTTTGTGGCAGTTATGCAATTTAATATTGCGAGGATACGAAAATTATCGTTTTTTGTTCCATTTAAATGGTAATTAAGTTACGTTTTTCAGGACTTTTATTCCTTCGCTCACAATTGAATTGTGAACACTTTTCAAACATTACCCACCTTTATGTTTTCATAAGCTGATTTTAAGGTAATTTTAAGCATTGGAATTTAATATTAGCTGTATGAAATAACAACCGTGAGGTGATTTCAAGTGAGAACCCTAATAACCTTTCAAAACAAATCAATCCCTGTATATTTTAATCAAGAAAACAAACAACCTATGCAGAAGACATTAAGATTGCTTAGCAGTGCTCTTGAGCATAAAATTAGCAACGGTAAACGCGCCATTCAAAAATGTCTGCATTCTTTAATTAGTATTGAGATTGTTAATGGAGAAGCCATTCTCCACAGTCGAAGTGAAAACGACTCCCTTGCTTTATCGTTATATTAAAAGGAGTCAACCAAGACACATTCATTACAAGACATGAAAAAGGAAGCTGTCGTTATAGACAAGCTTCCTTTTTTGAGTTGTATACACGTTAACAGCGGATCGCAATTATTATCAGCCATCGCTCAGTGCAGTTTGCTCAGGACATAGGCGGCATCATGTTCTTCCGCAATCTCGGCTTTACGAATACGAATGACAAACAGCCGAACCAAATTGGCACGTGTATGTTCTTCCTGACAGGTATTCAGTTTCCTCAGAATAAAGCGGTCAATGGACATGAATTTAAAGCCCCTTTGCCATTGGATTTACGGATCGATTCTTCCGTGTATCCATAAATAACCAGATAGCGTCAGCCCCAAACAGCTTTTCCACTCTTATATTAAGCCGTATTTTGCCAAGGTGTAATATTGTGCAAAAAGCCCGTCCCACCAAGCTGGAGACGGACTTTCGCATGATTTGTCGATCTTTTTGTAACCCACTCTAATCATTCATAAATGCCGCTGCTAATTTACTCTTTTTCGACTTATTTCACTCCCGGATATTCCCGATATTGGTGCTGAATGCTGATCCAACGAGTACGTGTAAACTTCTCAATCGCCCAATCCCCACCGAAACGTCCAATCCCTGAAGCTTTTTCACCGCCAAACATCACATGCGCTTCATCGTTCACAGACTGATCATTTACATGCACCATACCCGATTCAATGCGCTGGGCAACCTGATATCCTCGATTCAGATCTTGGGTGAATACGGAACCACTAAGTCCATAAGGAGTATCATTCGCCAAACGTAAAGCTTCCTGCTCATCATGAGCTTTCATGATTACTGCTACTGGGCCAAACAATTCCTGTTGCACGATATCTTGTTCAGGTTTAACATCGGCAAGTACAGTAGGAGACAGCACACTGCCTTTACTGGTCCCTCCGAGCAATAACCGTGCACCTTCGGCCTTGGTTTTGTCCACAAGCTCCAGCAATCGTTCTACCTCTTTTTCCCGAATGAGAGGACCCACGAGTGTTTTGGCATCCGCCGGATCACCTGCCTGGACATTCTTCGTTTTGGCAACAAATGATTCGACGAATTGTTCGTAAATATCGGCATGCACAATGATACGATTCAGCGCCATGCAGATCTGTCCCTGATGCAGAAACTTGCCAAAGACCGCCGCTTCGCTAGCACGTTCAATGTCCGCATCTTCCAGCACAACCATCGCGTTGTTGCCACCTAGTTCCAGTGCCGTTTCTTTTAAATGTTCCCCCGCCAGTTTACCGATCCCTTGTCCAACTTCTGTGGAACCCGTGAATGAAATTACTTTGGGAACCGGATGAGCGACAAAGTAATCCCCGATTTCACTGCCACTTCCCGCAACGACATTCAGCACGCCCTCAGGCAGACCGGCTTGTTCAAACAAATCGGCAATGAGCCAACCTGCCGTAATCGGAGTGTCTGATGCTGGTTTAATCACCACACCATTACCAAGGGCAATCGCTGGAGCTACAGATCGCAGGCATAGATGCAAAGGGAAGTTCCATGGCCCGATAACACCAATCACTCCCTTAGGCTCACGAACCACACGGTTCTCTTTGCCAGGGGTATTGGACGGGATGATCTCACCCTTCATGCGATAAGGAAAAGATGCTGCTTCATCCACAATGCGTTTAGCCGCTGCAAACTCCGCCTCCGATTTGATCCGGGTACTCCCGGATTCCGTGATCAACAGTTGAATGATCTCCTCTTTGCGCTCCGCCATCAGGGATGAAACTTTACGCAACACCTCTTCTTTCGCAGCGGGCAAAGACTTCGCCCATTCAATCGAATTTTTCTGAGCTGACTCATAAGCCTTATCTATGTCTTTCTTATTGGAAGAGCGCCATGTGGCAATAACTTCTTCCGTATAAGGATTGATATTCTCCATTGTTTTCTCACCGGAGCCATCTACCCAGCTGCCATTAATATATTGTTTCGTCCATGTTGTATGTTCAGTGTCCATTAAAGTCATGTGAATACGCCTCCTGATCAAGATTAAATGTCACACCTGCACAACGGTGTAATACATCATTAACCTTGTTCAGAATTACGCAAACGTGAAGACCTGAATTAGCTCTTCCATTCTTTAAGCTTAAGGGAAACAATACAACCCCCACTATTCTCTCAGCATCTGGACGTCTTTCAACAGTCGGGCAGGCTCTTCTCTCCAAAGAGGCTCAAGTCCTCCCATCCGTAGCCAACTTCGATCAGATCTTGACCACCAATGCGGAGGGACTGTGTCTGGACTGGAGTGCCTCCCATCTTTTCATAGAAGCGACAAGCTGAATTACGCTCCAAAGCCCATATGATCAAACGTTTCATATTGTGGGTCTGCAGATGATGAACGACATGTGTCGCGAGTTGCTGACCTATCCCCGTTTGTTGCACTTCCTTCAGCAAATATATAGCATACAACTCTCCATCATAAGGTAATTTGCCTTCACGCTCCTTACCCCCACAAGCAAATCCGACAATGTTCCCATCATCCTGTTCAGCTACCACCAGGATCTGATCCTTTTCGCCAGAACGAATAGTCTTCTCCCACTGAGACAATCTTGATTCTATAGTCAAATGATCCAAAAAATCGTCAGGCACAATTCCCCGATACGTAGTTTTCCAACTCTCAGTATGTACATAAGCTATCCCCTGCGCATCCCCTTCACGCGCTGGCCTGATCAGCATAGCTATCCCTCACTTTCTCTCGTAACTGCCGTAGCTTTACCATATTATATGTTCTTCTTTCTATAATTCCAAATTCATCCACTTCAGTCCTGATGCCGCTAGGCAGGATTCGTAATCAAAAGTGGACTTTTTGAACTGCCTCTTATAAAAGTAAAATCCGGCCCTACGGCCGGATCGTTACCCTAGTGCCTACAGATACCTTGGAAGACAGATCCAGTACATCCGAGTTGTACATGCGTATACAACCATGGGAGACGGATTTGCCAATAGACCAGGGCTCATTGGTTCCGTGTATGCCATAATGGGGAGCAGACAGCCCCATCCAGAACACGCCAAATGGCCCACCTGGATTCGATTGTTTGTTAACAATAGTGAACTCCCCGTTTGGAGTCTGCGTGAGCATCTTGCCGGTGGCCACAGGATAGCCCTTAATCACCTGATTGCCGTCCAGAAGATATAACATGTGGTCAGACAGATCTACAATAATCCTGTAATCTGGCATAATGACATCCCTCCTGACCTATCTTATGCAAGATACCGGATGATGCCCGCCTGATTTCAGGCTTCTTCCCACTCTTTCACACTACGGGAGTGCTTGGGTTTGCGACTATTGGCCGGTTTGCTGGAAGCGGTACGCCTTCTGGATGCCACTTCTTCCTTGCGCTGCTGATATTGCAATTCCTTCTGCATTTTCAGATAATTATTCAATCTTTTTTCATCCAATGAACCATCCTGTATGGCTTCTTTCACTGCACATCCAGCTTCCCGTGTATGACTGCAATCCAGAAATCGGCACGTGGCGGCAAGTTCTTCAATTTCTCCAAACGCATGCGACAGCCCATCATTGCCCTCATCCCAGAGATTAAGCTCGCGCATTCCTGGAGTATCGATCAATACGGCTCCCTGTGGAAGTACAAACATCTCCCGGTGTGTTGTCGTATGTCTCCCCCGACTGTCTCCCTCGCGAACGGATTGCGTAAGCTGCACATCCTCACCCATCATCCAGTTCACCAGCGTAGACTTGCCACTGCCAGAAGATCCTGTGAGCGCAACAGTCTGCCCTGGCTGCAAATATCGTTCCAGAAAGGATTTACCTTGACCCTCCACTGCAGATATCGCAAGCACTTCAACGCCTGGAGCAATCCCTTCTACACTTCGGATCTGTTCTTCCACATTGTTGCACAGATCACTTTTGCTCAGAACAATGACTGGCCTTACGCCACCATTCCAAGCCATCAGCACGTATCTTTCGAGCCTTCTAAGGTTGAAATCATGATTAAGTGCTGCCACGATTAACAGTGTATCTACGTTTGCGGCGATTAATTGTTCCTTGGTCACCGGACCTGCCGCCTGCCTTGATACCCTGCTCCGACGTGGCACCAGATTGTGAATAATTGCTTCTTCACCCGACTGACCTGTAATGGCCACCCAATCTCCAACCGCCGGTGCCAAGCTGGTCTCCAGACTATCATGACGCATTCGGCCCGAAATCCTTCCCCAGCATTCGCCCTCTTCTGTAATCAAACGTAGCAGATGTCCATGGTCTGCGATAATTCTGGCTGGCTTTTTCTCCTGCTCTTCCATCCCTGTCTCTTGCCACAGTTCCTGCCACTTTGCTGACCAGCCGTACTTCTCAATATGGTTATCTAAAATAAAAATCCCTCCCAAAATAAGTTGTTTACTTCGTTCAAGCCGAGTGAACAATCATCTCCGGTTCAGATCAAAACAAAAAACCACGAGTAGAAATACACCCGTGGCAATAGGTAGTTAGCCGAATCAAAGATCATCCCTTCTTGTAGATCTACCGGATAGAATACTTAACCCTCCGATATAAACCATTCAGGAACACCCTTTTATCGGCAAACAAAAAAGCCACGGGTGCGTCACCCGTGGCTTCATCTGAGCATGCGATACTTCACGTTACAATGGATACTGCTATCCATCTAACGCAAAATTACATGCTTTGATCCGTTCCGGAGACGCTGTTCATATTCAAATTAACGTATACTGCATTTAAATTTGTCATAAACAATCGCCTCCCTTGTAGAATTATCCATTATGTTACACACTGAGCTTAACAGTTGTCAAGCCCAAACTTTTTTTTACCACTAGCTACTCTATTTGACCTGATCCCAGCGTGTCCACATTTCCTTCGGATTCAATTCATAGATATCCTCTTCCCGATACATGAACTGATGCATGATAAATTCCCGACGAATCGTGGCAAAGTCTTCATGGTATTGCTTTATAAATGTATTGATTTCTTTTTCCGTATACTTCCGACCAAATTCAAGCTGCTCGACCAGATGACCAAGTACAATCAGTTTTTTCTTGTATTGAGCCGGAATCTGACGCAGTCGTCCATCTTTGGAGAAAAAATTCCTCATGACCGACGCTTTCAATGTTTCGTTCACATCACTCATATCCTCAACCTCCTCTCGATTAAAGATAAAATCAACCGAAGCCTGTGCATTCTCGCGGATAAACGAAGGATTGAGTGTGAAATACACTGTATTTTTCTCCCGTCGTTCCTTAATCAGCGCCGCCTCTCTCAGCTTGGATGCATGATGTGTCACGGTTGGCTGTGACAGATTCAGCCGCTCGGCAAGTGCCTGTCCGTGCAGTTCACCCTGTGCCAACAACAGCAGCATGCGAAGCCGGGTCGGGTCAGCCAACGCTTTATGATAAGCCACAATTTTCTCCAGCTGCATCATCGTTCATCTCGCTTTCAATTAGATATATATCTAATTCGATATTAGTCTTTTCTTCTCTACACGTCAACTCCTTTGGTTTCAAGTAAGCTTGTCTAATTAAACTCCACGCTTGAACTGGCATTGGCTCGTTATTTACGGTAGGATTATATTGCTTGAAATAAGGAGGATTAAGAACATGGAAGATGTCATTATTATCGGCGGAGGCCCATGCGGTCTGTCTGCTGCCATTGAATGTGAGCGGCTGGGACTGTCCGCTGTGATCGTTGAGAAATACAATATCGTTCAATCTATTTATCTGTATCCAACCCATATGCAGTTTTTCAGCACAGCCCCGCTGCTTGAGATCGGAAACGTTCCGTTCAGCACACCTAATGATAAACCGTTTCGTTATGAAGCACTTGCCTATTATCGCAGGGTAGCCGAACATTTTGGTCTGCGTGTTCATAACTATGAGGAAGCCCGTGAAATTAAACGCAAGGATGATGGTACGTTTGAGGTACATACGCTCAATCGCCGCGGGGAAGCCATCGTACATGTTGGACGCAATGTAGTTGTAGCTACCGGTTATTTTGACCATCCTAACTATCTGGGCATCCCTGGAGAAGATAAAGATAAAGTAACCCACTACTTCCGGGAAGCCCACCCTTATACCCGTACACGTGTCGCCATTATTGGCGGAAGCAACTCAGCCGTGGATGCGGCCATGGAACTGGTTCGGGTCGGAGCACACATTGATATGGTTTATCGCGGCAGTGGTCTGTCCCAGCATATTAAACCATGGGTACGCCCGCTATTCGAGAGCATGGTGACAAAAGGTCATATCACACTCCACCTGGAATCACGCGTGAATGAAATACTCGATGATTCGATTCGTCTGATACACACGGATGGTTCCACTCGGGAACTGGATAATGACTTCGTACTGGCAATGACCGGTTTCCGTCCAGATCGTCAACTACTCACGTCGGTAGGTGTGGAGATGTCTGATGATATGGATAAACCTCTATATGATGCACAAACGATGGAAAGCAGCGTACCTGGTGTATATGTGGGCGGAGTCATCGCTTCGGGGCGTAATGCCAATGAAGTCTTTATTGAATCCGGGCGCTGGCATGGACGTTACATTGCGGAACATATCGTTAGCAAACAACGTGGACAGACTGAAGGGAAATGAAAACAATGGATATGACTTCCCTGCT
This sequence comes from Paenibacillus sp. 10L310, assembly GCF_056395745.1. Lineage (NCBI taxonomy): Bacteria > Bacillati > Bacillota > Bacilli > Caryophanales > Paenibacillaceae > Paenibacillus > Paenibacillus sp. 10L310. The sequence goes on along the minus strand of NZ_JBFTKC010000001.1, from coordinate 1,129,778 downwards.
GTTGCTCGTATTTGCGGCTCTTGGGATTATCAGCAGCAACACACCTGTGACCGTAGCGATGGTATTTCTGTTGTTGCTACGAGTCCTGAACCTGAATCAGGCATTTCCATGGCTTGAAAAATACGGACTTACACTGGGCATTATTATTCTGACCATTGGCGTGATGGCACCTCTTGCCAGTGGCAAGATGAGTCTGCAGACGATCGGTGAGTCTTTCCTGCACTGGAAGTCACTGCTCGCCATTGGCGTAGGATTACTGGTGGCATATCTCGGAGGACGTGGCGCTACGTTGATGGGTACACAGCCAACTGTCGTTGCCGGGCTGTTAATCGGAACGGTACTTGGGGTTGCCCTGTTCAAGGGTGTACCTGTGGGTCCATTGATTGCGGCGGGAATTTTATCATTGCTGCTGGGCAAATCCTGATTGAAGTTGTGAAGCTTGTGACCTGACATGCTATGCAGATTGGCTGTATTTCCCACCGTTGTGTGATATACTTCTATTCATGCAAATTATGTACACGAGTCTACAGCAGAATAATGCATATTAGAGGTTGTTCAAAAAGTCCGCTTTTGATTACGAAGGATGCCTATCGGCATCATCAGCATCGAATATGGAATTCAGCCGAAATAAGCGGGAGGCTTACGAAGTATGTTTCCTTTGGAAACATTGCGGTTGCTCACGTAGTTTTCCCTACGCTCCGCTACTCCATTTCTAGCTTCATCCCATCTTCTCGGTACTGAAAACCGTCCTATTTGAACACGTACTATTATGGTTATGCTGTTGCATAAACGTATAGATTCACTTTGCAACTATTAATGGCGCAGGAGGATTAAGGAACCATGTCACGTCAGTTTATTACAGAAGCCGTGATGGTGGCCATTTACGGTCAATTGTTAGCGCCGCCCGCGCCTGTTGAATATATTGTTCCTTATACCACCATCCTTGAGCTATATGAATTCCAGACCAGTCCTGATCCCATGATGGATAACCCGGCAGATGATCAGCATGTGAAATCCAAAATCAATGAAATGATTTCTTATTTCGAGGAACCGCTGAATAAGAAAAAAATAGAGCGTGCGTTACTTGTTCCATGGGCCAAAAGCCCCTCCATTTTATTTGGTGACCAAGTATCCATTGCCATTATCAATGCAATAGATACGGCACAGTACGGGGAGTATTTCGATCCCATTGAGACCGAACTGCTACTGACATCTCAGCGCCTGAGTATCCCGATTCTTACCGATCAGGTTGAACTGATTGCACGCATAATTGAGTCTGAATCACCTGTACAGGTATTCGATATTGATGATTTTGATTTTGCGATGGATGATGAACCACTGGATCAGGTGTAATTCATGCTCTGAGCACCAGAATCGGATTTTAAAAAAAATGACCTTGGCATCCACTTTATCGTGCATGCCAAGGTCATTTTTTTGAGGTCAACACTTATTTTATTCTGCAATATCCCGCGCTAACAGGATTCGGCTAATCTGATTCAGAGGTGGTAACGACTCCAGCGCAAAAAACTTCAGACCTGCATCACTATTTACACGCGACTCCACAAGGTCATCCTGAATGATCACTGTCCGAAACAGGGCAATGACATAATACTCTTCATCTCCGCTTGAATGCAGATACCGAAGGTCAGGCCCCGAATAGAGACCTTCCAGTGTCATGGTATCAGCAGTCCAACCTGTCTCTTCCCATAACTCCCGATGGGCAGCATCTTCAATAGCCTCACCCGGACGCATCTCACCTGCTGGCAACCGCCAGTGACCATGTTCAGCATGTTGAATCAGCAGTAATTCACCTTGTTCGTTCTCAGCCCGCACCGCCGCTTTTACAACAATATGAGAGCGTTTTGCGATATACTGGGCCAAATCTCGTGGTGGCAGATTCACTGCTTATCCCCTCCCCCCTACTCCGAAGCCGGTGGCGACCTGTAATCCATCTATTGCTTAGACTTCCGTGTAACGATATTCGATATCCTGACCTTCATCAACGATGTCCACATGCAGTTGGTGCCCTTTCAGATACCAATAATCGTGATCTTCCATGAAGAATTGAATCCCCGACACTTCGGTTTGATCCGCAGGATGTCTTGGTTTCTCTACAGCAATACCTAGCGAAAATCCAGGGTGAAGACCTCCGCCAGAGCTATAACGTGCAAAAAATCGAATGCTGTCTCCCTCGTTCAAATTCAGCTCTTCCTTGTACCAGCGAGCAGCTTGATCGGATACATGTATGGTACTCATTTGGTGTCAGCTCCTTCTGTATATATATGTTCCATCATATCTCGACAGGGACTTGAATACAAACCCGAGTGACCACATAAAGACAAAATAAGTTGTGAAAAATGTTTGACAGATTGTAAAAGCCGGTGTTAAGATGCAAACATACGAGGTCTACATTGTATTTATTTCCAAAAAAAGAAAGGGTGATTACGGTGTTTAACAAACATATGATAGGTCAATTCAGCACACAACTAAATACCGGAGCACACCCGAAATCATTATTCCGTTCATAAGTCGGCATGACAGGCGATCTTTCATTAGAACCTCTGTGATGTATACTCACAATCGAACTTATATATGGTGACGGCTCTGTTCTCTGAGCCATGCTGCCGTATGATTATATGAAGACATACCGCCTGCGTGCGGTATGTCTTTTTTTGTGGGTACATTTCGGCATTCATGAACGGAATTTGCATTTCTCGGACATCGAAAGGAAGGGATAACACTTGTTCTCTGTACTTAAAAACCTGGCCTGGTTCTTCCGGCTGGAACGCAAACGATACCTAACCGGTGTCATTTTGCTTATTCTGGTGGGCATTGCCGAACTGCTGCCTCCTCGTCTTCTTGGTAATGCCATCGACGAGATTGTGCGCGGTTCCATTACCGGCACCTCACTTACGCGTTATATTTTGCTTATTCTAGGAACGGTCATCATTATCTATCTGGTTACATACGTTTGGATGCACAAACTGTTTGGTGGTGCCAACCTAGTGGAGCGGCTACTTCGTTCACGCTTTATGGACCACTTGTTACGAATGACTCCTCCCTTTTTTGAGAAAAACAGAACAGGAGATCTGATGGCTCGGGCCACCAATGATCTTCGTTCCATTGCCACTACAGCAGGCTTCGGCATGCTGACCTTAACAGACTCTACAGCCTTTCTGGCCACCGTATTGTTCGCCATGGGTTTCCTGGTTAGTTGGAAACTGACCTTGGCGGCAATCCTGCCATTACCTTTTATCGCCATTGCCATGATGATCTATGGTAAAGCTGTACATCAACGTTACACCCTGGCACAGGATGCATTCGGAGATATGAACGACCAGGTGCTGGAATCCATCGCCGGGATTCGTGTCGTGCGTGCTTATGTGCAGGAACGTCTGGACGAGAAACGGTTCGCCGACGTGACCGAAGATGTGTATCGCAAAAACCTGGCTGTTGCCAGAATGGATGCCCTATTTGAACCCACCATCCGCCTCTTCGTTGGACTCAGTTATGTGATTGCACTTGCCTACGGCATTTATCTTGTATTTCATAATGAAATTACCCTGGGGGATCTCGTATCGTTTAACATGTACCTGGGGATGATGATCTGGCCCATGTTTGCCATCGGCGAATTAATTAACCTGATGCAACGTGGTAGCGCTTCGCTTGATCGGGTCAACGAGACTTTATCGGTAGAACCTGCCGTACAAGATGTGGAGCAACCTGCTCACGTTACGAATCCGGAAGAAATTGCGATGCAGGATGTTACATTCCGTTACCCAAGTTCCACTGTCGACAATCTCAGTCATATCAGCTTTTCGCTACGACGGGGTCAAACATTGGGTGTTGTGGGTCGTACGGGGAGCGGTAAGTCTACTTTGCTCAAACAACTGCTTCATGAATACCCTGCCGGTTCGGGCACATTAAGCATCTCGGGTCATCCGATTCAGGATATCGCCAAAGATGACTTGCACAGCTGGATTGGGTACGTACCACAGGAACAAGTTCTGTTCTCCAAATCAGTTCGTCAAAACATTCAATTTGGTCAACCTGGGGCCAGTGATGAAGTCATCATGGAAGCCATTCGTACCGCCGCTTTTGACGGGGATCTGGGAACCTTATCCGATGGACTGGATACACTCGTTGGTGAAAAAGGAATCTCTCTGTCCGGTGGACAGAAACAGCGGGTATCGCTGGCGCGTGCCTTTATTGCTAATCCTGATATTCTGATCCTCGATGATGCCTTATCTGCTGTCGATGCACGTACTGAAGCCAAAATCATTGAAAATATACGCAACAAACGCTCGGGCAAAACCACGCTGATCTCGACTCATCGCCTGTCTGCTATTGAACATGCTGACCGAATCATCGTACTGGAGCACGGGAAAATTACGGAAGAAGGCACTCACCAGGAATTGTTAGCCATGAACGGCTGGTACCGTGAACAGTATGAACGGCAACAGGTCGAGTCCAATCTGTCCACGTAGGAGGTCAATTCATTGAAGTCTAATACAGGCAAAAGGCTGCTTGATTACGCCTTGAAAGCCAAAGGAACATTTATCGCTGCATTAATTATGCTTACCATTGGTGTTGCGGCCGAGCTTGCCGGGCCGTTCATCGCCAAATCCATGATCGATAATCACTTGCTCGCGATTGAGCAACCTTTCTATGAGACAACAGCTTCTGATGAAGCCGCAGTCTACAACGGTAAGAATTACAAACGCGAAGGCTTGTTCGAACCGGATGAAAACAAAGGTTCCGAAGTGCGGGTATTACAAGCCGGCAGAAGTTTTTATTTTGTAAACGAACCGGTAAGCGCACCTGACGGGGACCGCACATATACGGATGGAACCCTCACGGTTACACGCGCAGGTGAGGTAACAGGCCAATATGCGGCAACACCCCTGTCCGCTGGTGAACTGTTTGCTTTTTACAAACCGGAGATGCCCAGCATCTATCAATTAATTGTGTATTACATGATCTTCCTCGTGATCTCGGTCATTATGGAGTTTGGTAAAACTTTCTGGCTGCAATCCTCGGCCAACAAGGTCATTCAAAGACTGCGTAACGATGTGTATGCCCATATTCAGCGACTGCCGGTGCACTTTTTTGATAACCTGCCCGCAGGTAAAGTTGTATCTCGGGTCACAAACGATACAGAAGCCGTAAAAGATCTGTTCGTTGCTGTTCTTTCGAACTTTTTCTCAGGAATCATCACGATTACAGGTGTGTATGTTGCACTCTTCCTGCTTGATGTTCGCCTGGGTCTAATCTCATTATTCGTTGTGCCAATGCTCATTACATGGATTGTGCTCTATCGCAAATTCGCTACTCGCTACAACACAATCATTCGATCCCGACTGAGTGAGATCAATGCAATCATTAACGAGTCCATTCAGGGGATGTCCATTATCCGCGTATTCCGCCATCAGAAACAAACCAAACAGGAATTCGAAGATCTGAATGATGACTATATGAAACACCAGAACAAAATGCTGAACCTGAATGCCTTCACCTCACACAACCTGGTTAACGTATTACGGAATATCGCATTTGCGGTGGTCCTGTGGTACTTTGGTTCCAGTGTGCTGGATGGCACAAGTATTATCTCATTAGGTGTTCTGTATGCCTTCGTTGATGTTCTGGGTCGCTTGTTCCAGCCAATCACCGGTATGGTGAATCAACTCGCCAACCTGGACTCCTCCCTCGTATCTGCTGGTCGCGTCTTTGAGCTGATGGATGAAAAGGGAGAAGCTGTAATCGATGGCTCTATGCCAAGATACAAAGGGAATGTTGTCTTCGACGATGTATCCTTTGCCTATAAAAAAGATTACGTGCTTCACAATATCTCGTTTAAAGCATCCCAAGGTCAGACGGTCGCTCTGGTCGGTCATACCGGTTCGGGTAAAAGCTCAATTATCAACCTGCTATTCCGGTTCTATGACCCGCAAAAAGGCAAGATCACGATTGACGGTCAGAACGTCAAAGATCTGCCTAAACAGTGGATTCGCGAACATATGGGGATTGTATTGCAGGACCCGTATCTGTTCACAGGCACCATTGCTTCCAACGTCAGTCTCGGCGATGAGAAGATCTCCCGTGAACGAATTGAACAGGCGCTGCGTGATGTAGGTGCTGAACGCATACTGGCTCATTTGCCTCAAGGCTTTGACGAACCTGTCATCGAAAAAGGAAGCACATTGTCTGCTGGACAGCGTCAGTTGATCTCCTTTGCTCGTGCACTGGCGTTTGATCCGGCCATCCTCATTTTGGATGAAGCGACAGCCAATATTGATACGGAAACGGAAGCATTGATTCAGAACGCACTCGAAGTCCTCAAAAAAGGACGTACCACCTTCATCATTGCTCACCGTCTCTCCACCATTCGTTCGGCGGATCAAATTCTGGTTCTGCATCGCGGGCGTATCGTTGAGCAAGGTGCACATGATGAACTGATGGAGCTTAAAGGCCGCTATTATAAAATGTATCAGCTCCAGCAAGGTGCGCAAGCAGCAGCGAGTGCAACCAGCGGGAATCCGTCGGGTGAGATCATTCCAACCTCAACCTCCTTTGCCGGAGGCAATGCATAACAGAGTAAAACAGAACGCTCTTTAAGTAACCAATCAAAATGATGTACTCGACGGCAAAACAAAAACCGATCTACACAGCTACCTCAGGGTTTGCGGTGTAGATCGGTTTTTTTGTATTTTCATCGGGATTCAGGTTCCGATACTGTTTATTTCGATTTCGTCCAGACAAAAAAACAATCCGCGTGCAGCCTCATGGCTGCTGCGGATTGTCTATCCATCCTTTGATCGTATATCCCATGTACATCACGGTCTCTCTTGCGAGAAAAGGAAACTTGCTGCGCCAGGTTCGATAAGCCGTAGTTCGTGTCGGAGAGGGTACAGCATCCATGCCCAGTCCGGCAGCCAGCTTCATGGCCCGTTTCATATGTAATGGATCACTCACAATCGTATAGGTTTGATAACCGGCTTGTTCACCAATTGGAATTGAATTGACCAGATTCTCCTCGGTAATTCTGGATTTGGTCTCGATGCGAATGTCCGCAGGATCTACTCCATGTGCGATGGCATACTTCTGACCCACTTCAGCTTCCGTATGTTCTCCATCATCACCTGATCCACCTGTGAAAAGCAGATTACGAACGGTACCCTGACGGTATAATTCAATCCCGTGTTCAATACGTTCGCGAAATACAGGTGAAGGGTTATCCCCCGCCACGGCTGCGCCCAGAATGATTGCTGCGTCCGATATCCTGAATGAATCCTCATCCGTATATGCAGATATACGGATTGCTGTAACCACAGTCCACAGGATTCCAACCAATACTACAGCCAGAGCCGTCATTAATATCCAGCGTTTCGTTATCCGTTTGCTTGTCATTCATCCTCTTCCAAAGCCCTTGCTTGCATACTCTCGGTATGCATACGCTCCAGCGTTTGCAGAGCTGCTGCGGATTCGGCATCCAGACCAAGCTCTGCAATCCAGGCACCCGTATATTGCTGAAGACGGATCTCCAACTCCTGTGCACGGTCTTTGAAATCCTCCAATTCCTTAATCATACGTGATCGTCCTTCCGGACTGAATGTCTCATGGATTCGTTCCTTGAAATAATGATGTACAATACGGTTACGTTGCTGCCATAATTCATTCAACTGGCGAGTTTCTTCCTCAGAGAATGTAAAATGATGGCGCACTTCGTGAATGAGCTGCCCCAGTGAACTGCTCATCTTTCGTTCGTACAGATCTTCCAGATCCTCTTCAGACACGGCTTTGCCCTGAGACATTTTCATTAATAAAATCAGATTGACCAGCTGCTGTTCAAGCGCCTGCCCGTAGTACACTGCCAATCCGTAATAGGCAAACAATTCCCTGGAGTGTTCGCTGTCCAGCATGTCACCATTCTGGATATCTGTATTTTGCATATGCGAGCGCCCCCTTCAACCGTACAATGTTAACCATTCCATGTCCCTCTATCCTAACCAAACCAAGAGCAACATTCAAGTTATCGGGAAGCGCGTCTTCTAACTCCGCAGATCTCTTCTTCCGGACAGCCACACATGGATGATTAGTAACCCTAATGCATAGAGCTCAGTCCACAGCATAACCGAAACAAAAGAGTCCATCTTTGATTCATCAAATAACATCATCTCACGAACCAGATAAAAGGCTGGTGGAAGAATGCGGCCAAGCCATTCTAACGATTCAGGCAAACGTTCACTTAAGGAACCTTGGATAAACGATAGTAATAATACAATAATGAGAGCAGGCATACTTCGACTAAGCAAGGGAATGTACGATTTTTGAAAAAATACACTGATGCCTAATCCCAGCAGTGATAACCCCAAATGTCCTAACCAAGTCATCATCCACTCCTCACCTGTGGGTTGTCTCTCGAACATCCCAGCGAACACGGGATACAGCACAGTGATTGCGGTGAGCATGAATTGCATTATCCAGGCACAGATGAGTTGACTTAATACAACTTTACACCTGCTTCCTGTATGAAGGACAAGTAATTGATACTGCTTTGCAGGTTCGGTATTCATCACCATTACTCCGAGCCAAGCAGCTGCCAGAAATAACAGCATAGCCGTAACACTGTAACTGTCCGCAATAGGGTTGGGTTTGTAGGAATAGATCAGCAGCATGGCGATGATATAAAAGATAACCGGTGCAAAATATTTCTGTGAGCGAATGTGATGCCTTAACAAATATCGGGTCAGATAGATCATTTGACTTCTCCCCCCGCATCATCCATGGAAGAGCTTAAGTCCACAGATTCTGTGACACCTTCACGACTCGCATGTACAGCTGGATGTTGTCCTTCCAGCAGACTTTCCATATGTAATTGACTTTCTTCCTGTTGTACAGACACAACCGAACCTCCGGAAGCCAGAATCATTCTGAGGACATCATCTGTTGATTGTTGAACTACTTTCCAATCCCACAACCAAACATTGGATATCCCTGAGCTTGTATTACGAACTAAAGACAGCACTCCCGGTTGTTGTACAATAGATAGATCGTTAACCAGATCCTCTCCAGCTTTCGTCAGACTTTGAATACGTACAACGGGTTCGCCAGCTTGAAGTATATCTTCACGACTCCAGTAGCGGAGCACGCTGCCTTTCTTCAACACAATCACATGGTCTGCCAAACGTTCAATTAGCAACGGTTCATGACAAGCTGTAACGATGGATGTCCCTTCATTCTTCCATTGCCCCAATAAGGATACAATGCCCTCTTGAGCTGGAATATCCAAGCCTGATAAAGGTTCATCCAGCAGCAAAAGTCCACCCGGTCCAGGTAACAGGGCCTGAATCAAATTTACTTTTTGCAATGTGCCCTTGGATAATAAGGGTAACTTCTGATCGATCGCGGTATCGAGATATAAAAGTTCACTAAGTTCTCTAATCCGCCCACGCAGTATTTCGGGGCGAATGCCCCGAATCCGTCCCATGTCCCACAAGTACTCTCCAGAAGTAAAGGGTAAACGTGGCAGGCCATCTACTGCATACCCATCAGAACCCTTCATTGTGCGCTGGATCGATCCTGTATCGGGTAACAAAATACCTGCCAACATACGTAGCAACGTACTTTTGCCAGAACCGTTTCTGCCAATAAGTACAGCACATTCTCCCTGCTTCACTTCCAGATTAATTTCATCAAGTACTTGAGCATTACCTAATCGCTTGCTCACTCGTTGAAGCAACATACCTCGACCTAATGAGTCTGGTACATCTTGATTGGCTTTCTTGAAAAGTCCACGTTTACTCCATATCACCTGGGATCACATCCGCTCTGGAGCTTGCACACCTAGCAAATGTAAACTGTACGCGAGGCGTTCGGCAGTCCGTTTGGCCAATGCCACTCGGAAGGATCTTACATCAGATGACGCATCCGCAATCCGTTCTGCGTGATAGAAACGGTTGAATGCTTGAGCGACATCTATAGTATATTTGGCAATGACCGAAGGCTCATTCCGATGAATCGCTTTTTCCAAATACTCGGGATAATCACCAAGCAGTTTCAGCAATGCCCATGAGGTATCTCCGATAGGGGATAGAGTGGTTACTGTGTTATTCTCACCTTCCGCAAGGTTGGGTTTAGTCAAAGGGTTTTCATTTTCCACGCGGATCGCCTCTTCTGCCTTGGCAAGCACACTTTGAATCCTGGCATGGGTATACTGCACATAAGGTCCGGTCTCTCCTTCAAAACTCACCGCATCCTCCAAGGAGAAATCCACATCGTTTAACCGATTATTACGCAGATCACCGAAGACAATGGCCCCTACACCGACCGCCTCAGCCACCTTCTGAGGGTTCTCCAGATTCGGGTTTTTCTCCTGAATAATTTGCAAAGCACGAGCAACTGCCTCATCCAACACTTCCTGCAAAAAGACGACTTTACCGCGGCGGGTAGACATTTTCCGTCCCTCAAAACGCATTAATCCAAACGGGATATGTTCACACTTCGCAGACCATTCATGACCCATCCGGGATAGGACCGCAAATACCTGCCGGAAATGTAACTTCTGCTCGCCTCCGACCACGTATAACAACCGATCTGCCTTCATCACCCCATGACGATAAACTGCCGTAGCCAAATCCCGAGTAGGATAGATTGTTGTTCCATCTTTTTTGATAATCAGGCATGGGGGCATGTTCTCATCTTCCAGACGTACCACGAGTGCACCATCACTCTCTTCAAGTAAACCTTTTGCCTTCAGTTCTTCAACCACTGCGCCCATCTTGTCATTGTAAAAGCTTTCTCCCAGCGTATGGTCGAACTGTACATTCAGGCGTTCATACATCCGGTTGAATTCCTTCATGCTCACTTCCACAAAGAACGCCCATAACCGCTGTGCTTCATCATCCCCTTGCTCCAGCTTGCGGAACCACTCGCGTGCCTCAATCTCCAGAGAAGGATCGTTCTCCGCCTCATCGTGGAAGCGCACATACAGTTCCAGGGACGTACGGATCGGGTCTGCCTGCAACGCTTCATCATTGCCCCACCGTTTGTACGCTGCGATCTGCTTGCCAAACTGGGTTCCCCAGTCTCCCAAGTGATTCACACTTACGGAGGTATAACCCGCTTCGTTATACAGCCGATACAGTGCTGCACCGATTACAGTAGAACGCAAATGTCCAATTCCGAAGGGTTTTGCGATGTTAGGGGAAGACATATCAATTACAACACGTGAACCTTGACCAAGCTGAAGCTTACCAAATGCCGCATTCCCCAGTTCTTTCAGCAGATTCGGCGCGAGCTTCTCCCGATTGAAACGGATATTTACATACGGCCCGGCGGGAGTCGCTTCAATTCCAGATGCCTGCAATCCCGTTGCGAGCTCGGTCGCAATGACTGCCGGTGCTTTTTTTAATGACTTCGCTAATACAAAACAAGGGAATGCTGCATCACCCATCTCCGCCTGTGGTGGGACTTCCAGTAATCTCAGAACCTCTTCTTCATTCAAACCCGTTAAAGGGGTAATATCGGCCGCAGCCTGCTTCATCAACATGTCAAACACTCCTTATCCATTCATTATTGGCTGAAATTAAACACAAAAAAGCTCTCGTCTCTAAATAAGAGACGAGAGCTGAATTAACAGTTCCCGCGGTACCACTCTAGGTGAACAGGCTACTCCTAATATGCATCAACATGCATACCAGTAAAACTGTTCCGCTCGATGCGTATAACGGTCGCAAGCCGGGTTACCCTCAGACAGATATGGTCTATCCCAATCGGGATACGCACATCTTTTCGGATAACCATCTCACGGGTGCGGTTCACTCAGGTCATGTCATACCGGCTTCCACCTCTCCCGGCTCGCTGTCATGTATGGATCTGGCTACTCTCCCGATCATTGATATTCTTCAATTCAATTCATTGCCATCATTATACATACCACGATCAGACTTGGCAACCTGCATTAAAAATCCCCTACTGAAAGGCAACACATAGGCACATCGTCTCAGATGCTTGTGTTCACTGCCTTCCCTTAGGGGACAACGGTCATTATCGGTTTAGTTATATATTCCAGTGAAATAATATTTACGCTACTGCTGCCATCAACCGGCAAGCTTCTGCACATCTGCGGCAAGCCTCTGCACATGCTTGGCAGTGATCATGGTGGTGTTTGCCACACTCAGCGGCGCAAGCTTCACAAGCTTTCACACACAATTCGCATATTTCAGCAATGAAATCACTTCCACGTGTCATCGCTTGTGCAGCAAAACTGCAGATCTCCGCACATTCCCGATTCAAACGAATGCAATCACGCAACATCGCCAGATCATATTCTTTCAGACTCGATATGTAACATACGTTGCATGCATTCATGCACTCCAGGCAAGCATCGATACATTGTTGATATTGTTGTTGTGTCATTTAAAGTTACCTCCCAGGCATAGTTTGCTATGCATCTTAATACCCAGTTCGGAGGAATATTGAATCATCTAACCTACTTTATCGCTTCCAATTCCAGTAATTGGTCACGAATGACAGTTTGGTCAAAATGTTCACCTATAAACACAGCAACATTAGGGACATCTCCCTGAGGTGTGATCTTCATGTAATCCGATTCACGGTAGGCATACTGGAACCAGAAACGGCTCGCCGTGTCACTAAACGATAAAATACCTTTCGCTCGATACACGTCTCGTGGCAAAGCAGATACAAATTGTTCAAATGCTTCGCTGTTCACCGGATGACTGAAATAATGCGTATACACCATGACATGTTCGTGTGATGCATGAGGAGCGGAATGCTCGTGACTGTGGGCATGGACATGCCTATGGGATGCGTCAGTATTCGTATCATCGCCTTGGAGTGTATGATCTGTATGTTCATGACCATGATTGCAGCCATGTGTACCACAGGCTTCCGTATGCACATGATGCTCTTGGTGAGCTGGCTTGTCTGCTTCAGAAGCTGAATCACGTACATGCACGTCTGCCCCGCTGCGAAGCAACAGATCCATCTCTACCTCACATTTCACCGTAGGAATTACAGGGGCGAAGCCATTCCATTTTGCCAAAAGCTGCTCCAGATCCTGCAGTTCCTGTGCACTCACCCGATCCGTTTTGTTCAAGAGAAGCACAGACGCACAACGAATCTGCTCCTGCATTAGCTTGAAGGTCTGCCCCTTCTGCTCCTGATACAGACCAGACAGATGTGCTGCATCCACAACAGTAATGAGACTTTTCAGTTCCAGTCGCATGTAGAGTGAGGTCTCCGTTACCGCATCCAGAATCTCCATTGGATTCGCCGCACCGGTGGCTTCAATGATGATCACATCCGGTGATTCCTCTTGAACGAGATCAGCAAGTTGCAATCCCAAGTCACCACGTACGGTACAACAGATGCATCCACCTAACATCTCAGTCATTGGAACGGTGGAATCCACAATCTGACCATCCAGATTAACTTCGCCTAACTCATTCATAACCACTGCGGGACGCAAACCCTGCTGTTGCCAATGTTCGATCAACTGAACAAGCAGTGTTGTTTTGCCACTCCCCAAAAAACCTGACAGTATATATACAGGTATGGATTGTTCTTTTAAAATCGTTTCATTCATGCGTATACACCTCTCTGATTGTCCTTCTTGTAACCTGATCTATCTATATCTAGCGAGTGTACACCATCCCGCATTCGTTGTGCAATAACGTTCAACTCTCCCACAGTACATTGCCTGATTCTACCGGATGGTCTATGCTATGAGGACATGTTGATTGAAGGAGGAAGTTTCATGACTAATTCAGTGGAACAACATCGCCAGGAAGCCCCTGACAGGGTATCGTGCATGATTGTTACAGTGTCTGACACACGAACTAAAGACACCGATACCAGTGGCCAGCTCATGCACCAGCTTTTGAATGAAGCGGGTTATCAGATTGTTGAATACATCATCACACCAGATGAAACGGAGAACATTCGAAGCATCCTGCAAGATGCAGCTGTTCGTGATGATATTGAAGCCGTGCTACTGAGCGGCGGTACAGGGATTGCACCCCGAGATACAACTTATGAAGCAGTATCCTCACTACTCGACAAGGAACTCCCGGGCTTTGGTGAGATCTTCCGTTTTCTCAGTTACACTGAAGATATCGGTTCCGCTGCCATCCTGAGCAGAGCCGTCGCTGGAACGATTGGACGCACAGCCGTATTCTCCATGCCGGGTTCCAAAGGAGCTGTCAAATTGGCCATGGAAAAACTCATTCTGCCCGAGTTGCGGCATGTCATGCGTGAAATATATAAACCCGTCTGAAAGATCAGACGGGTTTTTCGGGTTTATTTTCAGCTGTACGGTAAGGATTGAAAGTTTTCTGTGCTCCCATCTTCTCTTACCTTAGTTGCCCCAACACATGTTGGAACACCTGCATAACATCCTGTTCATACTTGTCCTTTTCCCCACCGGAAGCTGTATAAACGAGTGAGACGTACCCTTTGCTACGAATCGTTGTCCGGCCAAGCGCATTCTCCAAGACAGCCTCATCACGATTCTCACTATACATTTGTTTCATGCTGGCCGCCCGGGTTGTCGCATCACTGAAAATATGGACTTTCACGATGTGTCTGCCACTTCCATTCAACAAATACATATAAGAGATCCCGCCATGGTCGTCATCGGCAGACATGTTATTCATAAGTTGAATGCCTTTTGCTTCAAAACTCTTACTGATCTCACTCACCAATTCACCGTTTAATCCGTGTCCTTGACTCTGTGCCCGCACATTTCCTTCATCTGTCGCTTCGCGGGTGTAGACCTTCCGCTCCTGTTCAATGGATGATGCCGAACAAGCCACCAGGGACCAGACACTCGTGATCAACACGCCACTTACAAGTACCGACTTCATTGTTCTTCCAACCAGACTTCGGCCTTTTCTACCAAACCACATGCCAATCCTTCCTTTCCAGCCACGTGTACTGTGACCCAATCAGGTAGAATTAGCATGTCTAAGGACTTAGAATCTTATGCGGATGGCAGATCTGATATTGTATTGACCACCGTACGACCTACTGCACCACCTTGGAGTATCGTCTCTAGCGTATGAGACAATTGATCTAGAGAAATCTCCCGGATTCCCAGTTCCAGTGCGCGCTCCGGTTTCCATTCTCCCCCGAGCAGTTTCCACAATCGTTCCCGACGTTCCATCGGACAATATACAGAGTCTATACCAATAAGCTGGATGCCACGCAAAATAAACGGAAGTACCGTGGATTCAAAAGCTGTGCCTCCAGTTAACCCGGATACCGCTACCGCACCTCCGTATTGAATCTGTTTTAATCGCTCCGCAAGAGCCGGTCCTCCTGTTGGATCAACAACTCCCGCCCATAGCTGTTTCCCCATCGCTCCTTTAGCTGGAGTATCAGCTTCTTCACGAGTAATGACCTCTGAGGCTCCCAAGTTTCTAAGCAATGGCTCCTCCTGCTCCTTCTTGCCTGTGCTGGCTGTTACTTCAAAGCCAAGCTTCGCCAGAATCGCTACTGCCATACTGCCAACACCACCCGTTGCACCCGTAACCAGAACCTTGCCCATCTCCGGTGTCACTCCAGCCTGTAACAGCGCATCTACCGAAAGTGCAGCCGTAAATCCTGCGGTTCCAATTGCCATGGCCTCTTTCTCACTGAGACCTGGTGGCAGAGGTACCAGCCATTCACTGCGCAGACGCGCATACTCGCTGTACCCTCCGTAATGGGATACGCCAGGTTCAAATCCTGTACTGATCACCCGATCTCCTGGTGCAAAACGTCCACTTACCGACTCTTCTACCGTTCCGGCCAGATCAATTCCCGGTACCATCGGGTACTCACGAACGACACCGCCTTTGTCAAGGGTAGCGAGTCCGTCTTTATAATTGACACTGGAATACTGCACCTGTACCGTTACATCTCCATTTGGCAGATCTTCCTTCTTCAATTGCTCTATAGCAGCTTTCACTCCGCCCTGTTCTTCTTTACGGACAACATATGCGTTAAAATGGTTTTTCATCTATAGCCACTCCTCTTTTGGATTTTATATATTTTTCCATTAAGCACATGAATTGTTCGCATTCAGGCTTAACGGCTCCGTTTACCTATGGAATCCTTCAAATATTGATGATCAAACTCTGTCTCTCCTGAGCGTCAACAGATAGATTAGTGGACCCACAATAGGGATGATGCCTGCCGCGGTCCAAGCTGCTGAACGTCGACTCACTTTAGTATCCCTGTATATCGCAATCATGGAAAGTAAGGTCAGCAGTACAAAATCAATCGTCATGATATGTACAAAGGCAGATTGATTGAATGCTTCCATATATACAGCCGGATGACCTTGCGTCACGGCATAGAATGTTGCCCCCCAGCGTTAACAGCAGAAGGACGACATGCGTCAGTTTGTGGGCTGCTACCCGTCCAATTCCCGCCTCCCGCTGATGACCAAAATGTAAGTTTGCGTAACCCGAAGCTCTATTTGCGGATGATGACCATGCATAATAGGGAAGCAGGGCAAAAGCACCCAGTCCGAAAGAAAGTATGACAAAAGGCCAAGCCGGTACACGGCCACCTCGTTCTTTCACAGATGTTCTTAACAGCATACAGACATAAACTGCCGGGAAAATACCTAACCACGAAAATACCGTAAGTAACCAAGGCTCTTTGCTTTGCAGGGTGATCAGTTCTTTGAATATCGGATCACTTCCAGGTGACTGCCCTGGTGCCAACAACACTGCATAGGCAATAAAAGCGATCCAGACCAGTCCTAATATCCATCTCATGTCTGCACCTCCTCTTACTTTCATCCCCTACAGCTGCGGGATTGAAACAATGCGATGCAGAATTTGGCGTCTCGTGCGCTTTCCCGAGAAATAATTACTGCTTTTCCCCTACAACCTCTTGAATTGGGCATGACTATTTCCAGTATAGCCTGCTACCTTGGCAGTCTGTCCATGAGATTTCTTACATCACTGGTCCACCTCATCGGGATCATATAAGAATAACGTCTATCAACTATCGACGTACTTTCACAGAAGACAGAACGCGTATAGCGGAAATTTTGCTTGCAATCATCGAATCGTTCAACTCCGCTAAGAACGTATACATTCTATAGGCAGCAAAAAGGCATAAGCCAGTATACCTCACTGGTTATGCCTCTCTGTAATTCTTATGTGTGAATTATTCCTCTGTGGATTTCACATGTTCCGCAATGAGCTTCTGCTTCATATTCCATGCCGCAGGGCTGATGTTCACACGGTAGATCTCCGGGTTGAGCTTCCGTTGGTATTCAGGCCAGAAGAGGTTCATCTGTTCCCGGTGATACGCACGAATCTCATCCAGATTAGGCAGTTCATACACTTTACGTCCATTCACAAAGATTGGCTCCAGCATATTGACCGCTTCGTAGCGGGTAACCGTCTTTTTCAGGTAAGGGTGTAGCGGGTTGAACAGCTTGAGCGGTCCGCCCTGTAGCGGCTGCTCTTCCTCTGGATAGCAGATATAATCTGCAATCGCTTTGCCATGTTTCGGATCAATGATCCGGAACACTTCCTTTTTACCTGGAGTGGACACCTTTTCAGGATTGGCAGATATTTTGATCGTAGGCAACATGGCACCGTCCACTTCACGCTCCACCAATTTGTACACTCCACCCAAAGATGGCTGGTCAGAAGCGGTAATCAACTGTGTACCAACACCCCATGTATCAATCCGTGCTCCTTGAGCCTTCAGGTTGAAAATCGTATTTTCATCCAAATCATTGGATGCTACAATTTTCACATAATCCAGCCCAGCCTCATCCAACATCTGACGTGCCTGAATCGACAAGTACGCTAGGTCACCACTGTCGAGACGAATCGCATTCATCTTTTTGCCTTGGCTCTCCAACTTCTTGGCTGTTTTGATGGCGTGAGGTACTCCACTGTTCAATGTGTCAAAGGTATCAACCAACAGTGTAACCTGATCAGGCAACACTTTGGCATACACGTCAAAGGCCTCCTGTTCGCTCATAAAGCTCTGTACCCAGGAATGGGCATGTGTACCTGCTGTTGGGATCCCAAAGCGCTCTCCGGCCAGCATATTAGACGTTGCATCGAAGCCTGCTACATACGAGGCACGTGCGCCCCAGATGGCAGCATCCGCTTCCTGCGCACGCCGTGTGCCGAATTCGAGCAACGTATCCTGTTGTGCTACCTGTTTGATCCGCGAAGCCTTGGTTGCAATCAACGTCTGATAATTCATGAAGTTAAGTATCGCCGTCTCCACCAATTGAGTCTCCATAATGGAGCCTTCTACCCGAATGAGCGGTTCGTCAGGGAAAACAATTGCACCCTCCTTCATGGAATGAATCGTCCCCTGAAATGAAAACTGGAGCAACTCTTCCAGAAAGACCGGATCGTAATTTTCCTCTTGTTTGGATAAAAATTTGATGTCGTCCATCGTAAACCGAAGCTGGCTGATATAGTTCACAATACGTTCCAATCCGGCAAATACCGCATATCCGTTACCAAAAGGAAGTTTACGGAAATAGGCTTCAAATACCGCCTTCCGCTTGTGAGTACCATTCACCCAATGGGCGTACATCATATTGATCTGATATTTATCCGTATGTAAAGCCAGGCTAGTTGTCTGCATTTGTCTCATCCTCTCTGACTTCCGCTCGTGCCCCCAGATTTCATCTGTGAACACGGGTTAACATATGGAGACTCATTCTTCATGATTCTGTTCATCCGTATTAAACAAACAAGTCTCCCGTAAAAAACTCTATACACCATTCACCACATTCATCCGGTTCCTAACATGGAGTCAACCAAACATGACTATGGAGTAAATTAAGCCAAGACTGTCTCGCTCGCCTTAACCACCGAAGCACCAAGGCTGGAACGAAAATGTCCAAGTGCCCACTCATGCCCTGCCGGATTGAAGCTGGCAACGGCATCTTCGTATACCGTAATATGAAAACCTTTATTGTAAGCGTCCACTGCGGTATGCAATATGCAAATATCCGTGCATACCCCAATCAGTGCAATATCCGTAATACCACGTGCACGCAGTCTGAGTTCCAGATCGGTCCCACAGAATGCACTATATCTCGTCTTATCCATCCACTGTATATCTGTTTTCCGTTCTTCCATCACTTGGGCAAGACGACCATATAACTGTCTTCCCTCCGTATTTCTGATGTTATGAGGTGGGAAAAGTACAGTCTCCGGGTGATACGGATCATTCTCTTCGTGTAGATCCACAGCCATGATTACCTCATGTTTGTTCTTACAATAGGCCTCGGTTACAGCTGCAATCGTCTCTTCGATCTCTACTGCTGGCTGACCTACAGGCAAAGAACCTGTCACAAAATCCTTCGTAAAATCAATGACAATCAGTGCTTTCATCGTCAACACTCCCTTAGCCCAGAAATGGTTGATCCTGATTCAATCAGATTGACACATCTACACCTTATTACGTGTAGATGGACAGGCGTGGTACGAGTTCTGTAAAACGATATAACTGCGCCGGACGCTGCGAGTACTGGTTGGAACTCACCAGGTTCCCCTCTTCATCTCTTACTTCTTCCACAATGCCTTTACGGCTGCGGGTTGACGTAATCTTGCGAATGAAGTTTGGTTCTTCAAAATCCGGTACAACACTTTGAATAACCTGATATAATTCACTTAATGTAAAATCACGTGGCAGGAACTGACGAGCAATCGTCGTTTCCAGCATCTGCTGTTGAATACGTCGATAAGCATCTTCAATGATTGTTCTGTGATCAAAGGCCAGTTCCAGTTCTTGCAGCGCCTCCTGAATCGTGAACAACCCAACATCCTCAGCATCATCTGCCGCTTGGCGTTGATCCAGCATCCATTCTTCTACAAGCGCGAAAAATGCGTGTGAGATAATCCAGCCCCTCGGGTCACGACCCGGCTGACTGTATACATTCAAGTATTCCAGATGTCCACCGTCTACACCTGTCTCTTCCATCAACTCACGCTTAGCTGCACCGTAGATGGATTCATTCTCCTGACAAAATCCACCGGGTAATGCCCATCTGCCTGCAAAAGGCCAGCCTTTGCGCTTGATCAGCATCACTTTCAGTTCCCGAATGGGAAGTGTCTTCGTCACCGTCTTGCGCTCCCGCTTGGTTAAGGTGAACATAACGATATCCGCAGGAACACCATCGGGGGTACGATATTTTTGGGAACTATAAGCACGTGCTGCTTGTTCGTCGCTCTCTGCATTGAAGTGTTCGTAGTTTTCGCTCATGGGCACCACCGACTATTTTCATTTTGATAATTTCATTATGACATAATAATATCTTTTGTCAACCGCAGGATTCATGCATTACGTTCTCGGGCGTGCTATGCGGAATGTCGCCGTAGCCATACATCCCAACGTGCCCGATGCATCACGAACCTCCGATTGAGTCGTAACACTGCGTCCTGCTTGATGCAGTACCGTAGCTGTCACCGTTAATTCCCCTTGTTTCATTGGTGCAAGAAAATGTACGTTCAGATTTGTTGTCACACAGCCGTCTACTTCCATTGCTGCTGTTGCAACCATACCCATCGCCTGGTCCATCAGTGAAGTCAATACACCCCCATGAATAATCCCCATGGAGTTGGTATGATGTTCGCCTGCTGTCAACGCAATCTGTACTTCTTTTCCGTCTCCTTTAATATAACGACAGCCGAGAAATCCCCAGAATCGTCCGTCTCCGTCTTCCACCATTTTGTCCAAAATACTCATTATTCATTTCTCCTTTATTCACTGTACGTATCAAGCTCTCTTGATGTCATGTGCCTTTATCATTAAAAATCAGCCGCGCCACACAAAATAACCCCACAGCGTGGAGCTTTGCTTGGAATTATATTCCGAGTACTTGGCGATAGCCACTCCACATTAACGGTTATGTAATGTCAAAAAAGGCGCGGACAGCGTCCGCACCCTTCCGTCATTTAACCGCAACTGGTCGGAGGTGAATCCGTTCCAGCCTCCACGTTTACTTTTTCAGAAACCGTATCCCGGATTACAGAGATCACTAGTTGAAGCAAGTAGTTGATGTCGCTCTGGCTCTGCTGGAATTCCGTAACCAATGGAATACTGTCCAGTTCGCTTTGCAGATCTTCAATTTCCTGTTCAATTTTGCTGACCATCTCCACATTTTTGAAGCTTTCAAAAGCAACAATCTCTTTTTGTTTTTTCTTGATCGTTGCAATCAACTGCTGGATGCGCTCATGATCCCGAATTTTGGTTTCAGCCTGTTGAAACTGTCTAACTTCCTCACTCGTTCCGAGCATATCAGCCAATTCTTTGGCTTTTCCCATAATGTCGTCGCGTATGACCAGATTGCGCGTATCGTAGGTTGGCATTCCATAATGGTTGTACTGCACTTCTTCCTGCGCCACTGAAATCGCTCCATTCTATGAGATGATATAAGATGAAAACTCAATGTTGCATTAAGCTCAGTCGACTGCTGAGTGACCGCTGCGGTGTCGGATCGTTCTTTTGATCGCTGTTGTCTCCGAATTTTTTCGATTAAGATTGTTCAAGGTTAAAATTCGGAGACAAAGGCGAACGCTTCGCTTCTACAGAATCGATTCCGTCACCTTCGCTACGCTCGGCGTAACCCCGCTAAGTGCAAAAAATCATTCATCTTATTTGTGTGTGTGTATTACTGATTGGCAGCTACCGGCTCGGAGAGCAGGTTGCCCCTAATATAAAAAGTCATCGGATCGGTGATTTCCACTTGTACGAAAGTACCGATCAAATCTTTAGGTCCTTCAAAATGCACCAGCTTGTTGCTGCGTGTACGTCCTGCCAGAACTTCGGAATTCCGTTTGCTCTCGCCTTCAACGAGCACTTCAACGATTTTGCCGCGTTGCTCTTCATTGCTTCGGTGGCTGTATTCGTTGATCGTTTCGTTCAAGCGCTTCAAACGTTCCTTCTTCACTTCCATCGGTACGTTGTCTTCCATCACTGCAGCCGGTGTACCTTCACGCGGGGAATAAATAAAGGTATAGGCAAAATCATACCCTACTTCACGGACAAGGGAAAGTGTATCTTCAAACTGTTCTTCCGTTTCCCCCGGAAAACCAACAATAATATCCGTTGTCAACACAACATCCGGGATGGCCTTTTTAATTTTGTCAGCCAGCTTCAGATAGTGTTCCCGGTTATACTTGCGGCTCATACGTTTGAGCACTTCTGAACTGCCAGATTGCACCGGAAGATGAATGTGCTCCACCAGATTTCCGCCCTTGGCCAGCACTTCAATCAAGTGGTCATCAAAGTCACGTGGGTGACTGGTTGTAAAACGTACCCGCGGAATATCAATTTGGCGAATGGCATCCATCAAGTCACCAAAACTGTAGTTCAGGTCGGTGAAGTCCTTGCCGTACGCATTCACATTTTGACCAAGCAGCGTGATCTCC
Source organism: Paenibacillus sp. 10L310 (assembly GCF_056395745.1). Taxonomy (NCBI): domain Bacteria; kingdom Bacillati; phylum Bacillota; class Bacilli; order Caryophanales; family Paenibacillaceae; genus Paenibacillus; species Paenibacillus sp. 10L310. Next base: position 1,107,342 of record NZ_JBFTKC010000001.1, on the reverse strand, counting down.
TTAAAGCCTTGTCGTGCCAAATCCCTAACTTCGGCAATGACATCTTCAGGACGACGGCTGCGTTCTTTGCCCCGCGTAAACGGAACGATGCAATATGTACAGAACTTGTCGCAGCCATACATAATATTCACCCAGCCGCGCATACCCTCACGTTTCTTCGGCAGGTTCTCAATAATGTCGCCTTCCTTGGACCATACCTCAACAACCATTTCTTTGCTGAACAACGCTTCCTGGATTAGATGTGGCAGTCGATGCACGTTATGTGTACCAAAGATCATATCCACAAAGCCATGCTTCTGCATGATTCGGTTGACGACGCCTTCTTCTTGGGACATACAACCGCATACGCCAAGTAACAATCCCGGACGTTCGAGTTTTAGCGTTTTGAGGTGACCGAGCTCACCAAATACTTTATCTTCCGCATTTTCCCGTATGGCACACGTATTGAGCAGAATAATATCAGCTTCTTTGCGATTCTCTGTAGCCTGATATCCCATAGACTCAAGCAGTCCTTTGATGGTCTCCGAGTCATGCTCGTTCATCTGACATCCATACGTATATACAATATAGTGTTTACCTTTCCCTATGTTTTTCAGTTCATCGGGAACGGCATTTTCGTAAAGCACCTGGACGTCTTCCTTGCCCCGTTGTTTCTCCTGACGATGATTGGGTTCCGATTTGATGTTAATCTCACGGCCCCGGATTCTTATCTTTTTGCTGAATTCATCTTGCGAAATTACTTTGGCATCGGAAAAATCAAAATATTGGGAGTAATCCTTTTTTGAGTCTTTAGCCATTTCCTTCGGTCACTCCTTACAGCCTCTATTAATAAAAAATCGTTCATTCATCCCTGTTCCACAAGAATATCTTGCTTGGAACATTAAAAGAGCATTACAGCAAATTATAGCATGAATTGGGCTGTAGTTCCACATCCAAAGCGCATCTCCCTTCATCTAATCCGAAACATGCCATGCTCAGAAGAGCACTCAGAAAACACAAAAACCTGAGCCTTGCCGTCAGGGCTGGAATTAACCGGCCCCTGTTGGCTGTGCTCAGGTTTATATGTTATTCAGTCCGCCATAATTGGGGGCTGAAGCTATTACATGTTATTAATCGATGATTTCAGCAGTGTCGCCATTACGAGCGCCAGCAGCGTTAGCTTCATCTGTATCAATATGCATGTCCAGTGCAAAAGAATCGGATACACGAGCCAGTACATTTTCCAGTACAAGACCGCGATCTCCACCCAGACGAACTTTCAACATTTGTTTGTCCTCGATACCCCATTTAGCAGCATCAGAAGTATGGAAGTGAATGTGACGAGCAGCAACGATAACACCTTTATCAATCGTAACTTCGCCAGCAGGACCTTTAATTGTGATTCCTGGTGTACCTTCAATGCTTCCAGATTCACGTACAGGTGCTTTAACACCAATCGCAAATGAATCTGTCATGGAGATCTCCAGTTGCGTTTCAGGGCGAACAGGTCCAAGGATACGCACTTTATCAAACTGTCCTTTCGAACCAATTACCGCTACAGTTTCGTTAGCAGCGTATTGGCCAGGCTGGGACAGAGGTTTAAATTCAGTCAGTTCATAACCTTTGCCAAACAAAATTTCAACGTGCTCTTGGGATAAATGAATGTGACGGGCAGATACGCCCACAGGTACTGTTTTACTCATTGTAAATTCACTCCTTGTTTATCTATGGCCTGTACTCAGGCTCTTAACAATCCAATGGTATTATACCCCTTTTTGGAGTGAAATGAAAACGAACTGGTGAAAATTCATGAAATACACTTATTTCACCATCATTCCCCTCCTTTATTTGGAAAACAAGTTTCAATTCAACACATTCAAAGCACACACCAGTTCACTATTTCATGGAATTCCCCTTCATCTGCATCTTCGGATTGCTCTCTGGCAAGTGTTCCCCCAGATAACTCATCGCATTCCCCCACAACCAGCCGCGCACTAAATGTTCATCATAATGCTTGAGCAGGATTTCCGTCAGTCTCGGATAATGTCCTGAATGTTCAAGTCTCTGAATATACGTTGAAATTCCATCAAAATCAGACCCCATCATCAGATGATGCTGCCCGCCGAGAGAACAGATCTCCTCAATATGAGGCAGCAGATCTTCTATACGTACCTCACCCTCCTGCTTTACAAACCAGGGTACAAACGTCAGTCCGATCCGCCCTTCCCGGGCAATGATAGCCTGAATCTGATCGTCTTTCAGATTACGCACATGGGGACATACGCTATAACTGTTGGAATGGGAGGCGATAAAAGGACGTTTGCTCAAGTCAGCCAGTTCCCAGAAACCTTTCTCTGTCAGATGTGACACGTCGAGCAGCATTCCGATTTCATTACACTGGCGCACCAGTTCCTTCCCCTTCTCGGTCAGACCTGCTCCACGCTTCTCCATTACTCCGTCAGCCGCCCAATTGGCATAATTCCACGTTAGTCCAATAATTCGAACGCCCATCTGATAACATAACTCCAGATAGAACAGGTTGCCCTCCAGGCCATCCACACCCTCCAGTGTGATTAATCCCCACGGCCCCCCTGTTTGCCCCATCTGAGCCACCTGTTCACGCCATAACAACGTCTGTGTGCCGCCAGGCCGCTCCTGACTTCTCTCCACACGTCTACGATAGATCTCCAACTGCCCCATGACATGTTCAAACTTGCCTCTGCCAAGCACTTCGGGTAAATAGATGGCGAACGCCTGCAATTCTACATTCCCCTCTTTCAAACGTTGCAAGTTCACATCCAGTTGTGGAGCATTTTCAAATGAAAGGGCAGGCTGCATCAAAATTTTGCTCAGTGCATCACAGTGAAAATCAGCTACACGCCAATCAGACATGGACATCTTAAACCCTCCTCAATATGTGATTGCAAAAAAAACGCAAAAAAACCTGTCTACATCGTAAACAGGTTCAATGCATACTGCATGTATTATCTGGGCTCCACAATCAGCTTAATGGCCGTTCGGTCCTCGCCGTCGATCACAATGTCTGTAAAAGCTGGAATACAAATCAGGTCAACTCCGCTTGGTGCTACAAATCCCCGGGCTATCGCTACCGCTTTAATGGCTTGGTTCAGTGCTCCCGCTCCAATTGCCTGCAGTTCAGCATTTCCACGTTCACGAAGAACCCCTGCAAGAGCGCCGGCTACAGAATTAGGATTGGACTTTGCTGAAACTTTTAATACATCCATGGTAAGTACCTCCCTGGGAATGTTGAAAGTTTGTTTCCACTTACTAGATGTTATTCGCGGGAGGCAAAAAAATTCCTTCTTTTTAGACGGGTTTCCCTGCAAATTGGGACAATACCCCTATTCCATGCGCCACTCGTCCTCCGTCAGACGAATTTTTTCGATGCGTGTTGCCGCACCTGTGGCTTCATCAATTTCAACAAAAACACCGTGGAAGTGCCATTTGCCATCATCTACAACGAAACGTACAGGTAGCTGGGTGTAGAACTTACGCAGCACGGCCTCACGCTCCATACCCAATATGCCGTCACGAGGTCCTACCATGCCCGCATCCGTCAAGTAAGCTGTTCCTCCAGGCAAAATCCGATCATCATTACTCTGTACATGCGTATGTGTACCTACAACAAGAGACGCACGTCCATCCAGATGCCATCCCATGGCAATCTTTTCTGACGTCGCTTCAGCATGCATATCGACCAAAATACATTTATGGTCTTGGCGCAGCTCATCTACAATTTCATCAGCTACACGGAATGGACAATCCAGAGCAGGCAGGAACGTTCTTCCTTGAAGATTGACAATCGCTAGCTCTTTCCCTTCGCCTTTGACAACCGTGTACCCTCGTCCTGGTGTGCCTGGTGGAAAGTTCGCTGGACGAATCATGCGGGGCTCATCATCTATAAAATCAAAAATATCCTTATTGTCCCAAGTATGATTACCAAGTGTAATACCATGTACACCCCAGTTGAAAAACTCATTTGCGATTGCACCGGTAATGCCACGACCTGCTGCCGCATTTTCACCATTTACAATCACCACATGTGGCTTATACTTCGATTTCAGGTACGGTAAATTTTCCTTTAATGCCTTACGTCCCACGTTACCTACAATGTCACCAATAAACAAAACTTTCATTGATTACTGCCTCCTCAATTCCTGCAAAGTCCTCTTACTTCAAATGTTGAACCTTTGCAGGACTCTATCTCATGCTCCATAATGTGTAGTTGTCTTTTAACAGGCTATCAACAGGAAAAGTGGCCCACTACTGCGGCCACTTTTCCGTAATGCTCTATTTTGCGTATTCAACCGCACGGGTTTCCCGGATGACGGTGACTTTGATGTGACCCGGATAGTCGAGTTCATTCTCAATCATCTTCGTGATGTCACGGGCTAAGCGGAAGGCTTCAGCATCATCGATCTTCTCAGGCTGTACCATAACGCGAACTTCGCGTCCGGCCTGAATGGCATACGATTTCTCGACACCTTCGAAGGACTCTGAGATTTCTTCCAGCTTCTCCAGTCGTTTGATATACGTTTCCAGCGTTTCGCGGCGTGCGCCTGGTCTTGCTGCGGAGAGCGCATCTGCTGCGCCAACCAACATGGCAATGACCGAAGTCGCTTCGCAATCTCCGTGATGGGACGCGATACTGTTGATTACAACCGGATGTTCTTTGTATTTCTTCGCCAGTTCCACGCCAATTTCGACGTGTGATCCTTCCACTTCGTGATCCAGCGCTTTACCGATGTCATGCAATAGACCTGCACGTCTTGCCAGAGTTACGTCTTCTCCCAGTTCGCCAGCCATCAGTCCAGCCAGATAAGCGACTTCCATGGAATGTTTCAAGACGTTCTGACCGTAACTTGTACGGAACTTCAACCGGCCCAAAATTTTGATCAGATCCGGATGCAGACCATGCACGCCCACTTCAAAGGTAGCTTGCTCACCGTATTCACGGATGCGCTCATCCACTTCTTTACGGGATTTCTCAACCATCTCTTCAATCCGTGCCGGGTGAATACGTCCATCAGCCACCAGTTTCTCCAGGGCAGTACGGGCGATTTCACGGCGAATCGGGTCAAAGCCCGACAGAATAACAGCTTCTGGCGTATCATCGATAATGAGGTCAATCCCTGTAAGGGTTTCAAGCGCACGGATGTTACGTCCTTCACGACCGATAATCCGGCCTTTCATTTCTTCATTTGGCAGGGTAACAACAGATACCGTTGTTTCCGCTACGTGGTCAGCCGCACAGCGTTGGATGGCGAGTGTAATAATCTCGCGGGACTTTTTGTCCGCTTCTTCCTTCGCTTGTTGTTCAATGTCCTTGATCATTTGAGCCGTCTCATGACGAACTTCCTGTTCTACGTTGGACAGTATGATACTGCGTGCGTCTTCCATGGTGAGGTTGGATATACGTTCCAACTCTGTCACCTGGTTTTTGTAAATCATTTCGATCTGCTGCTGAGTCTCATCAATTCGTTTCTCTTTGTTAGCCACTTGCTCTTCTTTACGTTCGAGTGATTCCAATTTTTTATCCAGCGACTCTTCTTTTTGCAACAATCGTCTTTCTTGTCGTTGAATTTCATTCCGACGTTCACGAGTGTCTTTTTCAGCTTCAGCGCGAATGCGATGGATTTCATCCTTCGCTTCCAGCACCGTTTCTTTCTTCAGTGCTTCTGCCTCTTTCTTCGCGTTCTCCACGATTTGTACGGCAGCTTGTTCCGCACTAGAGATTTTAGCCTCTGCAAGAGATTTGCGAATAAAATATCCTACTCCGAACCCAATGAATAGCGCGGCTGCAACGAGAGCGATCGTGATTGCAATTTCCATACTGTTCACCTCCTCGTTGGTTCCTCCAAGGCATTCCTTGGGTCAATTTGCAGTTTTCAAACCTTACATATGTTTGGGAATAACGAATACTCACGGCGATCCCCCGCCGATTTTCATTTCACATGTACATGTTTCCACGTACTATTCACTGTTTCCAGCGAACCCATAATTAAGAATGGTATAAATCTTAAGAAACCGAAACCGCTTTTTTGGAAGGAAAAAGGGTTGTCCATTTCTTACAGACTCATGTCCATTTTAGTATTTGACGAAAGAAATTGTCAAGAGAATGCAGTATAGAGACTCTAGTCTGCTAATCCCATAACAACGCTTCGTCATCTTCAGGGTCCCCAGCCTCATCTTCTTCAATTAAACAATTCACGACCCGGCGCACCATATCCATTGAAAAACCACGTCTCATTAGGAAGGGAAGCGTTTTATTTTTCTTCTCTTTGACGTCCCCTTTGACCTGATTCCATTTTTTGCGTCCGGCACTCAAGGCAGTCTCAAATTCCGCATCTGTACTGATCCCTTCTAGTGCCTCAACAATGAGATCATTGGCAATGCCCTTTTGACGCAGCTCTTGCCTTATCCACAGTTTTCCCTTCCGCTTGCCCTCCATACGCTGTCTTGTCCATTCCTTCGCAAATAGATCGTCATCCACCAGGTTCTCCCGCTCAAGCCGATCCAGCGCCTCTTCAATCAAAGGTGCAGCAAACTCCTTCTGACGAAGTTTCTGACTTAATTCATGGCGCGTACGTGGCTTATGCTCCAAAAAACGCAGAGACTGTGCATACGTCCGCTGTCGCTCATCAGCTAGAATGATATCTTCCAGATCCTTCTTCATAAACGTATTACCTTGAGTCATCCTGTATTTAATCATCACATCTTCAAGAACCGTAATGGAGTGGATGCCAAAAGTGATTCGATAACGAGCTTGCCTGCTCTTCGTTCGTTCTACACGTGTAATAATAAGTTCTTCGTTGTCCGGAAATTGGGATAGGCCATCCTGTTCTGCTTCTTCATATAAATCCTCGTCATGTTGATCCATTCTGGTCTCCCCTTTCATAACATTTTCATTCTGACTACGCCAAGCACATCTTCACATAACACAAAGAACACCAATAATACAAAAGACCGGGAACTCTGCCCGGCCTTTACTCCATAGTTAGCGTGCTAACAGCCCCTGTCCATTGGGACAGGGGCTGTTAGACAGCACGAGTACTCCCACTACAATCCATTATCCAGATTGATCCAAGCTCAATCAGATAAGTTTACGGAGTCCAGTGGGGAACACCCTCAGGGTCCTCCCTACAAGGGAGGTTTTGAGAGATTACTCGTTGATTTCAAACAATTCTTGTTCTTCTGCTGCTTCTTTTTGTTGCTCTTCACTCGTTGGCGCAGGAACTGCAGTAACCAAGTTACTGGCTACACGAATTTTTTGTTCAATGATGTCAGCAATATCTTTATGCTCTTTCATGAACTGCTTTGCGTTCTCACGACCTTGTCCTAAACGCTCGCCTTCGTAGGAGTACCAAGCACCACTTTTATTAACGATGTCCAGCTCTGTACCAATGTCAATGATACTGCCTTCTCTCGAAATACCCTCGCCATACATGATATCCACTTCCGCTTGTTTAAACGGAGGTGCCACTTTGTTTTTCACAACTTTAATACGAGTACGGTTACCAATCATGTCATTGCCTGATTTGATACTCTCAATACGACGCACATCCAGACGTACTGTGGAATAAAACTTCAGAGCACGACCACCAGGTGTTGTTTCCGGGTTACCAAACATAACGCCGACTTTCTCACGAAGCTGGTTAATGAAGATTGCGATTGTTTTGGATTTGCTGATTGCACCAGACAGTTTACGCAGCGCCTGAGACATCAAACGCGCTTGCAAACCAACGTGTGAATCGCCCATTTCGCCTTCAATCTCTGCTTTTGGAACCAATGCGGCTACAGAGTCAATAACGACGATATCTACTGCACCACTGCGTACAAGAGCTTCTGCAATTTCCAACCCTTGCTCACCCGTATCTGGCTGAGACAGAAGCAATTCATCAATATTAACACCAAGTTTGCTTGCGTACTGTGGGTCAAGAGCATGCTCGGCATCGATAAATGCAGCTTGTCCACCCGCTCTTTGTACTTCAGCGATAGCATGCAATGCTACGGTTGTTTTACCAGAGGATTCAGGTCCATATATTTCAACAATACGGCCTTTAGGCAAGCCGCCTGTTCCTAATGCAATATCCAAAGCCAAGGAACCACTGGGAATAATTTCCACATTCATATGAGTGGACTCACCCAGTTTCATGATGGATCCTTTACCAAATTGCTTCTCTATTTGACGGAGCGCCATATCAAGCGCGGCACGACGGTCTGACAATAAGCTCACACCCTTTACTGTTTATAAGATAATGATACCTTGTTTTAACACGTTTGCCAAGCTTTTTTTCGAACATACATTCGTTTTTTTTGTAAAGGCCGAGGCGCCTCTTCCTCAAGGAAACTTTCCATTAAACAGAAAAAAGAACCGTAAACAAGGCTGTAAAGCCTAATTCTACGGTTCTTCCGTCTTCCTTAATTATACTTGCTTGGAACTGTAAATGCAATCGAAGCTATTAACTAATCAATCCATCGCCACAAGTTTTTGCCATAAGCGATATAGAATTGCTTTGGCTGAACGAATGCGAACAGTCTCGCGATTACCATTAATACGTAGCTCATGGATTTCCGTCTCTTTTCCACGTTCTGCAAGAGCAATGAAGACAAGTCCGGGTGGTTTGCGTTCCGAATATCCCGGTCCAGCTACACCGGTAACAGCCAAGCCAAAATCAGCATCGCCAATCATGCGGATCTGCTCAGCAAGCACTTTTGCAACCTCAGGACTTACCGCCCCAGGTGCATCTTCACCCTCCAGATAATCATGAGGCACATTCAGCAGCTTTTCTTTAATTTCATTGGAGTAACAAACAATACCACCTTTGAGCATTGATGCACTTCCGGGTACAGAGGTCAGACTCTGCATGACAAGCCCTCCTGTACAGCTCTCAGCAGCGCTGAGCGTCAGCCCCATGTCAGACATCATAGTTACAATCGTGTACTCTATAGGCACATCCTCGTTCGCGTAGAGATGTTCTGTCAAACGTTCCCGAATCTGAACCTCCATCGCATCCAGCTTCAGCTTCGCCTCTCCCTCACTCGCAGCCTTTGTGGAGACACGTACCGTAACTTCGCCTTCGCTCGCGTAAGGAGCAATCGTAGGGTCTGTCTGCGCGTCAATCAGATCCAGAAGTCGATCTTCAAGAGCAGATTCACCAATACCTGCGAATTTGAGCATTCGGGAATAGATCGGCATCTCTTCTGTGAGTACATGCTGGAACAGCCAAGGTTTGACTTCCTGTTCAAACATTGGAATCAACTCTTTAGGTGGTCCAGGCATCACAACATAATATTTGTCATTGTCAGAAATCGCATTTCCTGCCGCAAGGCCCGTTTCATTGGCCAGAGGTGTTCCGCCATCAATAACGATCGCCTGACGTCGGTTATTCTCTGTCATATCCACATTACGATCTCTGAAAAAGCTCTCAATTTTGTCCATTGCCATTCGATCTGTATGCAGTTTCCGGTTAAGAACAGCTGCGAGCGCATCCTTGGTCAGATCATCTTGTGTAGGTCCGATGCCACCGGAAAATAAAATAACGTCTGCACGGCTCTGCGCAATACGAATAGCTTCACTAAGTCGGTTCAGGTTATCCCCAACCACCGTTTGGAAATATACATCGATCCCCATCGCAGCCAATTCACGGGATAGGTATCTGGCATTGGTATTGACGATTTGTCCAAGCAGTAGCTCTGTGCCAACTGCAATGATTTCTGCCTTCATTGAGCATCCTCCTGTACACGTGGTGAGTGATCAAAGGGCAATAGGATAATTTCCTATTGCCCCTGACCCAATGCTTCCTTCATGATTACCCAATTAAGAACAAACCATTATGCTTTTGTTAAATGAAGCAGGTTTTTGTTTTTAATAAAGTAATCGATACCCGACCAGATGGTAATAAGCGCTGCTGCCCATACCGCGATAATATCGACGTGAATACCCGTGTATGAAAACGGGAAATTGTTCAACAGCAACAGCACAATCGCCACAATCTGCACTACAGTCTTCAGCTTGCCCCAAGCACTGGCGGCAACAACCGAACCATCCAGCAATGCAATTTGACGCAAGCCGGTAACTGCAAATTCACGACTAATAATGACAACTGCAATCCAGGAATCCAGCTTGCCCATCTCCACAAGCGAGATCAAAACTGCAGTAACCAGCAACTTGTCTGCGAGTGGATCGAGCAGTTTCCCCAGATTGGTAACCATGTTATTTTTCCGCGCAAGGTATCCGTCAATTCCATCTGTGCTTGCGGCGATGATAAAAATAACAGCAGCAATCAGTTGATTATACGGAAGCGACAAGCTTCCAAGCTGCAACGGCTCTGGATAAAATGGAAAATCCACGAGCAGGAACACCATCAAAAAAGGGATTAAGCAAATTCGTGCAAGCGTAATCCGGTTGGGTAAATTCACAAGACGCCCTCCCTCATATCCTCCATTACTCCAAACAATCATCATAATCCCGTTATCATCATCCGGAACATGAAATGTACAGTATCAATGTCAATCCATATTAACATGATCCCACTATGTAGAAACGCAAAAAATAAAGTCAACCGCTCAAAAGCAAAACGCTTTAAACGTTCCGGTGACTTCCAGAAGATGTACTGCTTTTCACAAAGTCAGCAAACGATGAGGACTGGACTTGATGCTTGACTGCCAGCAATGCACACTTAGTATAATATACGCCCAATACCGTGTCAAAAAACACTTTTGCTACAAAAAAACCTTATTACTTGAAATTTGTATATTGCAAATCCAGAGGCAGGTTAGCACCATTTAGCAACTGCATGACAGCTTGCAAATCATTTTTACTCTTACCAGTTACCCGAAGTTGATCTCCCTGAATCTGACTCTTCACCTTCATCTTGGAATCCCGAATCAGGATATTGATTTTCTTGGCGATATCCTGATCAATCCCCTGTTTAAAATTCAAACGCTGGCGGACTGTACCAGAAGACGCTGGCTCTACCTTTGCGTAATCAATGTTTTTCAATGGTAAACCACGCTTCGCCATTTTGGATTGAAGCACGTCAATGACAGCCTTGAGTTTGGTTTCATCATCAGATACGATCGTTAACGCATCCTTATCCAGTTTCAGGCTGCTCTTGCTGCCCTTGAAGTCATAACGAGCGCCAATTTCTTTCTCGGTTTGTGTAACGGCATTTGTCAGTTCTTGCAAGTCCATTTTGGACACGATATCAAATGAATTTTCTGAGCTCAAACCAGTCACCCTTTCAGTTAATCGTATGTTCTGTAACATTATAGAGGATACCTTAAGCAAAAGTCTAATTTCAAGCTGTTTTTCACAAAGAAAAAAGCATTTTTGGCTTCCACTTCAAGTGGTTGCCAAAAATGCTTGCTGGTCCAGCTTCCAACCTAATAGCGGCTGCGGTTGGGCTGTCTGAACATATCGAGCACACCCAAAAGTACATGTGCAAGTCCAAAACCCAATATTCCGTAACCCCAAGCACTTGGAGTCAGGTAATAACCCAGGAGGCTGACAATGATCCCTAAACCTGTTACGATCCAGCTGACTGTCACAGCCATCCACCTCACTTCACCAAAAGTTAACTGCAAGTTAAGACACGATTATTGTCTCCTGCAGTTGACCCGGTTATTCGCTACCCGTGGTACCCCCTGTACCGTCCGTTGATCCATTTTCAACACCTGTGGAAGAAGTAGTGCCACTACTATCTTCACCAAGCTTCAAACGAATCCGATTGGTCGCCTTGCCATCCGTTACAACCTGCCCGCCAACCTCAATCGTGGTCGCTGCAGCGTAACCGGACTTAATATACATGCCTGTACTATCGAGCTCAAAGGTATAGCTGTCACCTTCGGCTGTGTTACCATACTCCAACTTCTCTCCACTGGAGTTTTCGCCTTTGTACACTTCCAGCCAGCTATGACCTGTGGCTTTGATCGTAACCGTTACAGGTTGCCCTGCACTACCGTTAACTTTAAAGTTCGTAATATTTCCTGATTTCCCATCTTCTGCAACACTCACATTAGATGGTGAATTGTCAGTTGGTTCTTCCTCAGTTTCATCCGTCTGTCCGTCCGTTTGGCCATCAGTTTGACCGTCCGTCTGTCCTTCAGTGTCTGTACCGCCACCGTTACCGCCAGCGTCGCCCTCACCAGTACCGTCAGTACCTGAGTCTGTCGCAGGCGGATTAGATGCCTGTCCGTTGTCGGCAGGTGGATCCGGTTTATCCTCAGGCTGTTGTTGACTGTCTGTAATTTTGACCTGATCAAGACCCGGATTATCTGATTCATCACCATTGTTATACACCACGTATACATACAACAGTACTACGATCAAAACAGGGAATGTCCACATCAACGCGACAGACATCCACCGATTACTACGCTCAACCGGACGGCTGGAACGCTTCTGAATAACCGGTTCCATCGTTGCTTCCGTCTCTTCTTCGGGTACGTCTTTTTTGTGTCCCTCCAGCAGCTCATCAGGGTTCAGTCCCACGGTCTCCGCATAGGTTTTGATGAAAGCACGCACATAGAAGCTACCCGGCAGCACTTTATAGTCTCCTGCTTCTATGGCCTCCAGATACCTCTTGCGAATTTTTGTCATTTCCTGTACATCGTCAAGACTCATCCCTTTTTGCAGCCGGGCCTCCCTTAACTGCTGACCCAGTTCAGACATGCCATCTCCTCCTTATGTTTATCTCTTGAGTTGTTGCTAATCTATTCCATGATTCCGTACGGTTCCTTACAATTCATCGGTGTAGCTAGCCGTAAACGTATCATAAATAATCTCTTCATTGGGAATGTTACGCAATTCAATAATAATATCAAAATCATTAAAATCATATTCGGATTCCTGTACAAAAATATCCGGATGTTCAATAACTTTGGTGCTAGGCATGGACATAATATCCTGCAACAGGTTGTAATGCCGCTCACTGGAACGAATCGTACTTACAATTCCGTCAATGATGAAGACATTGTTCGGGTTCAATTCGTCTTCGGACATTTGACTCCTTATCGTCTGACGAAGAAGTGTGGAGGAAACAAACGTCCATCGCTTCATTGCACATACGCTGCCCGCAATAATAGACTCCGTTTTGCCAACACGAGGCATTCCGCGCAAACCGATGACCTGATTGCCTTCCCTCTTAAATACTTCACCCAAAAAGTCCACAAGTAACCCAAGTTCATCTCGTGTGAAACGAAATGTCTTGCGATCATCCGAGTCACGGTCAATGTATCTGCCATGACGTACGGCCAAAATATCCACCAATTTAGGTTGCCGCAAAGCCGATACGGTGATGCTGTTTACTTTGCCAAGCATTTCACCAAGCAAACGGATTTTTTCATCATCATCCGATTCAAGCAACATGCCTCGAGTTTTGCCTTCAACACCGTTAATGGTCAATATATTCACTTCAAGCATCCCCAGCATAGAGGCAATATCGCCTAACAAACCGGGTCTGTTCTTATGTATTTTATATTCCATGTACCATTGTTTAGATTCCATTTCAACACCCCGTAATGCATTATTCCCCATTATTCGACAGCAACAGAACATATCCACTGGACAACAATCTGAGACATCTTCTAAAAATGGGTCACGTTAATGATATATAAAATGAAAATGAATTACAAGAACAGCTCTGTAATCCGTTTGTAATCATTAGAGAAAAGCCCCCTTGCGGGAGCTCTTCATCTGTAATCTTATGCGTTTTGTTTGGCCAATTTGACCATCAGGCACGCAATCGTACGACGCTCATCAGCATCGCCGACATCCCATAACTCTTTCAATGCCCGGTTGGAATGGTTCGCCGGATCGACTTTCTCATCAAGGAAGTCGCCGATTTCATACGCAAGTTTGTTGATGGTTTCTTCACTCATCCCCATCTTCTCTGCTTGCAGTACGCGGTCACCCAGAAACTTCTTCCATGTGTCAAAACTGGAGAGCACTGTTTTTTCTGTTGACATGATAAATCCTCCTTAGATGACGAATGAGATTTAAAATCAACAGTTGTAATATGTGCTTTCGAGGCATTTTATATACGAGCATTTTGAAAATAATCCGGAAGACGACTGCTTCTCAGCAACCTTCACCTGGTTCGTTCACAGCCAGTCAAGTTTTCTTGCTTTTTTTACGTTAACCAACCGCCATTTGGACTGATGATCTGCCCATTGATATAACCCGATTCAGGGAGAGCCAAAAAATAAACCAATGATGAGATTTCATCAGGTTGAGCAAGTCTTCCTGCCGGAATTTCCTCTTCCAGCATCTTCAGTTCACTCTGATCCAGATGGTTCAGCATGGATGTTTGAACGGCACCAGGAGCAACGGCATTTACGGTTACTCCGGAAGGTGCGAGTTCTTTCGCAAGCGCTTTGGTGAATGCATTCACCCCACCTTTGGTTGTGGAATACAGCACCTCACAAGAAGCACCAGACAGTCCCCAGATCGACGATACATTAATGATCCGTCCGTACCTTTGGGAGATCATGTGAGGCATCATTTCCTGTGTACACATAAACGTGCCTTTGAGGTTAATCGCCATCACTTCATCCCAGATCTCCTCTGTAACATCAGACAACATCCCATAGTGCGAGATTCCTGCATTGTTCACAAGGATATCTGGCATGAGATTGTGCGACTCCAGCTTCTCACGCATACGCTCAATCTGTTCCCGGCTGCGAAGATCCGCAGACACGGTCATGATTTTTCCACTGCCTTGTTCCATGCACCGTCTGGCGGCTTCATTCGCTGCTTCATGCGATCTCATATAGTGTATAACAACATTCATTCCCACTCTGGCAAAGCGTTCTGCGATAGCCGCTCCGATGCCACCGCTTGCGCCAGTTACCAGTACAGTCATTTCCCCGATTGCCTTCAATTGTCCCGTTCCCCTCTCCATATCAAGGACTCACGACTAGCGATACAGCCAGATGATCCCACCGAATATGCTCTCTCAATCTGAGATTTACATCTTCCAGTGTAATCGATTCATAGAGCGGCAGCATATTGAAAAAATCACCGCCACGGAATTGCTGACGTGTAAATTCATGCGCAATGTTCTCCGGAGAATTGAGCATACGCAAATATCCGCCTATTTTCTTTTTGCGTGCACGTTCAAAATCCGTGGAATCGAACCCTTTTTCTACAATGGCATCCACTTCTTCACGTATACGCGCGAGCAGTTGATCCGGGTCTTTTGTATCACCACCAATGGCTGAAAAAGCATATTGCGGCGAACTGTTATACTCATGTCCAAAGCTGTCCGAGATCAGATCTTCATCGTAGAGCTTCTGAAATAATCGTGTGCTTGAGCCAAACAAAAGGTCCATCATCAGCTGCGTTGTCATATCTCGCCGTAACAATTGTTCCCCCGTGAGTCCAACGTCCGTCTCCTTGAATCCAAACAGACATTTGGGCAGTGAAACAGCCAGTTTCGCTTCCCGTCTGGCTTCTCCTACCTGCTCAGGCTCCGGTTCGAAGAAACGTTGAATGCTCCCCTGTGGCTTATAATCCTTCTGCTCCTGGTTCGATCGAACCATATCAATGACTTCTTGTGGATCTACACCACCCACCACAAACAAGAGCATATTACTCGGGTGATAGAAGGTGTTATAACACTCATATAACATCTCTTTGGTAATCGTACGGATGGATTCCACCGTTCCTGCAATATCGATATGCACCGGATGTTTTTGATACATGGCTTCGATCAATCCAAAATAAACACGCCAGTCCGGATTATCAGCATACATGTCAATTTCCTGTCCAATAATGCCTTTTTCCTTTTCCACATTTTGATCCGTAAAGTAAGGATTTTGCACAAAGTCGACTAATGTTTGTATATTTCCATTCACATATTCGGTCGCTGAAAACAAATAAACCGTCTGATCAAAGCTCGTAAATGCGTTAGCTGAAGCACCATGAGACGCAAATGTTGCAAAAATATCACCTGTTGGTTCTTCAAACATTTTATGCTCCAGGAAATGAGCAATCCCATCCGGGACCTTCACTGCTTCCTGCCCTTCAACCTGAAAATGATTATCCACCGATCCATACTTGGTTGCAAACGTAGCATACGTTTTCTGGAATCCCGGTTTAGGCAAAATATACACATGCAGTCCGTTATCCATTACTTCGTAATATAGTGTCTCCTGCAAATGCTCATACCGAATGCTCTCCACCGATTATTCC
The DNA here is from genome assembly GCF_056395745.1 of Paenibacillus sp. 10L310. Classification (NCBI taxonomy): domain Bacteria; kingdom Bacillati; phylum Bacillota; class Bacilli; order Caryophanales; family Paenibacillaceae; genus Paenibacillus; species Paenibacillus sp. 10L310. Next base: position 1,091,144 of record NZ_JBFTKC010000001.1, on the reverse strand, counting down.
TCCTTCTCGTCCCGCAAGAAATAAATCGTATCCAGACGGAATTGTTCTGCCGCCTCACGTACATCTTCCTTGCTAATATGTTCTACCTGAGCCAACAGTTCTTCAGCCGTTCTTTCTTTGCCAGACAACTGTCGATTGAAGTCATAAGCGATCATCTCAAAAGCAGAATCCTGCATTTCCTTAAGCAAGTTACGGATCATTGCTTTGGTCTGAGACATTTCCAGATCACTGATTGTACCGCTTTTCATTTCTTCCAGCTGCTGCTTGATGATAGTAACGGCCTTCTCATAATTAGGGATTTCAATCCCGGATTGAATCGTTGCAATGCCCTTATGTCCGTCATATCGCGAAGACGCGTAATATGCCAGGCTTTCTTTTTCACGAACATTTACAAACAGTTTGGAATGAGGATACCCACCGAGAATCCCGTTGTACATTAGTGCTGCGGCATACTGAGGATCTCCATAAGTGATAGATGTACGGAGTCCCATATTGAGTTTTCCCTGACTCACATTCAGTCGCTCAACAACGGTCTCCACTTCCTTATCTCCTCGAACCGCTGCCTGTGTCTGGTAATCGGAGGAGGACGTTCGATCTACATTGAAATGACGCTGAACAAGGTTCTCGACCTCCTCCAGTGTCGTATCCCCTACCACGTACAGATCCATACTCGCCTGCTGCAGCCACTCCTGATAAGACGCAGTAAGTGTGTCAGGCTCAATCCCGGGCAGATCCTTTCGCTCACCCAGTGGGTGAAGACGGTACGGCTCGTTCTTGCACATTTCCTCAATACTGCGTTCAGCGGCATAGCGCATTTTATCATTCACGATGGACTCCAGCTTTTTACGAACAGTCTCTCGCTCTGCTTGTACATAAGACGTCCTGAAATGTCCATTCTCCTGTGCAGGTCGTGTAAGAACCTCTCCAAGGAAGGCAAATGAACGATCCAGCAGCTGTTCATCCCCTCCAACAAAGGAATCATTAATGGTATCCATTCGGAACTGTACAATCTGGTAATCCCCGCGTTTATAGACGTCAAAACCAAAACCTGCTCCATACAGATGCTCCAGTTGTTCACGAAATTGCGTTGTTTCCGGATAGGACTCCGTGCCGCGTCGCAGAACAAAAGGTGTCAGCGCTACTTTGGTTACTGTATCTTCCCGTAAGGGAACTCCTGCATATAACGATATAGCAAACGTTTTAAAACGTTTAGTCGGAAGCACATGTATACGAAATTCTCTCTTGCTACCTCGTTCGAATCCTGATGTATTCAAATGTCAAAACCCCTTTACGGCGTCATTTATCATGCAATCGTATTAAGCTAAACGTAACAACCATTTTAACCCATTCAAAAGGCAAGAAGCAACCGAAGTCACGCCTTCTGGTTGCTTCCAACATCATCACATACAAAAGATATGCTGTCCGATTGTTTTCACTTGTGGGCGGGTCCAGATCCATTTGGATGTTGCTGTCTTCGGGTTAAAATAATAGAGACATCCACCGGACGGATCCCATCCATTCAGGGCCTGCTCAACTGCCTTTTTGGCTTGTGCGTTTGGTTCCAGATAGATCTGCCCGTCCGCTACAGCCGTAAATGCACCTGGTTGAAAGATCACGCCAGAAGGCGTATTTGGAAAGCTTGGTGATTTCACGCGATTCATAATTACTGCTGCTACTGCGACTTGACCTTCAAACGGTTCACCCCGGGCTTCACCATATACAGCGTTAGCCATAATCTTGAGTTCATTCTCTGAGAGACCAAGGGCATTGGCAGATCCCATATTGTCTTGCTCTTTATCTGCCGTATTGTTGCTACCTCCACCTCCACCTGAGGATTCCTTGTGTAGCGGCGGCTCTGTTGGCGACCATTTGGTTGACGCATTGTACAATTTCAGTTTGGTTTCAGCTCCAACGACACCATCGGCTTTCATACCAAATTCGGATTGAAACCATTTGACGGATTTCAGCGTGCTGTTGCCAAAATTGCTATCGATTTTACCATTGTAAAATCCCAAATACTTGAGGCGGCCTTGAAGCTCATACACATCCTGACCGTAACTTCCATATTTCACAGCGTTGCTGCTGAAAGTAGGCAAGGCTTTCTCTTCAACTTGTGATGTGCTTTGATTCGAACTTTCGGTTGCTGCATTCTCAGGAAGCAAATAACGGATTCCCAATGCGGACATCAGCAAAATAGCAGTGAAAAGCCATATGTTCATTTTTCGCATCGACTGTGCTCTACCTTTCTCTTGTGGGATTAACAGAATCGCTAAGGTTATTATGACAAGCCTGCTTGCTTCCTATGCACCAAATCATCCGATCATTGGACATCATGGTAAAACTTCAGTCAAATTGTATGAAAAAAGCCCCCAACCATTAAGGTTGAGGGCTCGAATCGCCTGAATATTCATGTGCATTACAAGCTACGAGCTTATTTTGTTTTGTTGGTACTCTTCAAGCGAGACCAACACTTCCCGTGGTTTGCTACCCTCGTAAGGACCAATCACGCCCCGGGATTCCATGGAGTCAATCAAACGTGCGGCACGGGTGTATCCTACTCGCATTCGACGTTGTAGCAGAGAAACAGACGCTTGCTTGGCCTCCAGAATAATCTGTACTGCCTTTTCGTATAACTCGTCCTGTACTTCATCTTCAGCCTGGATAGAGTCGTCCACCTCAGGTACAAGGGACTCATCATACTGTGCTTCACCTTGACCACGTACATAATTAACAATATTTTCCACTTCTTCATCACTCATAAAAGCACCTTGTACACGAACCGGTTTCGATGCGCCCATTGGCATGAATAACATGTCTCCGCGACCCAACAGTTTCTCGGCCCCACCCATATCCAGAATGGTTCGAGAATCCACCTGTGAGGATACACCGAAGGCGATACGAGAAGGTATGTTGGCTTTGATTACGCCAGTAATAACATCCACAGAAGGCCGCTGTGTAGCAATAATCAGATGGATACCAGCTGCACGAGCCATCTGGGCAAGCCGAGCAATCGCATCTTCAACATCTCCGGCTGCAACCATCATGAGATCTGCAAGCTCATCCACAATGACAACAATATAAGGCAGAACAGCCGCAGGATTATCTTTCATCAGATTATTGTAACCTTCAACGTTACGAGTGCCTGATTTGGAGAACAGTTCATATCGTTTCTCCATCTCAACCACAATCTTTTTGAGAGCAAGTGACGCTCTCTTAGGATCAGTTACTACCGGTGCCAGCAAATGGGGAATCCCGTTATATACGTTCAACTCAACCATCTTGGGATCGACCATCAGGAACTTCACTTCATCTGGCTTGGCTTTGTACAATATGCTGGTAATAATTCCGTTAATACACACCGACTTACCTGAACCTGTAGCTCCCGCAACGAGCAAATGGGGCATACGAGCCAAGTTACCAATAATCGTCTGTCCCGAGATATCTCGGCCAAATGCAATGGTCACTTTGGATTCTGCATCCTGGAACGTTGCTGTCTCCATTACTTCACGCATCGTTACAACCGATACTTCACCATTAGGTACTTCGATACCAATAGCAGACTTTCCGGGGATCGGTGCTTCCATCCGAATATCTTTTGCCGCCAGAGCCAACGCGATATCATCAGTTAGGCTGACAATTCTGCTGACCTTGACGCCAATGTCAGGTTGAATTTCATATCTTGTAACGGCAGGACCCCGAACCACTTCAAGTACTTTGGCACGAACACCGAAGCTTTCCAGTGTGGCTTCCAGCTTACGTGCTGTTTGCATATAATCCTTCTGGTCACCCGCCTTGCCCCCATTGTTTGGCTTGGCAAGTAGACGGAATGATGGCAGCTTGTACGGCTTAGGAGGTGGCGGTGGTGGTTTCACCGGTTGTGTGTCCTGCCCTTCAGGAGTTGGAGTATCTGTTCCCTGCATTGCATCATTAGGTACTTCTTCTCCACTCTGAATCTCTTCCACAGCATTCATCGCGTTTGTACCCGCATCGGATGCAGACCACTCTGTCTCTACCAGTTCATCCGTTATTTTAATGGTATGCTCGCCCTGTTGTACTACGTTTGGATCGGCCAGATTATCCGGGAAAGGATAAGCATCGTCCAGATCATCTTCAATGCTTGCCTCTTCTGTTCTGACATGCTCAAAAAAGTCTCGAATGATCGGCGCTGAGTTAGGTTTAGTCTGAACAGGAACACGTGATGAAGCTGATTTGTTAGTTACGTCTTCGGTTGCATCCTGCCACGCCTCTAGATTGTGATCTTGTTCGGCGCGGTACACAATCTGTTCTGTTTCTGCCGAATCGACCTCATCCATTTCACGTCCTGATGTCGCCTGTTCCCGTTTAGCTCCCCATTTTCCGAAAAGTTGGAAGAATATGGGCGAGTTTCGTTTTGGCAGATGCTGTTCCTCTAATTCATCCTCATACTCGTCTTCGTCATCTTCAACAGGAACAGGTACCACTTTACGAGCATTCGCCTTTTTCCTGTCATCAGCAACTGAAGCAGAGCGCGTAGCAGTTCTGGACTCCAACTTCTTGTACATTGTACTTCCGGCATCCCAGACCTTGGTTCTGAATATTCGAATCAGATCTACATAAGAGAGATTCGTAATCAGCATAAAACTGATGACAAACATCACGATCATGATAAGCCTTGCCCCAAGGCTGCCAAACAGCCACAGGAAAAGAACAAATTGTCCAGCTCCAAGATAACCACCGCTGATGTCCTTGTTAAGCATGGAGTCCCTCTCGCCTGGCGTAGCAGGGGTTAGCAACTCGGTTTGCATATCATTATGTACCTGTGTAATCACAGCTCCAGGCTCAAGCGCACCTACCGGAATGAGCTTCTGGTGCATTGCAGAGACGGTGCTCATCAGGGTTAAGGCAAAGACCAGCAATACCAGTCCTGTTTTGCGTGTGGTCCAGCCACTCGGCCATTTCCGGTGAATCATCACCATGAGACCATAATAAATACCAACAAGTGGAATCGCAAAATAAAACTTACCAAGCATCAGTCCGAACATCTTGGAAAGCGAACGCCCAACGGTGGCTTCACCCGATAATGCTATGACAGCAAGGGTAATAAGCACAATCCCGTAAATTTCATATTTTAAAACGCCACTAAAACCAGCGCCCTTTTTTTTCCTCTTTTTTCTTCTGGCCAAAATCAGGTCACCCCCAGAAGAATATTATACCATACAAATATATTCCGTACATATGTTCTTTTTCTGCTCAATTTGTCTGAATTCGTCGCGTTATGCTGATCCCAAGTTACCTGAAATCGGAATGGTCGAACCCGGCATATTGGCAGGATTGAGATAGGCTTCAAGCGGACAATCCAGCAAACGTACAATAACGGCTTCATTGTCATTAACAGGTCTCACCTGCATCAATAAACCATTCATTTTGATCTCCTTTGTATCTTCGCCATCTTTCCACATTCCCGACCAGAGTTGTTCCGGGGGCATCACGGTATATAATGTCATTGGGTATAACCTCCCGCTTGCAGAGTCTGTCTCTTGTCTCCTATGAGCTGATTTAACTGAGAAATAGCCTGTCCAATCCCGCCCACTGCATCCATTAATCCATGTTTCACTGCATCTGCGCTTCCTACAGCTGTACCAATATCCCGATTCAACTCACCAGTCTTAAACATTAGTTCTTTGAACATCTCTTCAGAGATATTCGAATGAGAAGTCACGAACCGAACAACTCGTTCCTGCATTTTCTCCATATACTCAAACGTTTGAGGTACACCAATGACAAGGCCGTTCATCCGAATTGGATGGATCGTCATCGTTGCACTTCCGGCAATCAGGGAATATGTTGAAGCTACAGCAATCGGTACTCCAATGCTATGCCCGCCTCCAATGACCACAGTCACCGTAGGTTTGCTCAGAGAAGCAATCATCTCTGCAATGGCTAGACCCGCCTCTACATCTCCACCTACCGTGTTCAAAATGATCAGAATACCTTCAATACGCTGATTCTGTTCTGCGGCCACCAGCTGTGGAATGATATGTTCATACTTTGTTGTTTTGTTTTGTGGCGGCAAAATCAAATGCCCTTCGACCTGTCCAATAATGGTCATACAGAAGATGTTCGATTCACCTGCTGGCGACTGTGTCTGCCCAAATTGCTGAATAGTCTCTGTCACGGGAGAGATGGCCTTTTCCTCCTGAATCGGAATTTCCGGCGCTTCAACTTCCGGTTGATTGGACCTTGATGCCTGCTTGCCATTCATACGTTCATTCATTTCAATAATCCCCTTCTCCAGAAACATTTAATGTATTTCCTTAGTATGGGGATTTTTCCAACCTCCTTATACCCGCTAGCATCAAATTGCTTCACGTATTGACTTATTGCAGATCTTCCTGAAAACGCAAAAAAAGCCCCTTCTCTACGAGGAACCGTCCAATATTACTCGTAGAGAAGGGGCGACTGTGTGCCTGAATATATGTTTTTGTTTAGCTTATTTTAAACTTCCATAATGATTGGCAAAATCATCGGTCTACGACGAGTTTGCTCATACAGGAAGCGTCCCAGTGCATCTTTAACATTTGTTTTGAGTGAAGCCCACTCGTTAACGTTCTCACTCATCAATTTCTGCAATGTGCTGCTAACGATCCGGTTGGCCTCATCCAATAGTCCTTCCGATTCACGTACATACACAAATCCGCGAGAGATGATGTCAGGACCGGAAACAATTTTTCCATCCTGTTTGCTCAGTGTTACCACAACAACAAGGATACCATCTTGTGACAACAATTTGCGGTCACGAAGTACAATGTTACCCACATCGCCTACACCCAAGCCATCGATCAACACATTACCTGCAGTAACTTTACCTGCTCTACGTGCTGCTCCACCTTGAATTTCAATCACTTCACCGATATCCGTGATGAAAATGTTCTCAGGTTCTACCCCTACAGATTCAGCAAGAACCGCGTGGCGACGCTGCATACGGAATTCACCGTGAATCGGCAAGAAGAATTTCGGTTTCATCAGGTTGAGCATCAGTTTCAGCTCTTCCTGGCTACCGTGACCAGATACGTGGACGCCACTGTTAGCACCGCTGTAATGCACGTTAGCGCCCAGACGGAACAGTTCATCAATCGTACGGCCTACATATTTTTCATTACCTGGAACCGGTGTTGCTGCGATAATGACGGTGTCACCTGGCAGGATGTCCACTTTACGGTGTGTGGAACGAGCCATACGTGTCAGTGCTGACATTGGCTCTCCTTGACTTCCTGTGCAGAGAATCACGACACGATCAGCTGCCATCTTGCCTACTTCTTCAGGCTCAATGATCATGCCATCCGGAATCTCAAGATAACCCAGTTCTGAAGCAATACCAACCACGTTCACCATGCTGCGTCCGATAACTGCAACTTTACGTCCAGTCACTTCTGCTGCATTGATCACCTGTTGGATACGGTGTACGTTGGAAGCAAATGTCGCCACAACAACACGTTGACTTGCTTTACGGAAGATATCTTCCAGCACGATACCCACATTTTTCTCCGATGGTGTGAATCCAGGTTTCTCAGCGTTTGTACTATCGGACAACAGCGCTAACACGCCATTTGTTCCGATCTGTGCCATACGCTGAAGATCTGCATATTGACCATTGACTGGAGTATGGTCGAATTTGAAGTCACCTGTGTGAACAACTGCACCTTCCGGTGTTTCGACACATACACCAACAGAATCCGGAATACTATGGTTAGTAGCGAAGAACGATGCTTTCAGAACAGATCCAAGTTGGATCTCGGAATCAGCATCAATCAGAATACGTTTTGTATCACCCAGCAAATTCGCTTCTTTCAACTTGTTTTCTACAAGTCCAAGCGTAAGTCTTGTTCCGTATACAGGAACATTCAGATGTTTGAGAACATATGGCAGACCACCAATGTGATCCTCATGTCCGTGAGTAAGGATGATTCCTCTTACTTTGTCACGGTTCTCAGTCAGGTAAGAAATGTCAGGGATGACAATATCAATACCAAGCATATCTTCTTCCGGGAATTTAAGACCAGCATCTACGACTACAATGTCGTTGGCGTATTGGATGACGTACATGTTTTTACCAATCTCGCCTACGCCGCCCAAAGCAAAAATCATCAGTTTATCGTTATTATTTTTCTTAGACAAATGAATCTAAACCTCCTATGGTAGTTGGACGTCGTACCTTATTATTTATTGTAAGTTAAGAAAAGTAGTCCATACATCACATACCCACCTATCGGGATGAATGCAAAAGAACACCTTTATTCACGATATTTGGAAGAAGTTCTTCGAAGTTATTCCCTTTGACCAACAAGTTGGAGTTGAAATTCCCTCTTAGCCGTTCCTTCCTTTTTCACCGCAAAGCTACACCACGAAGCGATGTCGCTTTCAATTTCAAAAAAATACCGCACCCAGTCACTTGACATCATTATACATGATTAAAAACAAAAAAAACAAGTCACTCTCTCGTTAACCTGTAGGTTTCCCCTTAGCAGTGGAAAAGAAACCTCACATTACTCGTAAAAAAAAGAACCGCAGCCTCTAGGAAGAGGAGCGGTTCTTTTGCTGATCTGAAGGATATTTCCATGATTAATAAAATAGTCCATATACAACCAAAATGATTACAAATTAAGCAAACCTTTGATATAAACCTGCTCCTCTTCCGTTGGGGGAATAAGGGGCAACCGTACGGAACCAACGTCTAGACCACGCAATGTCAGCGCATATTTCACCGCTACGGGGTTTGGTAGAGGCTGTGGACACTCAAACAGGCCTTTGAACACCGGGAACAACTGCTGATGAATCTGAGCAGCCTGAAGAGGTGCTCCGCCATAGAAGGCGTCAATCATTTTCTTCATTTCTGCCCCTACGACATGACTGGCCACGCTGACAATTCCATGTGCTCCAACCGCAATCGCTGGTAAGCCTGAAGCATCATCACCGGAATAAACTCTGAAATTTTCTGGAGCACTTGCTGCAATCAGCGTAACCTGCTCCATAGACGCACATTCCTTCGTAGCGACGATGTTAGGAATCTGTGCAAGACGAAGCGTTGTCTCTGCTGACAGGCTGGTTACTGTACGCCCAGGCACGTTGTAAAGCATAATTGGCAGCTTGGTGGAGCCTGCAATCGCTTCAAAATGTTTGAACAAACCTTCTTGGCTAGGTTTATTGTAATACGGAACAACCAACAAAATGCCATCCACTCCGGCACGTTCAGCTTCCTGTGTCAAATGGATGGAATGTGCCGTGTTATTGCTTCCTGTTCCGGCTATAATTTTGCACCGACCGGCCGCATGTTTCACTGCAAATTCGAATAATTGAACTTTCTCAGTATCACTAAGTGTTGGAGACTCCCCTGTTGTTCCAGAAACCACAAGCGTCTCCGACTTTTGATCTACAATCAGATAGTCGATTAGCCGTGCCGTTTCCTCCCAATGAATCTCTCCTTGTTCATTGAACGGAGTGACCATTGCTGTAATCAATCTTCCAAAGTCCAATTCGATTCCTCCTTCAAAACAGGTTTGGCTCCTCTAACTTCAGTTATTTACAAATGAAGTTCGAATGAGGCGTGAAGTGCCCTCAGGGCCTGAACCATATCTTCTTTTTTTACGAGTACCCAGATCGTTGTATTCGAATCTGCCGATTGCAGGATCTGAATGTCTGCCAGTGTCAAGGACTCCACGATTCGAGCCATGATTCCAGGTACACCATTAATGCCTCCGCCAATGACGGACACTTTGGCACAACCGGACAGACTTTGTGGCTTGAGACCTATCTCCTGCAATACCTGTATGGCTTTCTCGGAATCACTGTCAAATACCGTATAGACAACTCCCGAGGGGGTAACATTAATAAAATCAACGCTGATTGAATTCTCAGCCATGGTTTTGAACACTTTTAGTTGCAATCGATCTGCACCACCAGGCACATCCACCGTAATTTGCGTTACATTGCTCACGTAGGCGATGCCTGTTACATAACGGTCAACAATGCCTGTCTGCACATCCTGGAATCCTTCCGGATGCGTAACCAGCGTTCCTTCCGTGTCTGCAAAAGTAGATCTTACCCGCACTGGAATCTGGGATTGCATCGCAATCTCAACTGCTCGTGGATGGATTACCTTGGCCCCGTGGTGGGCCATGTTACAGATCTCTGCATAACTCACGACAGTCAGTGGACGTGCATCCTCAACAATTCGCGGATCAGCGGTGAGTATCCCGTTCACATCTGTGTAGATATCCACCATTTCAGCACGTAATGCTGCACCGAGAGCTGTAGCAGACGTATCGCTTCCCCCACGACCCAGTGTCGTGAAGTCTCCGTTCTCTGTTTGCCCCTGGAATCCGGTTACAACAACGACACGGCCAAGCTGAAGCTGCTCCAACACACGAACAGGACGGACATCCAATATCCGGGCATTCCCGAAATTGTCGTCCGTCACAAAACCTGCTTGTGCACCGGTCAGCACTGTAGTTGGAATGCCTTCATGTTCGAGTAAACTGCTCAACGTTGTCGCCGATATGATTTCACCACAGCACAGCAGTAAATCCTTTTCGCGTGCGGATAGTGCGTTTCCGTTCTGTGCAGCCCAGTCCAGCAACGTATCGGTCGCATATGGCTCGCCGCGGCGCCCCATCGCAGACACAACGATGACCAGACTCAATCCTGCTTCAAGTTCACGTTTAACATGACGGAGCACATGCTCTCTCGCCTGAACAGTGGAGAGAGACGTGCCTCCGAATTTCTGTACCATGATACGCATCTTTATTCCTCCATTTGTGTACGCAAGAAGACTGGACACGGGTCAAATCAACAAATGGATCACTCTAGGGAGCGTTCTGATGCGATAATTTCAGCATTTTATACGGCATTCCATGCCGCTCCTTATTTTTTTGTAATTGTCTGGGACAATTGCAAATCAAAGGTCGCGGTTGTTATCGAGGTCATGATGCATACATTCACAATAGACCTCTCCCGCTTGCTTAACCTGTACTGCCCGCAAGCAGGAATGCCTTATAGACAGGAACGTGGACATAGTAGCTGTTGAATCCAGCATATTGTCCCCCATGATTTTCTTTGTCTCTCGAACCCTTCTTCATTTCTCCAAGCGCATAAACGTTGTCACTAAATCATTGTTCCATCAAGCCTGTGAAGAACGCTCCACAATCATCGGCTGCAACTGTTTGCCTTCAAGAGCACTCCAGCAAGCCTCTGGAATCAATTCCATTTTGGCGACTAACGAGTTTGGTTTTTTCACTGGATCGTCCTGCCCAAATGGCACAAAATACAAATATTTAGCCACGAGCAATTTGGCGATATTCGCAGCATTCAAGCCCAGACCGTCATTCGTGGAAATCGCGAGCACAAGTGGACGCTGATTGCGCATCTGCGCTTTGGCTGCCATTAGCACTGGACTGTCGGTCATCGCATTAGCCAGCTTGCTTGTTGTATTCCCTGTGCATGGAGCAATAACCAGCACATCAAGCAGCTTGGAAGGCCCTAATGGCTCCGCTTCAACAATTGTAGAAATGATATCATTACCTGTTATATCTTTCAACTGTTTTTGCCAATTTTGCGCCGTACCAAAGCGTGTGTCCGTCGTCAGAACCGAATTCGAAATAATTGGAATGACGTTGGCACCTTCAGCTACGAAGCGGCCAATTACCGGCATAACCTCTTCAAACGTACAATGAGAACCCGTAATTGCATAACCTACCGTTTTTCCCTGCCAGTTCATGATTTAACCTCCCGTGCGTTCTGTTCTTCCAAAAGCAAACGGATCAACGCGTCGGCAATAATGCCGCCAGCCGTTTTGGGAGCAACAATGCCGGGGAGGCCTGGCGCAAGTAGCGCTTTAATACCGCGTTTGTCGGCATACCTGAAATCACAGCCGCCAGGAGCGGATGCGAGGTCGATAATGACAGCCTTTTGCGGCATTCTGGACAGGATTTGTGCTGTGATTATCATAGTCGGTATCGTATTAAAAAGCAAGTCAACTTCCCCGGTCTGAGCGGCCAAATCCGTTGTCATGAAAGGCTTCCAGCCCATTATTGTAGCGCGGGCAACATCCTCTTCCCGCCTGATTCCCACCCGTACATTTGCTCCAAGTCCCTGCAGTGTTTTGGCCATTGTGAATCCTGTTCGACCAATGCCAAGCACAATGCATTCCGAACCATGGATTGTGAAGTCCGTCTCCCGAATAGCTATGGCGATGGCTCCCTCAGCTGTTGGAATAGAGTTATAAAGTGCAATATCATCACGATCAAGTACTTCAACAAGCCGCAGCCCATTTTCAAGACAAAGTTCGCGCAAGAATGGCTTTGCCATACCCGTGAACACAATACAATGCTCTGGTAATGCTGCAATATGTTCCTTTTTCAGATAGATCGGTGTGTCACTAAATGAAGTACTTACTTTTCCCTGCTCATCACAACCGACAACAGGCAGTACGAGTACATCTGCGGAAGCAAACACTTCATCCTCCAGTTCCTGGTGCTCGATCCCTGGAATGGAACGCTCTATTTTATCGAAACCCACCACACTTACCGTTGCATCCAGCTCAGCGCACTTTTGAATGACTTCAAGCTGCCGCGCATCTCCGCCCAGGACTACAATCCGGACTCCGGTCAGCATCGGGACGTCACTCCTTTCACCACATGTATGCCTTATCGTATGCAGGGGCCCACAGGGGGGTGAAAACAATAATTGCATTCCACCGTCCGTTTCTCAAATGTAAAAAAGAGCCGCCCCTGTCAGGGACGACTCTAAAGAATGAGTATATTTACGCTACTTATTTCCCGGTATGACCGAATCCGCCTTCTCCACGTACCGTTTCCGAAAGTTCATTCACTTCCGTCAATTCAACCGCAGGCACGGTCTGGAAGACGATCTGTGCGATGCGCTCTCCCCGTACAATCGTGAACGGTTCCTGACCCAGATTAATCAACAGAACTTTAACTTCTCCGCGATAATCCGCATCAATGGTCCCCGGTGTATTGAGGCAGGTAATACCATGTTTGAAAGCCAGTCCGCTCCGAGGACGGATCTGTGCTTCCAATCCAGCTGGCATTGCCATCGCAAGTCCGGTAGGAATCAGCGTACGCTGACCCGGCTGCAATACAACGTCTTCCTGAAGTGCAGCTACTACATCAAAGCCGGATGCCAGCTCCGACATTTTTTGAGGCAGTTTAATATCTTCATTGCCCGGCAGTTTCTGTATTTGAACGTAATGCAACAAAATCATCCCTTCTCAATCCAGCGATCGTCTTATCTGAAGCGCCAACCATAGCAAGTGCAAAAGGTTCAGCAAACATCAGATCTAGTACCGCGTTAATATCGTCCATGGTAACTTGCTCAATTTTGGCAATCATCTCATCCAGTGTATGGTGTCTGCCCAGCATGAGCTCGTTTTTACCCAGACGATTCATGCGACTGCCTGTGCTTTCCAAGCTTAGAATCAAGCTGCCTTTCAGCTGTTCTTTTCCTTTACGAAGTTCATCTTCGGACAAGCCGTTAACAGCCAGGTCGCGTAGAACCTCTTTGGTCAGATCGAGCACTTCTTTGGTCTGTTTCGGTGCTGTACCTGCGTATATCGTGAAAAGTCCGCTGTCCGCATGAGAGCTATGATAGGAATACACGGAGTACGCAAGACCCCGTTTCTCACGAATTTCCTGGAACAGCCTGGAGCTCATGCCTCCACCAATGGCGTTATTCAGAACAACCATAGCGAATTGCAACGGATCTCCGATTTTACAGCCCGGGAACGAGATACAGATATGATTCTGTTCCGTTTTCTTTTTGTGAAAGAGCTGTCCGCTTTGGAAGGCTGGCATCGTGACTGCTTCCGATACTCCATTTACATCAAAAGCACCAAAATGTTTCTCCATCAGATCGATTACACTGTCATCAATATTACCCGCGATACTAATGACCGTGTTCTCAATCGTGTAGTGCTCCTTCATATATGCACGCAGATGGCTGGAATCCATCGCTTTGAGACGTTCTTCCGTACCCAGGATTGGGTATGCGAGTGGATGCTCACCATAGGCGGCCAAGGCCATCAGATCATGAACCATATCATCAGGCGTATCTTCATACATCGAGATTTCTTCCAGAATGACGTTTTTCTCCTTGATCAATTCACCATCATCCATTTTGGAGCGGAAAAACATATCAGACAATACATCAACCGCAATCGGCAAATGTTCATCCAACACTTTAGCATAATAACACGTATATTCTTTGGAAGTGAATGCATTCACGTTACCGCCAATCGCATCGAACTGCTCCGCAATCGCCTTGGCATCATAACGATCTGTTCCCTTGAATAACATGTGTTCAATAAAATGTGATACTCCGTTACTTGCAGGTTGCTCATTGCGCGAACCTGTCTTGACCCATATTCCGAAAGACACAGAACGGCAGGTCGGTATCTGTTCCATGACAACTCTGAGGCCATTGCCCAGCTGAATTTTTTTCATGGTTGGCCCTCCTACATCTCTATAATTGCCTTGATCTCAACCTTAAAATTGAAATCGACATTTGGTTCCAACTGTTTGATATTAACAAAAAAACAACGTTCACTCAACCGCAGACGTATTTACACGTTCCGAAGACAGCGTCTCACTTACTGTTCCGAGCACCAAACCTTTGGCCCGTATGGATTGAATCATGCCCTTTAAAGCTCCCGAAGAAGCAGCTGTAGGGTGCATTAGAATTAACGTTCCAGCCTCGGTATTTTTAGCAATTTTGGCAACAACGGCATCCGGGCTTGGCTTACGCCAATCCACAGTATCTACTGTCCATAACACGGTGTGCAGTCCCATGGATGAAGCAATGTCAACGGTCTTCTGATTAAAGTCACCGGATGGCGGAGCAAACCAACGATTCTCTACGCCCAGTGTTTTATGGAGCAGATCCTGGGTTTTGCTAATTTCCAGCTTGGCCCGTTCTGCGCTCAATCGACTCATATTAGGGTGAGAATATGCATGGTTGGACATCTCATGCCCACGCTTCTGAATTTCTTTGGCCAGTTCAACATTTTTGCTTAACCAACTTCCATCCAGAAAAAAAGTAGCCTTCACTTTCTCGGCATCGAGCGTATCCAGCATCGGTTTGATGTATTCGTTCCCCCAGGCCACATTAATCATAAAAGAAACCATCGGTTTGTTTGCATTCCCCCGATAGATCGGATGTGCACCCAAATCCTTAAGCTGGATCTCCGGCTCAATCTGACGGTAGACATACGCTATTTTGGTATTCAACGTTCCACTCAGCGCCTTACGGTATGTCGCTTCCACATCAATCTCCATGCCATTATAACCAGGAATCGCTTTCCATACCCGATCCACTCTGGCATTTACCGGAGCAATTTTCGTTTCAGCCGCTTTATCCCGAATCGCAGACAACAGCGCATCTTCTCCAGTTGCCTCCTTAAACATGTCAAAAGCATTTTGCGTACCTGGCCCATCACGGATCTCCGTAATGTATGTACGTACACTGCCAACTTGTCCGATCAATATGACCGCAGTCACACCCGCCAGAACAGCCGCCAGCTTTTTGGATTGGTTTCCCACAGCTCCATCCTCCCGCCGTCTTTGTCCCCATCATATGAGGACAAGGGCAAAAATATGAATGCTAAGCCATGGTTTCATCCTTGCTTTACGTATTTAAACGTTAAAAAAAGAGCCAGAAATTCACATTCTGTCTCTTCATTCAATCTATCCATTTATAACCTGTCGCTTCGGTATCCTAGGATTGAGCCGGAGCTTCAGCAGTCAAAACTGCTTTACGGGACAAGTTGATTCGACCTTGTGGGTCAATTTCCGTTACTTTTACCGTAATGGAATCACCGATAGCTACAACATCTTCCACTTTGGCAACACGTTCAGTTGACAGTTGCGAGATGTGTACCAGACCTTCTTTGTTCGGAAGTACTTCAACAAATGCACCGAATTTTTCTACGCGTTTTACTTTGCCGACATAAATCTCGCCGACCAATACTTCGCGCACAATACCTTCGATAATCGCTTTGGCTTTATCATTCATCTCCTGGTTGGAAGAAGCGATAAAGACACGTCCATCCTGTTCAATATCAATTTTAACACCGGTTTCTTCGATGATTTTATTGATAATTTTACCACCTGCACCAATAACATCACGGATTTTGTCCGGATTGATATGCATCGTTGTAATTTTAGGCGCATATTGTGATAACTGCTCACGTGGAGTTTTCAAAATTTCGTTCATTTTGCCCAAAATGTGCATACGGCCTTCTTTGGCTTGCGCCAATGCATCAGACAAAATTTGACGATTAATACCAGCAATTTTGATGTCCATTTGGATTGCAGTTACACCTTCAGGTGTTCCAGCTACTTTAAAGTCCATGTCACCGAGGTGATCTTCCATACCTTGAATATCACTCAGAATGGATACATGATCTCCATCTTTGATCAGACCCATAGCTACACCCGCAACTGGAGCTTTGATTGGTACACCTGCATCCATCATAGCTAAAGTGCTGGCACAGATACTTGCCTGAGATGATGAACCGTTGGATTCCAGAACTTCAGATACCAAACGAATCGTGTATGGGAAATCCGTTTCGGAAGGAATTACTTTGGAAAGCGCGCGCTCACCCAGAGCACCATGTCCGATTTCGCGACGGCCTGGAGCACGTAATGGACGCGCTTCACCTACGCTGAATGGTGGGAAATTATAGTGGTGCATGAATCGTTTCGTTTCTTCAAGACTGATTCCATCCAAAATCTGAACATCACCCAATGCACCCAGTGTACAAACGCTAAGTGCTTGCGTTTGACCGCGTGTAAACAGTCCTGTACCATGTGCACGTGGCAGCAGAGATGTATCACATTCAATTGGGCGAATTTCAGCAAGTCCACGTCCATCCGGACGAACTTTATCATGCGTGATCAGACGACGCACTTCTTCTTTGACGATATCGTGCAGAACTTCCTTCACGTCTTTGAACAATTCCGGACTTTCAATATATTTCTCTTCAAAGTGAGCAACGGTTTCGTCATTCACTACATCGATTGCATCTTGACGAGCATGTTTCTCGGCGATTTTAACCGCTTCGACCAGACGAGCGCTGGCGAATTCACGCACGCTGCTGTTAACTTCAGTATTAACGGTACGCAACTTAACAGCCATTTTTTCTTTTCCAGCAACTTGCACAAGTTGTTCGATTACAGCAATAATATTTTGGATCTCATCATGTCCAAACATGATTGCTTCGAGCATCACTTCTTCCGGCACTTCGTTTGCTTCGGCCTCAACCATCATGATGGCATCTTTGGTTCCTGCAACGACCAGTTCAATATCACTGACTTCAAGCTGTGCAATCGTTGGGTTAATGATGAACTCGCCATCAATACGTCCCACTTTCACGCCACCAATCGGTCCGCTGAATGGAACATCCGAAATGCTCAATGCTGCCGATGTACCAATCATTGCAGCGATTTGCGGTTCGCAATCCTGATCCACACTCATAACGATATTCAGAACTTGTACATCATTCCGGAAGCCTTCCGGGAACAAAGGACGAATTGGACGGTCTGTCAGACGGCTTGAAAGAATGGCTTTCTCACTCGGTCTGCCTTCACGTTTAATAAATCCTCCCGGGATTTTACCTACGGCGTACAATCTTTCTTCATAGTTCACCGTTAATGGGAAAAAGTCCAGATCTTTCGGCTCACTTGATGCTGTCACGGTACACAATACCACGGTATCCCCGTATGTTACCTTAACGGCAGCATTAGCCTGCTTGGCCAAACGCCCGGTCTCAAGCGTAAGTTTTCTTCCACCAAGCTGCATTTCAACACGCTGTTCCATGAAACCCCTCCTTTTATTCGTTCCTAATTCAATGGATTCTGCATATTCACAGTATTTCCTGCTTGTCCTGCATTCATTAGCTATGTATGGAACTTTCAACATGCTAACCTGCACAACAAAAGCTCCTCACGGAGCCCCATCTACAAATATATGGCAACATGTTCATCTACAAAACAACCCGGCTGTAAGTTCCGCTTGTCCTTTTAGACAAAAGAATGACGGATAACAGCCAGGTTGATTTTGAAAACATGTACGATAATTAACGACGCAATCCGAGTTTTTCGATCAGTGCGCTGTAACGTTTAACATCTTTGTTTTTCACATAAGCCAAAAGCTTACGACGTTGACCTACCATTTTCAAAAGTCCACGACGTGAGTGGTGGTCTTTCTTATGCGTACGCAAGTGGTTTGTCAAACTTGTGATGTTTTCCGTAAGGATAGCAACTTGCACCTCTGGAGATCCTGTATCGGACTCGTGAGTTTTGTGCTCGTCGATCAGTTGTTGTTTACGTTCTTGAGTCAATGCCATCCTGTTCACCTCCTTCAATATAATCGCCATTAGCCTCGTCACCGCCGGTGAGAGCAAGCAACCAAGCCAAGGTTAATGTTGCCTCAATCGACAACGTAGTACAGTATATCATAATTGCCTAGTTAAAGTAAATGTAAACATGCATTTAATCCTGAACCTTTAAGATAACAGGCGGCCGGCAGTTAATGCATCTTCACGAATCTGGCTAATTAATGCATCAATGGAGTCAAACTTTCGTTCTGCACGAATATAGTGAACGAGCTCAACCTTTAGTTCCTGGTCATACAAGTGTCCATCAAAATCAAGCAGGTGCACTTCAAACGTAGGTTTCATCCCACTTTCGTGAAACGTAGGTTTCACACCGAGATTCATTACGCCATGCAGTTCCTGTTCGCCATACTGCACACGAACAGCGTAAACACCCTTCGACGGGGTAACGTAATGATCCGTGAGTTCAAGGTTGGCTGTAGGAAATCCAATCGTTCGTCCACGCTTCTCCCCGTGAATGACGGTTCCTCTGATGCTGTAAGGTCGGCCAAGCCACTGACTGGCCTCATCCATCTCCCCACGCTTCAACAGGCCACGAATGAGAGAACTGCTCACTTTTTCACCATTCAACAAGAAAGGAGGAACGGTTTCCACCGTCATCTCTCCTTCTCCCAAAGTACGAAGAAGTTGTTCATCCCCTGCACCCTTGTGACCAAAACGGAAGTCAAAACCCACCACCGCTGTTCGTGTCTGAAGAGGAATCAACAAGTCGTGTACGAATTGTTGCGGCGTCAACCGTGAGAAATCTTCATTGAACTCCACCACATAGAGTACATCAACTCCCATTCCTGCCAAGATCTCTTCTTTATCTCTCAAGGGAGTTAAATAACCCTCGTAATCCCCTTTGCGCATAACTTCCTTCGGATGTGGATGAAAGGTCATGACCGCTGCCTGCATGCCCGTTTCCCGCGCAATGCGGACAGCTGATAAAATGACACTTGCATGTCCGAGATGCAGTCCGTCGAATTGACCAATCGCAAGCACTTGGGGCAGTGTGCTCAGCTCAGTCGAATGTAACGTCTGCGGATAGGTTAGCATTACGGTTTTCACAATCATTCACCTGCATTTCACTAGATAGGCCAAGCTAGAGCATCACCACAACTCCAAGCCCGAAACCTCTTTATTCCGGCAAAAAGACTTTAACTGCCCTCACCGTTGGTTTTAGTTCATCCCGTTCAAATATCCCCAGAAACGTACCATCCTGAGCATACAACCGCAGCAAACCAGGTTGCTCCACAGGCGGTTCCAGAAGACGCGCAGACAGTTTCTGACCTTGCAGTGCTCCTTTGGTCAGTTCTTCTCCAACCTTATGGGCCGGAATTGAAGCAATAGCCTCGTCAACAGGAATCAGCGCCTCCGCCAAAGTCCCGTCAGCCATAAGTTGTTCCACTTCTTCAATACGAAGACAACGATCTGCAGAGATACCTGCCGATATCGTACGCTCCAGTTGAACCATGGTTGATGGATATCCGAGTTGCCGGCCAATGTCTACACACAATGTCCGAATATAAGTACCTTTTGAACATAAGGCCCTGAAGGATATATCGGTGGTCTCACCCTGAGTCTCAATCCCTGTAAGTTCGAGCTCATAGACTGTAACCTCACGGCTCTTACGCTCTACCGTCTTACCTTCACGAGCAAGCTCATAAAGACGTTTGCCGTCTACCTTTACGGCAGAATACATGGGTGGTACCTGTGAGATCGTGCCCAGAAACTGCTCAAGCACCTGTTGAACCTGTTCCTGTGTTACTTCCACAGTCGTTTCAGCCCGCTCAATGACTTCCCCTGTCATATCCTCTGTGTCAGTAGACAGTCCCAGTCTGAGCGTAGCCAGATATTCCTTCGGAAGCTCCTGCATGTACTCTACCACACGTGTCGCCCGTCCAAGACAGAGCGGCAGAACGCCTGTAACTTGTGGGTCAAGTGTGCCCGTATGCCCAATGCGCTTCATTTTGAGAATGCGACGCATTTTGGCTACAACATCATGAGAAGTAAAACCCGCCGGTTTATATACCGGAAGTACACCTTCAAATGGCTTTACCATTGTGAATTCACCTGCTTCAGTACTTTTGCGACAATATCATCAAGTCTGCCTTCCAGACGACATCCGGCTGCGAGCACATGCCCGCCTCCGCCAAAGGTCTGTGCTAGTGCAGCAACATCAATTTTACCAGCTGAACGCAAAGAAACCTTGACTGCATTCCCGTTGATGACTTTGAAAAAGATACCAACTTCCACGCCCTGAATGTTGCGCGGATAGTTCACTACCCCTTCAAGATCTTCATTAGCTGCTCCACAAGCCACCATATCATCTGGTGTAATAACAACCCAGGCTATCTTTCCATCATCTGTCATCTGCAGGCTTGATAGTGCCTGATTCAAAATCCGAACTTGCGGAAGAGTCACCTGCTCCAACAAGGTCTGGGCGAGATAGGGTCCATTCACGCCATGCTCAAGCAGTCTGGAGGCCGTTTTCATTACATTTGGGCTGGTGTTGGCATAGCGGAATCCACCTGTATCGGTAAGCAATCCTGTATAAACTGCCGTCGCAACATCTTGATCCCATGTTACTTGGAACAGGTTAAGAAAATCGAACAAGATTTCAGCCGTAGCAGCAGCATCTGACTTAATGATGTTGACTGTACCATAACCGTCATTTGTAGGGTGATGATCAATATTCAAGATAACAGCATCATCTTCAAAATAATGACGTGTCAAACCTACTCTGGCAAAGTCTGCACAATCCACACAGATAACAGCTTTATATTTTCGCTGCGGTGGTTGTTCGGTCATGTTCACAATGTTGCCTGCTTCCCACAAAAATTGCATTCGCCCGGGGATTTCACCTTCATTAATCATCGTGAATGTCTTACCCAGACATGACAGCAGCCAGCCCACCGTTACCGTCGAGCTGACTGCGTCACCGTCCGGCTGTACATGCGACACGACCAGGTAATCATCATGCTCCAGCAGAAATTGCTTTCCGGCCTGGAGCGCCTGTTCATAAGTGTGCATTGCCGTCTCCTCTATTCTGTTACTGGGATTCGTTCTTGTCGGAACCAATATCGCCAAGCAGCTTCTCAATTCGGCTGCCATAAGCAATGGATTCGTCAATCTTAAATATCAACTCGGGAACATGCCGGAACCGGATACGTTTGCCCAGCTCGGAACGCAAAAATCCATTTGCTTTTGCCAGAGCTTTCAGCGTGTTATCTTTTTGTTCCTGTTCACCGAAGACACTCAGATAAACTTTGGCTTGCGACAAGTCTCCTGTCACTTCGACTCCCGTTACCGTAATAAAGCCGATACGTGGATCTTTCAGTTCAGACTGGATGAGCAGACTTATTTCTTTCTTGATCTGCTCGCCCACTCTACCTGTACGAATCTTAGCCATCGTTGTTCACCTCATGCTTCCTTGCTTATCGTTGTACTGTCTCCATAATGAAAGCTTCGATAACGTCGCCTTCTTTGAGATCATTATATTTATCAAGTGTGATACCGCACTCGTAACCTTGTGCTACTTCTTTGGCATCATCTTTATAACGTTTCAGGGAATCCAGCTTACCTTCGTAAAGGACAATGCCATCACGAATCAGGCGTGCTTCCGCAGAACGCGTAATTTTACCCGAGGTAACCATACAACCAGCGATGGTACCCACTTTACTGATGGAGAACGTGCTCCGAACTTCAGCATGACCGATAACTTTTTCTTTGTAGATCGGATCAAGCATACCTTTCATCGCTTGTTCAATTTCTTCGATAACACTGTAGATCACGCGATGCAGACGAATGTCTACTTGCTCTTGATCTGCAGTTGATTTCGCCTGGTTATCAGGACGAACGTTGAAACCGATCACGATAGCATTAGATGCTGCAGCTAAAATGATGTCGGATTCTGTGATTGCACCAGCGCCGCTATGAATGATTTTCACGCGTACACCTTCAACTTCGATCTTCGCAAGGGAACCTTTCAATGCTTCAACCGAACCTTGTACATCACCTTTGATGATTACGTTCAGATCTTTGATCTCGCCATCTTTGATGTGCTGGAACAGATCGTCCAACGTCACACGAGTATGCGTACCCAGATCGGATTCAC
Source organism: Paenibacillus sp. 10L310 (assembly GCF_056395745.1). NCBI lineage: Bacteria > Bacillati > Bacillota > Bacilli > Caryophanales > Paenibacillaceae > Paenibacillus > Paenibacillus sp. 10L310. Next base: position 1,068,603 of record NZ_JBFTKC010000001.1, on the reverse strand, counting down.
GTTGCGTGATCGAACGTTTGTCAGCGATGGAACGCGCTTTGCGCTCATCTTCAAACACCATGAATGGATCTCCCGCACCTGGAACTTCAGTCAGACCTGTGATTTCTACAGGTGTTGAAGGTCCAGCTTCTTTCAATTTGCGACCTTTGTCATTGACCATCGCACGAACACGACCGAAGCAGTTACCTGCTACGAAAGCATCGCCGACTTTCAATGTACCGTGCTGTACGAGGATACGTGCAACTGGGCCACGTCCTTTATCCAGCTCGGCTTCAATCACTGTACCACGGGCACGTTTGTCCGGGTTCGCTTTGTATTCGTTCACTTCTGCAACGAGCAGAATCATTTCAAGCAGACCTTCCAGACCCATTCTTTGTTTCGCTGACACGTTAACAAAGATGGTATCTCCGCCCCACTCTTCAGGAACGAGTTCATAGCTGGTTAGTTCTTGTTTCACTTTGTCTGGATCAGCGCCCGGCTTGTCAATTTTGTTGACAGCCACGATGATTGGTAGCCCGGCAGCTTTGGCATGGTTAATCGCCTCAATGGTCTGTGGCATAACACCGTCATCCGCAGCTACGACAATAATCGTCATATCCGTAACTTGTGCGCCACGTGCACGCATCGCTGTAAACGCTTCGTGACCCGGAGTATCCAGGAACGTGATCTTTTTGTTGTTAATTTCAACTTGATATGCACCGATATGTTGCGTGATTCCGCCGGCTTCGCCATCGGATACATTCGTGGAACGAATCGCATCCAGCAAAGTAGTTTTACCATGGTCAACGTGACCCATGATCGTAACTACTGGTGGACGAGCCTGCAAGTCAGCAGCATCATCATTCTCTTCCAGTGTTTCGAAACGGTCATCTTCAAGCACAATCTTCACTTCAACCTCAACACCGAATTCACCTGAAAGCAGAAGGATCGTTTCGATATCAAGCTCTTGGTTGATTGTTGCCATAACACCCATAGCGATGAGCTTTTTGATAACTTCAGAAGCATCCTTATGGAGCAACTTCGCTGTTTCACCAACGGTCATATCACCACGAACGATGATTTTCTTAGGTGTGTTATCAATTTTCTCACGTTGTTGGTACTGTTGTTGATTTCTGTTGCGGTTGTTCTTGCCACCACGGTTACCACGGAAGTTGCCGCCACGGTTGTCATCATAACGACGTCCACCGCCACCGCTGTTCGAACGGTTACCACTATTGTTGTTGCTGCCAGTAGTACCACCTGGGCCGCTTCTACGTTGGCCTTGTCCTTGGCTCTGACCTTGACCACCGCTACGGTTGCCAGCAGTACCTGTATTACCACCGCTGTTAGGGCCTGAAGTTCTTACTTGACCGCCACCGCTGTTATTCGGACGTTGTCCCGTACCTTGCGGACGGGATGCAGTACTGCTTTGTCCACTTTGAGCTGGTTTTGGACGGTTACTTGATTGTCCCCCTTGGCTTGAGCCTTGGGAAGAGTTCGTTCTGTTGCGACTGTCTTGGCCGCTGGGTCTTTGAGTGCCATTGTTATTGTTGGAATTTGGTCTATTGTTCATACCTACCTGCTTTTCCTGTTGTATTTTTGTTTGTACGGGACTACCGGAGGGGTTGTTGCTAATCGGCGTGTTCACTCCGCCGGCCGGTTTGTTGCTGTCCACTGGTTTGTCACTGCGCACCGCCGAAGTAGCAACAGGTTTTACATCGTTGCCTTGTTTGGAAGCCGCAGTGGATTTTATATCTTTAAAAAATTGTTCCACCTTACCGACTGAACCATTCTCCATGACACTCATATGATTGTTTACGGGAATTTCCAGTTTTTTAAGAATGGTTATAATTTCTTTACTACTCATATTAAGGGATTTCGCATATTCATAAACCCGCAATTTATCCTTGTTTTCCTGTTTACTCAATATACTCCACCTCCGACATTATACCGACTTGCTTGGAGATCATTTTTGCAAACCCTCGATCCGTTACTGCAAGAACAACACGCGTGTCTTTACCGATACTTGAACCCAGACTATCCCGGTCAAATCCGATCAACAGAGGAACCTTATAAGTTCCGCATTTATCGCGAAATTTCTTTTGTGTATTGGCTGAGGCGTCACCCGCAACAATAACCATTTTAGCTTCGGAAGAACGGATCGCTTTAAGTACAATTTCTTCACCTGTTACAAGTTTACCTGCACGCATAGAGAGTCCCAAATAAGACAGCGTTTTAATATTAGTCATGTTCACGCTCCTGTGCTGCTATGAATTCATCCTCAACCGCGATGAAGTCAGCTGCTAATTGCTCGTAAATTTCAGGTGAGACTTTGCCTTTTAACGCCCGATCCAAAGCCCGGTTTTTGAGTGCGAGCTTAAAACAGGACTCTTTGCCGCATAAATAGGCACCACGTCCGGATTTTTTGCCAGTCAAATCGATCAGCACTTCATCCTCTGGCGTTTTAACAATGCGAATCAGCTGCTTTTTGGGCATCATTTCTTGGCATGCCACACATTTGCGCAGCGGCACTTTTTTTGGTTTCATACGTCAGCGCCCCCCGTACTTTACTTTAGTCGACGGAGACGGAATCCTGATGCATTTCAGAAGAAGAATCTTTTTCTCTGCCGAATTCCTGTTCCGCCTGGCTCTCGCTCTTAATGTCGATTTTCCAGCCGGTTAATTTGGCTGCCAATCTGGCATTTTGGCCTTTGATACCAATTGCGAGCGACAGTTGATAGTCCGGAACGATAACCCGAGCCATCTTTTCTTCCTCAAATACATGAACTTCCAATACTTTGGAAGGACTCAGTGCATTAGCAACATATTCGTCTACCTGATCGGAGAAACGAACGATGTCGATTTTTTCACCGCGCAGCTCACCCACAATGGTCTGCACGCGCATTCCCCTAGGACCTACACAAGATCCAACTGGATCAACTTCCTCGTTGCGGGAGTGAACGGCAATTTTGGAGCGGAACCCTGCTTCGCGAGCGACGGAGCGAATTTCAACTACACCGTCAAAGATCTCAGGCACTTCCAGTTCAAAGAGACGTTTCAAGAGGCCCGGATGGGTACGGGACAAAATGATTTGCGGCCCTTTCGTCGTATTCTCGACCTTGGTGATATACGCCTTAATACGGTCACCATGAACAAACTTCTCGTTCGGCATCAATTCGGTAAGCGGTAAAGCCGCTTCGATTTTGCCCAGATCGATGTAGATATTGCGCAAATCCTGACGCTGCACCACTCCCGTAACGATATCTTCTTCCTTATCTACGAAAGCGTTGTAGATCAGGCCGCGTTCGGCTTCACGAATCCGCTGGGTCACTACCTGTTTGGCAGTTTGTGCCGCGATACGTCCGAAATCACGCGGCGTAACTTCAATCTCCGCAATATCTTCCAGCTGGAAGTGTGGGTTGATTTCTCGTGCAGCAGGCAATGAAATTTCGGTACGTGAATCCAGGACTTCTTCCACGATCAATTTACGGGCATACACCCGAATAACTCCCGTATTACGGTTCATGTCAACACGCACATTCTGGGCCGTGTTGAAATTCCGCTTGTAGCTGGAAATTAGTGCAGCCTCGATCGCTTCAAACAGCACATCCTTGCTGATCCCTTTTTCCCGTTCCAATTCATTCATTGCTTCAATAAAATCCGTACTCATGAATGTTGATCCCCCTTTCAAACATGGCATCTCATACGTAAAACGGCGAAAGGCTCTGGACTAATGAGCACCTTGCCGTTATCGTGAGATGTGTCTTTTTCATTAATAAAGTGAACAAGGCACTTAAAACAAAATAGCTAGGCGCGCACTGGCAACCTTATCATAAGAAATGGCATGCTGTTTTTTGCCTGCTTCGATCACGAGTTCCTCGTCATCAAAGGAAAGCAGCTTGCCTTCAAATTCCTTCAATCCGTTCACCGGCTCGTAGGTTGTAACAAAAACATTTTTGCCTACAGCTTTGGTAACGTCCTCAGGTTTTTTCAGTGGACGCTCCGCACCGGGAGAAGACACTTCAAGGAAATAGATGGTTGGAATCGGATCGTTCTCATCCAGCTTGGCGCTCAGCTTTTCGCTGATCAAGACACAATCGTCGATGTCGATGCCACCCTCTTTGTCGACATACACCCGTAAAAACCAGTTGCTGCCTTCTTTGACGTATTCGATGTCAACCAGCTCGAAGCCTTGTTCGTTCAAGTAGGGTTGGATCATTTCTTCCACGGTAGATTTAATGTTCGTTGTGCTCAAAACCAATAACCTCCAACTTAGGTTACACCAGCAAAAAAAGCACTGGCAGATTATTCAATACCCAAGATTCTTGTATACCAAAGACTAAAGAGTGGGTTTCCCCACTCTTTAGAAATTCGTACTATCTCGTTCACTTCAAAAATTATAACATAGTCTGGTAATAGTGACAAGTAAGCGATGCTTCAGGCAGTTTACTTACTAATGAAGGAAAAATTACGTTCCCCAACAATCGCTATGGTTAGATCAAAATTCAATCCTAGAAAAGGGAAAGCTGATTGCTCTCTGGCAAGCCACGGAAACATCCCATATTCGACAGGAGTTCAACAATGGTCTTACTTGCTTTCGACTTCTGCTGGAAGTCTTCCACCGACAGGAATTCACCATGATCTCTTGCCGCAGCGATATTGCGAGCAGCATTATCCCCGATTCCTGCCAAAGCTGAAAATGGAGGGATTAGTGTTTTTCCGTCAACGATGAACTTTGTCGCTTCCGAACGGTATAAGTCAATGGATTTCAGCGAGAATCCGCGTGCTGCCATTTCCAGACCCATTTCCAGAACAGGTAACATGTTTTTCTCTTTTGGAGGTGCCTGGAAACCTAATTGCTCAATTTCCGTAATTTTGCGATAGATCGCGTCATATCCCTGACACATCAGTTCGATATCAATCTCATCCGCCCGAACGGTAAAGTAAGTTGCGTAATATTCAATCGGATGATACAGCTTGAAGAACGCCGTACGTACTGCCGAAATAACATAAGCGGCCGCGTGAGCCTTCGGGAACATGTACTGGATTTTGAGACACGAATCAATGTACCATTGAGGCACTTTACAATTCTTCATCTCGTCAATCCATTCCTGTGGTAGGCCCCGTCCCTTACGAACACTCTCGGTAATCTTAAATGCCAGACTTGCGTCCATTCCCGTTTTATAGATCAGGAATAACATGATATCATCCCGACAACCAATTACCGTCTTAATGTTACACGTTCCGTTCTTAATCAGATCCTGAGCGTTTCCAAGCCATACCCCTGTACCATGGGACAATCCGGAAATCTGCAGTAAATCGGCAAAAGACGTCGGCTGGGATTCAACAAGCATCTGACGTACAAACTTCGTTCCCATCTCTGGCACGCCAAACGTCGCGACTGGCGACCTAATCTGTTCCGGTGTAACACCCAGAGCGTCGGTTGAGTTAAACATGCTCATGACTTTGGGATCATTCATCGGAATGGTCGTTGGATCGACCCCTGTCAAATCCTGTAACATCCGCATCATAGTTGGATCATCGTGCCCCAGAATATCAAGTTTCAGCAAGTTTTCTTCAAAAGCATGATAATCAAAGTGTGTGGTTTTCCACTCCGCATTAACGTCGTCAGCCGGAAACTGAACAGGTGTAACGTCTTCGACTTCGATATAATCAGGTACCACGACAATACCGCCGGGGTGCTGTCCAGTACTCCGTTTCACCCCAGTACAGCCAGAGGCCAAACGATTCAATTCAGCTCCACGCCATTTCTTCTGATGATGTTCCTCGTACTTCTTGGCAAAACCAAATGCTGTTTTCTCAGCCACCGTACCGATGGTCCCCGCACGGAAAACACTCTTCTCACTAAATAGTACTTTCGTATAGTTATGAGCATGTGGCTGATAATCACCAGAGAAGTTCAAGTCAATATCGGGAACTTTATCTCCCTTAAATCCAAGGAAGGTCTCAAACGGAATATCCTGGCCTTCTCCTTTAAGTGTGCCACCACAATCCGGACACTCTTTCTCTGGAAGGTCAAATCCACTCCGAACACTGCCGTCCAGGAACCACTCGCTGTGTTTACATTCTGAATTCACACAAATATAATGAGCAGGTAGTGGATTAACCTCGGATATACCCAAAAATGTAGCAACAACAGAGGAGCCTACCGATCCCCGCGAACCTACGAGATAACCATCCTGATTCGATTTTTTAACCAAGCGTTCCGAGATCAGATAGTTGGCAGAAAAACCATATTTAATAATTGGAATGAGCTCTTTCTCTAGTCGTGCCACGATTACTTCTGGTAATTCCTCGCCATAGATAGACTTGGCAGTGTCATAGCAGGTATTACGGATTTCTTCGTCCGCACCTTCCAGAATTGGAGTAAACAGTTTGTCCGGGAATAACTTAATTTCCTCAAATCGGTCAGATAACTCCACCGTATTTGTAACAACGACTTCGTAAGCTTTATCTTGGCCCAGGAACTGGAACTCTTCCAGCATTTCCTCTGTCGTTCTGAAATGTGCATCCGGTTTACGCTGATCTTTGAGTGGACTAAAACCTGTAATTCCGTGAATGGTGATATCCCGATATAACTTGTCACGCGGTTCCAAATAGTGCACGTTACCTGTGGCTATAACTGGTTTATTAAATTTTGCGCCTATATCAATGACTTTACGGATCGCTGTTTTGATTTCTTCGGGTGTAGCCACCAACCCTTTATCCACCAAATGCATATACATGGTAAGTGGTTGAATCTCCAGTATGTCATAAAACTCAGCGATCTCTTCCGCTTCTTCGAGCGATTTGTTAAGCACCGCTTCGAAAAACTCCCCTTTTTCACAGCCCGATATAATAACAAGGCCTTCACGCAAATTAATCAGTTTCGATTTGGGAATGCACGGTACCCGCTTGAAATGTTCCGTATGAGAGAGAGATACCAGCTTGTATAGATTTTTCTTACCGACATCATTCAATGCATAGATTCCACAATGGAAAGGTCTTGTATTCGACAAGTCGACACCTACATAATCGTTCAAGCGATCAAGCCTCGTTAAACCTTTCATCTGAGCAGCATCATTTAATAATCCGATCAGTATACCCGCGAGTGCAATCGTATCATCAATGGCACGGTGATGACTTTCAAGTCCAACCTTATATTTATCTGCCATCGTATTCAGACGGTGGTTCTTATTTTTTGGAAATAACAATCGCGCCAGTTCCAACGTGTCAAGGACAGGGTTAGGAAGCTCTGGCATTCCAATTTGCTTCAGGGAAGCCTGGATAAAGCCCATATCAAAACGTGCATTATGCGCAACAAGCACACCATCACCAGCAAACTGCACAAACTCACGAATGACAGGCTCCAGCTCAGGTGCGTCTTTTACCATGTCATCATTAATATTGGTCAACTGCTGAATGTTGTAGGGAATGCGTTCATGCGGATTCACAAATGTTGCAAACCGGTCGATTTCTTTACCATCTTGCATCTTCACTGCTGCAATCTCAATGATTTTGTTCTGTGTTACCGACAAACCTGTGGTCTCGATATCAAATACGATGTATGTTGCTGTTTGGAGATCCAATGGCTGAGGAGCCATTACAACGGCAACAGAGTCATTCACGACATTGGCCTCGAGGCCGTAGATCATTTTAATCCCGTTTTTCTTAGCAGCCTTGGAAGCCTCGGGATATACCTGCACCCCACCATGATCAGTGACTGCAATCGCCTTATGTCCCCACTCTGCTGCCATTTTCACGTATTTGTCGATTGAAGTTACAGCATCCATCGTACTCATCGTAGAGTGCAAATGGAACTCCACCCGCTTCTCTGGTGCATTATCTTTACGAGACGGGGGTGCTTTAACTTCAATCAGGTCCGATGGAATCATGGCCAGTTCAGGAATTTGCATAAACCGGTCATACTCTACACGACCACGCACTTTCACCCATTTACCGTTAGCCAGCAAACTAAGAATTTTAACATCCTCTTTTGTTTTGGCAAACATCTTCATCTGCATGGAGTCCGTGAAGTCGGTCAGGTAGAAGGTAAACAACGTATTTCCGTTTCGCAGTTCTTTACGATCCAGACCAAACACCGAACCTTGAAGCGTGACCTTTTTCTCTTCATCCTGGATTTCCTGCATAGGTACTGCAGGTTCCTTGATGTCATAACCCATTTGCAAACGCAGATCACCCTGCTCCTCATCCACCGGGATTTCTGTGTCCACTTCACTCATCATCTTCTCGATGACCTCAAGTTCTTCTACACGTTTTTGGGCCTGGAACTGTTCCATGGCCTCTTTATTACTTCCCACTTCACCCACTTGCATCTTGATGCGAAGAGGTAGATGAAAGTATTTTTCATAGAATTTCGTAATAGCCTGATCAATCTGTTTCTTACGAGCCAATTCCATCGACGTTGCATCACTCATTGTCAGTTGTAGGAGATCCTCTTCACATTCAAAGGTTGTCCGGTTCATCCAACCATTTACAGATGGAATCTCACGGGTAACCCACTCCAAAAACAGATTCCAATATTCACTGACGATATCACCATTTTGTACTTGATCCGTGTATTTGAAGCCAAATGAAATTTTGGCGATATGATTCATTTTCTCTTGAATATGCAGGCAAAATGCGCGATAGATTGGAGCGGGTACCAACGTATCCTTTGCAATCAGAATATTCCATTCCCGATTACTTCGATTGGTCTCTACTTGTTCAATCCATCCATCCAAAAAATAGGGCTCTAACAGACCAGCCGGAAGCTCTGCCTGTTTCATCAACAACTCAAACCGTTTTCTTTTCTCCTCGAATCCGCTCATCGTGTTCCTCCTTGTACCCCCTTAAAGCATGAAAAGCCCCTGCATTCAAAAATGTCACCGATCCGAACTCGCACCGACTCATTTTATCCGACAGAAGCTCTCCATTCATTACTCTTACAGTCCGTACGTGCCATTATATACATTGAACAAAAAGATATTTACACTTACCACTCCGATAACAGAACAACCTTCCGATCGCTGTTACCCCCAGATTTTTTGATTCCCATTTACAAAGGGGAAAAACCGGGGATAAAGGCGCAGTGTATGCTTCCGATGTAGCTTTCTTTCAGAAAGCTTTTAGCTCCGCTTCTTCAGGTTATTTCTGTTCTCTACGTTCTCATGTAAATGTTTAGTTCAATGTATATAGTCAGGTTATCCTGACTTAATACGCTCTTGCAAACACAACCGTGTGTTCTGCCTGTTCACCACAAGCCAGGCACGTATGCTTTTCTTCAGCAGGCTGGAACGGAATGTTCCGGCTTGTTGCACCTGTGACTTCTCTTACTTTATCTTCGCAAGTTTCCGAACCGCACCATCCGGCCAGTGTAAACCCGCGTTTATTTTCCATCAGTTCTTTCATCTCATCGAGTGTATCCACGGAGTAGAAGTTATCCGACATAAATGTGCGAGCACGCTCTAACATATCTACCTGGATCTGTGTCAGCATAGCCTGGATCTCTTCTACCAGGTTTGCTTGTTCTACCACTTTCTTCTCACCTGTGATCCGTGATACGAGTACACAAACGCCATTTTCCATATCACGTGGACCAATCTCTAGACGAATCGGAACACCGCGCATCTCGTATTCATTGAATTTCCAACCTGGGCGAACATCGCTGCGATCATCCATTTTCACACGGACTCCAGCTTTTTTCAACTCAGTGAACAACTCATCTGCACGCCCAACCACAGCATCACGTGTTTTCGGAGGTCCAATTGGAATCATGACTACTTGCGTTGGTGCGACTTTAGGAGGAAGTACGAGACCACGGTCATCTCCGTGAACCATAATTAATGCACCGATCAAACGTGTGCTTACTCCCCATGAAGTGGTGTAAGCCAACTCCAGTACATTATTGCGGCTAAGATACTGGATTTCAAATGCTTTTGCAAAGTTCGTCCCCATATAGTGAGATGTACCTGCTTGTACAGCACGTCCATCCTTCATCATGGCTTCGATCGAATACGTATCTACCGCACCCGCAAACTTCTCGGACTTGGTTTTCTGACCCACAATTACAGGAATAGCCAAGTATTCCTCAACCACTTCACGATAAATCTCAAGCATTTTCATCGTTTCTTCACGTGCTTCTTCTTCCGTCTCATGCGCTGTATGACCTTCCTGCCACAGGAACTCACTTGTGCGAAGGAACGGCAACGTTCTTTTTTCCCAACGAACTACGTTAGCCCACTGGTTGATCAGTACCGGAAGATCCCGATAAGACTGAATCCACTTGGAATACATGTGACCAATAATCGTTTCGGATGTAGGACGGATTGCCAGACGTTCTTCCAGCTTCTCTCCGCCAGCTTCCGTAACCCATGGTAATTCAGGGTTAAAACCTTCCACGTGCTCTTTTTCCTTTTGAAAGAAGCTCTCAGGAATGAACATCGGGAAGTATGCGTTGCGATGACCCGTTTCCCGGAAACGACGATCCAACTCATCCTTAATATGTTCCCAGATTTCAAATCCGTCTGGTTTGAACACAATACAACCGCGTACGGGTGCATAGTCCATGAGATCAGCTTTTTTGATAACATCAATGTACCAGCGTGAGAAATCCTCACCCTGTGGTGTGATTTCAGTCACGAACTGTTTATCATTTTCCTTTGACATAAGACTCCAGCGTCCTCCCATAACGACTATCTCTGAATGTCCAGAGCGTAGTCCAACCGTAATTATCCGTTAATTAAACGTAATATATCATTGTAAGTTACTGCCAGCATCAACACAAACAACATCGCAAATCCGACGAAATGCACCATGCCTTCGCGATTGGGATCAACAGGTCTGCCGCGCAGCGCTTCAATTCCCAAAAATACCAGACGGCTGCCGTCCAGTGCAGGTATTGGTAGCAGGTTGAAAATCCCAAGGTACAGACTCAAAATCGCTGCCCATCTCGTTAACTGTTCAATCCCTTGTTTAGCAATTTGTCCTGTCACTTCAAATGTACGAACTGGACCACCAATATCATCCATGTTGAATTGATTGATCAGATGTTTAAAACCTTCAAATATTATTTTGGTTGTGTCAACCATGGCGACGCCTGAGACTTTAAATGTCTCTACAAATCCAACAGATCGGGTTGGTAACGTAGGTACAATTCCCACTTTACCGCCCTCTTGTCCTTCTACAGCACGTGGAGTAATCGTTATATTAAACGTATCCGAACCCCGGCGCAGCGTCCATTCCATCGGTTTGTCTTTGGAATCGGCAATCATCGACACCATTTTTTGTGAATCCGTACCAATTGCAGTACTATTGATGGTTTCGATAATATCGCCCTTTTGCAGGTTCGCCTCATCGGCTGCCCCACCTTCAAGCACTTCACCAATTACAAGATTTTTTGGATTTTCCACTGGAACTCCTGCCATCTGCGCATATACAGCAAACAGCACAAAGGCCAAGATAAAGTTCATCAGTGGGCCCGCAAAAATAGCCAATGCACGCTGTCCAACAGTTTTGCTGCCGAATTGACGATCTTTCGGTGCAATCTGCGTTTGTTTACCACGACTTACCAACATTGCTTGAGGATGAATACGATACTCCTGAATCTCTCCATCTACATCGAGTTGAAGCTTCAGCGCTCTCTCCATATCAATGGAGATGACTTCACCACGTATTACATTTTTACGGTTATCCAGCTGGTCCAGATAGATCATCTTCACCTGGTCATCCGCTGATCTTACCGCAATGGTCTGTCCTTCCTGGATCTCTACCAGTTCCGGATCTTCCCCTGCCATCCGTGCATATCCACCAAAAGGCAACAAACGCAATGTAAACTGGGTCTCGTTTCTTTTATATGAGAACAATTTGGGACCAAAACCGATCGCAAACTCCCGTACAAGAATACCGGCGCGTTTGGCAAAATAATAATGCCCCCATTCATGAACCGTCACGATGACAAAGAACATGAGCACCGTTAGAAATACCACTTGTATGGTTTCCAATCCCTATCCATCCTCCTTCACGGCACATACCGCAGTCTGTCCCTCTAGATTATCATTATTCTCTGATGCCGCACAAGAGAATCACTTCTTCCAATTTGTAATGAAAAAAGAGATTACAGACTGGCCGCAAGCTTACGGCTCTCCTGATCACAACGTGCGATCTCCTGCAGATCAGGCTCGTCCACATTGTGGTGTGCTTCCAGCACAGAAGCAATAATATCTTCTATTTTAAGGAATGAAATCTCTTTACGCAAGAAACGGGCTACAGCAACCTCGTTGGCTGCATTAAACGCCGTTGTTGCGGTTCCTCCCATTTTACCACACTCATACGCCATTCTTAAACACGGGAACCGTTCCATATCCATATCACGGAAATGTAATTTCCCAGCTTGAGCAAGAGACAGACGCTGTGCCGGTGATGGCAAGCGGTCAGGGTAAGTCAGTGCATATTGAATTGGAACTCGCATATCCGGATTCCCCAGTTGTGCGATGATGCTTGTGTCATCAAATTCCACATATGAATGAATAACACTCTCTGGGTGAAGCAATACATTAATCTGATCATATCGAAGACCAAATAACCAATGTGCTTCAATGACCTCAAGACCCTTGTTAACCATCGTTGCCGAGTCTATCGTGATTTTGGAGCCCATTGACCAATTCGGATGTTTAAGCGCATCCTCTATAGTCACGTTCTTCAACTGTTCACGGGTAAGATCACGGAATGATCCACCTGAAGCGGTGAGCGTGATGCCTGTCAGGCGTTCTCTGTTTTCACCATTTAAACATTGGAATATCGCAGAGTGCTCACTATCAACGGGCAGTAAAGAGACTCCTTTGGCAACCGCTCTTGTCGTAACGATATGCCCCGCTGTAACCAATGTCTCCTTATTGGCCAGTCCGATCTGTTTGCCTGCATCTATGGCAGCAAGCGTTGACTCCAATCCAACACTGCCCACCACCGCTGTAACAACCGTATGCGCATCGGTTCCTGCCGCAACTTCTACGAGTCCTTCGTTGCCATAAAATAGTTGCGTTCCTGCTGGCAAATGTGGAGCTATCTTCTCCGCCAGTTCTTTGGACCCCACTGATACTTTCTTCGGCCGGTAACGTTTGGTTTGTTCGATCAGCAGGTCTGTATTGCCTCCGGCAGCCAGTCCCTCCACTTGAAAGAGTTCTGGATGCATGTCAACTACATCCAGTGTCTGGGTTCCAATGGAACCGGTTGACCCAAGAATCGCAATTTTTTTCATGCTGCACCTCATCTTTAATTATCCAATGCCTACGGCGAACAATGCTGTTATCTCAGACTCATGTTCTTCTTTAGTAGGGCAGTAGCATTAGTATATGTACGAATGGAAAAACAACAATCCAGCTGTCGCACCGATCAAGAATGCCTCCATGCCCTGGGAGAAGACTGCCTGAATCCTTGATATTATATACACGTTTGTATGCAGACTGGATCAAGTCACCCATCTGACCTACAACTGCACAGGCAATTCCGATCACAATCGCTCTCTGCCAGGAAAGCAAACCATCTGATACTAATGCAAAAATAACAGAAGTAACAATTGCAATTACGATGCCACCCAGTGCACCCTCTATAGTCTTGTTTGGACTGATGGAAGGCCACAGTTTGTTTTTACCAATGAGTTTCCCTACAAAATAAGCTCCTGCATCACTGGCCCATATGGAGCCCAGCAACAGGAACGTCCAGAACAACCCATGATGCAGATGTCTGGATTCTGCAATGTAATAGAAACCGATCCCTATATACAACACGCCGAGGAAAAGCATGGCCACTGTATTCACGGGAACCTTATTTTTGGTGACAACCGAAGCTGTCATCAGTACAAGCATTACTATCCAGATGACCTGAAATAAGGATAGCGGTCTTGCCTCCCAAAGCATTTCCCAAGGAAACACAATGGCAAAAACACCAGCATATCCAATCAGGGCTACACCTGAAAAAGGCATCACCCCGGTCATTTTAACAAATTCATAATAACCGATGAGAGCCATAAGCAATACCAAACCATGGTACCAGGGTCCGCCCAGCATGCAAAAACCTAAAAACAACACACCTGCTATGATTCCTGTCGTTAGTCGCTGTTTCAACGGCTTCATCCTCCATCTATTTCAAACCGCCGTAACGCCTTGTTCTGCGCTGATATTCGGCTACTGCTTCAAGCAAATGCTTTTTGCCAAATTCGGGCCAGTATATATCCGTAAACCATAATTCACTATATGCAAGCTGCCAAAGCATAAAGTTGCTTAATCTCAACTCTCCGCTCGTCCGGATCAGCAGATCCGGATCAGGCATGTCAACCGTCAGCATATGTCTATCAATGAGTTCAGGTGTTATGTCCTCTGCCGATAGTTCCCCCGATTTCACCTGCAGAGCGATCTGTTTAACACAGTCCGTCATTTCACGACGACTTCCATAGTTCATTGCAAAGTTCAAAACGAGACCTGTATTATGTTCCGTAAGACGAATGGCTTCCCGCAAGGCATTAATGGTATGAGAAGGTAAATGTTCCTCTTGACCCATCATGCGAATGCGCACATTTTTTTCTATAAGTTCATCCAGCTCTATGGCTAGAAATTCTTGCGGAAGTCGCATCAGAAAATCCACTTCTTCTTTTGGACGCGTCCAGTTTTCTGTCGAAAAAGCGTACATCGTCAGATATTTGATGCCCAGTTCATCCGCCGCGATGGTCGCACGTTTGACCGCCTTCATGCCATTTTGGTGCCCGGCTATACGCGGGAGTCCCAAACGTTTGGCCCATCGTCCATTGCCGTCCATGATGATGGCGACGTGCTGCGGGATATTGTCCTCGGATATAGTCAGCGTTTCCTGCTTGTCAGCCCCATTCCACCACGACCGAACCCGTTTGATCATTCCTGTTCCTCCAAAATCCCTGAAGTTTCTTTATCTGAAGCTTGGAAAAAGAGACAAAACCCCACCGTATTGGAGGGGCTGCGCTTGTCTTACACTTCCATGATTTCTTTTTCTTTGGCAGCGAGTACCTTATCGACTTCAGCAATAAACTTGTCGGTCGATTTTTGGATATCATCCTGATGTCTCCGCGATTCATCCTCGGAAATATCTGACTTTTCCATTTTCTTAATGTCATCATTCGCATCCCGGCGAATGTTACGAATCGCTACTTTACCTTCTTCACCGAACTTCTTCGTCAGCTTAACAAGTTCCGCTCTACGTTCTTCCGTCAATGCCGGAATAGACAAACGGATCATGCTGCCATCATTGGCTGGAGTAAGACCCAGATCCGATTTCATGATGGCACGCTCGATGTCACCCATGGAGGATTTGTCCCAAGGCTGAATCATCAGTGTACGGGAATCCGGAGTACTGATATTAGCGAGTTGATTCAATGGCGTCATTGCTCCATAATACTCTACCTGAATTCGGTCCAGAAGAGCTGGAGTTGCGCGGCCTGCACGCAAACTAGCCAGGTCACGACGCAATGCTTGAATTGCTTTTTCCATACGCTCTTCGGCATGTTGTTTAACCGCTTGTGGCATTAATCTACACTCCCTTTAACGATTGTTCCGATACGTTCGCCCAGAACAACACGTTTGATGTTACCTTGTTCCGTAATGGCAAATACGATCAACGGGATGTTGTTGTCCTTACAAAGCGAGGATGCCGTCGAATCCATTACACCAAGGTCTTTGTTAAGAATATCCATGTAAGTCAACTGATCAAATTTCACAGCCGTACTGTCCTTAAACGGATCTGCTGAGTATACACCATCAACTTTATTTTTGGCCATCAAGATAACTTCTGCTTCAATCTCCGCTGCGCGCAGTGCTGCTGTTGTATCCGTGGAAAAGAACGGGTTACCTGTACCTGCTGCAAAAATAACGACCCGGCCTTTCTCCAGATGGCGAATAGCTCTACGACGAATATAAGGCTCTGCAATCTGTTGCATTGCAATAGATGTCTGTACACGCGTAGGCACTTCAATCTGTTCCAAAGCATCCTGCAGTGCCAGCGAGTTCATTACTGTCGCCAGCATACCCATATAATCGGCAGTTGCACGATCGATGCCGTTTTCACTACCGGCAATTCCACGCCAGATGTTTCCGCCGCCACATACAATAGCAACCTGTACACCAAGTGCAACAACCTCTTTTACCTGTTGGGCAATCGACGAGATCGTATCTGCATCAATACCGTAGCCGTTTTGACCGGAAAGAGACTCTCCGCTGACCTTTAAGACAACACGTTTAAATACTGGCTGTTCCAATTATTCACCCTCCACTTTGAATCGAACACGCTTGGTGTTCAACCAACAAAACTTCTCGCGCATGGCCTCCTGCTTAAAAAGAAAGGAACACAGTTGTGTTCCGCTCTTTTAGGAAAAACGTTTAACCGGTAAGGCACTGTTTTCCTGAGATATAAGGGAGTTTACGCTTCGAAGTTTCATCATTCTTATATCTTCGAAAATCAATTTTGCTCGCCGGTTTATAGAAACCGTCTTATTTGTTTACTTGGGACATAACTTCTTCTACGAAGTTGTCTACTTTTTTCTCAAGACCTTCACCCAGTTCGTAACGAACGAAACGACGGATGGAGATGTTTTCACCAATTTGGCTGATTTTTTCGTTCAGCAATTGAGAGATTGTTTTGTCTGGATCTTTAACGAAAGTTTGTTCCAGCAGGCAGTACTCTTCGTAGTATTTACCAATACGGCCTTCAACCATTTTTTCAATGATTTTCTCTGGTTTGCCTTCGTTAAGAGCTTGAGCTTTCAGGATTTCTTTTTCTTTTTCCAGCTCATCTGCAGGAACTTCTTCGCGTGTAACGAATTTAGGATTAGCTGCAGCGATTTGCATAGCTACATCTTTAACGAAATCCTTAAATTGATCCGTTTTACCAACGAAGTCTGTTTCACAGTTAACTTCAACCAAGACACCAATACGTCCACCAGCGTGGATGTAAGATTCCACAACGCCTTCAGTTGCTGCACGGCCTGCTTTGCTTGCTGCTGCAGAAAGACCTTTCTCACGTAACAATTCAGCTGCTTTTGTTACATCACCGTTTGCTTCTTCCAGTGCTTTTTTGCAATCGAGCATACCAGCGCCCGTTCTTTCGCGAAGTTCTTTTACTGCACTCGCATTAACTGCCATTATAAATTCCCTCCAACATTAAGTATTGTACGTACACTCTAAAAAAAGGGCAGTGAGAGGTTATCCACCTGCCAACCACCCTTTTCATTTAGTTTATAACATATGTTCGAATCTATTAAGCGGAAGTTTCTTCGCCTTGGTTAGCTTCGATTACAGCATCAGCCATTTTACCTGTCAGCAATTTAACAGCGCGGATCGCGTCGTCATTACCTGGGATAACATAATCGATCTCATCCGGATCGCAGTTAGTATCAACGATACCAACAATTGGGATACCCAATTTGCGAGCTTCCGCAACAGCGATACGCTCTTTGCGTGGATCGATGATGAACAGGGCGCTTGGCAGGCCTTTCATATTTTTAATACCGCCCAAGAATTTCTCCAGACGATCTTTTTCTTTGCGAAGCAAGATAACTTCTTTTTTAGGCAATACAGCGAATGTACCGTCTTCTTCCCAAGCTTCCAACTGTTTCAAACGATCAATACGTTTTTGAATAGTTTGGAAGTTAGTCAGGGTACCGCCAAGCCAGCGTTGGTTAATGTAAAATTGACCAGCACGTTCAGCTTCTTCTTTAACGGAATCTTGAGCTTGTTTCTTAGTACCCACGAAAAGAATTGTACCATTCTCTCCTGCGATTCCTTTAACGAAGTTGTAAGCCTCTTCGACTTTTTTCACCGTCTTTTGCAAGTCGATGATATAAATTCCGTTTCTTTCAGTGAAGATATAACGATCCATTTTTGGGTTCCAACGACGAGTTTGGTGACCGAAGTGTACCCCAGCTTCGAGAAGCTGCTTCATGGAGATTACTGCCATCTTCACACACCTCCTAATATGGTTTTTAT
Organism: Paenibacillus sp. 10L310; assembly: GCF_056395745.1. Taxonomy (NCBI): domain Bacteria; kingdom Bacillati; phylum Bacillota; class Bacilli; order Caryophanales; family Paenibacillaceae; genus Paenibacillus; species Paenibacillus sp. 10L310. The sequence continues at coordinate 1,050,622 of NZ_JBFTKC010000001.1, read as the reverse complement.
TGTGTCCTCCGCCGGCATCATTTTTCGCCAAGACTCTCCATAAGGAAAGCACCCTCAACAAAATTAGCACATGCGTGTGTTTTAACACCGTTATTTAATATAGCATAACTGACTGTCCGATGCAACAGTCTTTGAAGCTAAAATCTACTTTTCATTTTTTGCTAGTATCGAATCCTTTAAACTTGATATGTAACTCAAAGCTAATTATTATCAAGCTTTGAAAATGTACCGTTTAATACGCAAAAACCGTCCTGTCCGAGCATGCTCAGTTTGACGGTTCTTTCGTGATTTTTGCGATAATGGATTTGAAACTTTCGCCTTTTTCAAGCGCATAGGTACCCACCTGGATTTTGGTATTGATTCGCTCAGCCTTGCCAGCCTTTATGAATGCTTGAGCATCATCTACGATTCCCGCAGTTTTTAGGTTTGCTGCAACGATCGCCAGACTGTTGCCTGAACGTACTTTAAATGATACTGTTGCGCCTTTCGGATTGCTTGGCGTTACAGGTTCTGTTGTCTTCGGCTCAGTTATCTCTTTCTGCCCTTCACCTTCACTTGCAGCAGGCTCTTGTGGCTTCTCAGGCTCGGTAGGTGTTTCCGTAGAGGTTGCTGTCTCTGGCGGTGTTGCTGTACTCCCCTGCAACTCACTGCTCTCCTGCTTTTTCTTTGCCACCCACTCTGCTTCTGTGTATAGTTCCTCTTCAGAACCGACCAACTTCATATCCAAGGTTTTCGCGGCCGTTTCAAGCTGTTCTTTGGTCATATTGGCAGTCTGCTCGGGGTCCAGATTACTATCCGACAATGCATTTTGTCCAACTGTGGCCAGTTGAAGCAAAACCGCACCAATAATCATGCCGCTCCCCAGACCAATCCATAAGGATCGCTTGTCCATGACTTAGCTTTCCTCCCGTTCTGCCAGTTGCAGTATTAACTGTACCTCACCTCGCTGAATGCCTGTCTGCTTGGATATGGCATCCATCGACTTACCTTCAGCATGTAGATTAAAGAGTTCTGCATATCGATCTTTAATCGATTCACGCCCAGGCAAAGATTCGACTTCACTGGTCTGTTGGTCTGCTTCTAACGCCTGCTGGGCCGCCTCTGCTTGTACACTTTTCACGAGCGCTTGTGCTTGCAAACCTTCGGAAGATTGTACAGATACATTACCGGAGTGTGGAACAGGTGATGCGACAGCTTCGTTCTTTTTGCTCTGTTCCAGCTGATCCAACCGCTGCTGTAATTCCTGAAGTTGCAATTGCATACGTTGATCGGCTGCTGTCGCTTCTCCCTTCATTTCAGCCACACGTTGAATAAGAGCATCATTATCATTTTCGATCTCGGTCATGTAGTGCTCAAGCGTAGATTCCATCTCCTGCACCAGTTGATGCCCAGGCTCTTGCACCTTGTTTTTCCGAGGCATAATACAAGCGTAGGCGATGGCGCAGGCCCCTAATATGACAATAATGATCCATGGTGACAAATTGGGTTCTCTCCTTCTGATTCAACCATCGGTGCGCAAGACTGCATGTCCATAACAACCATTTATTATAAAGACAGATCTATGTGTTTTCCCTTGTACGGGTGCTCTGCAGGTTTGACAGTTTCTTGAGCCTGAGCCGTCTCCTGTCCATCGGAACCACTCTGCTGATCCCCATCATGGTTATGACCATCACGCACCGAAGTCTGTGAAGTTTCGTCCATTGCTTCACTTCGTTGCCTTGCTTCATTTGCTTCTTTCGACGTTTGCTCTGCCAAAAGATTCTGATCCGTAATCGGTCGCTGCTGGGCTTCACTTTGATAACGTCCCGCTTCACTTGTTCGTGGTACCGCAATCTGCAACTCCACTGCTTTGAAACTCATACGCTCACCTCACGGTTTCGAATGGATTTCTTCCTGTGCCTGAATGCTGTACTTAAACGTATGGAACCATCGTAATATCACCATCGTGATAATAAAATGAAATTCGACTCACTGGATCTTTAATAAATTTCGTGTATCTGCCGATAACTATTTTAGAGCCCCCATAAATCATCTTCAGAATATCAACACGAGCATTACTTGTATCTTCAAGTGCCTTTTCAATTTCAAAGATACGCATTTTCGTTTCTTCACTTATACGAAGAGCAGATTTCTGCGTAGCATTCAGTTTGATTCGCATCGACATCTTATCTGGAGTTAGTTGTCCAGCGGCAGCTAATTGATCCAGCAATGTCAAAGCTTTCTTCGTTTTGTCCAAGGAATCCATCTGCTCTCTGACTTCCTTGCGCAAATCATTGAGTTCGTTACGTAGCTTTGGTAGCACACCAACTTCAATGGAAGTGACCGTGGACATGCTGTTGCCCACAACACGCGCTGAGACGTTCTGACCAGCCTGGATCGAGCCACCAACAATAAGACCCTTGGTTCCCGCACAGATGACACCGTGGCCAGCACGAATATTAGAATGCATAATACTTTGGGAAACCAGAACATCTTCACCGGCATCTACGTTGCCTTCTTGAATGAAAGTACATTTAACATTATGGCCTGCTTGTACCAGTCCTTTGTTATAACCAATAATACCACCGGTAATTTCGATTGAGCCGCCTGCTTCCAGTTCAGCTCCTTCGACACCTCCGACGACACGAATGTCCCCTGCTGCTTTTACTTTAAATCCGGTAAGTACATTGCCTCGTATGACAACTGTGCCTACAAAGTCGATATTACCGTTATTGTAGTCAACGTCACCATTGACTTCATAAACCGGAAACACATTCAGTTTGTTACCGTCCGTTTTGGTAACCAGCCCATCCAGTGCAGCATACATCGCAGAACCATCCGGGTTAATCACAACGTTTTTCCCAACTTTAAACCGAGCTTCTTTTCCCGGACGATAAGGAATTTCCTCACCCGTTACTGCCCTGCCTGGTATGCCATCGCTAGGAGCGATCCGCTCTGCAATGATCTGACCACTACGGACATTGTTTAATCGGGTCACTTCTTTGTAATCGACAGTTCCATCTTCCGATTCCAGTGGTCGTCGTTCATTCGTATCGTCCATTCCAACCAGGACCTTGATGAAGCCATCTGTTCCTTGAATGGGAGCGACACCTTCTGCAATCTTATATTTATCTTTCAAATAGGTTTCAGGGTTGTTCACAAAAAGTAATAGTGCCTCTCGCGATACACCTTGTTTGATGCCCTTGTTTGCCACAAATTGTTCAAGTTCATCGATCGTGCAGGCAAAGCCTTCTTCCTCTTTGGAAAATTCAAGGTAGGCTGTGCATTTGTCGTCCGATAAAACAATGTTTAAACATTGTTCCAAAGCAGTCCGCTGTGTCACCGCAATTCTTCCCCCTTTTAGACTTTCCACTCCCCAAACTCCAGTGATATTACTTCTCTCTATTAATCTTTACGCATCAACAAATCTTTCTGTTTGTCCAACGTGCCGCGTAATCGTAATATTGCCTTGGAATGTAACTGGGATATACGAGACGGAGAAAGAGACATAACCTCAGCAATTTCACTAAGAGAAAGATCTTCGTAATACAAGAGTGAAACAACCGTTCTCTCTTTTACCGTCAACTTGTCAAGCCCTTGCACCAAAGCTTCCTTCAAATAAAACTCATTCACTTTATAATCCGGATTTTTGGCTTTCTCATCCACCATCAAAGACAGACGAGTCTCAGACTCTTCCTCACGAATTGGGTCCTCCAACGAGCAAAGTGACATGACTGCCACTTCCTGAAGCATATGTTGAAAGTCTTTAGTGGATACGTCCAAGTACTCGCTCATTTCCTCATCACTAACAGACCTGAGGTAACTTTGTTCCAGCTGTTGGTAGGCGTCTTCAATTCGCTTGGCCTTCTCACGCACAGAACGCGGAACCCAATCACCTTGACGCAGACCGTCAAGAATGGCTCCGCGGACCCTCCATGATGCATAAGTTTCAAATTGCAGACCACGTTCATAGTCGAACTTCTCCAATGCATCAATTAACCCCATAACGCCATTGCTCTCCAAGTCATCCTTGGGAACATTTTTGGGTAAACCAACAGCCAGTCGACCGGATACATAATTTACAATATGAAGATACTTTTCAATCAACGTTTTCTTGGCTTCAAGATCTCCATGTTCTTTCCACTTTTCCCACAGATCTGAATGGTTCAAATGTGAAGCTTTACGCTCGTTCAATTACTTTCACCCTCCTTGTTTGTCTGTCAGGTGACGAACGGCCTGCGCCAATTCCTCCGGATCCTTGGTCCGGACAAGTTTAGGCGGATCCAAAGGGGCGAATCCCGTTGGAGCTTTCGTCTCAGATGGCGGAAGATCGTCCCCAGATGAAGCGTTCTGTCCACTCTTGAGCAAATCATTCAGCTCTTGTCCATCGTCTTCGATTTTAATGTCCACCTGTGAACCTCTTTGATCTTGAGCACTTGGTGAATCATAACCATACCCATTTCCCTCAATCTGAGGGTTCAGCAGCAATCCCAATCCCCAGCGTAAACCATATGCAAGGACAAACCAGGCTACGAATCCGATCAATCCGCGAATTAAACTGGTCGTCAGCACATTGCTGCTGTATGCTACAAAAAAAGTAAGAATAAACCCAACGATGCCTGCTCCAAGATTAATGCGGTAGTTTCCTATCATAGTCTTATAGTTCCTTTACACCCATTTGTACGCTTCGAATAGTCAAAAGTCCAGTTTCACAATCCATCTCAATCGTTCGTCCATAATTCCCACCCGTATCTTCTGCTAGAAGAGGGATATTGAGTTTTTGAAGCCACTCTCGACAAGAATCTGCATTCCTTGGTCCAATACGCATTGTATCTCCAGCGCCAGCAAAGGCAAACATCTGAGAGCCTCCGGCCATTTTAGACACAATACGTGAGCGAGAAGCGCCTAGTTTAATCATCTTTTCCAAAAGCTCAGGCAACGCCGTGTCCGCATATTTCGCAGTGTTCAGTTTCCCTTCACGGGCGATCTCTGAAGTAGGAAGCATGACATGCGCCATTCCAGCCAGCTTCAAATGTGGGTCATACATTGTTAATCCCACACACGAACCCAAGCCAGTCGTACGGATTACACCAGGAAGATGAGCGATGTTTAAATCCGCCATACCGACTTTAACGACGCTTTTGTCCTCAATCATAGCTCAGTGGCACCCCTAGCGATTCAAATATCTTTGCAAAGGATGGTGGATCCGGAATGAGGAAAAACTGACCCTCAACTTGATCTTCACCTTCAAAGAAAGATGTGTCAATCAACAATGCAGCGTCACCCATCTCGCCAAATTGCAGCAAGCCATAACTTAGAATGGCACCTGCCATGTCGATGGCAAGTCCAGGGACAGTTGGATACATAGACAACTTCGTGAAATCTGCCAGAGAAGAAAGATAGGATCCAGCCAAAATATTTCCAATCTCGGAAAGCGCTGATTGTTCCATATCTGTAAAATCAAGTCCTTCTTTCAGATCAAACCCGGCAAGTCTATTTAACAACATTTTAGCAGCCTCTGGTGTCATCATAAAGAAAAGATTTCCCGGTGCCTCGCCTTCTACACGAAGAAACACGGTAACCACGATGCGTTCATCTCCGCCCACTTTTTCGGCAACTTCTTCAAAAGGGAGCATTTGTACTGTAGGTACACCCATGTCAATCGGTCTGTTGAGGAGTTGAGACAACGCCGTTGCGGCGTTGCCTGCTCCAATGTTACCGACCTCTTTGAGCACATCCATCTGGAATACCTCAAATCGGTTGAACATCTCCACGGTACTAGCCCTCAACACTTTCCAGCTGTACAATCTCGCTTTTATTTAATACTTCGTTTAGGTTGAGCATGATCAACAAGCGTGAATCTTCCAATTTAGCAACACCTCGCAGGTATCTCGCTTTGACGCCGCCAACCACTTCTGGTGGGCTATCGATCGCACTGCTCTTGATATCAATAACATCATTGGCAGAATCTACGATAAAGCCAACTTGCATGTCGTCTACACCTACGATAACAATACGAGTCTGATCCGTGTATTCCGTTTCCGGAAGGGAGAAACGACCGCGTAGATCAATGACCGGAATTACAACACCGCGTAGATTAATAACTCCTTTTACAAAGGAAAGTGTCTTGGGAACACGGGTAATTGGCATCATGCGCTCAATCGTCTGAACCTTGTCTACCTCAATACCATACTCTTCGGAACCCAATTTAAAGACGATGACTTTCAACTCTTCTTCCATGTAAAAAACCTCCCTATTAAATGTAAGACTTAGCTCTATGCTTATTTAATAAATGCATTAGGATCAAGAATCAGGGCTACTTGTCCATCTCCGAGAATGGTTGCTCCAGAGATTCCTTCAATAGCAGGAAGATAGGTTCCCATTGATTTGAGAACAATCTCACTTTGTCCAATAAATTCTTCAACAGCTACGGCTGCAAGACGGTCGCCTTTGCGAATCACGACAATTTCTGTTTCTTGCTCATCAGCGTCATTGAAATCCGGTACAGAGAATACTTCGCTCAAAGACAAGTACGGAATAAGTGACTCACGGAACGTGATCATTTTATTGCCGTGAATATTACGAACTTGCTCACGTTGTACAATGGCCGTTTCTACAATGGAAGACAACGGAACAGCATATTTCTCAGAACCAAGTCGTACAAGCATTGCAGCAATAATGGATAGTGTCAACGGAAGCTGAACAGAGAAGTTCGTGCCTTTGCCTGGAGTTGAATGAATCGTTACATTACCGCCAAGCGAAGTGATCTTCGATTTTACTACATCCAAGCCAACACCCCGGCCAGAGATATCCGAGATAATATCAGCAGTACTAAAACCAGGTGCGAACAACAGCTGATTCACTTCATCATCACTCATTTTGGCACCTTGTTCTTCGGTTACAACACCACGTTTGATCGCGGTTTTCAAAAGCTTGTCGCGATAGATACCTTTACCATCATCTTCAATTTCGATAAATACGTGATTTCCACTGTGGAAGGCACGCAGGTTTACTGTACCCATCTCTGGTTTACCTGCAGCTACACGCTCTGCAATGGATTCCACACCATGGTCAACCGCGTTACGCAGTAAATGCACAAGCGGATCACCAATCTCATCAATTACCGTACGATCCAGTTCCGTCTCAGCACCTGTAATCACCAGATCGATTTTTTTATCAAGTGTCTTAGCCAGATCACGGATCATGCGCGGGAATCGATTAAATACGGTATCTACCGGAACCATTCGCAATTTCAGTACAATATTTTGCAAATCTGTGCTAACTCGACTTAAATGAGCTACTGTATCGGATAAATCATTGTTGCCTGTTTCACTGGCCAGTTGCTCCAGACGTGAACGGTCAATCAACAATTCACTGAACAGGTTCATCAATACGTCGAGACGTTCAATATCCACACGAATGGTACGTGAAGGTGCAGCAGCTTGCTTCGGTGCAGCTGTTTTAGCTGGTGCCGTTGTGGTTTCTTCTTTGGGTACAGAATTCTTATCCGGCGAAGCAACCTCAGCTACAGCTGTTGGTGCGGGTGGCGCTTCAACTGTAGCTGCTACCTGATTGGCCATCTGCTGAAGAGTCTCCTGATCCAGTTGAATGAGCTTTGCACTTTCAATTTCAGAGATACTCATGATGCCTTCTTCCAGTTCGTGCGCTTCTTTAGTTGTTATGTAATACAACGAGAAACTGCGCTCAAACTTCTCCTGCTCAATATCCTGAACGGATGGGTAAGCCTTAACGACTTCACCTGAACGTTCCAGCATATCAAAGACCATATAAGCCCGTACACCTTTTAACTGGCTATGCTCGCTAACAAGCACATCCACGTAGAACACACGATGACCTTCGGCGATCGACTGATCCAGCACTGAATATTGGAATTCATCCAGCTCCACAGCCGAAGAGATTGAAGCGTTAGCCGGCTTGTTTGTTTCTGTAGCAGGTCCATTTCCGTTTGTCATTTCACCATTTTCAATGGCTTGAAGTGAAGCTACGATCGACGATACATCTGCTTTACCTTGTCCACCTTCGGTAATATCCTGAACCATAGTTTCCAAAGCGTCCAGACTCTTGAACATGGTATCAAAAATGTAATCCTGCATTTTCAACTTCTCATTACGAACCAGATCCAACACATTTTCCATTTTATGTGTCAGTGATGCCAAATCTTCAAAGCCCATAGTTGCTGCCATACCCTTCAAGGTATGAGCAGAGCGGAATATAACCTGAACTATGCCCAGGTCTTCCGGATTGCCTTCAAGTTGAAGCATGTTTTCGTTAAGCGATTGCAGATGATCATTAGACTCATCAATAAACATGGATAAATATTGGTTCATGTCCATTGTGAGGCACCTCCTCCGTGAGTTACACTCCGTTATTTCACTGCTTGAACAAGTTTAGACGCAATCTCCTGCAATGGCAGAAGATGACGAACGCATTGCAGCTCTACAGCAGAACGCGGCATACCATATACAACACATGTTTCTTCATTCTCGGCAAAGGTTGATGTAACTCCAGCTTCGTATAATCTCTTCATCATACGTGCTCCATCACTTCCCATTCCCGTCAGCAAAACAAGATGCCTTTGTAAAGATGTAAACGGCAGAAGTGACTCAAACATCGTATCCACTGAAGGTCTATGGCCATTCACTGGTTGATCTTCAGTCAGCTTCACGATAAACTTCCCGTCTGCTGTTTTGTTAACTTTCACATGGAATCCGCCAGGTGCTATATAGGCGGTTCCTTTTTTCAGAACCATGCCCTCTTCAGCTTCAACCACATGCAGTGGACTGAATGTATTCAATCGTTGAGCCAGAGAACGTGTGAAATTGGGCGGCATATGCTGCACAATAATGACCGGTGCAGGCAAATCAGCAGGCAACTGCTCGAGCAATGTCTTGAGAGCCCTCGGTCCACCCGTAGAACAACCTATTGCCACAAGTTTGTTGAATGGTCCTTCCAGCCCCCCTCCACCTTTGGGAACAGGATTAGGCTTGATTACATCCTTGGCTTTTGCAGAGGCAGAAGTTGCCGCTATTTGATCAGCTGCCACTCTAGCTGCATTAGGTAGTCGAACTTCCTTTGGAGTCTGTACTGGATTAGCTGACCTCACTGCTTTTTCTGCCTTCGTCCCCAAATTACGGTCAGCCTTTGGCAAAGGCTCCGGTTTATTCTCTACGCGACCTGGTTTTGAAGGTGACAATGGTTCAATTGGTTTCTTTGCTTTGGCCTGAAAGGCTTCAGTCCGCTCTCGAAGAGAGCGTTGAATCGTCTCGACAGGTTCGATCGTTTTTTTCACAGGCTCCGCTCGATCCCTAGCCGGCAGTTCTTTCTGCACTGGCTGAGTTGGGGGAGCAACTGCTCCTCGCAACATGTCTCTATTTTTCATGGATAACTCACGATCAGCTTTTCTTTTAATCTCATTCATCGCAGCTCGCATGCGCTCAACCAAGGCTTTACCAACTTGAGCAATATCCTGGTCATGTGAAATAGATGGTTTGCGAATGAAGTCAAATGCCCCAGCTTCAAGCGCCATAATGGTTTCTTTCATGCCTTGTTCATTGATACCAGAGAGCATAATCACAGGAACGAAAGATTCCTTCATAATTGATTTTAATGCATCCAACCCATTCATTTCGGGCATCTCAACGTCCATTGTAATAATATCGGGTTTCAATTCTAGTGATCTTTGAATCGCTTCTCTACCGTTTGATGCCGTTGCTGTAACCTTGAATTCTGGATCCGCTTGGATCAAATCCGTAACAATCTTACGCATAAAAGCGGAATCATCGACAACCAATACTTGATACGCCGCCATGTTGTGTCACCCCTGTTTCCTTTATTCAGAAATCATGTTGTCCGTTTAAGCCACTTATTCATAAATCCCCTGATTCCTGTCAAGGTTCCGGATCCCGGAGTTGCAGGTACAGCCAGATAACGAAGAGCAAGTTTCTCTATATCTTTAGAGGCTTTGGCATTGGGATAAGCCAGACTATAGGGCATTTGCCTTTTAACCGCCTTGACTACCTGAGCGTCTTCTGAAATATACCCAAGTAGCGGAATATCCGTCTGCAAAAACCGCCTCGCCACTCCAGCTATTTTTTCTGCCACCCGTTCCGCTTCTCGTTCGTCTTCCACCCGGTTAACGATCATCCGAAAGGGCGTAGCATTTTCCTGGCCGTGCATAACTTTGACTAAAGCATAAGCATCGGTTATTGAAGTCGGTTCAGGTGTAGTTATAATCAGGCATTCATCAGCAGCACCGATGAACTTCATATTCTCTCTGGAGAGTCCTGCACCAGTGTCAAAGATGACATAATCCATTTCCTGGGCAATATCCTCGACTTGACTGGCAAAAAACTCCAGATCACGATCAGACAATGAGAATAACTCTTTCATGCCCGATCCTCCAGCAATGTAAGGCAAGCCACTGGCACCCAGTTGTATGATTTCCCTTATGGATTTTTGTCGGTACAACAGGTGGTAAAGATTATAGGAAGAAGACGTACCCATAAGAACATCAATATTAGCCATTCCAATATCAGCATCAAATACAAGTACCTTTTGCCCCAAAGCCTGCAATGCCAAGGCAAAGTTCAGTGTGAAATTGGATTTGCCAACACCTCCCTTACCACTGGCCACAGTAATGATTTTCGAGGATCGAATATCTCGCTCAATGCCTTCCATTTCCAATGGCGCGGAGACCATACTTCGAAGTGTAGCTGCCTGATCCTTCATTGTGACCATTCTCCCAGCAACTGTTTGGACAACGAATCTGCATCTGGTTTCAACAAATCGTCTGGAACATTTTGTCCATTTGCCACATATGCGAGCTTGAGTGGAAAACGGTGTAACAAGTTAAATAGCGGACCGCAGCTCCCAGTCTCATCCATTTTGGTGAAAATCACCTTATCCAGTCCATATTTACTGAAATGTTCCGTGATCTGCACCATATCAGCACTTTTGGAAGTCATACTCATGACCAGAAAGGTTTCGCTATTCTCTACAGGAGCAAGCAAGCTTTGCAGTTCTGAAACAAGTAATTCATTTCTGTAGTTTCTACCCGCTGTATCCATAAAGATCAAATCACAATTCTCTAATCGAGAAATGGCACGTTGTGTATCACCAGGCGATTGCACCACCTCAAGTGGAACATTCAGTATAGATGCATACGTTCTAAGCTGTTCTACCGCCGAGATCCGATACGTATCTGATGTAATGAATCCAACTTTACGCTGTTTTTTGAACATTTGTTCAGCAGCCAATTTTGCAATTGTCGTAGTTTTCCCTACACCGGTTGGTCCAGCTACATAGACGATTCGCGTGGTAGGAAGAATGCCTTCTTCAATACGTTGCTCCAAAAAGTGCATAACCTCAAGCTTCACTATTTGCTCTACATCCTGTTCTTTTAATCCATTCTCAGACCATTTTGCTTGAATTGAATCAAACCAGGATTCCCATACTTCAGGCCAAACATCTTGTTCTGTCAAACGTTCACGGATCGTATGCAGTTCCTCTGGCACAGGGTCTGCAGAAGTACCTTGCTTTGAAAGCCTGGTCACCATCTGTTTAAGATCCTGCAATTCAGTCATCAACTTATCCTGTTGCAGGTCTGAACCTGTTGGCTTCGGACCAGTTGTTGAACCCGAAAAATCCGCCCCTTGCGGTCGCGGTTTATGATCCGTGCTTGAAGAACCTGAGCCGCTGTCTATGTTTGAACCGATATTACGCGATTCAAACACAGACGGTGCAGCCGCAGATTGGTCCTGTACACTTTGATCAGCTGTATTCGTTGTCACCGACTCATCAGAAGCCGCAACAAACGAACGAGCTGTTTGCCGATAAGCCTCAGGTACAAATGCACGAGGTACAGGTGTGAATTGATTTTGTACTGGCTTTGTTGTTTGCTTGTTTTCTTCCTTATCCACTGCAGCTACAACTTCGATCCGTTTTTTGCGAAACATTCCCATTACACCGCCCACCTTAATCTCTTTGGTGGACAGAATAACGGCATCACTTCCCAGGTCTTTGCGAATTTGAAGCATAGCTTCGGGCATGGTCTCAACAACGTATTGTTTTACTCTCATAAGTTCACCACCCCGATACTTTGAATTTCAACATTCGGCTCCAACTCGCTGTAGGAAAGCACAGGAATGTCCTGCATAGTACGTTCAATAACCTGACGCAGATACATCCGAATGGTTGGAGAAGTTAATACAACAGGTTGTTGACCTGATTGAATCAAACGGTTCACTTGTTCACTGAGCTTCTGATATACACTTTGTGTAGATACAGGGTCTAGCGCAAGATAACTGCCTTGATCCGATTGTTGCACACTTTCAGCAATTTTCTTCTCAAGACCAGGTCCAACCGTGATCACTCGAAGTGTCTCACCTTTCTGTGAGAACTGCTGAGTAATCTGACGTGAGAGGGATTGTCTGACGTATTCAGTCAGCACATCAGGATCTTTCGTATACGTACCATAGTCAGCCAGTGTCTCGAAGATGGTAACCATATCTCGAATAGATATTTTCTCACGCAATAACTTGGCAAGCACTTTCTGTACATCACCAATGGAAAGTAGAGAAGGGATCAGTTCATCCACAAGGGCAGAATAGTTCTCTCTGAGATTATCCACAAGTGCTTTTGTCTCTTGTCTTCCAAGTAACTCATGCGCATGTTTCTTAATCAGTTCCGTCAGATGTGTAGCCACAACAGATGGCGGATCAACGACCGTATATCCTGCAAGTTCGGCTCTGTCTTTGGTTACTTCATCAATCCATAGTGCCGGAAGTCCAAAAGCAGGTTCCGTCGTTTCAATACCTGTCACAGACTCCTCATCATAGCCAGGACTCATGGCAAGGTAATGATTCAACAACAGTTCTCCGCCACCTACCACATTACCCTTGATTTTGATAACATACTCATTGGGTCTGAGCTGGATATTATCTCGAATCCGTATGACCGGAACGACCAACCCCAGTTCAAGAGCACACTGCCTCCGAATCATAATGATCCGATCCAATAAGTCCCCACCCTGCTGATTATCAGCAAGTGGTATTAAACCATAACCAAATTCAAACTCAATAGGGTCCACCTGAAGCAGGTTAATTACACTTTCAGGACTTCTAACCTCTTCAATCTGCTGTTCTTCTTCCAACTGTTCTTCCGCTACTTGTTTCAAATTCAGATTATTCTGCATACGCCACGCGGCATATGCCAACACACCTGCCAACGGAAGCGTAGTAATAACATGAATTGGTGTGAAGAAACCGAGCATGGCAATAACGAAAGCTACGATATAAATTAGTATTGGATATGTAAACAGTTGCCCCGTAATATCATCTGCCAGGTTTCCTTCTGAAGACGCTCTGGTGACGATAAGTCCTGCTGCTGTGGAAATAAGCAGAGCAGGGATTTGGCTTACCAATCCATCTCCAATAGTCAGTACAGAGTACGTTGACATTGCATCTGCAAAAGCCATCCCATGCACAGTCATACCGATTATAAATCCACCAATGAGATTGATCAGGAGGATGATAATACTTGCAATTGCGTCACCTTTTACGAATTTACTTGCTCCATCCATCGCTCCATAGAAATCGGCTTCACGTTCAATTTTGGAACGACGCTCACGAGCTTGTTGCTCGTTGATCAGACCCGCATTCAGATCCGCATCAATACTCATTTGTTTACCAGGCATCGCATCAAGGGTGAATCGGGCAGCAACTTCAGCTACGCGCTCAGACCCCTTTGTAATAACGATAAACTGAACGACAACGAGGATCAAAAACACGATAAATCCAATTGCAATCTGTCCTCCAGCAATCCAGCTACCAAAGGTAGCAACTACAGCTCCAGCATCCCCTTCACCAAGAATTAGCTTGGTAGTCGAAATGTTCAGAGCCAGTCGGAATAGTGTAGTGATCAACAGCAAAGCTGGAAAAATAGAAAACTGCAACGCTTCTTTGCTGTTCATTGCAACAAGGAGTATCATCAGTGCAATTGAAATATTGACGACCAGCAACAAGTCCAACAGCCAGGTTGGGATCGGAAGAATCATCATCAACACAATGCCAATGATACCCGCAAGGACAGCTATATCTTTAATCTTCAATGAATGTACGGCCTCCGATCCCCTTTTATTTCGTTCTGCCCTTTAGTTTATATACATAAGCCAGCACTTCAGCTACCGCTTGAAACAAATCGGCCGGTATAGCGTCACCAATCTCGGCTCTCTGGAACAATGCCCGTGCCAGCGGCTTGTTTTCCATCGTAATAACACCGTTTTCTTTGGCTATTTCCTTAATACGCAAGGCGACATAATCCTGACCTTTGGCAATAATCTGTGGTGCCTCCATCTCGGAACCTTCATACTTTAGCGCAACCGCAAAGTGGGTCGGGTTCGTGATGATTACATCCGCATTTGGCACTTCCTGCATCATACGCTGCATAGCCATACGACGCTGGCGTTCCCGGATTTTACCTTTGATCAGCGGATCACCTTCCATTTTCTTGTACTCGTCTTTGATGTCTTGCTTGGACATACGAATCTTCTTCTCATGGTCATACTTCTGATACATGTAATCAAATATCGCAAGTATCATTAATGCCACTGCAATCTTGATACCAAGACTTAAAGTGATCGACGCAGCGAAATGTAAAATAGCATCCAATGAAAAATGAGAAAGTGAAGCAATATCTGACTGGTAGCCTTTAATTGTACTGTAAACGAGATAACCGATAAGCGACATTTTCAAAATGGATTTAGCAAATTCCACTAATGAGCGGAGAGAGAATATATTTTTGAAACCTTTAATCGGGTCCAGTTTCTCAAGTTTTGGCTTCAAACCTTCCCCTACAAGAAGAAAACCAACTTGCATGTAGTTAACGATCAAAGCAACCAGTAACGCACCCAGCAAAACGGGAGCGATCAATAACAAAACTTCAATGCCATAGCGCATCATAAGCGCCATCACATTCTCTCCGGTGATATCCATACTCAATCGATTGATGAAGATATCTGTAAACAGACGAACTATACGTTCTTTATAGAAATTGCTGAATACCATCATGATCAAAAACACGATTAGGAGAATGGATGCGCCAGATAGTTCAGCGCTTTTTACAACCTGTCCTTTTTTTCGTGTATCCTGTCTCTTTTTCGGGGTAGCTTTCTCCGTCTTCTCCCCTGAAAACAACTGGAGGTCGAGTTGAAGTTTCATCCGTGTCTTTTCCTCCGTTTCACTCAGCCGGGCCTTTGTCCAATGGTTCCAAGCAATTTTTCCATCGATCTGAATATCGCTTCGAACAATTGACTAAATACAAAGGAGAAACTGGGAACCAGCAAAAGCAAAATAGCAAGACCAACGAGTAACTTAAGCGGCAACCCAACTGCAAATACATTAAATTGAGGAGCAGTTTTGGCCAAAAAACCCAATCCAACATCCGTCAAAAACAACGCAACTACAATCGGAGCCGACATCTGAAAAGCCAGCATAAATGATTGACCTAAGGTCTGAATCAAAAATTCAGCAATACTTCCATCTGCCAACCGTAGGAAAAACACATTAGATAATGGTACCCACCGGTAACTGTAAACTATCGCATCCAGCAAATAATGGTGACCATTCATTGTCAGAAACAGAAGCATAGCAAATGCATACTTCAAGTTACCCGTAAGTGGAGCTGAAGCACCTGTCATTGGATCGTATACATTGGCCATACCAAAACCGATCTGTAGATCGATAAAGGTCCCCGCAGTCTGAACAGCCGTCATCAACAGATAAGCCACAAAACCTAAAAGCAGGCCAATTAGAATCTCTCTGATGATCAATAAGACATAACTCAGGTCTGTGGGTACGGTCTGGTCTATTCCGTAAATCAGATAGACAGATAATGTGACAAATGCAGAGATACCTATTTTAACTGAAGCCGGCACATTTCGAGCCGAAAAAACTGGCGCAGTTACAAAAAATGATGTGATTCGACAAAACATAAGCAGAGCGACAGGGAAACTTTGCAACAATGTCTCCATCTGCTAAAGCCTACCCTATGTATCTGTATAGATTATCGAGAATGTTAAACGTGAAATCGACCAAGATATTTAAGATCCAAGGTCCAAACAAAAGTACTGACAGAAGTACGGCAACAATCTTGGGCACAAAAGCTAATGTTTGTTCCTGAATTTGAGTTGTCGCTTGAAAAATACTGATTGCAAGTCCTACAACCAGAGCTAGTATAAGCATAGGTGCGCTGGCCAGCAATGACGTGTATACCGCTTTCCCGGCCAGACCGATAATAAATTCCGAAGTCATGACCGTCCTCCTTTAACTTTCCGGATCAAGTATTAAAACTCAGTAACAGTGACTTGACAACCAGATACCACCCGTCCACAAGGACAAAGAGCAGTATTTTGAAAGGTAATGAGATCATGACCGGCGGAAGCATCATCATCCCCATTGCCATGAGTGTACTCGCGACAACAATGTCTATAACCAGAAACGGAATAAAAATCATAAACCCCATCTGGAATGCTGTCTTCAACTCACTGATTACATATGCCGGTACCATTACAGTGATTGGAATATCCTGGTAGGTCTTTGGTTGTTCAGTCTGATTGTACTTCATAAACAGCAACAGATCTTTTTCTCTGGTGTGACTAAACATAAATTTCTTTATCGGATCAGCTGCTTTTTCAAGTGCCTCTGTTTGCGTAAGCTCTCCCTGGAGATAGGGCTGAAGCGCTACCTGATTTATGGAAGACAACGTCGGCGACATAATGAAAAGTGTCAGAAATAGCGCCAAACCGACCAGCACCTGATTGGGTGGCATTTGTTGTGTACCCAAAGATGTACGTATAAAACCGAGCACAATCACAATTCGAGTAAAACTGGTCATCAGTACAAGCATTGCTGGAGCGATACTAAGCACCGTAATTAACAGAATGATGGACAGTGAACTCGTGCTTGGTGTTCCTCCATCACCGTTTCCAATCTGAATATCAATATTCGGAATGGGTTCGGCAAAGGCAACCGTTACAGATGCCAGACTGATAAGTCCTAATAAACAACACGCTAACCAAATCTTTTTCTTCATGAATCCCTCGACCGATCTGTAGTATTGTCTTTATCCAGGAGCTTTTCCATCTTCTCTTTACGGTTAGGCATCTGCCGAAGTTTGGATTCAAACATTTCGTGAAAAGAAGTTGTGTCCTCTAGTTCCATTTCCCGCGGCGGTTCTTCTTTACGGAAACGTTTTGTGAGCTTGGCAATGAGAGGTGAGAGATTTCCTTGTTGTGCAGCAGCATCTCGTTCGAAGGAATCAATGATTCTTTGGGCCTCTTCCAGATCCGAAACCTTATCTATCAACTGAATGTCTTCACCTACACCAAGCAGATATACACACCCACCAATTTCCATAATTTGCAACGACTTGTTTTGCCCCAGTCCAACTCCGCCCAGGGTACGAATTGTGCCGTGCCGGAACATTTGCTGATTCCTTTTGTTTAGAAAACGGATCAGATAAACAATAAGGGCCAGGATGACGGCCAGGACAACAATCACCCATACAAGCTGTAAATAATAATTACTTCCCACGCCAGCTCCTCCTGGAATATCACCCTGAGCCATCATCATGTCTCTTAAACGCCCAGTGTCTTGCTGATCGCTTCGATAACCCGGTCAGATTGGAACGGTTTAACGATAAAGTCTTTAGCACCTGCTTGAATAGCGTCGATTACCATCGCTTGTTGACCCATCGCGGAGCACATAATTACTTTAGCGTTAGCATCAATCTTCTTGATTTCTTTCAAAGCTGCAATGCCGTCCATCTCAGGCATCGTAATATCCATTGTGATCAGATCCGGACGAAGCTCTTTAAATTTCTCAATTGCTTGTGAGCCATCCTGTGCCTCACCAACAACCTCATATCCATTTTTGGACAAAATGTCCCGGATCATCATTCTCATAAATGCAGCGTCGTCTACGACTAAAATTCGGTTTGCCATCTTGATTTAAGTCCTCCCTAAATTGTGCTTATTGTAATTTCTGAATTCGGTCCCATTGGCTAACGATATCTATAACACGAACACCAAAGTTTTCGTCAATAACGACAACTTCTCCCTTGGCGATCAGTTTGTTATTCACCAAAATATCGACAGGTTCCCCGGCTAACTTATCCAGTTCGACAATCGAACCCTGTGACAGTTCCAAAATATCTTTAATTTGCTTCTGGGTCCTTCCTAATTCTACGGTGACCTTAAGGGGAATGTCCATCAATAAATTCAAATTGTTTTCGTCTACCTGACCATACGCCCCATTTTGCAAATTGGCGAATTGAACTGGTTGTACGTTAACATTCCTATTTGGCATTCCACCGTAATGTTGAGGTGCACCATAAGGTTGCTGCGGTGGCATGCCATACGGCTGCTGTGGCGGCATTCCTTGAGGCATACCCATCGGGGCCTGTCCATATCCGTTATAGTCCTGAGCAGGCTGTTGTGGAGCCTGTGGAGCCTGTTGGTGCTGAACGGGCGGCTGCTCCGCAACCGGTGGTGGCGTTGCTGGTACAGCTGCTGGCGCAGGTTCAGGTGTTGATGCCACTGGTGCGCTGGCTGTTGACTCCTGAGCGCCTCCAATCAGCATATCTACCATGTTTTTGGCAAAATGTACTGGAAGCAACTGCATAAGATTGGAATCGATCAGATCCCCGATTAACAAACGAAATGAAACTTGGATAAGGGTCTCATCTGCTGGAAGATTACTTACACCCTCTCCACTCTCCAGATTGAGAATATCGATTCCCGGAGGGGAAATATTCACAAAACGATTAAAAATGGTGGACATTGAGGTTGCAGAGGAACCCATCATCTGGTTCATCGCTTCCTGTACTGCACTAATATGGATTTCATTCAGTTCTTCATCCACCGGATTTCCTTCGCCACCCAGCATCAAATCAGCGATGACTTGAGCATCTCTCTTCTTGATAACAAGTGAGTTAATACCTTCGAATCCATCCACGTAATTCACATGAACGGCAACATGTGGCTTAGGAAAAGCTTCTTCAAACTGCGTTCGACTAATGATAGAAACTTTAGGTGTTGTAATATCTACTTTGAGGCCTAATAGCGTGGACAAGGCTGTTGCCGCGCTACCAAATGTAATGTTACCAATCTCCCCCAAGGCATCCTGCTCCAGCTCGGTCAAAAAATCATCAACCGTCTTTTCAGCGGGTTCCGAGCTGTTTATCGATTCCGATTGCCTGAGCAAAGCATCGATTTCTTCTTGGGATAAATAATCCTTACTCGTCAAATTCTTCAACTCCTTCGGTGACAATCTTGTCTATTTGCACAGCCACACGGTCTTTGATTGTCCCCGGACTGCCCATGTATTTCAGTTTGTCACCCACTTTAATGGAAAGTCCCTCATCAACTGGTTTGTTCAACGTAATGACATCGCCAACGGACAGACCCAGAAATTCTGCAATTGAAATTCTCGATTCTCCCAATTCCGCAACGATTGGTAACTTGGCTTTGTTCACACGCTCTTTTAGAGCATCATACTCCTCCGGAGCTCTCGTTTTCTTCTCCGAAACAAACCACTGATGAGTTGACAACCGTGACATAATAGGTTCAAGAACGACATGCGGTATACATAGATTGATCATGCCTGTCGTGTCACCAATTTTGGTACTGAGCGAGATCAGAGCAATGGTCTCATTGGGAGATACAATCTGCATAAATTGCGGATTGGTCTCGAGCGCTTCCATCCTTGGGGAAATATCCAACACAGTCTTCCATGCTTCTTGCAAACTTTCAAATGCTCGGCTGAATATCCGCTCCATGATGGTCGTCTCAATCTCCGTCATCGATGCGATCTTGGTTGGAGCAGTTCCGGTTCCACCAAGCAGGCGATCCAACATCGCATAACCCACGTTTGGATGGACTTCCATCACCATTCGTCCCTGTAGTGGCTCCGCTTCAAAAATGTTCAATATCGTCATCTTAGGAATAGAACGGATAAACTCATCATAAGGCAACTGTTCGACCTGAACGACATTGATTTGAACGAACGTCCGCAGTTGGGCTGAAAAATAAGTGGTGAGAAAGCGTGCAAAGTTTTCGTGAATACGAGTCAAGCTTCTGATATGGTCTTTGGAGAAACGCACTGCCCGCTTAAAATCGTATGATCTAATTTTCTTCTGAGTATCTTCCTTCTTCAATTCTTCTGCGTCCATCTCACCAGAAGAAAGGGCTGCTAATAGGGCATCAATCTCATTCTGTGATAATACATCCACCATGTTCTCACCCCCTTACAGGTCTACAGCGTGTTCTGTTCATTTACATTGGCGCTATAACAATGTCTGAAAAACTAGTGCTTTTCAATTTCGGCTCAGGCAATGCCTCATTAATCAGACCTGTCAGTTTCTCATTGAATTGTTTCATACCCTTGGCCGAACTCAGTTCCTCAGCCTTGGTGTCTGCAAGTGCCTGAATAATAATAGGCTTCACCGTAATGCTTTTAATTTTCTCAAAATCTTCTTTGGCTGTTTTATCAGATAAAATGAAAGAAAAACTAACCATAATAATACGATCCGGATCGGCCATATTCGTTTTAATCTGTGCAAGCTCTGAGGATACCTCTACAATTTCATCCGCAGTCATTTTTTTTTCTTCAGCAGCTGCCGCCGTATGTGTGTCGTTCTTATTCCCGGTCTGTCCTTGCATAAATACAAACACAACCACCACAATGAGTGTTATTGCCAGCAACATTGTTGCAAGCCAGGGCATCATTTTTTTCATCAGGATTCCTCCGTTTGCTGCACTTTAATAGTGGCTGCCTGAACCCCGATTTCACGGTTGTAATCTTTAATTTTGGAAATAACTTCATCGGCTTTCTCAAGCACAATCAATCTCTTTCCAGTCACCAGAGTAACATACGTGTCAGGCGTCTCTTCCACAATCTCAACCATCAGCGCATTTAACCACATGGGAGAACCATTTAACCGCGTAACCGAAATCATGCTAAGCCCCCTCGATCAGAGTGGGAGGAGCAAGCTCCTCCACATTTTAAAAATCACTAATCAGCTATTAACGTTTCAGGTTAACAACTTCCTGAAGTATTTCATCCGACGTTGTAATGATCCGGGAGTTGGCCTGGAATCCACGCTGAGCTACAATCATCTCAGTAAACTCTCCAGTCAGATCCACGTTAGACATCTCGAGCTGTCCAGCAACGATTGCTCCTGTTCCGTCCTCAGCACTGTTCGCTGTTAATGGTTCCAGCGCCCCATCCGGATTCGCGTTTGCTGTCATACGGTACAAGTTGCCCCCAATCTTCTCAAGACCTTCTGGA
This sequence comes from Paenibacillus sp. 10L310, assembly GCF_056395745.1. Lineage (NCBI taxonomy): Bacteria > Bacillati > Bacillota > Bacilli > Caryophanales > Paenibacillaceae > Paenibacillus > Paenibacillus sp. 10L310. The sequence continues at coordinate 1,029,278 of NZ_JBFTKC010000001.1, read as the reverse complement.
TTGACAACTTTACCTATTCCAATCTGTGGACCCGCTTCGATGGTTCCGTCTGCCATGGTTTGGTTGATTGTTCCATCCTGACCTATCGTGAAGGAAACAACATCATCCGGTATCGTAATATTTCCACCACCGTTATCCAGAACAAACAATCCATCCGAAGTCAAAAGGTTACGTGCAGCATCCACATGGAAATCTCCTGCACGAGTCAGGTAAGGTACTTCCTGATCTTCACTCAAACGTACCAAGAAGAATCCATCTCCATTAATCCGAAGATCTGTTGGATTATTCGTTGTCATTGGGCTACCTGCCAGATGCAACGTATCAATTGAACCTACCGTTACACCAAGACCGATTTGTTTCGCATTGACACCACCACTTGCATCGCCAGGGGCAGTTACCCCTGCCGTAGTTTGGCTCATAATATCTTTGAACATAACCCGACTGCCTTTGAAGCCAACCGTGTTTACGTTCGCAATATTGTTACCAATTACGTCGAGTTTTGTTTGGAAACCCCGCATCCCGGAAACGCCTGAGTACATTGATTTTATCATTTTTAAAAATCCTCCCAGTCTTCATTTGGTTACCGCATCAGTCGGTCAGCGGCATTCCGGCTCCCGAGAAGGGCCAGCCGGTTAAGAAATGATTACAGCACTATCAATCTGAGTGAACACATTATCCTTCATGCTCTCACTATCCATAGCTGTAACCACAGTACGATTTTTGACATTGACGATAAAAGCCATATCCTGCATTAAAATCAATGACTCTTTGGCTCCTTTGGCAGCAGCTTTGTCCAAAGCAGAACCAATCTGTTCCATTTGCTCAGTCTTGAGTTCAATACCACGCTGTTCCAATCGTTTGGCAGCATGATTGCTCAATTTCAGAAGATTATCTTCCAGCACTTTTGCAAAAGGTTTTTCGGGTATAGCCGAAGCTTCTCCCGTTTTGGGTCTTTGAAGCATATTCGGTGTAATCGGGCCTGCGTATAATTGTCCAACCGTTATGCGATCACTCATATCGTTTTCCCGCTATCTTCCGTATCACCCGTTTCAGCGGATGATTCAACTTCTTGGCTCTCGTTCGTTTCAGGGGCTACATCCTGAACGTTCTGTACCGGAGTTTGACTCTCTTCTGCCTTTTTTGGATAATTCACCTGAATGATCTCATCCAGCTTAATCTCGTCGTTGCCTACTTTTGCGTATTGAACGCTATCTCTTACAATGATGGAATCTACAATACCCTGACGAAGAGTTCCGTTATCATCTTTATTAGAAGAAAGCCAACTTACCTCCATGCCAATCATGCCGGATACAGCACCAAGGGACTGGTTCAATGTTTTAAGTTGCGTAGAAATATTGACCAGTTGTTCCACTGAGCTGAACTGTGCCATTTGAGCGATAAATTCCTTATCCTCCATCGGCTGCATCGGGTCTTGATTTTGTAGCTGGGTAATCAGGATTTTTAGAAACTGATCTTTACCCAATTCTTTTGTTGCAGCACTTGTGGTTGCCTTATTAGCTGCCGAATAGTTCGGCCAGGTATTATTCGTTGAAACAATTTCATTAGCCATATGCTCACCTCATTTCTGTTTAAGCCTCAGCACTAAACGTATCTCTCTGTAATTCATTTCCTTCGACTTGCTCGCTACGCCAGTTACGCAATTCTTCTTGAATCCCTGCTGTAGCTATAGCATCATCCGATTGTTCCTCACGCTCACGCGAACGGCGTTGTTGCTGAGAGTTACTTCCCGGCTGACGGCCTCCGTCCTGATACATCTGTGATCCGATTGAACTGTTCTGGGTAACCTCAAGTCGTTCCACTTGAATCCCCTGGGCTTGAAGTGAAGAACGCAGCTGCGTCATTTGTTGTTCAAGCATGTCTTTAGCCATCGTATGTTCAGTCATAAACCGTGCAACCAGCTGCCCGTTCTGCAAGGTAATTTGAACATCCAACTTCCCTAGATGCTCAGGCCGAAGTGAGATGGTCGCCTCGGAAAATCCTTTTTGCTGGACAATATCCAGCTTGTTAACAACAAACTGTGTCATTTCCTTGGCAAACTGTGATGTTTGCATTACAGGTTCAGCCGGTTTTCCTGCTGTAGTACCTGATGAACGCAAGGACAGCTCTCCTGCAGTAATGATGGTTGAGTGTTCCACTTCTCCACCTGCATTTGAAGCAGATGTTGTCTCAGCCTCAGCTTTCACTTGGGTTCCAGAATTCGCCACTGCCGCAACAAGAACTTGTGGTACGACCGAATCCTGTTTGGATGTTTGAAGCCTAGTACTTGGAGCGACCTGTGCAGTCTGATCCTTAACTGCAGTCAATGTATCCAGTATGGATTTCAGTTCAGTCCATCCTTTGTTACTAGTGGTATCCACTCCAGCCTCTTGAAGCTGACTCTGCAGAGATTGTAACAAATGTTTGAATTCAGGAGCGTTCTTCGCAACGTTACTCTCTGGATCATTCATTCCAGCTACTAATTGTGTAAGCATATCTTGCAGAACAAAACGTACTGCTGCCGGATGCTGCGACAGTTCAATTGCGGGTACTGTTTTTACACTTTCCGCTCCGTTCGAAGACTCGTCGGAACCTTCTGCATTAGTACCTGGAGGATTACTTAATTGTGTATACATCTGTTGAATCAGAGTTTGCAAACCTGCAAGTAGAGCTGGGTCATTTTCCAAAGCTTCGTCAAGTGAATCCAAGTCCGTGAACAACGAATTCAGTATATCTGTGATTGATGCCGCTTCTCCTTCTTCACTTGTAGCAAAGGAAAACAACAACGGATTGGCAGTTAATCTTCCAGTAGCGCTTGAACTATCACCTTCTGTGTTTCCTCCAGATAGCGATTGTGCAAGAGTTTGGAGAAATTCACCGCTAGCACCTGCAGCTGAACCTTTCGATTGTGCTCCGGTTGTCTGACCTGTCCCCGTTGCTTTTGCAGATGCTGTGGATGCCATTTGATATACAATCGACATTTATTTTCACCTCCTCTCGGTTATACAGAGTAATCAGTTCTACTTGTTACCCATTAATCTGTTCAAAATTTTTGCAGTTTCAACCGAATCCTCTGAAGACATGTTCTCAAGCAATTGAGAGCGTGTTGCATCATCTACTGAATTCAGGATGGTCAATGTTTTGTCAGGACTTAACTTGTATGTTTCCAATAATAGCTTGGCACCACTTGAAGCAGACATCGAAGCAAATGTTTGACTAAGCTGGTTTTTATCCAGGTTTTTGCTTGTGGTTGTGGATGCAGTTGAAGTTGCTGTGGTTTCTTTCTTCAATCTGGATTGCAGCGCATCCAGCGCCAGATCCCCGGACGGTTTGGCATCCTTCATCATCATGGTGACATCGGCTGCTGTTTTCGGGTCCATCTTTTCAAGCACCTTGGTCCGAGCAGATGACTGCATGGCATTCAACAACAATACCATTTCCTCATTCGTCATATTTTGCAAAATCGGTGCAGCTTTGCTTGGGCTCATGTCAGCATACATTTTAGCCAAATCTTTGATTTGTTTCTGATAATCAGATTCCGTTTCGGGCGTTGCTGCTGTAGCCGTTTCAGCCGCTTTTTCCGCATCATCCAACTTCTTCTGAAGGTCCGTGGCCTTCTTTGCTTCAGTTGTTGTCGCTTCCTGTGCTGCCTTGAGCTCTGTTTCTTTGGCAGTTACTTGGGATTTCAGCTTTTCGATTGTGGCTTCAGCACTTTCAACCTGCTGCTCACTCTTCTCCAGCTTCTCCTTCTCCGGATCCAGTACAGGATCAGGTACCCATTCCTTAACTACCGGTATCTTGTTGGCAAATTCAAACAAATTATTACGAATATCTACATTAAATAGCGTAAGTAGTACACCTAGCAATACCACGGTGAATACAATCGGGATAGAAATCATGAGAAACTTTTCCCAACCGCCTCCCGACTCTTTTTCCATGTCGCTATCATCTTTAACAGCCATCGTTTATTCCTCCTTCACGAGACAACTTCGCGTCCGGCTCACATCAATTCGCGCGTCCGGCTTTGGCAGCGAAGCGTACAGTAGCCATCTCGTCCAGATCGTTCTGTTCCCGGAGGAGCATCTCCTGCTGAAATTTGATTTTTGCCTTGTCTCTCGCTCCAAGCCATACTTTTTCATCAACCATCTTACCGTTCAGAAACGTCTGATTCCGTTGCACATTGACCTGAGCATGTTTAACATCACTGTTTTTGCGTGAAATGCACTCGTCAAGGTGATGTACATAACGCTGCATCTCCTGCAGACTGTTTACAGACGCTGTATTTTCCGTAGCAGATTGGATAATGCCGATCAGATTACTTCTATCATTAAGAAGTTGTATCAGATGTTCTTCCTCCGTCTGAAGTTTACCGATCGCTGTGGATAACATCCACTCTGCCTGTGTTTTTTCATTACTCTTCAGGTCAACAACTTTCTGGAAATGATATCGAAATTTCATCGTTTACCCCTTCATCTCCTTGCAAATTCAAGAATCAAACGTTCCTGTACTTCACTTAAAGTGACTTTCTCGTCGACTTTCTGCTTGGTAAAGTTCCATATACTATCAATCTGGTCTATCGATTCATCTATGGCTGCATTTGATCCCCGCTGGTAAGCTCCAATATTGATCAAATCTTCCGATTCTTTGTACACAGCCATCAAACGTTTCATATTATTAACGGCTTCCAACTGCTCTTCTGGAGCAATATCCTTCATAACACGGCTTATGCTGGCTAACACATCAATCGCTGGAAAATGACCTTTATTTGCAATGGATCGATTTAACACAATGTGTCCATCCAGAATACCCCTTACCGCATCCGCGATCGGTTCATTCATGTCATCCCCATCGACCAGAACGGTGTAAAAGGCTGTAATCGAACCCGTAGGTCCTGTACCCGCCCGTTCAAGCAGTTTGGGCAAACTTGCAAAAACCGATGGCGTATATCCTCTCATTGCCGGAGGTTCGCCTACAGCCAGACCCACTTCCCTTTGTGCCATCGCATATCGGGTTACCGAATCCATCATGAGCATCACGTTCATTCCACGATCTCGGAAATATTCTGCAATAGTGGTCGCAATAACTGCTCCCTTAATCCGAATGAGGGCAGGCTGATCTGAAGTTGCAACAATGACTACGGAGCGTTCCAGTCCTTCCGGACCCAGATCCCGTTCAATAAAGTCACGTACCTCACGTCCACGCTCACCCACAAGCGCGATGACATTGACATCTGCTGCTGTATTACGAGCGATCATGCCCATCAATGTACTCTTACCAACACCAGAACCGGCAAAAATACCTACACGCTGTCCCTTACCTACGGTCAACAATCCGTCGATAGCTCTTACACCAACACCCATCGTTTCAAGTACACGTGGACGATCCATTGGATTAACCGGTGTATTGGAGGTAGAGTACATCGGCATTCTGGATGGAAGGAGGGAACCGTCCAGCGGTTGTCCAAGTCCGTCCAATACTTTACCGAGCAATTCGGAGCCTACCTGAACGCCGAGTGGTTTACCCGTACCTACTACATCGCAACCAGGACCGATGGATTGAAGTTCACCCAGTGGCATAAGCAGCACTTTGTTATCTCGAAACCCAACAACTTCGGCCTGAAGAGGCTTGGCCGATTTCCCAGGATAGATATAACATACGTCACCGATACTTGCATCTGGCCCTTCTGACTCCACCATAAGACCAATGACCTGAGTAACTTTGCCGTTAATACGAACAGGATCGAATTGGCGCAAATGTTCCATATATCGCTGTGAACTAAGAACCTTCATGTTGATTTTTTCGCTCCTCATCCTCAAGTGCTATGCGGACCAGTTCTTTTTTAATCTCAGCAAGCTGTGTATCAATTCTCGCATCTACACTTCCGAACGAAGAACGAATGACACATCCCTTATCTTTGACCGTTGAATCAGGTAAAATCTGCAATTCTGCCTGAGAGTCAATGGACAGAGATAATTCTTCACGAGCTGCCTGTACAAATGTAAACTGATCAGGTGCCACACAGAGTGTGATCAAACCCTGCTCCCGTTTACGTGACAAACTCTGACGAATCAGTTCCAATGTATGATCGGGTTCAATGGTAAGTTGCTTATCAATGACTTTCTCAGCGATCCCGCAAGCGAGCTCCACGAGGAACGGTTCGGCTTCCTGAATGATCTGATCTTTAGCTACATAAGCTTCCTTGAGTACTTCCTGGGCTTCAATCATCATCTTTTCGATTTGCACCTGGAGATCCAGTTCAGCTTGTACTTTGCCTTCTTCAAAACCCTGTTGGAAACCTTGTGAACGAAGCGCTTCAGTCAGATGTTCATCCTGTTGTCGTTGTTCCTGCCACCAGCTGTCGATCTGTTCACGGGCCTCTTGAAGCATGCGCTCTGCCTCTTCTGAAGCTTCACGTACTTGCTTTTCTGCAAACTCCTTGGCATCTTCCAGCATTTCTGCGGTAAGACGTTGTGTTTCTTCGTCCACGCGTGCTTGAAGTGTTTCAACTTCAGAACCTTCAGCACTCACACCATTTAATTCCGTTTCAGACTCCTCAGCACCACCATAATGATGATGATTTTCAAGTTTTTTACGGTCATCAACGGGTACATACTGGAAAGATTTAATCAAATTAGACAATGATATCATCTCCTCCACCGCGTGCGATAATGATCTCACCGGCTTCTTCCAATCTGCGTATCGTTCCTACGATACGAGTCTGAGCTTCCTCAACATCACGCAATCGCACAGGTCCCATGAATTCCATCTCTTCTTTGAATGTCTCGGACATCCGTTTCGACATATTCCGGAACACGGCATCCCGAACTTCTTCGCTTGCCACTTTGAGTGCCAGCTGCAAATCTGCGTTGTCGATATCCCGAATAATGCGCTGAATCGAACGATCATCCACATTGACGATATCTTCAAATACAAACATGCGTTTTTTGATTTCCTCTGCAAGCTCTGGATCCTGAATTTCAAGCGAGTCCAAAATGGTACGTTCTGTACCCCGATCGACTCCGTTCAGAATCTGAACGATCGATTCGATACCACCTGCATTGGTGTAATCCTGCGTTACGGTAGAGGATAACTTCTGTTCCAGAACCCGCTCCACTTGAGAGATAACTTCTGGCGAAGTACTATCCATAACAGCCACCCGGCGAGCGACATCTGCCTGTTTCTCTTGTGGCAAGGATGATAGAATCGCTGCTGCCTGTTCGAATTGCAGGTAAGACAGAACCAGGGCAATCGTTTGCGGGCTTTCATTCTGAATAAAGTTCAAAATTTGATTCGGATCTGCTTTGCGCGCAAAGTCAAATGGTCTGACTTGCAGCGTAGCTGTCAAACGATTAATGACTTCAAGTGCTTTTGATGAACCCAGAGCTTTTTCCAGGATTTCTCTGGCGTAATTGATACCGCCCTGAGAGATATATTCCTGCGCCAGACAGATCTGGTGAAACTCGGCCATGATCATATCCTTTTCAGAAGAATCAACTTTGCGAACGTTGGCAATCTCCAACGTAAGTTGCTCAATCTCCTCATCACGCAGATGTTTGAATATCTGAGCCGATACTTCCGGACCTAATGTAATCAACAATATTGCTGCTTTTTGTTTGCCAGTCAAACCTTGACTGCTTGCCTTTGCCAATGCGCTCACCTCTATTCGTCAGCCAGCCATGTACGCAGCAGATTGACGAATTCGTCTGGCTTTTTCTTGGCCAAACTCTCCAATTGTTTGCGCACCTGACTTTCGTTCGTTACACTGTCCAGCGTAATGGACGGGAACTCTGTTGCTATTGGAAGAGGAATCTCTTCTTCTTCGACTTCGTTTTGTTTGCGGCGACGGCGTACTAACAAAATAACTACCGCTGCGATCAATGCCGCTATAAGTGCGCCTCCACCCCACATCATCGTTGAGGAAAGTTGGAAACCTGTATTGTCTGCAGAGGCAGTCTGGAAGCCTTGTGACATGACTGAAACTTTCTTTGTCAGATCGGCGTCACTTATTACAGTGCCTGAGTCTGCCAGTGAAGCACGAACAATGTTAACCAAAATGTTCTCAATTGCGTCCTGAACCGGTCCCTGTAATTCTGTTTCTCCATTCGGTGGTTCAACTGCAACGTTAATGGTTAAGTCTTTTACAGTATACGGACTGGAAATGATATCCTTGGCAATTCGATTAACATCGTAGTTTATAGTGCTTGATGATTCTTCGGAGGTAGAGTTACCGGTTGCATCAGATGATGGGTAACCCGGAACTTCCTCTTGTCCTGTGCCAGCAACACCACCTGTTGGATTGCTTGCGCCAGTGTAGCTCTTTTGAATCTCCTGCACACTGATCTCGATGCCTTTCATATTATCTACATCAACAGGTGTGACCAGATTTTCCTTACGTGTTTCTTTGTCAAAATTAAGCTTGGAGGCTACCAAAACATTAACTTTGTCTTCGCCTACAATCTGGGAAAGGAATTGTTTTACGTTATTACGGACATCGTTTTCAAACTTTTTCTGTAAAGCCATGTTTTCTTGAACTTCGGAAGACAACCCGCCACTGCCACCTCGGGCAGTTGGAATCAATTCTGCTTCATCTGTGTTTGTAATCGTGATGTTCTCAACAGGCAGATTAGGAATTGCAGTCTTAACCAAGTTAAAGTAGCCATCTACCGCTGCCTGATTTGGGTGATAACCCGGTTTGAATTGGAGAGCTACCGATGCTGATGCTTTGTCTTGTTCTTCCAAACCAGCAAAAATGTTATCTTTCGGCATATTAACGAGTACTTTAGCATCCTGTATCCCTTGCATCCGCTGAAGTAACTGTTCAACTTCTCCGTTTATAGCGTTGTTGTACTTTACATCAAACTCTTTATCCGTCATCCCGATGGGGGATGATGACTCCTCGAATGACTTATACCCTAATGAACCATTCTGAATAATCCCTTGAGATCCAACATTCACCTTTGCAATTGCAACACTTGTACTCGGTACGGATATGGTCTTGCCATCTGAACTTAATTTGTATGGAATGCTAGATGAATCGAGATAACTGATCACGCCCGCTGAATCACTTGCATTCAAATCTGTAAAAGCAACTTCATATTCCGTTTTGGACAATTGCATCGTGAGTACAACTGCAGCCAAAATCAGAAACAGGAAGGTAGATATAAATAATACTTTTTGCTTTTTGCTAAAACTATTCCAATACTGGGATGCCTTATCCCTGTACTGGGCGATTCTCTCATTCACTCTGTCACCCCATCCGAAACTTTGCTTAGTCTGTCCTTACTCAACCCTAGCCGTTTCATAGGTTGACGATCAGGAGCAGCATCGCAGCTGCTTTGTTGTAATGATCAGCGCTATTATCGAAGCGCAAGTAGGTTATTTTATAACTGCGTTCGCATAACTTCTTGGTATGCTTCGACCACTTTGTTTCGGACTTGAGTTGTGAGTTGTAGGCTTAACAAGGCCTGTTCTGAAGCAATCATCACTTGATCCACATTCGCTTTGCCGACCAAAAATTGATTCGACATTTCATGCGATTGAGCCTCCTGTGCTGCAACGGACCCTAATGCATTCTGTAAGTATGTACCGAAGCTCTGAATGGTTTCGGCTGGTGTAGAAGGCTTACTTTCGGTTGCACTCTTCATCTGTAGCGGTTGTATCCCCTGTGTGCTAAACATGTTGTTCTGAATCATTAATGTCCCTCCCCTTCATCCCTGGTTTGTATTTTTCTTATTTTCATTTTTAAGCAGATTATCTTCCAATCTCCAAAGCTTTGGAGATCATCGCTTTGGTTGAATTCAGTGCTGTTACGTTTGCTTCATATGAACGCGAAGCAGAGATCATGTCGACCATTTCTTTCGCAATATCCACATTAGGCATAAATACATATCCTTCTGCGTTTGCATCCGGATGAGAAGGGTCATACACAGGCTTCAGAGGTGACTGATCCTCGCGAATCTCCGTTACTCTTACGCCATCTCCTGAACCGCTACCTCTCATCTGATTTTGCAGCATCGTACCAAATGACGTTTTATTCGGCTCAAGCACAACCATTTTACGTTTGTAAGGGACCGCTTCACCATTGGATACGCTCGCGCGCGTAGTCTCTGCGTTGGCAATGTTGGAAGATATTACGTCCATCCGCAACCGTTGGGCTGTCAGAGCTGAGCTACTGATACTAAAACTATTACTAATGTTCAATTTAGGTTATCTCCCTTCCACGCCAACACGCATGATTTTAATTTGTTCGTTCACTTGCTGAATATAAGCGTTATAACGTAACTGATTCTCCGCCAGAAGACTCATTTCTCTGTCTATATCGACATTGTTTTCGTTGTTATTCATGGAGGTTGACTGGTCCATATTAACTACTGGCGTGGGTACGGAAGAGGAAGGACCTATGACAAAATGCCTTGCATCAGTTAATTTACCCTTAAGAACAGGCATATCTCCATTCATTTGCCCTTGCAACATTTCTTCAAAAGAAACGTCCGAGCGCTTGAAATACGGAGTATCGGCGTTAGCGATGTTGTCAGCAATTGTTCGTTGTCTGATATTGGACGCATCGAGTGCACCTTGCAATCTTTTAAAGCTGATATCGTTTAAAAGATTCACAATCTCCCTCCTCTCTTTAGAAGTTATGGAAAAAGATTGTATCTTTTCCCTTGAAAATTCTTATGTTTTTTTCGACAAAAATATTCGTCTTTACACGGTTTTCTAGGACTTAAGTAGAATTAACTCTGATGTTGTCGTATAACATAAGTTTCTTCGAGTTTGGGATTTATTACAATAAGAAAAAAGCCCTATCTTTTCTGAAAGACGGGGCTTTTTGTGTATTTTCTGCAAATTATGAATTTTTTCGTAAATGTTCGGGCCCAAAACAAAAGTATGTTAATACTCTCCCTAATTGTTCTTTAACATTCTTAAAATAAAAAAAAAATTTCGAGTCTCAACATGAGCTTATAACGCCCGTAATTATGTAATTTTCCGAATATTTCATAGTTGATAATGTTAGAATTTTTTGCCGTCATACTAAGGGTTTAAGGACAATATGATAGGTATACATACAAAGCTGTATATTAATCAATTGACAAATTATCTTTCAAGAATAAAGAAAACTCGTCTTGCCCACACAACACTTTCTTAACAATTAAGTGGGGTCTATATATTTTAATTTTAAGAAAACAATTAGTGACTTCAAACTTTTCAATAATTCATCATTTTGCGCATTTACGCAACATTTACCAATCTGTCGACTAAACCGATGACCAGACTTGGAATAAGGAAAATTCTTTTAATGGGAATAATTGGGTATGGAATGGAAGAATAACTACCACTCCGATAGGTTTTAACTCCGGATACATGCGGCACAAGTCCTAGGTTTTGTCGATCCGTATAACAACCACACATCTTTTATCGGTTGTAACATCAAAATCCTTTAGATAGAAACAAAAATAAACGATATGCGCCAAGTAAGAGGGCCTTTGTGATTCATTAAAGGATTGCTTCCCTTTGTCGATCACACAAATGTTCTCTACTCTCTTGCATACCGTTCATTTATAGCATCATTTTAACAACTGCATTGCTAGCCGCATGTTACAGGATATACTGGCTCAAATCACGATCAAGCGCAATATCATTTAATTTCTCCCGAACATACTCCGGAGTGATCACCATACGTTCCAGTGTAAGCTCAGGTGCCTCAAAGGATAAATCCTCCAAAAGCTTTTCAAGAATCGTATGCAATCGACGAGCACCTATATTTTCTGTATTTTGATTGACGGATTCAGCCAATTTGGCAATCTCGTGAATGGCCTCATCCGAGAACTCAATCTCAATATTCTCTGTCCGCAACAGATCAACATACTGCTTGGTCAGTGCATTTTGGGGTTCAGTCAGAATGGAAACAAACTCCTCCAGCGTTAGACTGCTTAGTTCCACACGAATTGGGAAGCGTCCCTGAAGCTCAGGAATCAAATCAGAGGGTTTGGCGACATGGAATGCGCCAGCTGCCATAAACAGAATATAATCCGTTTTGACAGGACCATATTTCGTCATTACTGTAGAGCCCTCTACGATAGGCAGTATGTCACGTTGCACACCTTCACGGGATACATCAGGACCACTACCGCGCCCTTGACTGGCGACCTTGTCAATTTCATCTATGAAAATGATACCTGTCTGCTCTGCTCGACGAATGGATTCTTGTGTAACATCATCCATATCGATCAATTTGCCTGCTTCTTCCTGGGTCAACACTTTGCGCGCTTCTTTGATGGCGAGCTTGCGCTTTTTCGTACGACGAGGTAAGAGGCTACCAAACATCTCCTGCATATTCATGCCCATCTGATCATTACCTTGTCCAGCAAACATGTCCATCATGTTAGGCGCAGTGTCTTCGACATCAATCTCAATGATGTCATCCTCCAGCTTGCCGGACAACAGATCAAACTTGATCTTACGGCGGCGTTCGGCAACCCCAGTATCCGGTTCTGGCTCATCCTGTTCCTGAACGTTGTTGCCATTATTACCAAAGATCATCTCAAAGGGATTACGCTGACTCTTGGACTTAGACTGTGAAGGAGCCAAAATATGTACAATTCGCTCATTGGCAGCTTCTTCAGCTTTGTCTTTCACTTTTTCAGTCCGCTCCAACTTCACCATCCGCAGTGATGTCTCAATCAGATCACGCACCATCGATTCAACGTCACGGCCAACGTAACCTACTTCAGTGAACTTGGTAGCTTCCACTTTCACAAATGGCGCACCTACCAGTTTAGCAAGGCGACGGGCGATTTCCGTTTTACCCACACCGGTAGGTCCAATCATCAAGATATTTTTAGGCACAATATCGTCCTGAGTGTGCTCAGGCAAAAGGCTACGCCGATAACGATTACGAAGAGCTACCGCTACCGATTTTTTAGCTTTCTTTTGACCTACAATATACTTGTCAAGCTCTGCAACAATCTGTCTCGGTGTTAACGCTTGAGTATTCATATTGCTTCCCTCCTACCAGTATGTTGAATTTATTTTTCCTAACAAGGACAAAGAATCCCCTAGACGTCCTGGAGCAGATTACAGAATCATGCTCCACTACGGGAGATTTCTTTGGCTTATAACTCTTCTACAATAATATTATTATTGGTATATACACATAGCTCCGAGGCAATCTGAAGTGATTCACGCGCAATATCTTTCGCTTCCAGATTTACTGCATGACGTTTCAACGCACGCGCAGCAGATAATGCAAAGTTTCCACCTGATCCGATAGCAATAACGTCATCATCCGGTTCAATTATCTCCCCGCCGCCTGAAATGAGCAGCATACCTGATTTGTCCATCACAATCAAGAGTGCCTCAAGCTTACGCAAGATCCGATCCTGACGCCAATCCTTGGCAAGCTCTACAGCAGCACGTTGCAAGTTACCATGGTGCTCCTCGAGCTTACCTTCGAATTTCTCAAACAGGGTGATCGCATCCGCCACAGAACCAGCAAAGCCAGCAACAACCTGTCCGCGGTACAAACGTCTTACCTTCTTGGCTGTATTCTTCATCACAACACTTTGGCCCATGGTCACCTGACCATCTCCTGCGATTGCAGCCTTACCATTATGACGAACAGCACAGATCGTTGTAGCATGAAATGACATATCCATGATATCAGCATCCTCCCACGAATAATTTATACGCGTTCCGGAACAGTTAGACCTTCTGCCGCAGCAAAACTGGTGATGCCATCCAGGGCACGCTGTGCAAGAGCTTCATTTTTTTCCTTTTTGTTACGAATCTTCGTTTCAAGCTTCGGCAACAAACCAAAGTTTGCGTTCATTGGTTGGAAGTGCTTGAAGTCAGCAGTTGTAATATACTGAGCCATACTGCCAAGTGTTGTTTCTACCGGCAATACCACCAGTTCCTGCCCAAGTGCTGCTTTGGCTGCGTTCATGCCGGCAATCAGCCCTGATGCAGCAGATTCCACATATCCTTCTACACCCGTCATCTGACCTGCAAAGAACAGGTTTGGACGCTCTTTAAACTGATACGTCGGAAGAAGCAGTTTAGGAGAGTTAATAAATGTATTACGGTGCATTACGCCATAACGAACGAACTCTGCATTTTCAAGTCCAGGAATAAGGGAAAAGACACGTTTCTGTTCTCCCCATTTCAGATGCGTCTGGAAGCCCACCAAGTTATACAGGGTTCCAGCTGCATTGTCCTGTCTAAGCTGAACAACCGCATGTGGCAACTCTCCTGTATGAGGGTTAACCAGACCTACCGGTTTCATTGGGCCAAACAGAGCCGTCTGTTTTCCGCGTTTCATCATCACTTCGATTGGCATACAGCCTTCAAAGTAGATTTCTTTCTCGAACTCTTTCAATTGAGCGACTTCAGCAGTAATGAGAGCTTCATAGAAGACATCAAACTCTTCTTCTGTCATCGGACAGTTCAGATATGCTGCTTCACCCTTATCATAACGGGAAGCCAGATACACTTTATTCATATCAATTGAATCTTTTTCGATGATCGGTGCAGCTGCATCATAGAAGTAGAAATACTCTTCCCCCATTAGTGCCTTGATTTGCTCAGACAAGGCAGGTGAGGTCAGCGGCCCCGTTGCAACAACAACGATGCCATCTTCCGGCAGAGAAGTTAATTCCTCATTCACCACTTCGATGAGCGGATGCTGGTGCAACGTGGATGTAATCTCACCTGAAAATCCATCCCGGTCCACAGCAAGCGCCCCACCTGCGGGAACTGCATGTTTGTCTGCTGATGACAATACGAGAGAATTGAGCATTCTCATTTCTTCTTTTAACACACCCACTGCATTGGTCAATCCATTCGCACGAAGCGAGTTGCTACATACCAGTTCTGCAAATTTATCCGTATGATGGGCTGGCGTTTTCACAACAGGTCTCATCTCGTATAATTTCACGCGTACGCCGCGACTTGCAATCTGCCAGGCCGCTTCTGTTCCTGCCAGCCCGGCACCAATAACGGTTACTTGTTGTTCATTCGTCAAAATCATTTACCCCCATAAAGCAATTTCATATTTCACTATAATTGTATTAATTCACATATATACTAATCTGCTGATTCGTCATCCGGTTCATCCACCGGCTCCTGATGATCACATGAAGTACACTGCAATCGTGCTCCCTTTTTGTTCCGCTTTTCAATCATTAGCGATCCGCAACTTGGACATGGTTTGGCTGAAGGTCTGTCCCATGAGACAAAATCACATTCAGGATATTTGTCACAACCGTAGAAAATACGTCCTTTTTTGCTACGACGCTCAACAACATGACCTTCCTTACACTTCGGACAAGTCACGCCGATATCCTTGATAATCGGTTTGGTATTCCGGCAATCAGGGAAGCCCGAGCACGCAAGAAACTTGCCAAAACGTCCGAGTTTATAAACCAGCGGTTTGCCGCACTTCTCACAGATCTCATCGGATACTTCGTCTTCAATCTCGATTTCTTTCATTTCTTCTTCCGCAAACTCAAGGCGTTTCTCAAAAGATTCATAGAATTCTGCAAGTACTTTGACCCAATCCTCCGAACCTTCCTCCACATGGTCAAGATCACCTTCCATGTTTGCGGTGAACTCTACATTCAGGATTTCCGGGAAAAACTCTTCCATCTGTTCGATGACCAGTTCACCCAGCTCGGTCGGCATGAATTTCTTTTCCTCAATTGCAACATATCCGCGCTTCTGAATGGTCTCCAGTGTTGGCGCATATGTACTCGGACGCCCTATACCCAATTCCTCAAGCGTCTTAACCAACCTTGCCTCCGTATATCGGGGTGGCGGTTGTGTAAAATGCTGTTTTGGCTCAATCTCCTGCTTCTCAAGCACATCTCCACTTTTCAACGGGGGCAGCAGACGATCTTCATCGGTTGTACCATCGTCGTTTCCTTCAACATATACCTTCATGAAACCTTGGAATCGTACCTTCGAACCTGCTGCACGGAAAATGGTGTCCCCCGCAGCAATATCTACAGAGAGTGTATCCAGGATAGCCGAAGACATCTGGCTCGCAACAAAACGTTCCCATACCAGTTTGTACAACCGGAACTGATCGCGACTCATGAATGACTTGATTGAGTCAGGGTCACGCAGAATTGAAGTTGGACGAATCGCTTCATGCGCATCCTGAGCATTAGCTGCTTTTTTAGAATAGTTTCGTGGAGTCTCAGGTGCAAATGGCTCACCATACTTACCAACGATATATTCTTTGGCTTCTTCTTGTGCAGATGCCGCAATTCGTGTGGAGTCCGTACGCATATACGTGATGAGACCTACTGTGCCTTCTTTTCCAAGGTCTACACCTTCATATAGTTGTTGGGCGACCGACATCGTCTTGGAAGCTCTGAAATTCAATTTACGCGCCGCTTCCTGTTGCAGAGAACTTGTCGTAAACGGGGCGGAGGGGTTACGGCTCCGTTCTTTCTCTTTAACTTCCTTGATCGTAAAGTCTGCACCTTCGATCTGTTTCAGGATCGCTTGCACTTCCTCTTCACTGCCCAGCTCTGTTTTGGCCCCGTTCAGTTTATGAAACTTGGCTTCAAACGGATTGCCGTCTGCTGTCAGCTTGGCGGTAATGCTCCAGTATTCTTCCGGCTCAAAATCATCAATTTCATTTTCACGATCTAAAATGATTTTTACAGCCACGGACTGAACCCGGCCTGCAGACAAACCTTTTTTCACTTTCTTCCATAATAATGGACTAATTTTATATCCAACGAGCCGATCCAGAATACGTCTTGCCTGCTGCGCGTTAACCAAATCCATATTGATTTTCCGCGGCGTTTTGAACGCATCTTTGACCGCCTGTTTTGTAATTTCATTAAATACTACCCGGCAATCTGCCGTATCGTCCAGTTCAAGGGCATGGGCCAAATGCCATGCGATAGCCTCACCTTCGCGATCCGGGTCAGCTGCGAGATACACTTTTTTCACTTTCTTCCGTGCATCCTTCAGTTCTTTCAAAATTGAACCTTTGCCGCGGATCGTAATATACTTCGGATTAAAATCATTCTCTACCTCAACGCCGATCTGACTCTTTGGCAAATCGCGAATATGCCCCATCGAAGCTTTTACGATGAACTTGCTGCCTAAATATTTGCCTATCGTCTTCGCCTTTGAGGGCGACTCCACGATTACGAGTGCATCCGCCATAGGTTCATCCTCCTCTCAGTCATGAAACTGTCATGAAACTGTTTCTGTAAGCTTATGCATAGTTAATAACTTCTGCTAATTATATATTTCCACGCACTACGTAGGTTGTAGCTTCGTCATACCCTCGCGTATTTAGTGCCTGGTAATTGGCTAATCTGCTTTTTTATGATTAAAGATAACAGAACTGAATGCAAATGTCCAAAATCCCAACCAAGCAGCTCAACCAGTTGATCCAATGATTGTTCTCCCTGTTCCAACAGATAAATCACACGTTGTTCATCTGTAGAGAGCTTAACCTCAGCGAATATCCCTCGCCCGGAAGGCTCGGTTGTTTCGGTCGAACGTCCTCTATTGTAAGGAAGTTGTTCTGCATTTGGCAAGCCCAATCGATACTCTTCCAACACATCTGCTGCACAAGTGACCAATTTGGCCCCTTGACGGATAAGATTGTGTGCTCCCCGACTTTTCGGCGATGTAATAGGCCCAGGGACTGCAAATACATCCCTGCCTGCTTCAAGCGCAGCATCTGCTGTAATGAGTGAACCACTGCGAATGTCAGCCTCAACAACCAATGTTCCCAATGTCAGACCGGCAATGATTCGATTCCGTTCCGGAAATAATCCCTGGCGCGCTCTCGTACCTGGTGGATATTCCGACAAAAGCAGCCCCGTCTCCGCGATTCGTTCAGCGAGGCTTGTATTTTCGGGTGGGTATATATTATCAATCCCTGTTCCAAATACTGCAATCGTTTTTCCTTTAGCACGTAGTACTGCCTCATGACATACGCTATCAATACCGCGGGCAAGCCCGCTTACAATCGTCAGTCCTGCATTGCATAATTGCTCTGCCAGCTTTTCTCCAACTTTGCGCCCATACACGGTTGGCATACGAGTTCCCACCATGGCAATAGACGAATTGTGTAGCAAACTAACATCCCCTCGAGCATACATTACCCAGGGAGGCTGAACGGTTTCCTTCATTAATATGGGATAATTCTGATCCAGATAAGTAATAACCTCTATCCCCTGATTGTAAACGTGTTCTCTTTTACTCTCAATCCAGTCGATAGTAAATTGGCTAGCCAAACGGGCAGCCTGATCTTTGCGCAAGCCTGCTGCGACCCAGTCGCTTTCCCCATAATTCAATAGTTCGGGTAATTCATGTTGTCCCAGAATCAGTTTCGAGATTGTTTTCTTGCCAATGCCCTCCATCTCATGTAACCCAAACAAGATCCATCTTTCTTCCATACCATAAACCTCCCAAAGCGGGAAGAGATCTTCCCTCATATTGTGTGTTAAGTGACCACGGAATGCAAGCGTTTACGCAGATGAGAGACAATTCCTCCCCCTTTTCCCGTAAAAAAAACGCAAAAAAGCAACCCTTCGCCCTGTTCAAGGACAAAAGGTTGCTTACCTTTTCCGTAACCATAATAGTCGGTCTACCAGAAATAAATCATTTCCGAGCCGTTTCTTCTATTATAACGAAAAAGAATTAATGTGTCGTGCACAAATTCAAAATACCGCGTTCCTCAAGTACACTCACCAAAGTCGAACCCATCTCAGCAGGAGTTGGTGCTACTTTGATTCCACATGATTCCAGCTTAGCAATTTTCTCTTTGGCTGTACCTTTACCGCCAGAGATAATAGCGCCAGCATGGCCCATCCGTTTGCCTGGAGGCGCTGTTACGCCACCGATAAAGCCAACAACCGGTTTGGTCATGTTTTCACGTATCCAATCTGCAGCATCCTCTTCAGCTGTACCACCAATCTCACCAATCATGATGACCGCATGAGTCTGTGGATCTTCATTGAACCGTTTGAGGATATCAATGAACTCCGAGCCTTTTACAGGGTCTCCCCCGATTCCTACAGCTGAAGATTGTCCAATACCACGTGTCGTCAGTTGATGAACGGCTTCATAGGTAAGTGTTCCACTACGGGAAACAACGCCTACGTGCCCTACCATATGGATGTAACCAGGCATGATACCAATTTTACATTCTCCTGGTGTAATGACACCTGGACAGTTTGGTCCGATCAGGACAGTATCTTTACCTTCCATGAAGCGGTCAACCTTGATCATGTCAAGAACCGGAATACCTTCTGTAATACAGATCACGAGGTCCAGCTCAGCATCAACAGCTTCCATAATGGAATCTGCTGCAAATGCAGGAGGAACGTAAATGACGCTCGCTGTTGCGCCTGTAGCTTCCTTCGCTTCCTGCACAGTGTTGAACACCGGCAGACTAGCTACTGTACCGTCTTCCAACGTGATATCCACATTAGTTCCGCCTTTACCCGGTGTAACTCCGCCTACCATCTGGGTTCCGTAGTCCAATGCGCCCTTCGTGTGGAACATTCCCGTTGAACCCGTAATGCCTTGCGTAATGACTTTTGTATTTTTATCGATCAAAATACTCACGTTGCTTCACATCCTTACGGTTATTTTTCAATTCCCGGACAGCTCCGGTACTAAGGAATGAACTTATTTTACGAGGGCAACAATTTTCTGTGCACCATCGGCCATGGAATCAGCAGGAACGATATTCAGGCCAGATTCACCCAGAATACGTTTGCCAAGCTCCACGTTAGTTCCTTCAAGACGAACAACCAGCGGTTTGGTCAGGCCAAGCTGCTTCGCGGCTTCAACAACACCATTGGCGATAACATCACAGCGCATGATGCCACCGAAGATGTTAACAAAGATCCCAGCTACTTTGGCATCGGATAAGATGATCTTAAATGCTTCAGTCACCTTCTCTGTTGTTGCACCGCCCCCAACGTCAAGGAAGTTGGCCGGGTCTCCACCGTAGTATTTAATAATATCCATCGTTGCCATCGCAAGTCCCGCACCATTGACCATACAGCCGATGTTGCCATCAAGTGCTATGTAGCTGAGGTCGTATTTGGAAGCTTCGATTTCTTTTTCATCCTCTTCATCCAGATCACGCAGTTCCAAAATGTCTTTGTGACGGAACAGGGCGTTGGAGTCAAAGTTTAATTTCGCATCTAGCGCGATAACGTTTCCATCTCCGGTAACAACGAGAGGATTGATCTCTGCAATAGAGCAATCTTTTTCGACAAATGCAGTGTACAGCGCGAGCATGAACTTAACAGCTTTGTTCACCAGTTCATTTGGAATCTTAATGCTGTAGGCCAGTTTACGGGCCTGGAACACTTGCAATCCAATGGCAGGGTCAATGATTTCTTTGAAAATCTTCTCAGGTGTAGCTTCAGCTACTTCTTCAATCTCAGTACCGCCTTCTTCGGAAGCCATCATAACTACACGGCCTGTGGCACGGTCCACAACAACACCCACATAATACTCTTTGCGGATATCGCATCCTTCTTCAATCAGAAGACGTTTCACTTCTTTACCTTCTGGTCCAGTCTGGTGTGTTACCAATACTTTGCCCAGAATTTCAGAAGCATAGGCACGAACTTCATCCGTACTCTTTGCCACTTTTACGCCGCCGGCTTTACCCCGGCCACCTGCGTGAATCTGTGCTTTGACAACAGTCACTGGACTGCCCAATGCCTCAGCGGCCGCGACCGCTTCATCGACTGTATAAGCAACCTTTCCGTTTGGAACGGTAACTCCATACTGTTTCAGTACTTCTTTTCCTTGATATTCATGGATATTCATTCTCGAATCCTCCTATCAACATGACTGCAACAAGGCGGGTTGGTAGACTAACAAAAGACAAATGTTGACTATTTTCACTCAAGCCCAATTCATTGTAACACGTTTTTAAAACGCTTTCCTTAAAAAACTAATGGTTAATAGACAGTATTTTGATATGAGTATGATCCCATATTGTGAATGCTTGGGTATATATGGAAAAAACCTCAGCTAAAAACTGAGGTTTCCTTGATGTAAAACTACATTTTATTTTTTTGCTGCGTTGGTGTTGGTTTCGTGAACTTTCTCCAGCAATCCTTTGAACTGACCCAGCAATGTTTCAAACTCTGTACTGTTCAAACACGCATCTCCCTGAATGGATTCAGGTATGGATAATGCCTTGTTCCGCAACTCACGACCCGAGTCGGTTAGTGTAATTAATACTTTTCGTTCGTCCTGAGCCGAGCGTTCGCGATTAATAAGTCCTGCTGACTGCAAACGTTTGAGAAGTGGTGTCAACGTTCCCGAATCGAGATAGAGAGCCTCCCCGATCTCCTTAACCGTACATTCTTCACGTTCCCATAAAACCATCAACACCAAATACTGGGAATACGTTACGCCAAGTACCTCCAGATAAGGCTGGTACATCTTCGTAATCTCACGTGAACAAGCATATATGGCAAAGCATAATTGGTTATCCAGCTTCAAACTGTCAGTCTGCATATGTCTTTCTCACCTGCCTATTGTGCAATCTATTCCTAATAATACGGGAACTATAGATCTATACTATCACAAAATAGAAAAAAAACAGAATAATTGAGCACAAATGATTTTACTATTCAATTTAATTATGATAAATTAGATTGTGTAAAACATAAATATAATTAGATAATCAGCAGTTCATCCCCATGATTTAACAACAATAATAGATAAGTCCAGCGAACAGATTCACGCTTTCTCAGGTCAAATTTAATAACCATAATGAAAGTTTATACGTAACCATTTTAATGATTTCCTTCCAGAAATAAAATTCAGGGATCAGGAAAGATGACTACAGCAATGATAATGACAGGTTGACTCCATGATTCCTTTTATATAAAATGCTTAATAGAAGCTGAGGAAGCACCTTAATTCGTAGACTGGCCCGTATTATGCGGAGTCAAGAATCGAGTGAGGTGTTTCTTTGTTATGTACGGAAAATTACACAGTGCGTGTTTGTACGGAATCGATGGTGTTCTGATCGAGGTGGAAACCGATTTATCCAATGGTCTGCCACAGACATCCATCATCGGTTTACCGGATTCAGCCATTCGTGAGGCCGTTGAACGTGTTCGTGCAGCGATTAAAAACTGCGGATATCAGTATCCTTTACAGCGAATCACAATCAATCTGGCCCCCGCTGATCTGCGCAAGGAAGGATCTTCCTTTGATCTAGCCATTGCTATTGGTTTACTTATGACAAGCGGCCAGCTTGTACTTCCTCCCCAGGAACGGACACTAGTGGTTGGCGAACTGGCGTTGGACGGTTCGATCAGGTCCGTGCCGGGCATTTTATCCATGGTGGATCTGGCCAAACGGCAAGGCTTTACGTCCGTGCTCCTGCCTTTGGATAACGTGGAGGAAGCGTCACTGATTCGAGGTATCCAGGTTTTTGGCATTCGTCATTTACAGGATATTGCTCCGGAAAACCCAGATCAACCCTCTAATTCAGTGGGAATACCAAATAATTCGAATGCAGGACCAGTCGTGTTGAAAAATTATGCACACCTCGCTACTCCTATAACTGATAAGACTCATAAGATGGCGGATAGGAATCCGAGACAAACACCATTATTTGCAGACGACTACAGTGATGTTCTAGGGCAGCATCATGTAAAACGCGCGCTTATGATTGCTGCAGCCGGCATGCATAATATACTGCTCGTTGGACCGCCAGGCACGGGCAAAACGATGTTAATCAAACGTCTACCCTCCATCCTTCCTCCTTTGTCAGAAGATGAAGCGTTGGAAGTCACCAAAGTATTAAGTGCCGCAGGCAAGTTGAAAGAAGCGCCTCAAGGCCTGATTGCAGACAGACCTTTTCGCTCGCCTCACCACACGATATCCACCTCTGGTCTGATTGGAGGCGGTGGTATCCCAAAACCGGGTGAAGTGAGCCTTGCCCACCGGGGCATATTGTTTCTGGATGAATTACCTGAATTCCAGCGCCAAGTGCTGGAGGTATTAAGGCAACCGTTAGAGGATCGCACAGTGACAATTAGTCGGGCACGGGCTGCTTTCACCTTTCCGGCCCAGTTTATGCTTGCATGTTCCATGAATCCCTGTCCCTGCGGATATTTGTCCGCTCATTCGGAGGAGCAACGCTGCATATGTAGTCCAGCCCGTGTTGCCGCGTACCGAGCCAAAATTTCAGGACCACTGCTGGACCGCATTGATCTTCAGGTTGAGGTTCCTCCACCAGGCGAGTGGCGCAAGTCTGCTGCTTCCCCTTCCTCTGAAGAAATGCAGGCAAAAGTGATCCACGCTCATCAAATTCAGGCTACACGTTATGCCAAAAGTTCGGTTCGTTGGAATAGCCAGCTTTCGGGCACGCTTTTGCGACGAACGATCCATCTCCCCCAAGAGGCAGAGCAACTGTTAGAGCAAACGCTGCAAACGTTAAACCTGAGCATGCGTGCACATGATCGGATTATCAAGATGGCACAAACAATTGCTGATCTGGACCATGAAGGTGAAATTGTGACAGCTCATGTGGCTGAAGCCATCCAGTATCGTCAATTGGATCTTAATTTATTTTGAAGCTATTTTAAGAAGCATATGGAGGAAAGAACAGGCCGATTTACCCAAAGGCAGTGAAATGGGCATGAAACTGCAGACATCAGAGGAAAATCGAGAAGGATTCCTTATGCAGATTCTACAATGCGGATACACCAACATGACAAAAAACGTACAAGCCCTTCTCTTCTGTGAAGAAAGGTACTTGTACGTAGATTTCCCCTGTAAACGTAAGGGGATCGTATATAGCTAAGGTCTACAACAATTTATTATTCAAAAAGAGTGAGTTTGTCCTTAGCTGGTGTGCGTTCTTTGGCAGAAGGAATAACATCAGGATATCCCATATAAATCATGCCTACAATCTTCTCTCCCGCCTCTATTCCAAGCGGTTTGCGGAATTTGGGAGCGTACAAAAATGGCTTGGTCACCCAGAACGTTCCAATGTCTTCACTCCAGGCTGCAAGCATAAAGTTTTGAACCAATGCACTAACCGCAGCGAAGTCTTCGTCCCAAATATTCTGTCTTGGATCTTCTTCCAGCACAACAAGCATAACGGATGGAACTTGCATAATATTGGGTGAGAATTTGTTGTCTTCTCCCATTTCTGCATCAATAGCCTCAGCCAGTTTCTTCCGTCCATTTCCGGTAAACAACAAAAATCTCCAAGGTTCACGCAGTTTATGGTTAGGAGCCCAGACTGCCGTATCCAGCAATTCTATAATCTGCTGTGTAGGAACAGCTTCTTTTTTGAATTTTTTCACCGTACGACGGTTTTGAATCGCATTTCTGACTTCATTTGTTGTTTTCGTAGCTTTACTCATCGGCCGTACCTCCTGTTTATAAAATCATTTGCAACCGCAATAGTGATTCGCGGCCTTGTACATTCAATATAATTTCTTTATGACATAATAAAATACCAGTTTACCTTCTTGATTATACACCCATCTGATCACGAGATTCAAAGGGGAGGCAAAGGTCAGTACCGTTAGGGTCATTCCAACAGAAAAGACGACTCTGAATCTTGATTCACCACGAGGGATCATAAAGTCAGAACCGTCTTTTATTCTCATGTTATTTATTCACATATCATATCAACGAGTAATCAATCGTCGTAACTCTCCCCTTCAAACGTGCCATTCCCTTCAAATGTGCCATTAATAAAATCCATTTTGTTGTACTTCTCCTGGTTACCTGCAACATCTGTACTATAGTACTCTACCACCTTGACATCAGGGGCATAAAACTTGACGGGTCCTTCATAGTTTTTCCATTCTCCCCCGTTGATTCGATATTGCGTTGTTTTTACGCCCGAACCTTTGACTTCGTCTGTTGCCTGAAGTCTGAATGTAAATCCTTTGATGTATATTTTCCCGTTCACAGTATCTGTAATAGGAACTAATCTGTACTTGGTTACTGGAGGTGTAATATCTGCATCCTTCTTAAGTACGATATTAAACGTATTATGATCTCCTTTTACAAGAGTAACGCTCAGGCTCGTTTTTAGATATCCTGCCGCTTCTCCCGTTATCGTTCTAGCCCCTGTTGGTACGCGCTTTATTAAATAGTTGCCTTGAGCATCTGTTGTTGCCGAACCTCCAGCATTAACTTTAGCCCCACTTACTGGATTGCCCGACTCATCTACAACTTTTCCCCGCACGTGTGCCGCCTCTGCCAAAACAACATCCATTCTCAAGGTTCCTCCCTCCCGGACACCCAAGCGATCCTGTTCATATAACATATAATCATCGGCATCTACCCATATTGCAATGTTCGGATTATAGGCGTAATCAATTCCTGTAACCGCATATCGACCTTGCTGATCAGTTTTCACTATACGATCAAAGACACTTGTTACTTTTATACGAGCATCTGGAACCGGTCTGCCTGCCTGATCTTTGACTGTTCCTACAATCGTGGATGGCTCATAAATACGAAAATCAAGTTGTATTTGCTCTCCCCCCCTTAAACTATAGGAAGTGTAATGTCGATACGGCACATACCCCTCTGCTTCAACTGAAAAGGTAAATACAGTATAGTTCTCAACGGATTCAATAATACGATAATTCCCACTCTCATCTGTCTCCACGCTGTGTTCCTTATTCCCATAATCAAGCCAATACTTGACTGTGGCGTCCTTGACAGGCAATCCCTGACGATCAATCACTTTACCTGACACACTAACCGCATTGTCAGATTCAGTAGCATAAGAAACTCCGGAATACATGATTCCAAACAAAATGAAACATAAAGATAGTGTACTTAGTCGAATGATCCATTTGATACTTGTCTGCATCTTCTCACTACACCTCACCATTTATTTTATTGATCAAACATTCCTCTTTAGCCTCTTAAAATTAACTGACCATAAGTTCAAGCTTCCAGAATTCTCCGTCCCAAACATATTGCCAAATCCCCTGTCCACCGTTCATGGTCTCGCTGATATCCAGCACTTCCATCTGAGGGCACTCCCATACTTGTTTTACTGTGTTGTTCGAAGTATTCTGAAGCTCTTTCATACATCCCACCAACCTCTCTTTAAATTTCAACTTTCTTAGTTTATTACAAATGATACATTTTGTATCTATAAATTTCTGAAATACGATGATTTTATTATCAATGCTCTAACCTCTGTTTTTTGATTTCATAGTTAAATCAAAAAAGCCGCAGCTCCTGTATAAATAGGAACTACGGCTTTAGTATATTAACTAATTTTAAAACTAAAACGAATGCAAAGATAAGACATAATTAAACTTGTACTTCGAAATCACTGACCGACTCACATTAAAAAGATACATTACGTATCGCATAATATAGCAATAACTTCTAGTGTAATTTTTAAAAAGCATTAACAATATGATTCACAGAGACAATCTCTCCTGCTTGATCAAGCATTACGGCAATTACATCAAAACGGATCTGAAGTTCCATCTCTCCCGTCATTTGCAAATATACAGATGCGGTTGAACGTACCTGCTGCATTTTACGCATATCAACCGATTCCTGAGGTGTACCGTACTGAGCGGCTCCACTTCTGCTTCTTACTTCCACAAAGACAATCAGGCCCTCGCAGGAAGCAATGATGTCAATCTCACCGCTACGGCAACGCCAGTTCTGTCTAATGATCCGATAATCGTGCTCTCGCAACCATTGACAGGCAGCCTCTTCACCTAATCGGCCTTTCTGCTGTCGTGTGAGCTTTAATCCTGGCTCCTGACCCAATCTACGTTCTACCATGACTCATTTTCCTCACGTCCTGAGGCCATGCGATCTGCACGGTAGACGTACGTTAGCACCTCTGCGACCAGTTGATACAGTTCTGCCGGAATCTGTTCATCCAGATCCAACTTGGAGAGCACCTCCACTAGTGCTGCATCCTCCTGAACAGCCACGCCGTTTTCTCTGGCTTTATCCAGAATGGCTTCTGCCACTTTGCCGCGCCCCTTAGCTACAACAACAGGTGCTTCACTCTCTCCAGGGACATACTTTAGGGCAACCGCCTTTTTGGAAAGCAGGTCCGGTTGTGACGACTCGTCTTTCATACCTTCAAGTCCACCCCTTTGTATCGTTCAGGACTATAGTCCGAGGCCCGCGTTTTTCGTTCCGCGCCCGGCTCCTGGCCAGCAGGCCACGGTTCCGCCTTGAAGGTCAGCAGTTGATAGCCCAGCTTGTCCAATGCCTGATGGATCACCTCTCGTCCGCTCTCCAGAAGCGGTCCCATTCCTTCGCGATCATTTAATACACGCAGACTGACAATGTTATTAACCACATGGACATCTACCAGAGTAGGCCCAAGACTTTTCATGTCCAGATCAAACCATAGACGGCAGTTGGACGCATCCAGCTCTCCACGAGATCCACGACGTGATTGAATCTGAACAGACGCCGTTTCTTCCCCGTCCGGTCCAGTGATCGGAATAAACCAGTGCATCTGTGCAAATGTAGCACTGCGATCTGTTGTCAGCAATAACTGCTGACCTGTCAGATACTGCACCGCCTGTCCGGCGGCATCCTTAAGCGCCGCCGGTGCACCTTCGCTGCTGGCAAGTTGCAGCAGCAAGCCCTTCAGCGTGTCCGCATTTGCCGGACTCGCCGCCTCCCCCACGCGCGGCTGCACTGCCGCGCCGTGAACGGCCTGCTGCTCGTGCTCCGCACCGAGCAGCTTCAGCACGCGCCCCACCCACGGGTCCCCCTCGTGGGTGACAGGCGCGGGCACTGCCGCAGCTCCCGCAGGTGCTGCGGCACTACCGCCAGCCGGCGGCGCATCAGCGCCGGCTGGCAACGGCTGCGGCACGCCTCCGGCAGCCGCAGCCGCCTGGCCGCCCTGCGATGCAGGGGCGGCCTGTGCTGCCGCACCAGGCTGTGCCGGTGCGGCAGTGGACGCGCTGCGCAGGGCGTCCAGCAGCGCCAGCAGCTTGGGCGCCAGCTGCGCTGCCGTAGGCGCTGCTGGCGCCGCCTGGCCTGCTGCGGACGGCGTCCCCGTAGCAGCAGGCGTTTCAGCGCGGCCGTCAGTCCGCCCGGCCGCGCCTGTTTCAGGCTGGCCTGCACTTACACGGCCAGCCACAGATTCTGCTGCCGCCCCCGATGTACCCGGGCGGCTCCCAGCCTGCCCCGCGTCAGCCCCGCGCGGGCTCTCTCCAGGTATTCCAGTTCCAGACGGAATACCCGTAGCCCCTTTGCCAGCCGTTTCAACGTTGCTGGCAACTGCCTTTGCCCCGGCTTCAGCATTTCCGGTGCCTCCGCCGGTCTGCACGTTTCCTTTCACCGCAGTACCTGCATCCTCTGCCCCGCCATCCGTCATGGATATAGATCCTGCCAATGCCGCTTGTCCTTGTTGCGTTGACAAAGCAGGTGTTCCGGTTCCAGTCACCTGACGACCGTTGCCTGATGCAGCCAATCCTTCTTCCGTCTGTGAAGCATTCGGTACAACAGGTGCACCAGCCACGACTGCTGGTTTCAACGTAGCAGATTGTTCTCCAGGCAATAGTGGTTTACCTGTTGTTTGAGTCAGCATCGTTTCCAACTGGTCAGCCAACCCGCTTAACAACTGGTGCAGAGGGGGGCCAAACACCGTCTGGTGTAATCCTTTTACTGTTTCCGCCGTAACCGGAAGACCACGCTGAAAAGCAATTCCCGTCGCCTGCACCCATTCTTCCACAGGTACCTGTGCAGGTTTAGCAGTCATCATATT
Source organism: Paenibacillus sp. 10L310 (assembly GCF_056395745.1). Taxonomy (NCBI): domain Bacteria; kingdom Bacillati; phylum Bacillota; class Bacilli; order Caryophanales; family Paenibacillaceae; genus Paenibacillus; species Paenibacillus sp. 10L310. The sequence goes on along the minus strand of NZ_JBFTKC010000001.1, from coordinate 1,000,516 downwards.
CTGGACCATAGCCACATTATCCTTCGTTAGCGGCAATCCACTACGCTGCATGGCAAGTAACAGTTCCCGGTTCCCTTTTGTATCTGGCAGTCCTACATCCTTAAGCAGGTTGTTCAGCGAAGCTTGTGGCAGCTCAGCAAGTGTACCCGTCATAGGTTTCATTACCGTTATGCCATTTTCACCTGGAGGCTGCACTTGAAGCAACGTGGTCTCACCCGGGCGGAGTGGAGTCTCCAACTTGGCGCGCACTTGCACACCTTGAATCTGCAGAACTGCTTCTCCCCCATCATCGGATACACTAACGACGGAGCCACGAACCACCTGACCTTCCTTTAATTCAAGCGGTTTGGCATTGCCGGGCTTACTGTCTCCCATTAACCCCTTTATCATGGAACCGATATTCAAATCTCTCCCCCTCCTTTCTTCAAACTTGTGTTAAAACAAAGATTGCTGCTCTCCAAGCAGGTTGCCCAGAAAACTGCGCCGATGCATCGGGGTTGCCCCCAATGCCATAATTTGCTCCCGATGAACTTTTGTTGCATATCCTTTATGTATCGACAAACCATATTCCGGATATAACGTATCCCATTCTTCCTTACACAGCCGATCTCGCGTTACCTTGGCAATAATAGATGCCGCTGCGATCGATTGACTATTAGCATCCCCTTTAATAATGGACAGTTGAGGTACATTCACATCCACCTTCTCGGCATCCACCAGCATATAATCAGGAGTTTCTCCCAATGCTTCAACCGCACGTTTCATCGCAAGTCTCGCAGCCTGTTTGATGTTAAGCCGATCAATTGTCTCTGCATCCGCATACCCGATACCTACCGCCAGCGCTTTTTCCATAATGATGTCATATAATGCATCACGTTTTTTCTCCGTTAATTTCTTGGAGTCATTCACGCCTTCCAGGATGAGATCCTTCGGTAAAATAACCGCCGCTGCCACAACATCCCCAAACAAACAACCCCGTCCCACCTCATCAATACCAGCAATACGTTCAAATCCACTGTCCCAATACTCCCGCTCATAGAGCAACAGATCTCGAGGTTCACTGACTTCTTTTTTCTTCTTTGGTCCAATGGGAGTATCCAGTAGATTCAACCCGATCTCTTCATTATTTTCAACCATAACGCTCATCTCCTCTACCCACGCTTTTTCAGCATACGCATCACTTACAATTTTATAATATAGACGTAGATCCTCTGTCTTTTGTTCTGTACAACCTGTCTCTATCAGTAAAACTTTTCCTTGAGATTTACAATATAAAGATAGTGATGTCTTCATTTATCGGTATTTGATGGTTTAAATTGAATATATCAGACCTCGTCTAATTTAAATTGCACCACCATTTATCATAGCACGATTTAGATGCACCTGATATATAGGTCAGCCAATTCCATAAAGCGTACTGTTCTTCAAACCTCTTCCATTTTATCGTTTTCTACGTATGTTCCAGCTCTACTTCCGCGTTTGTATACACAAAAAACGACCGCTCCCGGTAATCCGGTAACGGCCGCTTCTTTCGGCACTTGTATATATGAAATGAACAAATGAAGACAATGATCTTCATCGTGTAGAGTCCATTTTTTTAATAGGGAGCTTCCATAGAGAAACGTCCCATTTTACCGGCTCGCAGTTCACGCAGAAATGCTCGTGATGCCTTTTCCAGATCAATACGTCCACCGCTTACAACACATCCACGGATACGGCCGACTTGTTCCATAATTGCAATAACACTGTCTGAATCATCTGCATCCTTGGAGAACTCCTGAAGTCCGTATCTCTCTTCAAGGGCGTCCCAGTAATAACGCATCAGGTAACTGATTCCAAAAAAGGCGATATCCTCTGCATTCAAAATTTCCTCTTTGATCGCACCAGTTACGGCAAGACGATAACCTACATTTTGATCTTCGAACTTAGGCCAAAGAATACCTGGAGTATCCAATAACTCCATTTCTTTGCCTACCTTGATCCACTGTTGCCCCTTCGTCACACCAGGACGATCTCCTGTTAACGCAATACTCCGTCCAGCCAGTCGGTTAATCAGTGTTGATTTACCTACATTGGGAATCCCTACGATCAACCCGCGAACCGCACGAGGATTAATCCCTTTAGCAATTTGACGGTCAATTTTTTCTTTAAGAAGAAGCTTGGCCTGCACGGGAATATCTTTAACATTGGTTCCCGTCGAAGCATCTACAGGAAAAGCGGTAATTCCTTCTTTTTTGAAATATTCAATCCATTCTTGCGTCACTTTTGCATCTGCCAAATCCGATTTGTTCAACAAAATCATCCGGGGTTTATCCAGCAATATTTCGTCAATCATTGGATTACGGCTGGAGACAGGCAGACGGGCATCCAATAGTTCGATGACCACGTCGATGAGCTTTAACTTATCCTGAATCTGGCGTCTGGCTCGAGTCATATGACCTGGAAACCATTGTATCGTCAACTTGTCTTCACCTCATTATTTACTTCAAATTCAGTGGTTGATCCACTTAATCTCACCGATCGGCCAGAAAATCACATCTGCACGACCAATAATATCTTTTAAAGAAACATAACCGATCATACGGCTGTCTGTACTATTTGGACGGTTATCTCCCATGACAAACACATGACCTGCCGGCACTTTGCCATCAGGGAACTGTTCATTCGGGAAATCCTTCACGTTATAGGTTCCACCATTTGCTTCAGCTGCATCAATGGCTCCTTGAATATACGTTTCATCAACCTTTTTACCGTTAACCATCACGGTATCGTCTTGAACCTCAACGGTATCACCTTCTACAGCAATAACACGTTTAATGAAATCTCGACCTTCGGATGGTACGTGGAAGACGATAACTTCACCGCGCTTCGGTTCTCTGATATCATATAAGATTTCGTTGACGATCACACGTTCACCCGTTTCAAAGTTCGGCTGCATGGACGGACCGTCCACAACAAACGGTTTGAAGAGCAACCACCGAATCAGAATGACGAGAACTAATGCAATAACAATGGCTTTAAGCCATTCAACAATTTCATTTTTGGCTTTTTTGGATCGACTATCTTTCTCTTCGGCAGGATTGCCCCGGTCATGTTGAACTTCTTGTTCCATTCAAGATCTTCCTCTCTTCACAGTACATGTTTATAGCAGTACACACATCCAGCATTCTGTATCGTTCCAATAACTCAATGGATGGATACAAAACATTCACATCAGTTATGTAATCTTACACCAAGCATTACAGTACATTTAATCCACAATTCAAATGCCTTCAAGAGGTTGTTCAAAAAGTCGGTACTGAAACCGGTCTTTTGAACACGCACTTCAATAACTGATTTTACAAGCCTCCCGGACTATTCCCCGCATGTGTTGCCATACCATTTTACTCGGAAGTGTACCTCCGGTTCAACTTTTCCCGGACAAAAACGAAAAGGGCTTGTCTCCAAGCCCTTCCCGGTATCCGTTATATTAACGAATTTCTTTAATTCTCGCTGCTTTACCGCGTAGTTCACGAAGATAATAAAGCTTCGCACGACGAACTTTACCACGGCGAGCCACTTCGATTCTATCGATTTTAGGGGAATGAAGCGGGAAAGCTCTTTCCACACCTACACCGTAAGAAATTTTACGAACTGTAAAAGTCTCACTGATTCCACCACCACGGCGTTTAATCACAACACCTTCGAACAATTGGATACGCTCGCGAGTTCCCTCGATTACCTTAACGTGCACTTTCAAAGTGTCACCAGGACGAAAACTCGGAAGATCCTTGCGAAGTTGTTCTTGTGTAATCGCTTGAACGATATTCATCTATGACTCCCTCCTTCCATACAGGCGTTCATACTTCTTCCAGAGATCACCTTGTCTCCTTCATCATCCATAGAGGACCGCCGTATTCCACATAACAGACTTATTGTATCACGCAGCATATCAAAACACAAGAGAAATTAAACAAATGCCTATTGTTCAATCTGCCACTCTGAAACTCATCCATCACATGTTAACTTCATTCTAAAATACATTCTCCCGTATGGAAAGTGAATCAACGCTCTCATCTTGCAAGTCAACCTGATACAGGAAAAAATACTGTAACTTCCAGTGTAGTAATATCGTCTATGATATAACTTATTGACCACTTTAAAAGGAGAATCCCAAGACTTATGAAATATTGGAAAAAGATCACACTTGCCCTACTCGCCATGCTCACATGCTCCATTACACTATATTCATATGCCGTAACTCACCCAACGAATGCACTGTCACACAAAGCCTGCACATCCTGGGACATAGTCAAACGCAAAGCATTCGAGCTGTCACACACTGACTTCTCTAACCAATCTGCGCTGGATCGTTCTACCTTTAGGATTGAACAAGGTACCGCTACAGAAGTTCCTGTGCTGATGTATCATTACATAGAGCCCAAACTGAATAATCACGATACAGATAATAAATCCATCATTAATCTGGAGGATTTTGAGCAAAATATGAAATACCTGCATGATGAAGGCTACCGCACGATTACACTGAATCAGCTTGAGCAATATGTTAGTGGGAAGATTTCCCTACCACAGAAGTCCATTGTAATTACCTTTGATGACGGATACCAGAACAATTATACTTTAGCTTACCCTGTGCTTCAGAAATATAATTTTCATGCCTCGCTGTTTGTCATAGGCAGTAAAATTCAGGATCAACCTTCGGTATTTGAGCCCGCCATCAACAGTTTCATCTCCAAGCCAGAGATGCAGGCAGCAACCGACGTATTTGAGTTCAACAGCCATACCTATAACCTGCATCATAAGGGATTTATGCGCTGTGGGAACAGCGTACCTGTCGGTCTGGACACCAGTCTTCTGGATGATGATATCCAGCAAATGAAGGAAACCGGAATAGACACACCTTATTTGGCCTATCCTTTTGGTTATACCAGCACACAGATGATCTACAAGTTACAGCAACATGGATATCGCATGGCTTTTACCGTAAAGTCTGGATTTGTGCATCCAGGAGATCATCCCATGAAGCTGCCTCGCTTGACGGTCACGACAGGTACTGATTTAGCGACCTTGCTTCAACCCGAATCCAGTCCGCAGAACGAATCATCTGCATCGGAGAATGACCAGTAAAACCTAGATTTTAACTTCACCGCCCGGATACAGAGTCGAGTTATACAGCCTTTTTAGCTGTGGCTTGGCTCTTTTTGCATCCAGTAGTGATAATGTCATCGGAGAACTGGAATAAATCACTGCTTCCTCTGCGTCATAGATGATGATCTGTTCTTTCCCCGTCTGAACCAGGTCTGCATGCACCGCATATCCCTCTTTCGGGAATTCAGTAACCGTTTTCATATCTCCATCTACCAAAGAAGGCAACACATCTCCCCCTCGGCGATACGCCATAATATAATCGAGTCCACCCTCATCCCAGTTACACACAGGCTCTATAATGGTTAACCAGCCCCGAGTTGTGCGGTTTTCTTTCCAAATTTCTTTACCAGCGCTATCCAGCATGAACATTCCATCCTTACCATGCTCATCCCCCCGGACAATCCGGTCCAGACCTGCAATCTGTAAACCTTCCATTCCAGTACAAAAATGGCCTAACGCAATATGCTGTGATTCAATTGAATCTTCATAACGCCATTTCTCATTTCCGTAGCGGTCCATCATGACCGTAACACTGCCACCAATGACAACCTCGACTTGCCCATCACCGTCAACGTCGCCAAACCATATACAGTCAGCATGATCATCGAGATTCTGACAAGACCATAATAATGTCCCATCATGATCCAGCATGTCATATCCGGCCATCACTTCATCTTTCCCATCTCCATCGATATCGTATACCCATGGAAAATGCCCTGGATTCCCTTCATGCTTCCATAACAAATTAAAATCATGGTCGAGTGCCCACAACGTCTTATAGCGGTCTTTCAGTATAATGTCCATTCTATGCTGGTTACCCGTCAGGTTGGCGAGAATAATGCAGTCATGTGCTTCATCACCTGGCAGATCACGTGTTTCTTTGATCTCTCCGGTCCGGCCATCCAACACGAGAAATTGTTTGTCCATCACACACAATACTTCATTATTTCCATCTCCATCCCAATCTGCGACCTGAGCGGGATAGTCTGAACCCGGACCCCCTGCATCGGGATCAGGAGTTCCGACCTGCCATAGTAATGTTCCTTCCAGATCAAACGCAGTCAAACAACATACCTGATGCGGGACATACCGATCGTCTATACCCCCATCTGCCTGTACCAGCAACATTTCAAGTCTGCCATCCCCGTTTAGATCTCCTAAAAGCATTTTGCAGCGTTCTCCGGCTTGGCTAATATTTAGTCTGGCGATTTCATAAGGCTGAATGCTCATCATCTTCCTCCTCAGCTTATCGTTGTTATTCAAATCCAGCTGAGTTCACCATAAAGAAAACCCCTATTTTTTACAACCCTATTATGTGGTCATGCAAAAATGTTCAAAGTTGCAAAAAAGTGCCTACGTAATAAACGATTTAAACGAATGATTTTAAGCCCACTCTAAAAACTCAAGACGATTGCCAAAAGGATCATTTATATAAAAACGTCTTACACCTTCATCTGCCCTTGCTTCGTCATCGACAATATGAATTTGGTTATGAATGAGATGATCACGCAACTGATCCAAATGTTTTACATGAAAAGCCGGATGAGCTTTTGTGGCGGGAATAAAATCTTTTTGTACGCCAATATGCACTTGGTGTCCACCACACTCAAACCATACACCACCCCGTTTTCTCAGAATTTCAGGTTTGGGAATCTCCGTCCAGCCCAGTACTTTATTGAAAAAATGACGTGCCTCCGCTTCACAAGCTTCAGGTGCTGCGAGCTGAATATGATCAAGACCAATAATATTGTAAGTCATTCATACACCGCCTTTGGTTTCATTTAGTGAAACTTAGTTTTAAAATATACCTCCATTTTATAGAATAACCCATTGAATATCCAGCTTTCTTTACAAAACACATAAGAAAAGCCAACCTTTGGTATCAAGGTTGGCTTTTTCAAACTCTATAAAAAGATATATTTACGTGTTATACGAAACATATACTTATTCTGTGCTATGTTTACGGTTTGAGCGTATCTTTTTCAACCAAATACGTTCTTTATCCGTCAAATCAGCCGTTTCCAACATCTCCGGTCTGCGCTCCAGCGTACGAAGCAACGACTGTTCTCTGCGCCATGCCTCAATGTTCAGATGATGTCCCGACAACAGCATATCCGGTACTTTCATGCCCCTAAACTCGGGTGGACGTGTGTAGTGTGGATATTCGAGGAGTCCAGTACTGAATGAATCCGTCACAGCACTTGTCTCATTGCCAAGCACACCGGGAATAAGGCGTACGATGCTGTCGATCGCAACCATAGCAGGCAATTCCCCACCAGTGAGCACGTAATCACCAATGGATAGTTCATCCGTCACGAGAAATTCGCGAATTCGCTCATCGTAACCTTCATAATGTCCACATATAAAAATCAGATGATCTTCCTGTACAAGTTCTTCTGCTTTTTTCTGTGTAAACGTCTCACCTTGCGGACACATTAAAATGATACGTGGAGCTTTCATGGTTGCCGCGGCTTCTCCGCGTTGCTCCAGTACATCTTCAACAGCAGCAAAGATCGGATCTGGTTTCAGCACCATGCCTCCACCCCCACCGTAAGGAGCATCATCGACCGTATTGTGCTTATTGGTCGCATAATTACGGAAGTTGGTTGCACCGAGGGACACCAGCCCCTTCGTTTGGGCTTTACCCAGAATGCTTGCTCCGAATACGCCATCAAACATCTCCGGGAAGAGTGTTAATACATCCACTTTCATGTTATAGCAGCCCTTCCATCAGGTGAATCTTCACTTGCTGCTGTTCGATGTCCACATCAAGTACTACATCATCAATAACGGGAATCAGCACTTCTTTACCTGCTGGCGTTTTGACAACCCATACATCATTGGCACCCGGAGTCAAAATTTCAGAGATGGTTCCAAGCGTTTCACCCTCTTCGGTGATAACCGAACACCCAACGATTTGATGGAAGTAGTATTCACCTTCCTCCAGCTCAGCGAGGTTCTCTTTTAACACTTTGGCCATACCGCCTTTAAACTTCTCTACTTCATTAATATTGCCATACTCTTTCAGACGAAGAATATACATATTTTTATGCAAACGTGCAGATTCCACGTTAACCATGACGGGATGATTATCTGGTGTAAAGAAAAACAACTCTGCATTTTTCGCGAAACGCACTTCTGGGAAATCGGTTATAGGCATGATTCTCACCTCACCGCGAATTCCATGCGTATTAACGATTTTACCTACATTCATAAACTCTGCCATACGTTCCTCCTACGAAATTAAATCAAACTAAACAGCTACTTCGACTCTCGTACGGTCGTTCCGGCGACGGTTCGTTCTTTCGATCGCTGTTCCCCCCTCATTTTTCGAACTTAATTTAAAAGGTGAAAATGAGGTGATAAAGGCGAACGCTGACGCTTCTCCAGAATCGATCCCGTCCCCTGCACTGCTCCGAAGTCACTCATACCCAAAATATTTTAATTCAATATCTAATTCAACATATTAAGTTCAGCATGCACGAAAAGGGGCTAGGACATGCATCCTAACCCCCTTTCGTATATCTTTAAGATATGATATCAACGGTAACCCGTTTATCCATCTTAACTGCTGCTGATGTGACGACCGTACGAAGTGATTTCGCGATTCGTCCCTGTTTACCAATTACCTTCCCGACATCGTCAGGATGAACGGTTAACTCATAAACGACAAGCCGGTCTTTCTCAACCGTCCGAACCGTCACATCTTCCGGATGATCGACTAAAGCCTTAGCAATTATTCTTACTAATTCTTCCATAGATGACCCTCCGAATCAGCACTTTATTTAGATAATTTAGACTCGTGGAACTTCTTCATCACGCCCGCTTTGCTAAGCAAGTTGCGGACAGTGTCAGATGCTTGTGCACCGTTTTGAAGCCATGCCAATGCTTTATCTTCATCGATCTTAACAACAGCCGGTTGTTCAACCGGGTTGTAGTAACCGATCTCCTCGATAAAACGACCGTCACGTGGGGAACGGGAATCCGATACCACTACGCGGTAGAAAGGAGCTTTGTGAGCACCCATACGTTTCAGACGAATACGAACTGCCATTTGAAAATTCACCTCCTTCAATGAAATCTGTATATGATCCAGCTTCGCTTAAATCAACGGAAAGGAAACTTCATTCCTTTACCCATACCTTTAAGCTGCTTCATCGCTTTATTTTTACCGCCGCCTTTAGGTCCCATCATATCCGAGAACTGTTTCATCATGCGGCGCATCTCATCAAATTGCTTGATCAGACGATTTACTTCAGCCAGAGATGTTCCGCTTCCGGTAGCAATACGCTTCCGGCGGCTATGGTTGATCATGTCCGGGTTACGTTTCTCTTCGGTCGTCATTGAGTAAACGATCGCTTCGATCCGGCCCATCTGTTTATCATCAACCTTCAGATCCTTGGCTTGTTTCATCTTGCCCATGCCGGGGATCATATCCATGATCTGATCGATTGGTCCCAGCTTTTTCACTTGATCCATCTGCTCCAGGAAATCTTCAAACGTGAATTCTGCATTACGCATCTTCCGTTCCATTTCCTTGGCTTTATCGGTATCAATGTTTAATTGTGCTTTCTCAATCAGAGATAACATATCACCCATACCGAGGATCCGTGAAGCCATACGTTCCGGGTGGAACGGCTCCAAAGCGTCAAGTTTCTCTCCAAGGGAAGCAAACTTGATTGGACAACCCGTAACTGCTTTGACGGAAAGCGCAGCACCACCACGAGTATCTCCATCCAGCTTGGTCAGGACAACCCCGGTCAGATTAAGCTGCTGGTTAAAGTGTTCTGCTACGTTAACCGCATCCTGACCTGTCATGCTGTCTACAACAAGCAGTACTTCATCCGGATTCACTACGCTGTGAATTTGGCGAAGTTCTTCCATCAGTTCTTCATCAACATGCAGACGTCCAGCTGTATCGATAATAACATAGTCATTACCGTTATCCTTCGCATGTTGAAGACCTTGACGTGCGATCTCAACAGGGCTTGTCTGATCTCCCAGTGTGAATACCGGCGCTTTGATCTGCTCGCCAAGTACTTGCAACTGTTTGATCGCTGCGGGACGATAAATATCTCCTGCAACAAGCAATGGTCTGCTGTTTTGCTTTTGCAGCATTTTAGCCAGTTTACCCGATGTGGTTGTTTTACCAGCACCCTGCAAACCAACCATCATCAGCACCGTAGGCGGTTTGTTCGCTTTAGCCAGTTTCGCTTGGCTTCCACCCATCAAATCCGTTAGTTCCTTGTTAACGATGTCGATGATGACCATTCCTGGCGTGAAGCTCTCCATCACTTCTTTGCCAACAGCCTTCTCTTTCACCTTGGCGATGAATTCCTTGACCACTTTGAAGTTTACATCCGCTTCGAGCAATGCCAGACGTACCTCGCGCATAGCCTCGGCTACATCTTCATCAGACACCTTGCCTTTGCCGCGCAGCTTGCTGAACACATTCTGTAATCGGGTCGTTAATCCTTCAAATGCCATGATCCCACCTCCTTAAGCTTTAATACTGTTTTCAAGACCGATACGTTCCGCTCAGCCAATTTTCATTCACTAAGCTGAGCAACGATATCGTGTATTTGTTTGTTGTTATCAATGGAGACGCCTGCGCGTTCCAATGCATTTTGCAAATCTTCAAGATTGCGATTACGCCGTTCATGCTTTTCCAGCAAGCCCAGCTTGCTTTCGTAATTTTCCAGCACTTGTTCGGCACGCTTGATATGCTCGTATACCGCCTGGCGGCTGATCTCAAACTCGGCTGCAATTTCACCAAGTGAGAAATCGTCATGAAAGTAATACTTTAGAAAAGTCTGCTGTTTCTCGGTAAGTAACAATTCATAAAAAGCAAACAGCAAGTTAATCCGGTTTGTCTTCTCAAGCCGATTTTCTTGACTCACATCGGGGCACTCCCTTCGTCAAGGAAAAACACTTTACACTCTTGCAACGTTCCTAATAATACCTAAAACAAATCAGGTTGTCAAGCAAAAATACTTGTCACAATAAAAACAGCTCTGATGATACGTTATTTCGATGTTTAACGGGTGGTTTATGCCCTTCTTCACTACAAGCAAATCTGTATCTCTGCCATCCACCTCTATGTAGAAGAAAAAACGAATGCGTCTCATTCCGTGGAGATGCATCCGTTTATGGTGTTCTAACGAAGTGGTGTCAGGTACAGCAGTACCATAAAGAAATGAAGAATACTGCCTGCTAACACAAAGAGATGCCAAATCGCATGGTGGTACGGAAATCCACGCCATACATAAAAGAGCGTACCCAGTGTATACATCAGGCCTCCAGCAACCAGCAACACAATACCGCCTGTAGGAATGGCCGCCATAAGCGGTTGCCAGGCAATAACGATCAGCCAGCCCATCGCAATATAGAAAATCGTGGACATGAATAGAAACTTTTTCGTAAAAAATGCCTTAAAGATCACGCCGAATAATGCGATACCCCAGATTATACCAAACAGGGTCCATCCAAGTGTACCGCGAACAGCAATAAACAAAAGCGGAGTGTACGATCCCGCAATAAACAAATAAATGGAAGAATGGTCGAAAATCTCAAATAAATCTTTCACTTTTCCATCTTTCCATGCATGCACGAGTGTAGAACTTGTATAGAGCAACAGCATGGTGATTCCGTAGATCGTGAAACTGACCACATGCCAAGCCGTGCCTTTCATACTTGAAAATACAATCAATATCACCAGTGCAGCTACACTGAGTGCAGCGCCGATTCCATGTGTCACCGCATTGGCGACTTCTTCACGGCGAGAATAGGTATACGTATTGGCCATTTTCAACCGTCCTTTCTAACCCTTTAACATTGCCTGCTTTATTCCTCCATTATACACGTATTGCCAGTGACATTACACGTGACACATATCACGTATATCACTGGCAATACGGTTAACATTATTAATTCATTCTATTATTGATGATTCTAGGAATTAGCTTCCTCTTCTTCAGCACTTTCCACTGGCTGTTCCTGGATTAATCCGGCGAACAAAGCATGCACAAATTGCTCCGAGTCAAACGGCTGCAGATCATCAATTTTCTCACCCAGTCCTACGAGCTTCACAGGCAAGTCCAGCTCCTGACGGATCGCAACAACGATCCCCCCTTTGGCTGTTCCATCCAGTTTCGTCAGTACGAGGCCTGTTACACCGCTTTTCTCACCGAAAAGTTTAGCCTGGTTTAAAGCATTTTGACCTGTTGTTGCATCCAGTACCATCAGTACTTCATGCGGAGCATCCGGAATTTCACGTTGAATGACACGATAGATCTTGTTAAGCTCGTCCATCAGGTTAGATTTGTTTTGCAGACGACCTGCTGTATCACAGAGCAGAACATCCGCACCCCGTTGTTTCGCTGCCTGTACCGCATCATACATAACCGCTGCTGGATCAGAACCAGATTGCTGTTTGATCACATCGACACCGGCACGTTGCCCCCATACTTCCAGCTGTTCAATGGCTCCGGCACGGAACGTATCTCCAGCTGCCATGATGACTTTTTTACCTTGTTGTTTAAATCGATGTGCCAGCTTGCCAATCGTTGTTGTTTTACCAACACCGTTAACACCAACAAACAAAATGACGGTAATGCCATCCGGGTTCATTTTCAATTCGTTATTCTGTTCACCGCGAAGAAGACCCGTCAGTTTCTCGGACAATACAGGCTGCAGCTCAGCCGCATCCTCAATTTTGCGTTTTTTCACCTCAACGCGCAGGTCTTCGATCAGATTCATAACTGTATTCACACCAACGTCTGCTCCGATCAAAATCTCTTCCAGTTCTTCATAGAACTCTTCATCGATTTTTTTGCGACGGATTACGAGATCCGACACTTTTTCCACTAACCCTTTACGTGTCTTTTCCAATCCATCCTTAAACTGTTTGGTGACCGACTCCGTTTTGCTTGCAATGCTGTCTCTAAGCTTTTTAAAAAAACTCATAAAGCCCCTCCATCGTGTACATAATCTAAGCGGTTTTGCAAAAATGCTCAATCTGAATGATTTTCAATGATTACAATGAGTTCGTTTGTCTCGCAGGTTTGGATCAGATCAGGCAATTACTGCTTCCTCATCTTCCAGTTTAACCGAAACGAGCTTGGATACACCGCCCTCTTCCATTGTAACACCGTACAGCACATCTGCCTCTTCCATCGTACCTTTACGATGGGTAACAACGATAAACTGTGTCTGTTCGGAGAATTCACGCAAGTACTGGGCAAAACGTACCACGTTAGCTTCGTCCAGTGCTGCCTCAACTTCATCCAGCACGCAGAATGGTACCGGTTTGACATGCAGAATAGCAAATAATAAAGCCATCGCCGTCAAAGCCCGCTCCCCACCGGATAACAGTTGCAGGTTTTGCAGTTTCTTGCCTGGTGGCTGAGCCACGATATCTATTCCCGTTTCAAGCAAGCGCTCCGGGTCCATCAGAACAAGGTCAGCACGGCCCCCGCCAAACAGCTTGCTAAACACGGTACCGAACTCACGGCGGATGGCATCAAACGTGATCTTGAATCGCTTCGCCATCTCGTCTTCCATTTCCCGAATAACCTGATACAACGTTGTTTTAGCTTCCACCAGGTCATTCTTCTGTTCACTCAGGAACTCGTATCGCTCATTGACTCGCTGGAACTCCTCAATCGCTCCCAGGTTCACATCACCCAGGGCGGATATACTGCGCTTCAGCTTCTGTACCTCTGCCTGAGTATGCTCCACGTCTTCCGGCACAGGATAACGCTCTTTGGCCAGTTCATAGCCCAGTTCGTATTCATCGGTCAGTTTTCGCAGTATATTTTCCAGCTCAACATCCAGCCGGTTCACGGAAATTTCCGTCTGTCGCATCTGTTCTTCCACAGCTTTTAACTGTGTGCGCTGTTCCTTCGTTTCGCTCTCGGCAAGCTCAAGCTTTTTCGACAACTCACTTCGGGCAGCACGTTTGAAGTCCAGATCCTGAGAAGCTTCCGCTTTTTTCAGCTTATACTGGTTCAGATCTTCAATCTGTTTAACACTCTCGGTCTGTGTTTTCTTGAGATCTGCTTCCATCGAAGCCAGCAACGTGCGATTCTGACGAAGATCTTTCACCAGCGACTCTACTTCCCGCTCCAGACGTCGCAATTGTTCTCCATTGGAGAATCGCTCCTGATCCAGCTTGCCTTCACGCACTTTCAATTCGGTGAGTTGGCTCTGCAATTCTTCCTTCGCAGATTCATTGGCTTTCCGAGCAAACTCGGCTGCATGAATGGCACGATGAGTCGCTTTTTCTTCCTCTTCAAGCTGCTCCAGCTTCTTCACAGCGACGATCCGAGCCGTATCCAGCTCTTTGATCTCTTCGGTAAAGCCACTCTTCTCCTGCCCGGCAACGGCAACCTGTTCAAGCACATGGCGAAGCTCATGCTCTACCTGTTTCATTTCCATCGAAGCCTGCTGTTCTGCATTTCGCGTATCATCACCGGACTGACGAAGTTCATCCAGTTTGTCCTGACACTGTTCCAGTTGGACTTTTACATCATCCACACTGCGATGCAGTTTCACGATTTGATTTTCCGTATCCAAAATATCCTGGTCGAGCTGGTCCAGCTGCCGTTTCCGGCTGAGCAGACTCACATTTTTCTTGTGCTGGCTACCACCTGTCATGGAACCACCCGCATTGACCACGTCACCTTCAAGCGTCACAACCCGGAAACGATACTGGCAGCGAGCCGCAATTTTATTGGCGACCTCCAACGTTTCGGCAATAATAACATTACCGAGCAAGCTGCCAATGATTGAAGCATATTTGGATTCGAATTGTACAAGATCAGCACCGATCCCCACAAAACCCTCCATACCTTCAATCATAGAACGTTCAGCCGCTCCAATGGCACGAGGACGAATGACATCCAGAGGCAGGAACGTTGCACGCCCCAACTGGCGTTGCTTCAGAAAAGCAATTGCCTGTCTGGAAACTGATTCATTTTCCATGACCACATGCTGCAAGGATGCTCCCATTGCTGTTTCTACCGCAAGTTCGATCTTCTCGGGAACTTTTACGAGTTCAGCCACAGCTCCATGAACACCGCTCAGCGTACCTTTACGTGAAGCCTTGAGAACCTCCTTGACACCCAGCATGAATCCGTCAAAATCATCCTGCATCTCTTTCATCGTATCGCGGCGGGAAACTTGAGCTTCACGCTTCTGTTCCCATTTACGGACCGTACCCCGACTTTCTTCGAGCAGCTTCTGTAGCGACTGAAGTCGTTCACTTTCCGTAATGTAACCACCACGTAGATCGCTGATTTCTTTGCCCAAGCGAACAACTTTTTTCTCAATGTCCGTTTTGCGACTCTCCAGTGTCTCTTTCTGCTCTTCCCATTTGCCTGATTCTTCAGCCGCGCGATTCATTCTGCGCTCCAGCGTTTCTTTCTGCTGATCCACATAACGAATTTCATTGCGTGTCTGAGCCATCTGATTCATCAGTTCCAGCAAATTGCCTTTGAGGCTTTCCTCTTGCTGCTGACTAATGCCACCTGTGACACCGATGAGTTTGGCTTCTTCCTGAGACAACTGATTTCTCACATCATTCAGTTCATGCTCAAGCTTGCCAAACTTCTCACGCAGTGCAAGCAGCTCGGTTTCCCGTTCGCGATGTCTCTCTTCACTGGCGGCAAGCGTTACTTTGAGCTGCTCCTGATTTGTTTGCAGATGGTGCGAGCGCTCCTTGAGCAATTCTCCAAGTCCTTCACTTTTCTCTGTCGCTTCACTGAATTGCAATAAAGCGGCTTGCAGTTGCTCTGTCTCTGTTTCCAGGATACGCAGCGCATTCCGATCATTTTCCAGCTTGGCATCATGCGTAGAGACAATCGCCGCCAGTCCAACCTCTTCCTGTTTTAGCGATTGCAGGCGCTCATTTGCCTTACTCCAGGACGCATGAATCTGTTCGATCTGGTACACATACATGGAAATTTCCTGCGATTTGAGCTGAGAACGAAGTTCCTTATAGTGGATTGCTTTCTCCGATTGTTCCTTTAGCGGGCCAATCTGATCTTCCAGTTCAGTCACCAGATCATGAATACGCAGCAAATTTTGCTCTGTCTCATCCAGTTTGCGCGTCGCATCCCGCTTGCGGGATTTATATTTAACGATACCTGAAGCTTCTTCAAAGATACCTCTGCGATCCTCTGAACGGGTACTCAGAATCTCTTCGATTCGCCCCTGTCCAATAATCGAGTAGGCCTCCTTACCGATGCCGGTATCCATAAACAACTCCGTGATATCCTTCAAACGACAAGATTGTTTGTTAATAAAATATTCACTATCTCCGCTACGATGTACACGACGAGTCACCGTCACCTCACCAAAATCCAATGCAAGTGCGTGATCTTCGTTATCAAGTGTTAGCGACACCTCACCGAAATTAACGGCTTTCCGTGCGTCACTGCCTGCAAAGATGATATCTTCCATCTTGCCACCACGCAGCGACTTGGCACTTTGTTCCCCCAGAACCCAGCGAATTCCGTCCGATATATTACTCTTTCCACTTCCGTTCGGACCTACAACAGCCGTAATGCCACGAACGAACTCCATCTCCGTTTTGTCGGCGAATGACTTGAATCCACCCAATTCAATCCGTTTTAAAAACATAGGGTTTCTCGTCACCTCCTCTTGCAAATTTCAAGTATTGCATTCCAGCGCCTAACTAAATTGAACTAAAATAAAATTCAACTTATTTAGTTAACGATCAGGCTAACTCCTCCTGAACCTCTTTACAAAAAAAAGAGCAAAAAGCAGTCCGGCCGATTACTTCCGCCGGGGCGGACCCGCGGGCTGCTCTTTGCTCTTCGTTTGTCTATGCGCTATCGGTTAAGCTCCGGCTTCCGGAAGCTTCAGTCGATCAAGTGCTGCAGATGCAGCCTGTTGTTCCGCTTCCTTTTTGGAACGTCCTGTACCTCTGCCAAGCCTTTCTTGACCCATATGGACCTCCGAGACAAACTCACGTTCATGGGCAGGTCCCCGTTCCTCAACGATACGGTATTCCAAAGCTCCCATATTGTGATGCTGAGTAAGTTCCTGCAGTTCCGTTTTGTAATCACTCATTTGCAGCTTGCTGCCCAATACGATTAATGGGAAGACATGCTGATCAAGAAATGTCCGAACAGGCGCAAGCCCCTGATCCAGATACAATGCACCAATGAAAGATTCAAACACATCTGCCAGCAGAGCCGGCCGTGTCCGTCCTCCAGTTAGTTCCTCACCTTTACCAAGAAGTACATACTGCCCAAAACCCAACGCTTCAGCAAATTTGACGAGGGAAGGCTCACAGACAATGGATGCCCGCAGCTTAGTTAATTCACCTTCCGGACGGTTAGGATACAAATGATACAAGTACTCCGATACAGTCAGTTCCAGCACGGCATCGCCCAGAAATTCCAGACGCTCGTTGTCCTGATGCTGACTGAACCGGTGTTCGTTTACATAAGAAGCATGGGTAAACGCTTGTTTTAAAAGCTGCCTGTTGTCAAATTTGATTTGAAGTTTATGTTGTAACTGCTTCAGATCTTCACTCAAACGAACTAGCCCCTTATGCTTCAAATTTTTTGAGAATAATGGTGGCATTGTGACCGCCGAATCCAAATGAATTGGACATGGCAATATTAACTTTGGTTTGACGTGGAACATTTGGTACATAATCCAGATCACATTCCGGGTCCTGATTTTCCAGGTTAATCGTTGGAGCCAGTGTCTGATGTGTCAGTGACAATCCGCAGATAACCGCTTCTACACCACCAGCAGCACCAAGCATGTGGCCCGTCATGGATTTAGTGGAACTCACAGCGAGCTTGTACGCATGATCACCAAACGCCTTTTTGATCGCAAGCGTTTCGGATCTGTCGCCTACAGGCGTCGAAGTTCCGTGTGCATTAATGTAGTCCACTTCTTCAGGCTCAATGCCCGCATTACGAAGTGCCATCTTCATGCAACGTGCTGCTCCGTCCGGATCTGGTTCTGTCATGTGATGTGCATCACCTGTCAGACCGTAACCGATCACTTCACCATAAATGCGTGCACCGCGTTTTTGAGCATGCTCCAGGGATTCCAGAATCATAACACCAGCGCCTTCGCCCATAACAAATCCATCACGTTCTGTATCAAAAGGACGGCTTGACTTCGCAGGATCATCATTACGTGTAGACATTGCGCGCATCGCACAGAACCCCGCAAGACCCGTTGGTCTGATTGTTGCTTCTGCACCACCACAGATCATGGCATCTGCATCACCATTGGCAATCAGCTTGAAGGAATCTCCGATGGAGTGTGTACCTGTTGCACAAGCGGTAACAACGTTAATGTTAGGACCTTTGGCACCAAGAGAAATGGACATTTGGCCTGAAGCCATGTTGGAGATCATCATGGGAATAAAGAATGGGCTTACCCGTTTTGGACCTTTTTGCAACAATGCATTATGTTGGTCCTCCCACGTACCCAATCCACCAATACCTGATCCGATGGATACACCGAAACGCTCTGCATCAATATTCTCGTTAATTTTCAGACCACTGTCTTCAACAGCTTTGAAGCCGGCTGCCACAGCGAACTGTACAAAACGGTCCATTTTGCGAGCATCCTTGCGATCCATATATTCTTCCGGGTTGAAATCCTTGATCTCGGCTGCAATCTGTGTCGTGTATTCACTAACATCAAACGCCTCAATCTGAGAAATTCCGGACTTTCCTGCCATTAAACTGCCCCAGAACGTTTCCAAATCTTTTCCGAGCGATGTCATTACGCCCATTCCGGTAATTACTACTCTTTGTTTCAAACCGAGTCACCTCTATATCGACTGCATTACGCAAGTATTTTGTGGGAATATCCGCAAACAGACATCTACTCAACCAAGATAGGCCTGTTTGAGTAGAGCAGCTTGCGGAATGAGAAAAACCAATGAATGATGAGAAGTCCCGCCTGTTCGAAAACATGTGCGGGACTAAAAATGACTTTAGGTATGAGATTGTATGTAGTTTACAACTTCACCTACGGTCGTGATTTTTTCTGCATCTTCATCAGAGATTTCCAAATCAAATTCATCTTCCAATTCCATGACCAATTCCACTACATCCAAAGAATCAGCACCCAAATCTTCTTTGAAAGATGCTTCAAGTGTAACTTCAGCTTCGTCTGCGCCCAAGCGGTCGACGACGATGCGTTTTACACGCTCCAATACATCGGACATCCGGTTCACCTCCTTCTTTGGTATTATACGAGAATCGCAGGCAAAATGCCATAGAAGACATATGCGGCTCCCGGCCGGGGAACCCGGCCTTTTTCCGGCATTTCGGATCGTCCAGCGCCTGTTCCCCGACTATTGTTCAAGTCCGGGAAGAATTACATGTACATGCCACCATCGACATGTAGCGTCTGCCCTGTCATATAAGATGAAGCCTGTGAAGCCAGGAAAGTGACTACACCGGCGATTTCATCCGGCTGACCCAAACGGGACAACGGAATACCACTTAGCATACCGTCCACCAGCTCCTGGGACAACTCTTTTGTCATATCTGTCTCAATGAATCCTGGTGCAACACAGTTAACTGTGATTCCACGAGAAGCCAGTTCACGAGCAGATGCCTTTGTCAGGCCAATGACACCTGCCTTGGCAGCAACATAGTTCGCTTGTCCAGCATTACCGAGCACACCTACAACCGAGGAGATATTGATAATTCTTCCCGACCGTTGTTTCATCATTGGACGTGTAACCGCCTTAAGGCAGTTAAACACACCTTTGAGATTGGTTTCAATAACCTGATCGAATTCTTCCTCTTTCATACGCATGATCAGATTATCACGGGTAATTCCAGCATTGTTCACCAGAATATCAACGTTGCCCCATGCTTCGAGTGTAGCTTTGACCATTTGTTCAGCTTCATCCATCAGGCCAACATTGGCTTGAAGTGTAATCGCCTTGACTCCTTTGGCACGAATCGCTTCTGCCACTTCCTCAGCTGCCGCTTGGCTACCCGCATAATTCACGGCTACGTTCGCTCCAGCTTCTGCAAGTGCCAGTGCAATACTGCGCCCAATGCCCCGGGATGCCCCGGTAACGAGTGCATTTTTACCTTCTAATGGTTTAGACATAATCATTCCTCCTTTCCCCAAATCTAATCCCTGCTAATCACTTCAACGCAATTGCCGTTGCTTCGAGCGTTTCAAGACTGTTCACATTGTACAGTTTTACGGTTTTATCTGTTTTTTTAATCAAACCGGTCAATACACTGCCAGATCCAATCTCGATGAACGTATCCACACCTTGCTCAATAAGCCATGTCACACTGTCTTCCCATAATACAGGAGAATAGACCTGAGCTGTCAACAAATCCTGAACCTGTCCATCCTCTGCAGGTCTTGCAGTCACATTAGCGACTACAGGGACCGCTGCCGGTGAGAACGTAACGGTTTTCAGTTTCTCTGCCAGCTTATCAGCTGCACCCTTCATCAATGAAGAGTGGAACGGACCGCTTACTTCCAATGCAATGGCGCGTTTACCGCCTGCTTCTTTCACTCGTTCCGCAACAGCAGCTACGCCTTCCTTCACACCAGAAATGACGATTTGTCCCGGACAATTAATGTTGGCAAGTTCAACCGCATGACCACTTTCAGATACGTCACGGCAAAGCACCCCCAGCGCTTCCCGATCCGCACCCAACACAGCAGCCATCGCTCCTTGTCCACCCGGTACTGCCTGTTCCATATACTGACCACGTGCCCGCACAGTGCTCACTGCGTCAGCAAACGAAAGAACGCCCGCTGCCACCAGTGCACTGTATTCTCCCAGACTGTGTCCAGCCGTATAGTCAGGCTGAATTCCTTTTTCTTTGAAAGCTTCAAGCAAGGCAATACTTGCTGTCAACAGAGCCGGTTGTGTATTTGATGTCTGTTTCAACTCGGTCTCCGGTCCTTCAAATACAAGGTTGCTCAGCGAGAAACCCAATGTTTCATCTGCTGTGCGAAAAATTTCGGTTGCCGCAGGCACGGACTCATACGCGTCCTTGGCCATGCCTACAGCCTGTGATCCCTGTCCGGGAAATACAAATGCTATTTTACCCATCTCATTCATCTCCCAGATGTCTATTTTACCAAACGAGTACCGATGCACCCCATGTCAAACCGCCACCGAATCCAACCATCAGAACGGTATCTCCGGCTTTCATGCGACCTTCCTCCGCTGCTTCTACCAGAGCAAGCGGTATGGAAGCAGCAGATGTGTTTGCATACTTATCCACGTTGACTACAACCTTTTCTTCAGGAAGTTCAAGTCGTTGCATCGCAGATTGGATAATCCGAATATTCGCTTGGTGAGGAACAAACAGATCCACATCCGTACGCTCCATACCAGCCTTGCGTAATACCTCAATGGTAGCCGTCCCCATGACACGTACCGCAAACTTAAACACTTCACGACCGTTCATGTTGATGTAATGTTTTTTATTTTCAACGGTCTCTGCAGTAGCAGGCAGACGGGAACCCCCGCCTTCCATCTGAAGAAGACTACCGCCAGCACCTTCAGCACCGAGATCGAACGCTTTGAATCCGCGACCTTCCGGAACTTCACCAACAACTACCGCGCCTGCTCCATCACCAAAGAGGACACATGTGTTACGGTCTGTATAATCCGTAATACGAGACAAGCAGTCCGCACCAATGACAAGTGCATTGTTGTACATACCGCTTTGGATGAAGCTCGTAGCACTAGCCAAACCGTATACAAATCCGGAACAAGCAGCCGACAGATCAAATGCCGCGGCACCTTTTGCACCCAATTTGTCCTGCAAGATGCAGGCTGTCGATGGGAACGAAGAATCCGGAGTAATGGTTGCAACAATAATCAGATCAAGATCACTGCCTGTCATGCCTGCAGATTCAAGGGCTTTAATAGCCGCCTCATATGCCAGATCAGAAGTTGCCTGATCGGGTGCAGCGATGTGACGCTCTTTGATTCCTGTACGACTGACGATCCACTCGTCATTGGTATCGACCATTTTCTCCAGATCGCTATTTGTCAAAATTTTCTCAGGCACATATTTCCCTGTACCAATAATCCC
Organism: Paenibacillus sp. 10L310; assembly: GCF_056395745.1. Classification (NCBI taxonomy): domain Bacteria; kingdom Bacillati; phylum Bacillota; class Bacilli; order Caryophanales; family Paenibacillaceae; genus Paenibacillus; species Paenibacillus sp. 10L310. The sequence continues at coordinate 978,272 of NZ_JBFTKC010000001.1, read as the reverse complement.
TACTGGGCGCAAATTATTCATATCGTCACTCACTTCCCGCTAATTTCCTTAGATATGCTCTCTACCAGCTGATTCTGCACTGCAATCCGAGCTTGGCGCACAGCATTTTTGATGGCATTGCCATCAGCAGATCCATGACTTTTCACAACCAGTCTGCTCAAACCGAGGAGTGGCGCTCCGCCATGCTCCGTATAATCCAGCTTTCGTTTCAACCCACGCAGCTCAGGCATTAGTACAGCTGCAGCCAGTTTACTTTTGAGAGAAGATGAAAATTGTTCCTTAAGCAAGGCGAAAATGGCACCTGCTGTGCCTTCCAGCGACTTCAGCAGGATATTCCCTGCAAAACCGTCACATACAAGCACATCACAAGCGCCAGTCAGCACATCACGTGCCTCAACATTACCGACAAAACGAATTGGGAGTTGTTCCAGTAAAGGGTATGCATGTTTGGTCAACTCATTTCCTTTGCCTGGCTCTGTTCCTACATTGAGCAAGCCCACTCGTGGGGACTCAATGCCCTGTACTTTTTGCCGATACAAACTGCCCATCAAGCCATATTGTGCAAGGTGCTCCGGTTTGGCATCCATATTCGCTCCTAGATCCAGCGCAAGCACACCTACATCATCAATCGTTGGAATCATAGGCGCAAGCGCCGGACGTTCAATGCCTTCCATGCGACCTACAACAAGCAAACCCGCTGTCATGAGCGCTCCAGTATTGCCCGCCGAGATCATCGCGTCCGCTTCGCCCTCTTTCAGCATACGGCCTGCGACCACCATGGAGGCATCCTTTTTGCGACGCACTGCTTTGACGGGTTCATCATCCGAACCAATAACTTCGGAAGCATGCCGGACCGTAAGATTGGCAGGTCTCACACCTGACTGACTCAAAAGAGGTTCCAGCTTGGCTTCATCGCCGATCAGTACGATCTGTGTATCCGCCCATTCCGTGGCTGCGGCAATCGCACCTTCTACCGTTGATGCAGGTGCATTGTCGCCTCCCATGGCATCAATGACGATTTTCATTCCAAATGACCTCCTTCTCCGCTGTCTTCTCCACCTGAATGGTAGATTACAAAGTTGCCTTGAAACACCATTTCTTCACCTACATAAGTGAATACTTCCACTTTGGCTTTGCCCTTTTGACCCGGAATCGATCTCACATAAGCCTTTGCAATACATTTCTCTCCCAAATGAACCGAACGGACAAAGCGAATGTCTGCTGATGCAGTCAACGCGATCTCGTCATTAATAATCGCTACAGCCAAGGAGTTGGCCTGTGCAAAGACATAGTGTCCGCGTGCAATCCCTGTTCTGGAAAACACGTGTTCTTCCTTAATCTCAAACAGGGAAATCCCGCTCTTATCCAGTTGCAGATCCACAATATCACCGATAATCTCATGCAAGGGCAACGAGCGCACCTGATCATACGAGAGCTCTGCCATCAGTTTCATCCGCTCCCGAAGTTCGGGTATTCCAAGTTCCAGCCTGTCAAGACGAATCGTCTGAATACTCACCTTCAATTGGCGTGTAAGTTCCTGATCCGTCACAAACGGGTTCTCTTCTATCATTCTGGTTAACTGCTGTTGCCTCTGTCTCTTCGGTACACGTTCGATGCCTGACACCCCCCGCTGTATCGTTTACGGAACCGTCCCGTCCGGCCAGTTCAACCATTCTTTCGTGTTGCTTCTATAGTTGCATCCCTGGTCACCAGGGTCGTTCTCAAACGGATTATGGTTCATCTATATGTAACGTCAAATCTTAGAACCTGGTACTAAACTATAGTATATCTCATCCCGTGTCAAAAAGAAAGACTGGCCTAACAAAAACAATTCACCCTTCTGGTACAAGGATTTCATGCTTGTTAGCTCACTCTACCTACACTCTCTAATCCAAAAAAAGTAGCACCTCATCGAAATGAAGTGCTACTTAATGTCCAACTATTATTGAGAGATGATCTCTCTTGCTTTGTACGTTCCGCACACTTTGCACACGTGGTGACTAAGTTTAAGTTCGCCACATTGTTCACATTTCACCATGCCCGGTACAGCCAATTTAAAGTGAGTGCGACGTTTGTCGCGACGCGTCTTGGACGTTCTCCGTTGAGGTACTGCCATTATTCCCACCTCCTTATCAAAATCAACCTTTGCAGGTAGTCTTAAAATGTTCGATTTTCAATCATGCTCATTTAAAAAAATCCTTGAGCCCTGCAAGCCGCGGATCAATAACCTCGTTATCACAACCGCAGTCACCTTCGTTCAGCTCATGGCCACACTTGGGGCATAACCCTTTGCATGTATCGCTACATAGCGGTATAAACGGAAGATCCAGCAGAAAAGCTTCCTCGGCATAACCCTTCAGATCAACGCTATCTCCATCCACATAGAGCGTATCATCGTCTTCGTGTAATCCCTCTGGCTGTTTTCCCTGCTTGAATTGCTCATGAAAATCAATATGAAAATGTTCATTGATTGGCTTAAGACAACGGGAGCACAACATGTCCACTCCTACAGTCAGCTTGCCATGAACATCCACAACGTCACCTTCTCTGAATTCTGCAGATAAGTCCGCAGTCAGCGGGGTAACGGCTGTGATATCTTGTCGGTTAGAAACCAGTTCCTTGATCTCCCACTGTTCGTTAAACTTCAGGGGACCATCACTGGTAGCCACTTTGCGAAATGGCATTAACATTTCCATCACTCCAAACGAAACCAATTTCATAATTCGTATCAAACGTATCACGACAGTTATACAGGTCAAGCCTGCTTTTGTAAAGCAATAAATCCTGACTGTATGTATTCTGACGAATCTTCGTTAAAAGTATTATGAAATTGACTTAACAAACAAAAATCATTATACCGATTTTTCAAGACGTTTGTCAACACTTTTAACTTTACACCCTATTTTAAAACCAATGGCCCAGAACCGTTTACTCCATCTGGTCTATTATAGACTCACTTTAAGATAAACTACAAGTCGTCATTTTAATTGTAGTTCCTTGCAAATAGCGGTCACATTTCGTTAACGTTTAGTGTGATCTATGTCACACAGACCCGCTTGCTCCCTATCTATACTTGCTATAAACCGAAGCATGATCAGCTCCATGACCGATTTATTATCCAACTATTTCATATTATATCGGGAGGGAAAATGTATGTTAAGCGAGCACACCATTAGAGTCATTAAATCTACAGTACCTGTACTTGAAGTCCACGGCGAAGCGATCACACGCCATTTCTATGAATCGATGTTCACAGCTCATCCGGAACTACTGAATATTTTCAATCACGCAAATCAGAAACAGGGACGACAGCAAGCCGCCCTCGCCAATATGGTATACACCGCTGCCCTGCATATCGATAATCTGTCCTCCATCCTGCCTGCCGTCCGGCAAGTTGCACATAAACATCGCAGCCTGGGTATCGTTCCCGAGCAATATGTGATTGTTGGCACCTATCTGCTTCAAGCCATCAAAGATGTACTTGGAGACGCGGCAACGGATGAAATTATCACGGCGTGGAGTGAAGCCTACAATGTCATTGCAGACGCCTTTATCGGGATCGAACAGAACATGTATACGGACGCGGAAAACCAGACGGGTGGCTGGGAAGGGTTCCGTACCTTCAAGGTTGCCAAGAAAGTGCAGGAAAGTGAAATCATCACCTCCTTTTACCTCGTTCCAGACGATGGTCAGCCCATTGCCAGTTATGAACCAGGACAATACATCAGTATCAAAATCAAACCAGAGGCACAGTCATTTACCCAGATTCGTCAGTATAGCCTTTCAGATACCCCGGGTAAACCCTACTATCGCATTTCCGTTAAACGTGAGCGAGGTGTATTAGAGCGCCCTGACGGAGTTATATCCACGTATCTCCACGATCACATTGAAGAAGGCAGTCTGGTGGAGCTATCCGCTCCTGCTGGGGACTTCACGCTGAATGCAGACGATAAACGACCTGTTGTTCTCCTGAGTGGTGGTGTCGGTCTAACGCCCATGATCAGTATGTTAAATACGCTGGTTAACTTGAATGAAAATCGTACCATTACATTTTTGCATGCAAGTCCCAATGGTCAATCGCACGCGTTCCGTGATCATGTGAACAGTGTGGCCAAACGTAATCAGGGCGTTAAAGCTTATTATTGTTATACTCAACCTGAGGATGCTGATCGTGAAAATGAATATTTTCATAAGGAAGGTTATATGGATGCGGTCTGGCTTCGTCAAGTGATTGATGAACTGGATTCCACTTATTATCTGTGCGGACCCGTTTCGTTCATGCGGGCAGTGTATACGGAACTTCAGGCACTCGGTGTTGCGGCGGACAACATTCATTATGAATTTTTCGGGCCGAAAGCAAGTTTATCTCCCGCGTCGGAAAGTGTCTAAGCGTGCTGAGATTGTGAGATGTGATTAACCTAACTTCTTCCTACATGTATAAGTGTATAGGTAAGTGTACTACTACGATGATTTATTAAGATGAAGAAGCCGTTCTCCGATTATCGAAAATGTGTAATATACAATAGATTTACAGGCACAGTCTGACTTCTGCTGATGTTGGAATTGTGCCTTTTTCTTGTCTAAATTGGTGCATGATTTGATCTAATACATGACATCCCCTATGATGGAATGGATGTTATACATACTCGGTTATCCAATCGAAAGGAGTACGTCTAATCATGAATGCCGTAGGCGTCATAGTTGAATATAACCCCTTGCACAATGGGCATGTCTATCATTTGCAGGAAGCACGGCGGCTAAGCGGAGCAGACGCCGTTGTCGCAGTTATGAGCGGCCCTTTTCTCCAGCGTGGCGAGCCCGCCATCGTGGGTAAAAGGGCACGCACCGAGATGGCGCTGCACGCAGGCGCGGATCTCGTGCTTGAACTGCCGGTTGCGTACGCGGTCCAACCGGCCGAGTGGTTTGCCTTCGGTGCGGTCTCGCTGCTGCACCGCACCGGCATTGTGGACTCGCTCTGCTTTGGCAGCGAGTCCGGCGACCTGGACAGCCTGCAGCGCATTGCGCGCGTGCTGGCTGTGGAGCCCGCAGGGATGCGCGAGGACATCGCGCGCCGCCTGCGGGAAGGCGCCAGCTACCCCGCCGCGTACGCAGGCGCGGCGGCAGCGCTGGCGCCCGGCGGCGTCGATGCTCAGGACGCCGCTGCACTGCTGGAGCAGCCCAACAATTCGCTTGGGCTGCACTACCTGATCGCGCTGCAACGACTTGGCAGCGCGATCCAGCCCTATACGGCGGCGCGTACCGGTGCCGCGTATCATGAGGCGACGCCCGGGCCGGGGGCGATCGCCAGTGCCACAGCCGTCCGCCGCCTGCTGATGGCGGACGGCCCCAATGCCGCCGCGCCATACGTGCCGGCGGCAACCCTTGCCATTCTGCATCGCGAATGGCAAGAAGGGCGCGCTCCCATACACTGGGAGCGCTTTGCACAGCCGCTGTTGCACCTCGCGGCCACCCGCCGTGCCTCCGAGCTGGAACGCATCGCCGAAGTCACGGAAGGCCTGGAACACCGGCTGAGCCGTGCACTCGCTCAGCTCCCGGAGCCTTCAGTCGAAGCACTCCTGAATGCACTGAAGACCAAACGATACACACGCACCAAACTCCAGCGTATGCTCGCCCACTTGCTCCTGAATCACACCAAAGCCGAGTGTTCACCAGAGCAATTGGCTGCCGGACCCGGATATCTCCGAGTCCTCGGATTTAAGGCTCAAGGGCAGAGCCTGCTTAAACAAATGAAGAAAACCGCGTCACTGCCTGTTGTGCTGAAACCATCGACGTTCACACACAATCAGCTGGAACTGGATATACAAGCTCAGGTTGCGTATGGGCTCGCTTGCGAGCACAGGGACACACGTAGGATGTTCAGTGACTACTATGAGTCGCCTGTGAGACTGTAATCCGCTTTTGACCATAAGGCTTCATCTCTATGGAGCTTTTTATTCCATCATCAAACAGATCATTGATATCCACTGTTCCACACTCAACTATACAATTAAAAAATCCCCTTGCTACGCGCCTCTCAGGCATCTCGCAACAAGGGGATTTCCTTATTCACTTCCCTTATTCACTTCTCTTATTCTCTTATTCTCTTAATTCTTGTTCTCTTAAATCTTTTGGGTATCTCTACCCCTTTGGGTCTAGTGAGTCTGTTGATCTTCTCAAATCTCTTGATCACATTTCATTCCACTGTAATCATTTATTCCGATTTTATCCGTTCTTTATCCATCCGGTTCAACGTTGGCTCGATCTCTTCCCGCCCGTTTAAATCCTATGATTTCACGGACAGGGTTTTCAGATAAGCCAGCGCATCATCCACCGTGCTCACAGGCACAAGTTTCATTTTGGTGCCGATCTGTTCAGCCTTGGCTGCTGCTTCCTTATAGTTATCTTTAGGTACAAAGAAGATCTCCGCTTCTTTTCGATCAGCGGCTACAATCTTGTGTACTACACCACCAATGGCACCCACCACACCCTCCTTGGTAATGGTACCTGTACCCGCAATTCGATGCCCCTTGGTCAGATCTCCAGGTGTTAACTGGTTATAGATCTCCAACGTAAACATCAAGCCGGCAGACGGACCACCAACCTGAGTATCGGTAAAGGATATCTGTTTGTCTGGCTCTTCAGCTTTCACCTTCTGAACCGTACCAATCATTACTCCGAGTCCCGGGCGGGTTTCACCTGTTTTATTGTCTTTTACCTGAATCAGTTTCACATCCCGGCTAATGGTCTCTCCACCACGTTCCAGTTGCATTTCAACCGTATCTCCGACCTTTTTATCTTTTAACTCGGCAGAAAGCACCGTATTATCCGGCGTAGCTGTTCCGTTCACTCCCAGAATGATATCTCCCGGAGCAATGTCTCCTTCCGGTTTTGGATCTTCAGACAGTCCAAATACAAAGATATGTTCAGGTACAATAGAGTAAGTCACACCAGCCTGCTCATATGCAGCCTCCATTGCGGAGGATTGTGAGTCACTCATGAACCACACCTGTTCGGCAGAGTATTCCGCTTCGCTTTTGCCGCGCAGTCGGTCTTCCTTTTTATCCACTTGAGCATTTTTATTGAACAGAGAGGTTCCTAGCAAAAACACATTGGCATATGTTGCCGACACGGTTGTCATCATGAACACACCGTGTTCTTCCTGGTCTCCGCCCTTAACGGTTACCATTGGTTTTACTTCATCTGCACTGCCAGGCATATATATGATATACGGCGTTGGCATGTACACGGCAACATAGACGACCAGAGCCACCACGATCACAAAGATCGAAGCTCTGAATCCGCCAGATTTCCGAATCCGATTCATCGCATGAGCCTCCGTTCTTTGTATCTCTATATAAGCTGAACTCTACACTAATCAGCAATCGTAATTCCATCTTGTTTAATCATTTTTTTCAAGTCTAACACTCTGGTCCTTGTGCATACAATGGTACAGGCCGGATAGGCCGCTGTATACAATAGCCTGTCCGGTCAAGGCCGAACCGCCCTTCGGGCGTCATTCGGCCGTCCATAACGATTCAGATGCCAAATAGGCGTTATCTGATATGAGGTGAAACGATGACATTACAGAGCGAGGTTAGAGAATCTGGCCCGTTACGAACGATAATCCTAAGTACCGGCGCTTTAATGTTGGTCATTGCGGTAGTTGCTTCCCCCAAAGAAGCGTTCGATGCCTCTATTCAAGGTCTGGATATATGGTGGAAAATCATCTTCCCTGCCATGCTCCCGTTCCTCATGTTATCCCAAATGCTCACTGCGTTTGGCTTCACCCACGCGATCGGCGCCTTGCTCGGACCGTTAATGCAACGCTGGTTCAGACTTCCAGGCAACGCAGGTCTGGCAATTGCCGTTGGCATGTGCGGCGGATTCCCCGCAGGAGCAGATGCGGTATCCCGTTTATTTCAGGATAGACAAATTACCGCCAAGCAGGCGGTTGTCCTTGCGGCGGCATCTCATTTTGCCAATCCAATGATGATCATTTTGGTCGTTGGTGCTGCTTTTCTCCACCAGCCAGCGGCCGGATATTTTCTACTCGTGGTCCACTGGATCAGCGGCTGGATTGCTGCCATTCTTGCCACGCGTCTCCTGCCAGCACCGGGTAAACAGAAAGACAGGGTTGGCTCAACAGCCTTACAAGCAGATGAGAACTCTCTTGATTCTCAGCCTGCAAGTCCTGCAAGTCCTGCAAGTTCCACAAGTCGCTCATCTGCCCCCCACCATGCTACGAACAAACGACGCAGTATATGGTCTGATATGATGATTGTAGCGAGGGAAGCACATAGTCGTGATGGAAGAGGATTTGGCAAACTGCTCGGTGACACCGTATCCCAAGCTGTGCAGACCTTAATGATGACTGGGGGATACATGATCGGTTTTGCCGTATTTATCCGGTTGGTCTCCCTTTATCTAACTCCTGGGTCCTCTGCTGCGCTGTGGCCAGCCTTCTTCGAGCTTCACCTCGGCACCTATCATTTGAGCCAGACTTCATTAACACCCATGCTGCTCATGTCTCTACTTGCAGCCGTTCTGGGATGGGGTGGTTTATGCTCCCATCTGCAAGTCTCTGCTGTCTTGAAAACAACTGGTCCGGGCAGCAAATCGATGTTGTACTTTGCTGGAGTTCGTCTGACTCATGGATTAATCGCCTTTTTCATCAGTCTGTTCCTATGGATGCCGTTCAGCCGTTATAGCACAGAAGTCTGGACCACATTACAGACGAATGCAGAGCAAGACCTCTCAACACCATTTGGTTGGCTTCTCATACATAGTCCAGGCAACACATACACGATCAACACCATTTGGAGCGTCTTCCCTGCTGCATGCATGGGTCTTGCGTTACTTCTTGCAGTCATGGTTAGTCTATCAGGTCTTACCTTCTGGTTTAACCGCCGGTTTTCTCGCTGATTTTCTGACGGAGCGCAGCTTCCACTTCAGGTGAGACAAGATCTGTAACATCTCCATGATAATGAGCGATTTCTTTGACGATGCTGGAACTTAAATAGGAATACTTCGGATTCGTCATCATAAATATGGTTTCCGCATCCGGGTTCAACTTGCTATTGGTCGACGCCAATTGCAACTCGTATTCAAAATCAGTTACCGAGCGTATACCACGAACGATGACCTGAGCTTCCTTTTGCCGGACGTAATTGGCTGTCAGATCGCGGAAACTGTCCACTTCGACATTCGGTAGATGGCGGGTTACTTCCGTAATCAGTTCCTTGCGTTCCTCCACCGTAAACAGCGGATTTTTGCTCATATTGTTCAACACAGCCACAATGACGCGATCAAATTGCTTCGACGCTCTCGCGATAATATCCAGATGCCCCATCGTTACGGGATCAAAACTTCCAGGATATACGGCGATCCGTTCCTGTCGATGTATCATTTCAGTCATGAGGAGCCTCCTCTTCCGGTGTAATGGATTCTCCATCTTCAATTGCTTCAGGCGCATAATAATAGATGGATACTGCCGTCTCCCCATACAAAGCCTTGCGCGTTTGTTCAAACGGGCCGAATTGCTCAGGGTAATCATGTTTGGATTCATATTCAAGCACGATGGTTGCTTCGGGTTCCAAAAGTTCCAGTTCGTGCATGGTCAGCATTAACTCGTGCCCGTTCTTCATGCGATATGGCGGGTCGAGAAACACCAGATCAAACGTTGTGCCTCGCTTGGCGAGTGCCTTCAATGCTCGACCTGCATCATTACGATATACGGCCGCCTGGTCTTCCAGCTTGGTTGCCTTCAGATTCATGCGGATGACTTCAATACTTTTCGATTCCAAATCAACAAAAACAGCCTTGTCCATGCCGCGGCTCAGCGCCTCAATACCGAGACCTCCACTGCCTGCAAACAGATCCAATGCTGTGCCGCCCTCAAAATAAGGACCAACCATGCTAAATAACGCTTCCTTCACCTTGTCGGTGGTTGGCCGCGTACCCGTGCCAGGAACAGCCTTCAGCGGCCTGCCTTTTGCACTCCCAGATACCACTCTCACTTGACGAGTCACCTTTTCTCTATGTAAGTTTATTGATACGACTATCGTACCACACTCGGGTTCAGTTTGAAAAATGTGCGGTCTTCATTTCCCTTGGAAAATTGTTGACGAATTGTTGACGCATATGTATAAAAAGGAAACAATCGGGCGATTCTATAATTATCGACATCACAAGTGTCGTAGACAACCGCGGAGAAGACTTACGTTTCCCCATAAGCTCTTCGTCCGGTTTCTCCTCTCCCATGAAAAAGAAGCTCTCGAAAGAGGGCTTCTTTTTGTTGTTTAAACCGTTATTTATCAAGATTTTTTTATTCATAACGATTGAATGTCATTACCTAATCCGTTATTGGGTGCGAATTGGGTGCGTTTTTTTTCTTGTCGAGCATTCGGAATACTTGGAATCCTTCAAGGCCTGTTGATTGGCGAAGCGTCCGCAATGTTTCAAGAACCCAATCCTCAAATTCCTCAGCTTCTTTACGTCAGGAGCGCATTATTACTTTGTAGATCCCTGTTTCAGAAATGACCGAAATTTCTTGGTAGCCACCAGGGGTATTCATTAAGTGAAGACCCTTCTGTTCCGCTTTTAATTTGCGGAGCATTTGTTACTTGTGAGTAGTTCAGTACATTTGCTATATCTGAAGCCACCGCCCACCACTCACCAGGACTCTTCTCTACGAATCGAATTTCATGTCCGAAGTTAATTACCTTCATTAAATATGCAAACTGCTTTTACACCAGACAGATTATGTATTAAGTCCGATTACGCCCCACCAGCAGTATAGAGGATGTGTTTTCAACCCACATCCCTCGGCAATTTAATTATCCACATCAAATGTAAGATGTTGTTTCAGCATTTTGCTTTAATTATAATTGTTATTTTCTTTGTAGGATTAGGTTATATCTATCAATCTGACAGATGTGAAATTATGTCATACTAACAATGTGAGTATTTTGTTTTTACTACTTATATTACTACTTAAATGTGAAGTAGATAACCCAAGGATTCCTGAAGTAAATCAATAGAGTTGGAGTTTTGGTTACTTTTAATGAAAAGAATACTATCCGCTTTTTGGATAGAAAAAGGGCTCTCATTAAGTAAGTACCCTTTCATCAATTTTGGTGACTTTTTAACGGTCATCGACTTACTCATTCCTTTCTCATTTAAATTCCACTTTCCTATTACTGGTATCTCAATTATAATTGTAACTGCGATCTCATCGAATAGGAGAGGAGGTCGGCAACCTTGAGAAAATATGATATTTCTGATGTAATTGAAATTAAATTTTTCAACATCCCATTCTTCACATTAATACGTCGTAAGAAAAACAAATAATCTCTGTTGCTGACTGGGTGTTAACACGCCCCCAACGAACCTCATAATTGTGGTTCTTGGCAGCAATTACGAATAAATAATATATATGAACAAAAATAGCGCCCAACCCGGGCGCTTTAGTTTTCTCTATTTCATTTACCACTTTTTTTTAGTCTGGCCCCAGGGACAAAGTCCCCGTTACACCAGCGCACGAAATGATCGGCGTGAAGTAGATATGTTTTTTCTGTAGACGGCTTTAACCCCGCACTCTTCACGTCCTGTGTATAAGTGTCCAATAGCTCGTTTAGGTGCTTCATCAACTCCGGACTCACCTTCATGGTTATCACCCTTTTATAATAAAATTAGGAACCCTCGATCACCTTGGACTTGTATTCTTCCCAATATTCTTCATCTCCTTCGACACTATGAAGCCAATCATACATCATCAATATTTCTAATTCTTGCTTCCTCCCTTTAATGAATTGCTTTTTAGGCATTCGTCTATACAAATCATTTAAATTGAAAAGATTGCTTTTTTGCTTGTAGTCATACTCATAGGTCCTCCAGGTCTCATTACTCTTTTTTCTATGGGTTACAGGCCATAATTGTTCATTTTCAAAAAAATTGTGTATCCAATCTTGAGTAAACTCCCATAAGTTTACGTGATGCTTTCTCCAAGTCTCCTCGATCCATATCGACATTGCTTCAGTTATTAAAGGATAGTTTCCATCACGCATCTGACTGTTTATTTCATGGTATTCCTTTATGTAGCTAAAAAGCATTTCAGTATGATCCCGTAAATAAGGATGCTTTTTACTCAAGAAAGTGTAACACTCGTAGGAAACACTCCGGAATTCTGCATCAGAATTATAGATCAGAAACAGCTCTTGTTTTTTTAGAAAATTATTAATAGCGTGATTTAGCATTTTACCATGATTATCGAACATTTGAACGAGCCACTCAGTCGTTTCAGAATCAAAATGTGTTAACTGCCCCCGATACTTCTCAAGCTTCTCAGACTGGAGATATGTTTTTTCATCTGATGCACTTTCAGTAAGATAATTGTTGAAATACTCAAACACATAATTTACACAGATACTCGTGTTTTCTGCCTTCGCCTGGTAATCAAATTCATTAAGGCCGTCCTCTTTCTTTCTCTTAGCTATGTAATCTACTATGCTTAGCAAGGTAACCTCCTCACTCTGAAATATTACCTTCGCTCTATTAACGAGAATCCCCTTCCTAACACAAAAAGATATCAGGTTTCAATTAAACAATCTTTCCCTCTTCAGGTTTCCTTCTCATAATTGTCTACCCTTCACTTCCGTTATCTCACCATTTTCACTAAAACTTAAGTCTAGTAAATTATTTGAAGAAACACACTCAAACAGCCCCAGATTTGGTCTGAGGCGATAAGAAGCGGAAGGTGAAAACAAAAAATAAAACTGGAGCGATTTCGGGATCGCAAGCACCCGTAGTAAGTTTTGATCTCTCAGAGGGACCCAAGAGTCTAATCTGCTAGTCTTTATTTCTCCACTTTTTGCTCCTGGTATTCATCAATCGACGGTTTGAACCAGAAAGGCCTTGTCCCCACCAACGTTTGGCTCAGGGAAAATCTTGTTCTCGTGGACATGATGCAGTTCTTTGGGACTATATCAAGCTGTTCTACTAGTTTCTTGCTTCCTAACAGTGGTGGGTACTGCTTCCCACGTTAACCTTCTTAGCATCTTAAGTTTCGTCCAACAGTGCTGTGAGTTACTCTCAGACCACTCCTCCCAGCTGATTTACTAGTTCCAGGATGTACCAACAAACAGCAAAATAACTGATGACAAAAAGCAGATAGTGAAATCGGAATTAAAGAGTCACATGAAACAGATTGCCAAGCAGCTATAGATACGATGCCAGGAAAGAAATTATAAGAAAACTACCATTATAAATTTTATCGCTATCCTGTTATAAAGAAGATCACATTATGTTCAAATACTACTCATGGAAGAACTACTCTGGAGAATGTCAACCTACAAAAACTTTGCTTGGTCAACTTAAGTTGAAAAAATTAAAAGCCCGATATCCTATATTAAGGACAGTGGGCTTCATTATTAAATTTGTTGTAGACGCATTAATCTTCTTTTCGATTGTATGCATACATTTCTTCGAGTAACATTAATGTGTTAATATCATGGTCTTCTTTTTGGGTCTGGAATGTTTTTAAATTTACCGAAATCTGTTCTAACATTCTGTTAGCTTCCCTCTCACTTCTCCCTGCATTATATATTATTTTCCTGACTGTATCTCTCCAATAAGAAAGTTCTTTCTTATATTCAGAAATTCTGCGTGCATGGATAATACGAGCTTTACTTGATCTCGTTTCCATTTGATCTAGTTTTTTTGTAAGCAAAATTGCCCGTTCATCTAATAGTCCAGCTCTTTCCTCATGCTCTAGCACTAAGGTATTGTACTTCTGATTAAACTTATCGTTATCGTCGTTGATTTCTTTTTTCAATTTTTCTCTTTCTTCAGAAAACTCTAAACGCCTTTTTGCTTCGCTTTCTTCTAATTTCGTAAACTCCCTTTTAAAATAGACGTTAAACACCAGAAAAATTAATAGAAATACCACTGCCATAACAGAAGCCGATCTTATCTCCTTTGTTCCAGGTGCCTCCATTTTATCAAACTGATTAACTACAACACTCATATCTGGACTCAGAAAGTTTAACTTTTCAGGGTCAACATCATTCTGAAAGAATAAAGTCATTTGAATTCTCTGACTTTTCGAGACCCCTCCTATTTCATATGAATTTTGGCCACCACCAGTTAATGGTCTTATCAAGATTGGATCAGAAGTATAGATGTCGCTTAACTCAATATCTACAGGTAAAATCATATCTAACTTATGTATGTCCTTTTTTCCTTGATTAAAGAAGCTGACGCTTAATTGATACTCTCCCTTCACCTTAACAGCTTCTCCTACATGTATGATTATGTCCGTTCTAGTAGAGTAAGTGACTATGATATTAAAAATAAAAGCAATTAATGTCGTTACAATAGCCGGAACTAAGGAGTCCTTAATCAATTTATTCATTCCAACACCCCCTACGTAATAAAAAGCTGCTATTTAAGCAGCTTACAGATAATCTTTATAAATTAAAAACGACCATTCCAACTGTACACAAGATAATGCTATTAAACTATCATAATATCAGCAAGTTTGATATACTGCCAATCTGCTTCTGCAAATACCAGTTTAATCTCCTATCAAATTGTATTTACCTCACACAGCAATTTCTTATACCTTATGCTTAATTGGATCTAACACAGTTACCTTGATTCGTATACACTGATGAAATGAGAAATTTATTTTACCCTTTATTACTGGCTCCTGCCCATCCAGAGTCAGCTTTTCCTTCTCTAGCGTCTTCTCTTCTTGCTCCAACTATATTACCTTATGCTCAGGCAAAATCATTTGATTGGATACCTTGCCAGTAGCCAGGCTCACGGAATGTCCGCGGCTGGCCTGATAATGACCTTCTTCTTTAATCAATCCGGACCGAAGACTCTTAACTTGAATTCGATGTTTTGTAATCTTGCCGCATTGATCCTGATAAATGACTTTCATCACCCCAATGTGTTATATGCGAACAATCATTCTTTATTCAATAAAAAAATACCCAACAAATTTCCTGGTCATTTATATTTATTTATTAATTCCAACTCTTCCATGTCATTCGCCCATATGAAGTCAGACTGTACTAAATGATCATCGAAAAAATTAGTATTCATTAAGTATGATCTAAATTTTTCGCCTTTTTTGGAGTAAGAAACATTATAAAATAACATCAGTAATTCAAAAGATGAAAGTTGAGCTCTTAATATCCCTCTGTATTTTTTTTCTCTTTTTCATTTTTATCTTCTACTACATCGAATTCCTCATCTTGTATCAACCTTATTATTCTATAGAGGTTTCGATAGTAATGCCCAATTAAATTTTCATTTCTATTGTATACTCTCTCGTACGCTCTTACTTTTAAATCTTTTAAAGGCTTATCAATTATATGCTCTCTGTATTTATCTAAGATTGTATGTGGTATCTCGGATTGAACCATGCCTTTAAAATCCATCTTATATAATAATCGAGACAATTTATTTTTTAAATCTTCTTGAAACTGAATAGTAGTTCTTTCTTTCAACTTAAGCCACTCATCGTCAGTATCGTTGTAGATATGGTACATCTTCTCATTAAAACTTCCTAAATCATAAATAAACTCTCCCATATCAGGATCAAAAAGATCTCCATGATTTTCATAAACAGAATCTATAAATGACTTCCTGACATTGAATAATGATGACTTCAGGAGCAAATCGTTCCTTAAAGGAATGTCTGTCATCTTTCCTATCGCTACTCGTAATTGTCTTTCGTAACTATCTATGACATTTTCTTCGTATTCTTTATGAACACTTTTGAAGAGTAAGGTAATCGCCTCTCTCCCTGTAGCAATCTCGTATGTAATTTCCTTTAGAATATTGTGATGTAGGTTAATCATATTAAAGAACGTACTGTCGAACTGTTGTTTTCTCATTGTTGCATTTGTTATCTCGTACTCTTTTCTTGTTTTTTGAACTTCTTCTCGCTGTAGCTTTAGTTCTTCTTTTTGCATCAGGACCGCAGCCGTAACAAAAATAATACTCGCTAGTGAGAGTAGTCCTACAGTAGTGCCACCAAAATAATCTCCAATTGAGCCTAGTTCCCCGAAACTATCCATACTATACGGAGTTTTAGTCAAGTAAATTATAGCGAATGGAACTGCAACAGCGATCATAGCAATTAATCCACCTAATAACATTAATATATTTTCTTTTTGTATCAACCACGTAAAAAACTTCTTCAAACCATTTTCTCTCCTTCTTTATTTTAAATTTTCAATATCCCGCCAGTATGCCAACACCAGTGGAGTAAGCTGTTCTTAATCTATAATGGCATTATATATACGTTGGAATATGTTGTAAATCCTTGTTTTTCTTATTTAACTGCCTTTTCAGTCTCCGCTTTAAACGCTCTGGCTCCTCATGATCATGATTGACAGTAATCTTACGAACTACTGTGATTCCTATTCTTTGAAAGGTAGCTTATCGTGCTTGCCCCTCACCTCAAATCCTTAAAAAGTTCGTCCAATATGTTCTTAATAAAATAAATCCACCTAATTGCAGGATCATCAGTGATAGCTGAAGAAATATCTTACTTGAGGTAATCAGATGCATCATACACATAGGATTTTGCAGGAAGATATTGATTCCTTTGTAGTTGCAATGAGGCAAGATCGGTTAATAGTTTGGCACGTGCTAAAGGATATGGAGCATCTAATTGATTACGGAGGAATTGTCGAGGGGTACAGTCCGATAGCTGTTAAAATTGATGGGAAGAGATTTTTTAGAGAGACATTTGAGTTTAGGTTACTAAGTAGAATACATAGGGAGTTGAACAGAGAGAATGTTTAAAAAAATCTTAACAGTAATAAAGAGCATCCCAACACCAGTGAAGTACATATTTTTAGCTGTCATGGTCATATATTTTTCTTTTGGAACATTCATGTTATTTAGGTATGATGATTGGGGTAAAAGCGGGACTTTAGGTGATACATTCGGCATACTGAATGCTTTGTTTTCTTCTATAGGGACAGCTGGTATTATCTACACAATTTATATTCAGAATGACACAATAAAATCACAAGATACTGTCTTGGAACTTCAGGCTAAAACTATCGAAACAAGCATAAAACCCCTTTTAGATGTCGATCCAAAAGGGGAGGAAGATGGAGCATTTAAGTTGACTGTGGTCAATGTTGGAAACGGTTCAGCAATTAATATAAAAATGGTTAGTACAAGGATCCCAATTGTAGATGGGGAAAAATACCTTCATTTTAAACCTACAAGTGATGGAGTATTCAGCTTACGAAAAGATGCGAGTCATGATATATTTATCAAACCATTCGCAGACGATGGCCTCGAATATGAGGATATATTCATTGCACTTTTAGAAAAAAAGTATTCGAACATGATTGTAGAGTTTATAGTACATTACCAAGACGTGAATTTTACTGTTTATAAACAGAGAATCAAATTAGGATTAAGCGATGGGACTATTGAAATGGCTGAACAATAAGTTCAGCTTTTTTTTACTTCGTGTACCAACGCTTCATTGTTATTCCTAACATTGCCGACTTCCTTCGGCACCTCGTAAGCTCGCATTTCTGACGCTTGATACGGCTTGATTAGTCCAAGCAGCGACTGAACATCGTCATTATCTCTTCCGAGCCATTCAGCCTCATCCTCAGGGCGCAAGATGACCGGCATGCGATTATGAATGTCTTCCATGAGACTATTGGGTTCAGTTGTGATAATGGTGCATGTACTCAGTTTGTTTCCGTCCGGATCTGTCCAGGTATCGTACAGGCCGGCAAGCGAGAATAAGCGGTCGTCCTTCATAAGAATTCGCATAGGCTGTTTGGCAGTTCCTTCTTTCTTCCACTCATAGAATCCGTTTGTCGGAATAATACAGCGTTTGGAGCTGATCAGACCTTTAAAAGCTGGCTTCTCTGCCAGTGTCTCGGCTCGGGCATTAATCATCTTATTTCCGATCTTGTCATCCTTGGCCCAAACGGGTACCAGGCCCCATCGGAGTGAACCCAATCTATTTCCGTCCTTGCTGCCTATAATCGTGGGAATGAACTGCATGGGTGCTGCGTTGTAATTAGGTTTGTACTCAAAGCCCTCAGCTATAGATGCATAGTACCTTTCCATTATCGCGTCTAAGGGATCTGTGATTGTGAATCTACCACACATACAAAGCACCTCCTGTATTGTCTTTACAATATATAATCACACTATAATTGATCAAACACGGGAATGCGCAACAAGCCGGATTTGGTCCAGTTTCGTATTTTGACCCTGGCTTGTATCCTTGGTTCCAGGTAAACGTTGTTCTTGTCCTCACCAGTAACGAGCTGCTGGCATACTCCACGAAACGCCTGCTTATGTTTAGGACGTGGGCCATGCTCGATGATTCCTACCGGACGTATCTTGCCTGAAGGATCTGGAATAGTAGCAAGCCACCCGAACTCTGACTTTTTGCATCCTGTGATGAATACATCGGCATATGACCAGTTGATGACCTTCTGCCACTCTCTCGACCTTCTGCTAACGTACTGGCTGTCCTTGAGCTTGCCAACTACGCCCTCCATGCCCATAGCCTCTATTTGGGCGTATAGCGCCTCTCCTGCGCCGATAATATGCGGTACCACTCCAAAGCTATTAGATGGTAGTTGGAGCCCTTGAAGAATAGCTTTGCGTTCTATAAGAGGGAGCTTACGGAGATCCTGTCCTTTGTACTGCAGAATATAGAATATGGCGAACGTGGCTGGAAATGTCTTGGTGAGCTTCTGAACCTTCGAGTGTTGCCGAGTGCTGAACCGGCTCATGACTGCCTCAAAGTCGTTCAATCCTGTAACTGGATCGGTGCAAGCAACTTCACCGTCCAGATGATGTCAGAGTCAAAGAGCAACAGCAATTCAGGGTACTGACGTGTAAAATCGTTATTGTGACGTGTATATAACCGGACATTGCTGGATTGTTGCGAATATATCAATCGGTGTCCATCAACCTTAGGTTCAAAAAGGTAATCGGAGTGGCTGAATGGTCCTGGTGCCGTCTCTAGTAACATAGGGCTGATAAACATAAAAAACACCTCAACCCAATTATAGCTTTTTACCATAAGGATTGAGGCGGTAAGTTTTGGATTAGGGAAGTTCAATCATTCTACCCAATTTTAACTCGTCACTAGACTCAACAATGCTCTTTTTGTTTGAAAGTAGGTCGATTAGTTGAATTACATTATCGAAGGACTCTTTTATTAAATTTTGTTGTGTTCCTTCCGGAATATCACCTATTGCATGAACTATCTTATTTCTCCATTTGATCAACCTCAACACAGAATTAATGTCAATTTTCGCTAATGATTCTGCATTTACAGTTAAAGGTAGTATACCCACAACTCTCGCAGTCAAGCCTACATCTGGACCTAAAAATACTTTCAAACTTTCATTTGAAAGACCTTTAAACTTTTTTAAGTATGAACTCAAGAAGCTATTAAGTGCAATTTCTAAAGATATTGTAGATTCAATTACAGCTATCCTGTAATTTTTGGAAATATATTGTTCTATTGCGTTTACTTGAAAGATTCGTTCTGGCAAGATCACCAGTTTTGACGTAATAGCAGGAATCACTTTCTCATTCCATATTTCATAATCAACATATCCTACACCAAGTGTAATTCTATCATTTCCTCTTCCCTCTGATATATTAATGTACTTTGACATCATACTCTGCTCATATACAGAATTAGTTTCAGGGTTAACAAGCCCTAACCTAAAAAAAACACTATGTAACTCTTCTCTTCCCCCATATGAAACCTCACGTATCCTAGAGCAAAAACCTTCATTACGAATTGAACGCGCAATAATGTTTGTAATATCAAAAATGGCTTTCACCAATCTCGCCTCATCATTACGAAGTTCTCCTATTGTATCAATCTCATCATTCAGATTATGAAGTGAAAATTCTATAGAGTTTACAGATTTTAGAGCTTCCGCACTTATTATTTCTTTGTTTGGAGAATCATTCTCAAAAATAACACCATCAGAAACAAAGCTAACATTACAATTAAAAGATTTATATTTGAAACTTATTGGCTCAATTCTAAAGTCACCGTTACCACCTATAATAATTTCACTTTTTACACTCCAAGTAAGTGACAAAACTATTCCCCCTCAAAACTTTTAGTGTTTCTATTTTAATATATGAGTACTTATTATGTATATTAATAAAAGACTCTGCTGATAAACCATCAACAGAGTCTTTTATGCTAGCTATAATTTTACATTACACCAATCATGGTGTCATACGAAACTCACCCTTTCCTTTTGTCTTTGCCATTGCTTCATTTGCTGATCAAACGATTGCAAGGCGTTTGTCTGAACTGCTTCTAAGTCTGCCTTGGTTGCATTGCCTTGGATTGTTATCTGTCGGCTGTAACAAATGTTCATCGCACCCGATGGAGCTGGAGCGTATCCCATACTTCTGTTTGCAGCATCCAACAATCCTTGTGATTTAGGAGAGTTGTTATCAGGGATGATCCACTCAGGCGAGTTACCTTCACCGACCCATGCAAGCTCATGTTTATTGACGTAACCACCGGTAGCATAACCACCCACGTTCGGGATTTTCGGGATGTCTACCCCGATAGTTCCGCCGCCTAGGAAATCCGGGATGTCGAAGCTGATCCCGTTGGCCTTCTCGATTACCCAGTTCAACTTATCGATGATCCAGTTAACTGCGCTGCTAAATATCCCCTTGATGTTTTCGAATATCCCGCCGAACCAACCAGTCAACCCACTGAACGCCGTCGTCGCTGCGTTATACGCCTCGTTCCAGCGTTCCGAGAACCAGCCTCCGATATTTCCAAGCGCTGATTTAACATACTCCCAAAACCGCATTACAGCTGCTTTGATGGAGTCCCAGTGCGTTACTGCTAGGACGATAGCCGCCACCAACGCACCTATGGAAACTATTACTATGCCAATTGGATTAGCGAGCATAGCGCCATTCAGAGCCCATTGTGCTGCTGAGGCTAAAAGTGTTCCAGCATTATAAGCTTTCATAAGGGCATTAATACTGCCAATTATCTTTAATGCTGTAAATGCTGTTTGCATAGCTGCAATTCCCGCTACGACAGACAAAGCAATACTTTTTACACCTGACCAGTTATTCTTAATCGTTGTGTACAGATCAACAGCCTTTTTGATGATCTTTTGAATATTGTCCTGTATGTTTTGCATTCACGCCTTGCCATCAGTAGACTGGAACCACTTTGCCACTTTGGAAAGAACCGGCAACAACTTTTTACCTAAGGGCTGAATGAAATCCATCTCAACTGAACGTCCAATGGACTGGAACGCCATGCCCAAAGTGTCGAACTTAACATTCTTAACATTCTCCATTGTCTCTCGAGTATGATCGAACTGGCTTCGAGCCTCACCCATTGCCTTGATCGCTTCATACTCCAGATCCTCGAACTGGGTACCGAACAATGAGACACCAGCGGCGTTTCTCTTAATCGGGTCTTCAACTTTGGAAAGAGCCTGGAATATTTTCTGGGTCGCCTTCTTCGCGTTTTCTCCGCCTCCGGCTATGGCCTGTTCGAATTGCTCAGCGTTGAGGTTCAGGAGCTTATAACCTTCATAAGTCGTCTTCGATTGGTCATTGGTTCGGATGGTCAATTCCTTGATCGCGTCCATTTCTGTTCACATGGTGTCGCTAATACCATGCCGCCACTCGGCAGCTGTATGTTTCCATACAGATCAGACTATATCTTCATCCAAGCAATAAAAAAAGAAGGCATGGATGCCTCCCGTTTCGAGCCGCTTGGTCCTACGTCTTTCGACTAGTCGTTGAAGGTTCTGCCCTCGTTGTATTTCAATAAAAGATCATCCATCGTATCTTTGTCAGTCACATCTTCTCTGAAAAGTTTGTATCCTGTGGTATGACGATACTTGCCTTTTAAGGCATTATATAAGTTGGAATAACTGGTCTTGGAACCGACTCGAACATCAAACCAACTTTTCAAATCAAACCACGAGTCAAACTTATGAATTTCTCCGTTTGATACGTCCACAGCATAAGAAGAGACTGATTTTGCATTTGGATGGATACTGCCTTGTCTGTGATCTTTGATTACAACTGGTTCAATGACTCCGTGTTTGAATTTATGTTCAATCTCAGTTAGGACTCGGTGTTCTGTGACATCTTGGCGAAAAAACATATGACCTTTAAAAGTCCTTCGACCTTTTCCGCCTCGCATGACTGCAAGAACACTGCTACGGTTCAATTTTATACCTCTCTTTTCAAATGAATCTCTTAAATCAAAAAAAGAGTTGAATTTCTCAATTAAACCAGTTGAACACTCCAAGGAATAACATATTACAGCCTTTATGGATGGATTAGCGTTACCTTTTAAGCGTCCTCTATTTGAATTACCGATCTTCTCTTTTGTGTCTATTGACATCTTAGTTCCAAATAGAGGATGGTTTATTCCGCTAACAAGGTGTCCCTTTCCATACTTAGGATTCGATTCCCCGGACCAGCTTCCGCGCTTCTTGTGGGTGACGCTGATTTTCTTCCTCGTCTCCTTTGAGAAAACCGCCCCATTCATTCCTTCGCCCCCCAAAGTCGCGTTATATCCATGCGCATCCTTGTTGTGAGCAAAGGTTTTCATTTTTCCAATGAAGTGTTTTTCTCTTTCAGCAGCTTCCGCGAGTGTTTCGACTTGTTCAATTAACTCGGTATAAAATTGGTCTTTCCCATATTTCCTTATAGCTCGGCAGAGATACCTTTCGCTTGATCCACGAGATTGTTTGATATGATCATTGAATCTCGACTCATATCCCTTTGACGTGTATCCCACATATCTTTTGCCGTTCACTTTATTTGTGATTACATAAATATCATACACGGAATAAATCCCCCTCAGGCAGCTTCATGCTGGTTGTATTCCCAAAACCAATCATACCAAACTTAATTCTTTGATGGTATATTTTGGAAGGTTTAAGGCTTCCCAGCATAAAGAGAGGTTTAACCTGAGCTATACGATAACCCAACTTGTCGAGCTACTTCGCAAAAAGTACCCAAAAACAACATTTCTACTCTACTCCATATTTTATGAAAAGCTTAATCTACCAAGCGTTTCACGATTATATATGTGAACTCATGAACCAATTTAACCCCTCTCCCATGAAAAAGAAGCTCTCGAAAGAGGGCTTCTTTTTGTTGTTTATGTTTTAATTTATTTTGCTAGTTATACTTTTCTTCAAATTCACTTATTTCGGCTTCCTCTTCGGTCTGCAACCATCCAATCTCCCTCAGCCACATGCCCATATCAGCAATAAACTCATTCACTTTTAAATGTTCAATCTTGTATTTCTGGATCTTTTCACTTAAAAAAGCATAAAACTCATGGCTTAACGCATACCGTTGTTTGCTTTTGCTTAATGCCTTATAACGATCCTCGCTGACCACCAGATCAAAATAGATGACATTCTCCTTCTTCACATGCCTGACCGTGGACCTTCTCTCGTATTCCTCAGGAAGACACCTGAAAACAAAGAAGAGTTCAATATCGACTATTTTATATTTGCTTTCTGCTTGATCAAAAACAGACTGCAACTCATCCGAAAGATTGGCAAGCTGCGTTAAACCTGAAGTGTCAGTTGATCTGCCCAGAATCACCACTAAACTCCTCCTTATTCATTTTC
Source organism: Paenibacillus sp. 10L310 (assembly GCF_056395745.1). Classification (NCBI taxonomy): domain Bacteria; kingdom Bacillati; phylum Bacillota; class Bacilli; order Caryophanales; family Paenibacillaceae; genus Paenibacillus; species Paenibacillus sp. 10L310. The sequence continues at coordinate 954,585 of NZ_JBFTKC010000001.1, read as the reverse complement.
AACATTCAGAATGAAACTAAAAAAGGTTGACTAGTAATGTAATCTCCGTCAACCTTTCCTATGTTCACCCCTCTTGTGCCTTACCCCAACGTAGCAAGACCTTACGAGTTCAGCTCTCGATGTTTTCGATTGGAAAGTCGTAAATTGATCAATGGAATGATGAGTGCAACAACCGGCAAGAGAAGATTTATTGAACCATTCTTAATCATCATGAAGGTAATAAACAGCACGGCGAGCCAAGTCATAATCTCCATCATTTCATATTTGGTTAACGTCAGCTTGAAAGCTTTTTTCGAAATGAAACGAATCAAGAAATAAGCGATCAAGCTATAGAACAGGATCATTCCCAAGATAGCAACTAGGATTATGAGGTACATATCCACCATAAAAATCTCACCCGACCCTTATATCATTTCCTTAATTTTACCATATAAGAGATAAGGTGTCATTACAAATTCCAAACCAGCGCTTCGTCAAGACTGGCAAATTACGCTTACTTCTCTTCAACAACAATCGTTGCATTATAGATCACAACACGTTTCCCATTGAGATCAAATAATACTTTATTGCCGTATTCCGTATCTTCCACGTCAATCTTACCATCATAGGTCTGAATCAATTCACCGTTATTGCTGTACACTTTAACAACCCTCTCCAGGCCACCCGAGTTATTGGACCTCATCGTTTTGAGTGCACGTTCACCCGAAGCGGTATTGAAATACCATATGAAACATCCAACTATGATACCCAAGAAGACCAACACCGTCACCCATATACCTGTCTTTGCTTTTTTACTCATCTTGAACCCCCTCTTATGTTTCCTGTCTCGTACATTACGAGGTTGGAGAGAGAACGGTTTCATACAAAGCCTCTCAAGCTGTTCGTTGACATAACAAAACAGAGGCCTCCGATGAGCGAAGACCTCTGTTCTTTATAGTATACATTCTTTATTCTGTACGATTCTTTTACTTACAGTGCACGAATGACAAATTCAAATGTCAGTTCGCCGTCCGAAGGGATCAGGTATTCCGGATGAACTGGAGCACCCCAGCTGTCATCACCGCCAACACCCATTTGTTTACCCGCTACAGTCACGACCGTATAGTGTACAGGAGGCAATTCGTACGCATGTTGTGCGTTCTCCAGCTCAAATGCCGTATATGGTGATACATTCAGTTCAACCGGGGTTCCTGATGCTTCAATTTTGAAGCCACGTCCCGCGTTGTCTGTCAATTTGGCCCAACGTACGCCTGTACGGTTGCCTGATTCCTGTGGTACCAGATATGGAGCCATGGTATCAACTACCTTGCTGCCATGGATACCGAGACGTGCGCCAAATGCGCGGTCTGCATAGTTTTCTTCGGGTCCCATCGCCAGCCATTCCACGTTTTCGAAGTCAGGTGATGTTCTGAAGGACAATGCATGAATTGGCAAGTTTGGCAATCCAGATGTACCTTTGTACGCATTATGCACACGCACGCTTCCATCTGCATGAACGGTATATACCACTTTCACTTGTACATCCTCCGAAATGTTGAGCTTGTACGTGAACTCGATCCGGTATTGATCCGGTTTCTGTTCCGCTTTCCACTCTACAGAACGTGGCATCAGGCTCGCTGCATACCAGGCACCCAGTTCGAAGCCCATCGCCATACCTTTGTCATTATCCGTCATTGCACGCCAGAAGAGCGGTGCAGGTGGTACAGCAATCGTCTCGCGACCAGACAATTTCAGGGAAACCAGTGTCCCAAACTGTTTGGAGAACAGCGCATGTGTCTTGCCAGCACGAACACCAATGTTAACGTCACCTTCGATAACTTGTACATCACTTACAAGGTTCAAGTCGACTTCAACTGCATCATTTACCTGATCCTGGGTGAAAATAAACTGTCCAAATGCCACTTCTTCGCCTTTGTCAGCCCACATTGTAGCTTCTTTTAACACAAATGCAGTGTTCACAGCATACTCGCCGCCCGCCAGAGCTTCTGCACTCAGCGGAAGTTTCACTACCGTCTCGCTTTGGGCATCCACGTTCACTTCCAATGTTCCACGTAGCACTTCATGTCCCTCGCGCTCCAGGCTGTATACCAGTTCCAGCGCAGATGTATCTGCGAACAGATTACCGTTCACGATTTTGACACCTTCACGATCCGGGAACAGCTTGATATTCTGGTACAGGAATTTAACCTCCTGCATTTTCGCAGTTACTTTACGGTCAGCATGGACGATACCGTTGCCACAGAACGAATAGTCTGATGGACGATCACCAAAATCTCCGCCATAAGCGAGGAACTCTTTGCCGTAACGATCTTTTTTATAAATGGATTGGTCGATGTAATCCCAGATGAATCCACCTTGATACATCGGATATTTGTCTTCCAACTCCGTATATTTGTGCATACCGCCAATAGAGTTACCCATGGCATGCATGTACTCACAGCTGATATACGGCTTGGTCGGGTTTGCATTCAGGAATTCCTCAATGTCCGCCGGTTTGGCATACATGCGAGTCTCCATATCACTTGTTTCATCGAAACGGCGATCATGGAATACACCTTCGTAATGTACCAGACGTGTTGGATCAGCTGATTTGAAGTATTGGGATACTTTGTAGATGACTTCACCACCATGTGATTCATTACCACAAGACCAGATCAGAATGGACGGATGGTTTTTGTCACGCTCCACCATGGATACAGCGCGGTCCATAACGATATCATGCCATTCCGGTTTGTCACCTGGAATAACCCATGAGGGCTCAACGGCACCAAGTTTCTGCCAAGATCCGTGTGTCTCCAGGTTCATCTCATCAATAACATACAATCCATATTCATCACACAGCTCATACCACAGACTTTGGTTTGGATAGTGTGACGTACGTACAGCATTCATATTATTCTGTTTGATCGTACGAACATCCCACAGCATGTCTTCCTTCGTAACCGCACGTCCACGACGCGGGTTGAACTCATGACGATTCACACCTTTGAATACGATACGTTTACCGTTGATGTGCATCACTTTATCAATCATTTCGAATGTACGGAAACCAACGGCTTGAGGAACTACCTCAACCAGTGCACCCGCAGCATCATATACACGAATATAAAGGCGATACAAGTATGGAATCTCTGCGCTCCACAGATTCACTGTACCAATATCTTCCCGAAGACTTACTTGCCCATCGTTAACTTTGGACTCAAACGTTTTAACGGTATTGCCTTCACGATCACGAAGTTCAGCCTCTACTCGCGCTCCTGCAACCGCTTTTCCTTCCAGTTTCAAATCTAATTGCAATGTACCGTTGGTATAAGACTTGTCCAGATCTGTCCGAACATGAACATCACGAACGTGTGCAGTTGGGACGGTATACAGATACACATCTCTGAAAATACCGGAGAAACGCCAGAAATCCTGGTCTTCCAGCCAGCTTCCTGTGCTGCGTTGATACACCTCAACTGCGAGTTTGTTCTCTCCATCCTGAAGGAATGGCGTCAGGTCAAAATCAGATGGCGTGAAGCTGTCCTCCCCGTATCCTACGAATTGTCCATTRAGCCATACATAAAATGCAGACTCTACACCTTGGAAAGAAATATATACCGGATTCGACTCCCAACCTGTCGGCAGGTGGAATGTGCGAATGTAACTTCCAACCGGATTTTTATCCTGTGGCAATGCCGGCGGACGAATTTCGTTCAGGCCATCCCAAGGATATTGTGTATTTACATATTGAATCTGTCCGTATCCTTGCAGCTGGATGTGCCCAGGAACTTCAATATCATCCCAGCCCTCACTGGAGAAATCGGATGTATAGAAAAACTCAGAACGGCTGTCTGGCCGAATCGCATAGTTGAATTTCCATGTACCATTCAGATCATAACGCATAGACATCGCACCTGAACCTACAGCCTCTTCCATCGTTTGGTAATAACGGTGATCGGAATAGGCAGGAAGACGGTTCACCTCAAATACACTTACGTCTCCCAACCAGTTGATATCTGCCTTAGTTGCTTTCATCGGCTCTCTCTCCCTTTAAAACGTTATAGTTTGACTTATTCAAGGTTGCATCTAGATTTCCTTTTTGCTTTACATAAACAAACAAAAAAGACAGAGGTACGCCATAACTGACGTCCTCTCTTCTTTCCTGAACCCGTCATTTACACGGATTATGCTGTTTTCATTACTTCACGGAACCTACCATACCTGCAACAAAGTGTTTTTGCATAATGAAGAACACAATTGCTGTTGGCAGTGTTGCAATCACAACTGCGGTCATGATAACCCCGTAATCCGGAGCGTATCCTGCGCCGAGGTTAGAGATCAACAACGGAATGGTTTGCTGATCCGGTGTTTGCAATACGATGAGCGGCCACAGATAGTTATTCCAGCTGCTCATGAATGTAATGATCGCTGCTGCTGCATACGTTGTTTTCATTGTAGGCATGTAGATTTTCAGGAAGATGCCCAGCTCGCTCAAACCATCAATACGTCCAGCTTCCAGCAAGTCTTTCGGGAACATTTTAGTGTTCTGACGGAAGAAGAAGATCAGGAATGCTGTTGTGATCGTCGGTATAATAACCGAAGCCATGGTGTTAATACCGATTACAGGTGCTGCACTTGAGATCGTTGCAAACATGCGATAGAGCGGAATCATAATCGCTGCAAAAGGGATCATCATCGACATGAGCAAGATGGTAAACACGATATCACGGGACTTGGTACGGAATACTTCGAACCCGTAACCAGCCATGGAACCAATCAACAGAGCCAGAATAGTGGAAACAATCGAGATAATCGCTGAATTCCCCAAAGACTGTACCAGATTCGTGGTTTCAAGCAGTTTGTTAATGTTGTCAAGTAAAGCAGAGCCCGGCACCAAAGTGCCTTTAGTCACGTCTACCGATTTGTTTGTAGCACTGACGATCATCCAGAAAAATGGGAAGATTGAAATAAAAGCGACGATGGACAGGAAAACATATGTGAAAATGCGTTTTGCTCTTGATTTAGCCATTTTTATTATCACCTGCCACTTTAAACTGGATAATAGACAATATAATGATCAGAATTACGATGGAATACGAAACGGTTGCTGCATAACCGAAGTCCGGTGAATATTTAAACGAAAGGTTGTAGATATATTGAGAAATCGACATGGTCGCGTTACCTGGACCACCTTTAGTAATATTCATAATTTCATCAAAGATTTGCAGTGTACCAATCGTTGATGTAATGGACGTGAAGAGAATGATCGGTTTAAGCAATGGTACTGTGATTTTGAAAAATTGAGTGAAAGCATTCGCTCCGTCAATCTTCGCTGCTTCATAGATCGATTGATCGATGTTCTGCAAGGATGACAGATAGAAAATCATATTATATCCGGTCCAACGCCAAGTAACGGCGATTATGATCGTAATTTTAGCCCAAAATGGGTCAGTAATCCATTCAATTGGAGTGCCGATAATGTGCATGCCCAGTAATGCCTGGTTCACCATACCATCCGGTGCAAACAAATATTTGAATACAACCGAGTAAGCAACAAGTGAAGTTACACACGGCAAGAAGATTGCAGTACGGAAAAAGCTGCGGAAACGCAGTGTGCTGTCATTCAGCAATACGGAAATGAACAAGCCGAGAATGATCATTAAAGGTACTTGAATGATTAAGTAAATGAACGTGTTCGATAATGCCGTACGGAACGTTGTATCCACGAGCAATCTTTTGTAGTTCGCGAGGCCCGAAAACTCAAGGTTGGCACCTTTGCCAGACTTGAATGATAAGAGCAACGCTTGAATCATCGGATAGAAGTAGAATGCTACAATTCCGACAACAGCCAGCAAAACAAAAGCCCATCCAGTCAAATTATTTTTCTTTTGGAGACTGTCTCCTGTATTTATGGCTTTCACAGTATGGCTCCTCTCTCTTCCATGCAACATGGGTAGAACCTACAGAGCCTCTCGCCATGCCCAGCTCGACTTGCGCCAGACAAGGGAGACGGCTCCGATGTTTCCTAGGTTCTATAAGTCACCTTGGGATATTAGTTTAATTGTGCCTCAGCTTGTTTTTGTGCATCATTCAGAACGTCATCAATCGATTTACCGTTCAGGTATGCTTGCATTTCAACAACCAAGATATCTTCAATTGCATAAGTGTTGCTACCATAGTTTACTTTTGGAATTTCTTTAGTCCAGTTAGCGAAATCAGCGAAGATTTTTTGACCACCGAAGAACTCGTCTGGTTTGTTGTATGCCTCACCATCAACAGCTGGTGCGTAAGTACCGATTGCACCGATTTTAGTCAACAATTCTTGATACAACTCTTTGTCGGAACCAAACGTTTTAGCCATGAAGTCAGCCGCTTGATCTGCACCAGGAACATCGTTCATGATATACCATGAGCTACCACCCAAGTTGGATGCATGTACTGAGTTTGCTTGCCCAGCCATTTTCGGCATTGGAGCTACAGCCCATTGACCGGATTGGGAAGCCTCTTGACGTACAGAAGGTGAGAACCAGTTACCTGTAGGAATTGTTGCTACGGCACCGCTATTAGCGTTGGCAACGAATTGGCTCCAGTCGGAGTGCAATTTAACAACGTTAGCATCCATCATTTTTTTGTATGTTACGAACGCTTCTTTCAATGCAGGGTTGTTGTTCAGATCAGGTGTTTTACCATCTTCAGCTGTGTACCATTTACCTGCAGTTTGGATCATCATACGGATGATACCCAGGTCGTTCGGGTCAAGAGACAGAAGCTCTTTACCCGTTTTTGCTTTTACAGCTTCACCGATTTTGACGTAATCATCCCACGTGATATCTTGCAGGTCAGCAGCTTTGTAGCCTGCTTGCTCAAGCAAGTCTGTTCTGTAGTACAAACCAGCTACGCCGGAGTCAAACGGAATACCGTATTGTTTACCTTCATAAGAAGTTGGTCCAATTTTATACTCTGCAAAATCGGATGCTTTGATTGTTGAAGACAAATCCTTGAACGCATCTGGATAAGCGCTCAGGAAGCTTTGTGCACGATAGTCTTCAATCAGAACTACGTTTGGCAAACCGCTGCTTGTTCCGGAGTTCAATCCAGTGTTCAGCTTCTGAATGATCGCATCTTGAGCATTTTCAATGATGTTGATTTTCAGATCAGGGTTTTCTTTTTGATAAATGGCTTTAGCTTGCTCCAGAGCAGCGACGTTAAATGCTTTATCCCAAGCCCAGATCGTAATTTCTTTTGCTTTCTCGCTACCACCACCGCTTGCAGCTTCTTTACCTCCACCGCCGGATGAACATGCGGACAACAGCAATACGGTTACGAGCATCAATACCCACATTTTTTTCAAAACATTCAACTCCCCTTCGACCTCTTTATGTGTAATTTGTTTGCGTTTTCTGAAAGCGGTTGCTTTCGATGTATTCATCTTATCATTCCCATATCTCCATTCGTTAGTAATAATTTTGTGCGGATTTGTCATCTTATTGCCACAATGAAAACCTTTACAGAAACCGTTTGCATTAAATTTGGTTTTTTGTAATTTCTTTTGATTTTGTATTATCTTGATCTTGAATTTGTACAAATATGTGTGAGTATTTCAACTCTGACATATAAAAATCCCCCGTTTCTGTAGAAATACAGCGACGAGGGATCTCGATTTGGATTGTATTCAATTAAAATAGGCTGCGATTCAACTCGTGATTAAAGGCAGTGTAACAGTGACTCTCGTTCCTTCCCCAACCGTACTCATAATGGTGACACCATAAGGTGAACCATATAATAACTCAATACGGTCATGGACATTGCGAATACCGATCCCACTGAATAGTTGACGATTGTTCTTTGGATTGGGCAACGTTTCTCCCATGACAAGTCCTTCAATTCCATCCCCGTTGTCCATAATCTCACAGATGAGTGATTCTCCCGCTCTGGAAACCATGACATGAATCGTACCCGTTTCTTTCTTGATGAATCCATGGAAAAATGCATTCTCGATAAACGGCTGGATCACCAGTTTGGGTACATGATAGTGTGTACAATCCGGAGCCACGTAGAAAGCTGCTTTAATCCGGCCGCCATATCTGACGTGATTAATGAAGACATAATTTTTCAAATTCTCGACTTCTTGTTCCACTGTAACCGTCTGACTCACATCACTGATCGTATTTTGCAGCAATCCAATTAATGCATTAATCGTCTCCGCAGCCCTGTCTTTGTTGCCTTGTTGCACCAGAACTTTGACAGATGCAAGTGTATTGTACAAGAAGTGAGGATTAATCTGACTCTGTAATGCCGCAAGCTCTGCATTCCGTTGTTCATGCTGTGTCTGTACTAACTGATCCACATAATCATGCAGTTCATCAAGCATGTAATTGTAAGCATGACCAAGCTGCCTGCTCTCGTAGCTTCCGCTCACCGGAATATAGTTGTCCAGATCACTTTTTGTAATGTTGGACATCTGCTTCACAAGTCTGCGCAGTGACTTGGTAATCTGGCTGGTGATGAGAAACACAAGGATGAGTGCCCCCACAACGATAGCTGCACAGATCAGGGCAACCGTCTTCATGTCGATAAGTTGACCCATCGCCAGATCCTTATCCACTACATTGACAATATAAAACCGATAGAACGGTAAATACTCGGATAACACAACGCTATCCTGATCCATCACACGAGCATTAATACTTCTCGGAGAGTTGTTGTTCATATCCCGGGCATACGATAGCAAATCCAGCTGAGTTGTTCCGATCCAGTCTTCACGATTCGATGATACAATCTCACCTTTTTCATTCATAATGACCACATCATTGCCACGACTTGTAAAGCTGCTGTAAAATTGCCGGAATATGTCTTCTCTCATCGTGACATAGAGCGTACCGTATATCCGGCTGCGTGTTCGGTCCGTCAACGCTTTCGTCGCAGAGATCATCTGCTGACTCCCGAGCGTTGCCTCGTTTTGGTAAACATCAAAGATAAGACGACTCGGCGTCTCAGCTGCTTCCATCGTAATTGGCTCCTGCTTCAATTCATCCACGGACAACTCAAGGTGAGCACGATTCGTGGAATAGCTCCGTCCATTAATCCCGATAATTGTTATCCCGACTTCGTAGGATTCTGTGATGGATTGAATTCGATCCATCGTTTCCCTCATATTATAGAAGGATTTGGCCATCGTGAGGGAATCGGCATCTCCTTCGGACAGGAATCCTCGGATCGATCCACTCTGCGTCACATTATTCGATACGGCAGCAATGGCCTCATTAAAGGATTCAAAATTTGTTTTGATCTGATTAAGCACCTTGGAGTTTGTGATACTGAACGTCTCAGTAAACAGATTGGTTGACATGTGAATGGTCGTCCATAAGATGAGTACAGAAACGAGGACAATACTGACCACCATAACCAGAAACAACTTAGGAAACAATCCGAGACGAGATAATTGGTTCATCCATTTCTTCATGATCTTATCCTTCTGACTTTATGCCCAGAATTTGCGCCGGTATCGGCTTGGTGATAATCCGGTGAATTTTTTGAACACTTTGCAAAAGTAACTATGATCGGAATAGCCTACCATACTGCTAATCTCAGAGATCGTTACATCATCGGATCGGAGCAATTCCTCGGCTTTTTCAATCCGAATTTTATTTAAGTATTCATTAAATCCTTCTTTTTTGTGAGATGAAAAATAACTGGATAAATACGATGGATTAAAATGAAAGTGCTTGGCTACTTCAGCAAGCCCGAGCGGCTGATCAAAGTGCTCATGCATGTAATCCAGCAACATCTTCATGTTGGGATCACTTCGTTTTCCACCCGCACCAACGGTGCACTCCTGAACTTCCGTCATGAATTGGTCAAGCACAGTCATGACTTCGTCCAGGCTTGAAGCCCCGTCCACATTTTTAAAATACGTATATTTACTCTCTTCCAGCCCGGCAGACTGAACATCCATATCCGCGAGGGTAATGGTCACGTTAAATATCAAGTTACCGAGAAATGATTTGATTTCAAAAACATCGGCAATATAATCCCGTCCAAGTGTTTTTGCATGATCCTGTAAATACTCCCTTGCCGCTTCGACCCGGTTACGCTTCACATGCTGCAAAAACATATTCACATTAAACTGGTAACCTGCGGAATGCATTGGAGGCAGTTCACCATACACCAGAATTGGTCGATCCTTATAATAGAAACGATATTCAATCAGCTTAATCAGGCGTTCCCGGTAAACAACACCCATCTGTTCAAATGAAGTAAAGCTTTCACTAAGCACCCAACCAGGACTGTCTTCTCCTGTTGCATTTTCACTGGCCAACTGTCTGATCCGTTCAAGCATCCATTCATCTCTCGCAGGATCGACATTAAGAAGCATCACAGGTAATGTACCCTCTGCGGGAACCATTGCACATTCTACTTCAGGCAGATCACAGCGGAGCTTGGACTCAATCTGCTCCTGATCCATCTTCAGTGGATTCCCTCCAGCACCCACGGGTTTATACACCAGCAAGCGAAAGGATTCATACGGAAAGGTATCTCGAATGATCGGCATTTCGCTATCTTCATCCAGTGTAAATCCGGACAGCATCTTCTCCATCAGTTGCCCAAGTCTCCAGCCATCGTGCGACGGCTCGAACTGTAATTCCGGAATTTTACCCGCTGTGCGTTGAAGGACTTGCAATAATTCATTTGTATCCAGCTTGGGTTTCAGTATATAATCGGCTGCCCCGTGCTGAAGCGTTGAACGTACATACTCGAATTCACTGAAGCTGCTAAGTACAATAACTTCAATCTGCGGATTACTGGCTTTTAGTGTACGGACAAACGTTTCCCCATCCATGACAGGCATGACAATGTCGGTGATCACAATATCCGGTTTTAACAGGTTCACCTGCTGTAATCCTTCTTCACCGTTGGAAGCTTCACCCACAATGATAAATCCTTCCGCTTCCCAGTTCATATGGTGCTTTATGCCCTGTCTTACCAGAAACTCATCGTCAACAATCAGCACCTTGCACAACCGGTTCATGATCGCGACCCCCTTGTCTAATCTTTCCTCTATATCTGTACAGGCTATACCAACTATTATATATCGGTTATAAACACTTTCCAGTGTTAGCGGTTACATTAATTCTAAATTAATTGTACATCTTTTTATATCCTAAAACGATCCTTTAAGCAATGGTAACTATCTATAGTTTACACTATATTTCGACAAAATAAGAAGCCCCAACTCGCCATTTGATCATCTGGCGAATCAGGACCCTTATTTCAATCCTTTATTTCGTTAAATCACTCACTTATGGTTCAATTCCCCATTGGAGATTTCCCGCGATATAACCAGTGACTTTGGACCAGTCCGTATAGGAAGTCTGGCTACCTGCAAAAGAATAATCATCCGTTTGCGTATAGTTGGTCCAATTGTTCTTGGAGATGCGCGTATGGATTTCTGTGCTTTGTCCTGCATTCAGAGTTCCAGCAGAAGCTGTGAATCCAATCTCAAGCACGTGGTCAGCACCTGTCCGAACTGGATTGAGTGCACTGAACGTGCCTGTTACATTCGCACTGCCAGCAGTCGCCCAGTCAGCGAAGAAGTTCTGAGGCTGTTCACCGTTTATCGTGTAATAATATCTGATTTTCACATCAGACAGATTCAAGGCTGTAGTACCTGTGTTTGTCAGTTTGAATTTGGGACTAATCGAACTGCCCGTCGCTGAAGTGTTGCTGTTGAACATCTCAATGCGTATGGTTCCAACAGGTGCTGCTGTCGTGTCTTTAATGAGCAGATTCAAGGTCGCAGGAGCACCTGCGCTGAATTGAAAGGTTAGCGTCGCTGCGCCATTGGGAAGTGAAGCCAGGTAGTTTTTACTTAATACGACCTCATTGCCTGTCAACGTGTAATCTGTACCTGAAACCAGCGTTGCATTCCCGTTGCGAATGGATGCAAGTGTATTGCCGTTAAGTGTTAACGTGACTGGAATATTAATCTGATTGCCTGCTTTGCGATCAAATTCGGCTGTAACCGGTGTAATCGCAGAGTTGGTCACTGGAGTACCCCCGCCGTCTCCTCCGCCGTTGTTACCTCCAACACGGTCAGCATACAAAATTCCGCGGCCATTTGTTCCGAGATATACTCTTCCATACAGACGCGGATCACCCGTAATTGTGGTTACACGAGCATACTGATGCTGATCATCATTGATACGAACCCAATTGGCACCACCGTCATCGGAGCGGAAGAATCCACGTGTTCCATCGATCTGTGCAACCGTGTATAACGCAACAACGCTCTGCCCAGGGGCCGCTTTACCAAATCCGATACTATCTGCTTCCTCTACATTGGCAAGCTTTGTGAATGTCGCTCCTGAATCCGTGGAATGCCATAATCCGTAAGGACCTTCTTCCTCACTACCACCTGCAAACCAGAGTTCGCCTTCAACACCTGGAACGGCATCCAGATCGGCATTTCCTTCCATTGGAAGTCCGGTCGCAGATGATGCCGTGAAAGTAGCACCACCATTCACACTCACATAGATTTTACCCGCTGCAAATCCATAAAATTTGTTTGGATTGACACGATCCGAAATCACTTTCGCCTGTGCAGGTATGCCCGTGCTTGCCGTCCATGAATTGCCGCCAGTCGAATAATGTACACCTTTATCTGATGTGCTCCATACGAGTCGGTTACCATTCGCAGAGATGGCTACGGTCCCTCCTCCGGTTGTGCCGGCAGGTTCTGCATTGGCCTTATACCACGTAGTACCCCCGTCACTGGACAAACCAATGGATTTTGCATTGGGATCAGCAGCATAATCTGCTTTACCTACACGAACCATCGTATTTGGACTTAACTCTGCAAAATCCAGACTTTCTGTGGAAGGATAGTTCGGGCTCGTAAATATGGTAGCTGGAGCCTGGTCCAGATTGTTATGACGGAATCCGGAGACATCTCCCAATCCGCTTATCAAATGTGCACCACTTGGCGGGCTGACCAGATCCAGTACGGCAATCTCCTCAACCCCCTTCGCCATCACTGAAATATTGATTTTTTCATCATCATCCCAGTCTGTCAGGTTCTTCGTTCCATAGATCGTAGCACCTGTTCCATACATCATGCGATCGGAATCAAACGGATCAATCTCCAGATCACCGATCATCCAGCCCAGTTTTGGGGTTGTTTCGGGTGGGGCAGGATTGGTGCCAAATGTGAGCCATGGTGCTGCCGAAATATCCTGTGTATAACGTAACTTCCGATTCGGATATCCTTCAAATTCCCATATGCGTGTCCACGTCGCTCCGCCATCTGTACTGCGGAACAAGGTGGCATCCGGCCACCAGGAATTTAATGTCGCAACCATCAATGTACCGGGATTCTGTGCATCAACAGCCAATCCGCCATATCCAAAATAATTATCCGTGCTGCTGCTTGGAACAGGGCTGATGTTGGTCCAGACACCTGTCGACGTATTCAGTTTCCACACGTCACCTTTTGCCCCATCATAGGGTCCAACACCATCGCTGTACGTAATATAGAGGCTTCCGTCTGAATCAAACACACCATGATGCGGAATATAACCTGTAGGTTGACCAGCAACAGCTGACCAGGTCAGGCCGCCATTTGTGCTGCGATATACGCTTTGAGCTTTATCTGCAACACCCACATAGATTGTCTGGGTTGCTTGCCCTGCCGAACCTGTTGTTTTGTCAAATGTAATCCATGCCAGACCTACGATGTCACTGGTATATTCATTCGAAGGGTCTTGCACATAATTTCCCGGATTCGGGAAGCTTGTGACTTCGTTCCAGGTCACACCGTAATCGGTACTTTTCCATAGCCCATGACCACTTCGTGCACCGAAATACAGAATACTGTTATCATTTGGGTCCACGGTCAGGCGTTCTCCCATTGAACGTCCCGGCATGTTGCCGCCCACTTTGAACGGAAGTGTTGTGGTCTGCCATGTATCTCCCCGGTCCGTAGAGCGCAAGATGGAGCCATTATTTTGGTCCCACGAATTCGTATACGTCCCAACTGCCATATACACCCGATCGGGATCAACCGGGTCCGTAGCCAGTGCGTCCACACCATTCTTGTTCCAGTCATCCCAGCCGACAAAATCCGTTAAGGGTATCCACCTCTCGTCAGCCGCATTCCAGCGATAGGCTCCCCCGATATCTGTACGGGCATAGATCAGATCCTTTTCCGACTCGTTGAAAATAATGCCCGGTACAAACCCGCCTCCTGCACCCGTCACCACATTTTTCCACTCATAGGCTTCACTTGGTGCCGCCGCTGTTGTTCCAGCAAGTCCTCCCAGCGAGGCGGTTACTACAGCAACCGTCAGGCTCATCATTCGCAATTTCCCCATAAACGTTCTCATATTAACTTATCCTCCTCTTCTACTTCGTTACTGCATTTCGGTCTATCCCCGCTGTCTCATCGTGCTGATGATGGCGTGCCAGACGAATCAATGCATCCCTTGATACAAGAAGCCTCACCCCCTTCCAGTCATATTGTTAAGCGCTTACATAATTGTTCTTGATTCGCGGTTATCTGGATAATACTTTCAATAAATAACATTCGCTGGCAATCTCCAAACCCCTCTGTCGAAATTCCGATTTTTGTAAAATATTTTCAGTGTTTAAACTGGTTTATACAACAAAAAAAGATGCTGTTAGAACAGCACCTTTCGACATTTTATATAAGAGTAAAAAATGGAATCGTTTCTTTCCTGGCAAACCAGGCAGAGGTTCACTAAGGTTCACTACATAATTGGCACCTGTTTATTGCTGGCTACCATAAGCGTGAGTCTCCTGCCCTTTAACGCCCGGTCTGATGACAAAAAGTGAGCCCGCATCCGGTGTCTCTTTTAGACGTTCTTCCTTAATCCCTATACGTGCTGTTGTAATGTATAACTCTTCGAGATCCGGTCCACCAAAACAGCAGGATGTTACCTGATCTGCCGGCACCTCGATCTGTTGCAACAGTTCCGATGTATGCGGGTTCCAACGAGTGACTCTTCCACCGCCCCAGTGCGCAACCCACAGCATGCCCTCACCATCAACCGTCATCCCATCCGGAAAACCGAATTCCTCCGGTATGTGAATGATACTTGTCCGATTTTGTATCGTACCTGCCGTCAGATCAAAATCAAACCGGTCAATAGAACGTGTCGGGGTATCAATGTAATACATGGTCTGCCGATCCGGACTCCAGCCCAGACCGTTGGATGTAGACACACCTTGTACCATTGTGCGAACGGGTTGCCCTTGCTCCAAACAATACAATGATCCGGCTTTGCTCTCATTATTCATGCTCATCGTGCCTGCCCAGAAGCGGCCCTTCGCATCACATTTTCCATCATTAAAACGATTGGTATCCTTACCTTGTTCAGGGTCCTCAATGGCTTGCAGCTCACCCGTAAGCAAGTGATACGTATGGAATCCACTGCGTAAAGCAACCACAACTTCGTCACCACGATAGGGAACAACAGCCCCGACATGTTCACCGACATCATAAGCCTGATCCTGCCCTGTAGCCGGATCATACACATGCACCTTAAAGCTTTCAATATCTACCCACAATAATCGATTATTCTCCGCATCCCAGCTTGGACCTTCCCCCAGTAATGCCGGGGTTTGTACTGCTACAGTTACGTCGCTCATGCCCTCACGTCCTTATTCAGATTTGACGCCGCCTGACCATTCGAATCCGATGGCATCCAAGAATGCTTTGGACAATACCATATGGCCCGTTGCATCCGGATGTACCCGGTCATAAGTCAGCACAGACGTATAGAAATGATCCCAAAATGGAGCAAATGCAGCCTGTGTATCCACATACACCGCATCATACTCACTCGCTACCCTGCGTACCGCTTCTCCGTAGATATCCATCGTTGCCCGCATCGGGTCTTCCGGATTGGCCTCAAGATAATAAGGTGTCATTAGTACCAGACCTTTCAGGTTGGAACGAACCGAAGCCACCAGTTCACGCAATGTGGATTCGTATTCTTCAAGAAACACATGTGAGTCTGTTGACAATGGGTTGTCGAACTGACGCCATACATCATTAATGCCAATCATGATCGTCAGCCAGTCCGGTTTAAGGTCCAGCACATCACGATCCCAGCGCTGTTTCAGATCACGAATCGTATTTCCACCATTACCCACATTCTGGACACGCAACATCAATTCCGGATAGATGGACCGCAAGAGGGCATAGACTTGCGCTACGTAACCATGTCCCAGACCGGAGCTACCTTCGCCTACAGGATGTTCCCGACCACAATCTGTAATCGAATCACCGATAAACAGAAGCTTGTCATTTTTTTGCAATTTCATCGTTATTTTCTCTTTCGCTCCAAGGCGCTAATATAAGAATAATTGATTAATCAGACCGTTAAGTTGTTATCCAATCAGTGATTACCAGCCTTGATTCTTGAGCCATGTGAGACACAGATCTGACCATACCCGAACCGCGTGGTTGTCCTCAGCCAATCCAAGTCCATGTGACCCTTTCTCAAAAACGTGCAAGTCATAGGGGATACCATGCGCACCCAATGCAAGTGCGTAACGCAAGCTATTCTCTACAGGTACTGCCTGGTCATCGCTGGTATGCCAGATGAACGCTTCAGGAGCATCCGCTCTTACCTGTTGCTCCGCACTGAAAGCCTTGATCTGCTCGGCAGAGGCGTCCGACCCAAGCAAATTCTCACGGGAACCGGCATGTCCATAGGACTCCATCGTAATGACCGGATAACAGAGAATAACTCGGTCCGGGCGTGAACTCTGGCGTTCGATGAGGTCCTCATGATCCGGTTGTCCCTCGTCATACAGCGTTCCCAGTGTTGCTGTGAGATGTCCGCCTGCGGAGAAACCAAGTACTGCAATCTTGGCAGGGTTGATGCCATACTGCTCAGCATGAGCACGAACATAACGTATGGCACGCTGACCATCTGTTATAGGTGCAGGATGCTGGTGAGGCGCCACCCGATAATTCAGGACAAATGCACTTATACCTGCACGGTTCAACAATTCGGCTATTGGAGCACCTTCATGATCAGCCAAAAATCCATAGCCGCCCCCTGGACATACAATGACAGCGCTCTCGGAACCGGGCTGAATAAATGGAATCAAATGTGGCATCTGGTCTTCATGACCCTGGGCTGCATAAGGTGCAGCATGATCCCATAAGGGTATAGTTGTTGTCATCTTCAATCATCCTCTCCAAGTAGAACGGATACATGGGTCCGTTTAAACGTTTTCGAATCTCAGGAATCGATACCATCATAACGGTAATGACCCTAACGCATCAATACCTTCCTGGCATCACTTTTTGATCATTTGGGTACATGTTAGTACAAATTACGGAACTGTTCAGGAGTCACCCCCTCAATCCTGCGAAAAGTTGCTACAAAATGGCTTGCATCGCGAAACCCTACCCTAATCGCAGTCTCCCTAATCGTCAGGGCGGTATCCCCTGTCATGATTTCCTTGGCTTTGCGAATGCGCAGCAAAATGAAATAACTGTAGGCTGTCATGCCAAAGGACTGCTTGAACAAGGTGTTCAGATGTCTGGATGAGATCCCCGTGACGTCAGCCATATGTTCGAGACCAATCTCAGGATTCGCATAATGCTGTTCCATGAATGCAATGAGCGGAGCGAGTCTCTCCACGGCATGAGAGATCGAAGAGCGATTGCCGGTCATGCCATGTTTTTTGAGCAAAATCAGAAATCGATATATATCCGCTGACGCCTCGAGTCCCGACAAATCCTGATCACTTCTGATCGAATCCAGCACTTCCTGGCCGTAATCATTGAACGGACTGCTCTGCTCCCACTGATGCAATGCTGCTTCACCCAGACTAAGTGACTCCAAGATTGCCGGACACTGGGAACCGCCAAATGTAATATAGAATGTCTCCCACTCTCCTTGGGCGCGCACATATTCATGCGGTTCATTTGGCGGCAGCAAAATACCTGATGCTTCCCCCAGTACGACCGTGGACCCGGCAAACTTGAATTCTCCGGCTCCCTTTACTGTCTGAAGCCAATGGTAACAGGGATACCCCACAGGTCTGGACACCTTCTCCTGATTGCCGTTATAACCTAGGCTCTCAATATAAAGGGGCAACGGCTGATCACGTGACGTCATGAAATATCGTTGATGTCGGGGGGAGATAAACATGGGATGCCTCCTTGGGTATAAGTTGAAGTAAACTTCCGTATTCTTATATGAGTCATTACTTTTATTATATTTTAAAAGTCATATGTATCATATAGTATAGGATTATTCTTATACAAGAGGTGAACACATTGATTAGTAACAAACTGCCCAAAATGTTCTACGGGGGCGATTACAACCCGGAACAGTGGGATCACGAAACCCACCTTGAAGACCTGCGCATGTTCCAATTGGCAGGCATTGATATTGCCACAATCAACGTATTTTCATGGGCACTGATTCAGCCTGATGAAGTTACTTACCGTTTTGAAGAACTCGACCAACTGATTAATCGTTTACATGAAAACGGTGTCTATATATGCCTTGCAACAAGCACTGCTGCCCATCCGGCCTGGATGGCAAAGAAATATCCAGACGTGCTTCGTGTAGATGCCGATGGACGCAAACGAAAATTCGGTGGGCGCCATAATTCCTGTCCCAACAGCCCGACCTATCGCAAATACGCTGAGAAGATTGCGGATAAACTGGCCGAACGATACAAGGATCACCCCGCGGTTCTCGTATGGCACATCTCCAACGAATATGGCGGTGAGTGCTACTGTGACAACTGTGAAAAAGCGTTCCGCGTGTATCTGAAAAAACGCTATCAGACTCTGGAACAGGTCAACAAAGCATGGAATACGAATTTCTGGGGGCATACCTTCTACGATTGGGACGAAATTGTATTACCAAGCAACCTGAGCGAACATTGGGGTAACAACAATTCAACGTTCCAGGGAATCTCGCTGGACTACTCTCGCTTCAACTCCGACAGCATGCTGGATTGTTATCTATTGGAATACAATACGATCAAAAAACATATTCCGGACTCCGTTGTTACTACCAATCTGATGGGATTCTTCAAGCATTTAGACTATTTCAAATGGGCAAAATATTTGGATATCGTCTCCTGGGACAGTTATCCTGGTCTCGCAACACCCGTCAGCTTCACGGCAATGGCTCATGACCTTATGCGCGGATTGAAGGATGGTCAACCGTTCATGCTGATGGAGCAAACACCAAGTCAGCAGAACTGGCAACCGTATAACTCACTGAAACGTCCAGGTGTCATGCGTCTGTGGAGTTATCAATCTGTTGCGCACGGGGCCGATACCATCATGTTCTTCCAGCTTCGCCGCTCCATTGGTGCCTGTGAGAAGTATCACGGTGCAGTTATTGAGCATGCTGGGCATGAGAATACACGTGTATTCCGCGAAGTCGCTGAGCTGGGCAAGGAATTGCAGATCCTTGGAGATACCACGCTGGATGCATCTGTTGAATCCAAAGTAGCCATTGTGTTCGACTGGGATAACTGGTGGGCCATCGAAAAATCAAGCGGACCTACGGTTGCC
Organism: Paenibacillus sp. 10L310; assembly: GCF_056395745.1. Lineage (NCBI taxonomy): Bacteria > Bacillati > Bacillota > Bacilli > Caryophanales > Paenibacillaceae > Paenibacillus > Paenibacillus sp. 10L310. Next base: position 935,024 of record NZ_JBFTKC010000001.1, on the reverse strand, counting down.
CTGAACTATGTGGATCAGATCCATAAATACTACGCAGCCTTCTTCCGCCGCAACATACAAGTAGATATCATCAGTGTGGATACGGATTTGAGCAAATACGACATTGTCCTTGCCCCTGTTCTTTACATGGTTAAACCAGGGTTTGCCGCCAAACTGGAGAAGTATGTTGCAGCAGGTGGAACATTCCTGACGACCTTCTTCAGCGGCATTGTCAACGAGAACGATCTCGTGACCACAGGTGGATATCCGGGAGAACTTCGTAAACTGCTCGGAATCTGGGTGGAAGAGATTGATGCCCTGCTGCCTGAGCAAAAGAACCGCATTGTCCTCAAAGAAACCTACGGTGATCTTCAAGGAGAGTATGGCTGCGGCATGCTGTGTGACCTGCTGCACAGTGAAGGAGCCGAAGTCATCGCGGAGTATGGAGACGACTTTTATAAAGGCATGCCTGTTGTGACACGTAATACCTTTGGTCAAGGTGAAGCCTGGTACGTTGCATCCGACCCGGATGAGCGCTTCCTGGATGGTTTGCTGGGACAGCTTGCAGCAGCCAAGTACGTAGAATCCTTGCTTGAGACACCAGAAGGTGTTGAAGTAAGCGCACGAACCAAAGACGGCAGACCCTACCTGTTTGTCATGAACCATAACGCAACCACACAATCCTATGATCTGGGAACAACTAAGGCACATGATCTGCTCACCAATCGTGAGCTTTCGGGAAGTGTTGAGATTGAAGCTCGTGGAGTGCAATTGCTCGAAATGAAATAAGCGATTTCGCTTAATTGAAATCATTCGGAATAATATAATGTGATAGAAATTCCCGCGATACAAAGTGTCACATATTCATTCCTTTTATACTTGTTATTGTCTTCAGCGAGGATATTGGTATAGATTTCAGACCTTTATCGTCTTCTGTAAGCCAAAAGCTGCTACTTCCCGTATCCGTCTACACCGGATACGGGTTTTTGGCATGATCTGTGGTCTTTTTGATAGAAGGAAATATCAGTATGCAAAGCGAATTGGACGAGAAACACATTTTAACAACGCCTGCCGGAACATGCTTGTGAATCCTGATGCTGATCCATTATAAAATAATGAACAGTTGAAAAATTGGTGACACTCATGATGTCACTTATTCGTTGTTACAATTGAAATATAACTACGACATCACTTTCCGGCGGCGCAGATCGAAACGGAGTGGCTGACATGAACAGAACAAATCGGCTTGCTGCCATTGTAATGGCATTACAGCATGGTCACGAAACGGCACACTCATTAGGTGAGAAATTTGAGGTTTCCCGTCGCACGATTCTTCGGGATATTCAATCCCTCTCCGAGATGAATGTGCCCATTATTGCCATTTCCGGTCCGGGAGGCGGTTTCAGTCTTATGGAGGGTTACGTATTACCCCCATTACAGCTGGACCCGGTAGAAGCAGCGACGCTCTTATTCGCTCTTGAAGGTCTAAGTCGCTACGCCGACACACCCTTTCATGAGAAACGCTGGACCCTGATGAACAAAGTTAAGGCTATCATTCCGGATGATATTATGTCGCGAATTGATCCCATGCTCAAACAACTGCATCATCATATTCCAGACCGCAATTACATTCTTCCTCATCTGGACGCACTGCTGGCATGTATACCCGAACACGGGTGGCTTAGTGTGCTGTATCGCTCCGCATCACGTCAGCGTTGGTTGCATATCTGTCCCACACGGGTATATGCTTCCTCTGGCTTCTGGTACTGTGAAGCATATTCCCTCGAACATGGTGAACAACGTCTGTTCCGGGTTGACCGAATTATCGAAGTCAAAGCGATCGAACCACAGGATGCACAGATGCTTAATGAACAGGCAGAGCAACAGCAGAGTAAGCCGATCCCTCCAGAACAGCCGCCAACCCTGGTTAAGGTACAACTGAGTTATCGGGGAATGATTGAAGCTGAACAGGACGAGCATATTGGTGAAAAGATGACTGAAATTGCCCCGGATCTCTGGGAATTATCATTCCTTTGTCCACCAGGGGAATGGGACTGGGCCGTACGATTCTTTTACCGATTAGGACGTGAAGCCGAAGTGATTGAACCTCTCCAACTTCGCAGTGAGATTCGTCAGCATGCCGAGGAAGTGAGCCGGAGATACCTTGCTTCAACCAAGTCGTAGCTTGACTACACACAAAAAGGAGCCTACTGATATCATGACATATGAAGCCGTTATAACGTACGAAGAAGCAGTACAGCGTATCCAGTCTATAGGGCTGCTGCCTCTGGCACCACTATTTGCCGATTATCCTTCTCTGTCATCGCTAACCCCCAAAGAACATTGGCACAAGGATGATGAATTCGATCCTTGGTTATGGCGTTCACGCCTGGCTGAAGAGGGCATTGCTGCATATGGAAAATTTGTCAAAAAGAAAGCGCTTCTTGTCTCATCTGAATACTTCCCTTGGGTACACCGACTGCTTGCCGATTCCAGAACTATCAAGGAACAGTATGAAGCGGGTCTACTCTCCCGTGAAGCGTTCAAACTTCATGCGTTAGTTGCAGAACAAGAAGGCATCGATGGACGTGCCTTGCGATCACAAGCCGGTTTCGGGGCAAAAGAGGACAAAAAAACATTTGACCGTGGACTTCTGGACCTTCAGGGCTGTGCAGCCATTGTGATCAGTGGCACCAAAGAAAAAGAAGGGCTCGCAGAAGGCAAAGTCGCCTGGAACAGCTCCGCATACGAGACTGCTGGTCACTGGATGGAACGTCACGGCATTAAGCCATATGAAGGCAGCATAGAAGAGGCACGTGAACTATTGATTGTGCAACTACAACAACATGCTTCACCTGCAGCATTATCAAGCATCTCCAAAGCGCTTGGCATCCGTGGAATCTAAATAAAGCCAATCCCGGTTGTAGTGCAAATTTCAACCGGAATTGGCTGTGGTTCACCATATAATGTAACCCAGACGATCAACAGCCCCCATCGACAATGGATTTAGAGAATTACGCCATCCTTGAATATGGCAATCTCCCGGAATCCATGCTGCTCACTGAGTGTGTGTGACCGTCCTGAAGCAATGTCAATCAGCTGGCTGAACAGCTGCACTTTCACCTCATCCATCGTCTGCCCCTCCAACAGCTGGCCTGCGTTGAAGTCAATCCAGTGTTTTTTGCGATTCGCCAGATCGGATTGGGTCGCAATCTTGACGGTAGGTACCGGACCTCCGAAGGGAGTCCCCCGCCCTGTTGTGAAGAGCACAATATGTGCACCCGCCGCAGACAGTGCCGTTACAGATACCAGGTCATTACCCGGTGCTTCTACAATGTTCAGACCGGTTTGAGTTACACGTTTGCCATACCGTAGAACGTCGACTACGGAAGAACGTCCTCCCTTTTGCGTACATCCAAGTGACTTTTCCTCTAGCGTTGTGATGCCACCAGCCTTATTCCCAGGTGAAGGATTCTCATAGATGTTCTGGCCATGGTTCACAAAATATTGCTTGAAGCCGTTCACGAGGTCCACCAAATCGTGAAACACCTGCTCATTGGTAGCCCGGTTCATTAAGATCGTCTCCGCACCAAACATCTCCGGAACTTCCGTCAGAATAGCCGTACCCCCGGCAGCAACCAACATATCAGCAACTGCACCGACCAGCGGATTGGCTGTAATGCCGGATAAACCATCGGAACCGCCACACTTCAAACCAATTTTAAGTTTACTGAGCGGAAGCGGCTGCCGTTGTTCATGTTCAGCGATCTCCACAAGTTCTTCCATCAGTCGAAGCCCTTCCTCAAGCTCGTCATCCGTTTCCTGTGCTTTGAGAAACCGTACTTTACCGCGGTATTCCGGAGCAATACACTCACGGAATTCATCGACCTGATTGTTCTCACAGCCCAGACCGATGACGAGCACGCCTCCTGCATTCGGATGCTCCACCAAGGAGGCCAGCAACTGTTGTGTATACTTCAGATCATCACCAAGCTGTGAACACCCGAATGGATGCGGAAAGTGAAATACACCATCGACCCGGCTTCCAAACTGGGACTGCCCCATACGTGCCAAAGCTTCACACACTTTATTGATACATCCAACTGTGTTCACAATCCAGATCTCATTACGAATACCTGCGTCACCATTGGGGCGCAAATATCCATCAAATGAGCGCAGATGTTCCGGAGGCATGTCCGTCTGAACCTGCGCGCCCGGCTGATACTCATATTCAAGTAATCCGTGCAGACCCGTCTTCAGGTTGTGACTATGAATCCAGCTTCCCTGCTCAATCTGCTCTTGGGCAATCCCGATGGAGAAACCATACTTCATCACATCATCACCCGGTGCCAGGGTATGCACAGCAATCTTATGCCCTTTGGGCACGTCATCCAGCAAGGTAAAAGAAACACCGTCTGGCAGGGTAATGCATTCTCCTTTCGCATAATCCCGAAGCGCTATAATGACATCATCCTGTGGTTGAATGGCAATCCAGTCATTGATTGTACTTGTTGTGTTCATTTCCCTTCACCTTCCAACAATCCGATTTCACGAACAAGTGCTGCACGCAGCCCTTCTCTTGCATCCAGATTTCCGCCCCAGATCAAGGTATCCGACAACACAGCCGCTACCCGGTCATCCAGTTGGTTCTGATTCCTGTTAAGCGTGTCATAACCTTCCCAGTGTGCAGCCAAAGCAGCCAGGACATCCGGGTCATCCCGCAGCAGAATGTCCTCTCCATTCAGTCTTTGTGCCTTGTAACCTTCTGGCGTATTTACCGGACGATAGAGACACAATAATCCAGCAAACCCTTGAATTAAACGTTCTGGCCAACTTCCCTGATTTTGCTCGTAAGACAATAGTGTTGGCAGCACACGCACCTTGAATTTTCCGATCGTATTCAAAGCAATATCTTGCAATTTGTGATCAATATATGGGTTAAGGAACCGTTCGAACACTTCTTCTGCATACTGGTCCAGCTGATGATCGGGCATATCCAGAGCAGGCACGATCTCCTGATGCACAGCTTCCCTGATCCATGAGCCAAAATACGGATCTTCCATCGTTTCTCTCACATGCTGCTTACCTTGCAGAATGCCGAGGGATGACATTAAGGTATGTGACCCATTCAAAATACGAACTTTGCGTACCTGAAAAGGCTTCAGATCTTTCACCCAATGTACATTGAGACCTGCCTGCTTGAGAGGAAGTTTTTTGTCCAATGATTCATCACCCTGAATGGCCCAGAAATGATATGGCTCTGCCGTATTAATCAACTGGTCCTCATACCCCCAGCGATTCGTCAGGGAATCGGCTTCCTCCTGGGTCGGCGCACCTGTTACGATTCGATCTACCAGATTGTTCAGGAAGTGATTATGGTTCTCGATCCATGAGCGGAAGCCTTCCGAATACCCATAATCCTCACTATGACGGAGAACACAACTGCGAAGCACGTCACCATTGCCTTCAAGCAGCTCGCATGGCAGATGAATCAAACCTCTGGATGGATCACCATCAAATTTCAAATATCGCTGATGCAGGAAAACTGTTAATTTCCCCGGAAATGATTGGACGGGTTCACCCTCGATATAGTCCGCATACGTATATTTCAATCCTGATTCGGTTGTATTGGAAATAACGAACTCAAGTGAAGGCAGTTCCGCCAAGTTCAGAAAGGCATCCCATTCCTCATACGGATTGATACACTGTGAGAAAATGGAGATCAACTCTGTCCGCTCAACCGGCTTTCCTTGAGACAGCCCACGCGTAATCATCGTATATAATCCATCCTGATCACGAATCTGCTCCAGCTTGGCTTTGCCTCCCGGTCGTGGTTGGGTAACAGCTACACTTCCATGGAATTTGCCTTGTCTGGCACTCTCATGAAGCATCCAGTCTGCAAATCCCCGCAAGAAATTACCTTCTCCAATCTGCAAAACCTTCACGGGACGCTCCATAATCTCCTTGCACTTGCGCTGACCATCGCTCCCCAGTAAATTCAGCTTCAACCTTGGCCGTTTCGTGCTTGCCGACATGGACACTCACCTCATCGATTATTTGTACTGTCGGAATGCAGCTCGAAGGCTCTGCACCCTTTTATTGTAAACGCTTTAAATTCATTGTATCATCAATAAAAGGAAATTAAATTGCTTATATTGCGGTAAATATACTCTCTCATGACCAGGTATAACATCTCGTTGAAGACGATCGTCTGGAAAGGAGTCTTTATGGAACGTTCACCTGTTCGTACGACTATTCAAGCAGAATCCGGTATTCCGTTCCGCCTGGTGTACAGCGATACCAAATCCCCTCAGAACGAATTGCCAGATCACCTTCACGACTGGCATGAAATTATCTATGTATATCGGGGTCAGGGAAGCATCTTTATTGATACGGGACTTGAGAATATGCAAGAAGGAGATCTGTTCATTATACCGGGCAGCACGGTTCACCGAGCCTTGCCGGATGCAGGCAATCCTGTCACATCTTCCGCATTGTTCTTCAGCCCGGGCTTGCTGGCATCGACCGCTGGAGGCGCTGCTTCTTCCTTGCTAAGCCTGTTTGAACGTTGTCGTAAACAACGCGTGTATAAGAGGCATCTGAACACAGAGGAGCAATCACAGGTGGCCGCCCTCATTGATAATATTCAGACCGAATTCCAGCTCGGTCATCATCTAAGCGCACATGCGGCCCTGTTAAGGCTGCAACTGTTGCTCATTTTTCTGGAACGTCTGGAAGCTGCGGGACCTGCGAATCCGGGTAAATCCGCTCCAGGTCCCTCATGGCTCTCTTCTACGATCTCTCATATTGACGATAACCTTCGGAATGGCCTGTCCCTCCCTGAACTGGCGCAGCACGCCTCTGTATCCCCTGCCCATTTCAGTCGTGCCTTCAAACGATACACGGGAATGACTCTAACGGATTACGCATTAGCACGAAGGGTCATTATGGCGAAAGAGCATCTGGTGCAAGGTGATGAGACGATGGTAGCCGTTGCCGATGCTTGCGGGTTCGACAGCCTGCCCCACTTTTACCGTCAATTCAAAAAATTAACCGGTACAACACCCGCAGCATACCGCAGAACCATGAACAGTTCTCGTTAAAATAGAACCAGACTGGAACATAGGTGCCTGGGCCTAATCATATATATCCACATATTCTTCCATATGGAAGATGTGGTATGATAATCTGGATTATTACTTGTCGGAAACATTGCATTCCGTTGTCAGAGGAGCTTAGCATTCCATGTTAAACGAATTGAATCGCAGGAATATTGGTATCTTCGCCCATGTGGATGCGGGGAAAACAACCACCACCGAGCATATGTTATTTGAGAGTGGTGTCGTCCGCAGTCCGGGACGTGTAGATGACGGAACAACAGCCACAGACTCCCTGGACATTGAGAAAGAACGTGGCATATCCGTTCAGGCAGCCATGACCTCTCTGATCTGGAAGAACACCATCATTGACCTCATTGATACGCCTGGTCACATTGATTTTAGCTCCGAAGTAGAGCGAACGCTACGGGTAATGGATGGCGCTATTCTCATTCTGTCGGCAGTAGAAGGCATTCAGTCCCAGAGTGAAGCCATCTGGCATGCCCTTCGTTCACTTCGCATCCCAACCATCATTTATATTAATAAAATGGATCGGATTGGTGCGTCTGCCCCAGCGGTAATGGAGCAGATTTGTTCCACCCTGTCCCCTTTCGCATGCGAAATCCAAACGTATCAGTTCCACGAAGATTCATTTCATGGCATCGACTCGCTATGGAACCCGAATCAAGATTCTCTGTCAGATGGCACACCTTCCATTCCAGGTCTGGTCGAGATACTTGCCGAGCTGGACGAAAAGGTCATGGAAGCCTACATCCAGGAGACTCCGTTATCACAAAGGGATCTGAATGAAGCATTCCTGCGGTATGTGCATCAGGGTGAGATGTTCCCTGTATGTTATGGGGCTTCCGGCAAAGGAATTGGCGTCACGGCATTGCTGGACACGGTCCTTGCATTTCTGCCTCCACCTGCACAACCAGTGGACTCTCCCGTATCCGGCGTTGTGTTCAAAATTGAACGTGACCGTACGATGGGCCGCACGGCATACGTCCGTATGTATGGTGGCAGCTTACACAATCGGGATACCATCCATAATTCGACGCGGGAGCTTGAAGAGAAAGTGACGCAGATTCGCCGTATGGATGGACGGAAATGGGCGGATACCGGTGCCGTTCACGCGGGGCAGATTGCTGCGCTGTATGGACTGAGTGACACACATGTGGGTGACATTATCGGCAATCCTGAAGGTGTACCTCCTCTGCCACAGATGGCTGTGCCTTTGCTGACCGTACAAGTACATGGCAAGGACCCGGCACGTTACCCCGATCTTGTCGCAGCATTGCAAGAGTTGACGGATGAAGACCCCTTACTCGACCTGCAATGGTTGCCGGAGGAACGAGAACTGCATCTCAAGGTCATGGGAACCATTCAGCTTGAGATTTTATCCAGCCTGTTGCTGAGTCGTTTCGGATTGGATGTCGTGTTTGATCCGCCATCCGTCATCTATAAGGAGACACCACGTACAGCCGGAGAAGGTTACATCGCTTATACGATGCCTAAGCCCTGCTGGGCCATCCTTCGCTTCAAGATTGAACCTTTGCCTCGCGGAAGCGGTCTGATCTATGCCTCAACCGTAAGGACAGAAGATCTGCTGTTACGTTATCAGAATGAAGTTGAACGACGAATTCCGGAAGCCTTGTCTCAAGGTATGCTCGGTTGGGAAGTAACCGATCTGCGCATCACGCTGGTGGAAGGGGAACATCATGTCTGGCATACACATCCGCTGGATTTTGTTGTAGCCACACCTATGGGAATCATGGATGGATTGTCGAGAACAGGTACCACGTTGCTGGAACCCCTTCTTCAGTTCCGGCTGACGGTCCCGGAGGAATACGGCGGTAAGGCCCTTAGTGATCTGGTACATATGCGGGCAACCTTCGAAGCCCCCGTCATTGGTAGCGGACGTTGTATTATTGAAGGAGTTATGCCTCTTGCCACCTCAATGGATTATCCGGTGAAACTGCGTTCCGAGACAAGCGGCCGCGGGATGCTTACGACTTCGTTTGCCGGATATCAAGATTGTTCTGCGGATGTGAATCATACTCGCAAACGCAGAGGAGTTAACCCGTTGGATCAGTCGAAATATATTTTAAGTGTACGAAACGCGATTACATCATAAATGGAGTTGAACCTGTGCTTATTAAATTTCTTATCTTTGGCCTTTTATGGCGGATTGTAGGTAATCCGTTCATTGCCGTCCTCATTTTACTCGTTATACTGTATTTCCTGGATCGTCGTTACGTTGGGGTGTTCCCAAGCTTCACGAAACCTCTCAAACGTATGCGTAACATCTCACGGCTTCGGCAACAGCTTGCCATGAGTCCTAATGAAGTTTCTTCCAAGCTGGAACTGGCTCGCCTGTTAATTGAGCGCAAGCGTTACAGTGAGGCACATGCGTTATTGCTTGAACTGGAGCGCCCATACGAACAATCGGCTGAGTACTGGGAGGCACTGGGGACAACTGAGCTTCATTTGGGCAACATCGAAAAAGGCGAACGTCATATTTTGCAAGCCCTCGAGATCAACCCCAGAGTCAAGTACGGACGCCCGTACCTAACCCTTGCCGGAGCTTTCAAAGATACGCATGAAGACAAAGCGCTGGATTATGTGCATCAGTTTCAGGAGATTCATTCCTCTTCCAGTGAAGCTTATTATCTGCTCGGCTCGGTTCACCGTTCCCTTGGGCGCAATGCTGATGCAAAACAGGCATACGAGCAATCTTTGAACGTTTATCGTTCGTTACCCAAATACAAAAAACGTCAGGAGCGCCGCTGGGCTGTCCGCAGTTGGTTCCGCAAACGTGGATTGTAATGTCATCCGCTATACACCGTAATCTTCATATATCACTTTTCTAACCAATAAAAGTGCACTGATCTCTGCCCTCGTAAGAGCAGAACCAGTGCACTTTATTCTTAACAACGATATTAATACACCAATATCTCACACAGTCGTTCTTCATGGAGATGCATCCAGTCGATCCGCTGTTTGAGCTTCACAATCTGCTCCACAGCCACTTCCGGCTCATCTGTACCCTCGAACATCCGACTGATGAAATGCATGACCACATCCAGACTACGCAGCAAAATCAATCGAGGTATGGCCAGCAACTCTTCCGGTTTCAGGCTGACCTGTTCCCGAAATCCCCTGATCAGTCCCTCCTGTGCCTGCCACATCCAATCTTCACTCTTGTCCATGGTAAGGAGGTCAGACATCGGAACAGCCAGCTCCATTACCCGCAAATCCCATGTCGCAAATTCAAAATCCAAAATGGCACAGATTCCACCATCCTGCTGATCTACCAATACATTCGAGGCATTCACGTCCCCATGAACCAATTGATGCGGCAGATGTTCCATACCCCGCAGGGCTTCAAACAGATCTGGCAGCGCCTCTCTCAGTTGCTTCAACTCATTTGCACATGAGGCCAATTGCTCTGGCGGCGATGTGCATAGCTGTAATAATCGTTCTGGTGAACAGAGCGGATACGCATCCTGAATTCGATAATATGGTGGATACACAGGTTCAAGTGGTATATCCAGGGTAGCCATAACACAAGACAGGGCCCCCGCCGCTTTACCGAGCCCTATCAATTGATCTGGTGTATGCCAGATGGGATTGACGCCTTCCCTATAATGAAACAGAGTCACGATTTTGGTATGACCTGTCAGGGTATCTTTTACAGGAAGGAATGTACCTCTCTCACCAGATAACCGCCTTACAGGTGAAGGTGTATCAAGCTTAAAGTTCGAACGTTGTAGGGCTTCCAGCACCTCGTGTTCAAAGGTGATTTTCATCGGATCATTATGTGTTTCATATTGTCTCATGACGTAATTAGTCCCGTCTACATGGAGCATGTAAGTAGAATTATTCATTCCACCCTTTCCACGCTCGCCTTTCCAATCCGATGTAAAACCATATAAGGCCAACACTTCGGATATACGCTGCTGCTCTGAAGGATGGAGGGAACCGGAATCGATGTTTTGCACCAAAAATTAACCCCTTTATCTCACAAAATGGAACTGTCTTTTATTTATCTTAAAGGAAGTCCATCGCTTGGTCTAGTTCTGTTCCAAAGTGATCAAGAGAACGGATAATATCCCGTCCGATTAAGCTGCTCCGCAATGACACGATACCCTCTTGCATTGGGATGCACTCTGTCCCAGAACAACAGTTCACGTTCACGACCTTCAAACCTGTCATACACCTGAGCACACGCATAGTTGCCTGATCCGGCTCCATTCAGAAACGAATTATATTGGCGCACCCAGTACGCAGCTTCCGTCGCTTGTGGGTACGGGTTGTACAATCCGATGGATCGGACCATATACTCATGGTTGCCCTTTAACTGCCGAATGTGCCGCATGATCTGGGATACATTACTGCGGGTTTCTCCGAGCACCTGTGTCATTTTGCTGGCATTTGGAATGCCATTACTTGCTTTGAACGTACGAATCAGATCATTCCCGCCAATGGATATGGTAATGATATCCGCTTCACGGAGCGATTGCCGCACTCGGGGATGCGAAGAGATCATCTGCAACATTTCCCCCGACGTCAGTCCATTCACGCCCATATTCTCCATGGATACAAACGTACGAACATTCATTTCTGCCATTCGCCGATATAAAGGAACAAAGCCGGTGCCCAGCAACGCTCCTGTACCTACTGTTAATGAATCTCCTATAGCCACATATCGATATACCATCCCGTCGCCCCTCTCTGCTGTGATTTCTCTGAACAATAATGAACTGCTCTATATCTTATGATGAGTTGCAAGACAAGGCGCGGGATGGTGTCCTTAGGCATACACCTTTCTTTTTTGCATAAGACCACTCTTCTTCTGTAGAGGTAAAAAAAAGAAAAAAGCCCTGCCGCATAACGCGGCAGAGCCTGATTCATTGCAATGCATTACATGCCTATGGTCCGATCCGAATCAACGGAATCTGATTGTTCCTTGTTCGGGAACGGCCACCAGTTGGCCCGGCCAAACATCTTCACCATCACTGGAACGAAGAATGGCAGGAACAGCAGAGAGTACAAGATCAATCCGCTAAGGACTACTGTGGCAATCTGCATCATCGAGAGAACACCGGATGGATACATCGCAGCAAATGTACCGCTCAGAATGACCGCGGCAGATAGAATAACGGTGCCCATGTTCTTCATCGCGTACAACATCGCATCCTGTACTTTCATACCTTTGTTCTCATTGAAACGGTCCATCAGGAAGATGCTATAATCCACACCAAGTGCAATCAGCATAACAAATCCGAAGAACGGAGTAACCCAGCTAATGCCTGCGAACCCAAGGATATTAACAAAGATCACTTCGGTTAACGCCATCGATGTGAAATAAGCCAGTAATAAGGAAACAATCAGATACAATGGCATAATGACCGAGCGAAGCAGTACGACCAGAATAATAAATGTGCCTGCCAGCATCAGCATTACAGTACGTGTATAGTCGTTATTCGAGATCTCCTGCAAATCTGCAAACGTGCTGGTAACGCCACCTATGGCGATATCTGCTTTTTCAAGTGTACTGCCTTGTACCGCGCGATGTACTGCCGCCTCAATGTCAGGAACACGATCAATGGCTTCTGTTCCGTATGGATTTTCGGCGAAAATAACATCAATCGTCATCGTTTTCCGATCTTCAGACAGATACGTATCAAATACCTGTGTGAAGTCTTTGCTGTTCAGTGCTTCATCAGGAACGTACCAACCTGCAAGATCGGAATCTGGTGAATTTTGCAATTGCGTCAGGTAGTCCTGCGCTGAATCCAGTCCACCGGATACCTGTTTAATACCATCGACACTTTGATTTAGTCCATCTGTCAGTTGTGTCAGCTGACCACTCAGATCCGAGAAGCCTTGTTGGATTTTCTCCTGACCACCCTGAAGCTGGCCAAGTCCATCCTGAATGGAAGGAATTTCACTAATCACTTTACCCTGACCATCCGCAGCCTGTTTGAGACCGGATTGCAACTGACCGATTCCCGTTACAATCTGGCCCAGGCCATCGGCAAGCGCCTTTTGTCCGGCTGCTGCGGAGGCAAACCCTTCATTGGCCTGATTAATTCCAGCAGCGGCTTCCCCAAGTTTGGTCTTAATCTGACCCAAACCTTGAGCAAGCTGCGCTGTGCCAGAACCTGTTTCTCCAATCGCACCTTTGATACGCTGGTAATCAGCATCTTGCTGCAATTCAGGATAACGCTCTTCAAGTGCTGTGAAGGATTCGGACAGACTGGTTAGAGCTGTTGAAACCCCGTTCAGCTGTTGTTCCAGTTCGCGGGTCCCATCCCCCAGTGCAGCGACCCCTGCTCCCGCCTGACGATAGGCTTCAAGCAACTGATTGTTTGCCTGCGCAAGTTGATCTGCACTCGTTTTGGCTTGCTGAAGTCCGGCTTTCAGATCCCCTGCACCTGCGGAACCATCTCGAATACCTTTTTCAATCTGCCCAAGTCCCTGACTGAGTTGCGTGATACCCGATTGCAACTGGGAGGTTCCTTTGGTAAGTTCACCTGCTCCATCAGCAGCTTCTTTTAACTGTGGTTCATTTTTACTTAGCTGACTGCTGGCTTCACTCAGGCCATCACGGATTTTGTCCAGACCCGTCTTGCCTTCACCCAGTCCATCCGATAATGTTCCCACTTGCTGTGTAACTTCAAAATCTTTAATCTCATCACCCGTAGGTCGTGTCATACTACGGACACCAGAGACTCCGGCTACTTTCTCTACTTCCCGGCTAATTTTCTCGGCAACGGCCATATACTTTGCATTATCCATCTCTTCATCGTTCTGGATGACGATCTGACCCGGCAGTGATTCACCCGGACCGAAGCTGTCAGAGATAATGTTAAATGCTTTTACGGAATCATATTTCTCGCCAATCTCATCGAGACTGTTGAACGACAGTTTGCCATCGTAGGTTGCCAGAAGAGGCACACAGACAGCTGCAACGATGAGCAGCGCAGCCCATGGACGTTTAAGTGAAAAGCGACCAGCTGCACCATAGATCTTGCTCTCGGCATGTTCAAGTGAACCCTTCGACGGCCAGAATAACTTCTTGCCTAACACCGCCATGAAGAATGGTACGATGGTCACTAAGGCAAGCATCATCACTGCAATACCTACAGCTACGGCAACCGCAGAACGGTACAACATAAACTGGGCAAAGCCAATCGCAATGAATCCAACCAGCACAGCTAGTGCTGAGAAGAGTACCGTTTTACCGGCAGTACGATAGGTAGCAATGATGGCATCCCACGTATTCTCATGATGAGCCAGTTCTTCCTTGAACCGACTGATCAACAGGATGCAGTAATCCGTACCAATCCCAAACATGACGGCGACCATAAAGATCTGTGTAAATGTGGATATCGGGAAGTCGAGCCCATCCACCAGAAATGCAACAATCTGTTGCGATACAATGTAACTGATCCCCACCGTCAGTAGCGGGACAAACGGAGCTACAAACGAACGGAAGACCAGGAACAGAATGAGTAAAATAAAGACAACGGTAATATATTCCGATTTCTTAAGCCCCTCTTGGGAACTTTCAATGGTGTCCTCATCAATCAGACCTTTACCGGTTATGTAGTGCTCCACATTGACGGACTTCAATGCTTCATTCAGGTCTTCCCGCATTTCCTTGACCGTACGATCTCCCTGATCAATGGATAGCGATGTTAGAATCGTTTTTCCGTCAGCTGAGATCATCTTCTCGGACAGTTCAGGCTGAGAGAAAGGTTCCAGAATGGACAGAATACCGAGCTTCTCCTTGTCGGCCTCCAATTGCTTAACGGCCTTCTCTGCCTCTTGTTTCCCCGTGGTGCCCAGCCCATCGGGATTATAGAATACAAGGGCGATCTGGCTCCCCTGTTGTTCTCCTTTTTGTGCTGCAGCTTCATTCAGAATCGCTGCTGCCTGGGTGGAAGAGTACCCTTCCGGAACCGAAAACTGTCCCTTTTCCCGAATCAGTTCACTCATGTTAGGGGCGGTAAACATCAACACGGCAGCTACAACAACCCATAGCCCCATTAACCACCATCTTGCTTTTAGTATCGTTCTCATTCGTTCTCCCGTCCTCCTTCATGCGATAGCAAAGCTGCAAGCTTCTCAAAAGATTCAATGAAAATTCGGACTTCTTCCGGTTTAAAATGAACCAGATACGGCTCCAGAATCTGCTGTATTTCCTGTTCTGTTTCCCTGTATACCTGTCGTCCGGTATCCGTCAGTGTCAGATATACAACGCGGCGGTCACGTTCATCCCCGGCCCGATGGACCAGATCGCGATCCACCAGCTTGTTGACCAAAGCGGTAATGCTGCTCTTACCTATACACAGAAGCTCTGCAAGATCAGAGGGCGTGCAGAAAGGTTTCTCTTCAATCAGACGAAGTGCGCAGAACTGATCGGTCGTTATGGTCTGCCCCACTTGTTCGCGTATCCGCGTATCAAACCGCTTATTGACCATAAAGGAAGCATCCAAATAGCGGTTCACCAAACTTTTTGCATCCGGTGTACTCATTCTTCATTCTCCTTTCCCAAATCTATATAGTTCACTTAACGAACTATTCTTCTGTGAAACTATTCTATAATGAAACAATCTTACAAAGCAATACTTTTTTCCTGCTTTTTTGATGAAAACGACAAAAAAACAGGACGTCCGACTCAGCTCATTGCCAAATCCAACATCCTGTACTGATGATAATCCATATATTTCTTAAAGTAATAAAAGGTCTCTGTGCTACTCTTCGTCCGTATCTTCCTCTTTTTCAAGCACACAACGGAATCGCTCCACACCTGGGTATAATTCACCCAGACTATATACCACAAACCCCGTATTCCGATAAAACTCGACGGCTTCCAACTCGGTCTCAGCGATCAGTCTATCGGGATTGTATGTTGCCAACAGTTGTGAGATCATACCACGTCCATAATTTTTAAAGCGGTTTTCAGGCAAAACCGAGATATGATGAATGGTAACCTCACTTGTTCCTGTCTTCTCATATCCAATCAGACCGATCAATTGTCCCTCATCTTCGTAACCGCCCATTTGCAATTCGTCTTTCTCTACATATTGTTGCAACGCACGGTTCAAGTGATCCGGATCAGGAAAGACCGAGTAGGACAATAGTTCCTGTACTTCCGGCTCCTGTATGCGTGATTTCAGATTAATTAACACCTTGATTCCTCCTATACCTTGCTTGTTTCCGTTATCGTATTGTAGTCGTTAGCCTCTAAAAGTTCAAGTCGTGTGCCGATTCAACTCCGATACCCTTCAGACCACACATTAAGAGTGCCGGGTCCATTGTCAGGTCCCGGCAGAGAATTTATTGCTTTTGCACAGCGAAACGAAGCAGTTCACAACGAAATTGTGTCGGTTCATCATACTTCTCCTCTTCAATCGTCTGTGTAACATACTCCTGAAGCAGAATATTCCAGCCTTTGTAGGCATCCTCCAGTATAGCAATCGCCTCGGCTGTGGGCAGGTTCAGCTCAATTAATGGTTCAATCTCCTTGCCTGTATTGATTTCTTTTTCCTCCACATTGGTGCTCATCGTAATACAATGAATGCCCCCTGTACGAGTTCCGGCCTGTAACCGGTCTATCGCTTCCATGAAGGCTTGCTTATTTGAGACATGTTCCAGACAAGAACATGCAGCAATAAAATCAAAATAGTTTGGCTCCACAGCATAATGTTCAACATCTGCTCTCACTGCCTGTACGATATGATCAACCTGATATTCTTTCGCATACTTGCGAAGTCCGTCTATGGCCTCATCCAGCAAATCCACACCGATGACTTCACTTTTCGTTTTTGCAAGGCGCTGTGCAATCGGTATCGTATGCCTTCCCACTCCGCATCCCAGATCGAGGACACGCAATTCCTCCTTGTGAGCAAGTAGACGTTCCAGCATATCCATCACCATAGGCATGGGCCTCGACATCCAGGTACCAGAGGCGAATAATTCATTATTCTGATAGAAATTGGAATGATAACCTGCCTCTGCTTTTCGCGCAGCCTCAAATTGTTCGTTTCCCATCAAGATACCCCCATCGTTTAGAAAATGATTTGCATCTTCTACTTAATACCCAGATTGTCACAAAAAAATCAATTAACAGCAGGTGACAGATTTTTCTTCATAAAGGATTCCAGCGCCGCCTCATATCCGGTGCGATCGACTTGAAACGCTGTGCCATGACCGGCACGGGGGACGGTCAGCAATTCCTTTTCGGTTGGGCAGGCTTCATACAACCTGTACACCATTTCCGTTGGTACAAACGTATCCGCCTCTCCGTGGATGAATAACACGGGAATGTTAACTTTGGCAAGCTGCTTGAGAGCCGAAGCCTCTCTAAAGGAATACCCTGCTTTCCACCGGGAGATCAGACTTGTGACAGGTATAAACGGAAATGCAGGAAGCTTGTATAATTGCTTTAACTGGAACGTCAGTTCTTCTTCCACGGATGTATACGCACAATCAGATACAATCGCTTTAACCTGAATCGGCAGAACTTCACCACCTGTCATCAGTACGGTTGCTCCTCCCATGGATATGCCGTGCAATATGATTTCCCCTTGTGTACCCACTTTTTCAAGCACCCAGTTGGTCCACTGGACATAATCCTTCCGATCTAACCAACCAAAACCAATGATATCACCTTCACTCTGTCCATGACCTCGATCATCTGGCATGAGTACGTTATAACCGTGCTTTTCCGCATAAAACCGGGCAAATCCAGCCATTTCTCTGCCTCTACCCGAATAACCATGTGCCAGAATAACCGTCTGATCCGACCCTTTATTGGAACCGAGCCATGTACCATACAGTTTTAATCCATCATGTGATTGAAGAGATATCTCTTCTGTAGGCTGAGCATCCAGCCACTTCAGGTCAGAAGCACTGCTAATGATTTCATTGTCCGGTTCAGGCATCAGATTTGGATTATCTACCAAAAACGTTTTTGCTGTACGGCGAATGGCCGTTTTGAAAAAATAAAGCCCTCCTGCCCACAGAAGAGCAAGAACGATCAGTACCAGTGCTGCAAGTACGTAGAATAACATGAACGAGCCCTACCCTCTTTCCTTATTAAGATATATTCAATCTTTACTTACTCGTTGCAGTGCTACACATGCTGCTTGATAGGCGGGTAACAAAGCATCTAGCAAAGGTTCTGCTTTCCGTGATTGACCTTCCTTCGCCAACTGCTCTATCCGGGCAAACAAAGTTGATAAATAACGAATCCCCAGGCTCAAACTCCCTGATTTCAGATCATGGGCTACCTCGGTTGCAGCAACATGGTCACCGGACACAATATGTCTGCGCAGCGCCTCAATTTTGCCAGGTGTATCGGTACGATACATGTCCAACAACATACCAAGGAGTGTACGATCGCCATCGGTGTTTAATTCCGCAATCTCATGTACGATGCTCATATTTAGTACCTCGGTCGGTTCGGAGGATTGCTGCCACTTCTCGATCATCTTACTCAGAATTTCCAGCGTGAAGGGTTTGCCAATAAAGTCATTCATCCCGGCTTCCTTACACTTGTCTTTCTCTCCCTGCATGACATTACCTGTCATTGCAATGATTGGTGTGGTATGGCGCATTTCATCCATTTCTATCGAGCGGATTTTGCGTGTTGCCTCCAAACCGTCCATCAATGGCATCATATAGTCCATGAGAATCAAACTGTATTTTTTGCTGAGAAAAGCAGCTATTGCCTCTTCCCCATTCACTACAGCGTCCACTTGGGTTATTCCCAGTTTTTTGAGCTGCAACATAACAAGCTGTCGGTTGATGACATTATCATCGGCCAGCAATACAGATACAGAAGGAGCTTCATCATCCATATCCTGCCCCTGTTGCTCTTGAGCGGAAGCAACAGACTGGTTAGCGGACTGGTTACCGTCTTTCTTACCAAGTGTAAGTTCGAACCAGAATGTTGATCCTTCACCCTCCTGACTGTCTACTCCAATCCGACCTTCCATCAGTGTAACGAGCGACTTGCAGATCGATAATCCAAGGCCCGTTCCTCCATACTCACTTGAGCGTCCTCGTTCAGTCTGCATGTAGGGTTGAAATAACTGGTTCTGATCTTCTTCCGAGATACCAATGCCCGTGTCTTCGACTTCAAATCGGATCATTTGTGTAATCTCATCATCTTTCATAAGGGCGACTCGTATCCGCACTGTACCTTCTGATGTGAATTTGTTCGCATTCTGAATTAGATTGATCAGTATCTGTGTAATCCTCGTTGGATCCCCTTCAAGAAGAGTAGAGATTCTGGGGTCACAGTCTATCGATAACTGATTTCCGTTCTTTCTGACTTGGGGTTCGAGCAAACGAACAATATAGTTTATCGTCTCTTGCAGATCCACTTCTCCCAGTTCAAGTCGCATCTGACCCGCCTCAAGTTTGGACAGATCCAGAAGATCCTGAATCAGCTTAAGCAGCAGTTTGGCAGCATCCTGTATAACGGAAACGGAATTCTCCTGTTCTTCAGACAATGGAGACAGCTTCAGCATCTCAGCCATCCCCAATATGCCATTTAATGGCGTACGAAAATCATGACTGATGCCTGCAATAAATGCGATTTTTGAATCACCTGCATCTACTGCTTGCTGACGTGCAGCTTCAAGACTGTTATTGTTCTTAGCAAGCAGACGCTGGAGTGTCACCAGTTCATTATTCATTTCCGAGAATTCCGTAAGTGTCCGTTCCTCTTGCTCTTTACTCCGGATCATCTGATCCGATAACTGCTCAATCGTTCTGCGTAGCCTCTGTATCTCTCCGCTCTCATTAGACATCACATCATCCCTCTCTTAATCCCTAACCATATCAAGCTGATTACATGTAGCTGGCTGAGCCAGTAATTGTTCTGCAACCACTACCGCTTCATCGGCTCCTGGAGCATAACCGTCAGCTCCTATCGTTTTCCACAACTCCTGATCAATATTAAAGGGATATCCCCCAACCATAATCTTCACATGTGCCGTTGCCGGATGATGACGGATCAGATGAATCAACTCTTTGGCCAGATGAAGGTGATACGTCATCGTAACTGAAATCGCAACAACATCGCCCTGATGCCGCTCTATAGCCTCTATTACACTTCCATTGGGAACATTGGCTCCCAGATAGTGCGTATCCCAACCTTCCATCTCGAACACATCTGTGAGCATACGCAGTCCGATCTCATGTTGTTCACTGCCTACACAAGTAGCCACTAGTTTTTTATCCTGACCCGTATGAATTAGCCAGCGAGAATAAAGACGTGATATGAATGACTGGGTCGCTGCCGTACAAAAGTGTTCTTGCCCCACACTGATACGATGGCATTGCCACAATCGTCCAATTTCATATTGGGTAGGCTGAAAGATATATCGATAAATGTCACGAATCGTCACCCCGGCTTCTAACTGGGCTTCAATGATCTCAAAGGCTTCTTTCCGTTTATTCTCTAGCAAGCACTGTAAGTAAGATTGCGCAGCATCTCCATATGGCATGGATTCGTTGATGTAACCCGCCTGTGACTCCAAGTGTGTTGTTCTATATATTCCCATCTCCAGATACTCGAGCAGAAGTGACTTTGACGGATGGTCAAATTCTTCTTCCAATGTCTCTTTGATCAGATTGAGATTAATCGCCAGATCTTCTGGTGATACCTTATAACCCTCAAGTAGAACTTTCAGCCAGGTAATATACTGAGTAAACAGACCTGGACTCTGTACGAGCGCACTTTCTGCCAAATAGTTCAAGCTATACTCCGAATCCTGTTTGGTTCGCATTTTTCCATTCTCGCCAAATCGCTCAAGTAAATCGGGCTGTCTGAGATACTGTTTCTCCGTTATTTTATCAGCTAAGTTCGCAGATTCTTGGAGCAAACGTTCTCCTGCTTCTTGATGACTCATAGATGCACCCCTCCTCATACCCGCATCACACTCAATCTTCATTCGTGACTAATCCAGAATGAGATTGATGTTAGCTGACTTGCAATCTGGATAGGTTCTTCTACTTGATCCAATCCATCCATTCCGCTCTTAATCGTTATGTTCCATTATACATGAACTTTCGATAATCATGTTTTACACACGATGAATGTATAGAACAATCTTCCTATATTATGGAGGGCCTTGCAAGTCAGTCAGCCAGTATATACCTGTACTTTTCGAGATCCACAAAAAAAACTGACCTGCGTTATGAACGCAAGTCAGTTTTCCCTTCTGCCGCCAGTCCCAGCTTCTTCAACATCTTAATCGCAGCTACTTTCTCGGAAGGGTCAAGTCCTTCCAAAGCATCAATGATGACCTGATGGTGTTGAGGAAATATCTGTGTGAACAATTCTCTTCCTTCCTCGGTTAACTCAGCGTAAATGACACGCCGATCTTCCTTGGAAGGTCGACGAAACAGCAGATTTTTATTTTGCAACTTATCTACAACATACGTAATATTACCACTGGACATTAACACCTTTTCACCAATCTTTTGCAATGCCTGTGGTCCCTTATGATATAACAAATCAAGCACACCAAATTCTGTCGTATTCAGTCCGTGACTCTGGATGTCCCGATTGGAACGTGAGGTCACAGAATTGTAGGCCCGAACAAGAACCACGAATAATTGTAAAGACAGTTCCCGGTTGTCCTCCGTGTTCAGCATTTCAATAATCCTCCATCAGTTGTTTACATTTCGGCTCGTATGAGGGGCCAGCTTCTGCTCCCACTCCTCACGGAGCATCCCCATACGAATTGAATCATAGTACTGCCCGCGAACGATACGACACTTCCGCATTCGCCCCTCCACCTGTAATCCGGCTTTCACAGCCGCACGCATCATACGTTCATTACCAGACCAAGTAGTCAATCCAACCCGAACCAAAGGCATCTGTTCGAACAAATGACTTGACCACATGACAAGTGAGCGTGTGCCAACCCCGCGTCCCCACTGGACAGATCTGTATATTACAATCCCCATTTCCAGCCACATGGATAACTCATCTTCTATGTAATAGCTGATTGTACCCACAATTTGTCTGTCGGATTCAATAATACGGATTGATACGGGTTTGGAATCGCCTGGACCTACTTCCATACGTTTGAGCATACCTTGTTCAAAACTTTCATAGCTTTCGTGTTTAAGTGGGTAATAGGGTGCATCCCATTGCTTCCATTCAGGTACATCATCACTGTAGATCAATTCGTAGAGTTCTTTCAGATCCTGTTTCTCCACACACCTGAGTACAAGTTCACCATCAACGATTGGCAGTTCTTTCATACGATGAAAAGCACCCTCTTCCATATTAAGAACGATGAAGTTCTTCGATACTTCCGTCCGCATTGGCAAGAATGACTGTACTAGCCATATCCACAAATAGTCCGTTATCAACAACACCTGGTAACATGTTCAATTGAACATTAAGGTCCGCAGCGTGATCAATCGCCTCCAAGTGGCAATCTGCTATCAGGTTTCCGTTGTCTGTCAGATAACGTTGCTGTCCATCCATCCGCCACTGTGGTTGACACCCCAATTTTTCGAGCGCCTGGAAGGTCCACTCAGAAGCAAATGGAACCACCTCAACTGGAAGCGGGAATTTCCCCAACTTTTGCACGGCTTTGCTGCCATCCGCTACAATAATCAATTTGTCACTATTGGCCGCCACGATTTTCTCACGCAAAAGAGCCCCGCCCCCCCCTTTAATCAGGTTAAATTCGGGATCAACTTCATCAGCACCATCAATGGTCAGATCCAGACGTCCAATCTGGTCAAATGGGACGATGGGAATCCCCCATTCACGGGCAAGCTTGTCTGAAGCCTCTGAAGTGGCAACCGCTTGAATGTTCAATCCATCACGTACCCGCTCACCGATCCGGCAGATGGCATAATAAGCTGTTGAACCTGTTCCCAATCCAACCTTCATTCCATCTTCAACATATTCTGCCGCACGCTCTGCTGCTATCTGTTTAAGATTCATCTATAAACCCCCGCTGCTCATAATTTGAGAAATGCATATGTAGTTATTATAGATAAAACCGCTTCCGATGTATATCCGTGCCTTCTGTTGCATCTTTGCCATCATATTTTTGTTTTGTTGAAGGATGTATTTTTACCCACCATGTTATAGAATACAGAATGAAGCTAAAAAATGGGAAATTTTAAAATAAACAGTTCTAAATACCTATAAACCATCTGATATGTCCATAAATACGTAAAATATTAAAAAAAATTTAACGATACTATTCAATTTAACGACATTTTATACGACATATTAATTATAGATGTGTTTTAATAATTAGACACCTATGGTTCATACGGTACATAAGTCTCTACGAAAGCGACTGATAAACCAAGACCATGGTCGCATAAATTTCCTTTGGAGGGGATCACGGAATGATCTAGTTCACTGTACCAATGCAACCCTAAAGTTTCTTAATTTAAAGAAGATCAGGAGTGGAATTTAGTGAAATCATTAAGTTGGAAAAGCATGTCGTTTTTCTCCAAAAATTTGTTACTCTCATTTACTAATATCGTTATCATCGGGGTAGCACTTATCGCAAGCAGTTACTATTTTCAAAAAACAGTTCTTGTTGAACAGCTGCATGGACAGGTGGAACAAATCACCAAAAAGTGGGCTGAAGATATCAATCCTACCGAGGTACAAGCTGCTATTGCGGAAGGTAGCTATGATGGAGCAACACAAACGAAATTACGAGCGTATTTCGATGAGATGCAACAATATTATCCTAACATTGCACAAGCCTACATCTTCGGTGTTGAGCTCGGTGGCGATAACAAGAGATTAACTTCCCTTGTAGCGATGCCAACCAACCTAAGAGAGGCTTTTCAAAGTGAGAACGTAAATATTGGTGACATGTATGAGCAGCCGGTCGTTGTAGCCAATGCACTGAAAGAAATGCTTAATACGGATCGCCCAACATTCACAACATTTTATTCCGATGATTTCGGAACATGGACAACCATTGCATATCCAATCAAAGACAGCAACGGAAAGATTTTCTCATATTTTGCCGTTGATGCAGATGCATCAGCCGTACCCGCGGGACTAAACTCCTTGCTCAAAAACGGAATTATCATCCTTGTGGCCTTCTTGCTATTATTCCTGATTATCCAATACCTTGTAGTTAAAAACACTCTTTCCCCTATCCGTCACTTGATCAAAGGAATTGATGACGTAAGTCGGGGTAATTTGAATGTCAACATTCCGACAGGCAAAGACGATCTGGGACTCGTTAACGAGAAGTTCAACACCATGGTTCGCAAAATCAACGATACTATCGTTAAAGTGCAAATCACATCACAAGAAGTAAATCAGTCTGCCAAAGAGCTATATGAAGTTTCCGAGCGCAACAGTGAGAATGCAGATTCTATCAATAATAATGTGACTCAAATCACTTCCAACATTCGTTCACAGGAACAGGCAACCCGGGATAGTGCACGTGCCATGTCCGAGATGGCTACCGTAATCCAGACGATTGCCAGCAGCTCGGCAAGTGTAGCGGATGAAGCCTATGAGATGGAACGTCGTTCGCAACAAGGTAACAGCGTTGTACGTCAGGTATCTGAACAGATGAATCTGATTACGGAATCGGTTAAGAATACCGCTTCTGCCATTGAGGTTCTGGAGAGTCGTTCACAGGAAATCGGCGATATTCTCAATATCATCTCGGGTATCTCCAGCCAGACCAACTTGCTTGCTCTTAATGCTTCCATTGAAGCAGCTCGTGTTGGTGAAGAAGGAAGAGGATTTGCAGTTGTTGCAGGTGAAGTACGCAAACTTGCCGAGCAGTCTGAACAAGCAACCAGCCAGGTTGGCGTATTGATCCAAGAGATTCAAGCTGGAATTAAACAAGCTGTACGTGCAATGGAACAAGGTACGTCAGAAGTAGATACAGGACTCAGCGTAGCCGATCAAACAGGACAATTGTTCGAAGATATTTTAGAAGCAGCGAAAAAAGTATCTAATCAGATTCAGGAAGTATCAAGCGCGACGGAAGAAATCTCTGCGAGTACGGAGGAAATGACCGCTACAGCAGACGACTTGTCTTCAAGCGTAAGTAAGACAGCAAACAGCAGTGAACAAATTTCCTCATCTGTTGATGAGCAAAAAGCATCTTTGATTACACTGGTAGACTCCTCCACACGCCTTAACAGCATGTCTGAGGAACTCCAAGAATTGATCTCTCATTTCAATGTAAGCAAACAATAATTCAAATCCACAAACATTCGGTTTGAACCAAGGAGGAATAACTGAAGTGATTGAAAACCAACCATCTTCTTCCCATTCCATGGAATCTAGTTTGCCAGTTCTGCAGATTCCACTGGATTTTGGGCGACGTCAACAATCATTCTCTTATCAGTCTGCTCAAATCACATTACATGCTTCTCTGAGCCGTGAACTTAAACAGAAGTATGGAGAACAGATGGTGTACCCGGTACTCCTCTCAGCTTATGCAGCCTTGTTATTCCGATTGTCAGCTGAACAGGAACTTGCCATAGGTATACTTTCCCCCGATCAGGCAGCTTCCTATCTTTCATTGCAGATTCAGGGGAAATTAACCTTCAGCCAACTATGTCATCAGGTTTCAGAGCAGCTCAAGATTGAATACACGTTGCAAAACGGTGGATACCCTGAATCGTTTTTTATGCTGAATAGTGTACAGTTGCCTCAAGCTCCTCAAATATTAAACTGGAACGTTCGAGATGATCAGAACATGCTCATCCTCGATCTGTTCTATGATAGTTCACTGTTAAAAGAGTCTACGGTGCTGAGATATGCAGAATATTATCAGACTCTTCTACTCGCCCTTGTGCGTGACGGTGAGAAAGCAATCGGTACGGTAGATATTCTTTCCGCCTCAGATCGATTGCTTTACCGTGAAATGAATGATACTTCTGTTCTCGAACCAGAGAATCAAACGGTTCATGGCTGGTTCGAAGCAACGGCAGCGGCATATCCAGATTTACCAGCGATAACATCTCCATCCAAAAGTTATACGTACAGGGAATTGAATGAACGAGCTAATCAAGTTGCACGTGTTCTGTTATCCAATGGATTGCAGAAAGGTGAATTCGTCAGTATCTTTATGGATCGAAGTCTGGAGACGATCATCTCCCTGCTTGGTATTCTGAAGGCAGGTGGTGCATATGTTCCGATCGATCCTGAGCATCCACAAGAACGTAACAGTTATATCGTGGAAGATACGGCGTCCTCCTTCGTGCTGACAACGGAAGCTTCTTATGCCCAAGCTTCCAGCTTGTTCTCCAGTATAGCTACGGTCCGTCAGATTCTCTCTGTGGATGGTCGTTTAGCCGGATTTGCAGCAAGTAACCCCAATCTAGATATTCAGCCGGATGATCTTGCGTATATTATCTACACGTCAGGGTCGACCGGCAAACCCAAAGGTGCACTGATTGCCCACCGGGGTGTAATCAATCTTGGCAGTGTGGTTCAGCGTGATTGTGACATTCAACCAGGTGATGTATTAACTCAGTTTGCTACATACAGCTTTGATGCATCCGTGTGGGATACCATTGGCGCCTTGTTCTATGGAGCAGAATTATATCTGTTGTCTGCGGAAGAACGTGTATCCGTTGAAGAATTCGCAAGTGCAATTGAACGGACAGGAACAACCATCATTACGATACTGCCTACGATTTTCTTCAATCAGCTTGCTTCCTACTTATCCGATGAAGGTTTCCACAAGCTGGCCAAAGTCAGAATCATTACTGTAGCCGGAGAAGCGTTATATGGTGAACAGGTTCGTGCCTTCCAGCGCAAATTTGGAAACCAGATTGATATTGTTAATGTGTACGGACCTACCGAATGTACAGTAGCCACAACTACTCACCGCATCAGTGAGCAGGTTCCTGAACATGTGGTGAACATCCCTATCGGTAAACCGATTCATAACTACAAAGTATACATTGTAAATGAAGAACAACAGCTCTGTCCGGCAGGTGTACCTGGTGAGGTATATATTGCTACCCCTGCATTGGCCAAAGGTTATCTGAATCAGCCAGAACGTACAGCGCAAGCATTCATTGAGAACCCGTTTGCGATAGGTGAGAAAATCTACAAGTCTGGCGATATTGCCAAATTGCTGGATACTGGGTTGCTCGAATATGTTGGTCGCAGTGACTCACAGCTAAAAATTCGCGGTCACCGGATTGAGATCGGGGAGATTGAAGATCACTTTGCACGGCTTGATCAGATCCAGAACGTTGCCGTCATTCCGAAAAAAGAATCCGATGGACAAAATATGCTGGTTGGCTACTTTACATCGAAAGATGGCAGTACCCTCTCTGTTTCGGACATCAAGGCAGAACTGACGGAGAAACTTCCTTCTTATTTTGTACCAAAGTGGATCTGTCAGCTGGATGAAATGCCGATTGCACCAACTGGAAAAATCAATCGCAAAGCGATGGTATCCCTGCCTCATGTGGAACGACATGAAGATCGCCCTGACCGGGTCATGCCTGAGACGGAGACGGAATCCATTATCTTGGACGCATGGAAAGAAATCCTTCAGCACGATGACTTCGGTGTCGAAGACAGCTTCTTCAATATCGGTGGGGATTCACTCCGGGTCATTCATGTACTGGTCATTCTGAAGCCACATTATCCGCAACTGAACATTGCCGACTTCTTTGCCGAGAAAACAGTCCGTGCTCTCGCTCGTCGTGTGGAAGTATTGTCTCTCAGTGCAGCAGTAGTTACGGATTCAGTGGTGACTGATGGCATGATTACACAATTATCCGAACACCCTGTGGAGCTAACATCCCAGTTGGGGTACCCGCTCATTCGTGAACCTGAGCATGTGTTACTGACTGGAGCAACAGGTTATCTGGGCTCTCATGTGCTGCAACAGTTAATTCTGAATTCCAGTACACGAATCTACACCCTTGTTCGTCGACCTTCCAATGGAATAACTGCAATGGAACGTTTGACTAACGTGCTGGAAGGATATTTCGGCAAACAACTGACTGACCATCTCTCCACTCGTGTGGAGATTATTGAAGGGGATCTCGAACAACCTCATCTCGGCCTGTCAGCTGAACAAAGGGCTTATGTTCAGGATCGAATTGACCGTGTCATCCACTGCGCTGCAGACGTCCGTCATTTCGGCGATGCCGATCAGTTCGCCAAAACAAATGTGGAAGGAACGGTCGCATTGCTAGACTTGATTCGCAGCAAACCAGGTGCTTCCTTCCACCATGTATCCACAATGGGTATTCCGGAAGATCTGGCACTCAGCGGACAATGGGAATCTTCCCTGCAATATGATCGGTTCCCGGCTGACTTGCATGTGGACAACCTGTATTCGGACAGCAAGCTTGAAGCCGAGAAAGTGCTCATGATTGCCGCCGAGAAAGGTGTGCCTGTCAGCATCTATCGTGCAGGTAATCTCACTTGTCACTCCGAAACTGGACGCTTCCAGTCCAATATTGATAGCAACGCCTTTTATCGTATGATCAAAGCAATGTTATTGCTCGGCAAGGCTCCTGCGGCTGACTGGATGGTTGATTTTACACCGATAAACTATGCAAGTGAAGCTATCGTTCATCTGGCCTTACGTCAGGATACCGCCGGTCGTGTATTCCACATCTGTAATCCGGAGCCCATCCGTTATGATGAGCTGATCCGTTCTGTGAATCGGGCTGGTTACGAAGTCGAAACGCTACCTTTCGCCGATTACACACGTTGGTTGTTCGATGCGAGCATCAGCAAAGAGCCGGAAGCTCTTCAGTTGGCTATTGCACAGCTTGAAGGCGACGGTGCGAAGGATTCAGCATATGTCTATGCTTGCCCTGTGACAACGGCTTATGTGGAACCTGCTGGCATCTCATGTGCAAAAACAGATGATCGCTTCATCTCCGCCATGTTAGACTACGCCGTTCAGATTGGATATTTCCCGTCTGCAATCCGGCGCCATAACGGCACTTCTACAGCAATGGAGTAAAGTTCTTTATTTTCAACACTTCGTACATTAGCAATAATCATAAATAACAAAAATGAAAACAAAGAAGCCACCTTCTCGTCAGTAAATGACGATGAAAGTGGCTTCTTTTCTTCGCATTTTCGGATCATTTTTTAGACCCATCGGATAATTGCAATGATGGCAAGATGAGCTGGATAGAAATAACGCCAGACCCAACGTGGCCCCTTCATACGGAATCCCGCCTGGTAATACTGAGCAATAGCAATGCCGGCGGTTGCCAGCACACTATACATTTGCACAGAGCTGTTATGCAGCAGAAGATACAGTGCATTTAACAAGACATGTGCCACGACAAGTACAGGACCCTGGAAATAACGGAATAACAGAACCAATAACAACCCGTACATCCCGTAATCCATTTGGCTAATTTCCATGAACCACCCTGCTCCAATTACAATCGGAATCCCTAGTAGTTTGGATGGCAATTTATCGATAACGAATAATACCAACAGGGCTGACCACAATGTCCACACCACGTTCAGAGAATAATGATTAAACGCAGCCATGAACGGCACCTGTGATATGATCGCAATCCAGAACAGCCGCCATATGTATTTTTGTACGTCTCGTGTATGTTTATAACCGATATACACTGCAAAAGCATAGATTGGAAAAGCGATACGACCTATGATCCTCAACTCTATAATATGTGGAAAAAAGACAGCCCCTATATGATCAATTAACATCGTG
Organism: Paenibacillus sp. 10L310; assembly: GCF_056395745.1. Classification (NCBI taxonomy): domain Bacteria; kingdom Bacillati; phylum Bacillota; class Bacilli; order Caryophanales; family Paenibacillaceae; genus Paenibacillus; species Paenibacillus sp. 10L310. The sequence continues at coordinate 905,212 of NZ_JBFTKC010000001.1, read as the reverse complement.
ATCATGGCAATCCACTGCATCATGTTGCGACTCCCCCTCCCTTGTTGCCGACGACACAAGTGTGCCATTCATTCATATAGTCCATCTTTTGGAGCAAACTCTTATACATTAAGTTCATAATACATGAATTTGGTATCCTGTGCATATCCTTCGGATTCATATAAAGCTTGCGCTCGTTTGTTACTTAACTCAGTTGAGAGTGATATACGAAGAACTCCTCGCTCAGATGCCAATTGCTTGGCTGCTTGCAAGAGCTTCCTAGCAATGCCTTGCTGACGATAATCCGGATGCACATATAGATCATTAAGCACCCAGACAGGCCCCATCGATACCGAACTAAAACTGGGATATAGCTGAACGAATCCAGTACAAACTAAGCCTTTCGAGAGTGACATAACGTTACTTTCATCTGTCCCATGATCACTTTCCGCATCTGTTTCTGCTACCAAAATCACCGATTCATGGCCTTCCATTCGTTCTCTAATATACTGACGTGCTGCCTCAATATCAGCATTTTGGTTGTAGAACATCCTGTACTCATTGAACAAACGTCCCACTTCGTTACTATCAAGAAGACCCGCTTGTCTGATTCGGTGCTGCATTTCACTCAACTCCTCTGGGATGGAGAGCATCGTCTCCTCCTTTGTATTTCTTTCAATTGTAAAACAGTCCTTTCCTTTTCCCCATTCATCATCTGCATCAAAGTTTGTAGTATCTTGAGCAGTGAGATGACGTTCGTTCATGCGCGCTTCCAGATTGCATCCTGCTTATCTAGTCCATGCCCATTCTGCACGTTTTGTTATATTTACTTCGTATTGGTAAAAATAAAAAGGCGACCAAAGCATCCACTGCTCCGTCGCCGTAATTATTCAGTTCGATTCAGCATTCTGCTGTTCCTGACCAGGATCAGCATCGGGGAAAATGACACCTTTCTTCAAAATAAGATTGGCATATTGCGCTCGCTCACCAGTTGCAACAATCACATAGGCATTCGAAGCACGTTTATAAAAATCAAATCGCTCTTCATGATCAAAAGCATCCGTGATGCCTTCATATTCTTCAATCAACCGGCGGTAGTCTTCCCATATGATCGGGATCACCTGATCCCCTTTCACAACCTGCATGACAGCAGCGGGACGCTCAGCATAGGTATCCAGTGGATATAATTGCAGGATGGCATCCAACAGTTCAACAACTCCCAGTGCATCACAACGTACTAGTCGCTTGGCATGACTGGCTGCGGGGAAATTGCCATCCGCCAGAACCAACTCGTCTCCATGACCCATTTCGGACATGATTTTGAGTAACTCTGGAGGTATTATTGCGGGTATATTCTTTAGCATACACAGCTCTCCTTGTTCATCTCCAACATCAGTTAGAGCAAATTGGTTTTCTCCATTCTTCAAGCACGCTAGACATCGATTCTATAAAAGCGGTTTCATCCCTATTCTAACAGTATTTTCGGATCATTGCACAGCGCACACGTAAGTTCGATATGAGAATATTTCATTTTGACAAAAATACTTGTTTGACATATAGTTGTTGTAACAACTAATTAATTGGGACATTTTATTATGGAAGCGAGGTCTAGCAATCACATGGACTATACACTGGAACAATCTGTTGGATTCATGCTGGGTTTCACACACCGTAAAGCAGTAGCTTTACTTGCGACGCGATTCAAACCTTATGATATTACGACAGAGCAATTTTCTGTTCTCTTTAATGTTGACCGCGGCGAAGGTGTGAATCAGAAGGAGCTCGCTGCACGTGTCTTCAAAGACCAACCCACCACTGCGCGGATTATTGATCTGCTTGAGAAAAAAGGCTGGGTAGAACGCCGGACCAGCGAACAGGATCGCAGAGCCTATCTGTTATATCTCACCACGGAAGGCAAAGCGTTAATTGATATCCTCGTTCCGATTGAAAGAGAAATGAATAAAGAACTTGCTGAAGGTATATCCGAAGACCAGATGGAAGCATTTAAACATACTCTTTCCCTCATTAACCGCAACTTGTAATGAATCACAACTCAGGGGGAATACATCATCATGAAAGAACAATCTACACAACAAGTTAGACTATGGACTACCGATTTTATACTGCTGATGCTGTGCAACTTCTTGTTGTTCTTGCAGCTACACATGATTGTCTCTCCGCTTCCGTCCTACGTTCAGGAGCGATTTCACGCCAATGCATTTGAAGTAAGTTTATTCACCTGTCTGTTTGCACTAAGTGCCATAGCAGCCCGTCTCTATTCCGCGAAAGCACTGGAGAAGGGTCTTCGTAACGCCATGATCTATATAGGCCTGTCCGTAGCCCTGCTGGCAACGCTCGGCTATTATTTTGCTGCAGGCATAGCTGTGCTCTTGTTGCTCAGAATGTTGTTTGGTATCGGGTTTGGTATGAGCAGTACCGCTTTTCCAACGATGGCCTCGGACATTGTGCCCGTCAAACGAATGGGTGAAGGTATGGGTTACTTTGGTCTATCGACTAGCCTGGCTATGTCTATGGGTCCAATCATTGGGGTCACTCTGCTCCAGGGTGCAGGTTTTGTAACCCTGATGTTATGTACTGCGGGTGTGCTCGCTGTGATCTATCCACTGAGTTATTCGCTGACACGCAAAAAAGCAGTCAGAACCGATAACAGTACAACCATCATGCCACAAGCCACAACAAGTGCTTCAGGGTCCAACCCAAAACAGAAGACACCTTTCAACCGCAAGCTGATTCTGCCCAGTGTGCTGAATTGCCTATTATCCATCACCTATGGTGGGCTTGTCGGATTCATCGTTTTGTATGGTAAGGAAGCCAATCTGGCCAATCCTGCGCTATTCTTTTTGTTCAATGCACTCGCCGTGTTATTGGTTAGACCATTTGCAGGACGGATCTATGACAATAAAGGTCCAAAAGCACTGCTCATTCCAGGGGCAATATTCGTTGCTGCTGGCCTCATTCTGCTCTCGTATGCAACCTCCATGTCCCTCCTGTTCATTGCTGCCTTTGTCTACGGAATCGGTTATGGTTCCATGCAGTCGTCTCTCCAGACCTGGATGATTCAAGTTGTATCTCCTACTCAACGGGGTATGGCTAATGGTATGTTTTTAAACTCGCTGGATCTGGGTATCGCGACCGGTGCCCTTCTTCTTGGTGCCATTGCGGCCATAACCAGTTATACCGATATGTATCGTTATTCCGTGATGTTTATGATTCTGTTCTTGCTTATATATCTGATTCAGGGAAAACGAAGCGGTAGCTTCTCCATTGAACCTCATGCTCTGCTCGCTCATACTCATATCACTGCAACGGAGCCACCTCAAGATCAATCCAAGAATTCAGAATCTGAAGCCGGCAACACCGAAACTAGCCAGTCAAATAAAAGCAAACACGAATGATTGGTTAAAGTCATTCTGCTCATAGAAACGAGAAACGCGTTTACACCGAGAAAGCAAATTCATCCGCTTTCTTAGGCGTAAACGCGTTTTTTTTGGAACAAATCTGAATGTTAAACTTAAGACAGCATCGAAATGAACGCAGCATACAGCACCGTCTATCTAAAATGGACTTTTCTTGCGACCTATGGGAGCATAGCTTCTACTCGTCTCGATCACATCCATAGATGTTTCATCCTGTTTCTGCTTGCTTCCTGAAGTAGGTTGATCTCCCTTATCCGGTTTAACTGCAAATAAGGTGAGCAATCCGCCCACGGCGCCAGACGCGGCGAGCACACCAAAAAGCAGGAAATGATGAGAACCGATCAACAAAGAAACGACAGGTGGACCGAGAGATACCCCAATGAATCGCATGCTGCTGAATAGAGCCGTGATTGTGCCCCGCTGTTTTTTGTCCACGCCTTCTGTAATCAAGGCATCCAGACATGGTAACGTTGCACCTATTCCGGCACTTCCCAATGTGAAAAGACCTACTACAACATAGATATTATCGAATAAACCTATAACGCCAAGGGATACCGTCAGAAGCGCAAGTCCTGCAAAGCCAAGCCATTTCATTCGCGTTTTGTTCTTGCCAATCCACTTCCCTGCCAGGAAAGAAGACAGACATAACGCTGCCAGCGGAATCGCAAGGACAAGTCCTTTAAGTACACCTTTCAGGGCAAATTCGCTCTCCAACGTCTCGGATAGATAATATAACACACCAAAGATGACAAACATGCAAATACCACCGATTGTAAACAACGCATACAACCAGCGTCCCTTTTCTTTTAATACGTCACGAATGGATGCTACAAATTCAGGAAAGGTGGGAGGCTTTTCTTTTTTCCGGGGAGTCTTCACCAGGAAAATAACAAGGACCAGCGAAAGCACACAAAGGATAGGAATAGCCATGAATGGCGCATACCACAACCAGACTGCCAGCGCTGCACCCAGAATCGGACTTATGACTTTACCAAACGTATTCGAGGTCTCAATGATACCCAGGCTTTTGCTTACTTCATTCTCATCATTAAACATGTCCCCAACCAACGGGATAACAATAGGAAATGCGCCAGCAGCACCTATTCCCTGCAATAACCTGCCACCCAGAATGGTCCAGTAGGCTATGTTTCCGTTCAGCATCCATGCTGCCACACCAGCGACAGCACCTCCGACGGCTGCAATAACGAGGCTGGGAATGATAACTGCTTTTCTGCCAAAACGATCCGACAAGTACCCTGCAAGAGGAATAAGCAGGATGGCAACCACAGCGTAGACTGTAATGAGCATACTGACCTTAAATGCAGATACCTTCAACTCACGTTCAATCTGTGGCAGGATCGGTATTAGCATGGAATTACCCAAGGTCATAATTAAAGGGATGGAAGCAAGTGCGACGAGGTCCCACTTTTTATCGTTCATACCACAACCACCTTTACAGATTCTACACACAACAGCATTATTGTGCTTGTTTCGGAGGTTGATTATTCAGGACATGCTACAACTACAACAATCTAAAGTGCCGTAACGCTGCTCCACCTTTGAAGACAATATATAGCGCATTCACCTTATGTGGCGCCTCAAGCAAACACTGAACTGTTGTCCACTTGATATCTTTCCCATTCACACTGCCTCCAGGTCCAGAAACTTCACACACACCGAGCAGTTCGCCCTCCAGTCCTTCGGAACGAATCTCCAGTCTGCCCTCTTCCCCAAAAGCTGCCACTCTGGCTTCAAATCCTTGTACTTCTTGAACAGCATTATGGTTGAAAGCGATCCAAGACGACTGCTCCTCTCGATATAAAGGTTCCTCCGGAGTGATTGCCCGAATTGCCGAACGTCCTTCCAGACATTCATCCAGTAGAACACCTGCACAAGCATCGTAATTCTCGGCAAAGGTAAGCAAGTGCAGCGGGCGATCAGGAATCGTCTCACCTTCAATTTTAATATCAGCCGACTGACGTATACCTGCGGAAGAACGCCCTGCCAGGATGGCCCAGGTCGCTGTCTCCAGGCAGTATCGATCTCGGGTAACATCCCATAGCGCAAGCTTCTGAACAGGAACCTCGAAACTTATCGTAACACGCGTCCCTGCTTTGACATGAACACGACGGAAAGCAAGCAGTTGCTTCTGAGCACGTTTCACTCGGGAGGTATATGAAGATCCATAGATCTGAACAACTTCATCACTGTCACGTTCACCCTTATTGTGTACCTCCACCTCAATCTTCAATTGATCTGTGGTGGTGGATTCCCCCGAAGCACTGCGACTTACACGAATCGCTTCGTATTCGAATTCGGAATACGTCAGGCCATGACCAAATGCATATTGAACCGGTCCTTCATGATACATATAAGTCATGCCATTCTGAATGATGTCATAATCCATCATGTCAGGAAGCTGTGATTCGTCTTCATACCATGTCATGTTTAATCTGCCTGCAGGGGCATAATGACCTAACAGCACATCTGCAAGCGCGTTCCCCAATTCCTGACCTGCATGTGTCATATAAACGATTGCGCGGGCAATACCTTTCAACTCCTGCAAGGCAAATGGATAACTGCCCATAATGACAACCACTGTATTGGGATTGGCTTCACACACGGCTTTGACAAACTCGACCTGACTCGGCGGAAGCAGCAGACTTGGGCGGTCAATTTCTTCTTTGCCGTTGATATATGGGCTGTTGCCAACAACAACGACAGATGCCTGACTGCCACGTGCAGCTTCTACGGCTTGTTGTATTCCGCTGGTCACAATATCAATATTGAATGCAGAAGGTCTCTGTGTATTACCTGGTGATTGAATTGCGTGTCCAGAGGCACTCACATTACCCTGAGTTGTACCTGTAGCTGTAGTTTTTTCTCCTTGTGGCCGGAGTGGTGATACAGCAGACTGTCCCTGATATTCGCTCAGTCCGACAGGGATACCGTTCCACGTCCGCAAGGTGTTACTTCCATCCGTTAGAGGATCTATACGAACAACTTCCTTCACAAACCAGCCACCAATCTCCGGTGCGTTTGCCTGATATATGCCTTGCTCGGTTAAACTAACGTATCGATTATTGTTTACACTTCTCAGCGTATGACTTCCCCAACCCCAATCCTGATGTTCAAATTCGGCGGCAGTAGGTGCACTGACTTCCGGTATAGCGACGAGTGTACCTTCCACACCCAAGGTTATAACCTGACCGTTTGTTGTCTTCAGCTGAATACGGTCATTCCCATCCACATAGGTCACGTCTGCTTCAGGTAGGCGATTGCGCAATCCATCTAGGACGGATACTCGATAAGGCAATGTGCCACTGTACCAATCGGTATAGACAACATCCGCAAGTGGCCCAATCACACTGATTTTCTGCAACGCTTCTGGCTGCAACGGAAGTAATCCATCATTTTGGAGCAAAACAATCGATTCGGCAGCGGCACGATAACTAAGTTTGGCATGTTCCGGTGCACATAATACCGACTCGGGAATAGACGCATATGGATTGAGCCCGGACTGATCGAGTTGTCCAAGTCGCATTCGCACACCAAAGATGTTGCGGATCGCTCTGTCCAAATCAGCTATTTTCAACAGATTCTGGTCAAGAGCCTCCTCCAGAGCAGATACAACAAGATCAACTTCATCTGTAAGACAATCCACTCCTGCCTTCAACGCACCTGCTGCTGATTCGGTATGACTGGTATGATAACCATGATAATTCACAGTCTGTGACAGGTCTCCACCATCACATACAATGAAACCTGGCATCGCCCACTCACCCTTAACCACATCATTCACATATGGACTTTCAATGGCAGGTGTACCATTGATGGAATTGTAAGCTGTCATCATGGACAAGGCTCCACCTTCCACAAATGGTGTCTCAAATGCTTTCAAATAATATTCCCGCAGATTGCGCGGATCAATGCTGGATGAACAATTCAGCCGATCTTTCTCATTATTATTGGCAAAAAAATGTTTCAAGGTCGCGACCATTTTCAGATAAAAAGGATCATTTCCCTGCATACCTTTGACGAGAGCTGCCGACATTTCTCCCGTGAGGACCGGGTCCTCGCCATATCCCTCTTCTGTTCTACCCCAGCGTGGGTCACGTTCCAGATCAACCGTTGGTGCCCACAAAGTTAGCCCGTGAACTTCAGGATCACGGTGATGATATGCCCTAGCTTCATCGCCAATGACTGAACCAATCTCCCGCATAAGTCTCGTATTCCAGGTACTCGATAGACCGAGAGGTTGCGGAAATACCGTCGCCTCCCCTTTCCATGCAACCCCGTGGGCAGCTTCGCCCCCAACGTTGTAGGCTGGAATGCCCAGTCTTGGTACAGCTGCTTCGCGTGTAGGAATTAGTCTGATCTTCTCCTCCGTTGTCAACCGTGCAATCAGGTCATCCAACCTTTCCTCAAGTGAAAGTGACGTATCCCACATCGGGTATTGATGATACTCCTTCATCCTTCATTCCCCCTGCGAATTAGTTAAGTCCAAGTTGCTTCCATTGCTCCAGTAAATCCAGCGTGCGCTGGTGATACTTCTGACCATCTTCAGGTTGATTGACCTGATGTTCATGAACGTAGGCATTAAAATACGAAGACAGTATTCGATAGGCAAGCCTGCGTGCCTGTCCTTCAGCGGATGAGTCCAGTGGACGATCATATCCTTCATGAAAAGCCGCTGATTCTGACGACAATATGGCTTCAAACTCCCTGTCGGCAAACATGGAACGATCTCCGTCAATGATGGCCGCAATGTTCAGCTCACCGTTTTCCTGATGAACAAGTACATTTGCTTCCCACAGGTCATTATGAACGAGTACCGGACGGGTCACTTGATCAAATAAGTCTTTATTTTTGATGAAAATAGCAGCGATATCTTCTCCCACACCTGACATATAATCGACTTGTGCCGCTTTAAGTGCCGTTTCTTCTGCAAAAGAGTGCAACACCTCGGACCATTGATCCGAGCCTCTAATCGTCCCATCACCCTGCGGCCACCCAAACGATGCCCCCTCGATCTGATGCATGATGGCGGTATAGACGCCAAGCTGATGATACAATCGCTCTTTGTCTATGTCTGAAATTGATGCGTGATCCAGCTGCTTACTAGGGATAAATTCCATAAACATGTACGTTCTTGGAATGATTGATCCGCTGTCATCACAGGCGATAATGTTGGGAGCAGGAATGCCTGCGTTACGGTAATATTCATACACAATCGGTTCAGCCGCCATCATCGTGCGTTCAAAAGAAAAAAGTGGATCAGCCGCAGAACCAGCCTCCATCTCTCCCCGCTCTGGTGCCAAACGTAAAATCACATCCGTATAGGATGTATGTTCAAGGTGAATCCGATACGTTGTATTAAAAAGTCCACCTTGCAGGAGACCAAACTCCTTGACTTTGGTATCGCTTCCAAAATGAATTTCTACCAGTTGATGCAGCATCTCTGCTGATATCGTGCAGTGCAAACCAGAATTCATTGTACTCATTTCATTCAATCTCCTATCATCGTAGACAAACAGACGGCACCTTTCGGCACCGTCCTTTTCTTTTACTATATCATTTTACAGTTGGATTGTAAGCGCGCTTGCGCCTGTTGCTGCTGTAACGACAACACCATTTGCACCAGACACTTGGGAACCACCTTCAACGCTGGATACACTTTCAATACCGCGAAGTACGATGTTCCAAGGTTTGCCCGCACCTTCAGCACGAACATCCAGCACTGATCCATTACGTGTAACGTTAACTGTCAGCTCCTGTTCAGCCGCTTGGTCCACAACAACAGCTTGAGCCGTTTGACCATCAGCCAGTTCGAACAAGTGCAGGGACACATCATTTGCAAAGTCATAATCCGGTTTGCTATCCACCGCACCCACAGCGATCAGACTGTTTGGCTTAATCATCATTGGCAGTGTTTTAAAGTCATGGTTTTCACTGATCCAACGTCCACCTTGTACTTTCGCTCCTGTCAGATAGTTCGTCCAAGTTCCTTCAGGCAGGTAATAACGCACATCACCCTCCTTATTGAAGATTGGAGCCACCAGAATCGAGTCACCAAACATATATTGCGTATCCAGGCTGTATGTTGTTGGGTCCTCTGGGAAGTCCAGCAGCATAGCGCGCATCATCGGAATACCTTTTACCGTTGACTCAACCGCAGAATTGTACAGGTACGGCATCAGGCTGATTTTGAGTTTGGTAAAGTCACGGACAACGTCCACGGATTCCTCGTCAAACAGCCAAGGCACACGATACGAAGTGCTTCCGTGCAGGCGACTGTGTGAAGATAAAAGTCCGAATTGTACCCAGCGTTTGTATACGTCAGGGCTAGCTGTGCTTTCAAAACCACTGATATCATGGCTCCAGAATCCGAAACCGGAAAGTCCGAGCGAGAGGCCACCGCGAAGCGATTCAGCCATAGATTCATACGTGGAAGAGCAGTCACCACCCCAGTGAACCGGGAACTGTTGCCCACCTGCTGTTGCAGAGCGTGCAAACAGGGCAGCTTCGTTTTTGCCAATCTTCTCTTCGAGCAATTCAAATACAGCTTTGTTATAGAGCTGTGTATAATAGTTGTGCATTTTAACCGGATCAGAACCATCGAAGTACACAACATCTGTCGGAATTCTTTCACCAAAGTCAGTCTTGAAGGAATCTACACCTTGATCCAGCAGGACTTCCAGCTTGCTCTTATACCAGTTCACAGCATCCGGATTTGTGAAATCAACCAGAGCCATACCTGCTTGCCACATATCCCATTGCCATACGCTACCATCGGCTGTTTTCACCAGGTAACCGTTCTCCATACCTTCATCGAACAAGTAGGATTTTTCTGCAATATATGGATTGATCCAAGCACAGATTTTAAGGCCCTTCTCTTTCAGACGTGCAAGCATGCCTTCCGGATCCGGGAACATCGCTTCATCCCATACGAAATCAGACCATTGGTATTCCTTCATCCAGAAGCAGTCAAAATGGAATACAGAAAGTGGAAGATCACGTTCAGCCATGCCATCTACGAAATGGTTAACCGTTGCTTCATCATAATCCGTTGTGAATGATGTTGTCAGCCACAGACCAAAAGTCCATGCCGGTGGAAGCGCTGGTTTACCTGTTAATTTCGTATAATTATCAAGTACATCCTTTGGATTGTCACCGCCGATAATGAAGTACTCCAACGTCTCGCCTTCTACGCTGAACTGAACTTTAGATACATTCTCGGATGCAATCTCATACGATACGCGTTCAGGATGGTTTACAAATACGCCATATCCTTTATTGGACAAATAAAACGGAATATTTTTATAGGACTGCTCACTGCTTGTACCGCCGTCCTCATTCCAGGTATCGACGATTTGACCATTCTTAACAAACGGTGTGAAGCGCTCACCGAGTCCGTAAACGTATTCACCAATACCGAGATCAAGCTGCTCGCGGAAGTACGCTTCCTTGCTTGGACCTGTAATATAACCGGCAGCTCTTTGACCGCTACCTGTAATCCGTTTTCCTCCATACAGGAAGCTAATATCCCAACCGTTTGTTTTGTCGATTTGAACTTCCAGGTTGCCACTTTTCAAAACAGCACCTTGTTCATTTTTTGAGATCTCAACGTTGGCTTCTTGTGTGTTAAGCTCAAATACAGGCCCTTTTTTCACTCCGCCTTTATGGTGATTCAAGGTTACACGAATAACGTTAGGCATTGGTGAGCTATACGTTGCTTTCAGCAATGTACCGTTCAACGTGTCGCCTTTGGAACGAATATATTTAGTTGCCGCATATACGGTTACAGAATTATCTTTTTGCACAATATCACGAATGTCAGTCGGGTTTTGAATCTGGTACCCTTCACGAGTCATCCAGAATCCATCAGTAAATTTCATGTTTTCTTTCCCCCTTTGGTTATATTATAATAATATTGATATTAATAACGAATTTCTTCTCTTATTTTGACCAAATATATCACGATTTTGATAATAAACATCCGATTCTTGAACATCACCACCAATCTATGGAAACGATTACATTAATAATGATACAAAAGGAGAATCTGATATGGAACGTGAACGATTACGGGAAGACCGGATTCACGGCAATGCCATGTATCCCGTCAGTGTGTACCCGGATATTCAACAACTGAACGGGGATAGCATTCTGGATTGCCATTGGCATGATGAGATGGAGTTCACCATGGTGACCAAGGGCTGCGCCGTCTTTCAGATTGATATGAACACCGTTGAGGTTCAAGCTGGAGAAGCCATTTTCATCAATCGAGGTGAGATTCATGCGGGGTATCTGAAGGGCGATGTGCCCTGCGTATTCTCTTCCATTGTATTTAATCCCGAACTGCTTGGCAGCCGTACCTTCGATACGGTCCAAGAGAAATTCATCGGTCCACTGGTACGTAAAACGGTGATTCCCCCCAGCCATATCAAGGCAGATGAGGATTGGGGACAAGAAATCTTGGATCACCTGAAACGCATATTTGCAGACCATGCTACCCGAACCGAAACGTGTGAAATGTCAACAAAAGCGTACCTGTACCTCATATTTGCCCGAATGTTCGAACATATGAGACCTGCTCCGCTCAAAGGCACTGTAGCTACAGGCAGTCATGACAAGGTAGAGCGCCTGAAATCCGTGCTCAGTTATATTCACAAACGGTATCCTGAACCATTAAAGCTGAAAGAACTGGCCGATGAGGCCAATATGAGTGAAGGACACTTCTGTCGTTTCTTCAAACAAATGGTGCAGAAAACACCTGTTGATTACATTAACTATTACCGTGTTCAGCAGGCCTGCGTTCAGCTTGAGAATACAGATCACAAAATTGTTGATATCGCCATGGATGTGGGTTTCGAGCATCTAAGCTACTTCATCACTACATTTAAAAAGCATAAAGCCACTACACCTTCACAGTATCGCAAAATGTTCTATGAGAACGTAAGAATGGAGTCTGCCCTGGTTCAGGTGTAAAAGAAGAAGGTGCTCACAGCTATTCAGCTGCAAACACCTTCTTTATCTTCTTTATCAACTTTCCAGCCAATGAATAAGATAACGCTCTGATCTGAGCCACACTGGCTCAGGTAGAACTCATCTCACTCGCTGCTATCAGCCTTACGCTTTGAAGCTTAATATTGGCCTCACTTTTTCAGTGTCTTCCATGAAGTGTACTCATGTACGGAGAAACCGTTAAAGGACGCATGTACTGAAGCCATTTTTTCGACCAATTTTAATTGTGTTTCCATATAAGCAGATCCCTCTTCATAAAAAGTAATGAAGTCACCTTCCTTGCTTTGCTTTGTTTCCACGGCGATTGAGATCGTCTTGCCAAGCAGAGTTGCTTCTGCAAGTTCATCCTTCGCTACACTATAGATTGCAGCAGCTGTATCGCGGTAAGCCATAATGGTGATGGAATCAAACTTGCGAATCATCCAACTGCTTACGGCCATCGTGGAACCCGGAATTTTGTAGTTATCGAGCCAGAAAGGCAGATCAGCCGCTACCGGCATTTTCATCCGTGATGCTCGCTCAACAATGTACTCCACATTGCCTTGCCACTGGGTAATTACACTGGCCTGATTGATTTTCCATTGCGGATGCACATGTGGCTCAATATCCAGATGAATACCAGCAAACTTCTCATTAGGCAACGCCTGCGCCTGATATGCCTCGATCCAGTCCAGGAAAGATGCAATCTGTTCCCGACTTTCCGTCAATCCCCACGCTGATCTTCCATCCATAACGTCAACCGCAATGTTCTTGGCTCTGGCCTGGCGGATAAAACTTTTATACTCAGGAATCTTTATATCCCGGTTCATCTGCAGATAGATCGTATTGATCTTGTTCGCTGTAGCGTAATTTAACACCTCTTGAGGATTACTTCGGATCTGGGTGGTATCCCATACCCAAGTCGCTCTCACTGGCACATCAAGTTCTCCATGAATCGTTGCATAACTGTCGACTGAACCATCCGCTATGGCTTTCGAAGAACAGGCTGTACTCGCACACAAGATCAAACAACTCAGTAATAAGATAAAACGGTAACCCCTTTTGCTTTTCATATTTGTACACTCCCTCTGAAGTTATCAGCTCTGACGTGCAAATCTGGATGAAATTGTGTCGTTTCATATTCATTTAATGGATACTTATTAGGTACGACGAATTTGGATTGCTTTTATATGCAATATCATCTTTAAGACTTACGACGAAAGAATCATATAACTATATTTCGGGAATTCGTAGTTCTGTATGTATAGTTCAAAAGTCACAATTATTTATTATTTTCAAATTCAATCCTTATTCCAGCATGACTTCAGTCATTATTGCCATATGTACACCAAGCTCCAGAAGACCTAGAAAGCGTTTTCTCTCAAAATACACCAAAAAACCGCCCTAAGGCGGCTTTATATGGAACCCTATTTAATGATGTCTAGTCGACATTTCCGTTCATTCATTACCCGATGGAGCTACCGGTGTATTGTCAACCACTTCATCGAAAAGAGACACCAGTTCAATACCTTCTGCCGAGATCCGCACAAGCCCCTTGTCGGACAAACGTAATTCTGGAATCACAACCAGCGCGAGCAACGAAAGCGTCATGAACGCATTATTCAACGTACATCCTGCGGACTGTAAAGCTTCACTGACTGCTGCCGATTGGGCTGCAACGACTTCAAAAGATTCGGTTGACATCAAACCTGCAATCCGTAGCGGGAATTCGGTTACCCCTGCTGCCGTTACCACGGCCACCCCGCCCTGCATACGAATGACGCGATTGCCGGCTTCAGCCATTAATGCATCATCATTACCGATAATCAACAGGTTGTGACTATCATGAGCAACTGTCATCGCAATTGCTGCAGGTGATGTGAAGCCGATGCCTCCAACAAGCGCTACCGCTCGATTCCCGGTTTGTTTGTGACGCTCCAATACCGCAATTTTGCATACTTCCCCTGAAGTTGAAACCACAACCTTGCCGTTCTCTACGGTAACAGGCAGGTGTTTCTCCTTTGTATCCACATGGTTCTCTGTCACATGAATGATTTTGGCACCAATGATCCCCTCTTGAATCGGTGCAGCCAACTCCAAATCTACTGGCTGAATATTAGCTTCTAACTTCACCGTGTTCAGCGCTTCCTCCGGGTACGTGAAACTGTCCCAGACCGCCGTCATTTTCCCGTTCTCAGCTACAACTTGCCCGGCAGCAATCGTCATGCCCACACGTACATCCGCCAACCGGCCGTCCAGCAGAATAATATCAGCTATATTGCCCGGAATAATCGCACCAATGTCGCGCGCAACACCAAAGCGCTCAGCCGTGTTAATGGTTGCCATCTGAAAAGCCGTAACCGGCTTCACCCCTTGGGAGATTGCGAGACGAACAACAAAATCCATATGTCCTTCTTTGAGCAAGGATTCAGAGCTTCGGTCATCGGTCACCAGCATCATCCGGCGTGTATCCAGTCCAAGCTCAGTGCAGGCTTTGATTGTCTCAGCCACATCATGCCATGCTGAACCTTGGCGCATCTTCGCGTACATCCCGAGTCGCAGACGTTCAACCACATCTTCCTTGGTCACACATTCATGATCCCCTGTAACACCACTCGCTGCGTAGGCTGGCAGACGCCAGTCATCTGCAGCCCAGGTGAAATGACCGTCTGCCACTTTACCTGCCCGGAGCGTTGCCTGTATCTCACCGATCATCGTCTCATCCCCATAGACCACTCCAGGGAAGTTCATCACTTCACCAAGACCAATCATGTCCGGACCCCAGGAAAGAGCCTCAGCTACCTCTTCAGGCCCGATATAAGCACCTGTTGTCTCCAATCCTGGATGCGTGGAAGGCACACAGGAAGCCACCTGCATATAAGCTGCCATCGGTGTGGTCCGCGCTTCATCCAGCATCAGTCTCAGACCTTTGAGACCAAGCACGTTAGAGATCTCATGAGGGTCAAAGAAACCTCCGGTCGTGCCTGAAGGCAATACCGCTCTCGCAAACTCGGTTACTTTCATCTGTGTACTTTCGATATGGCAGTGTCCATCCAGCAGACCAGGAGCGATATACTTACCGTTTGCTTCAATAATCCGCGTATGTTCTCCGATAGTGTGGCTTACATCTTTACCGACATAAGCGATTCGAGCTCCCTGTACAGCTATGGACATCTCAGGTAAAATCTCACCCGATATCACGTTTACCAGCGTACCTCCCCGAATGACCAAAGTCGCTGGCAAATCTCCCCGTGCTGTAGCGACCAGATCCGGTACACAATCGGCCATAAGTGGCCGTTCAAAAGATGATTTGTTCATTTTGTTGCCTCCTTTAATAAACGATCCAAAAAAAATATATTGTTACGATTATATGAGTCCGGACTTCATGTGTAAAGAAAAATCACATCCATTGTCCTTGAATACAAATTATCAAGTCATTTTTATCCACGGGACCCAATCCTTACGAATTCACGTTAGGTATTTTTATCAATACGATCACCTATATGGCTGTAACCTCATCACGTATAATTCCCTCGCTAAACTAGCTTCTTCCCGATATATGTATCATATACAGAAAAACTCCCGTTCCATTGAACGGAAGCCTTCTTCATGCATATGAAGTGTTATGTCAGTCCACTTGCGCAGCAGACACCTTGCCAAGATCATACTTTTCTTCCGACTGGGCGGTAATGAACGGACTAAGTGTGCCCACGCAGTAAACGTGCAGCAGATGCATCGCTCGTGTGCAAGCCGTATAGAACAACTTGCGTTCATGCTCCTGAGCATACTGCTCCGCAGAGCCGTCATAGATCAGGACTGCATCGAATTCCACTCCTTTGGCCAGATACGCTGGGATGACATGAACACCCTGCTCAAAAGCCAGCGTCGTTTTTTTGATTAACTTCGGTGCTGTGGGCAGCGCCTTACTCAATGCAGCATGTACGTCTCTGCTCTCTTCGGCGGTTTTGCAGATAACTGCAACCGATTCGTACCCTTCCTTAATCAAGTGCTTGAGGTCTGTCGTGATGACATTCATATGACGCTCTGAATCAGAAGAAACGATCACTTTAGGTTTCTCACCGCTGCGGTTAAATGGAATAATCTCTTCCCCACCAGGCACCATGCCACGTGTAAACTCCACGATCTCCCGGGTAGATCGATAACTTCTGGTCAGCTCAATGACTTCCGTGTTGTCTGGTCCGTACAGGTTAGTCAAAGGTCCTGTTCCACTAAGTACTGAAGAGTGGGCATAGATTGCCTGATTAAAGTCACCAAGTGCTGTTATTTTCGCCCGTGGGAACAATCTCTTCATAAATGCCAACTGAAACGCAGAATAATCCTGGGCTTCATCAATAATGACATGACGAATATTCGAGTTAATATGGAATCCAAGCATAAGCTCACGCAAGTACAAGTATGGCGTAATATCTTCATATGCCAACTCCTGAAGCTTCAATCTGCGTAAAGTCATCTTACAGATTTCATCCCATTGAGCAGGCAGCGCTTCATCACCCAGCAATCGCTCCATCTGAGCCTGATCGTTGAATAGATGTGCATATAATTGTCTTATATCAACGAATCGTAAGGACTTAATCCATTTTCGCAACGGTTTGAGTCGGTCACTGACCACCATACGTGCCAGAATCCATCTTTCCTGCTCGAAGTCATTAAACGTATGGGTCTTTCCTTTTTGCTTGCGCTTCAACCGTTGATACGCACGTTGCAGATCCTCCGGCTCCATCAGATCAAGCTGCTGATCAACCCAAGGCGCATCCAGTTCACCTTTACCAAAGGCAGACAGTTCTTTCAGCATCCAGTCCCGTAACAGCTCCAGTCGACTCACCAGCTTAACGGATGACTCAAAACTGTAGAATTTCTCAGCCATAGCCTCTGACGTGACAATCGCTCGGCCCTGGAAGCGAACCGGCTTGAATTTCATACCACCTGACAACATACTTTCCTTATAACGTGTAATCACCTTGAGGAACGTTTCGGACGACTTGAAGCGAATGCTGGACATGCGAACATCGTAATCGGGATCTTCCGTCCCCGTAAGTACATATTCAAGCTGAATAAACGGATCTTCCAGTTGATATTCACGACCCAAACGGCGCTCCAGATACTCCTGGAAGGTCGTTTGCAACATGTTTTCCTCCCCAAGCTCAGGCAGTACCGTGGAGACATAACTGTTGAACATTGGATTTGGTGAAAAAAGAACCATCTGATCTGCTTGCAGATGCTCGCGGTATTTATAGAGAAGATATGCCACACGCTGGAGCGCCGCTGATGTTTTGCCACTGCCGGCTGCGCCTTGCACAATGAGCATACGTGTCCGGTCATTACGGATAATCCGGTTTTGCTCCTTCTGAATGGTCGCTACAATACTCTTCATCTGTGCATCCGAAGTTCGACTGAGCACGGCCTGCAACAACTCATCACCAATCGTGACCCCTGTGTCAAACATAAACCGGATACGACCATCCCGAATGACAAACTGTCGCTTCATCTCTATATCACCGCTGATCTCCCCACTGGGTGTATGATACGTGATTGGACCCGGTGCTCCGTCATAATACAGGTTGGAGATTGGCGCACGCCAGTCGTAGACCAGAAAAGATTCTTCCTTCTCATCCAGCAACGATGCAATGCCGAGATAAATGCGTTCTGCATTTGGATATCCATCTTCTTTAAAATCAATGCGTCCAAAATACGGTGAATGATGCAGTCGTTTCATTTTATCCAACGCAGCTGCTGTATTGAGATGGCTGCGCTCCCGATCGGACAATACCTGTGACTGCTGCCGCATGCTGGTTGAAGTCTCCCCGACATCATCCGCTTCGCTAAAGTTCATCGTGACTTCGTCCCAGAAGTCTTTTCTCATGCCAACCACTTCGTCACGGAAGGAACCAACTTCATCTTCCAGCGTTGAGATCTTGCGTTCAATCTGATCGGTCACGGTGTTGACCCGTTGTTGTTCCACATTCCATTGCTGATCTGTACTCATATGTTAATAGCCCCTCTTTCCCCGGATTGTGTCCTCAAAATCCCATTTGACAAGCCCGAAAAGGCAATGGTATAATTATTAGAAAGTAAACATTTTAATTATATGTTAATTAGTTCTAATTTTCTGAAAACCATTTTTTATTGTACCAGTGACAACGTCCCGATGCAAGCGGAGGCGTTTTTTGTTGTTTTCTTCTTCATTATTACCCAACCACCGGGTCCTCAACTGACTTAGCTACTCCTGGCTATTTTCGTAATTCTTCAATCGTCTCTTTCCAACGTGTAATTGCTCCAAGTTCATCTGCTAATTGAAAGGTTATTCCTGAAGTGATCTCCGCATATGGCGCGTGATCCACACGTACCTGAAGGACTTGTGCTTCAAAACGATCTCTCGGATGAACAGCCCCCCTAATCTCAGGTAACCGTTCTACTTCTATACGGATATGCAACAATCGATGTCCTTGAACCGCAATCAAGGTAGCCTTGCCTGTTTTGCTCATGTTCATACTGGTCTGTGTACCTTGCCATAGAGCCAGTCTAAGCTGATGCGGATTTATCGCAATCACTTCCCCCATACTAATCATCGCCTGATGCGGCCACTGATCCTCAGATACAGTTAGCAGTTGCATGGCTTCATGCTGTTTATGCTCCAGATTTGTCCCACTCAACCATTCCATTAGTTCAGCGTCTAATTCCTCTATAATCATGTCTCTATCCCTCAGTTCGTTAATATTCATTCATGCCCTTCAGCCCTATGTATGACAAAACAACCCGGACACGATTGTCCGGGCTATGTTGTAACTACATTGTATATGATCGCCAAGCAGGTGCGCAATTCGCACTTAGAGAGGTTGTTCAAAAAGTCCGCTTTTGATTACGAAGGATGCCTAACGGCATCATCAGCATCGAATATGAAATTCAGCCGAAATGTCCGTTGCTCACGTAGTTTTTCCTACGCTCCGCTACTCCATTTCTATCTTCATTCCATCTTCTCGGTACTGAAAACCAGCCTTTTTGAACTCGTACTTAAGGCCACTTAAGCCAATTCAAAATTTTGTCCTGTGATTCTTTGTCTTCACTGGCGCTATGCACATGTTCGGCAAGTCGATTCAAACGTTCCAGTTGATATCCATAATCATAAATGGCAGCAGCCACGATGGACAATCGTAACATCCCTTCCTTGTCGATATCAAACTGGGTGATCGCCTGCTCCATGAAACGGTCATTATCCAATACAAACTGTGCGGCCTCTTCCCCATTAGGCTTCAGCTTATCCTCGAACTTGAGCAGTGCATGCTCATGGAATTTGATAACCAGTTCAAGATGTGAGTCAAAAAACTGATCCATGGCCGTTGTCCGCGGTGCCTGGAAATAGTGGCGTTCCACCGAATCCAGCACCTCGTACCCTTTTTGCAAACTCAGCAGCATTTGTTTGTAGACCACCATCTGACGAGTTTCGCTGAATTTCGAACGTTTCATCTTTTTCTGTTCCTCTTCGAACAAGTTATACTTGTCGGACAAAGACTTAATGGAACCGCCCAGGTTGCTTTTCTCCTCCCGGAATACAACTTCCTTGATCTCATCCGAGATCGAAGTTCGCAGAAGCAACGACATACCGCTGAATACACTATGGATCTGCTTCACGAACTGAACCTTCGGTTTCGGAGGAAATACCGTAATGTTGATGAGAAACGCCGATACAATACCAACCAGTGTCAACAGAAAACGATTGAGTGCAAAATGCCAGTCACCCGAGGCTTCCATAATGGATACAACCGTGACCAGTGTCAGGCCAACCGTCTCACCCATATTCAATTTAAGACAGATCATGATGACAAGTACAATAATTAATCCAACGGCGATTGGCTCATTGGACAACACCATGCCCCCCACCAGGGCGACAATAGCTCCCAGCGTGGTCGTTTGCAATTGATCCAGGAAGTATTTCCAGGAACGATAGATGGAAGGCTGCATGGCGAATATAGCCGCGATTGCGGCAGGCACGGGAGATTGCGGGTTCAAGAACAGGCTGCTTAGGTACAAGGCAAGCGTGACCGCGATTCCCGTCTTAAGTACACGCGCACCAAACGACATGGTGATGACCCCTCCTCTTTACCGAACCTGAAATTTTACATTTGATAATCATGTTCATTATTACCCCATATTTCTTTTTTTGCCTGAATTCATTCAGGAGAACGATTTATTGTACCATGTAAGGTCTTCCGTTGCCATGTCATAAGTCAGAGGTATTATGAAATTGATTCCTTTATGTATGTTAATACACATTATTAACCCAAAAAGAAGCAAATCTTCAAAATGGATTTTCACCACTTCAAAGATTCGCCTCTGTTACTTATGATACCTCTGTGGAATGCTCATGCTTATTATGCCTGCCTAACGGTCCGTGCCCTCCCATTCCCTTTTGAACTGGTCCACAAACTGCACCATATAATCATGACGCTGTTCCGCCAGCTCCTTGCCATAGGAGGTATTCATCAGATCCTTGAGCTTGAACAACTTCTCGTAAAAGTGATTTATCGTTGTGCTGCGCCCATTGCGATATTCCTCACGGGTCATCTGCTCCCGTGGGGGAAGGGAAGGATCGTACATCTCGCGCCCTCTGGCGCCTGAAAAGGCAAAGGTTCGCGCGATCCCAATCGCACCCAATGCATCCAGTCGATCCGCATCCTGTACAACCTGTGCTTCAAGCGAGCTGACTGCAGCACGCTGTCCTCCCGCGTATGAGATGGTGCTAATAATACCCACAACCTTATTACGTATTTCCGGGTCAAGAGGCTGGGTATCCAGCCAGTCATTCAGTTTGGCCATCCCGGCTTCCAAGCTCTCATTCAGCTTCTCATCCGGTACATCATGTAATAATGCAGCCAGTTCGCAGACAAATGGATCTGCACCCATACGGTGAGCGAGTTCAACCGCAAGTGAGGTTACCCGTTCAATGTGAGGCCAGTCATGACCATCACTATGCTTGGATGAGTCCCCTTGAACAAAGGATCGGGCGGCGCGCAGAACAGCCTCTCCTGCCGTTATTCCATCTATATTATGCATGTGCCCTAATTCTTGCAGATTCCCACCAGGTTGAAGAGGGTTCTCTGACATCTTACGATTCCCCGCCTTCACGGGCCTGTTCACGAGGAATACGTCGAGCTACACCCGTCTTAACAGCTGCTTCAATTACGCGACTGCGCATCGATTTGACTACTTTATCATTGAACACACTCGGAATAATGTAATAACGTGTACGCTCTTCGTCCGTAATGGCCGAAGCAATCGCTTGAGCGGCTGCCAGCTTCATTTCTTCATTAATTTCGGTGGCTCGGCAATCCAAAACTGCCCTGAAGATGCCCGGGAAACATAACACATTGTTAATCTGATTCGGATAATCGGATCGTCCTGTTGCCATTACAGCCACAATGTCTTCCACCAAGGCAGGCATAATCTCAGGCACCGGGTTTGCCATTGCAAACACGATTGGATCTTCTGCCATGGTCTGTACATCTTCGCGAGTTAACAGATTCCCGCGGGATAGGCCAATGAACACATCGGCTCCACGAATGACATCACGCAGCGAACCAGTCTCCAGTTCGGGATTAGTACGAGCTGCATAATCACTCCAGACTTCATTCTCATAGGTTTGTGTCCGTACAATTGCACCCTCACGATCGACACCTATAAGCCGGCTGGCTCCCGCGGACAATAATATATTGCTGCATGCTACACCTGCTGCACCGATGCCACAGACCACAATCTTCACATCTTCAATGGACTTGCCCACCAGTTTGAGCGCATTGATCAGACCAGCATATAACACAACCGCTGTGCCATGCTGGTCATCATGAAATACAGGAATGTCCAATTCCTCATTCAGACGACGTTCAATTTCGAAACAACGCGGTGACGAGATATCCTCCAGATTAATGCCGCCAAAACCAGGTGATATCGCTTTCACAGTACGTATGATTTCCTCGGTATCCTGTGTGTCCAGGCAGATTGGGAAAGCATCCACACCAGCAAACTGTTTGAATAACATCGCTTTACCTTCCATGACAGGCATCGCTGCACGAGGACCAATGTTGCCCAGTCCAAGTACCGCACTGCCATCAGATACGACGGCTACTGTATTCCGTTTAATTGTCAATGAGAAGGCTTTGCCGGGTTCTTCTGAAATGGCTGAACACACACGAGCCACATCCGGAGTGTACACACGTGACAGATCTTCCCGGTTTTGAATCGGGGTCTTTGGTGTTACTTCGATCTTACCGCCCAGATGAAGCAGGAACGTCCGATCCGATACATTAATAATGGATACACCTTTAAGCTGGCGCACCCCTTCTATAATTTTACTGTTATCTTGTGCATCTGTAACTGCGACCGTCAAGTCGCGCACGCTTACATCCTGATTGGTGGAAATCACGTCGATGGCAATGATGTCTCCCCCAGCTTCCGAGATGACCGAAGCCACTTCGCCAAACTTGATATCCTTAGTTGTCATTTCCAGTCGAATAATAATGCTGTTACCATCCAGATTTCTTTGATTCATTTCCATTCCTCCCAGACTGAAAGTCTTGAGTTACATGTTACGTGTTTGTCTTCGCTACGCGGACACGTTTATCCTTTATCTTGTCCAGAAAAAGTGGTTCAACAGCCAAATGCATAAATTAAAAAAGATGCCCTGAACACCAATGCAGGCGTTCAGGGCACTCTTTGTCTATCCTAACTCCGTTTATAAAGTAAGGATGAACCTATATTATTTTCGAGCAGCCGGTCTGCGCAGAACACAAATGTCATATGGCTTCAAGCTGAGACTTGCTTCCACAGCATCACCACTGAGCAGATCGGTATAGGACTGTCCATCTAGTTTAACCAGCTTCTCATCTGGCGTGTAGTTCTGTACAAACACATAATCTGCTGTACCATCTGTACGCGTATGTGCCGTTGTTCCAGCAGGCAGCTCGGTTTCAAGTCCACGCTCAATGTTCAGGTCAGCGATAAGCTTCGCATAGAAATCATCATAGAATGGTGCTTTCAGACGTGTCGCTACGTAATATGCTTTTCCTGAACCCAACTGGTTAACCGTCAATGCCGGACGTCCGGCATAGAAGTCAGAACGGTACGTAGCCAGGGACTTCGCGCCTTCGAGATGAATCAGATCACACAGTTCAATTGCATCATACGCTGTATTGAGCTGAAGCTCATTGCCCTTCTCAGGGATAATTCCGTTCAGATCACGATCATGCAGTCCGTCAATTTCCTCGGACCAGATGCCAAGTGTCTTACGCAGCGGGCCTGGGAATCCACCCAGGAAACACAGATCGTTTTCGTTAACAATACCAGACCAGTAAGTTGCTACAAACGTACCACCTTGTTCTACAAACTTCTCAATACGTTCCCCGACACCTTCACGTACCAGATAGAGCATTGGAGCAATCAGCAACTTATACTTGGACAGATCTGCATCCATATCAATAACGTCTACAGCGACTCCCTTTTTCCAAAACGCTTCGTAATGCTCTTCCACCGTCTGCTCATACTTCACACCGATATTACGCGGACCCTGGGAATCATTAACGGCCCAGCGGTTTTCCCAATCAAATATGATTGCAACTTCTGCCGGAACCGCTGTTCCTACAATAGCTTCCATGCCTTCAAGAACCGTTCCTACGTCGGTGACATCTTGGAACACTCGAGTGTGTTCCGTTCCTACGTGGTCTACCACCGCACCATGAAGTTTCTCACTGGACCCACGGCTTTTTCTCCACTGGAAGTACTGAACACTATCGGAGCCGTGTGCCACAGCCTGGAGAGAAGAGAGCAGATGCATGCCAGGTTTTTTCAGTTTGCTGACATCTTGCCAATTCGTCGAACTTGGAGTACTCTCCATCAGCAAGAACGGCTGACCGCCTTTGATGGAACGAACGATATCATGCATCATCGCGATACGTGATGCCTGTTTCGCGTCGTCATCTGCATCATGCCAAGTCGGATAACTGTCCCAAGAGAGGAAATCCAGAATATCAGCGAACTTCCAATAGTTCAGACCGCCATAGAATTCCATCAGGTTGGTTGTGACTGGCAGATCAGGATTCTGAGCTTTTAATGGTTTCGTTTCATGCACGATAAAATCAGCTGTCTGATCCGTAACGAAACGGCGCCAGTCCAGATTCATTGCGTGTACCTGTGTCTCACCGTGTGGCGCCGGAGATTCCACTTGACTCCAGTCTGTAACCGTATGGCTCCAGAATGTGGTCCACCACGAATGATTCAGTTCATCGAGTGTTTTATACTTCTTCTGAACCCAACCACGGAATGCTTCCTGACAATAATCACAATGACAGTCTCCGCCGAACTCGTTCGAGATATGCCAGCCGATTACAGCCGGATGATCCGAATAACGTTCTGCCAGTTTTGTGTTGATCGCAGTAACCTTCTCACGGTATACCGGGGAAGTATAACAATGGTTGTGACGGAAACCATGCAGATTGCGGACACGCTTCTCGGATACACGGAGCACTTCCGGGTACTTCGCGGACATCCAGGCAGGTCTGGCACCACTTGGTGTAGCGAGGAATGCATAGATACCGTTTGCTGCAAAACGATCCAAAACCTGATCCAGCCATTCAAACGTGTATACACCCTCTTCCGGCTCAAGGGACACCCACGAGAAGATACCAATGGACATCACGTTACACTTGGCAAGCTTCATCAAGCGAATATCTTCTTCCAGAACTTCAGGATAGCGGAGCCATTGCTCCGGGTTATAGTCTGCGCCATGCAACATGTGCGGGGCTTTGGAACTTACAGGTGGAAATTTGTATGTCATAAGGACAACTCCCTTGCTTTAATTACTGTTTTTTTTAGTTTATATACGATAACGATAACTACGACTTCACAGAACGATACGTTTTACGCTAGATTACACGTATGTCACGACATCTGATTCTTCAACAGTAGCAAGTGCTGTAAACGATTCCAACTTGCGACCTTTAAAATCAAACATGGTGAGGTTGCCCCAGTTATTCGGATGTCCGACGGACCATTCTTCTTTACTTGGTATCCAGGCAGGTTCCCAATAATAGAATCCGTGCCCCAAACCACCAGGAACTTCGCGAATAATCTGCAATAGATCCTTCAGATATTTGGTCTGTCCCTCTACACTTGCAGGGTATCCTGGTAACAACATATCTTCCTGATTCAAAATCCATTCAATGCCTTCCGGCTGCTCCAGCGTCCAGGGATAAGCGGTTTCAACTACATTGATAGGTTTGCCATAACGCTCAGCCAGATCATGAAGATTGTCACGTAACGCATCGAGTGTTCCATGCCACCAAGGGTAATACGAGAGACCAATGATATCAAACTCCACACCCAGTGCTTCAAAGCGATCGTAAAACTTGCGGCTCTCGGCGTTATCTCCACCACGATCAATATGTATCATAATCTGAATATCGGCGTCAACGGATTTGACCGCAGCAATTCCATACTTCACAAGGCCTGCAAAACGCTCCCACTGTTCATCCGTATCATGCTCTTCTCCACCGACACGTCCCTCATTCCATAACATGCCTGGTGTAATCTCGTTGCCCACCTGCACCATGTCCGGAAGCGCATCGTGTTCCTTCAACGTTCTCAGAACGTCAGCCGTATACATGCATACCGCACGTTGAAGCTCTTCATAGGACAGATTCTCCCATGCTTTCGGCTTCCATTGATTGGCTGGATCAGCCCAGCGATCAGAATAATGGAAATCAAGCAAAAATTTCAATCCCTGTTCCTTGATCCGTTTGGCTACCTCCACCGTCCGCTCCAGATTGCAGAATCCACCAACAGGATCATTCCAGATTCGAAGTCGTATCGCGTTAGCGTCATTAATCTTCAGGATGGACAGCAAGTCTTGTTCCTTGCCATCCACATCACTATAACTCCCGCCATGCTGTTCGATTTCATCCATAAAGGACACATCCATTCCCAGAATGAATGTCTTTTCCGTCAAGTTGCTCACTGTATCAACCTCCATTAATTTGGGGTACAGGCTCAGCCTTTAACTGAGCCCAACGTCATACCTTTAACAAAGAAACGTTGCAGGAAAGGATACACAATCAAGATTGGTGCACTTCCGATGAAGATCTGAGCTGCCCTTACCGTAGTTTGAGAGAGAGCTTCCATTTCTTTTGGATTCATGCTCATGCTACTCATATCACGTCCAATAATGACCGTTTGCATAAATGTAGCAAGTGGGTAATCCTTGGCGTTATTCATGTAGAGCAATCCATCAAACCAGGAATTCCAGTGGAACACCATACTGAACAATGCAATTGTTGCAATGGACGGCATCGAAATGGGAAGGAAGATACTGAACAATGTTCTGAAATGATTAGCTCCATCCATCAGCGCCGCTTCTTCCAGCTCTTTTGGAATACCGCGGAAGAAGTTCAGCATCAGAATGACAAGGAATGTGTTAACTGCTCCTGGGAGTACCAGTACCCAGAAGGAATCCATCAACCCGATCTTCTGGATAACCATATA
This sequence comes from Paenibacillus sp. 10L310, assembly GCF_056395745.1. Taxonomy (NCBI): domain Bacteria; kingdom Bacillati; phylum Bacillota; class Bacilli; order Caryophanales; family Paenibacillaceae; genus Paenibacillus; species Paenibacillus sp. 10L310. The sequence goes on along the minus strand of NZ_JBFTKC010000001.1, from coordinate 878,246 downwards.
GAATGGCACCAGTCCCCCGTTGAAAATCATACTGAATACAAAAATCCAGGAGTAGATCGTTCTGCCTTTGAATTCACTATTCTCTTTGGACAACGGATACGCCGCCAGGAACGTAATCAGCAAGGTAATAGCTGTACCAATCACTGTACGTAGAAGTGAAATCCAGAGTGAGTTCAAGAAAATTGGATTGTTCATCGTTTTTTTGTAAGCCTCAAGTGAAAATCCTACGGGCCAGAGATTGACCAGATTGGCGTCGGCAGCTGCCTTTGTACTAAAGGATACAGCCAGTACATGAACCATCGGTATGATACACATAATGGCGATCAAAATCAGAAAGCAGGTATTGACTATATTAAACACGCGATAAGGCAATGATTTATGATACATCGTGGTCCCTTCTTTCTCTGTTCATTCGTTTAGAATATGCGATATCCAGCGTATTTTTTGGCTAAGCTGTACGATACAAGAATCAAGATCATACTAATGACCGATTTAAATAATCCGATCGCGGTTGCAAAGCCCATCTCACCATTCTGCATTGCGGAACGATATACGAATGTATCAATGATGTCACCCGTTTGATATACGAGCGGGTTATACAAGTTGAATATCTGGTCAAATCCGGCATTCAGTACGTTACCAAGCGCCAGTGTTCCTACAACCATCAGCATCGGCACAAGCGAAGGGATTGTAATGTGCAGTGTCTGTTTCCAGCGTCCTGCTCCGTCAATTTCCGCTGCTTCGTACAACGCTGGATTAATTCCGGCAAGGGCAGCCAGAAAGACAATCATGTTATAGCCAAATTCTTTCCACACATCTGTCAGAATGACCGTAGATCGGAACCAACTGTTGTCTCCCAGGAAGAAATATGGCCCGAGTCCAAAGGTTCCCAGAACCCGGTTAACCAAGCCGCCTGTTGACAACAGATCTATCAAAATCCCGCCCAGAATGACCCAGGACAAGAAGTGAGGTAAATATACGAGTGTTTGAATCGTTCGCTGTATAGCCATCTTGCGAACCTCATTCAAAAGAATGGCAAAAACAAATGGAACAAATAAATTGAAAATCAGTTTAAGTACAGCAATAATCAATGTGTTCCAGATGACCTGTAAGCTGTCTTCACGTTCAAACAAATATCTAAAGTTGTCCAGTCCAACCCATTCAGAACCGCTAATCCCAAGCCATGGCTTGTAGTTCTGGAATGCCATAACGATCCCGCCCATAGGCACATAACTGAAGATGATCAGAAAGATAATGGCTGGCAACAGCATAACGTGGAATGGCCACGTGCGTTTCAAAGTTCTCATGATTGCTCCCCCTGTATTTCTTCCTACTCAAGTACTCCCTGAGTGGCTTATAATGCGATTATATCAACCTTTTACGGGGTCCAAACAGCACATAAAAGCAATATAAATGGCACAAATTCAACCACTTTGCCTCAGCTTGAATAAACAAAAAAAAGCGCACAGACGAGTACCGTCTGTGCGCAGTTAAAAACTATTTTTTCACACCGTCATACCATTCGTTGACCTCTTGAGTGATCTGGTCACCGCCACCGGATTTCCACGTTTGTACAAAAGTATCAAACGCATCCGCTGGATTTTTGCCGTAGATAATTTCGTTAAATGCTTGATTCTCGATTTTGTTCAGATAGTCCAGCTTCGATTTCATCGTCTGCGTTGTTGGACCTGTGAACATGTTTTTGAAGGAAATTTCTTCTTGGCTCAGCAATACTTTCGCAGCAGCAGGGGTTTCCTTACCATAGTTCACGGCAACATCTTTTTCGAGCTTGGTTTCAGGCTCTTTGCCATCTACTAGATTCATCAGAGCTTTCATCTGAGCGTCCGGAATACGAGCGCCATCACGCACGAGCAAATAACGTACAACGTTTACATACCCGCCATCAATTTCTTCAATCGGCATTTGTTTACCATTTCCATCCAATTGATAGTCATAGCCTGCAAATAGACCGTTATCATATTCACTTCCTGGTTGCGGATCTGCGTAATTATCATACAGATAGTTTTGGTAAGTAAAGAATGCTTCCGGATTTTTCATATCTTTCTTGATCAATGTTACACCATTAACAAAATGTGTACCATGACGCATCGCTTTGCCTTCAGGGCCAGTTGGAATTTCAATCGGTTTCCAAACCGCACCTGGGACATTTTTTACCGTATCCTTCAGCGGCCATCCACTCATCCAGTATGGACCCGGGATAATGCCGGCTGTGCCTGCAACTGCTGGCTCTGCCGTTTTGTTTTCATCCCACAACGCTGCTTCCTGCGGGATATAACCTTTTGTGAGCCATTCGCTCAATTTGGTCAAACCTGGCTTCATACCTGGATTGATAGAACCATACTCCAGCTTGCCATCCGCAGCCAGATTCCATTGTTGAGGTAAGGTGCCATATGCACCAAAGATCCAGGATACATCTCCCATCCATGTATTCATGGATGTTTTGAAACCAACGCTGAGCGGAGTGACTTTTTCAGGAGCCAAGCCGTCCGGGTTATTGTTTTTGAATGCTTCCATCACTGCTTCCAGTTCGTCGATGGTTTTTGGTGCCTTCATGTTCAGCTTGTCCAACCAGTCCTGACGAATCCAGAGAAGGTAGTCATTGTTGTAGGCATAGTCCAGAACAGGGACACCCATTCTTTTGCCATCACGACTGTACGGGTTCCATACATTAGGGTCCTGCTCCATTGCTTTTTTCCATGTGTCGGAAGCGTATTTGTCGAACAGTGGTCCCACTTCCTGATACATACCGGAGTCAATTAAATCTTGAGCAACTAAATTATCCGGCTGCCCTATTGTCACAATATCCGGCATTTCTTGGCCGGAGGACATAGCGAGACGGAGCTTGGTCGCAAATGCACTGTTCGTATCTGTCACGGACCACAAGGATTTGATTTCAATTCCGAATTTGTCCTTGGCCCACTTGGTTGCCACGTTATTTTCCATGGATTCGCCATTTTTAAATTTCAGCTCAGGATCGATTCCCCATGCTGTAGTAATGGTAACTGCCGGATCATACTTTTCTTTGTATTCGTTTTGGGTTCCAGATGTACTTGGTGTTGCACTATCTCCGCCCCCACTGCCTCCTGAACATCCTGCAAGAACGACAGTTAGACTCAGCGTTGTAGCGAGAAGCGTCAAGAATCTCTTTTTCGTTGATTGCGCTCTCATGTTGTTCCCCCTTAAATCGTTTTGGTTACCCTTTCATTATAGGCTGACCAGGCCTTTGAGCCTATGATACGAAATCAAGATTTCTGCACCTTTGCCAACCTATATTCTGGAATGTTGTTGTAATTATGCCTGATCCCGAAATTCATTTGGTGTCATACCATAATGTTTTTTGAACATTTTGCTGAAATATTGCGGATTTTGATAGCCAAGTTCACTCGTAATCTCGTATATTTTTTTGTTGCTATTCTTAAGCAGATATAGAGCACGTTCCATGCGCATACGAATCATGTAGTCCCCAAGACCTTCCCCAGTCTCTGCCTTGTAAATTTTCGATAGATATACAGGGTGTAAATATACCTTGTCCGCAATCATCTTCACCGACAGATCCTGTCCTGTATCTCTTGTCACCAGCTCCTGAACCTGCTTGATTACATGCCTGCGGCTCTGCACACCTTCCTGATCGGACAACTCTTCCTGAAGCTTCGCCAGCATCTCGGTTGCCCAACGCCGCAGCTTCTCGGGGGATTGAATCAACTGATGAGCAAGGAGCAGATCGAATCCCGCATGATCAATCTCATGGACCAGATGCCCCTGTTTATGGGCGATATACATAAATGCATTAGTTACCGAAAGATACATCTCATACACATGTTCTCTGGACAATCGTACCTGTTCTGCCGCGTCAAAGACCGTGTTCAGCTTACGGGCTGCCGCTTCCCATTGCTTGGTCTCAAGCAATTGCGGAAGTACAGGCGGTTTGTACAGCTCTTCGATCGCCTGCGTTGCATCATTCTCCGGTCTTTTGCTGAGTGCCTGATCCATGTCCATATATATAATCTTGTGTTCTTCCGGTCCTGAAAGGACAAGCGAACCCAGACTTTTCCGATAAGCTGCTGTTAACTCATTAAAGGGAAATGACGGTGTAACTACCATGGACAGATCTCCCTGTAAATATCGAATGACATGCTCACGGAAAGTTTCAGCTGAGATTCTCAACGTCTCCAAGTCCATCTGCGGAGCTTCGATCTGATCTTGATTCTGCAAGAACATAACCAGACACTCATGGGGTCCCCGACCAAACCACACGTTAAATTGCTCTCCAAGTACTTCCTCTGCAATATTACCTACCGCAAAATCCATCAGATCCAGAGACTGCTGGTCCATCGATGAGAAGCGTCCTGCAAGGCGAATCAGCATCATTACAGCCGATTGTTCCGGATCGATATGAATCTCATATTGTTGCAGTTGTTCCCGAAGTGCCCGCGCCGTGATCTCACGCCCCAGCAACAGATCATGCATAAGATTTTCCCGTAAAATCTTATAGTCAGACTTCCGACTGTATAAAAGCCGGTGATATTTATCGAATTCATCCCACTCATCGCGAAGAGACGTGATAGCTGCTGACACCGATCCCATAAACTCATCATCGTTTACGGGCTTCAGGATATAATCCGTTGCCTGCAATTGAATGGCTTTTTTAGCATAATCAAAATCACTGTGACCCGTTAGTAAAATACAGCGGATATGAGACCAGCGCTTGCTTACCTCTGCAATGAGATCCAGTCCTGACATGCCAGGCATGCGAATATCGGTAACTACGATGTCTACTGCATTTTCCTCCATAATCTCCAACGCTTCCTTACCAGATGCGGCACGCAGCACGGTCGTTACTCCAAGCTCTCCCCAGGGGATCGTAAGTTCCAGACTTTCTGTTACGTATGTCTCATCATCTACCAGTAATATATCAATCAAGTGATTCACTCCCTATTTCGTTCATTCTGCAAATGGATTCCATCGTTCATCTTGCGCTACACATCCCAAGTGCTTATCCTTCATTCTCCAGAATAAACTCCTGTTCGGCAGGCCATGACAGCGTAACGCGTAATCCACCAAGTTCCGATTCCGTTACATCCAGTCCTGCCTGCTCCCCATATCGAAGCTGGAGTCTCTGATTCACATTCCACAGGCCACAGCCCATCTCCTGATCCATCGTTCCCCTGAGCTTATTCAGAAGCGCCTCACGTGCCTCCTGCGTCATGCCTTGCCCATCATCTTCAACCACAAGAACCATGACACTGCCCTGTTTTTCCCCGGATACTCTTATTTCTCCTGCCTCCGCGTCCGCTTCGATACCGTGAATCACCGCATTCTCCACTAGTGGTTGCACGATGAGTGGCGGTACCTCCTGTCTTAACATCTCATCAGACAGATCAATCTTGTAATGAATGCGGTCCATACGCATCCGTTGGATCTCCAGATAACAGCTGACAAATTCAATTTCTTCTGTCAACGGTACCACGTCCCGCTCCTGTCTTGTCGTATACCGATAATATCGCGATAGATTATGTGACATCGCTACAACAGCGTCCATACGCTTGAGTTTCGCCATACTTGTAATGAAGGAGAAACAATTATAGAAAAAGTGCGGGTTAATCTGCGATTGCAGCTGCTTCAACCGAGCTTCACGTACATGAATCTGTTCCAGGTAAACGTGTTCAAATAACTGCTGGATCTGCTCCACCATCAAGTTGAAACGTTCGGACAGGAAACTGAATTCATTGCGGCCCTTTGGCTTAATCCTCACGGAATAATCCTCCTGCTTCAACCGCTGGAACCCGCGAATGAGTTGTTTCACTGGTACCTGCACCTGAACATAGAACAAATACGCCACACCAAAACTCATTAACAACAAACAAATCATGGAAGAATAGAACAGCATATTGGATTGATGAATGGGCTTCAGAATATCTGATAGCGGCATATAGTCCACCAAATACCAGCCTGTTGTGCTGGATTTCACCGTGTTGACCATGTAAGGCTCGTTCCCGATCACCACTGTACGATTATCAACGTCCTGAAGTTTATGGATGGACAGTTCTTCTATCAACTGATTCGTTAATGAACGATCTGAAGTCCGGTTATAGATAACCCCCGATTCTTCACGGAAATAGAAGGGGTCATGCCTGCCATCGTCCTTGAATTTGTCCAGCATATCCCGAATGTTATCACTATCAAACTCCAGTTTAATAATCGTTTCCGCATTATTAGCCGGGTCTTTAATACCGTATGGAGATACCGTAATCCAGCTAAACATGAACCGATCATCTTCCCCATCCTGAATTTTGCGTACATCCCAGCCGGAAATGATATTTTCCCTTAGCGCTTCTTTATCGTAAGAACGTGCGTCCCTTTCGGAAACCACCCTGCCCAGCGAAGGAGAATACAGATATAATTTCGTGGCCCAATTGGATGAGCTTTCCTGAATACTCAGCTTATTCTGAATACGTTTGACCAGGTTGATCGCATCCAGATCAAAGTAGTTACTGTCCGCATAGATTCGCCGGAAGCTGCCAATATCAGGATCATGTATGAGCAGATTAGGCCATGAGGATAACAGTTCGATGTGTGTGTTCACTTGATTTTGGAAAAATTCAAGCTGGTTACTATTCGATCGATTCAACTCATCTCTGAGAACAGCTGTTGTTTTGTGATTGGAGTACCAGTACAAAAGCACTACAGGAATCAGCATAATCAGAATAAGAATGACCATTTTGGAAAACAGGTTTGTCCGATATGACATTTTTTCATCTCACCTTGTCTTAATTTGTCGTGACATTAATTGTAATGATGTAAGCGCTAAAGACAAACTATTTTTTTGAGACAAACCGATTCATTATCTAGCGTAAGCGTTACCAATTCAAGGTGAAAGGAGATAAAACCAATATTTCTGCACTAAATGCAACTTCCACGCACAAAAAGAGCCAGCGATTAGCCAGCTCTCTATCTAATTTCAGTATATATCTTTAATCGTTCTATTCAACTCAAACCTTATTCCACTTCTGTTTATGTAATTATTCTTTTTTTCTATAAAAATATCAACTATGGAATATCATAATCAAATACCGTATTCGCTCCATCCACGCCTACATCCAGCACAATATCCATAAGTTTCCCATTGACGAACAGAGGGGATTCCGCTTTCCCGTAAAACTCCAACTTACCTGTAAACGTTCCATGGCGTTCAATCTCAACATGTACGGGCCTTAATTGGACAGACTGCAAGGCTTCCAATAGTGGATCGTCCTTAAACTTATAACTGCGTGCGAGATCAGGCAATAACACGGCGGATACGGAATCTCTGCCGTAATTTTTGAGTGTCAGGTCACAGGTTGCTCGGGTCTCACCCGTTTTCAGCACATTAAAGGTACAAGAGCTTGCATTCTGTACATAGGATACCGCATTAATGCCTGAAGCTCCCCACTTGGCTACATACATGAATTTATCCGTCATGTACGAATAACTGAGAACGATAGCGATAACTACGATCCATAACCCTTTTGCAAGACCGGGGAATGATTTCCCAATCTCTTTGCGAGTAAGGTAGAATCCACACGCGAATATCCCCAATCCGAGGAAAAGTGTGATATGAACTCCACTCAAGTAAGATGTAGTATACGGTGATATACCTATTGCTGACAGCATGGTATCTCCAACAGAAAAACCAAGATGATGGTTAAATGTAAAGATGATAGCAAATAGCAATAAAGCCCCTGAGAACACAAGTCTGGTTCTCGACACACGAACACCCCCTAATCAACCACCTTATTATATCATATTTTTCCTATTTATGATTAACAATCCAAATCAAAAAAACAACAATAAAAAGAACGTCTTCGGTTGTTCACCGAAAACGTCCTCCATTTTCACCGCTGACAAGAGATTGTAATAACACAGGTCTCTCTGTCATGGCTGACGATCATTTATTGCTTAGACAAGAATGCATCGAGTTGTTCCTGTTTGGCTGCAATAATTTTATCAATTCCCGCTGCTTTCAATTTCTCCAGATATTTCGGAATCATCTCATTTGGATCAACTGCGCCCGATGTCATACCCGGCTTGAACTGTTTGTTCACGTTGTTGACCGCAGCAATTTCATTTTTGACAGATTGGCTGTTGAATGTAAAGCCCAGTGCTGGCGACTTCACACCTTTGGCGTTAAACTCTTTGAACTTCTCCCATTTCTGTGGATCTTCATTATCCCAGAGGAAGTTCAGGAATTGGTTACCCAGTTGCCATTGTGCACCTGGATTGTAGGTACGACTGTTGGCATCTACGCCATCAGGGAGAGCAATGATATTATCCTGTCCGTCTTTTTTCACATAATGTGTACCTTCAATTCCGAAGTTTAGCAAATTGTTAATTTCCTTGTCGGAATGCAGCAGGTTAATGACCTGCATCGCTTTCTCCGGTTGCTCTGAAGAACGGGAGATTGCAAGCATCGCTCCAGATGCATCACCCGTCGTGATTGTTGGCTGTGTCATCTCAATCTGAGTGAGTGGGAAACCCACATACCCTTCTTCTTCTTTATCCTTGCCTGGCTTCATGCCATCTGTCCAGAGAAACGCTTTTCCAGCCTTCGCCTGGTCTTTCGGGAACACATTAGAAGTAGCAGCATCACTGTTGATATATCCCGCTTGATACCACTTGCGAGCGAGTTCAGCCGCTTCTTTGAATTCCGGGGTCTCCACTTCATTCAGCACCGTTGTTCCGCCTGCTGTTTTGGAGATGACTCCAGGTACGGAAGCATCACCGAGATAATCCCAATCCAGATTCTCTAACAGCCCGTTACCGTTGGTATTGGACATATAGAATGGTGTGATGGCTGGCTCGTTTTCCTTGATTGTTTTGAGCAGAGGCTCCAGATCAGCCCAAGTTTTTACAGCTGTCAGGTCCAGCTTATACTTGTCAGCCAGATCTTTACGTACCAACACACCACGTGTGGCAGCGAGTTCCTTATTCGTAGGAACGCCGTAATTCACGCCGTCCACCTGGGAACCTTCCAGAAAGGCAGGGTCCAGGTTTTTCTTAATATCCTGACCATGTGCATCAAGCAGATCATTCAAGGGCAAGAATGCGCCTTTAGCTACATTCACCGTGTAGTTCTGCCAAGCTGCTGTGAAGATAATGTCTGATTTTTCACCTGAAGAAATCATGAGATTCAGCTTGTTATCCCACTGTCCCCAGTCAATCGCATTGATCTTAAGCGTGGCCCCGATCTTTGGTTCCATCTTTTTGTTAATCTCGGCTTCCACCAGAGCGACATCCTTCTGTGGTGTCCCTGGGTAGAACAGTGTCACTTCATAGGGTTTGCCCCCACCTTCACTTGCTCCTCCGCCTTCTGCGCCAGGTGTTGTTGTTCCACCCTTGTCTGATGAGCAAGCAGCCAGCACCAGGCTCAGCGCCATAACCGTTGCCATCATGCGTGACCATACCTTTAATGATCTAACCAATTGAACCCCTCCTGTCATGTGTTGAACCATACAACCGAATTCCCCAATTCACAAATAAACCGATAACTACTTCTGTATATGCCCTTTCAGTCCATCTTCATTTACCTTGCCCACTCCGCTAACCGGTTCAGAGTTATCCCTTCACAGCGCCAACCGTAAGACCTTTGATGAAATAACGCTGGAAGAACGGATATGCCAGTACAATTGGACCAATACCGACCACAGCCATCGCCATTTGCAGAGTTTTGTTAGGCAGATTCAGCAATCCACCCTGCGACGAAATCTGTGAAGAGACGTTGGAGTTGGTTGTTAAATATTGAATATCGAGCAGCGTCCGGTACATAAGGTACTGAAGGCTGATCGTCCGGTTATCTGATATAAAAATCATGCTAAGGTACCAGTCATTCCAGTAATTCAATGTACTGAACAACGCGACAGTTGCCATTACGGGAAGAGAGAGCGGAAGCACGATACGTGCAAACGTTCTCAATTCTCCCGCACCATCAATCCGAGCCGATTCCAGAATAGACACCGGAATGGAGTTCGCGAAGAATGTACGCATGACCAGTACAAAGAATGGGGATAGCAGTAGCGGCATAATGAGTGCCAGTAGGGAGTTTTTCAGATCCAATACGTTGACATAGACCAGGTACCAAGGTACCAGACCCCCATTGAACAACATTGTGAAGAAGATGAAAAAGGCGAACCAGCCCCGGTAAGGCAGATCTCTCCGTGAGAGCGGATACGCATACAATGCGGTCAGCGCAACACTTGTAATGGTACCTACAACGGTAACGATAAAGGATATACCATACGAGTGAATGATCTGATCCATATCTCTGAACAGAAACTCATAAGCCGTCAGGCTGAATTTCTCTGGAATAAGCTTATATCCATTGGCAATTACTGTTGTCTCGTCCGAAAATGAGATGGCGAAGACAAGCAGGATCGGCACGATACAGGCAATGGCATAGAATAGAAACATCGCATGAATAACGGATGCGGAACGCTTCGATACGGCTAGTGGATCACGTGATTTCACAGCTGACTTGCCTCCTCTCAAAATAATGCATTATCTTTATCTATTCGCCTTACGATGGTATTGGATACAAGAACCAGCACAAATCCAACGATTGCTTGGTATAGACCGGCTGCTGATGACATCCCGATATCTCCACCGATAAGGAACGTACGATATACGTAGGTATCCAGTACATTCGTTACAGGGAACAGCGCCCCCGATTCCAATGGAACCTGGTAGAACAGACTGAAGTCTGCATAGAATATACGGCCAATTTGCAATAACGTCATAATGACGATTAATGGGATGAGAAACGGAATGGTAATGAAACGTATCTGATGCCATTTGGTTGCGCCATCGAGCACAGCTGCTTCATAATATTCTTCATCGATACCCACGACAGCTGCCAGATAAATGACGGCATAATATCCAATATTTTTCCATGTGTTCACCAGTGGCAAAATATACGGCCAATACTTCGGCTCTGAATACCAGTCGATCGGCTGACCGCCGAACATCTGCAGAACCGTTGAGTTCATGAAGCCTGAATCCTTGCCCAGGAAAGCCAGTACCAGATAACTGACCACAATCATGGACAAGAAATACGGTAATAACATAAGTGATTGATATAACTTGGACATTGCCTTGTTCTTCACTTCATTGAGCAGAATAGCAAGCCCGACACCTACTAAGAGATTTAGTGCAATAAACACCGTGTTATACGCGAGTGTATTTCGGGTAATTTCCCATGCATCACTGGTTGAGAACAAATATTTAAAATTGTCCCATCCACTCCATGGGCTACCCCAAATACCATCAGCATAGTTTACATTTTTGAATGCGATCAGAACGCCGAACATCGGCATATAGTTGTTCACCAGCAGAAACAGGACACCTGGCAAGAACATGAGATACAGCACCTTGAATTTGCCAAGATTGTGCCACACAGACTTGCGCTTTCGGACTGTTTCTCCCGGTATTTCCGATATCCGTACTCCCTTACCCGCCTGGGGTTGTGTCTTCATAACTTGTTCTCCCTCACTCCTCTTGAATTCTTCCTCAGGATGAAGCTCCGTTGCGGCTCCTGTGGTTCAAGTATACGGCGGGGCGAGTAAGACCTCTATCTGCTGTGGTGACCTGTTGACTTATCAAATTATGACTTTAGCACCAAAAAAAACAAAAGACGCAGCATGCTGCGCCCTGAACTATACGGTACGTGACTGTTTTCGAAACTCCTGTGGCGTTATACCCGTGCACTTTTTGAACATTTTGGTGAAATGCGAGTAATTGTAGTACCCCACCTTGCCAGCGATATCCGTCACTTTGACGGTGGACTGGGACAACAATGTCTTCGCTTTGGCTACTCTGCCCTGCAGAATAAACTCAGATAGGGACATCCCCCTCTCTTTCCGAAACAGACGTGATAGATAAGCGGGATTGAATCCGGCAAAAGCTGCAAGTTCCTCTCGCATAAGTTCTTCACCAATATGAGTTTCAATATAAACGCACAACTGATCCACAATGGTCATAGGGCTATGATCGTCCGGGTACAACACCGGGATAACACGATCAATCAGATCAGCCGTCCACTGCTTCAACTGCGGCAACGACCTTGTCACCATACTCTCCTCCGGCTCCCGTTCACCCGGATACAGACTGCGTATTGACACGTTTTTCTGATGAAGCAGCGGATAGACCACATGCAGCATGGCATGATAGTAGAGATGCAGCATTTCAGGAGACAAACCCTCCTGTGCAGCAAGCAACTCAAAAATCTCATCCACACGTTCTCGCAAATCCCCTACTTTACCTGTCTCAAAAAGAATGGATAATTCCGAAAACCATGGAATAGGTAAAAAGCGATCTTCCTGATCTCTTCCCCGCTCATCATAGACAAATACTTCTTCAAGCTCCTTAATATTGCGCCGCTCCATATCCATCAGTTCATTTAACATGCCTTGCAGCTCAGTTACAGCAACCGGGGCACCAACATAACAGGACAACCGACAGTAGAAATACGTACCACATTCCTGAATATACCCCTGACAACGTTGTGCCACTTCGCTCGCACTCGGAATGATGCCATCTTGCTCATAAGCAAGCACAATATTTAATCCACTTTGATCCTGAAACACCTCACCGGGCTTGACGTCAAGCAGCATCTCTTTGGCTGCATTACGAAGGGCATATTCTAATACCTCTTCGTCACGCAAATCAAAATCACGCACCCATTCCTCTACCGATATTACAATGGGTAACACACGAGCCTGCGGATCAATCTCGGCACCATACAGTTCTGCGAGCTCTTGCAACCGTTGTTCGGTTAACGTGATACGCTGAGAGATGGCATCTTTCCAAAAGCGTTCCGTCAGTAGCGGTTTATGGGTTTTCCAGCGTTTGTATACGGTCTCATAAACTTCGTTGGTACGGGTACGCTGCTCCCCATCCTTGATCTTCTCCACCGCCTGGGTTACTACCTTAATCAATTGATCCGCTGGAGCCGGCTTCAACACATAATCAAAGCTGCTTAGCTTAATGGCTGTCTGAGCATAATCGAATAAAGCATGCCCTGTCAGGAAAATGGTCAGTATGCCTGGATCATGTTTTAACACCCAACTTTGCAGGTCAAGCCCTGTTTCACCAGGCATCTCGATATCACAGATCATGATATCAATAGCATTAGCCTTTAAAATCTTTCTTGCCTCTTCGGCATCACCAGCACTGTATACCTGGTCAATGCCTGCTGCTTGCCAATCGACTCCTTCCACCATTGCTTGTAATGCATACACTTCATCATCCACGATCAACAGGTTCCGCATAGGCTCCCCCTTCTTCCTCTTCGGTCTGAGCGGGTAAATCAATGATGACTTTGGCGCCATGATCCACCTCATTGCCAAACTGCAAACTGGCTTGATCACCATACTTCACTAAAAGCCGATGAGCCACGTTCCATATACCGATATGCTGTCCACTCGGATCTTCAGCGTATTGTCCATGTTGCAGACGCCCCAACAATTCCTCTTCAAATCCGACACCATTGTCCACAATCATCAGTTGAAGCACCGTCCCATCGACCTGACCGGACGACTTCTCACCGAGGCGCGCCACGATCCGAATGACAAATGCTTGTGTCCGGCGCTGAAATCCATGAATAATGGCATTCTCCACAAAAGGCTGAATGGTTAATGGCGGAATCACATAATGTCCCAGATTCGGTTCGATATCCAGTTCAAAATCGAATCTGCTTGGAAACCTCAGCTTTTGAATTTCTAAGTAATGACGAATGTGCTCCAGCTCTTCATCCAGACGAATAACACGTTTGCCTGCACGCAGACTGAATCGAAAATAATCGGCCAGATGACCAGCCATCTGCTGCACCAACTCATGCTTTTGCAAGGAAGCCAGACTATGAATAATATTGAGTGAATTCAGGTAAAAGTGAGGATTGATCTGCATCTGCAGTTGTTTGAACTCTGCCTCCCGCGTCCGCAACTGTTCCTCATACACATCAATCTTCAGATGGCGGATCTCACTGGTCATTTGATTGAAACTTCGTGTCATAAATTCAAGCTCCGACGAAGATGGCGGGTCCAGCTTCACATCGAGATCTCCACGGCTGACCCTTCTCATGCCTCGGATTAACGCATTCATCGGGCGGAATAACAGATGCCGCAAAAAGATCAGTGCAGTAACCAGAATTACTGCCGCACCAATGGGAAGCAGACGAATGATCTGCTGGAAAAACGGGAGGTTACGCATCATGTCTTCCTCAGGCAGCAGCACGATATAATTCATCTGGGACATGGCCGAGGCAGTACCCAACATCAAATATTGACGTGCTTCTCCCTTGTTCACAACTTCAGAGATCACCTGATACGGATTCTTCAGGCCGGGAAGATGCGCTGCAGCCAGCTGAATCTGTGCAGTATTCAATGTGGAATCCGATAGTGCCCCACCGTCTGTTCCAACAATGACTGCACCTCCCCGATCTCCGGATTCAGCGAATTGTTGTGTATGATTCAGTGCATTCATATCAACAAGTGCACCTGCATAGAACTGCTGGTTGATTCTCACCGTTTTCACCAGCGCATTCCACGTCCCGCCACGCACGATGCTCCATTCCGGCTTCTGGATATCCCCTTCCAATTGCTGCATCTGGACTGGCATACTCTCCTGCACAACCGACTTTTTGACATCATAATTGCCTGAAGTCGCGAGCAGCAAATCATCATTCACGGCATCATATAGAAAAAAAGAATCGATTAGATTATAAAAACCGATATCTGTCATGAATTTGTTCATAATCCGTTGCTTTGCAATGATATAATCACCGCTGCCGTATTTCAGAAAAAACAGAGAGATAATATCCGGGTCCCGCTCGCCCAGACTATATAAATACCGATTCGTCTCCTGTAACACACGTTCATTCTGCTCCACACTCTTGGCGAGATGATTCATATTGGTGAGGGATACTTTGTCACGTACAACTTTCATGGCGTAGACGTTGTTGTAATAAAGCAGCATGAATAATGGCAGCATGATCAATGTAAGACCCACTATAAATTTAAAACGAAGTGAACGGATAAAGCTCATGGATTATGGATTCCCGCCCTTTTAGAGGTAGTTCAAAAAGTCCGCTGTACTGAAACCAGACTTATTGAACACACACTTTATTTCAACATAGTTTTTTTCTATTTTCTTCCTTATGATGGCATGTTTATTGTAATCACCCCTGCTTGCCACTGTCTATGGGGTCCCGTGACCTTCACATATCAATTCTGGTGACTTCCATCCGCTCCAATTTCAAGAGTAACAAGCTTCATGTAGTAATAAATTCTCCAGTTGTAAAAAAAATCCTTCATTATTACTCAGAAGCTTCTCCCTAAAAATAAATGCTGCGCCAAGCCCCGGACTCCACGAACGCCCGATCTTGACATGCATACGATATATCACTCCTCGGGTTAGTCACCAGGATGTAGGGAGGCCTGTTCGATGAATATTCAACTCACTGCGTTACACTATGTCTATCTGGCATTTATCGTCTTGATCATCGCAGTTATGATCCGGCGCAGGGACACCACCATCATCTGTGTCGCGGGTATTATGACCATTGGACTTCTGGCAACCGAAACCTTAAGCGGGTCAGTTGCCGGGATCTTCAGCAGTTTTATCTATGCAACAAAAGAATTGCTGAGTACGATCTTTATCATCTCGATTATTGTGGCGATGAGCCGTGTTCTAATCAGAACCGGCATTAATGAAGTCATGGTAACACCCGTCACCCGGTTTATCCGTTCTCCTCAGGTCGCGTATTGGGGTATCGGATTGATCATGATGGTAGTATCGCTATTTTTCTGGCCATCCCCTGCCGTAGCACTCGTCGGTGCAGTACTGCTTCCTGTAGCCGTGCGTGTAGGTCTTCCTCCGATTGGAGCTGCTATTGCGATGAACCTGTTTGGACATGGGATTGCACTGTCGGGAGATTACATTATTCAGGGGGCTCCCAAACTTACAGCCGATGCAGCGGGTCTACCAGTCACTTCCGTCATGACGGCCAGCATTCCTTTGGTCATTGTCATGGGCACCGTATCTACACTTACAGCCTTCTGGATGCTGCGCAAAGAGATGAAATCAGGCTCACCTGTTCATTCCCCAAACGTTATATCAGGTACCGTGAGCACGGAACCTTCTTCCTCATCAGAGGCTGTGCCCACCACTCTACCCGCTAAACAGCCTGTTGAACGTCAAGCCATGTCACCCCGTCTGCAAAAGGCGTTCGCTCTGCTTATCCCTCTGTTATTCGCAGTTGATGTGATTCTGATGTTTGTATTGAAATTGCAAGGCGGCGACGCAACAGCTCTGATTGGCGGAACCGCTGTGGTTATACTGATCGCCGTTACCCTTGCCGCACACCGACATGCGGGACCAGAGGAAACGACCAATTATTTAATAGAAGGATTTCAGTTTGGTTTCAAGGTGTTTGGACCGGTTATTCCCATAGCCGCATTTTTTTATCTGGGAGATGCTGCAATTACGGAGTTGTTCATCAACCCTCTTCCTGAAGGTTCACACGGGATTGTGAATGATCTCGGGGTCGCACTTGCTGGACTGGTGCCATTAAATGATACGGTGGGCGCCATTACAATGACGGTAACCGGAGCAGTGACCGGAATGGATGGTTCGGGGTTCTCGGGGATATCCCTGGTTGGCTCGATTGCGTCCATGTTTGCAGGTTCGGCAGATTCCGCACCTGTACTGACAGCATTAGGTCAGGTTGCAGCTATATGGGTAGGTGGTGGAACCTTGATTCCATGGGCATTGATTCCTGCTGCTGCAATCTGCGGAGTCAATCCTTTTGAACTGGCAAGACGCAACCTGAAGCCTGTACTGCTGGGACTCACGGTAACAACAATTGTAGCCATCTTTCTAATCTGACCAAAGGGTTATGCTAAACCGTTCAAAAAGACGTGCGTAAACGCGCCCAGTTCCAGAGATCTTCACGTTTCATCTCTGCCAGATGCAGCATGTCCACATATGGATCTCCCTGTAGTCCAAGTACAGAAGCAAATGCAGGCTCCGTCTTCCACCCTGCCTGTTTCAGTCTGCGGATCTCACGGTGTCCCGCGTCTCCCCACAGTTGCAACAATCTCCACTCTACGATCATATGTAAGTATGCATTCTGCCTGTAAACTGGCACGGATTGGGCAAAAATCTCCACAGGCCAATGTCCCACTTGCAAATTACAAGTCACATAAGGACGTTGGTCTGGAAGATCCCCACCACGTACACATTCATACTCAGCAACGGCTCCAATTCGATTGTGTATCTCGGCTTCAAACAAGTCCAGATCCTCTGCATAACACAGCAGATCCAGATCACTGCCAGGTATATCAATATCAATTGGCACCGTTCCTGCTGGATATGGGTGATAGTCAGCTAATATATCGAGCAATCCACTGCTCTGTAACATATGATATGCGTCCTGCTGACGTGTATTAAGAAGCCAGATGTGCCATTACTTCTGCCGTATTACTCATCTCCCCGTCTTGGGCCACAGTTAGTTCGAGCCTCCTGTAATGACCTGTTTCACACGTCCCACATGACCACTCGTCAGTCGTACTTTGATTCCGTGTGGATGCGTAGGTGACTTGGTTAACAGATCCTTCACAATGCCACGTGTCAGCTTACCTGTAGCTTGATCCTGCTTCAGCACAATGTCCACTTCCAGACCTGGCTTAATATTTACACGTTGTTGTCCATTCATTATGTTCACTCTCCTCTATGTCGTAATTCATACCATGTGTACTATATAAGCCTTAAACACAAAGCTCCATCTATTGTAGACGTTTTGGTTTCAAAACAAAAGGGACACGGCAATAACCTCCTAAGGCTGGTTCCATGGTTGATATGAAGCCAAGATAAAGAAACCGCAGGTCTCTTCAACTGAGACCTACGGTTTCTAATTGGATTACCATGTTCAGGGCTGCACATGCTTCAAAATAGACGAGGGCGAAGTTCCATCCTTCGCGGCTTCGCGTGCCTTTACAGCAAGTAGCTCAGACACCGTAACGAATTGGTACCCCTGCTGCTGCAGTTTCGGCAGGATCGTTTTGAGTGCTGCTACCGTATGCGACTTGCCTTCCACCTTATCGTGAAAAAGTACAATATCCCCATTACGTGCGTTCTTCAACACTTTGTTAACGATAGCCGATACACCTGGAGAAGCCCAGTCCCGTGTATCCTGATGCCAAGACCAGAGTACAATGGTATACCCTTTTTGTTTGGCAGCCTGGATGACCATGTCATTGTAATAGCCGCCCGGTGGTCTGAACAACAGGGGACGCTCCGCGCCAGCTTTAATAATGGAACTTTCTGCTTCGTTCATATCCTTCATGTACTTGTCCGCACGTGTTGATCGAACTGCATACGTGTGCGCATACGTATGGTTGGCGATTTCATGCCCTTCGAGCTGTTCCTGCTTAATCAGTTTAGGAAATTTATCTGCCCATTTGCCAAGTACAAAAAAAGTTCCTTTAGCATGATACTGCTGTAACAAAGCCAGGATCTGCGGAGTCTGAATCGGATCTGGTCCATCATCAAAGGTAAGGGCGATGAGTTTATCCTGCGTGGGAACCTCCCACACAATCTCTCCTCGTTCCTCATAATACTGACGGTTCTTCTGTACAGGCTTTGCATAGGCAGAACTGCTACCTAGCAAAATAATTAGCGTGAACATTCCGATGACTCGGGCTACCTTCAGGTTCATGTGGTGTCCTCACTTTGTCTTCATACGTAAACTCCCTGTTAGCATTTCCCGATTCACCCGAACTCATTAACGAAAGATCTGATCCACGACTGCAATTTCCTCAGCAGTTAATTCCACATTTAATGTTTGCAGATTGTTAATGACCTGCTCTGGTCGCTTGGCACCCGGAATCAATGCATCAATAGAAGGCTGAGTCAGGTACCAGGCCAGAACCAGATGCGCGACCTCAACATCTTTGGATTGTGCTATGCTGCGCAGTTGCTCAACTTTATCGAGATTTTCAATGAAAGCTTCACCTGTGAACAGCGGGTTCTTTGAACGTCCATCCTGAAAGGTTGTATCACGATTATATTTCCCGCCCAGCAGTCCCGCTGCCAGAGGGAAGTAAGGAACAAAAGAAATGTTATGCTCAGCCGTATACGGCAACAGCTCTTTTTCCGCATCTCTTTTGAACAGATTATATTCAGATTGCAGTACGTCTACATGCCCGTCCTTGTTGGCTTCACGCAACTGATCAATGGAGAAATTAGATACGCCAATGGCACGAATTTTGCCAGCGTCTTTTAATTGTTTTAACGTATCTACCGCTTCATCCTTAGGCGTATGTTCATCCGGAAAGTGGATGTAGAACAGATCAATGTAATCGGTTTGCAGACGTTTCAACGCCTCATCCACGGCTGTTTTCAGAAAAGCAGGTGAGTTATCTATGACAATCTTGCCATCCACAAATTTATGAGCTGCCTTGGTTGCAATGATGGTATTCTGCCGCTGACCAGTTTCCTTCAGTACTTCACCAATCAGTCGTTCGGAATGCTCCGGTCCATAGATGTATGCCGTATCCAAAAAGTTAATACCTTGTTTTAAAGCTGTACGAACCACTTCCTTACCCGTCTCATCATTCAGCATGTCCGGATAGATTTATGTCCGCCTACTGCATTCGCACCCAGTCCAATGGGATTCACGATCAGATCCGTCTTGCCCAACCGAATTTGTTGTTCTGCCATGTCTCATCTCTCCTTCACTGATCGAATAAGTATAATTTAGTTGTAACGTCTTTCTTGTCCCATATTATATCAAACCGTTTAGCATATTTAAAATATCGGATTTATCGGATTAGGTGTTTTTCAGCGCAGTTGCTTCCACGTCGTTAATAAACCGGCGCAGTTTCGCAGCCACATCACGGGTGATTTCGCCGTTTTCATACAGTTGTTGCACTGTATTACGCTGTTCCTGAATCGCCACCATCTGCAACTCCAATTTCTCCTGATTAAATGGATCTTCCGTTTTCCCCTGGTTCCAGGTGCGCAATTTGGCAATTACACGCTCATACTTGGCAATGACCGACAGTGCGACTACTCGATTCCCATCGTTCATATGGGCACGAATAGCCTTAATTGCCGCTTCAGAGGTGCGCAACTTTACCTGACGGAACAGTTCTGCATTTTCAAGCATAAATGGTTGATTCGGCTTCTGGGACCGGTTCGTGAACAGATGTCCTAACACACGACCGATCTCGCTGATCGAGGTCATGAACTGAGTGTTTGCACGATTCGCCAGCATCATTTCCTTGCGATCCAGCCAGCTGTCACATTTGAAGGCCGCATCAGAAGCAATTGCATTTTCGTCTAACATTACTTCAACTTCTTTACGCTCCGCCCGGGTGGCAATCAGGTTAATCGCCGTTTCTTGTTTCTGAATATCTTTGCGTTTATCGGCGGTAAGCTGACCTGCGGCCTGTCTGATGTACTTGGACAAGTCGGAGACAACCGCGAGTGCCGCAGCTTTGTTCTCATCGTTCATTTCGGATTTGACAGCTCGTATTGCCGCATTCAGCATAATGTCATGTGCTTTTCGTTCTGACTTCTGCGGTGTTTCTTCTGTGGATTTCCCATCATCCTTGGCCAGAACTGGAAGAAACACGCTCGCCGCAATCAGGGAGAAGAGGATAACCCCTGCCGCGAGAAAAATAATCAGATCCCGTTCAGGGAAAGGTGATCCATCCTGAAGCACATAAGGAATGGAGAACGCACCCGCCAATGTTACAGCCCCCCGCACTCCAGAGAGGGAAATGATCGTAATATCCTTGAATCTGGGCCTGCCAATAGAGGATTTGGTACGCAGCAATTCATTCCCTTGCCAGAACAGATAGATCCAGAGAAAACGCAGAACCAGCAGTAGCACCGAGATCAAGCCCACATATCCCAACACCTGCAGATTATTAAACGAAACATTCTCAAAGATGGTACTCAACACATCCGGTACCTGTACACCCAAAATAACAAACACCAGACCATTGAGTATAAATAAAATGACTGACCATGTGCTCGCAGATACCACCTGCATTTTCAACTGGACCGATTCAGCGCGGTCACGCTCAATGGCGTGGATAATACCGCCTGCCACTACCGCAAGAATACCTGATACCCCAATTTCTTCACTCACCAGATAGATGATAAATGGCGTCAGGATTTGCAGCAGCATGTGAATGGTCACATCTTCCATGCCCAATCTACGGATCCATACCCCTAGCCTGATTAACAGAAAAGATAACAATGCCCCGACAAGAAGTCCGCCAATCGCAATCAGAATAAAACTGAAGGTTGCCTGCGCCAGGGAAAATACACCTGTAACCGTGGCTGCAATCGCGAATTTGAAGGCGACCAAGCCGGATGCATCATTCATTAATGCTTCACCTTCAAGAAGCCTATGTATGCCTTTGGGCAAATGTACTCGCCCTGCCATGGCACCAACGGCCACTGCATCTGTCGGGGACAATATGGCTGCAAGAGCAAAAGCAGCAGGTAACGGAATCGAAGGAATCAGCCAGTGAATGGCATATCCCGCCACGACTACTGTCACGAATACAAGTCCCAGCGCAAGCAGAAGTATCGGTGCACGCAGATTCCATAATTCATTCCTAGGTGTTCGCTTACCATCGTTGTATAACAAAGGTGCGATGAACAGTACAAAGAACAACTCCGGATTCAACGGCAGATGAACACCTGCAGGAAGCAAAGCTATGGCTACACCAAGCACAATCTGAATGAGCGGAATGGGAATAAAGGGTACAAACCGGTTTAAAATATTGGATAAACCAATCAGTACCAGTAACACAAGTACGGCAATAAATATTTCCATGATGACAATCCCTTTCCGCTATAGAAGTGGTGAAACCTTTGTTGTATAGGTTTATTTTAACATAATCCAACCTTTATTATAAAAATGTTGTCATATTCATATACCCAATCAACTCGCCTCAGACTAGTCTGAATGAAAGATTTCTGATGGATTCTGTATATAAGATGTTACAATATGCTCAGGACAATACCCGTTTGGAAAGGAACTTGCATCTATGGCATTTGGAATTAAACGACAAGAGCTTGCTGCGTGGAAGGAACAAGTGGCTCGGGGTGAGATTGCGTACCTCACTCATTTCTGGATTGACAACCGATTTCCCGGTATCACCAGTGTCACCAAAGTTGGCTGTGCAGATCTGGAACGTCTCGAACGTTGGTGCAACGATCATGGGCTGGACCCGCGATACATTCATCGGCGGCAGCCCTTTCCCCACTTTGACCTGATGGGCAGCAAGCAAAAAGAAATTTTGATCCAAGAAGGCATGACAGATCATGTGGTTCGCTTTCATTTGTAAACCAACTCAAAAACGCCAGTCTTCAAGGTTCATCCCCCCGCAATTAGGGACGAACTCATGAGGACTGACGTCTTCAAGGAATCAAGTCATATTATGGACTACCGGTGGATCTGCTCAAACGACTTCATGTTCTCCAGCAGTTTCAGTTCAATTTTCTTCAGCATGCCAAACATCTGCTGTTGCTCCTCTTCGGAAAGTGCTTGCAACAATTCCCACGTCATTCGGCCGCGATTCGCATTAAGTGTCTTGGCAAGCTGCGCGCCTTCATCCGTTAAGGACAGCCACACAATTCTCCGGTCTTCTTCACTGCGCACCCGCTGGATCAACCCTTCCGTCTCCAGTTGATTCAGTACAATGGTGGTTGCGCCGGAAGACAAACTGAGTTGTCTAGCCACATCAACCGCCATGCAGCGTTTTTCACGTAAAATCATGCCCAATATATGACTTTTTGTCGGATTCAGTTTACAGTTGGTTTCGGTCTTCTGTTGCTGATCCAATACTTTATTTTTATATCTGAAGAAGGCCTCCAACAATTGATCTACGTTTGCCAATTGAGAGTTTCGCTCCGTATCCGGGCTCATAAACGTTCCTCCGCCTTTCATCATAACCTACCTTATATTGTAACATATTTACACTATGATGTTTGTGAAAAATGCGCTTGTATCCGACACCTTATCGTTGACTGCAAGACTCTTGTTTTATTTTGGGTTTCGCCTATTGCATTATGGTAACGGGTTTGTTTATAATAACCTATATCTTTAAAGTTACTTTTAGTTACTTAATGATTTTAATAAATCTGTTGTTATAAAGTAAATAAAGCGTCACCATTATAATGCAAGGGACTTATGCACATGAATCAGAATACACAATCACAACTCAAAACGGACGTTTGCATCGTCGGCGCGGGACCTGGCGGTGCTTTGCTTTCTTATTTACTGAATCAAAAAGGAATCTCCACGATGCTCATTGAGCGGCAGCCCCACCTGCACAAGTCGTTTCGCGGGGAGTTGCTTAATGTGGATGGCGAAGCCATTTTGAATAAACACGGCCTCTATTCCCTCATTCAAGAACGAGGAGCGCTGCTCTTGGAACAGATTCAGTATTGGGAAAATGGGCAGATTATTCATACGGTATCACCGGGCAATGGAGAATCTCATGTTGGTATTCATGTACCCCAAGATCATCTCCTGGAAGCCATCGTGTCGCATGCTCAGCAGCACAATTCAAACGAACAAGTACTATTCAATACGATTATGACCGGTTTGTTACGAGACAAGAACGGCCAGGTCGTGGGTATTAACATTCGGCAGAAGGATGTTCCTGCCTCCATTGAAGCATCTGTAATTGTGGGTGCTGATGGCAGATACTCTGCTGTACGCAAACATTCCGGTATGACCCCGGAGATTCGTAAGCATGGGTATGATCTGCTCTGGGCACGCATTCCGGCACCCGTAGGTTGGGAACCCGCTGTTCGAATGGCCAGCATGGATGGTCAACAGCTCGCACTGTTCTCACAGTTCGGCGGTTATGTTCAGATTGGATGGAACATTCCCGAAGGAGCTTACTCCAAGCTGCGAGAGCAACCGATTGCTCCTTTTGTAGATAAACTTGTATCTGCTTTTCCTTGCCTATCTGATTCTGTAGCTGCCAACATTCAGAGCTGGAGTGATTTTGTTCTGTTATCTGTCGAAAGCAGCTATTGCCCGTCGTGGGCACAGGACAATGTTGTACTCATCGGTGATGCCGCTCATACCATGACACCAACCGGTGCGTTTGGACTTAATGCCGCGCTCGAAGATGCGGATGTGCTCTCCGAATTACTTGTCCAAATGGCTGCAGATCAATTCAGTTCCACTGCACAACTTCAGGAACTTCAGACGATTCGCGGTGCAAAGGTACAGCAGCAACTTGCACGACAAGTGGAGATGGAATCCTCTTTCCAACAGCGGTATGAATCCTTTCTCTAAACCCAGTTAATACAGATAAAATGCCTATATGCCCAAACAGCCGATCACTTCCTCATAGAGAAGAATCGGCTGTTTGGTTTGGTGGTTTATCTTTTTTATGTAATTCCATATCCTTCTTCATTTTCGTTTGCGTGGAGCAAACGTGTCTTCTCTAGGTGCTTCTTGTACAGTATCAACGTCCTTCGGATAGGATGAGATGTTATCTTTTTCATATACTGCTTTCTCCAGATTGCTTAAGCGGCGCAATACTTGTTTGCTTTTACGAACGATATATACAATACCAATAATCAGCAGGATCAACATCAGAATGAATATAACCATCTCCGGGTAATAGACAAATGACATGAATCCACCTCCTTTGAAAACGATTTCTCTATATCATTCTAACCTTAATGATTCAAGATGTGAACCCGATTGGAAGTTTCGCTTGTGGAATAAGGACTAAACCACCTGACACAACGACATGAACTCACCCTGCTGCAAAAGTAAAAAAGGTGGCATCCCTGATCAGGATTACCACCTTGAACCTCGAATAAGATTCGAAGTCTGTGATTATTATTTTATCCTTCTCTGCCGTTCATGGCACTAACTCGAAGTTCTGTCAGTGGCAGAGACGTTTGCTCTGGGTGAAGTAGTCTCACTGTTCGGCTCTCACCGGGGAGCAGATCGAAATAATTGTCACTGAATCGGACACGCCCAAGGGGAAGCTCCAGCTTCACCAATCGTGCAATCCCACCACTGGCCGTAACCGTAACAGACTGCTCCTCCTCGTTCACATGTACGCTCAATTGCGACTCTGGCAACGTCACATCCTTAGGATCGCGCAAGAAGTAACGATTACTCGGTGCCGCAAATCCTTCGGATATCAACTCAACCATTACTTCCTCCGCGCGTCTACCCTGTAACACCTCTACTTCAGTTAATTCAACAATACACCGTGAGGATTGGGATGTTACTTCAACAGCACGTGAGCTGGAGTAGATCTTCTCTCCATTCAATGCATAGACATTGAGTCGAAGCTCCCCTTTCAAGACGTCACGTGTATCGTTCACAACCCACAACGCAAGCGGCTCACCTGGCTCATGCTCCAGTGACAACAGAACAGGATGAAAGAATATTTTCCCATAATAAAAGGATGCCTTCGGCAGCAGTTCATAATCAATCATGGACCAGCTTGTTCCTGGCCAACTATCGTTCAATTGCCATACAAGCGCTCCGCTGTTGCGGTGATTGATGCGCCGGAAATGTTCAATTCCATATCGTAACCCTTCTGCTTGAGTAAGCATGGAGTAGTTCATATACTCTTCTATATCTTGCGGAATCCCTGTGTAACCCTCCATCAGCAAAATACCTTTCTGATGATTGGTATCTTTGTTACGATAGGCCAT
Source organism: Paenibacillus sp. 10L310 (assembly GCF_056395745.1). Lineage (NCBI taxonomy): Bacteria > Bacillati > Bacillota > Bacilli > Caryophanales > Paenibacillaceae > Paenibacillus > Paenibacillus sp. 10L310. Next base: position 852,473 of record NZ_JBFTKC010000001.1, on the reverse strand, counting down.
CTCCGGACTGCCCCAGTAAAACTGACCTGCGGGCATATTTTTCTCCAGTGTGTAACGATTGGCCGAGGCATGCATACCAAATTCACTGCTGAACAACGCATGATCCTTTTTATAATTTTTGAACGTTACACCTTCAATACTGTAGTCCAGCAGTGGTGGCTCTCCATGCTTCCTTGGATAGACCGAACCATGCCATACCTGCCAGTTGTGGCGATCCCCCACATCCGGGTCATTCGCATCCTGACCGTTGCTGTCTCCGAACGGCGAAGAAGGCCAGTACGGACGAGACAGATCCAATCGCTCTAGCACTTCAGGGATTAGCTCATGATAGATCTGTTCACCGTAGAACGGGCTGGTAATATCTCCACTTGCAGACTTCATATCATAGAGCCAATCTATTTCATTATTCCCACACCAGAGGGCAAGCGAGGCACGGTTACGCAGACGTAAGACATTGTTTTCTACCTCTTGCCGTACATTATCCATGAAATCACGATTGAAATCCGGGAACAGTGCATTCGCGAATGCAAAATCCTGCCACACCAACACCCCTTGCCGATCACACTCATCGTAGAAGACATCCTTCTCATATATACCACCAGCCCAGACACGCAGCATGTTCATATGCCCTTCCACCGACAGCTCGACAAGCTCACGATACCGAGAGTTGGGGATGGCGCCAATCAGATGATCAGCCGGGATCCAGTTGGCACCCTTGGCATATACTTTGACTCCGTTCAGGATAAAAGTACATGCATCTTCACCCCGTTCATTGTGAAGAGCCAGCTCAATCGTTCGTAACCCATAAGGCTCGCTATAACGATCCACCTCAACGCCATCGGCGAATAATGTAACCTCCAGCGTATACAGATACGGCTCACCCAGATCATGAGTCCACCATAACTGAGGTGACGTAACGTTTAATGTGGTATCTGCTATACCACCCTCTACGGGTAGTTCAGTGACACCTGCCACCTCGTGTCCACTGCGATCCAACAGACGAACATTACAGGTCGCAACCACAGCCTGCTGACGTTTCTGTCTGTTACGGTAAGACAAGACCGACTTCACATCCGCTGTGACATGTAAGACTGCCAACTCTGAACTGACTGATTCCGTACGAGCATACACATTTTCCAGCTTGGCGATTGTTCGTTTTTCCAGCCTTACTGTACCCCAGATCCCCACCGTAACCATGCGTGGACCCCAGTCCCAGCCAAAGTTCATCGCTGCTTTGCGCAACCATGGCCGTTCCTTCGTATACGAGGACCAGTCAAAGGTTTCTTTGTCCCGGTGATGCAGGTGAAGCGGATCAAACTTGACAGCAATCGCATTCCAACCGCTACGTACCAGAGATGTTACATCAAATGCATGTGACATAAGCATATTGGCCGTTTTCCCGACTTCATGGCCGTTGACATATATCGTTGCAAACGTATCCAATCCTTCGAACACTAATTCAAAGTGCTCCTCCGTCTCTGCATCTCTTACCAGATTGAAGGTTGTGCGGTACCACCATTCCTTTTGTTCAATCCAGCGACTTTTGGCATCATTATGTCCGTAATAGGGCGGATCAATGATACTGCGCTCAACCAATGCAGCATGTACATCGCCAGGCACTTCAGCCCCGATCCAGAAACGGTCATCCAGTGCAGCAGCTGCCACATCCATTGCCCGCTTCTCTCCAACTTCAAAATGCTGTATCTTCCATTGTCCCGATAAATCCTGACTTGAACTATAGGTCTTCATCAGTATGCCCTCACTCTCCAATAACCCTGAGTAATACCATATCGAAAACGTTTGCAGAAAGGCAAGACATGTTTCCTAATCTGCTCATTTCTAACTTCCCGAAGGCTTGAACGACAAAGCCTCTTCGCGATATTCACTCGGGGTCTTGCCGGTATGTTTTTTGAACAGTCTGCTAAAATATTTCACGTCCTCGTAGCCGCTGATTGCAGCGACTTCACTGACCTTCGCTGGAGACACCGCGAGCATATCCATCGCTCTTCGTATACGCATATCGGTGACAAAATCTACGAAGGTCACACCCATTTCTTTTTTAAACAGTTCACTGAGGTGACCCGGATGCAAATGAACATGTCCAGCTACCTGCTGCAGATTAATATCCTGTGCCAATGATGATTCAATATAACCGATAGCCTTCTGCACATGGGCAGCCTGTCCCTGACCCATTCGGCTATGATAGACATGCATCAGACCATACAGATGATGGAACAGCATATCCCCGAGCTCCGCAGCTTCGGCATCCGGTTCCGGCAACCAGGGCTCGAGCCTTGCGGGTTCTTCACGCCCTGTGGCTCGCATTGTGCGAGTCAGCCAGCGATGACCTGCAATGACAGCCGAGTGCAAACAAGCACTGAACGATTCTGGTGTGACCTCCGGTTCTGTAATCAGATTAGCCACAAGTTCCCGCGTCCATGTCGTTAACGTGACTGAATCATTATCCAGCAATATTGTACCAAGTCTGGTCTCCTCTTCGTGCGTAAGTACAGTTTTACCACCTTGGCGATCCTGAACGTGCTCATAATGCCATACTTTATCATCCATCAAACCCCGATATCGGAAGGCAACTGAAGCAGTTCTATAGCTTTCGTGCAGATCTGCATATCCACGCATAGGCAGACCTACCGCTGCGCGGAGGGTGCACTTCAGTAATTGCTCCACCCGACGTAGTGCACTCTCCAGCCTGAACGTAGTTTCATGTTCCACAGGCGGCCATGAAACTACACAGATAATTTGCTGTTTCTCTACATGAGCAATGGCACCAGGTAACATATCCTCCAGGGTATTCTGCACCGCAAATCGTAATAGCGCATCCGAGGATTGATCCCATCCCTCTGCTCGAAGAATAATGACTTGTCTGAGAATCTGTTCATCATCAAGGCCAACAACCCCTGCCTCTTTTCCAGCATCAGATCGCAAGAATGAAGGAAAATGGCCCGAAGCGGTGTCACCATCAATGATCCATCCAGCAAATAACCGCTCTCGATTCTCCCGCATAAGCTGGCCCTCTCTGGACTTCTCTGCCCAACGTTCCGTGATTCGCTGTTTGGCCTGTAATACGGTTTTGATGATCTCTTCCGGTTTGCTTGTTTTGAGCAGATAATCTGTAACGCCTTGGCGAATGGCCTGTTGGGCATAAGAAAAGTCATCGTATCCAGACAAAATAATGACCTCCAGCTCAGGTAACAATCGTAGTCCCTCTTCTGCCAGTTCCAGCCCCGATCTGCCTGTCATCCGAATATCCGTCATCAGGATATTCGGACGTTCCTCAGCCATGCGTGTTAACGCCTCCTCTGCCGAGGCAGCAGGTTGAAGAAGCTCAATTCCGAGTTCATGCCACGCGATAACGCTGGCAAGCCCTGTACGGATAATGACTTCGTCATCAACAATTAATAGTCTCATGGCGAACCCTCCAAGATTGGAATGGAAAACGAAATCCGGGTACCTCCCCCAACCCTGCTGTCTACTTCAAGCTGTGCATCCGCTCCATAATGGAGCAGCAGTCTCTCATTTACATTGCAGAGCCCATAACCGCCTTGGTTTAGCTGTTTTTCCGGCTGTTTTCCCTTCCATTCCCTAATACTTATCCTTAATTGTTCCAGTCTGTCCGGCTCCATGCCAACACCATCATCCAGCACCAGCACATTCATCTGTTCATTATCCGGGTCCTTACGAATCATTATGGTGATGGTACCCACGCCTGCTTTGGGCTGAATGCCATGAATCATGGCGTTCTCAACAAGCGGTTGCAGCAATAACTTCAGCATCATTCGCTTCTCAAGCGCTGGATCTACGATATAATGCAACACAAATTGATCAGGGAAACGAATCGACTGCACACGCACATAATGGCGAATATGAGCAATCTCCTGTTCCACAGGGCAGTAATCCTGACCATTATTCAAGCTGATACGCAGAAAATCACTCAGGCCCTCAACCATATCCGCAATTCTCTTCTCTTCAGACATTAAGGCAATCCAGTGAATGGAAGAGAGCGTGTTATATAGGAAGTGCGGATTAATCTGCGCCTGAAGCACCCGAAGATCCGCTTCTTTTTTGCGAGCTTCACCTCGAATAACCTCTTCCTTTAATAACTGAATATGTGCACCGAGCAGATTGTAACTCTCCCCAAGCCTGCCAATCTCGTCATCACTTTCAGATCGAAACAGAGGAAGCGGGCGTTCCGGATCAATTCGGGACAGATGCCGGGTAAGCACACGAAGCGGCCTCGTCACACGCCGCACCGTAAACCAGACCAAGCCAGCACTGATCACAGCAGACATGGCAACGGCGCAGCCGGTTAGAATAAGAATGTACCGATTCTCGGACTTGTACTGGTCGTATGGGAATGTTCCAACCAACGTCCACCCCGTCAATTCTTCCGGATAATAGAGCAACGTCCGTTTATCGTCACCACTGCCATACGTGGTGGTTCCGTTACCGCCATCCTGAATTAACGTCGAAATCCCTGGTTCGACACCTTCCAGCTTAAGTCCAAGCCGAGATTTGTCCATCGAAGACAGAATCTCTCCAGAACTGCCGATGAGCTCCAGTCTGCCTTGCCCTCTGCCTAATCCCAGAGCCGCCCATCCCTTGGATATGGCCTTCTCATCCAGACTAATGGCTAACCAGCCGATGGGTCGATAATCATGGATACTACGGATTGGCCGAACCAATGTGATCACATTTTGAATACCCGCGTAATTCTGCACCGGGTATACCCCCGTCCATTTTTTCACTGCTTCACCGCTCGGCACTGGTGGATAAGATAAGCTTGAATTATTGGATTCATACCAGGTAGCCGTAGACAATGTGGCATCGAATCGGCTTGGATATATGGCGATGTTCGCAATATATTTCTTGGAAGCAGCCAGATTGGTCATCCTGCCCAGGATATCCACCCGGTCCAGCTCATGATCTTCATTGTGACTAAGATACTGCTGAATGTCCCGTTCTCCAATCAGGAAAATGGAGAGATTCTCGGCATCCTGCAACATATAACGAAGATTTGCTTCCACCTGTTTCAGCGTATCCATGCCGGACAGCTTTGTTTTTTGCTCTGTGATGCGGGAAGAGATTAGAAAGGCGAACAGGCCCAAGGCCAGCAAAGGCACAATCATTGAAGCCGTCACAACGACGGATAGCTTCCTTTGTAACGAAGATGTGAGCCAGCGTGCCAAACGTTTCTCCTCCTCTGGATGCGCTTTCGCTTATCCTTTGACAGCTCCTGCTGTCATGCCTTTCATAACCTGTTCCTGGAATACGAGATACAAGATAATGGTTGGAATGACCGACAGGGTCATGGCAGCAAGCGTTAAGCCGTAATCCGTCTGATACCCATCCGCAAAGTTCGCAATGGCCAGCGGTAACGTTTTCAATCCGGTTTTGTTGATGAATACAAGCGCAAATGAAAAGTCATTCCACGCATGCAGGAAACTCAGGATCGTAACCGTTGACAACGCAGGTACAGACATGGGTAACATGATTCGGGTAAACAGCCCCCAAAGTCCTGTTCCATCAATAAAAGCTGCCTCTTCAATATCACGTGGAACACTTGTCAGATAAGCCGTAAGCACAAAAATGGCCGTAGGCAATGCAAAAGCCGTATAAGGTAATATTAAGGCCCAGTACGTATTTAGCAAGGACATCTGTTTCATTAGAATAAATAAGGGCACAAGCGTACTATGGATCGGAATGAGCATACCAACAACAAAGAAGGTCATGATTAACCCTTTCCAGCGAAACTGGAAACGAGCCAGGATGAATGAAGCCAGCGCTGCAATAAACAGCGTCAGAATAAGTGAACCCACCGATACGATTAGTGAATTGCCAAAAGCAGTCCCTAGCCTGGAGCTTTCCCATGCATTGCTGAAATTGGCAACATTCCAGTTTTCCGGCAGACCAAAGGGCCTGCTATAGAAATCTTCATTTGTTTTGAATGCACTAATCACGAGCCAGTAGAACGGATACAATGTTAAAATACCATAGACCGTTAACAGCGTCCAAACAATTCCGCTACGTAAGCGACGAATCGGATGGCCCGAGCTGCTTCGAGGTGATGGCATGGATACAGGTGTCACGCGCATGATAGCTCCTCCTCTCTATTGATTCTCTTTTCGTTTGCGACTGGTTAGCCACTGGCTTGTTCCGATCAGCAGCAGGGAGATCAGTACGATGGTTGTGGAGATCGCACTACCAAAACCATATCGGTATGTTGTAAAGGTTGAATTGTACATATACGTTGCAAGCAGTTCCGTCGCATGTGCCGGACCACCCTTGGTCATGATGTAGACCAGATCAAATGATTTCAGACTACCCGAAATACATAGAATGATCGCTACCTGAACCGTACCCCAGATTATGGGCAAAGAGACCGATACCAGTTTCCGGATTCCTGAAGCACCGTCTATTTTGGCAGCATCATGAATCTCGCCTGGAATATTCTGTAGTGCCGAGATAAAGATAATCAGATACAACCCGACAAAGCTCCAGAGCAGCGGCGGTACCAATGAGAAGATGGCAATCTTGTCATCGGAAAGCCATTGCAGCTTCCAACTTTCCAGCCCCAGAGCGTCCAGCAGAAAGTTCAATATCCCGATCTGCGGATGATAGATATACTGCCAGATCATACCGATAACGACAGTGGATAACACCATCGGTAGAAATACGGCTGAGCGCAGAAACCGCTGTAATGGATTGCTTTTGTGTAAGATGACCGCCAACATCAACGCTAACGGAATTTGTCCAAACACCGATGCCAACACAAAAATAACGTTATTTTTCAGTGCCCGCCAAAACACAGGATCATGCCAGATCTCCACGTAATTATCCACACCAATATATTTGGATGCGCCGATGCCGGACCAGTTGAAGAAACCGTAGTATGCCGACCACACGACCGGTACAAATACAAACAATGCATAAATGATGACTGCCGGGGCCAGCCCCAGCATAATAAAACGCCGACTGCGCAGTGCGTTCATCTGTTCACTTCCCTTCCATAAATGCCTTTACCAACTTGCAACTGACTATCTCATCCATACTTAAAACCCCTCCCCTGCCGGGAAGGGGTTTTAACGAATGGTTACTGACTAACTGCATTGGCTTGAGCCGCCTGAATTTTAGCCGCAATGTCTTCGGCCTTGCCGCCCATAAGCAACTCTTGCAATGCATTATTAATAACCTCAACCGTTGCCGATCCCAGCTTGGAATCGTATACTGGCGTGATCTTCACTTCTTGCATCAGATCATATAATTCTACGAACAATGGATGTGCTTTGGTTTTGTCCAGATCAATCTTGTAACTCACCAATGTGCTGCTATCCAATGTGGCCTTCTGACCATCAGGTCCTGCCAGCGCATAGAACAGCTCCATCGCTGCCTCTTTTTGTGCACCGCTCAGCTTTTTACTTACACCCAACCCGGTTCCTACTACACCGGATGTTGTTCTTGGTTCACCCTGACCTCCGTCCACTGGAGGAAGAATCGTAATATGTGTGTTGTTCAACACCTCTTCAGGTGCATTGTTCACCAGATTTGCCAAGGCCCATCCGCCGTTCATGACCATCGCTGCCTTACCTTGGAAATAAAGCTGCATCATCTGTGTCTCATCGATACTGTTGAATCCATCTTGGAATGCTTTGGTGTTGCCAAGCTCCTGCATCTTGTTCAGGGCTTCAATAAATTGTGGATCGGTAAAGCTTGCACCCTCTTGTGCTGTCGCTTTCAGGAACCAGTCCGTACCGGTAATCCGATCAGCCAGTGTACTGAATATCGTTGATTGAGCTACCCAGTTGGCCTTGTTGCCAAGTGCCATGGGAATAACTTTATTTTGATTAAAAGTAGCAATCGCTTGTTCCAGTTCCGCCCACGTCTCAGGCACTTTTACGTTGTACTGCTTGAAAAGAGCTTCATTATAATAAATGAAGGAACTTGGCGCCAGATTCATGGGCACGGAGTAGATATTCCCGTCCACGGTGTATCCGTCCAATGCATTCGGGATAAAGTTGTCTTTCCACTCCGGCTTTGCGTCCAGCTCTGCATTAATGGGCTGTAACAGATCCCCTTTGACAAATTCCTTCGTCATGGCATCCGGCCACATCACGAACAGGTCTGGCATCTCGTTGGCAGCGGCCACTGTACGAAGCCGGGTTTTGAGACCATCTGTTGGCAAGCCTTCATCTACAACTTCAATATCTGGATGCGCCGCGCGAAAATCTTCAATAATTTTGCGCATCGCAACCGCCTTTGCATCCTGTCCGGTCCAGTTGTGCCAGAGTGTGACGGTTACTTTGTCATTCCCACTGCCTCCTTCTGAAGTGTCCCCGCCAGCACAGCCAGCCAGAATAATGGAGAACAATGTTATTGCCAGGAAACCTGAAAGCCATTTTTTCAACATCTCTATAATCCCCCTCGGCGATTTGAATACACTTATTGTAAATGGTAACGCTATCATACCGTAAGGTGACGATCCACGGATGCAGGGGTGAAAAATATCGGTTCCCCTGTTTGGAATTTACTTTGCTGACTTATTGTTCATAACATATAAAAAGAGCCCTCACAATGAGAGCTCTTTCTTGTTGCAGCCGTCGGCAGCTTCACCCAGGCTATATATAATGAATAAGTGCTAAATCGTATTAAATATGGATTGCGTATTATTGGATACTGTTTTTCACCAGTTCTGCAAAAGCTTCGGACCCTTGCGTAGTGAGATGTACGCCATCTTTTTCAAAATATTCGTCATGTCCCTCACTTGCACTGTTCCAGTCAATCAACGAGACATTGCTGTATTTGGATGCTGCCTCATTCAACGCCCTGTTCACCGTTCGTTCCCACGGACGAGGTACGCGCACAGTAACCAGATATACCCGATCCTCATCCTTCAGATAATCAAGCACAGCATTCAAGTTTTTGGAGTTAAAGGAACCATTCGTCCCGAGCTCCAGCACCACTTTGCTGCCCATTTGGTTGTTTTGCTTCAGACCTTCCAATACATCGCCTGCCTGCCACATCTGACGACCAACATGTCCGTCCACATACACTCCCGATATACTTTGCTCCAGATACGGTTTTGCATCCAAAATGACCGAATCTCCAATAACGGTATAATGAACTTTTCCATCCTCGGCAGGAGGAGCCGTTTCTTCATTGTCCTGAGATGAATCAGGTGCATCATCCGCATGATCCGTATTATCGGATTGATTCGCTCCAGCGTCATCTGGTGTATCATTCTCGTTAGTCACGGAGTCATCAGCCGGCTTATCTTCAGACTGACCGTCCTTGCCAGGATTCACTGAGTTGCCTTGGTCGTCAGGTTTTGAGTCTGGAGCAGACTCTCCTGTTGGCTTCTCATTTTCCCCCGGATCATCTTTCGTTCCTGCTTCCGGTTTATGGGTATGAGCATCGTTCTTTTGGCCAGAGCCTGACGTTCCTGTAATAGCTGGCAACACATCCTGTCCCTGTTCCTCCGCTACGGAATTCTCTCCATTCAATGTGTTGGACATCGATACCGAATGGGAATCGGAGTTCGCTGCATGTGAAACCATCATCTGAGATACCGTATAGGACAACAGCAGAATCGTCATCAACAGACCTGCCCGCTTCCACCATACGTTACGTATACCGATCGATGACCGCCCTCTTCCCCATAATCGGGACCAAGAATCACGGAATCCATTGTACCGAATCGGATTTTCAATATATTTAAGGGACAATGAGGCTAGTACAACCGTTACAGCAACCTGTAAAATGATGCGTACAGGATGTGCTCCTCCCGTATCCACCGCGGGATTGGTTAACATAATGACAGGATAATGCCACAGATATAATCCGTAGGATCGCTCTCCGATCCAGCGTAATGGCTTCGCGCCAATGATACGTGCCAGGAAAGACGATGGGTGAGCCAACACCGCTACCAGCAACGTTGTTGCGATAGCCTGAAGCACCATGCCCCCTTGATACAGAAACGGATCGTATTCACTGCTGTTCAGCATCATGTAGATTAACAAAGCGAGCGCAGCAAGTCCCGACACATCGAGCACAAGCCGGTTCATGCCAGACAGAGAGTTCGATAGCTTGCGACTAGGCCACACCACGGCAAGAGCAGCACCAGCAAGCAGTGCGAATGCCCGCGTGTCTGTTCCATAATATACACGGCTCGGGTCCAAATCCGGATTATACATGATGGCCATTGCGCCAGCAGATAATTCAGCTGCGACGACAATGAAAACGACCAGCCATCCCTTTCTTTTGAACACTACGATTGCTGCGATCAGTAGAAGAGGCCATATAAGATAAAATTGCTCTTCCACAGCCAGTGACCAGAAATGTCCAAACGGTGATGGAGGGCCAAAACTTTCGAAATAGGAAACGTTGTGAAAGATATACCACCAATTGCTTATGTATAATACACCCGAAACGATATCACCACGAAGTGCAGCAAGCCGGGATGGATCTGTACAAGCCAACCAGATCATCACCACAGCTGTCATAGTCAGCATGCCTGGAAGCAAACGCCTTACCCGTCTTACCCAGAAATCACCGAGTGAAATGCGTCCATGTTCCTGCCACTGTGACACGAGAATATCTGTAATTAAATATCCCGAGAGAACAAAAAATATACCTACACCGAGCAGTCCGCCCGGAATAAAATCCAAATTCAGATGATACGCGATTACCGCAAGTACAGCGATGGCTCGCAAGCCGTCAAGTCCGTTCATATGTCTCTTACGATTTAACGATTGTGACATGCATGCCCCTCCTTGTTACTGTGAGTCAACAACATCGGTGTTGGGGGCATAAAGGAACTCCTGATCGTTCTGGTTGTCATTAACATACGTATTGCACCTTCCATCTTTCATTTACAACATAAGAAAAGCTTCTGTTAGAAGCACGATCCGATGATGCGACATTCTGTGTGAATTCTATAATCTTAAAGAAGACGAGTTGCCTGTCCATTAAGTTTAATTATTAAAATATTCTTTATATTCATTCGTGAGTTCACGTTTAGCATTATACGCCCGTATTAAGCCTTATACTTTACAGGAATAGTTACAAACGATTAAACCGATGTAACCTTTCCTGCCAGCTCATATAGCTGTAAAATCATACTCTAATTTTGTCGTTAAATATAGTACTTTTCATCGAGTGGCTAAAATTACCTGTCCCGCTTGCGCAAACCAGCATACCCACACACAACTCGATTGAAACAATTGAATTCATAACAAAAGGCTGCCGACTTGCTCAGCAGCCAATATCCATTATAAACCTATGTCAGACCGGATTGAAAGTTTTGCTCATAATTGCTTCTTCTTGCCTAGGACCCTAGAGGTGGAACGGGTGAATCTTTTCTTCTGTCCTCGCATCCATGATCCGGTATGCTGAACGCCCTGTGTACATTGGGATTTGCAACTTCTCCAGATCAACCATTCCATTCTCCAGAAAGTACTTCTGATCCTGATATCGCTGCAACACTTCGCCTGCAATCCATTCATGGTCACCATATGTCGTAATCTCCATAACCTTGCATTCATAAGCAAAATAAGCATCTGTCAAAATGGGTACACTTACCTTGATTCCTTCCTCATACGGAATGCCGAATCTTGTGAATTTATCCGTATCTCTCCCACTGAACGTTCCTGCAGCTTGAATCCACTCCGATCGATGACCTGGCAGGAAATGAACACCGAATACGCCACTCTTCTCAATGAGTTCATAGGAGTATGTTTCCTTACGAAGGGAGATGCCGTATACGCCTGGTGATGATCCGATGTATGTATGCCATCCGGACGCCATCACATTCTGGACTCCCTCATGACGTGAAGTCACCACCGCTACCATTCCAGGATAAGAATAAAATATAGGTTCTTCTATCGGCTGACGCATCTAATCCCCTCTCTTCTTCGTTATAAAGACAATTTTAATTATAAAGGAAAGAAACAGGTTGAAAAAGCGTTTTGCAGACGATTTCGCTATAAGCGACATATTCACTATCATGGTATACTGAAATGGTCAATTTCTAAAAATACGATACTGGGAATGTGATAGGATATGGTCAAATCAGTCAAATATACCTCCTAAATAAAGACATTCAAATTTAGGAGGTTATAACTTATGTTTAATTCAATCGTGTTAGATCAGTGGGATCGAAAGCCATACTTTGACCACTACTTGAATCAGGTCAGATGTACCTACAGCATAACTGCTAATCTGGATATCACTCTATTGATCAACGAACTGAAGCTTAAAGGATTGAAGTTCTATCCGGCTCTTATTCATATGATCTCTACGGTCGTCAATGCACACAGGGAATTTCGAACTTGTTTTGATGCCGAGGGGAGATTGGGCTACTGGGACGAAATGTCTCCGAGTTATACAATTTTTCATGAGGACAACAAAAGTTTCTCAACGATCTGGACAGCATTCCATGAAGATTTTGAGACGTTCCACATTCGTTATCTGGAAGATATGAAGAATTACAAAGATCACAAACAATTTGTTGCCAAACCCAATGAACCGCCAAATACTTTTCCCGTTTCCAGTATTCCTTGGGTGAACTTTACGGGATTTAATCTGAATATTTACAATGAGGGAACCTACTTGTTGCCTATTTTCACGATGGGGAAATATGTTCAACAGAACGATAAAGTATATCTTCCCTTATCCGTTCAGTTACATCACGCCGTGTGCGACGGCTACCATGCTGGTGTTGTATTTAATGAATTGAAATCACTTGCAGATCGATGCCAAGATTGGTGTTAGTTAGCTAAATGACAAAAAGGCATTCCTGACTTCGTAATGGAGTCAGGAGTGCCTTTCTTTTTCTCTTTTTTTCAAAAGATATTTAATTGCATTTACTGTACCCACAGTTGCTGCATGTTTTGCAACCTTCCACATTCATCAGGGATGCCGAGCCGCATGAAGGACATAAATCTCTCGATTCGGTAAAGGTTTTCTGATCCTCCACTTTTGGATACGTGCTCTCCACTTGACTCTGTTCTTGTAATGCTCCAGGTTCGTTCTCCTGCACATCGCTCTGTACATGACTTTCCAATGCTTTGGCGACTGCATCAGCAATCGATTCAACCCTATTGGCTCCGAAGCCAATCGCGCCCGAACCACCGATTCCCTTGAGATGTTTGATCAACAGTTCAACCTTGTGCCCATGGTCTCCGTATCGAAGGAACAGAGAGCATACTCGACCGAGTGCCTCAGCCATGGCAAACACATCCGATCCCGCTTTGCCCACGTTCAGGAAGATCTCACCCGGCGTTCCCTCCAGATCATTGATCGTAATGTAAGCCATCCCAAATGGCGTATTGATTTTGTATGTCGCACCGCGCAGTACTTGAGGACGGCTTCTGTATTGTTTATCCAGTACTGTAGATGAGGACGGGGCTTGATCGGAAGAATGCGTTTTAACACCAACCTGGCTATTGGAAGTTCCATCACTTGCCTGTACTTCAGCATTATTCGGGTTTTCTATTGCAGATACGACTGTCTTCTCTTCAGCTTCCGCCGTGTTCTGATCTTCAGCCTGGGTCGCTTCCTTCTTCGACGTGGACAACACCTGCACATCCCTACTGCCGTCGCGGTATATCGTTACTCCCTTGCAACCAAGGTCGAAGGCCAGTTCGTACAGCTCAGCCGTATCCTCCACTGTAAAATCAGCCGGACAGTTGGCCGTCTTCGAGATCGAACTATCCACCCATTGCTGGATCGCAGCCTGCACCCGGATATGATTCTCAGCCGACAGATCCATCGCCGTCACATAATAGTCTGGTAAAGCTTCACCCGGATGTTTATCCAGCCAATCTTGCGCGATCGGTACGAACTGTTCATCATAACCTAGACGGCTTTGACGGAAATACTTGAAGGCGAAATACGGCTCAATACCTGTTGATGTGCCCACCATCGTACCTGTACTTCCCGTTGGCGCTTGTGTGATCAGTGTGACATTTCGAATGCCCTGTTTACGAATGGCCTCTCCCACTTCAGGGTACGTCGCAACCATGTTTTTCATGAATCCACTCTGTAAATACGGTTCAGCTTCGAAAGCTGGAAAAGCTCCCTTCTCTGCTGCAATCTCTGCCGATGCCAGATAGGCCTCCTTCGCCATGAATCCATACAGTTTATCCAGAAAAACAAGAGATTCAGGACTGCCGTATCGAATACGCAGCTTAATCATCAGCTCTGCCAGTCCCATTGTGCCAAGCCCAACCCGGCGTTCACGCTGCTGATTCAGTCTATTTTCCTCAAAATGATATGGTGTTGCATCGATAACATTGTCCAAAAATCTAGTCGAGATGCGAGTGGTTTCCGCCAGTTCATCCCATGCCACATCATGATTTGTTTCATCGTAGAATTTGGACAGATTGATCGCAGACAGATTACATACACCCCAGGCAGGCAGACCCTGTTCCGCGCAAGGATTAGTACAGATAATCGGATTGAAATACCAGCTGTTGGACATCTGGTTATAGTACTCCATGAATACCACACCAGGCTCTGCCGATTTCCAGGCTGATTCAATAATGGTATGCCAGATTTCGCGCGCCTTCAGTGTACGATAGTGCACCACCGAATGACCTGCGGCTTTCCATTGCTGCATATCCCCGTTCCACTCGGTATCATAGTCTGGATCGTTTGTATCGGGAAAAACCAAATCCCAATCTCCGTCCTGCTTGACAGCCTGCATAAATGCGTTGCTCACACATACAGACAGATTGGCATTGGTCACCTGCCCCATCGTTTGTTTCACGGTAATAAAATCAAGCACATCCGGATGCCAGTCATTCATCATCAGCATGAGCGCACCCCGGCGGCTTCCGCCCTGTTCAATCAGTCCAGTCGTATAACTGAACAATCCGCCCCACGATACGGAACCGCTGGATGATCCGTTGACACCTTTCACCACCGCTCGGCGAGGACGCAAAGAGGACAAATTAATGCCAACACCTCCCCCACGTGCCATAATCTCCGTCATCTCGGTCAAAGTCTTCATGATTCCACCCCGACTGTCTTGCGGAGACGGAATGACATAACAATTGAAAAGTGTCAGCTCATCGCTTGCCCCCGCGCCCGCAGCAATGCGGCCTCCGGGTACTAACTTCCAATCTTCCAACACAGAGCGGAACTTGGACTCCCACGTTGCCCGCTTATCGGCTGTGGATTCGACAGAAGCCATCGCTTTGGCAAGACGGTCCCACATCTCTTCCGGTGTTTTTTCTATGTTGAGTGTCAATTTCTCCACACTTGTCTCGATCATCTCTCCGCTTCGAGTTCTTACCTGTACAAGCTGACCCTGACGTTCTATGATTTCGCCCACTTCCTTGGTTGGGAACTTCGGATCATCCTTCGTTAATACCAATACCACATCTCCTACCTTGGCATGATTCGAATCAGCGTCCTTCCAGGCGTATCGGTCCAGAAATATTTTTTCGCTAAGTCCTTCTAATTGGTACGATCGTTGGTTCGATTTCATCGCTACGTTCAACCTCCCCGGTATAAAGCTCCATTTTCACTATAAAAGTAAATTATGACGAAACACCACATATAGTGATATAAAAACAGTATATTACACCATATATTGATTTTCCATGCGACTTTTATCACAGACCTTATTTTATAGACTCCCTATACACGGACAAGCTTCTTGTAAATAAACTGTAGTTCACATTGGTTCAACTAAACTTTTTACACAAGAACGGAGAGGACAGAAATAACCTGAAGAAGCGAAGCGTTGGCCTAAAAGCTTTCTGAAAGAAAGCTGCATCGAAAGCATACGCTATCCCCGGGTTTTCCCCCTTTGGACAAGGGAATCAAAAAAAATCTGGGGATAACAGCGATTGGAAGGTTATTCTGTCATCGGAGTGACAAGTGTAAATATTCCTTATTTGAACCCACATAGTTATGAACTGACTCTCATTCGTCCATACTATTACCTACGAATAAAACGTCATCACGTATGGCAGGGGAGGAAACACCATGAACCGGAAAAACCCGCACCACATGAATCAACCTGTAGCCGAGCTGCCCGTTCCGTTGGAATTTGATCGGACCTGGATTAATCAATTGGAATCACGACTGGATAAAGGGGGGCCTTGGGGGGATTACCGACTCTTTCAACTCGGCATTCAAGCCGAAGAGACCAACCTTATTCCCAATTTTGATGAGATTCAATGTCTCAAGCATCTACAAGGCCTTACCCCACTCCCTCACCAGATGGACACTGCACGCAGAGTATTATTTGAAATGTCAGGCCGGGCCATTCTCGCCGATGAGGTGGGTCTTGGCAAAACCATTGAAGCCGGTCTCATTCTGAAAGAATATATGGTTCGAGGTCTCGTATCCAAGGTACTCATTCTCGTGCCTGCCTCTCTTGTACTGCAATGGGTACGGGAGTTGAATTCAAAATTTGGCATCCCTGCTATTGCCCAGAAAAAGGCCTATTCCTGGCAGAATGAAGTGGTTGTTGCTTCCATGGATACAGCCAAACGTGACCCGCATAAAGATATGCTGCTGAATACTGATTACGACATGATTATTATTGACGAGGCTCATAAGCTCAAAAACAAGAAAACAACCAACTATCAATTCATGCTGAAATTGCGCAAAAAGTATTGTCTGCTGCTTACAGCTACACCTGTGCAGAACGATATGAGTGAATTGTTCAATCTGATCAACCTGCTGAAGCCCGGTCAACTGGGTCGTCAGGGTGACTTTGCGGCCAACTTTGTTGTAGACAAACGAGTTCCGAAAAATCAGGAACAGCTTAAGAACGAGTTATCCAAAGTCATGATTCGTAACCGCCGCGGCGAAGGCCCTGTTCAATTTACCAAACGGAATGTCTCCAACGTGAATCTGCAACTATCGCCCGAAGAACAAGCGCTTTATGATGGCGTGACTTCCTTTGTTAAAGACCAGTACCAGGAAGCTGGCGGCAACCTGAGCAGCATGCTCTCCCTTGTTACATTGCAGCGTGAAGTGTGCAGCAGTCGGGATGCTGTATTCGTGACGCTGGTTAATCTGTCGAAGAAACTTCCGCTGGACTCTCCCCTTCGGGACAAGATTTGGGAACTCGTTGCCCATATTAAAGCGATCAAGGAGAATACCAAAGCGGAGAAAACGATGGAACTGGTTCGGAACATGAATGAAAAAGTAATTATCTTCACTGAATACCGGGCCACACAGGAGTATCTGCTAAACTATTTCCGCAACAATGGGCTTACGGCTGTACCCTATCGGGGTGGCATGAATCGAGGCAAAAAAGACTGGATGATGGATCTCTTCCGCGGGCGTGTGCAAGCCATGATTGCAACCGAAGCGGGTGGTGAAGGCATTAATCTGCAATTTTGCCATCATATGATCAACTTTGATCTGCCTTGGAACCCTATGCGGGTTGAGCAGCGGATCGGTCGGGTACACCGGCTGGGACAGCAAAATGACGTGAACATCTTCAATTTATCCACGACGGGAACCATTGAGGAACATATTTTGAATCTGCTGCATGAGAAGATCAATATGTTTGAGATGGTGATCGGCGGGCTGGATGTCATTCTGGAACGGTTAGAGAAGAAGGAGTCTATTGAGAAAAGTTTGTACAAAATCATGCTGGAATCACAAACTGATGAAGATATTCGCCGAAAAATGGATTCACTTGGACAATCGTTGAACTCTATTCAACGTGAGGTTTCAGATGAAGGGCCTGCCGTATCCGGGTTGTTAGATCTTCGTAAAGGAGGTAGCTAACTCATGACCATGTCTCCCCATGAAGTGCAGGCTTATGTTCTCACCTATCTGGAAGCACTGGATTGTCAGATTATGGAGCGTTCCCCTGCCCATGTTACAGTCAAACTCTCGCCTGAGGCGGACAAAGCGTTGACCAATCGCCCCTATTATTGGGGGTTCGTGGAACGAACCGGAGCACCCGCTGAGACGATGTCCTTTACATTTATATTTGATCCTGACAGTTATCAGCAGGCCATTGAAGCAGCAGAAGCCACAGCTGCGCAAGCATCACCTCCTGCTGTTCCTAACCCTGATGGAACGAATGGCGTAACCAACGGCAGTCCTCAAGGCGAGCCACCAAAAGAAACTATTTTAGGCCGTTACTTCGGTATTACGCCATCGTTGCCACAGCTGGGGCCAGGACGCATATTGCGTGAAGAAGTGGTGTATGGCAGTCGCAGACTGCAGCAGATTTTCGGCGCTGCCCGTGAAGGCGGTGCCTTCGTGAACCTGTTCGAACAGGCTGCCAAACGGCAATTGCGGGCTACAGCGCCAGCCGTATATGAGCCTTGGCTTGGTGTCTGTTTCAAGGTGGAATTCGCCTGTGATTTGAAACGGGAGGAATTGCATTTTCTCGGCATTTCCCTTCGCTCGGGTGAAATTATAGAAAAATTCGGCACCAAGCTGAACCGACGTGATCTTAGTCCGAGGCTTGCGGAGAACATGCATGTACAGACAGCTAAAGTTTCGTTATTTGATGCCGGAGCTGCTTTGGAATCTCATTTGACGAACCGCTTGCTGGAACTCGATTATAGCTGGGCAGAGAAAGCCCAAGAGCGGCTTGATCTGGAGCTGGACGTGTTGGACACCTACTATGAGGCGGTACTCCGGGAAGATATGCCTGAGGTAGAATCACCAGGTAACATAACCTCAGACACAGAGAATGAGAATGTTCATTCTGACCGCACGCCACCTGGACCACTGAAAAAAGTTGTGGCTATAACTAACGCTGAACCCATTGGAGCAGATGTAGAACTGGCGGCAGAGGCCGCAGTACCGATCGACTCCGAGACAGATGCCGAAGAAGAGAAAGCAAAACAGGCGGTAATCGATCGCGAAGCTATGAAACTGCAGTATGAGACACGCCGGACCGAAATGATCTGGCAATATGAACCCAAAGTGAAAGTGACTGCCATTAGCAGCGGCATGTTTCACTTAAGATAGACGAAGACACTACTTTTCCTGCAAATGCTGGCAAAAGTAGTGTTTATTTATGATCAGCTGCCCGACAGGTTGCAGCAACCTTTGCATAGCCTGTCCCCTAGAATGAAATTAGAACCCCCGCTCAGGTAACGGATAAATGAAAAGTAGGTGTAAATTTGAAACGATTCTTTCATACGTGTTGGAACAACCCTCGGAAAATAACCTGTATAACCTTGGGCTTGCTCAGTTGTCTTGCCCTATTCTCTTTTTGGTCGATAGCCAATGCAGAGGAACTAAAAACGTCTTCGCTATCCCCCGCATCATCAATTGAGTATAGTCCCAAACATCATGCCATTCAGAATGAAAAGCTAGCTCCCGTTGCTGTGCAACAGTTTGCAGAGCAACAAGCTGTTACACTTGGTACAGCTAACGGCGAAGTGCATTGGAAGAACGCCGACCTGGACTTCTACCCTCTGGGGCCGGGTTTACATAGCTGGCTCGTACAAGCTGAGTTTGAAGGCAAACCGATCGGATATATGATTATTACGGCCACAGAGCAGGGTCAGTTGATGCTTAGTGAATATGGTCATGGAGAACAGTCACCATACAACAATGAACTTCTTGGACAAACCTTAGATCGACAACATGTGAACCTTGAGGCATTACTTGCTGGAGGAGGAGAGCTTCATCTTGGTTATGCTCTTCCCCTGCTGGCTTATTGGAAAGTGGAGCAACCTAATCATCCTGCACTTTATATTGATGCTACCAACGGAGATGTACTACCGTCAGAGTTTCTGAACCTGCTGGAGGCTGATTCCAAACAGACCTCTGTCAGCATAACTGATTTATCCACAACGCCATCTTTATCAGTCGACCCACTTCATCTCCGACCCGTCTTCAATCCGGCTGACAATCTGTTGTGGCTTACCTCCAAACCTGTTGCTGCCGACCGGGCACAAGATGTGATACAACACGGGGAGAATCAAGAGATTGTTTTCTCAGCGGGTGATCGTAACGTTGTATACGGCGGTCCTCTACCTGTTAGCGGTTATCAGCTGTGGCATACAGATCAGGTAGCAGAGTCCATTCTATATGTAGCGCTAGGTGGAAAATCATCCGTTCAACGCTTTGTCCCTTTAAGCACATTGCAGCAAGATGGCCTTTTTTACATCGTATATCCTTAATCATCAGCAAATTCTCAAGATACATTCAGATAAACTGTAAAACAACAAATAAGACGCCTTCCCATTTTATTAAGGGATTGCGTCTTTTGGTTTACCATTAGTGAAATAGGTAAGGGATAGTCACCCTTTTCCCGAAGAACTTCGTTTATGAGACTGTGTATCGAATTCTTTTTCCTTTTTCCCCACCCACAGGGATACAGCGAAAGGGATCATACCAAACCACTTCATCGCCCACGGCTCTTTCCTTTTGGTGCGACCTTTCCGCTCATCCTTCGGCGTATCGATATAATGTACTACACGTTGCGTAATGTATTTTACCAACTCATCACTTTTGGCCATAACCTCTGCCTCCTTCGCTCCTGCACTTTCACGGAGCTTACGATAGTTCTATTGTGTGCAGGATGTGCAATGGTTAAACATTTTTTTATTGAAAGGAGTATGAAAACCCTCAAAATGCACAGTCTAATGCCAAAGGTATCCATACAGTCTTTAATCTGCATCCGGTACCTATTTCATGAAGGAGTGTGTATTCCCATGTATAAGCTACTGACCGCTTCGGTGGCCTTGCTCATTAGCTTCCATTGTCTTCCCATCCTGCCCCACCATGTCGCGCATGGAAAAGCAGCCCCGTCCCAGAACAGTCCATCCATGCTGCCAGTGACCGATGGAGATGCTTATCGCTCAAGTCATCATGCCTTTGCAGCACCCGTTATCCTGCTCGACGTAGGCCATGGGGGTATTGACGGTGGTACGTCAGCCCAAGGTGTGCTGGAAAAAGATATCAACCTGGCCATTAGCCAAAAGGTCTATCTCCTGCTTCGCAGCAAAGGTTATGCCGTTATCATCAATCGACTTGGTGATTATGCACTTAGTGATGAGAACCGCTGGCTGAACAGCCGCTCCCGTCATACCAGAGATCTTGCCCAACGTAAAAGCCTTAGCGAAGAAGTAAGTACAGATATCGTGGTCAGCATTCATGCGAACTGGAGTCCCCGATCGACAGCACACGGCCCGGTGGTACTGCACCAGAAAGAAGGCAGGAGTTATTTGCTGGCCCAATCCATTCAGGACGCCATGAACGAGTTATACGAAACGGAGCACGGGGTCGTATGGGGCAAGCCCTTTTATATATTGAATTACGTGAAGCAACCTGCCGTCATCGTCGAAACCGGATTTTTGAGCAATGCGGCAGATCGAACCAGAATGAGTGACCCCACTGAGCAAAAACGAATCGCCCAGTCCATTGCCAATGGCATTATTTATTATCTGTCGGTAGTGTAGGAGCAGAATGCCATTGCCACACATCTCGAACCAGATCACCGATCCCTACAAATTGAACCTGATTTTGCAGACGGGAGACAGATTCACGAATTACTGCGGATGTGTTCATCCCCGAATGGCCGACATGACCAATGACAACACAGATATCCTTATCGATCGCACGCTGAGCAGCCAGATCCAGTTGCTTGCGAATGTGTTGCTTGGAGTTTTGATCATCCAGGAAAATGTCATTACCTACAGGTGGCATATTTTTGGATACGGCCAGTTCCCCCACCACAGAGCGAAAGTTCGTACGGCTGTCTACAAAGAAGAGGCCCCGCTCCTTGCATACATCGAGCACAATGGACATGATGCGTTTGTCCGAAGTAATTTTGGAACCCATATGATTGTTCATGCCAATGGCGTGTGGCACATCATCAATCGCTTTCTCCACACGTTCCCGTACTTCTTCATCTGTTAGATTGGATGTGATTGCACCCGGGCCCAGCCATTCAGGTCGTCCTTTCTTGGGTTCCATGGGCATGTGCACAATCACATCCATTCCCTTTTCATGTGCAGCCATCGCATCTTTCTTCGTTGTTGGCAAAAAAGGCATGACCGCTACCGTTAGTTTAACTGGCATCGCCAGGATCTCTGCCGTACCCTTCATGTCATTACCAACATCATCGATGATAATCGCTAACCGTTTGTGATTCGATGTGGACTCTGAAGCTGCCGCTGTAGGCCCTCCTGCCGATATGCCTGCGTAAAACACAATCAATAATGCCATGATACCTGCAATGAATCGATAATTCTTTCTCTGTACCTTCATCATGATACCCTCCCTGTAACTTCTGTGATCTCATTGTTTGATAATGAAGGGAGGATTATGTAAGCCAAAGCCTTCCTTAATGATCATATCCCCGCCATTGAAGACCTCTATCTCAAGTGAAGATCTCCATCATTCCAGTTTTCTCCTTAGCATTCAGACAATAACTGTCATTGAACAGTTGGAAAATAGAGATTAATTAGAAAAAATACTGTAATTTGTCAGGTTTTCAGTTTAGGAATTATTTAGTAGAATCAACAAATGAAAGAGGTTCTATGCTTCATTTCTATCCTATGATTTATGGAAGGAGGTTTTGAAAGGGTTTACATAAAATAAATGCCAGACAATCCGCTATTCTTGTTTGTTATTCCTGGTTGCGGTTTCTCTATGTAACTTACTATTATCGAGGAGGATGAAAGTAGTGAAATTCAAACTAAAAAAGACGATTAATGTTCTTTTGGCCTGTTTAACAGCCCTGCCTTTGATGTTAACCCCGACAAATGTGTCAGCAGCCAGCGATGCCAACATTAATTTGTCCTCGGAAAAACAGCTGATCAAGGGCTTTGGGGGCATTAACCTTCCTGCCTGGATTGGTGATCTGACTCCCGCTCAACGTGAAACTGCTTTTGGTAATGACCAGAATCAATTAGGCTTCTCCATTCTAAGGATCTACGTTGATCCAGATTCCAATAACTGGTATCGTGAAGTTGCCACAGCCAAACGAGCTATCGAAAAGGGTGCTATTGTATTTGCATCCCCATGGAATCCTCCAAGCAGCATGGTTGAAACGTTCAACCGCAATGGGGACACAAATGCCAAACGTCTGAAATACGACAAATATACCGCATATGCGCAACATCTGAACGACTTTGTAACCTACATGAAAAATAACGGCGTAGATCTGTATGCCATTTCTGTACAAAACGAACCGGATTATGCTCATGACTGGACTTGGTGGACTCCACAAGAGATCCTTCGATTCATGAAAGAAAATGCCGGGTCCATCCAAGGTACCAAAGTCATGGCGCCTGAATCCTTCCAGTACTTAAAGAACATATCCGACCCAATCCTGAATGATCCGCAGGCACTTGCCAACATGGACATTCTGGGAGCACATACGTATGGAACCCAGATTTCAAATTTTGCCTACCCTCTCTTTAAGCAAAAAGGAGCCGGTAAAGAACTGTGGATGACTGAAGTGTATGTTCCAAACAGTGACAACAACTCAGCAGACCGCTGGCCTGAAGCATTAGACGTTTCCTATCACATGCACAATGCCATGGTAGAAGGTGATTTCCAGGCCTACGTGTGGTGGTACATCCGCAGACAGTATGGTCCGATGAAAGAGGACGGTACCATAAGCAAACGCGGGTATAATATGGCTCATTTCTCTAAATTCGTGCGTCCAGGCTACCTGCGAGTCGATGCAACGAAAAATCCGGATACAAACACATTTGTCTCAGCCTATAAAGGTGATAACAAAGTCGTCGTCGTGGCAATTAACCGTGGAACTTCAGCCACAAGCCAAAAATTCGTTCTGCAAAATGGTAATGCCTCTACTGTGTCCTCATGGATTACGGACAGCAGTCGAAATCTGGCAAGCGGAACCTCGCTTAACGTATCCAATGGAGCCTTCACGGCACAGCTCCCGCCTCAGAGCGTAACAACGTTTGTTGCCAACGTTACTGGCGGAAATAGCGGCGGGAATACAGGCAGTGGCACTACGTATGAAGCCGAGACCGGAACGTCACTTACGGAAGCTACCATTGAAACAATCTACACCGGTTACACTGGGTCCGGGTATGTTAACTTCAATGCGATGACTGGTTCGGCCATTCAATGGAACGGCATTAATAACACGACAACAGGTACCAAAAACGTAAAGTTTCGTTATGCGCTGGAAAGCGGCACTCGGAACCTCGACATTTTTGTGAACGGAACCAAAGTCATTAGCAACGAGCCCTTTCCGGCTACGGGAAGCTGGTCCACTTGGGTTGAAAAAACAATACAGGTTCCCATGAACACGGGGACCAATACATTGAAAGTAGTTACCACCGGATCGGAAGGACCGAATATTGACAGCGTTAATGTTACCGCAGCACAATAAACGTTCCGTATGGCTGATGGAAGACATTTGCTGTACGTGCAGCTAAGCACTAACCTCTTGAATACTCATCACTAAAGTTAGTGTTATATCAAAAAATGCAAAAAAAGACTCCTTAAGCGTTAGCTTAAGGAGTCTTTTTATTAGATGCGGTCGAGAGGACTCGAACCTCCACGGGGGTTAGCCCACACGGACCTGAACCGTGCGCGTCTGCCAATTCCGCCACGACCGCATATTGTATCTCCGTCATCAATATCGGCGACAAGAAATAATATATCATGCGTAATCTATCATGTCAACACTGAAAGTAATAACAATAAAGCCCGAATCAGACGTCCATGTCGATTCGGGCTTTACCTTTAACTGCTGTTAATAGTTTGGTTCATTAAAACGGAAGCATACTACAAATTACAGCTTGGAAGGCCAGTTGCCATACCATGCATAACCGCCTCTTCTTTCTTTATCAATATCACTTAATTTGTATTTAACTACCCCGTCACGACCAATAAAGATTGGTTTATCCGTTCCGATCTCATAGAAGCGTGCCCAAATTGGTGCAGCTTTGGAATCAGCGATAATTTTACTATCTCCATTAGCTCTTTCATACTTGTAACCCGTAATTTTCACTTTGTTAAACCAAGCCTCCGCTCCTTTAATGGATGCGGTAATTTTAGCGTTAGCAGGTCTGGTTTTCAGAAATTTAACAATCGTTACACTCTCTCCAGCTGTCAGCGATGGCACTTCGTAGATTCTTGCGCTCGCTGGTTTAAGAGAGCTGGAATCATGTTGTTGTCCCCATGCTGTCAGCTTACCACCTGAAACGACCTGTGTATTCAGAATCGCCTCCACACCTTTGGCAACTGAATTTTTACTGCGGTTAGCAAGTGTGCTGTCGATAAATGAGAAATCACCTTTGCGTGCTGCTACTTCATCCAGCATGATCATTACATTAATCATGGCATCATCATTGTAAGTGATGTGCTTGTGGTATCCGGAGCTTTGGTAAACTTGTGGCCATCCGCCGTTTGAATACTGCATGTTGATCAAAAAGTTAATTCCTTTGATTGCAGCTGTGGAGTAACGCGGATCATTTGTCTTTTTAAATTCCTTCGCCAATCTTCTAATTTCTGAGTATGTAGCCTTGTTGTCTATCGTGGACTTTGCCCACTCTCCACTTGTCTGTTTATAATCTTTTCTCCAACCTCCATCCGGCAGCTGGTTCTTCAAAATATCAGAAATACTCGCTGTAGTACCCGACGCATCTGCAGCAGATACCGTCCCTACAGGGAGAACTGCCATTCCAACTACTGAGAACACCATCGTACATGCCAGGACAAAAGTAATTATTTTCTTCGCTTTCAAATGTAACACTCTCCTATGTTCGTTTTTATAAATCTTCCACTTCTACTTTACCTATGATACGCGTCTCTAAACCTCCTTTATTTGTATTTATCGCATAATAAAATCAATTTTAATCCAATATGTGGATTGGATAATCAGATAATATGCAAAAAATCGATTTTTGTCAATATATGCAACTTAATGAATATAATCTCTCTAATTCTACATAACGGGATAGTTCTTTTAACTCATGACAAACCTATTTATTTATCCAAATTCGTCTTAAACGAACCAATAATGACGTTTTTGTCATGAATGATACCCAAACTTGATCCCTTCTTTCATATAAAAACCTTAATTCCGCTAACATTGAGGTATTACGAAGGGTTTTAAATGGGTTTGACAATTACGCATTTATGCAATATAGTTTCAAATAGTTACAAAAACTTAATTATTCATTGCCGAGTTTCATGTTTGAAAACGGGGGAACCAATTTGGGTGAATTATTCTTATACATAGGAAATATAGGGAACCTTCTACCGAACCCTTAGCTAACTCCGTAGGCATCGAAGGGAGAACATTGATTTTGAAAAAACTGATTATCTCCATTTTTGGAGCAGCTGTATTATTTACATCCGGGGCAACAAGCACAGAGGCAAGCAGTATCAACTCCGTAGTGAACAACATGACAGGTATTCCTTACAAATGGGGTGGCACAACTGTAGCCGGCTTCGACTGTTCTGGTTTTATGAGATATCTTTTCAACAAATACAGCATTGAATTACCACGTACTTCGCAGCAGCAAGCCAAAGCAGGTACTCCCGTATCCAAGAGCAATGTTCGGACAGGTGATCTGGTGTTCTTTAATACAACAGGCAAAGGCATTTCACATACAGGTGTATATATCGGCGGCGGACAATTCGCTCATGCCTCCAGCAGTAAAGGTGTAAGCATCACGAAGTTATCGAATCCATACTTCAATGATCGTTATGTAACAGCACGTCGGGTAACTGGACAGTTTATGTATGATAAAATGTTAGGTAAAATGTGATTCACATACAAAAAGGCATCGGTTATTAACCGGATGCCTTTTTTGCACTTAAAAATGTATGTTGCATTGCTTACTAATGCAGCGCCTTCTGCACTCGCATCGCACCCTGAGACAGGGCATGTCCTCCACCAACAGCTCCAGCCACGGCTACGGTCTCCATAATCTCCTGATCTGTTGCGCCCTTAGCACGGGCTTCTTCTACATGGTAGAAGGTACATACCTCATTGTTGGCGAATAATCCAATGCCAAGCGCAATTAGCTGTTTTGTCTTCGCATCAATCACACCAGGTTGGAAACATTCTCCGGTAAACTCATGATACGACTTCACCACACCTGGCAGCACATCGCTTAATGCTCCAATCTGATCCTTGTAGGCATGAACTTTATCATTCATCAATGTCATGGCTTGTAGCACACCCTCTCGGCTATAGTTACAGATCTTCCTCACTGTACCTATCTTCTCTCCCGAGTGAGCCAATTATGCCAAGAAATCATGGTAATTCCAAACATTTAACGCTCATGGCCCTGCCATAATTATAAGCTGTTACTCACTAAGTGGACTCTGGCGCGGCTCGCTGAACAGCTGATAGCTGTAACCTCGGTCCAGCTTAACGACACGTCGATTCTGACGACGGATAAGTACCTGCTCGCCATCCCAGGCAACCACAATCCCCTTCACGTCGTTCGATTCCAGCTCGTCCCGTACGACTCTAACTTTCTCACCTGACAGACGCAGGGCGTCCAATTCTGTATCACTAATCATCTTCATGGCTCCTATATTTCAAATTTATTTACAAAAAGAGACCTAAATGAAAAGTCATTTAGGTCTCACGTGACTGTATTGGACTGTCATGTCATTCGAAATTATGTCCCGACTGAAAGTTACCGCTGCGCGTGCTCTTTGCTGTCGTTCTTCTCGAACCAAAAATCAAGCACTTTGGCGGACATCACACGTTCTTCAAGGTACTCCACTTGATGCGGTGTAAATTGTTCTTTCCAAGAGAAGGACAACTCTTCGCACAAGCCTACAATCGTCAGTAATTCTGACCAGGCAACATAGCGTTTGTACCAGAAAAATTGAGGATGTTCAATCATATAGGGATAAAGGTCATCGAATTCCGTATGTTTACAATCCAGGGCACGTTCAAAATGAACTTTCGATTCCGCCAGCTTATCATTAAAAAATTGTTCTGTTGCCGGTTGGTTCCCCATGGTGTTGCCTCCTCTCCCTAACATAACCCCATTATAAATGAAATCGGCGGTCATGCAAAGGCATAGTTCAAAAAATAGGCCCTATTCCTTTAAAATGTCACATTTCGTTATCGTCAAATTGTACTGTTCCATCGTTCAGGGAACGAATGCGTACCAAGGCTTCCACCGGAATACCCTGTTCACGAATCGTGCGTGCCCCTGCCTGGAAACTTTTCTCGACCACAACGCCGAATCCGACGAGTTCCGCGCCAGAACGCTCGATAATTTTGATGACGCCACGAGCGGCATCTCCATTGGCAATGATATCATCAATGAACAAAATGCGGTCATTCTCATGAATGAACTCGCGGGATACCATAATGTCAGTTACAATTCCTTTGGTAAAGGACGGTACACGTTCACAGTAAGCATCAGGATCAGCCAGAAGTGTTTTTTTGCGACGGGCGAATACAAGTGGCACCCCCAGTTCATAGGCTGCGGCAAACGCAACCGGAATCCCTGAGGATTCTACCGTGATTACCCGAGTTACTCCACTTTCACGAAAACGGGCAGCGAACTCACGTCCCATCTCCATCGTTAATGCAGGATCAATCTGGTGGTTCAACAGACCATCCAGCTTTAATACTTGATCCGAGATAACCACACCTTCTTGTAAAATTCGTTGTTTCAATAATTCCATGATTTGACCTCCCAAGCCTATCCTATGAGGTAAAAGTATCATATATCTATCTATAAGTTCAAGCGAAATTGCCTTGACGCTGTCCTTGAGACGCATTTCAAGCCAAAGCTCATTATCGATTGTCATGACTTTCGTGGGTCAAGCATACCTTGTACCATGGTACCCGCATGTCCAAACTATACAGGGGCCTGAGAGGGGAAACACATGAAACAGGCATTTCGGGTGCTGCAGATCGCATTTACATACATTGGAACGGTTGTTGGAGCCGGCTTCGCTACAGGGCAGGAAATTTTGCAGTTTTTTACCCAGTATGGCAAATGGGCCACCATCACCATAGGCTTATCCACCATGCTCTTTGTCTGGTTAGGTACCAAAATGATGCTGATCGCTCACGATACCGGGTCCCGCTCTTATGAGGATCTGAACAAACATTTATTCGGCCATAAGGCGGGCAAATGGATCACCTGGGTGACCCTTCTCATTCTCATTGGCGTGAACAGTGTCATGCTTGCCGGAGCAGGCTCCGTTTTTGTCGAGCATCTGGGTTTGCATTATCAGACAGGTCTGATCGTCACACTTGTAGGGACATATCTGCTTCTCGGTCGGGGCATTCAAGCCATCCTACAAATGAATAGCATCGTTGTGCCCATGATGCTCCTGTTATCTCTGCTCATGATCACCAGTACGATCCATCATCCAGGTGCTTCCCGATTCATCACACTGACGACAGACTCAAACCCTATTCAAGTGTGGCTGTCTCCACTATTGTATACTTCATTCAATCTGGTGTTGGCTCAAGCTGTTCTTGTGCCTGTAGGTAACCAGATTCGTAGTCGGAATGTGCTGAAGTGGGGTGGAGTATTGGGTGGAATTGGCGTTGGTTTCATGCTGATGGCAGCTCATTTTGCCATGTCAGCTCAGATGCCCGGCATCATTCAATTCGAAATCCCGATGGGTAGCATCGCCTTTCAACTTGGATGGGCAGTGCAATCTGTATATGTATCCCTTATTTTCATGGAAATATTCAGTACCTTTGTAGCCGATATCTATGGAATGACCTTGCAACTGAGACAACATATACGTGTCCATCCCCGTTTCATTACATTAACCATTATGCTGTTGTGTTACTCACTCAGCCAGTTTGGATTTAGTTCCCTGCTGTCCATCCTTTACCCCATCTTTGGAAGTATGGCATTAATCTGGGCTGCCAAATTGGTACTGAACCGCTGGGGCACCTTTCGTAAACGCAACAATATATAAACCTCACGGTTATGTACTTCATGAATACGAGCATCCTTTTACTTCATAACCACAAGTCACCGCGGGTACTCTTTCCTTAAACATGACAAAAAGCCGCTGTTTGGCACAGCGGCTCGCACTTTTTGCTCTACGTTTTAGGCTTGGCTAGGAAACTGAAGATACATCTTTTTCAGCTCATTGACCGATCTGCCGAGCGAGTAATGTGTTTTGGCTTTTTCACACGCTGAACGGGCAAGTTCATAACGATAAGCCGGGTCCAGCATCACCTTTTCAAGCGCTTCAGCCAATGCAGAAGGATCTTCTGCCGGTACAAGCAACCCATTGCTACCGTTCTCGATCTGTTCCGGTATACCACCTACATCCGTACCCACAAGGGCAAGACAACTCAGCGCCGCTTCAGCAAAGACGGAACCAAATGCTTCTGCCCGTGAAGGAAGTACAAAAATATCAAAGAATGGCATGAATTCCTCAGGGTGCAGTGTGTAACCATAGAAAATGGTCTCATTATAGATCCCCAATCGCTGCGCCAATTCTTCCAGGTCAGGACGAATCGGTCCATCTCCAATAATATGTAACACATAATCATGACCTCGACCCTTCAGTTCCGCACAAGCTTTGAAAAGAATATCCAACCCTTTTGCCGGAACAAGCCGACATACTGTGACCAGCTGTGGTATCGCATTATCATGAGGGATCGGCTTAAAGCGCTTCTCATCAAATCCATTGGGAATCACACCGATGACATCAGGTTCCTTCACGTAGGGAGCCAGATAACGGCGGAACGAATCCGACACCGTCAAAAGGCGCTCTGCCTGGTGTTCCAGCTCACCATATATCGCAAGCAGGAATCGATGCTCCGGTCCATCCGTTTCAATGCGTCCATTAAGGATTAATTCTCGTTCATAACTGGAGTGAATCGTCTGAATGAGTGGTGTATCCGGGAAAACTGTTTTCATCGCAAGTCCTGCAATTGGGTGGTGGGCATGGATCAGATCATAGGGCTTCTGAATTCGCAGTTTGGTCCACCAAAGATAATCACGATATGTTTGAATATATTTTTGGACAACAGGACTATCCTGATATTCCGTCCAGTCAAACGTTTCGAACTGAACTTCCTCTCTGCCCTTATTGCGAATTCGCTTTGGCAACGAGAACAGATCCATTTCCCACCTCGGGGTTGTAAATCTCTCTTGCATATACGGAATCATAGAGGATACACCTCCGGGCTGCTCCGGAGGAAAGAAAAGCGCCTGTAGCAATTTCACCGTTAGTTTCCCCCTTTCTAACTTACGTACTGCTCTACTATCCATTATGACATAGGGAAGCCGGAACATCTATATTACGATAACTCGTATATACAACATATTCATGAAACGTTCCCCTCAGAAGCAAAAGCTTTAATTCAGCAGTCCATCGCTTGCGGTTGTCGTCAACATATTCATAGGATAGTCAGAATTCTCAGCTCAGTGGCTCCACGGGCTTCTCATATGTACTGTAACCATCGGTCACTCCCAAAAAAGTATACCCGTTCCGCGCGTAAAAGGCGTTCAACGTAGCATTGCTCGCTCCGCAATCTAACCGAACAGTATGTTTGCCTTTAAAATGTATCCCGCTGCTGGACCATTGCAAAATGGACCGTCCTAAACCGCTCTGAGCATATTTTCTTCGAATCGCTAACCGATGCAGATAAATTGCGCCATCCTCGGCATGAGCTTTTGAACCCCAAAGATGAATATCCCAAGGACTTGGCTGAACCAAAAGGATGACCATCCCCGCTACATCCGCTCCTTTTTTGAATACAAACACATCCCCACGGCGAATCGCCCCTGCCGTATCATGTGAATCTTCACCTTTAAGCAAAGCGTTCCATTGGGAAGAACCTTGGCTCTGTAACCATTCGGCTGTCTCCACCAGCAGCGACATCACATCCTCCGTATCTTCCGGCTTCGCCTGAACCGCTTGAAAACCATCGTTAATATATTCGCTACTGATCCTGAATGAGTGCATCATTGTTCTCCTTCCGCTTCCTGATCTCTTTTAAACTAATGGTACTATACCGGGAAATGGATTTTTCGTCAAAACGAGAACAAAAAAAAGGTAAAAGGCGGTTGCCCTTTACCCATCTATTCTGGCTTCATCGATAATCTGATTTCGATACAACATCGTCAGGTGCAAGGTATCAAACTCCATTTCCTTGTCCAACTCCTGCATCAACACTTCGACCAGGCTCTTTCGCTGAATGCTGGTACCAGGAACCTCGTAATCAATGTATCCCGTCAGATCGGAATGAGAAGTATCTATTGTTGCTGTTCCCACAGGCAATCCACCTCGTTCCTGAAGAAAAAGCTCATATACCCGGAACTCCCGATCCTTACGCTTCAGCATGACATAACATGTTTCTTCAGCCGCTTCCAGCTCATCCAGATCCGATTCATCGGTATCCTCAAAATCCTCGGAGAAATCGCGATGTACCCACTCTAGCGTCTCGAGTTCGTTGCCCTGATGCCACATGCGGATCGTAATCGTATCGATGATATCTTCATCCAGCTCTCTGACTAGTAACTCTGCCGCAGCTTCCAATTGATTCTCTTCCGGCTCGTCATACCAGTGTATTTCACCTTGTACATCAGCGCCATATTGTTTTAAGGAAGCTTCTGCTAGTTCCTGCCCTTCGACATCATTGAAAATATAAGTCGATATGCTGCGTCCTGCGCTTACCATTTCCATCTCCAGAACCTGATCCCGATCTTCATATGTAAACGATTCGGCTTGTGAAACAGGGATTACCTTACTTCCACTGCTGTCTATATCGTCATAGCTGCCTTCGTCATGATTCATATCTTCAGACGGCCACACTGTCTCTGACTCAGGCATATGCAGAACCGTATGTAATGAGCCACAACTAACCAGCACTTCATAATACGCAGCTTCCAACGCATCTGCAAGAGATCGGACATAGACATGTACTTTTTCCACGATACGTTGCTCTGTATCATCTGGCAGAGACTCCTGCTCGATCTGAAGACTACCTGATAAACGATCTCCTTCTCTATACACAAGGAACAGTGAGCCTGCATATTGACCATTGACCATCACGTCCTGTACTTCTCCACCTGATGTCCGCAGGTCTGCAACCAATTCCACATCATATTTCATCACGTGTCCTCCTCCATTCCTAACGTTATTCTCTTAGGATGCCCCGAGGACGGTAGATTATGAGGAAAGCGTGCATTTTAAGTATAGGATGTAGGGTTAGACGGATAACACATATTTTTGGATTGCGTGTGCCACACCCTGCTCGTTATTGGAGAGTGTAACCTCGTCCGCAGCAGCTTTCACCTCGTCCGGTGAATTATCCATGGCAATGCCTTTTCCCGCAAAAGTCAGCATCGTAATATCATTGAAGTAGTTACCAATCGCCATAATCTCCGAAGGCATGATTCCTTTCGATTCGGCAAGCCTTTTAAGCGCAGCGCCTTTGGACGCTTCGGGATGCATCAGATCAATAAAAAAGTCACCACTCCGTGTCATATAATAAGGCAGATTCCAAGTAGACCATTCCTGAAGTACTGCATCCATCTGTTCAATCGGACCAAATGCAGTGAACTTCGCCAGCGGTTCTGTCATGTCAACCCACTTGGGTAACTTCAGTGGCTCGGCCATAAAGTTGTAATACATCTCACGCACCTGCAACCCCAAACCTTCCGGTTGATCCACATACAGACCAAATGCCGTATTGATGTCAAAATGTACTCCATTGGTTCGACAGTAGGATATGATCGGCTCCAGTCCTTGTCCATCTAATGCAAAATGATGAACTACCTCACGGGTATCGACTTGCGCGGTAACGGCGCCATTATGCGTAATCACATATCCATCCAGTCCCATCTGCTCCATAAAAGGAATCGTGTTCGCAGGACCTCTACCTGAACACAGGACAATCTCTGCTCCCTGACGGGAAGCTTGGATCAAGGTCTCCTGAGTCCATTCGGTAAGTTCATGATGATCATTCAGCAATGTTCCATCTACATCAAGTGCAATTAATTTATAAGTCATCTGGCTTCATCCTCATCTGTTAGTAGTCGCACCCACCCAAACCCTCCCTTCCGAGGGAGGGCCCCAGAGGGCTCTGCCCTCTGGACTCCAGTCTTGCTCACCGGTGTTAGGTCGGGTCTTGCTATGTCACGGTTGTCGTAGGAACGCTTGTTGCCGGGCACACCGCTGGTCAGCGTCGGTCCCGCCCAAGCTTAACCGGGACCATTACGGGCAGGGCTTCGCTCTCTGCCCGGCTCCCTGCTTCACTTCGTGAAGATCGGGAGCTTTTTCGCCTTCGGCGGTTAGTATCGGGGCTTCGCCTCCCTCCACAACTCCCTGCTTCACTTCGTGAAGATCGGGAGCTTTCTCGCCTTCGGCGTTAGTATCGGGGCTCCGCTTCGCGAAGGTCGGGAGCTTTTACTTCCGCAGAAGGCTCAACTCATCTGCGGTTAGTTCACGATAGCTTCCGATCACAAGATCGGAAGCTAGTTCCAGCTCACCCATGGCAACGCGTTTCAGATAGACCACTCGCTTGCCTACCGCCTGAAACATACGTTTCACCTGGTGAAACTTCCCTTCGTGAATAATAAGCGAGATCGACGAGACCGTGCCTTCTTCCGTTTCTTCCTGACCGAGTATAGTCAGTTCAGCCGGCAGCGTCTTGTACCCGTCATCCAATTGAATGCCCGCCTTGAAACGTTGTACATCCGCTTCATCCACGCTTCCCAGTACACGGGCTTCATAGGTTTTGGGCACATGCTTGCGTGGAGATAACAGATCATGGGCAAGTGGACCGTCATTCGTAAGAATGAGCAGTCCCTCCGTATCCTTATCCAGTCGTCCCACAGGAAAAGGATTGAACACCCGATCCTCTTTGCGCAGCAGATCCAGTACCGTCTTATCTCTGTTATCCTCGGTAGCAGACACAACACCCGGAGGTTTATGCAGCATCAGATAGATCATCTCCCGATACACAATCCGCTCCCCATCAGCTTCAATGACGTTGACCTCGGGATTCACCTGTACACCACTGTCTTTCACCGCTTTGCCGTCCACATGGATTCTGCCTTGTTTCACCATCTTTTTGAGTTCACTTCGTGTTCCCACACCCATATGGCTTAATATTTTGTCCAGACGCAACGTTTGTTTGCCTTTTCCACTCATACCGATGTCCACCTCCAGCCTGCCGGATATTCATTCTTCAGTACACCATCAAGCCATTTTCCCCAGCCAGCGGCATAACCATCTACACATACAAGAACGTACCCTTTGGCAAACGTATCCGCCTTGAGCACCACTCGTTCTTCTTCAATATTTAACGTTTCGCCCTTGAGGTATCTCACGGCTTCGCCATCAGCGGATGACAGATTTACGCTTCGCCGTGCTTCAGATGCATTCAGAGCACAGGCAAGCGGGTGGGACGGAACAAATCGTCCATTCTTGATCGTTCCCATAAACCAGCCTGGACGAATGACTTTCAGTCCCTCCAATCGAGCTGCACCAACCGATGATTGATACACCCGATCTCCATAACATACCGTCTCTCCAGTTAACTCAATCTCCAATTGTTCTTTCATAAACTGACTGTAGATCGCAACCGGATCAATACTTGCCGAATCAGCTCCGCGTCCCTGACCCCGTTCCGATTTACGTCCACCGTGATCTTTACCTTTTTTGCTCTGTCTACCCGAATTCTTGCCGCCACCAGCCTGTCTGTCATGGGACTCTCGGGATTCGATTCGCAATAAACGTTCCTTTTTACGATCAGCCTTGGTCATAGCAATTGAAGAAGCAGCAATAGAGTGATCCTTGTTCCCCTCTGCTTCAATCCTGGACACATCCACGACCTGTCCATACTCCATTGCTCCTTCTTTAACTACTCCAGGTTGATCTGTTTCTATTTCTTGCCCTACACGATGCTGCAATACAGCGAAATAATGTCCCTCTCCTTCCAAAAGGTGAGGCCACAATCTTGCGGTGCCACGCGTTTGATCCAATACAGCTTCCGTCTCTTCTGCCTTCTCTGGCATCATCTGACGTACCCATTCCGGACGTCCTGGAGCGAACCCTGTCTCTTCAGGAATGTCCATTACTACGAAATCACGGTTTACATTCAGGAACTCCGCAATCATCGCTTCATTTTCCTCCGGCGCAAAGGTACATGTCGAATATACGATGGTTCCTCCCGGGGCCAGCAACCGTGCCGCAGTCTCCAAGATATCCCGCTGCATGAGCACACATTTTTCCACCGAATGATGTTCCCACGATTTCACCATGTCTTCATCCTTGCGGAACATGCCTTCACCTGAACAAGGCGCATCTATTAATACTTTGTCAAAATAATGAGGAAATGTATTTGCGATCCGCTCTGGCGACTCATTCAAAACAACCGCGTTACGCACCCCGTACAATTCCACGTTTTTGGCTAGCGCTTTCGTGCGTTCAGCATGGATATCGTTCGTCACAAGTACACCCTTGCCTTGCAGCTTTGCAGCAATCTGTGTGGTTTTTCCTCCCGGAGCAGCACATAGATCAAGCACACGATCTCCAGGCTCCACCTGCAATAATTCAACTGGAGCCATTGCACTTGGTTCCTGTATATAATACAAGCCTGCATGATAATAAGGGTGCAGCCCCGGTTTAACACCATGAGGTACATAGAATCCTGTCTCACACCACGGAATAGGTCTTAGATCAAACGGAGCAATCTCATCGAATTGTTCCATCGATATTTTTAGCGTATTCACTCTCAGTCCCGCATGAGGAAACTGTTCATAAGATTTCATAAATTGTTCAAACTCATCACCCAGCAAACTTTTCATTCGCTCAGCAAATATCAAAGGTAACTTTACACCCATATTCCCACTCATCCTGTCTTGGTAAGATTGCAATATCGTTTTATTTTATCATATCCAAGCTTTGCTTTCCTATCATATCGTATCTATTCCACTACAGCGTGTAATGTAGTATAATGGCAAGTAGATTGATTCCTGAGCAAAAATTCGGGTGTTTATGCATATTATCCCAACCTTTATTTTTGCCCAAACTATATTTCGATATGATCGATGGGGGATGTCCAATGAAATCCAAGAAGAAAAAGAAAAGTGCTGCGATCCTTATTTTCCTGGGTATTTTAATCATTATGATTGCAGCACTGGTTGTCGTAGACCAGCAATCCAAGAAACAGATGGATTCAGTGGAAAATGCTTATGGCATCGCTGCTTCCAAGCTTAATCCAGCTACACGGGAGCTACTTAGTGATCCCAACTATCAACAAATTATTGTACCCACTGATCTGAAAGCCAAAATCGATAACAAAGACAGCTTTTTTGTTTATTTCTTTGCTTCCGATTGCTCGCACTGCCGTGCAACAACACCTCAGTTGATGCCGCTGGTTGACAGTGAAGGTATTGAGCTTCCGCAGTTCAATCTGCGTGAATTCGAAGCAGGATGGACCGATTACAATATCGAGTTCACGCCTACACTCGTCTATTATGAGGCTGGTGTCGAGAAAGACCGTATGGTTGGCGGACTGAAAGAGAATGGCAGTGACCAAGGCTACACACTGGATGATTACAAACAATTTTTCCAAAAATATAAAGGCAGTGCCGCTCCTTCGGCAAGCTAACTGCTAGATCCGTTTCCAAAAGTATCTACAATCAGGCACTTGTATCACCAGACACTGTTCTGTTGAAGGACAGGCTATGCCACCTGCAATCATCTGAATATGACGCAACATTCAAAAACACCCCGATCTTTCCCTTTACAGGAATCGTCGGGGTGTTTCATATACATGGAACTTCATATCCATGGGATGCTCATTTGAATGTTAGCGTGATTACGGTTCAACTTTTACTCTGATCCATCGCCTTCATCTTCTCTTCGTATATTCGCCCTCTGGTAGGACTCCGGCGTTGCGGAATATTTGGTTTTAGCTCAAGCGATCTTCTAGATATCTCTTGTTCTAAGACCTCATCAACAATTCGTATGGACAAATCCCTGTAAGTTACAGACTGAACATCTGATTGGGACAGTTGCTTCACGATTTCCTGTACATCCCGTACCAAAGCCCCTAGGTCAATGCCCAGAATCGTAGCAGGATAAGGTTCCAGAAGATCAAGTGAGCTCTGTAACATCATCGTTCCTCCGCGGAGATTGCCATTCCTGAAGTGGTATAAACCAACTGCAATTTGCAACAACCCTTTATAGAGAGAATCCCGGTTACGTTCCAGCCACAATTCTTCCAACACCTCATGGCACTCGAAATAATCCTGATCCCGATTGAAGTAGATTAAGTAGTCAACGTACAGTGGCTCATAGATGCTCATCCGGGTTTTCGCCCTTTCTGGCGTTGTTCAGAAGTTTCTTCACGTCATCCAGCAAGTCTTTGAGCCCTTCCATATCATGCCGTTCCCAGTAATCGTTAAATCGCTTCTGTGCTTCAATTGCTTCACTGACAAGGTGGTAGAAGTATAATTGATGAATGATATTCAATGTTCTTGACACGATATTGGAATCATCCTCAAATGCCTTCTGCGCCTCCAAAATCTGTAGACGAATTGCAGACATCTCGTTGTCCAGTATAAACGCGGCCTCAGCCGTTTTTTTCAGCCTGGTTCTCATCTCATCAGGTAACCCTTCCCGAAACTTGTAACTCAGCGAATGTTCAATGGTAGCCCAGAAGTTCATGGCAAGCGTCCGGATCTGTATCTCGGCCAAAACTTTCTTTTGTCCTAGAGCCGTCTGAACGGGATACTCAATAATCATATGGAAGCTGCGATAGCCGCTCTCTTTGAAATTCG
The DNA here is from genome assembly GCF_056395745.1 of Paenibacillus sp. 10L310. Classification (NCBI taxonomy): domain Bacteria; kingdom Bacillati; phylum Bacillota; class Bacilli; order Caryophanales; family Paenibacillaceae; genus Paenibacillus; species Paenibacillus sp. 10L310. Next base: position 813,762 of record NZ_JBFTKC010000001.1, on the reverse strand, counting down.
TAATGTAATCTTTCTCAATGAGTACCGTGAGATCCTTACGTCCTCGAATATACTCGGCAACCCGGCGGATATCATCCACGAACTGGCACATAATGCGGATACCTGCAATATCCTCAATGCCTGTTTCCACGTCATCAAGCGACACATTCAGTCGTCTGGATTTCTCCAGAATACTGGATATTTTTTTGACACGACCGGTAACGAATTCAATCGGGGCATACTCTTCCCGTTTTTTCAGCTCCGCCCGCATTGTCTTAAACTTGACTTTCAATTCCTCTACCGCTTGTTCATAAGGAAGTAAAAATGTACCCCAGTCTCTACCGTCCATGCTTATGCCTCCTGTCTCTATAGCGTCCCCTGTTCTATTCCATTATACATGATGTTTGGTGGGGGAAAGAGTCCCGAACCATTTTACGCTCTTCCATGCTTCTATATTTTCAATCCGGGGATCCACATTCCTTCTTAACGATGCTCCGCACCAACCGCTTCAGAGATATGACGATAACCGTCCTTGCGCAGTAACTCACGCAGTCCGGCATGAATACGCCGATTCACCTCAGGTCCTTCGTAGATCAATGCTGTATATATTTCGACCAGACTTGCTCCGGCTTTAATTTTCTCGTAAGCATCCTCACTTGTGAAAATGCCACCTGAACCGATAATCGGAAGTTTGCCTTCGGTCTGGCGATAGATCTGGCGAATAATCTCCGTCGAACGATCACGTAGAGGTTTACCGCTCAGACCGCCTGTTTCCTTCGCATGTTGGTGGGAAAGTCCTGTACGACTGATGGTTGTGTTCGTTGCAATAATACCAGCAACACCGCTGTCTGCAATTGTGCGAACCATATATTCAAGTTCCTGATCATTCACATCCGGTGCAATCTTCACCAGAACGGATTTGGTCGCTCCGCCCGCTCGTGCATGCTGCACGTTCATCTCGTTCATAACCGCAGCGAGCAGTTCCTTCAATTCATTCCCATGTTGCAGATTACGCAAATCCGGTGTATTTGGTGAACTGATATTAACCACGAACAGATCAGCATAATCGTATAGTGCCTGAATGCACTTCGAATAGTCCAAGTGAGCTTCCTCATTAGAAGTTGCCTTATTCTTGCCGATGTTAACAGCCACTGGAATACGCCGATCCTGTAGACGTGCCAATTCACCTGCCATGGCTTCCGCACCAAGATTGTTAAAGCCCATTCGGTTCACCAACGCCTCATCTGGAGGCAAACGGAACAGCCGTGGTTGATCGTTACCTGGTTGTGCAAGTGGTGTCACGGTTCCCACTTCCATGAATCCAAATCCGATGGAAGAAAAGCCCGTTACGGCCTGCCCGTTTTTGTCCAGACCCGCAGCCAGACCAACAGGTGTAGGGAAATGACACCCAAACATGTCAACAGCCAGATCAGACGTTTCACGAACGCCGTACATCACACGCAGTCCGGAAGGAACCGGACGGATGCTACCCACGCCACTAAGGCCGCCAATAATCAGATGATGGGCCTGTTCAGGGTCCATTTTGAACAACAAAGGTTTAGCAAGACTTCTGTATAACAAATCACTCACTCCGTTCTGGTCCGGTACGCCAAAAAGCCGTTGTCCGTCTTTTCATATGTAAAAAAACACTCTACTCACAAGTTTATCTGTTTCTTATTAAAAAGGAAAGTAGTTTGCGCATAGACAGCACAAATCGAATAATACAAAATGCTCACAAGAAATCCACCCGCCCACTGGAAATGACGAGTTGAATTCTTTACAATGAGAGCATGGTTACTCTACACCAGTTCTATTCCAAATAAGGAGGAATAACTCATGGCTCCCAAACGTAAACCACCTGCATTACAGCAAAAGAAAGAAGAAGTGAATCGCAAAGCCATTGCATGGACAGCAGCCAGTGTAGGCGGCCTGATCATCATCATTGGTGCTCTTATCATTATTGCCAACATGTAGATGATTCAGGCTGAATCCATCTGATTCTACATATCAAACAGATCAATTCAGCCAGTGATACGTTTTGTTCGGATTATTCTGCTTTGGAACAAGCGTATGCTGATAACGCTGCTTTGCTTCTGGAACAAGCGTCAGATCTGGCAGTACATCTTCTCCAATGCGTACCGGAGTGCCTTGCGGAGCAAGAGCGAATAACTCTTCTACATCTCCTGTGCGCATTCTCACACATCCAAGGGACTCATCCAGTCCGATACTGTCTGGCTCGTTGGTCCCGTGGATGGCATAATTCGTATTCGAGAGTTGCATACCTCTGCTTCCAAACTCCCCGTTCGAGCGTCCATTCGGATTGACCACTTTATCTGTAATGACAAATGACCCCTCCGGTGTTCGATCACCGCCAAGTCCCACATCATACATACGAACAATGGTATCCCCACTGATTAATGCAAGTTTATGTTTATTCTTATCAATTACAATCTCCAGCGGTTCCTGCAAAAAAGGCTGACCTCCCAGCGTATCTGCAAAAGCGGCATTGTTGCCTTGAGACAAATTCGAAGATGTTGAACCATTTTCTTTACCACTCGAATCGTTCTTTCCTTCCTTTGCCTTTCCTTGATGCAGAGCTAACAGCTTCGGAAACATCTCGGTCATCCCTGACGCAGTCTCTCCCAGAATATTGTTCGGAAATGGCTGAGCCATTTGCGTTACACTCTTGGGCCAAGCATCATTTTTTTTGCGATAGGCAACGATTGCACTTGATAATGATGCAGCTGCTTCCTGCTTGGCGGTCCACGCCAAGGCCATCTTTTTGATTTTCGGTGTAATTTCAGGAGGTTCACAGTTACATTGCTTGGCATCATAACTCTGTGCAGTTAATTTCCCGCTTGTATTGGTTTGTACTATGTATTTCACAGGCATATTTCGTTTCCATAAAGACCAGTCATCCGAGGTTTGCATGCCCAGTACAGCAGAGGTCTCTACTTTTGGGCCAGACCCGGACCAGGCAGCTGCGAGCGCAGCCTCGCCATGATTACCTCCACCAAATGCCGCAGCAGTGAACACATTGCTTGGCGCAATGGATGCAGTTCCAACCTGTTTATCCGCTTCTACAGGCGCTTCGATGTCATCTGTGGATTCCAGTGCTGCTGACAGTGCGTCGGCCGCTTCCCGACTGAAACCCGGAGCGTCCGCAGGTGGCAGACCTGCCAGCACAAGCAGCATTAACAATGTAAGCCACATTTTGCGTCTACGTTGTTTTTTCTCTTTTTGCTCAGACATCTCCACCAGTTTCTCCTGATAGTCTACCCAGATGTCCGCAGGAGCTTTACTGCGTTCAAATGCCTCATAAACCTCGCCCGCTTGCTGAAAACAATAATTGGCTTTGGCCTCCTGTCCTTCGCCCAAATACTCCTTTCCAAGCAAGTACCAAGCCATTTTGTTGTCGGGATGTTTCTTGACATATGTTCTTAGATGAGTATTTTGCATCCGATCCTCCACTATTTCGCCTTTTTCCGTTTATCATTATATATCGGCATAACAAAGCGTTGAATCCATAGGACTTGAGTACCCGGTGGAAAAAAGGGGGTTCGACAATGTTCGTCCTTGATCCACAGATCAGATAATCACAGTTAAATGAATGCAAAAAAAGCACCTTCCCTTGTCGTTAAGACAAAAGAAAGTGCTCTATGTTCATGTGAGAAATAATTAGCCTTCTTTATTGAAAGGCTCGTCCGCTACTTTGATTGAATCTGTAGGGCAGCCATCGCATGCATCCTGCATATCGTCAAACAAGTCGTCTGGAATAGCTTTGACACCATGGTTAGCATCGCCGTCAAAGATAACTTCAGCCAAACCTTCATCATCATAATCGTAGATGTCTGGAGCTGTTGCTCCACAAGCGCCACATGCGATGCATGTGTCTTTTTCAACCCAAGTATATTTACTCATTTACATTCTCTCCTCCTAAAATTCAAAACGTACAGTGTTTTTATCTAGAAACATATTAATACAAAGTAAGGATAATTACAAACATTTTGCAACCACAAGTCTCTATTATCCCTTATTTAATCAAGACTTTGCAAGTTGTCTTTTTGCAGGGAAGTACCGCGCACTTTATGATTACGAAGCAGCACGGAAGGATCGTCTCCAAGCATGCCTGCGGTCACAACAGCATTCTCACCAAATTTATCACGTAACTGATCCATAATCCGAATCAGATTGTCCTTCTTGGGCTTCTGCTCATATTCGAACAAGTCCATCTGTACAGCGGATTCTTCTCTTGGAATCAGGTTTTGAAGTGTCACACCCAGCATGCGTACAGGTTTGCCACTACCCCAATGCTTCTCAAATAGTTTACAGGCCTCACGGTAAATGACCGTTGCATCCTCCGTAGGAACTTCCATTAGACGTGATCGGGTGATTGTCTTCATATCCGGTGTCCGGATTGTTATCTGAATACCCTGGCTGAACATTTCGTGCTTGCGCAACCTTCTGGCTACCTGGTCACTTATATTGAGGAACACCCGATGAATCTCATTCATATCCGATACATCCGCCGGTAAAGTGGTTGTATGCCCAATGGATTTATTGGCCTCCCGTTCCGCGTGAACTGCGGAATGGTTAATGCCATTCGCGGAATTTTTGAGCCATGCTCCATTAACTCCAAATAGTTCGGTCAACATGTTCTCATCCGACTTGGCCAATTGACCAATCGTTTCAATGCCCAGTTTTTTCAACTTTTCGGCCGTTTTTTTGCCAATGCCAAACATCTCGTTGCATGGTCTGTGCCAAAGAATCCGGGGTACATCCCTCATGCGTAAAATGGAGATACCGTTCGGTTTTTTCAGATCCGAAGCCATTTTCGCCAGTAATTTGTTGGGCGCAATGCCTATGGAACATGGCAGCCCCAATTCATCCTTGATTCTCCGCTGAATGCTCTCCGCAATCTCCATTGGATTCCCGAATTGCCTTGAACCTGTAATATCAAGATAACATTCATCAATGGATGTCGCCTCAAGTTGAGGCGTATAACTATACGCAATCTGCATGAAGGCTCTTGAATATTGACGATATAAATGAAAATCAGGACGTATTACAATGAGATCAGGGCACTTTTTCATGGCTTGGTGCACAACCATACCTGTTGAGATGCCTCGATTACGAGCGGCATATGAGCAGGTTACAATTACACCCTTTCGCAGTTCACTGCTGCCCGCAACGGCCGTTGCTTTTCCTCTATATAAATCTGGTTCCTCGGCTTCATGTACAGAGCAGTAGAAAGCATTCATATCGACATGCAGAATTACCCGTCCGGCTGCAGGGTAATATTGATCCACATTTGCTGGAGGATTGCCGCCTGAAGACATCATGAACCCCCGCCCTTTCTTGCACACTAATTAATGAAACGAATTTCTTTCTTCTATAGTATATCAAACCCGTTATGTTAATTCAGTCATGAGCATTTATTTTCTGCGAGATCTGATCAGAGACCGAATAATTAACCAGCCTACACTCACAAAAAGTATCAAAGTGATCAGAGCAATAATCGTATTTTCCCATACAAAAGTCAAAATTAACCCTCCTTTTCTTCCATATATTCCAATTAAAACTCAATAATAGATTATAACATACATCCGGATTATGATTAACATCCTTCTTTTTTCTCTAAAATCCGTTAATTGTTACATGAAACTGCGATTTCTATGTAGCATTTGGCTATAATGGTGCTATAATAATTAATTATACAAATTGACGACTTTAGGACAAATCAGCGCATTGAGTTTAACACAGTGTAGCGTTGCCGAATCGAAGGATTCGTCCACTAACGTACTTAACAGCTTTTCCTAACTTACAATCCAAACTTTTAAAAGAGCGCTTTATCTCAAAGGAGGATCTTCATGTCAAAGGCCATTTCCATCTTCGATACGACTTTACGTGACGGCACACAAGGGGAGGGTGTCAGCTTATCGGCAGACGACAAACTCAAAATTGCCAAGAAGCTTGATGACCTGGGTGTCCATTATATTGAAGGCGGAATTCCCGGCAGCAATACCAAGGACATTGAGTTTTTCAAAAGAGTCAAGGAATTAAACCTGAACGCAAAGGTTGTTGCTTTTGGCAGCACCCGCCGAAAAGGCAGTGTTGCTAGTGAAGACGCCAACCTGAAGCGCATGATCGAATCTGGTGCTCAGGCTGCAACCTTGGTCGGTAAATCATGGGACTTCCATGTGCATACTGCTTTGCAGACTACTTTGGAAGAAAATTTGTCCATGATCTATGATTCCATCGCCTATCTGAAACAGAATGGAATGGAAGTGATCTTTGATGCAGAACACTTCTTTGACGGATTCAAACATAACCCGGAGTATGCTCAAGCGGTCTTGACCAAGGCCCACGAAGCTGGAGCGGACTGGCTCGTTATGTGTGATACCAACGGCGGGACGATGCCAAACGAGGTGCACGAGATCGTATCCACACTGCATAGAAGCCTGCCTCATGCACATCTCGGGATTCATACACATAATGATTGTGAATTGGCTGTGGCCAACACACTCAGCGCTGTACAAGCCGGAGCCCGTCAGGTGCAAGGAACGATGAACGGTTATGGAGAGCGTTGCGGTAACGCCAACCTCGCATCCATTATCCCGAACCTGCAACTGAAACTTGGCTATGAATGTGTTACTGATGATTCCATGAGACAACTTACAAACGTGGCTCGTTATGTTAGCGAGATTGCCAATGTGAATATGCCGATTAATCAGCCTTATGTCGGCAATGCTGCTTTTGCTCACAAAGGTGGAATTCACGTCTCTGCCATCCTGCGGGATTCACGTACCTATGAACACATCGTGCCTGAACTGGTTGGTAACAAACAACGTGTGCTGGTCTCTGAACTTGCCGGACAAAGTAACATTGTATCCAAAGCACAGGAACTGGGGCTTGAGTTCGATCCAAGCAGTGCCAATTCACGTCAGATTATTGAGAAGATCAAAGACCTGGAACATCAGGGTTACCAGTTCGAAGGTGCAGATGCTTCGCTTGAATTGTTAATTCGTGAAGCGAACGGTGATATGAAAGAATTGTTCACGTTTGAATCATTCAAAATGCTTGTGGAGAAAACGGCAGGCAAATCCGTTGTTTCTGAAGCTTTTGTCAAAGTGAATATCGCTGGAACAAGCGCTTATACCGCTGCTGAGGGCAATGGTCCGGTTAACGCACTCGATAACGCCCTTCGGAAAGCGCTGGTGCAATATTTCCCTTCACTTGCCAACATGCATCTGTCGGACTACAAAGTGCGTGTTCTGGATGAGAAGGATGCTACAGCTGCCAAAGTTCGTGTATTGATCGAATCCAAAAATACGGAAAACACATGGAACACTGTTGGTGTATCCGAGAACGTAATTGAAGCAAGTTGGGAAGCGCTCGTTCACAGTTTCCGCTATGCTTTGCTTCAAGAAAAATTACAGGATGAGCCGGGCACACTCCCTATTCCTGCTCATGGGATAAGCAACCACTAAAGTATATATTCAAAAAAGCGTTTTTGAACAACCTCTTAACGCTTATTTCCCGGAAAATATAAAGAAGCCTCTGTACCCATGATTCATGGATGCAAAGGCTTCTTTGTTTACATGAAAATTAATTCGCAATTAACTTTTTAATCTTACGTTCCAACTCTTTCTCAGGCAATATGCCCAGAACAATCTCCTGTATAACTCCTCTGGAGTCAATCAGAACATTCGTTGGAAAAGCCACCCCATTGTATTGAGCATACACAGTCCCCTTCTCATCCAAGGGAATAGGGAATGTCAGTTGGTACTCATCTACAAAAGCTTTGGCATCTTTGAGTTTATCGTATGACGTTACATTAACCCCATACATGTCAAGCTTATCCTTGTATTTCGCAGCCATTCTGTTCAGCTCCGGAGCTTCCTGCTTACACGGCTCACACCAGGATGCCCAGAAACTGACGAATGTGGCCTTATCTTTGGCACCGCCCACACTGTACGTCTCTCCATCCATTGCTGTCAGAGAAAAAGCAGGTGCCAGAAGACCCGCACGTGGTCCCGTCTCAGTAGGCATCGGTTCTTCCTGCTTAAAGACGGCTGCAATGCCGTCACCCGCATTCTGGGCCAGTGCAATACCAACCAGCAAGACAGCACCAAGGAGTATGTATATGTTTCGTTTCATAACCCGCCACCCTTTTATATAATTAGCACATTGAAACTGAAACCGTAATTTCTGCACATGCTAAGTGTTTATCACGCTCTATCATAGTTCACCAGAACATGATTCCCAAATGTTCTCTTTATTATTGTACCCTTTTCCTTTAAAATTTTACAATCCGCATCACAGAAAATAAAATGAAAAAGGACTCCTGCCGTAGCAGGAGCCAAAGAGAGAGGGGTGAATACAAATGGCAGCACTTCACGGGCAGCAAAACGCCTTCTACATCCCTTCTTCCGTAGAACAAGAGATGTCAAAGCACATGTTCCTTTCGCTACCACAAGAAGCCTGCGGGGTTATGCTGGGTGAAACCGCAGCGGGCGGTATACGAATCAGTCGGTTTCAGCCCATTCGTAACGTAGCACCTGACCCGCTGCACCATTTTACTCTGGACGATGCCGAATGGATTCGGTGCGTATTCTCCGAGCCCAAGCTCATCGGTATCTTCCATTCTCATCCCCAGACCAGGCCTGTTCCTTCCTTAGAGGACTTGCAAGCTCTTCCGGCCTTCGCCGGTTTGCTTCAGATGTACCTCATCGGCTCACCCGACCTTACAAGCGGGTCGCGATCTCATATGCATCTGAACGGTTATCTGATTGAATCTTCGAAGGAATCGCAGGATCCGGCACAACACGTTGTGCCTTCATACAATCTGCTTCCCGTTCCGTTATGCGTGACTTAGCTGGGTATACAGATCACCCAAGGTCTCCACATTTTTACGAGTCATGTCCTCCAAGTAGCAGGACCATAACTGTGCAGTCATTTTTGAATCTTCCAGTGCATGGTGACGTCCATAGATCGGAATCCCTCTGGATTCCAGCAATTCATCCAGACCATACCCCGGCCTGCTTGGTTCAAGCCAGCGGGCCAACATCATCGTATCGATTAAACGATGCGTCAGCCTTACCTTTGAAGTCCGCCACAGAGCTGCATTCAGAAAGGCTCGGTCATGCGCACTTGCGTGTGCAATCAGAACATTTCCACCTACAAAAGACATGAAATCATGCAACCCTTCCAGCAAAGTCGGTGCGTCCAACGTCATCTCCTGTGTAATACCTGTAAGTTCAGTAATATGTTCCGGAACCGCAGTCTTGGACTGCACCACCGTGTAGAACTGCTCCCCTTCCAGTACCACACCACCATGTATACGGACCGCACCAAATGAGATAATCTCATCCCCATGCTGGGGCGAAAATCCCGTCGTTTCCAGATCAAATACAACTGCGTCCAACTCATTTAGAGGTGTATGCAGAACCTCAGGTCTGCGCTGTTCTCTCATCATAGAGCGGATAAACGCCATGTGTTGCGCCGTAGGGGCTCCCATAATGGAAGCGATGGCGGAAGGAACCCCTCCCTGACGCAGCGAATTCCAGAATCCTGTATTGCCCCTTGCCGGCTCTCTCATGGACGTCTCCTTTCTGCAAAACGCAACTGTCTTTGCAAAGCACGATGCACTCGTCGTACCAACCCGAGCGTATCCCTGAGCTCATAATGAATTTGCTTTTGTTTCATCTGTTTCTCATCCAGGAACCCACTGCTATGTTGCAAATCCCCTTGGATGACAACCGGTGTACTTCGGCGAAATTTCAAAGCGGCAAAGAAGGCCCGCTGGCATGCATCCAGTAATGTAAATGGAACAGCTTCAAGTGAAGTCAGTCTCTCCATTCTTTTTAACGTAGATGACTCCTTGATTCCATGTTGCAAAGCCAAATAACGAGCACTGTTCACCAGCGGAATGTACAAACCATACTTGATATCAAATCCGCCTGCATGTTCACCAAATCGTTCTGTGACCACACGTCCAAGTACATTTAATGTAGCTTTATGTTTAACCGTATTGCGAAGAACCGCATCCGAAAGTTCAGGAATCAGTCTGAACTGTTCATAAAAACTCGTGATCCATTCCTCCGCCAGACTTTGCTCACCTGCAACAAAACGCATGTCTGAAGCAATAATCAGATTACGAACAGGCTCCCAATTCAGATCCGAGCTCCAATCTGCTAATTGTTGTTTCCATGACGCCAGCGTTTTTCTCCAGAGTGGCTCAGAGCACATGACTTTACCTTCGCACTTGGCGTAACCAAGCTCTTCTAACACATCCGTCATTCGCTGTCCGAGCTGAGCAAAATATTCCTCTTTACCTTCATGCGGAGTATCGCTAATGATCATGCCATTATCCTGATCACTCCATAACGTTGCTTCTTCCCTGCCGGAACTGCCAAATACGATAAAGGCATAGGGGACGGGAGGTTGGCCGAAGCCTTCCTCAACCATCCCCTGAATGCATAACTCTACTGCTTTCCGTGCAATCCGGTCATGCAGTTCATTTACCGTTTGGTACCACTCGATCGGCGACAAGGAAGCGGACAACAATTCCTGGAGCTCGTTCTGTAATATTACACGTGCCTGGCGCAGTTCTTGAGAAGACACCGCACCATCGATTCCCTGATAAGACCAGGAATAGTTTCTATACGAGATGGGTTCCATCATGTCCAGCCTCCTTGAAGCATGATTCAGCATCATTCACCTCAGGAGCTGAACGTACCACCATTGGATTTAGAATCTACATTTTTCATTTGTTCAGGGTATCCGTAAGTACCGTGCTCACTGATATCCAGACCCATTGTTTCTTCTTCTTCAGTAACACGGATGCCCATGATCGCTTTCATACCGCCCAGAATAATGAAGGACATTACCAGTACGAAGGCAAAAGCACCTACCAGACCGAGAAGCTGTACGCCCAATTGGTGGAATCCACCGCCATAGAACAGACCCGCTTGACCTACACCCGCATGCTCAGCAAGTTCTGGTGTAGCGAACAAACCTGTGGAGATTGCTCCCCACATACCAGCAACACCGTGTACGGAGAAAGCATAGATTGGATCGTCAATTCCTTTACGATCGAAGTACTGTGCCGTGAAGAATGTGATAACACCAGCCAAAGCACCGATAACCAAAGCTGCCCAAGGTTCAACAAAGGCACAAGCACCTGTAATTGCAACGAGTGCCGCAAGCACACCGTTCAACATGCTAGGAATATCGGACTTGCCAAGAACTGCCCAAGAAATCAACAGTGCAGCAACACCACCAGCTGCAGCAGCTACGTTAGTAGTTAATGCAACATAACCAAAGAATCCGTCATCCAAGGCAGTTAACGTACTACCTGGGTTGAAACCGAACCAACCGATCCAGAGGATAATAACCCCGAGTACGGAATACACTTGGTTGTGACCTGGAATGATGTTAGGTTTGCCGTCTTTGTTGTATTTACCAATACGTGGTTTCAACAAGATCGTCGCTACCAATGCTGCAGTCGCGCCAGTCAAGTGAACAACCGTCGATCCTGCAAAGTCTTGCATACCCAGCTCAGCCAACCAGCCGCCGCCCCATACCCAGTGAGCAACAACCGGATACATGATAATGGTATAAAGTGTACCGAATACAATATATACGCTCATTTTTGCACGTTCAGCCATACCACCGCAGGCAATGGCCAGAGATACCGCCGCAAAAGCGAGGTGGAAAACGAATTTAACAGTCAGTGGAACATCGGAGAAAGCCAGTGATTCGAAGGAAGCAGCCATCTTGTCACCGCTCAGGAAGAATCCTGTTGTTCCAAAGAAGCTGTTACCATTACCGAAACCAAGACCGAAACCCAAAGCCCAGAAGGCAATAACTGAAATTCCCAATGTCAGGATGGTCTTACCCGCAATGTGTCCTGCATTCTTCATTCGTGTTGAACCCGCTTCAAGTAAAGCAAATCCCCCTTGCATCAAGAACACGAGTACAACAGCCAGAAACGTAAAGGCTGAGTTCAAACCACTTTGAAGTTCAATGTTAGTCGGACCCTCCGCAGCCGCAAATGCGCTAACCGGAAAAGCGAACAAAGTAAGCATTACTAACATGGAAACCAACCATTTCTTTCTCATATACCCCACTCCCTCTTATGTTAAGTTTCTTCACATAATGTGAAACTCTTAATGTCATTATAAGCAGAAGAGAGGAAAGTTGACAAGAGTATTTTCATCAAAATTGAAAATTATTTCTGGGAATAAAGTCTTACGTCTTTTTCTTGCACTTAAGTACATAATCACATTCTATGAGTACATAGATATAGAAATGCAGTATGCTGATTGCCAAAGCATAACGTTTGACTGTACGGTTAAAGATCATGTATCATACTTATTAGTAAGAAAAATTGGGCGTAGTCTAGAAATTCACAAGTGGAAACTACAATTCCCTACATTTGAACTTGCAAGCGAGGTGAATATCATTGGGGATATGAAACTTTTTCGGATTGGCGAACTTGCCAAGACCGCTGGTGTTAGTGAACGGACGATTGATTATTACACAAAGCTTGGACTAATCGCTCCCGAAGAACGTACACAAAAAAATTATCGTCTCTATAGTAATGAAACTTTAACGAGGCTTGAACGTATTGTACAGATGAAACAAGAGAAGTATAGTCTCGACGAGATTAAACAATCTCTTGAGAAGTGGCGTCTGGTTAGTACAGAAGAACAAGTTGCCAGCAAATTGACAACATTGGAACTTCACGTACAACAACTTGAGCGAGAGGTTAACGAACTCAAACCGCTACTTGGAGAGATGAAACCTGTACAAGCACGTAAAATGATGGCAGGACTCCTCACCAAAAGTGCCGGTACAATGGAGGCACTAAAAATCTTGCTTGAGAACACCATGATGTAGCTTATTCTTAGAAAGCGGAGGAATGAATATGAGTTTTAATAACGGTATGTTCGTATTGATCATTATCGCCTTTTTGCTCTCTTTATGGGCGCAATTTCGCGTTAAAGGTACGTTTAGACGTTGGTCGGAGGTACCGAACCAGAACGGAATGACTGGTTACGATGCCGCTCGCCAGATGCTCGATGCTAACGGCCTGCATGATGTTCCAATTGAACCTGTACGTGGTACACTCTCTGATCACTATGATCCGATCAATCGGGTTGTACGTTTATCAGAACCAGTATATTACGAAAACTCAATCTCAGCTGTTTCGGTAGCGTGTCACGAAGTTGGCCACGCCATTCAGCATAAAGAAAGTTATCCGATGCTGGCACTGCGTCACCGGATCTTCCCAATTGTGAACTTTGCATCCGGATTAGCTCCATTCCTGTTAATTGCAGGATTCATCTTCAATGCCATGAACCTTGTAGGTATCGGTATCATCTTCTTCTCCGTAACTGTAGCATTCCAACTCATCACTTTACCGGTTGAGTTCAATGCAAGTAATCGCGCTAGAGAGATTATGGTATCCGAAGGGTACATCCGTAATGAAGAAGAAAAAGGTGTTGCAAAAGTTCTGAATGCCGCAGCCTTGACTTACGTTGCTGCAGCGTTGATTTCACTGCTTGAGTTGATTCGTTACATCGGAATCTTCAACAGCCGCGATTAATTGGATACTTAATACAACAAAAACAAAAAACAATACCCCACCGTTAATCGGATGGGGTATTGTTTTGTTGTAAACCGAAATAATCAAGCAAGAATGAACGAAAGGACTGAGCAACCAGCGGCAGTTTATCATGCGCACGATGAATTAACCCGATAGTTCGCGTTACTTTTGGATGGGAGATAGCCACATGTGCCGGTTGCAACGGATTCGTCTGGAATAACGCCATCTCAGGCAGCAGACTGACCCCCATGCCCGCAGCGACCAATCCGCGGATGGTGTCGGTCTCTTCCCCTTCAAATGCGATCTTGGGTGTAAAACCAGCTTCCAGACAGGCATGCCACACAATAGGACGAAGAGAATAACCTTTGCTAAACAATACAAATTTATCATCCTTGAGCTGTTCAAGCGCAATTGTCTCTTCACCAGCTAACGGGTGATTAGGAGGAAGGATCGCATGTAATTCTTCCGTGAGTACAATATCGCCATCTACTTGATCATGCTTCTCTGGAAAAGGAGAAATGAATGCCAAGTCTACCTCTCCGGATAACACATCACGAATCAGCGTAGGGAACATCCCCTGCTTGAATCTGAATTTCACGTTGGGGTAGCGCTGACGGAAAGCAGCCACCACGGAAGGAATGAGATGAATCCCCAGGCTATGCGGAAACCCAATTCGAATCTCTCCATGCTCCGGGTCCAGAAACTCATGAACTTCCCCAACTGCCTTGTCCAAATCTTTTAATATACCTTCAATTCGTTTGCAAAAAAGCTGCCCCACTGCAGTCAACTGCAGGTTTCGTCCCTTTTGCATAAAAAGGTCCACGCCCAGTTCTTCTTCCAGCTGATGAATCTGACGACTCACCGCCGACTGTGCCACATGCAACTCTTCAGCAGCCTGTGTTACATGTTCCTTCTGTGCCACTTTCAAAAAGTAATGCAACTGTCTTAATTCCACTCGCCTGATCGCTCCAATCTGTTATACCCTACTTATCCTTGACTGTATTCCATCTTGAGAACGTTCTGACTACCGCTTTAAGCTGCGGGGTTTCCACAATCTGATCAACAGTCCGTAAATAAAGAATCCACCCAACAATCCGCCAAGGTGAGCCATCCAGTTGATGCCTGACATGGCGAAGGAGAATATGATCCCGAACAAAAGCAATGTGTACATCGTTTTGCGCGAAGCCTCGTCCATCATCGTTCGCTGGAACAGCGCTACATACAGGAATGCACCATAGACGGCATAGATCGCTCCTGAAGCACCTACCGAGATGGTAATACTCCCAACCGAGTTGTACCACGCAACAGCAAGAATATTACCCAATACACCACCACCCAGGTACAATACACCATACCTTACCGACCCGAGCAACCGCTCCATCGGTGGAGCAAATACAATTAACGCAAAGCTGTTAAACAATAAATGACCGAAGCCCGCATGCAGGAACATGGATGTAATGTAACGCCACCATTCATGCGCGAACAGTTCATGATTCGTAAGTGCCCCGAATTTCAGCAGCACCATATTGTTCGTTGATCCACCGTTCACCGTTAACACAATAAACATGACTACATTGGCAATTAAAAAAAGCGACGTCAAAGGGAAATACTTCAAATAACCTTTCCAGTTCTCATAGCGAATAAATATCATAAATTTCTTCTTTCACTCCACCCTGTTCAGATCGGACTCACATCTCTGATCCATCGTAATGGTACATGCCCGAATTGGACAATGCCTTTCATAAAAGATTATAATGGATTTTGGCACGGATCACCAATTTATAAGGAGGAACATTATTATGACACAAGAACGTACAGGCGCAGCCACATTTAAAGGCAACCCTATTACATTGATCGGACCCGAACTGAAAGTGGGCGATCAAGCACCTGATTTTACACTGAGCAAGAACCTGGTTGAGGACGCTTCCCTGAAAGACTTCGCAGGCAAAATCAAATTAATCAGCGTTGTTCCTTCCCTGGATACTGGCGTATGCGATGCGCAAACTCGTCGTTTCAACGTGGAAGCTGGAGAACTCGGAGACAATGTTGTTGTCTTGACAGTAAGCGTTGACCTTCCGTTTGCTCAGGCTCGTTGGTGTGGAGCAGCTGGTGTTGACCGCGTAGTTACATTGTCAGACTACAAAACACGTTCTTTCGGTGAAGACTACGGCGTTCTGATCAAAGAATTCCAACTCGACATGCGCTCCATTTTTGTTTTGGATGCCGAAGACCGGATTACATATGTGGAGTATTTGCCTGAAATGACAGACTCCCCTAACTTCGAACAAGCGATTGCTGCTGTAAAAGCTTTGCTGTAGAAGTTATCATACGTTCAGAACAAAAGCGAGGAAGGTTAACCTTCACTCGCTTTTTGTTATTTATCATCTATTTCAATCATTTGCTTTATACTTGCTTAGCTTTTTATCCAGTACAGAGAATAAGTTCATAATCGTGCGATAATTGGAACCCAAGTCTCCAAGTGAACCACGTGAAGCTGAATACATATCCACCGCACTGCGAACAGGACTTACTGAGATAATGGAAACTGTAATATCCATCGTCCGTCCAAAGGTAGTCCGCTTCTCCAGAATAACTTCTCCAACAGAAGGCACTTCATGCAGCACTTTATAACCCGGAATCTTTTTGAGTGTCGAAGAGACCTCTTCCCAGGCTCTGTCTTTGGATAAGTTATAATACCGTGTTTTTAATTTGGGATCCTTGGCTCGATCGCTGGTCCCCTCCATGCTGCGGATGATACCGACGAGCGTTCTCTTTAAGGTCAAGACCCTTCCTCCTTTGATTGTAACCGTTCCATTTATGTATCTTAGTGTAACATTGTTCAAGTAGTAACAAAAGGGCAAGCATCATATTTATCATAAAACCAATCAAAAACATTCATCACAACTTAAAAACACCCTGAAATTCCTTTTGTAGAGGAAAAGTCAGGGTGCTGTACATGAAGATTTAGGAACCCGCCTATGCCGTCCGGCTACATTGTCTTATGAACCTGCTTGGCAGGTGGGTGACCGCAAAAATGCTTTTTGAAGTCCCCATGTCGTATAGACAGGGCTTTTCAGCAACATTCTGTGTTGATCTCCCGAAGACATCATCATTGGTTCAAAACAACGAATAACCGAAACGTACATCGCAGGATGTACAATTATTATATCCCTAACTGTGTAAAAAGTAAATGGCGATTCATCATGTTTTATTTTTGCAATGTAATGTTTTTGTCGTCTGATGGCTCAGGTGTTTCACCATTCTCTGCTGATTGTTCAGCCAGCGCAGCAGCTTCCTCTTCTTCCTTCTTGAGTTGCATCTTCTCCATCTGCTCCTGCATCTTGTTGAAGGTTGCGTAGAAGTTAAAGAAAGCGAACCAAGCAATGATGCTGATAATGAAGAAAACAAACAAGACCGGATAACGGAAACCGATGTAGAACAGCAATCCACTTCCCAGCAATGTGGAAAATACACGGAATGGTCTGATCAGCGTAAGCAATACCGCGTTTTTGATAATGAGTCCGATGGACATATGATAATGTACAACCATCGAGAAAAAGTTAAAGAGTGATACAAATAACAAGAGAAGCAGTACTAACATAATGATTCCCACGAGCTGCATATTGCGGAACTGCGTCATGTACACTGTATAATCCAGATACATAATCGCGAACAGCAGTGTGTAAAAAATGCCCCCAATTAAACTTTGCTTGTAGTTTTCCTTGTAACCTACAAAGAAAGTACGGAAGATCGGTACATCCGTATCACCCATATTCCATTTACGAACAACCGTAAACAGCGCCGAAGTCGCCGGGAACAGTGTAAGCGGTGCCACAATAGCTATAGCCCAGTTCATTTGCAATGATTCGTTTGCGAGGTTCTGCTGCATCACGAGCAGTTTCATAATCAAGAAAAACAAGAACGGAGACGAACAAATAGCCCACAACAGATTGGTTGCGGCCAGTCTCGTAATCCACTCTGTAAGCCGGTAGATCCCACCCATAGCTCCTTTAAATTCCAAACATTTCTCCTCCTCTGCAGCCTTGCGAATTACCTGAAGTCTAATATTAATATACCTTATTATAGATAGGAAAAGCCAGTACTTCCCGAAAAGAGATCGTCATTATCCTTAGCTAGCGCTTCTGGCCGCTTCTGGCAGTGAAATAAAATGATGCAGTCACTTTGAAAATAAAAAAAATGGAGCAGTTGCCCGCTCCATTTTTCAGATCATACGTTTATATTACTCGAAAGAAGAATCTTTCGCAGGACGACGTCCTTCGTTACTGCTTGGACGCGGTTTGCGGTCACGGTTGTAACCACCTTCTCTGCTTCCACCGCCAGTGCTGCTGCCGCTGTTACGATCACGGTTGTAACCGCCACGTCCGCTGCCACTGCTGTTGCGATCGCGGTTGTAACCACCACCACTGCCGCCGCTACCACTTGTGCGGTTACCGCTGTAACCCGATGGTTTACGTCCGCCAGAGCGAACATCCGGTTTACGACGTTTTGCACGGATTGGATCTTCAGGAGTCAGATCAACTTGAGCATCTTTCTTGTCACCTGTCAGGAGCTTCAGTGCAGCCGACAACAGTTGAACAGAATCATATTGCTCAAGCATTTGAATCGCAATACCTTTGTATTCGTTCAGTTCGCCTGATTGTACGATTTCCAGCAAGCGCTCTGCTGTCAAACGTTGTTTACCTTCAACCGCTTCTGCCATTGTTGGCAGTGGTTTACGTGGAATACGGTGACGTGTTACACGCTCGATGAAGTGCAAGTGATCAATCTCACGCGGTGTAACGAAGGACCAAGCAGCACCCTCTTTACCCGCACGACCTGTACGACCGATACGGTGAACATAGCTCTCCGGATCTTGCGGAAGGTCAAAGTTAACAACGTGAGTTACGCCAGATACGTCGAGACCACGTGCAGCCACGTCTGTTGCAACGAGTACGTCAATGCTGCCGTCACGGAACTTACGCATTACCGCATCACGTTGATTCTGGGACAAGTCACCATGAAGACCGTCTGCAGAATATCCACGTTTTTGCAAAGCTTCAGCCAATTCGTCAACACGACGTTTTGTACGTCCGAATACGATCGCTAGTTCAGGAGATTCCATATCCAACAAACGGCTCAATGCTTCGAATTTTTGACGCTCAGGTACTTCGATATAGGATTGGTCAATCAATGGTGCACTAACATGTTTCGGAATCACAGAAATGTGTTCAGGATTGTTCAAGAATTGTTGTGCCAATTTTTGAATGTTAGGAGGCATTGTTGCTGAGAACAGCATAGTTTGGCGCTCGTCTGGAACTTGTTTCAGGATGGATTGGATATCCTCCATGAAACCCATGTCGAGCATTTCATCTGCTTCATCCAGTACAACAGTTTGTACATCATCTAGTTTGATTGTTTTGCGGTTGATGTGGTCAAGGAGACGTCCAGGTGTACCAATGATGATCTGTGGTTTTCTTTTCAGTGCACGGATTTGACGCACGATATCTTGTCCGCCGTAGATTGGCAGGGAGCGAAGACCTTTGAAGCGAGTGAGTTTTTCGATCTCTTCAGCAACTTGAATTGCAAGTTCACGTGTAGGTGCCATAATAAGGGCGCGGATTTTCTCGTCACTTTTTGAGATTTTGCTGATCAACGGAATACCGAATGCAGCTGTTTTACCCGTACCTGTTTGAGCTTGACCAATCAAATCTCTGCCTTCGAGTGCCAAAGGAATCGCTTTGGATTGGATCGGTGTTGCTTCTTCAAACCCGAGCTCAGTGATGGCTTGCAGCACCAGTGGTTCAAGATTGAAATCTGTAAAGTTTAAATTTGTCAAAATTATTCATGCTCCTTTTATATGGTGGACATGGTGGACAATCCACTTTGTTGTCTGTATTCTTAAGTAGCGTTAATATTTATAGGGTATCCCAACGGGACGAATTATTTTCACTAACGAATATAATTCCATGAATGGGTCCCCAACATAAGACTAAAACTACATACATGTGTTTGAAACATTTCAAAATTTTATTGCTCCATTTAGGAAAAGTTTCCTACTCAAGAATATCCACAAATTATTATATCACAAAACAATTCAAGATTACCAGCAATCTGGTTTTAAATATAAATGAGGTGATTAAATTGCCCAAAATAATTTGGCACTCTTTAGTGATCATTTTGGGTGCTGCAGCTATTGCCTGCGGCTTCAACTGGTTTTTGGTCCCCCATCAGCTTTTAAGCGGCGGGGTGTCCGGTATTTCAATGCTTCTGGGTTATTTTACAACGTTGAATCTTAGTATAATGTATTTTGTTCTTAACATTCCCCTGCTCATTGCAGGTTGGTTTATTCTTGGACGACGCTTCATTACATTAAGTATTCTTTCGGTAGCAGCCACTTCCTGGTTCATTGCGCTTCTGCCTGTTTTTGCTGTGGCTACAGACCCTTTACTTAGTTCTGTATTTGGCGGTGTGCTTATTGGAATGGGCACTGGCGTTTCCTTCCGAGTGGGCGGCTCCACAGGAGGACTCGACATTGTTGGGTCCATTTTCACGCGTAAACGAGACTTTCCGATTGGTACAGTGATGGCCGGCATGAACGGTACGATCATTATGCTTGCGGGATACCTGAGTGACAATTGGAATACAGCCTTGGCCTCCATGGTATCTATCTACATTACAGGCAAAGTGCTTGATCTGATCCATATCAGTCACGTCAAAGTAACACTGTACATTATTACAAACGAAACCGAAGCCATGTTAAAAAAATTACTTGTTCGGCCTCGTGGAGTTACCAAAATTAAGACTCAGGGAGCCTATACGGATATTGAGAAGGACATGCTCATGACCGTTACCACCCGCTACGAGTTGGTTGAAATTAAACGTATTATCAAGGATACAGATCCAAACGCTTTTGTTAACATTGTGGAAACGGTTGGTGTTATGGGTTCATTTCGCAGAAGTTGAGACACCTGTACGGTTAACAATTCACAACATTGTGGTATAATAACGGTGTACGGCTCCTAAATATGTTGTATAGCAGGTTCAACCCTTCAATTTCACAGGCCATATGCTTTCCCGAATCGCGCCGAATGACTTACCATTTTGGAATTCGAGTAGGAAAGGGTGATTATTGTGGATATGGAAACGGTAAAACTGTTTGAGATTGTCAACAGATGGTGCCCGGAAATGCTCCCTTTCTTGAAACCGAATGAACTCGACTCACTGATTGTCCTCCGGGATGGGCTGGGCATCCTGGAACAGGGAGACGCAATGGAAATCATTCAGTACAGTATTTGTGAGCATCAAAATGAAATTTACATTCAATAATTTTTTTCAGATTGATCACGCCGCTTCTTGCAGGGGATTTCCTCAGCAGGAAGCGGTTTTCATTTTTTCCATGTGTTTCATTACTTGATTAATATGGTTAAAAGCCCAGAGGCTTTAATGTATAATTCATACATGGAATGCACACATAAGGGAGTGGAAATGAATGAACATGTTTTGGGCTTTAATGGCTATGGCCTTTGGAAGCTTTGGTGGTGCCCCCGCAGTGGCGGACCAGGGAAATCCTCAATTCCAATCGTTAACCAACAGTTTTAACACCGCAATTATCCAATCTCAAAAAGATCAGGTTGTTATTGATGCCGATAACCCACCTGCCAAAATTGATCCTCAACCTGATGCACCTGTGGTCAAAGGTATTTATGTAACGGCCTACAGCGCAGGCGGCGCACGTATGAAAGAATTGCTGGAACTGACAGACAGTACAGAACTGAATGCCATGGTCATTGATATCAAAGACGATCTCGGATACATAACTTATCCCACAGAAAACAAAGCGCTTCAGAAAATGGGTAAATCGCAACCTTTTATCCGGGATATCGATGCCTTGATGAAACGATTGCAAAAACATGAGGTCTACCCGATTGCACGTGTCGTTGTATTCAAAGATACGATTCTTGCCAAGAAAAATCCGGAGCTCTCCTTCCGTAACAAGGATGGATCTGTATGGGCAAATGGCAAAGGCGACAGCTTTGTGAATCCGTACAGCAAGGAAGTATGGGACTATAACATTGAGATTGCCAAGGAAGCTGCCAAGCTTGGATTTAAAGAGATTCAATTTGACTACGTTCGTTTCCCGGAAGGTTTCGAAACTCGAGCCGATGTACTGAAATATACCAAATCTGACAAGTCACGCGTCGATGTTGTGGCTGAATTCGTGCAATATGCACGCAAAGAGTTAGCCCCGCTAGGGGTCCGTGTCTCGGTTGATATTTTTGGTTATGCCGCTTCTGTACCTGCGGCTGAAGGCATTGGACAGGATTTTGTTAAAATATCCGAAAATGTGGATGTCATCTCACCGATGGTATACCCTAGTCACTATTCTACTGGCTGGTATGGGGTCAAGGACCCTGACAAAGATCCTTACACAACCATCAAGGGTTCAATGGAAGATACACACAAGAAACTGGACCCTACCAAAGAACTCAAACCTGTCATTCGTCCGTGGATCCAGGACTTCACAGCAAGCTGGCTGGGCAGTGGGCATTATGTCAAGTATGGCAAGAAACAAGTGGAAGACCAGATTCGAGCGATGAAAGACATGGATGTGCATGAATATCTGCTCTGGAATGCGTCCAACCGTTATACATCAGGTGTACAATATAAGTAATCCGCACTCTTTCATACTTCTCATTTCATCCAACCTCGTTCTGCTTGAAGCGGAGCGAGGTTTTTTGGTGTTCATTTTTCTCTGTACACCCCTACTCTGCTTCTGTCCCTATTCAAATTGAACAAAATCCACTACAATAAATAGCTGTCCAGATATGACACTTGGATGACATCTCTTTAGAATAGCGAGGCACTGCCAGTGAACATGAACACAACAAGTTTTTCCCAAAAAGTGAAGCAATTCCTGATTATATTTTTGCCCATATTCACCACTCAAATTGCCCTCTCTGCCATGTCGTTCTTCGACACCAATATGTCAGGCAAGTTTTCTCCGGCCGACCTTGCAGGCGTCGCGATTGGCACAAGTCTATGGATGCCAGTTCAAACTGGACTAAGCGGGATTCTGATCGGTATTACACCTGTCGTTTCCCATCTGCTGGGTTCCAAACGTAATGATCAGATCGGGTATAACGTCATCCAGGCATTGTATCTTGGAATTGCTGTCAGTCTCGTCGTGATCGGAGCCGGGGCGTTGTTACTTGGCCCTATACTGAACGGAATGCCTCTGGAGCCCCGGGTTGCCCAAGTTGCCTTCTATTTTTTGTGTGCACTTGCTTTTGGCATTATCCCGCTCTTCGGATATACAGTGCTGCGCAGCTTCATGGATGCACTTGGCCAGACAAGGACTACGATGTTCATTACGTTGGTTTCCCTGCCCGTTAACATCTTTCTAAATTATCTGCTGATATTCGGTCGCTGGGGCTTTCCACAATTGGGCGGTGTTGGTGCTGGTGTTGCTACAGCATGTACATACTGGCTGATCTTTCTTATTAGTCTCTTTTTTGTCCATCGGGTCGAACCTTTCGCCCAGTATGGCATTTTCCGTCAATGGACCCGTGTATCATTGTCCAAATGGAAAGAGTTACTCAAGATTGGAGTGCCCATTGGATTCGCGACTTTTTTCGAAACGTCCATCTTCGCTGCTGTGACTTTAATGATGAGCCGTTTCGATACCACAACAATTGCTGCCCATCAAGCGGCGCTGAATTTCGCTTCTACGCTCTACATGTTACCTGTGAGCATATGTATGGCTCTTACGATCCTTGTGGGCTATGAGGCAGGTGCGGGGCGTCTGAGAGATGCCAGACAATACAGTCTGCTTGGAATTGGTGGAGCCATCGGACTCTCACTGCTGACAGCGATCGTGTTGATTGTGTTCGGCGAACAGATTGCAGGCGTGTATTCAAACGATCGGGAGGTCATTGCACTTACGCAGCATTTCCTTATCTACGCCATTTTCTTTCAGATCTCGGATGCGATTGCTACACCGACCCAAGGAGCATTACGTGGCTACAAAGATGTTAATCCGGCATTGATCATTACGTTTGTAGCGTATTGGATCATTGGTCTGCCTGTAGGTTACCTAACAGCTACGTATACTTCACTCGGCGCCTTTGGATACTGGATCGGGCTTATTGCCGGCCTTGCCGTAGGAGCAACAGCGCTTCTCTGGAGACTCTTCCTGGTACAAAAACAAGCCGCACTCCGCAAGGCGTAACATTGATATACTCACTCCGTGAAACAACAAAAAGAGCACAATCCACGTTAAAGCGGGATTGTGCTCTTTGCGTAAGAATCGAATTATTGGGACAAACGTTGTGCAAGCTCGTAAGTCACCATATCGAAATCTTTTTTTGTGTTAACCACTTTATCAATATCCGTCAGGGTAAGTTCACCCTTGATAATGCCACAACCTTTGTCTGTCTCGCCTGCGATCAGACTACGAACAGCGAAGTCGCCAAGACGGCTTGCCAAGTTACGGTCGAAAGGTGTTGGCGTACCCCCACGCTGAATGTGACCCAGAACGGTTACACGTGGCTCATACGTTGGGCAACGTTCCATCAGTTCTTTTGCTACATCCTCACCTTTGCCTACGCCTTCTGCAACGATGATAATACTGTGACGTTTGCCATGTGCAAAGTTAGCTTTCATCCGATCTGCTACTTCGTCCATATCAAATGGAACTTCTGGGACAAGAATCGTTTCAGCACCCGAAGCAAGTCCGGCATGCAGAGCGATATCCCCACAGTGACGACCCATAACTTCCACGATGGAAGAACGTTCGTGTGAAGACATCGTATCACGTAATTTGTTTACTGCATCAACTACTATGCTTACAGCTGTATCAAATCCGATGGTATAGTCGGTGAATGAAACATCGTTATCAATCGTTCCTGGCAGACCCATGGTGTTAATGCCCAGCTTGCTGAGTTTATTCGCTCCGTTGTAGGAACCATCCCCACCGATAACAACCAGACCGTCAATGCCACGCGCACGCAGAATGTCCGCACCTTTTTGCTGACCTTCAGCGGTATAGAACTCCTTGCAACGTGCCGATTGAAGAACCGTTCCCCCACGTTGGATGATATCCCCTACACTCCGCAAATCCATTGGGAAAATGTCATTATTCAAAAGACCCTGGTATCCACGTTGAACTCCAAATACTTCGAGACCGTGAAACAGTCCGCTGCGAACAACCGCACGAACAGCCGCGTTCATCCCCTGTGAATCACCACCGCTCGTTAATACTGCGATTTTCTTTACTGCTGTCATGATGTTTCTTCCTCCTCTAGTTTCACTTCAGGCTCCGCAATATCACACCTGACTTACATATTTTTCCGTATCCAGCGACTGAAAATGAAAAAAAATATTCTTGTGATCGGACTATTTTTCAGCAGACGTTTGGATACAACGCGAACTTCCTGTTGTTCGCTGACTTTGGGATCAGACAGGTAAATGGCAATCAGTCCTTCGATGATCATCCGGTGAAAGGAGCTTCCCGGAATCTTCTGCACATCGCTGCGTGCCATCTCCACAATAAAAGCAATTCGGTCCAGCATTGTCTCTACATTCTCATAATAGTTGCAGAAGTTGAGATCTCCCCCGATGCGGTCCTCATCCTGATCAATTAAATAATCGAGCATAATGTGCAATGCGCATACATGTGGGAAATAGGCCGTGTGGATCGAGGCCGCTTGCTCTTCAGTCAACTGATCGTCACTCGCAGCCAGAAACAGCATGAAAACGCCCAGTGTAGAGCCAGTTGCAGCAGCAAATTCGTTCCAACGAAACTGAGGTGTGCGATGGCGATGCTCCGACCACCATTCGAGCAGTGCCGTTTCTCTCAGTTCCGGCTTGATATGCTTATATACCTGCAGGTCCGTGTATAGGCCTGCCAGATCCTGAATTTGGGGCTTGGCGGACGTATAGCCTGGTAACTGACGGGTCAGTTCCTGACATGTGGTCACCAGATTCCGCAGATATCCGCCGTCATCCTGCTCCTCACGGAGGGCATAATAATTGACGGGAATTGCTTCGGGATCTACCGCATCAAGCATGGATTGATGGAGAAGACGAAAGTCATCCGGGTCCATCGACGTGCTGCGGTCGCACAGATTGTCCAAATAATCACTAATAGTTTGATATGAAACGATCAGCGGAATCAGAATGTGTCTGTTTGGCAAATCAGCTAATGCGTAGACGGTTCCGCCTTCACAGTGAAACTGTTTATCCTTCAGACTGGCAAGTGCCTGTGTACGCAATTCCTCATTCGGAATCGCCTCAGCTTGAGCACGCCATCCATTCAGTGCCTTCCGTGTTTCCGGAATGGTGTATTTGTACACCCCTCTCATCAATGCCAGCGGTCCACGCGGATATTGATGACGTTTTCGATTTGATTGGCTCAAAATAAATGTGCCTCCACTTGGTTGAATACGTATTAGAGCGATTTTTAACCATTCCTATTATAATATGATCCCCTTAATTGTACAAATGATCTGCCGCATATTCCGCATAAAAAATCGCATCCGCGCCCAAAGCTTTGTGATATACTAGGCATATTTCATCCATCAAAGGAGTCGTTGACATGTCGTCAAGTGAATCACTTTCGTGGAGACGGTTATTTTCTTTTTTTGTGCCACTTGGCATTTCCGCCTCTCTCGTCACCATTTCTCACGTCATCATAAACAGCACATTAGCACGTTCCGCTCATCCCGAGACGGTTATTGCCAGCTATGCCATCGCCGGAAGCTTGTTAACCCTCACGGAACGCCCCTCCACCCTGCTGCGGCAAACCTGTTCCGCACTGGTCCGCGATCGCCTTTCCTTTCAGGCCCTCACGTTTGTGACCAAAATATTTCTTGCCTGTGTGCTTCTCATTGGGTTTCTTATCGTATACTCTCCCGTTGGTACCGGGGTGTTCAAATACTTGTTTGGTGTAAGTCCGGATCTGCTGAACAAAGTCATCGACGTATATGAAATTCTCATGTATGTAAGTATCTTTTCAGTGATCCGCAACATCTATCAGGGGATCATCATTACGAATAACCGCACCAAGTGGTTAACCATCGGGATGGTATTCCGTTTAGCCGGTATGTACGGCCTTTCCCTCTATTTCATATATACAGACAGCATTAACAGTGGACGTGTAGGCGCTATCATTTTTGCTACTGGCATGATGATTGAAGCGCTTGTCAGCTTTCTGGAGGGTAACAGCATCAAGCGCAAGATGCCAGCCAAGCTTGAGGATCATCCCGTCGAGAGCAAGGGAGACGTATTTCGCTTTTATAAGCCGCTGCTGTTATCCAGCTTTGTAGCGCTGTTCATAGGACCGGTTATTAACATCGTACTTGGCAAAACGACCGGGATCGCACTAGCCATTTCATCCTTTGCCATAGCAAGCAGTCTGATGCAGTTGATGCTAAGCTTCTTTACATACATCCATCAGATCGTGCTGAATTTCTACCTTGTGGACGCCAAATTGGTACGAAAATTCGCACTTGTCACCGGATTTATTCCGTTTGCGATGATGGTTTCGATTGCCTATACCCCCTTAGGACCATGGGTACTCGAAAATGTCATGAGCGTTCAGGGCGAACTGTTGCAACAAAGTCTGTGGACACTGCGTGCGTTCGTCTTATTTCCGCTGATCTTCCCTTTTCTGGATTTCAGCAATGGCCTCATTCTGCTTCGCGGTCAGACGAAAACGATGTTTCGTTCGCAAACGGCGAATGCAATCTGCACGGTAATTGTGCTGCTTATACTGGTTAGTATTTTTCCTGCGTGGAACGGCATGATTGGCGCTGTTGCCCAATCCCTTGGCCTGCTCGCCGAACTCATCATTGTCTGGCTTGTCATCCGGCGCACGAAGCAAGAACCTACGATGTCCGTGCCGAAAGCCCGTAAATCAACATCCCTGAAAGGGTAATAAAATCATTGAATTGTTATCAAGATTGGAGTCTCTCATCATGAAATTAAGTCACAACGCCCGCCCGGATCAGAACTGGTTGCGGGCTCTCATGTTCACCATCTTTGGTTCCACCGTTCTGGTGGTATCCTACTTCCAGCTTTACTTCAGTCATCTGGGCTTCAGTCGGGCTGAGATTGGATATCTCTACGGAATTGGCCCCCTCATCTCTGTGTTCTCCAATATGTTCTGGAGCATGGCCAGCGACCGCTACCAAACGGTACGCAAAGTGATGATCATTCTGCTTGGTGGTCAATTGATCACAGGAATCATGCTCGCCAATGCAACAACTTTCGGTCAGGTATTTGTACTCGTGACCCTGTTTTACTTTTTCTATTATCCGGTCTATCCACTCTCCGATACGATGGCTATTACAACGGCCAGCAAGTACGGCCGAAATTTCACTTCCATTCGAGTCTTCGGATCGATCGGTTATGCCTTCTTTGCATTAAGTATCGGGTATTTCCTTGGATCTTTTGGTCCAGCATGGACGATTTGGGTCTGCGTTGGTCTTGCTGCAACTACACTATTGATCGGTTTTCAATTGAAGGATCAACCTTCGGGAAGCAGTAGCAAAATGGATCTATCGGGGTTATGGGCTATTTTGAAACGCAGAGATGTGCTCACCTTTTTTGGCTGTGTATTTTTGCTTGCCATGGGACATCGCATGAACGAAGCATTTCTTACCATCACGCTAAAAGATCTGGGTGCCAGCGAGGGGCTGATCGGCTGGTCTTTGCTGATCTCTTCCGTAAGTGAAATCCCCATATTTCTATTGCTCAGCAAGTATGGAAACCGTTATAAAGAACTGCCGCTAATTGCTTTTGCTGCACTGATGTATACGGTTCGTTTGCTTCTCATGTCTGTCTCCGATACACCTGCAGCTGTTGTTGCGATTCAGACGATGCACAGTGTTACCTTTGGTATTTTTTACGTTACGGCGGTCCGCTACATCATTCGCCTAGTTCCGGACGGCTACAGAGCTACAGGTATGGCTTTGTTCACCATTGTCTGGTCCAGTGCTTCGGGACTTCTTAGTGGAACGTTGGGCGGACTGCTGCTGGAACATGCAGGCAGACAAACCTTCTATCTCACCGCTATGGCTTTCTCCCTGGCTGCACTAATCGGTTTCGGATTGAAGTTATGGTCCAGCATGACCAATCGTGTCTCGTGAACACACAGGGAAACTTACATCGTATTCAACCGTTATATACACTGAAAATTTTAGAATCAAAAAAAGCACAGCCTCCCATGGGGGACTGTGCTTAGGTTCTTAATATTCAGCTATAAATTTATAATATATAAGAAGTCCGTTAGCCGGATAAATTCTTACAGTTTGTTTACGTTAGCTGCTTGAGGACCACGGTTTCCATCAGTGATTTCGAATTCTACCGCTTGACCTTCTTCCAATGTTTTGAAGCCATCTCCTTGGATTGCGGAGAAATGTACGAATACGTCCTCGCCGCCTTCAACTGAAATAAAGCCATAGCCTTTTTCTGCGTTAAACCATTTAACTGTACCTTTCAAATGAAAAACCTCCTAAAAATATCGCCATCTATGGCGAATACCCTTATTATACTGTATGGGCTTCCATTTTGCAATTTATCTTTCCATAAATGTCGAAAAAATTTGCTTTGAATCGTAGGGTACGGTATCATTTTACCAAAACCGTTAGTTTGGAGACTACCTATGATAAAAAAACATGAAATATACAAAACAGACAAGTGGAATATGATGACCGTAGAAGTTCAAGGCAAATATCTCGTACTGCGAGAAATTTCGGAAGAGTGGGGCGAAGAATGCCATACATTCCTTAGCCGTCCTGCATTAATGCACTGGGCTGAACGCCGTTTTCCAAAAGCAGATTTTGAGAACCGTGAGGATGAATGGCGTCAATTGATGGCTGCCTTCAAAGGGGTCTAACCCATGCAGCTTGACTCAAGCAATGTCGTCATCTTTATTATCCTTGCCTTCTCCCTTGGTATTGTGCTTATTCTGGGACGCAATTCCATCCCGGATCGATTAAGACGGGGAATGGCGCTTATTGCTACCCTGCTCATTTGTTTCGCCTTTTTCCTGATCGTTTATTTTCTGTATAACATGGGAGCCTAATCACGGGGACCCAGATGCTCAAATATTTCAACGTGCCTAAGGTCATACTATACGAGATTATTCGTATCGTAAGGAGGAAGGCCGTTGAAATACCAGAAATCGCTATCTGTTATCCTGGTACTTAGTCTGATTCCTTCGTCTCTCTCCGCACAGGCAAGCGAGACGAAGGCAGCTTCGTCCATACATTCATCGGATCATCAAAGGAGGATTTCCATGAGTCAATTATTGAAACGTTCCGAGGTGCCGGCTGAACATAGCTGGAAACTGGAAGATTTATTTGCCGATCAGAAAGCCTGGGATCAAGAATATGAAGAAGTATCGTCTTTGACCAAGAAGGCCTCCGAATTCCAAGGAAAACTGAATCAACCTGATGTACTCAAATCTTGCTTCGAATTCGAAGATGAGATCAGCCTCAAAATAGAACGCCTCTTTGTGTACGCACGTATGCATCAAGATGAAGACACAGCGAATCCTACATATCAAAACCTGTCCCAAAAAGCCCAGAAATTAGGCGTACGGGTTGGTGAAGCACTTTCTTTTGTCACACCGGAGATTCTTTCCCTGCAGGATGATCAGTTGGACGCATTTATTGCAAACGAAAAACTTTCTGCTTATACATTTACGCTGGAAGAGATGAAACGCGAAAAAGCCCACGTTCTTAGCCAAGCAGAAGAGGCTTTGCTTGCACAGGTAGGCAACCTTTCACAAGCACCACAGACAATCTTCAGCATGCTGAATAACGCCGATCTCAAGTTCCCAAGAATCAAGGATGAACATGGTAACGAAGTTGAGCTGACACACGGCAGCTACATTCAGTTCCTGGAGAACCCTAACCGTGAAGTTCGCGAACGTGCCTTCAAAGCGGTATACGAAACGTATGCCAAACAGAAGAACACAATTGCGGCTGCCTTGAATGCAAATGTAACCAAAAATATGTTCTATGCTAATGTTCGGAAGTACCCTTCCGTGATGGAAATGTCCCTATATGGAGATAACATCCCAACGGATGTGTATACCAATCTGGTAGACACCATTCACGAGAGCCTTCCGTTATTGCATCGTTATATGGACCTGCGCAAAAAGTTGCTGGGTGTGGATCAATTGCACATGTACGATCTGTTCGCTCCACTCGTAGACGAATACAAAATGGATATTACCTATGAGGAAGCGAAACAAACCGTTAAAGACGGTCTGAAACCACTCGGCAAGGACTATGCTGACGCATTGCAGAATGGATATGATAACCGCTGGATCGATATATATGAGAATGAAAATAAACGTTCAGGCGCATATGCCTGGGGCGCTTACGGCACTCACCCGTATGTCTTGTTAAATCACAAAGATAACCTAAACAGTATGTTCACACTCGCACATGAAATGGGTCACGCTCTGCATTCACATTACTCGGATACAACACTTCCGTATCGTGATGCACAGTACACCATCTTCTTGGCTGAGGTTGCATCCACAACCAACGAAGCGTTGCTGATGGATTATCTGCTTAACAAATCAACAGATCCAAAGGAAAAATTGTATCTGTTGACCTATTATGCCGACCAATTCCGTACAACGGTATTCCGTCAGACCATGTTTGCTGAATTCGAGAAAATCATTCATGAACGTGCGGAACAAGGTGACGCATTAACACCACAATTGTTATCCGAGATCTATTATGATCTGAACGTTAAATATCACGGAGAAGGCATGGCTGTTGACAAAGAAATTGAAATGGAATGGGCTCGTATTCCCCACTTCTATAACAGCTTCTACGTTTACAAATATGCTACAGGCTTCTCCGCAGCAACAAGCTTTTCCAAGCAAATCCTGGAAGAMGGCCAACCGGCTGTTGACCGATATCTTGGCTTCCTGAAGAGTGGTGGCAGTGATTACTCCATCAACATTCTGAAAAAAGCAGGTGTGGATATGTCTACACCACAGCCAATTCGTGAAGCTATGAGTGTGTTCAAGGAATTGATTGAACAGATGGAGCAACTAACCAAATAAGGTTGTCTTTCCATGTGACCTACATCCCTTGCCCGTTCGGGCAGGGGATTTTATCATCATTGCAAGATGCAACATACCCGAATATGGGTAATGCATATCTAGTTCTCAATTGTTCAACAAGGAGGCAACACCATGAAAATGCAATGGGCACTCATAGCAGGTCTTGTTTTTGCACTGCTCACGGGAATCTTTGCGGTTATTAATGTGGATTCCGTACAAGTCAACCTGTTATTTAACACGGTACAAATCCCGCTGATCTTGCTGATTCTCGGCTGTACCCTGATCGGTGGAATTATTGTAGGGTCATATGGCATCTATCGCCAATACAGACTGCAACGTGAGAATAAACAATTGAAATTGCGTGTATCTGAATTGGAAAGTTCCGCGACAAGCAAATCTACGTTTGATTCTTTCAAATCGATGGATTCGCTTGACTCAAATGAATCCGACAGCCTATTGGAGAATGATTCGATCCAGAGTCAGCGCAAAGGAAACCCTACGGGAACACTGTAACCAATCAGAGACAGCCTGCTGGCGAGTCAGGAATGGTAGTATCACATTCTCTCCCCCAGACAGGCTGTATTTTGTTTCACACCATACCCATGATCCGAGGAGGAAATTACACAATGAGTTTTACAATTGATGAATCATACGTTCTGTCTTTCCTGAAAAAATTGCTGGACACACCAAGCCCAAGTGGTTACACACATCATATTATCGAGATGATCCGGAAGGAAGCAGCAACACTGGGCATCGCCTGTGAGCTGAATAACAAGGGCGGTGCGGTGCTTACATTGCCCGGACAGGACTCTTCCAAGACAATTGCTTTAAGCGCTCACGTGGATACGCTAGGGGCCATGGTACGCTCGGTTACATCCTATGGCACATTGAAGCTTACCTCTGTCGGTGGCTTTTCGATGCAAAGTATTGAAAACGAATATTGCAGCATCCATACTCGGGATGGAAAGACATACACAGGCACCATTCTCTCCCTTCATCCATCTGTCCACGTTTATCCGGATGCACGTACCTTTGAACGGTCCGAGAGCCATATGGAAGTTCGAATCGATGAGGTCGTCTCCTCCAAGGAAGATGTGTTGAAACTCGGGATCTCTGTCGGCGACTTTATCTCCTTTGATGCTCGCGCAGTCATCACGCCGAGTGGTTATATCAAATCACGTCATCTGGACGACAAAGCCAGCGTGGCTGCCCTCTTTGGCATCCTTGAGTCTGCACATCGTGAAGGCTGGAAACCATTACATAACGTCTCTCTGCTTATCTCGAACTATGAAGAAGTTGGACATGGCGCATCGTATATCCCTGCGGAAATCAGTGAAATGATCGCTGTAGACATGGGAGCTATGGGTGATGACCTGAGCTGTAAAGAAACCGACGTTTCTATATGTGCCAAAGATTCTTCTGGCCCGTATGACTACGATATGACCAGTCGTCTCATTGAACTGGCCAAACAAGATGGGATGAATTACGTCGTCGACATTTATCCCCACTATGGCTCAGATGGCAGTGCAGCACTACGCGGAGGAAACAATATCCGTGCAGCACTAATCGGTCCTGGAGTTCATGCATCTCATTCCATGGAGCGTACACATAAGGATGCTGTCCTGAATACGGCACGATTGCTCGCAGCCTACATTACAACCAAGTAAAACAGAATCATTTTTCTACGAAATCATCATGGTGACATTCATATGTCTTGTCTAATCAAAAAGGCCCCTTCCAAGCACACAATTCGATGTGCTTGGAAGGGGCCTTTGTTGTCATATCTTTTAATCTGCCTGTTCGACATATGCATGATACTTACGATCCAATATCTCTAACTCTGCCTTATGGTCACGCATTTCATTTCTTAACACATGCATGGTTTTCCGAACCGCGCTCAGTCCATCCTTCACCTGACGTTCGGCTTTACGAATTTTGTCTTGAACCATCCAGTCCACGAAGAGGTTATCGAAGAAATAGTCTGCGAATGAAAGCAGACCCCCCAGATGCAGATCCGCATGTACTGCCATCTCTACATCCTCCAGTTCCTTCTGAAAACGTCGTAGACGCTTACCTGCATCCATGATGGCGACCTGAGCGTCATCCATTCTTCCTCGCTTGATATGTGTGGAGATGACCCCACCACCCATCATGTCATATACACCCCAATTACCTGCCGAAGCCAAAGCCTTCTCGGCACGTTCAAGGGCATAGAGCAGGTATTCCCCCTCCCGGAAAGCTTCATCCAGTTCCTGAAGCTCGCTCGCCAGATGTTCCCGATTCTCAGCCATCTGTTGCAATTCCGCATCCTGGTCCAGCAGTCGACCTTCCTTCTTCCCCCACAGCGCGTTGTAATCGCTCTGCCAGTACTGATACTGCCGCCCGCCCTCCAACTCCTGCTCCACATGAATTCGTTGCTCCTGTACGTCTTGTAACATGCGACAAGCGGTGTCGTATGCAGCCTTGCTCTCCATGAGTTCCAGCTCTTCCTTCTCCAGACGCTCTGTCTTCTTGCCAATCAGTTGATAGAAAAATGCCGACAATGTCATACTGTTCAGTCGATCAACGTCCTTCTGCTCCTTCTGGAGATGCTCCAGACGACGTTTTACCTTTGCTTCCCATTCGCTTTCCTCCGTTTGAAGCTTCTCCAGACGTTTGGTCCATTTCTCGTAAATTCTCCCCTTTTCCTTGAGCGCTGCCAACTGTTGATTAATTTCTTTATACATAAGTGTGGTGTTCTCTCCCTTCTATGGAATTCTTTACTTATACAACGTAATGAACATACAGAACGTTTCACATAAAATCGCAAATTCGCAGACAAAAAAATCGCCCTTTTCTCCAATGCGACATAAAGTCACTGTAGAAGAAAGGGCGATGTTTAGTTATAAATCAAGACTTGCTCTGTTCAATCTGCTCTGCAAGTTCATTCAGAACGGTCCAGCGTTCCATCAATTCATCCAGATGACGTTCAGCCTCAACCTGCTCCGCCATCAACTCCTGCAGACGGGCAGAATCACTAAATGACTCTTCCATCTCTTTGTTAATCCGGACAAGATTGGCTTCAGCCTTCTCAATATTTTCATCAATCTGGTCGTATTCACGTTGCTCCTTAAAGCTGAATTTCAACTTCGGTTTAGCCGCTGACACAGCAGGCGTCGTTTTCTCCGATGACTGCTTCACCTTTGCCGCTCCTGTATCACTCTCTTGATTAGCTCCAGGCACATTTTTCAGCATCCATTCCGCATACTCACTGTAGTCGCCGACGTGCACACGTACAGCACCGTTGCCCTCAAAAGACAAAACTTTATCCACAGTACGATCAAGGAAATAGCGATCATGGGATACGACAAAGACAACACCGGGAAAATCATCCAGGTAGTCTTCCAGTACAGCGAGTGTCTGGATGTCCAGATCATTCGTCGGCTCATCCAGTAGCAATACATTCGGCGCAGCCATCAGCACACGCAGCAGATACAGGCGACGCTTCTCTCCACCAGACAGACGCGAGATTGGCGTCCACTGGGATGCCGGGGTAAACAGGAACCGCTCCAGCATCTGGGATGCTGTAATCAGAGAGCCATCAGCTGTTTTCACATTCTCGGCCACTTCTTTAATATACTCAATCACACGAAGAGATTCGTCCATCTCCTGATGTTCCTGTGTGAAATAACCCAGATTGACCGTAGGACCAACGTCAACCACACCTGCATCGGGTTCCAGCTTGCCAGATATCATCTGAAGCAACGTGGACTTACCACTACCGTTCGGTCCGACAATCCCTACCCGATCTCCAGGTACGGCAATATAACTCAGATCTTCGATCAGCGTGCGGCCACCCACGGATTTGGAAAGATGCTCGATCTCCAGAATCTTTTTCCCCAAACGAGTGGAGCCAACCGATACTTCCAATGAACCCGAGCGCTGGACTCCTTGCTGGTCTTTAAGTTGTTCGAAGCGATCAATTCTCGCTTTTTGTTTCGTCGTCCGTGCCTTGGCACCACGACGAATCCATGCAAGCTCCGTCCGAAGCAAGTTCTTACGCTTCTGTTCCGAAGAAGCTTCCCGTTCTTCGCGCTCCGCCTTAAGTTCCAGGAAACGTGTATAGTTCGCTTCGTATCGGAACAAACGTCCATGATCCAATTCCAGCATGACATTCGCCACACGATCCAGGAAATACCGATCATGCGTAATCATAAGCAGTGCGCCGCGGCGCTTCTGCAAGTACTGCTCCAACCAAACGACCGAATCGTTATCAATATGGTTCGTCGGCTCATCCAGAATGAGCAGTTCGCAAGGATGAATCAGTGCAGCAGCAAGTGCTACCCTTTTGCGTTGTCCACCAGACAATGTGCCCATCAGTGCATCGAATTGACGAATACCCAATTTGGACAAAATGCTCTTCGCTTCACTCTCCATCTGCCAGAGCTGAAGCTGCTCCATTTGCTGATTCAAACGTAATAATCGCTCTTGCAACGCTGGATCGGACGAATTCAGTTCCAATAATTCCATCGTTTCCGTATATTCACGCACGGTTTTCATTTCCATGCTGTCACCTTCAAATACTTGTTGCAGTACCGTATTATCCGGATTGAAGTCCGGATTTTGCGCCAGGAACTGAATACGTACGTCATTACCGATCGAGATCTGTCCCGCGTCTGCAGGTTCCATACCCGATATCACACGCAAAAACGTGGATTTACCGGTTCCATTTACCCCAACGACACCAATCTTGTCCTGATCAGCCATACCAAATGAAGCATCCTTGAACAATATTTTTTCGCCATAACTTTTTGCAATTTGCTCTACCGTCATTATGTTCATTGCTCGTACCCACTTCTCTGTGAATTAAAATTCAATATTACGTACATCCGCGCACTTACTTTAAACTTGTAAAAAAGAACGGCATCCGTCCAGAAACAAAGCTGCTGCAAAAGCAATTCGTTTGTTCAGATGTTCCTCATTAAACTCCGGATTCAACATGATATCCATCTTCAGCCGGTCCAGAATTCCGATATATGCTTCAGCGAGCAATACAGGCTCAGGTACACTTGCACTCTCCAGTACCTCACACACCATACTCATGTATTGATTCATGAATGCCTTCATGAATTTCATCAGATCCGGATCATTATTGGGTGCCATAAAAAAGAGCTTGGTATGATTGCGACGCTCATAATAATACGTAAGGTGCGTCTTGGCTATTGCTCCAAGTTTATCACCTGTGTTCTCATGCGAGTTCAAAGCATATTCAAGACGACTGATAAAACTGTTACAATCCCGCTTGGATACTGCGATAAATAATTGTTCCTTGCTTTTGAAATATAAATAAATGGTGCCTTTTGCGATGCCGGCTTCGTCTGCAATATCAGACATTTTGGTCTCATAAAAACCTTTCGAGCCAAAAATACCATAGGCCGCATCCAAAATAGCCTCCGATTTGTCTCCCTGTACAGTGCTCAAAATGTACTCCCCCCTACAACGCCAAAATGTTACCTAAACCAATCGCCACACATCCGCCGATCACCGAGCTAAGCACGTTCACCAGGTCGTTACTCATCCATGCCCAGCCACGAGCCCGAACCGTTGGATGCCCGCAATGTTCATGTACCTCAACTTCACGGCCACACACAGTACAACGATACATCATCTGCACCGTTGCGCCCAGATAGGAATCGGCAAAAGCACCTGCCAACCCGCCTGCAAGACCGACAAAAGTCCAACTAAACAGACTAAGCCCTTCTATCCCGGCGATCCAGGAAAACAAGAATGCTCCCGCACCAATCAGAGCCCCGCCTACGGCTGCAGCCACGGTGCCAAGAAGTGAAACACCTCCTGAAGCACCTGGCGTAAGTACCTTCCACGTGAGAACAGAGCGCGGCGGCTTTCGACTGAGACTCCCAATTTCGGTTGCCCATGTATCCGATGTAACGGTAGCCATTACACCAATGAAAGCATATACCCATGCCGGATGTGGAA
The DNA here is from genome assembly GCF_056395745.1 of Paenibacillus sp. 10L310. Taxonomy (NCBI): domain Bacteria; kingdom Bacillati; phylum Bacillota; class Bacilli; order Caryophanales; family Paenibacillaceae; genus Paenibacillus; species Paenibacillus sp. 10L310. The sequence continues at coordinate 776,101 of NZ_JBFTKC010000001.1, read as the reverse complement.
ATATCCAGTATCCCAGACATAGGAACATGCCCATTCCACCATTAGCCATCACTTGTCCGGCATCCCGATTTCCTGACTTGGCATAGGATTTCTCCAGCTCCTGCTTCCGATCTTTACGAAACCTGGAGAGCAACGTTGAAGTAATGAAAAACAACAATAACGTGCCAAACCAGAACAGGTTACCCGCTCCGTAATATATCGTTCCCATCATGATGGCTGCCAGGCAGCCAGACAGGGTTAGCGACTTTTTCGCATAGGCAGCTCCTGCCACCATAGAAGCGCATACGGCGCCAATAATCCAATCCATAATGTCTCCTGCATGCAGCGTATGTACAGCCCGCATGACGTTTATTGTATTTTTGAAATTCAATTATACCACGGTTTGATCCCAATGCCGAAACTCCTTACGCCAGCACACAAAAAACCTGTTTCGGCCTCGTTTAGAAGTGCCAAAACAGGTTATTGATCAAACGTTAAAACAAGATACCTTCCCTCTTCAAGTAACGTCTGGAATTCAATGTTCCTATGTCCTAATTTAGACCCGCTTCGCTCCGCCAATGACCCCATATCGGTAGAGTACTTTGCGACCAAACCAGTTGAACAAACGATCCGTCAGAAATCCCATAAAACCCAGGGAAATCAGTCCGACAAAGATCCAATCTGTTCGGAAAAAGAGTCTGGAGTTCCAGATTAAGTAACCCACTCCCTCATTGGAGGCAATCATCTCAGCACCGATTATGGCCATATACGAGGTTCCCATCGCCAGTCGCACACCTGTGAAGATATACGGGGTTGTCGCCGGAACAATCACATGCAGCAGAATCTGCCGTTCATTGGCTCCCATACTGCGGGCCGACCGGATTTTGTCTTCTTCAACGGAGAGTACACCTGTCAGTGTATTCAATACAACAATGAAGAAGGTTGCATACATAATGAGCGCGATCTTGGATTGCTCACCAATTCCGAACCAGACCAGAAATAAGGTAATAAAGGCGATCGGCGGGATAAAACGTATAAAGTTAAGGAACGGTTCCGCGAACAGCCGGATGAGATGAACTTTACCAATAATCAGCCCTACCGGAATAGCAATGATGCTTCCGAGTACCCAGCCCCCCAGTACACGAGTGAAGCTGATTCCGATATACTCCATCAGCGTACCGTCAGCTATCAGTTCGCGTGCTCCCAGGATCGTGTGCCACGGACCAGGGATTACGTCAGGCCCATAGATGAGGGCACCAAGCTGCCAGATTAAGATGACCGTTACCCATAGAAGCGGGATAGACACCCATTTTTTCTCCAACCATTTCATCTTACATATCACCTCAGTTATTCTTCAAAGTGGCCTTGAATTCGGTCATACAGGGTGTTGAACTCAGACGAGGCGATGTTCCTCGGGTAAGGTAAGTTGTTGTGGTAAATATCCGTTATATTCGAAGATGGACCTACAGACATAATGCCTATGCGCTCACCAAGCAATAACGCCTCCTGAATATCGTGTGTGACAAAGATAACGGTTTTATGGGTTTCTTTCCAGATATTCACCAGTTCTTTCTGCATGGTGCGTCTCGTCATGGCGTCCAGCGCACCGAATGGTTCATCCATCAGCAAGATCGCCGAGTCATTCGCAAGTACCCGGGCCAATTGAACCCGCTGCTTCATGCCACCCGAGAGTTCTTTCGGAAATTTCCCCTCATGAGCACTCAGTCCAACAAGCTGGATGTAACGGTCAGAGATCTCACGTCGTTGTGTCTTAGGCACCTTGGACATTCGAAGTCCGAATTCAACATTTTCCCTCACAGTTAGCCATGGAAAGAGAGAAGAATCCGCCTGCTGGAATACCATTGCCCGATCCCTGCCCGGTCTGTCGATCTCCTTGTTATCCACCTTGAGCTGTCCGCCCGACTTGGAGATAAAACCCGCAATCATATTCAGTAACGTTGACTTGCCACACCCACTGGGACCAAGCAGGACAAAGAACTCTCCTCCCTTGATAACCAGATCGACATCCTTAATGATATAATGCACATCCCCATTGGTCGGGGCATGATACGTTTTCCGAAGCTGTTCAATATGAATGGTATGCTGAGTTGCAGGTAAGGACATAACGGACACCTCCCATTTGAATATAAATTATTTACTATATGTCACTTTATCCGGCAGAGCCTGCTGGAGAGAAGTCAGATCGAGTTTGGAGTCGAGATCAAAATCCTGTTCGATGATTCCAGTGTCCACCATATATTGCTTCTGACCTGCCAAACTATCATAAGCAGCCTGCGTAAATCCAACTTCCCATGGATTGATCGGAAGGTCTTTCAACGTGGCATCTTTAGGCTGTTTGGTCTCTTGATACATCAGATCCGCAACTTCTTCAGGATGCGCTTGAGCATACGTGGATGCTTCATCCAGCGCCGCAAGGAAGTCACTGATCTTTTCAGGGTTTGCCTGGATGAATTCATTACTCGATACCAGTCCCATACCAAGGCGTATAGGGGTCTGAGACATATCCGTCAGCTGATGCACTCCTTCGAGTGCATCGAATTTATCGGTTAACGCGGAACCTATAACCCAAGCGGCATCAAGATCTCCCTGTTTCAGTGCGATGTAGGCTTCATCAAAAGCCCCCTGACCAATTTGCGTCACATCACTCAGCGCCACCCCCTGATCTTTCAAATATTCATCCCATAGATACGGAATAAATGTGCCTCGAATGAAACTCACTTTCTTGCCCTTCAAATCCGCTCCACTCTGAATATCCTCCCTTGCATACAGCTTCCAGGCGGCTGCCGCTTCATCCGTAGTCTGGCCTGCAGAAGCGATGACTGAATATTCCCCTTTAGACAAAGCATTTAATACAGGGAAGTCTGCCCCGTACGCAATATCTACCTGTTTGATAAATAGTGCATTTACACCTTCAGCCGGCGAGCCAAACGTAATACTCTCTGCATCAATGCCCCTGTTTTCAAAAAAACCTTTGGCAATGGCTACCCTGAACGTTGGGTTCGTACTTGTATCTGCAATTCGAATTTTTACATTATCGGTATTCTTGCCGGTAGCGTCTTTTGCTCCAGATCCTGCTGCGTTTGAACTGCATCCGGATAATAGGAGTGCCGTAGCCAGAAATAATATCAATATGCCGGTTACTATGGATGGTTTTCTCACAATATACACCCCATTCGATCTAGTCATGATTCTTGACGCTTAACCGCCTGACTTGCCTTCATCCGACGTTGCCACACAGGCTGCACCCTCCACAAATGGAAGAGTTGTCTCTACGCTCACGATGGATGCAGAACCTTTGGGTGCTGCTCCCGGGACCCTGTAGGTGGAGACATCAATGGCTTCGATGGCAACTTCCTGCGGTTTCTCCAACTGTGGAACCCACTGATAAGGAACTCGATATGAGCGATAGACCATATTGGTATTCCGCCCATCTGTGTACGGGGAGACATACTCCCAGACCAGCTCATGCTCCGCTGTCACTTCGAACAATCTGCCATTGGAACCCTCGGTTATTAGGGTGTTGCCGTTAGGTAAACGCTGGGCGGAACTGATGTATGGGCTATAAAATTTATAAGAATCCGTCGGAACTGAGAAACCTGCTTCTGCCGATGTATACTGCCAGACAATCTCCAGGGTGACCGGGTTAATCTCCAGTACACGGGAGTGATCCCGAATCGCATGTTTCAATCCAAATGGAGAAGCCGGATTGGGAAGGCCGTAACCTGCCCAGCCGCCATTGTCGAATACGAGCAAATTGCCTTCTCCTGGTAGACCTTGGGGAATGATATGTGCATGATGCTGTCCGATAATTGTGCCAATGTGTTTCGCTTCAGTTGAAGTATAGTCTGGTCCTAGTCTCCACACGATCTTTCCACTCTGTCTGTCTGTAATGGCAATAATGTTGGCCTCTCTGGCATCCCAGATAATATTGTCGGGGTGGAACCGTTCGTCTCCGTCTTCATAGAAGCGGTTGGGTCCGACATAAGAAGCAGAATTAATATGTAACCAGTCACCGACTCCACCGCCAAGATGACCGAAAGAGCGTGTATTCGGATCACGGAACAGGACATTTCGAGCAGCTTCATCAAAACCTAATTCTTCAAAATGTTCGTTAGGCAGCCACTCCCAGAGTACCTTCCCTTCCCAATCCACTTCGATAATGGCATCATCAAGCAATGGCTTATCTGAAATTTGCGGGTTACTCACATTTTTGTGTGCCAGAATAAGGGTTTTACCATTCTTCGTCTTTGGCGCAAGGCCAGGTGCATAATAACCTACCGGATTCCCCTCACGCTGATAATCATGATGCTGGCGGGCATACCATAGTGGCTCATACCCCGGATCTTCGATGTGTTCGTAGCTATTGTATTTCCATACAATGTTGCCGTCCCAATCCACTTGGACCAGATCGACATTATCCTGAATACCGAACTTCGGATCTCTCCGACCCGTGCTGCCCAGCACGTAGCCGCCAGGTAATATTTTGGCCGGAAAACCTAACAATCCTTTCCACAGGTGAACCTCCTTGCCATTCATATCGATCAATACTACGCCTTCTTCACCTGCCTGATAAACGGTATAACCGCCCCAAGCCTTATCCGGATGGTATAACGTCGCTCCAGTTGGATATATTGTTGAGTGTCCCATTGATCATCTCTCCCTAGAATGTTTGTGGTATATCAAATGTCGTTACATTGACCCAACCTCAATAACTGAGATAGTTCCTCTTCCCGGCATTGTCCCGCTGCTTCTGCTCAAGGTCACTTGTGGAGGACCGATTATGTTCTTGTATCCCGTTGCTCTCCGCCAATTCCAGCACCGTGTCCGAGAATCCCTCCAGATTCGCTACTACCCGCTCGTAGAATTGACTTTGTTGCTCCAGTTCCTCACTCGTAAAACCCTCAAACAGAAGCGTGATACATCGGGCACCGATGTTGCTGTTTCTCGCATACATCTCCCGCCCGCTGGATGTGATGTCCAGTAAAACCGTCCGGCGATCGTCTTCCTTTCGTCTGCGGATGGTGAGTCCCTTTTTTTCCAACTTATCGGTTAGAGCAGTAATGGCACCGGATGTAAAGTCCAACTGTTCTGCCAGATCTCCAAGCCGCTGTTCTCCCTCACGAATGATTTTGTGCAGGATAAGCATGCCTGGCAGGCTGATACCTTCTACAGAGATGCGATCCCGCTCTTTGACGAATCGTCTGACCATTTTGCGAAATAACCAATCCGTCCGCTCCAACGCTTCCCAGTCTCTATCACTCATTTCATAACCTCCTTGATCGTTTGAAGCTTCAATAAAGATACGAAAAAAGGCCCCCGAGGACATTCCTTAGAGGAGTAGTCCCGGGAGCCTTTGGTGGTCCAATCAGCTCAATGCAGTTTTCAGTTCAAATTAGTTCACTGTTCATTTAATGAGTATTAAAATAATTGAGATTATCATATAACCAACTAACCCAACCTGTCAAGTGAGAATTAAAATATAGATCTACTTTTACAGTCATTACCCGCCGGTTTGAAATTACTTATCCTGTTTTAAGTTTCACTTCAGGTTTCCCGTTTACACTATTCTCAGATCGAAACATCTATAACTACATCAACCAAAAGCTACGATTCAGTTCGTACTCAACTACAGAAATGAGGATTATCCATATGAATATGAAAAGAGTCATTATTATAGGCACAATGATTGTCACTATGTCCTTCGCTGGAACAGCCTGGGGCCAGTCTGCCATCTCTCCCATACCTACTGCTAAATGGTCCATCGTTGACTTGGACACTCGTGAGGGAAGCAGTGATGAGCTGCTCGACGCTCTGAATCAGGCTTCAGAAGTGGATCTGTATCAGGAACTGTACAACGGCAAATCACTGAGGACAATTACGGAAGAAAATAACGGGAATTTGGATGAGGTCATCGCTATACAAGTAAGACAGCTCAGAGAGCAGTTGGATGAACGGCTCGCAAATGGAAGTATCAGCTCGGAGCAACATGCTGCACAACAAGCTGAACTGGAAGAGTTGGTCACACAGAGCGCAAATACAGCATACAGCTTGGCGTAAATTAGTAGCGTATCCGTACGATGAAGGTATAAACATATATCCACGATAACACAGCAAAAAGGAGCGTATTCACGCCCCTTTCTTGTACCCTACTCACCTCAAGCAGGTATGATGTGTAATCCTTATTGTGCTACCCCAATCGTGCAGGCACCCAAGGATTCGCCGTCCCATGCCAGTTCGAGCACATCTCCTGCTTGTGTTGGTCCAACACCTTCAGGTGTTCCTGTAAAAATGACATCGCCCGGCCCCAGGCCGTAATGGTGACCTACATAATCCACAATATCTTGTAAACTGAAGATCATGTTACGAATGTTACCACGCTGGACTTCCTCACCATTTTTGGTCAATGTAAAGTCTTTCTCGAGTAAAGCTGCCGCACCCGGGAATGCCTGAAATGCAGTAACCGGAGCGGAATTTCTGAACCCTTTGGCCGCTGTCCATGGGTGCCCTTTTTTCTTAATCACGCTCTGTACGTCACGTAACGTAAAATCAATACCAAATGCATACGCCTCCACCAGCTCATCTACCGCCATACCTGGCTCATAACTCCGGCCGATTTGCACGACCAGTTCAGCTTCATAGTGAACTTCACCCTTGCTAGCAGGCAATTCAAGCGTTTCACCATTCAGGGGCACGACTGCATGAGAAGGTTTCATAAAGATCATTGGTTCATCCGGAACCGCGTTACCCAATTCTTCCGCATGAAGTTTATAATTGCGTCCTACACAGTATACATTGCGAATGTTAGTCAACATGGGTATATTACCACCTTTATCGGATTCATTAGTGCATATAGTAAAGTTAAGGTCTGAAAAATCGGCTACTTGTCTCCTGAAATGCCAGCTCCCACACGTCAGGACGGTTCGTACATAACATCAGTTCTGGATCAACTGCCGCCAGTTTCTTCATAATGGTCTTGTCATCCACTGTCCAAGCCATCACCCGAATGCCTGCACTCCGCATCTCGTTCATTAAGGATTTGTCTACATTGGTGTATCCAATCGAGAGGAATGTACAATTCATCTGCCGCAGCGCGGTTAACAGGTCACCTGGTCGTGCATCGATAATTAGCCCCGTCTGGATCTCCGGTGCAAGTTTCTTCACTTCGATCAGTGCGGCTGGTTCAAATGAGGTGATCACAACATCATTTTGCATATGTCTTTTTCTCACTTCATGTATAACAGCCGCAGGCAGACCCGGGTACATGTCTCCCTGCGTTTTCAGTTCAATGTTCAAACGCACTCTGCCGCACGAGCGATCTAACAATTCACTTAGCGCCGGAATCCGTTCTCCTTTGTAAGACCTGTTTTTCCATGCTCCGGCATCCAGACGTTGCAGATCAGCCCAATCAATTTCCCGAACCAGGCCCTTGCCATCCGTCGTGCGATCCACAGTAAAATCATGAATGACCACTGGTACACCATCACGCGACAACTGCACATCCAGCTCCATCCACTGAACTTCAGGTCGCTCCATGGCCATCAGGAATGCAGCCATCGTATTCTCTGGTGCGATAGAAGAAAATCCACGGTGTGCTACACAAAGGTTGTTCATTCGATTCCCTCCTCAAAAAGGTTTTTAATTAGGCGAAGCGACTCCATTCCCATCATATCGAATACCCGGGGAGAGCTTTGCCATCTGTTCCAACAGCAGTTTGTTCGCCTCATCAATCATTGGAATGGCCTGACCTAACCCGGCCTCATAAGGGATAACTTTCATGCTGCAAGCTGCATCTTGACTACAGCGAGCCTGAAATACCGCCGTTTTCCACGTCTCTTCGGTTGTTGATCTGGAGAAAATGAAATTTCCCGTACTGTATGCAATCCACTTCCCCTTATAGTATTCCAACCCTTGCAACACATGGGGATGACCACCTATGACCAGATCAGCGCCAGCATCTACAAACTCATGAGCCAATCGGGTCTGGTCACTATTTGGAGTACTTACACGTTCTTCTCCCCAATGTGCAACCACGATCACCAGATCAGCCTTCTTACGTGCCTCCTGGATCGCTTTGACTGCTCCTGTGGAATCATAGGCTTCAGCCACGCCAGCCCGATTGCCTTCAGCCTTCCAACTCGTTTCCGGTACAACTCGGGAGAACCCAAGCAATGCAATTTTCATGCCTTTGCGTTCCAGATATGCTGGTGCATAGGCCTCATCCCTGTTCATACCTGCCCCGGTGTGAGCTATGCCATATTCCTTAAGATAAGTTAACGTATCCACCAAGCCCTCTACGCCCTGATCCAGAATATGATTGTTAGCCAAATTGACAGCATCAAAACCGGCTGAAGCCATTGCCGCCAATGCTTTGGGCGATGATTTGTAGACATAGGTTTTATCAGCTGCACTGGTACCACCATGAGTTATTGGTGTCTCCAGGTTACCGATGGTAAGATCATCATCCTTGAATAATCTGCCGAGTTTGGCAAAGGGATAATCATAACCGTTCTTATCCAGCAGTTCAGCAACTTTGCCCGAGAATTGAATATCACCAACAAAGTTAATCGTGACATCCTTCGTTGAATTGGAAGGTTTCGACGTCCCTGATTGCTGATCCACACCTGCATTTCCCTTTGTGCCGGACGGTGTCGAATCTGCCGTAGGTTTTTTCGTTCCGGATTCTGCTTTCTCACTATTGGTATTGCTTGAAGTGTCAGGTGTCGCTACTCCAGATGTCTTATCTGCATCCGCTGTTGTCTCTTCATCCGTAGCTTCGGGTTCTTCTTCCGAAGTCTCATCAGATTCCGAGTCTGGAGAAGTTAATTGATCCCCGCCTTTGGCATCATCTCCAATGGAAGGCTGATCCTGATCGACGATTTCTTGTTTCACTGGCTGGTCTGCCTGTTGCTGACGTGTATTAATAACATAAAAAATGCCTATCAGACCAATTGCCATGATCAATACAAGATTAACTGTCCAGATGATTCTATCGCGGGTGCGCTTTCTTTTTTTTCTCTCTACACTTCGATCTGATCTTGGGGGATACATAAGCAACTCCTCTTCTTCACAGCCATACATACCATTATATCAGGCATATTCTGGATTTCCATCATTCCTTGGAACTGTATCGATTGAAAGGGTATGAACTCAGTTAGCTTCCAGATCTTCATATAAAAAAAGCCATCTCTCCAGTAGATAATTCTACGTTTGAGACAGCTCTCTTGCTGTACTTAATCTGCTACAAGCTCTTGTGTAGCCTGAACAGACATTTCCTTCGCTTGTCTGATGCAATCAGGCAAGCCTACGCCCTCATAACCTGCACCTGCAATGTACACACCCGGTAATTTGCTACCAAGCTCCTCACGGAGGGCGGCAATATGTTGGAGGTGTCCCACCGGATACTGTGGCATGGATTTACGTAGCCTTGTAATCTCGGAGAAAATCGGCACCGCTTCGATACCCATGGTCTCTCTCAGATCCTTGAGAACGAGATTCGTCAGCGCTTCATCCGGAAGTTCTACGTTCTGTTCGTCACCGGAGCGACCAACATAACAGCGAAGCAGCACCTTATCATCCGGGCTCGTATGCAGCCATTTCGTCGATGTCCACGTGCAAGCCGTAATATTACGGCCCTCTTTCCGCGGAACGAGGAAACCCGATCCGTCGAATACATGCTCCACCTCTTTTTTCTCAAAAGCGAGCACTACATTGGCTACAGACACATAGTTAATCGCATCCAGTGCCGCTGTATCGACGTGAGGCTTCAACAGCTCAGACGCAACATACGTTGGCACAGTAACCACTACATCATCGGCTTCAAGCATTTCGCCATTATCCAGTTCAACACGGTATCTGGTTTGTGCTGCATCAAGACGTTGCAGTGACTTCACCGCGGTGTTCAGACGTTGATCCACATCCTGCAACTCATGGACGAGTGCATGAACAAGACTCTGGAGTCCCTGACGAAAGTTCAAAAAAGCACTTCGTTTTGTTCCGGTATGCGTCTCAGCCGGTTTGCGGCCTGTCATCATGCCCCGGATCAAGCTGCCGTAATCGCGTTCTACTTCTCCGAACTGCGGGAAGGTAGCCTGGAGGCTCAATCGTCGCATGTCACCTGCATAGATTCCCGCGAGCAACGGTTCCGTCAAGTTCTCCAGCACTTCTGCTCCAAGACGGCGTTCAATCATATAACCGAGCGATTCATCCTCTGTTGTACGACGCGGCGGGATGACAAAATCCATCAACGCCCGCAGTTTGCCTGCCGGAGAGACCAGACCACTTCTCAAGAATGATCTTAGTTCCGTCGGGATACCGAGAACAAGTCCTGCTGGCATAGGATGAAGCTTGCCACGCTGCATGATATACGTTTTCTTCGACTCCGGATTCTGACTGACCAATTCATGATCAATCTCCAATTCTTTGGCAAGGTCAATCATTGCTGTTTTGCGAGCCAGGAAAGAATCCGGCCCTTTTTCAATCACAAATCCATCCCGGTGCAGTGTCTCAATCATGCCTCCCATGGACGAGCTTTTCTCGACCAAAGTAATCACAGGTTCAACTCCTGCTTCCCGGTAATGCTTGCGGATATAAAATGCCGCGCTGAGGCCGGTAAGGCCACCGCCGACAACAACAACACGGCGTTTCTTATCACCCATTACTCATCCGACCCTTGCTGCCATTGGCTTATAATAACGTCGCTTAACGTCTCCATGTATAGAGGATCGCTATTGAGAGAATCAATACGCATCAGGCGCATGTCGATCTCTTTGGCAATCGATTTGGCCTCAATATCAAGATCATAGAGCACTTCGAGATGATCCGAGACAAACCCGATTGGTGCCACAAGCACATCCTCTACCTGTTCACGAGAAAGCTCCTGTAACGTATCCAGAATATCCGGTCCAAGCCAAGGCTCAGCTGTTCGTCCGGCACTCTGCCACGTAAATTGCCAACTGGTTATGCCTACACGTGATGCAATCACTTCCGAAGTCTCCAGCAATTGTTGCGGGTATGGATCACCCATCTCCACAATACGCGCCGGCAGACTGTGCGCACTAAACAACACCTTCACATCTCCGCGTTTTGCTCCAGCTTCTTCGAACGCATCCAACTTGGCACTGACACGTGTGGACAACGCCTGAATTAACTTTGGATGCAGATGATAACTCTCAATAAAGGACATATGAACGCCCAGCTCTTCTGCTTTTTCACGCGCACGTTTGATATAACTGCCTACACTCATCGTGGAAAAATGAGGAGCCAGTACAATACCAATCGCTGTCTGAATTCCATCCTTCGCCATCTGCTCCACGCCATCCTCAATAAACGGATAGGCATGCTTCAGTCCTTGATAACAACGGAATTCCACATCAGTGCCACGCTCATCGCGGTTTAATGTCTCTTGAAGGGCCTTGACCTGATTGTCTGTGTTCTCCCGAAGTGGGAAAACACCGCCAACAATGGCTTCATAACGATCCGTCAGTTCTTTCAATTGCTCTGGTTCAGGCGGACGTCCTCTGCGGATATGTGTGTAATACGCTTCAACACTCTCCATATTTTCCGGTGTGCCATACGACATCACCAGTACACCTACAGTATTAGTCATTGGTTACCGTCACCCCACTCTTCATTGCTTCGGCAGAATATTCATGAATATACGCCGTTAGTTCTCTGAGCTTTTCTAGCGATGCTTCAGGAAATAATCCGTGTCCGAGGTTGAAAATATAACCCGGCTCCTTGATTCCTTCGTCAATAATCACTTTGGCTTGCTCTTTAATCAGTTCCATCGGGGCAGTCAGCAAATATGGGTCCAGGTTACCCTGTACTGCAAATTTGCCGCCAAGACGTTGACGCCCTTCCGAAATGGATACTCTCCAGTCCAGTCCAATCACATCGGCTTGCAAATTATGCAGTGCTGGCAACAACTCACCGGATGCAACACCAGGGAAATAAATCTTCGGTACATTCAAATCCGATAATTCGGTAAAGATACGGGTAATCGTAGGCAACACATATGTTCTGAAGTCTTTGGGAGAAAGTGCTCCAACCCAGCTGTCAAACAACTGGAATGCCTTACCGCCATTCGCAATATGCGCACGGACATATGTAATAACCATATCACCAAGCTTCTGCATCAACTTGTGCCAAACCTCAGGCTCGCTGTACATCATCGTTTTGGTGCGGATATACCCTTTCGAAGGTCGTCCTTCAATCAGATAACTCGCAATCGTGAATGGTGCGCCCGCAAACGTAATAAGAGGCACATCAAGCTCCTTATCCAGAATTCGAATGGTTTCCAGAATATGTGACAGATCTCCTTCTACGTCGATGGGACGCAACCGATCCACATCTGCAGCGGACCGAATAGGATTATCGATAACTGGACCAATATTTTTTACAATGTCAAAATCAATGCCCAATGAGGCAACCGGATTCATAATATCGGAATACAAAATAGCCGCATCTACACCAAGTTTGCGTACCGGCATGAGTGTAACTTCAGCCGCCAGCTCGGGTTGTTTGCAGATTTCTAACAAGGAGTACTTTTCTTTAATTTTGCGATATTCAGGATCGTAACGTCCAGCTTGACGCATGTACCATACCGGGACACGGTCTACCTGTTGTTTGAAACTTGCCCGAATCAGTCGATCATTATAGCTCATGTAAGAAGCCTCCAATAGTTTTTGGACTCATAATTACCATTATGCCCTTTTTAAACAGCCGTAACAACCACATGCAGATGCGTTCTACGTGACAATACTATGACATTCCTTACACCCATCCCTCATATGCCAATTATGTTATAATGAAAGAATGGTGTTTTTTTGAGAATTACAGAAATATCTTTGAAAGGAAGTGAAAGCACTTTGAAAACGTGGAAAGTAAACCTCATTGTGCTTTGGTTCGGACAATTTTTGGTCAATTCGGGCATGACCATGATTACCCCATTTTTGTCTCTTTATCTCGCAAGAGATCTGGGCGTTGTTGGCGAACATGAAATTGGCATATGGGCGGGATTTATTTTTGCAGCCAATTTCCTCACCTCATTTTTGTTCCAACCGCTCTGGGGCAAGTTATCGGACAAGTATGGCCGAAAAGTAATGCTGCTGCGTTCGGGATTCGGGATGGCCATCGTAATTGCCCTTATGGGTCTGGCACAGAACCCTTGGCAGCTTCTCTTATTGCGATTGCTTAACGGTACCATCTCCGGTTTCAATCCTGCAGCTGTTGCGCTGATATCAGGTACCACACCTAAAGACCGCATGGGTTTTGCCATGGGAATCAGTCAGTCCGGGCAGGTTGCCGGCACAATCTTGGGTCCACTTATTGGTGGCTTGTTAGCGGATGCGGTAGGCTTTCGCCCCATTTTCTACATTACAGGTGGACTGATCTTTGTTGCTTCCATGCTCGCCATGTTCCTGGTGAGAGAGAAGTTTGACCGTCAAGAAGCAGCCAAACTGCCGGCACAATCCGTATTGTCCGGTCTGAAGGAATTGAACAAGTCACCTCAACTGCCCGCACTGTTCGCTGTAACGTTTCTGTTGCAGTTTGCAATGATCAGCCCCATGTCACTCTTGCCGCTGTATGTACAAAAATTGCATGCTTCGGATGTAAACGTGGCCTTCTGGGCAGGACTTGTCGGTGCAGTTACGGGACTATCCAATATGGCGATGTCTCCGATTCTCGGGAAACTAAGTGACCGGATTGGTCCTCACAAGGTGCTGACGTTCTCCCTCATAGGAACAGGACTCATGCTTATTCCGCAGGCATTTGTTCAGACCGTGTGGCAGCTCATTCTTGTTCGTTTCATGATGGGTGTGTTCATGGGCGGCCTGCTTCCGAGCGTTAATGCCTTGATCCGTTCCTATACATCCGATAGCATGATCAGCCGTGCATTCAGTTTTAATACGAGTACTCTGGCGCTCGGCAACATGCTCGGAGCAATCATTGGAGGATTTATGGCAGGATTCATCGGGATCGAAGGTCTGTTTATCGTATCTGGCGGACTGCTGCTGCTTAATATGGTTTGGGTCCGATTCAAATTGTATAACAAACCTGCTTCTATTCGGGAATCCTGATTCCCTATCCATTTCTTTAAATAGTCCATCTTAATTTTTCATTTGAAAAAGCCGCTTCCAGCGCCTAATTGGCCTGAGAGCGGCTTTTGTCATTCATGTGCCATTCATTATTTATTTATTAGATTGTATTGTATCGGATAATGCTTCACACCAAACACAAAGGCACTTTGTATCGGTTGCAGAGCCGTTCCCGGCACAAGTTGAATGTTTCCCATGTGCTGAAGCAATGTATGAAGAACTACCCTTGCCTCCAAACGAGCGAGTGGTGCACCCAGACAAAAATGAATGCCAAAACCAAAGCCCATATGCCTGTTCGGCTTGCGATCAGAGATGAAATCTTCCGGGTTTTCAAATTGGGCACTGTCCCGATTGGCTGCTCCAACCCAGGAAATCACCTGCTCTCCAGCTTGAATCGTCTGACCATTCAACTCTACAGTTTCCTTGGCGACCCGCCCAATCGCCACAATTGGCGGATAATATCTCAGCGTCTCTTCAATCGCAGAAGTAATCCGTTCTGGATGTTCACGCAACTCCTGTTGTAGCTCGGGTTGTTCAGACAGAATACGAACCGCATTGGTAATCAGGTTGGTTGTTGTTTCATTACCGGCAGCAAGTAAGAGAATACAAAAGCCTACCACTTCATCTGAAGTCAATTGCTGACCATCAATCTCCGCAGCAAGCAGTAATGAGATCAGATCATCCTTTGGCTGCAACCGACGTTCTTCCATAATGCCAGTGAAATAGATATGCAACTCCTGCATATTTCTTTTTTTCTCCTCCAATAACTCCTGGAAGGCCTGCTCACTATCGTCACGCGCGCCTTTCACCAACACATCAGACCAGTCTTTGAACTTTTGACGATCCGCCGCAGGGACTCCGATCAATTCCGCAATGACAATGACAGGCAATGGTGTTGCAAGGTCATCAATAAGTTCCATATGTCCTTCTGACAGGTGTGGAGCAATTAACTCATCTGTGATTTCCTGAATACGCGGAGACAATGCTTCAATTGCCTTGGGTGTAAACGCCTGGTTCACCAGATCACGCAGCTGTTTGTGTTTGGGAGGGTCTGTCGTCAACATGCTCGTATTGGCACGATCACGTGCAGAAGAGAATAGTTTCGGATTTTTCAGAACGTACTTCACATCTTCATAACCAAAAACATCCCAACATTCTCGATGCTCATCATAGCGGACTGGAGTGTTATCACGAAGTTCTGCATACACCTTGAAGGGAGATAACCTCTCTTCCAAAGTCTCCAGTTCCCGAATCGGAATGTAATTTGCATACTTTCTCGGTGCCTGTTTCATCGTTTCTCCTCCAATCAATATTATATATTTATTTACATATGTTGATCACCCCTATTATAAACATAACTCTATAACGAAACCACTCTTTAGACCGTAATTGAGCCCCATTACCTAATATGCGTTACTATCATCCTCTCATTCTGTTACCTACTTCTGATATGAGTCCCAATTCGACATTCTTTTATTAAAATGCTTCATTTTATCAGGACAAAAGACTCATTATGTAATGTTAACTAACATTAAAAGGGCTTATTTTCCTTCAAAAATACTAAAACCGCTTCTTTTCTATCTCTAATCAAAATGAATAATCTTTCATAATTCCTTATAAACATCATTTTACTCTCATTATCTATGAATGTAACCGATTACTCTATTGTTATCTATATTTGTCATATTACTTAACATAAAATACAATCAATTTGAAATGGTATACATATTCTTCTTAACAAACTTAACATCACACTTACTTGAAGGAGAGTGCTATTCATGAGTAAAACATCCAATCTTCGTCCCTGGGCCGTATGGAGTACCGCAGCTTTAACAGCATTGACCATCTCGTTGTCCCCCATTGGAACCTACGCCGCGCACGCAGCTACGGTAGAGGTGAAAGGCACAACAGGTGCTATTCAGACAGCAACTACTACTCCAGCTCGTAACACTTCCATCCCTGCAATACCAGACTCTTCCAAGCAATCTGCACTTCCTAATGTATTGGTGATCGGAACTGGCGGAACGATTGCTGGTCAATCCGAGGATGCCACCAGCTTCCAGAATTACAAGGCAGGTACACTTCCCATTGGAGAGATGGTAGACGCCTTACCGGATAAACAGAAGATTGCCGATGTTAGCACGCTCCAATTCGGAAACTCAGGTTCAGGTTCCTATAGCATGACCGACCTCTATGACTTGTCGCAGACGGTAGACAAAGCTCTGGCAACGTATGACAGTGTTGTCGTTACCACGGGTACAGATACAATGGAAGAAATCGCTTATTTCCTCGATATGACGGTTCAGAGTGACAAACCTGTCGTGATCACAGGCTCCATGCGTCCATGGACCGTCATCGGTTCTGACGCTCAAGCCAATCTGTACAACGCCATCAAACTTGCAGGTAGTGGTCGTACCACTTCATTTGGCACAGTACTCATGTTGAATGACACAATCCAGCTTGCTCGTGGTGTAACCAAGACAAATGATTATCGGACAGATACGTTTGAAACGCCGATGCTCGGCGCTGTAGGATATATTGATGAAGAAAACATTCGAATCTACCGTGCTCCTGCACGTGCCTTGAAACCTGAAGGCACAGCAAAGCCCATATTTGATCTAAGTAAAATCACAAAGGCAGATCTGGCCAAAGTAGAAATTGCGATCTCATATCAAGAAGCTGGCGGTGGAGCCATTGAAGGATTCGTGAGCAGCGGTGCCAAAGGAATTGTGACTTCCGGTACCGGAGCTGGAGGTATCTCCAGAGCTATGGGACAAGCTCGTACCAAAGCCATTGAAGAAGGTGTCATCTTTGTGACCACCACTCGGACGGGTTCAGGAAGTGTGTACGGTGGCGGCAAAGGTATCATTGCAGGCGACAACCTGAGTCCACAACAAGCTCGTGTATTATTGATGCTGGGCCTGTCCTTCAGTGATGATTTTGACACCATCAAAAAATGGTTTGAAACGTACGGAACACCTGAAGTATAAATCGAACTACTACAACGATATCTGTAAATACAAAGAAGAGACGATACTCCCTGTGATTCAAGGTGTGTCGTCTCTTCTTTGTGTGTTTTCAGATTTTATGATTATTTTTTTAGTTAAATAAAACCTGAACAGATAAACAACAAAGAAAACTAGGGTTGCAATATGTAAAATATAAACTGGCAGTATTAAAAAGGGCGTGTATACGTTAAGAAAATGAAATACGAAACCTGAGATCAGAAGCAAAGAAAGAAAAATAAATAAAGGTCTCAATTCAACACCTCCATATATAGAAATTTATAACTTTTTATATACAATGTTACCATAAAATAACTGAAAGTTAGTTATGATCTCTTCTTCACTAAAAAAACTCCGATGGAACACGCCCCCTCACAAACATAAAAGCGTGAGATCGTGTTTCATTGGAGTTTTATCTTTAGGAAATATCCACTTTTACTTCACCCAAGCAAGTACCAGCCCATCGTAATCGGGCAACATGGTCGTCACCAGGCGCGGGTCACTTGCCATCTGTTCATTGAAACGACGAACAGCAAGCACGGCCGGGCCCTGCTTGTCCGGATTCAGCGTACGACCACGCAGGAAACAATTATCACCTACGATGACAGCACCTGGCCGGGCCAGCTTAATGGCATAGTCAAGATATACCGGATAATTCTCCTTATCTGCATCAATAAAGAAGAAATCGAATGTGCGACCTTCCTGCTCCAATTGCTCCAGGCTGTCTGCCGCCGGGCCAATGCGGTACTCCACCTTTTCGCCAAAACCACCTTCCTCCAGATGACCACGCGCCATTGCCGCATATTCCTCTTTCAGTTCCAGCGAAGTCAGGGTTCCATTCTCACGCAAACCACGCGCAATGCAGATCCCACTGTAACCGCCCAGCACGCCGATTTCGAGCGCAGCTTCTGCTACGGATGTCTTCGCTAGAAACGTGAGCAATCGTCCATATGCCGCCGCAACCGAAACTTCCGGCATACCGTTCGAACGGATGGCCTCTTTCACTTTCAGCAAAAGCTCATCCTCTTGAAATAATTGATTTACATATTCATCAGGGGTCAGATTCACCACTAAAATCCTCCTTGGACACTTGGACTGCTTTCCATATGGATGCCAATGTTCTATAATAAATGTTTGTTATCAACACAGGCGGTGACTGATGCATCACTTCGAAAGAGGAGTGCATACGTTCACCGCATTTCTCATTGTAAGTTTTTTCACGGAAAGCGGCAAGGCCGCACCGTTACTATACAGCAGAGAGAAGGATATTCCTTCTCCAGCTTGAAATGGAGTTGAAATGAATCACATGGCTCAATTGCAATTGATTGCAACCTCGGCGATGGGACTCGAGGCTGTTGTTGCCCGGGAACTGAAGCAACTGGGGTATGAAGATGTTACGATCGACAATGGCCGGGTTTTCTTCACAGGAGATTATATTGATATTTGCCGTTGTAACCTGTGGCTGAGAAGTTCGGATCGTGTATTGGTGAAAATGGGTGAATTCCCTGCCACGACTTTCGACGAATTGTTTGAAGGCACCAAAGCGTTGCCTTGGGAAGAGTGGATTCCTGCCGACGGCGAATTCCCTGTAGAGGGTCGTTCTCAAAAATCCCAGTTAAGCAGTGTGCCTGCATCACAAGGGATCGTGAAAAAAGCAATCGTAGAGAAACTGAAGCTGACTTATGACACAGAGTGGTTCCCAGAGGATGGGTCTCGTTATGTGATTGAGGTCATTCTGCTGAACGATCGCGCCCTGCTTACTTTAGATACGACGGGACCAGGTCTGCATAAACGGGGTTATCGTAAACTCGTCACCGAAGCACCACTGAAAGAAACGCTTGCTGCCGCTCTTATTCAGCTCAGTCGCTGGAATGTATCCCGTCCATTCTATGATCCATGCTGTGGATCCGGCACAATGCTGATCGAAGCCGCTATGATCGGCTGGAACATTGCACCAGGACTTCGTCGGACCTTCAACTCTGAGGACTGGGCTGTCATTCCTGAAGAATTATGGGAACAGGCGCGCGAAGAAGCATTTGATGCTGTACGTGACGATGTCCCGTTACAAATTTCAGGTAGCGATATTGATCCTGAAGCGATCGAAGTTGCTATGGCAGCGATCAAAAGTGCTGGGTTCGCCAAAGATATTGAAGTCAGCGTCCTGCCCGCTCATCGCGCAAGACCACAGGGTGAATATGGTGTTATCATTACTAATCCCCCATATGGTGAACGTTTGAGTGAAGAAAAAGAAGTTCAGAAGTTGCTCCGCTCATTAGGGCGCAGTTACCTCGACATGCCAACATGGTCCTTTTTTGCAATCACATCAACCAAAGCTTTTGAGGAGTATTTCGGTCATAAAGCAGACAAACGTCGCAAGTTGTTCAACGGACGAATTGAAACCCAGTACTATCAGTATTTGGGCCCACTGCCCCCACGAAATAAAGCACCACAATCTTCATAATTATTTCGAATCTAAAGTGCTCCTGCCATCCAATGGCCGGGGCGCTTTTTTTGTGCGCTTTTCTGATCATATGAATTCACCGACTTCGGTCTTCGCTTCCGCAGAAATCAATTCTTCTGAGGCATAGTTGAAAACACATGAGGCCACGCTATAATGGATGGAGCCCTATTTTACATTCCGATTACAAAACAACAAAAGCAAGGAGGACATACATATGGTTGTCACTCGGCCTACGCGCAGCTCCATGCCACGCGGGCTTTTAAATCATCCATTAATGTTATATCTTATTTTTCTTGTGCTCATGCTGCTCAAACTCATGTGGCTCCATCACAATCTTCACGCTTATAACATTACGATGGGACTGCTGGATAAAGTCATTGCTATTGGATCTTTACTACTCTTGTCCTTCTGGACCTGGTTGCTGCCACGTAGAGGAATGATCGTGTCTCTAGTGGTGCTTAACCTGCTGCTTACCGCACTAATCTACGCCGATATGGTGTATTATCGCTATTTCCAGGATTTCTTGACCATCCCGGTATTGTTGCAGGCTAGACAAGTTGACGCATTGGGTGACAGCATCGCTACATTGATCTACACAAGCGATCTATGGTTCTTTGCCGATTGGCTTGTCGTCATTCCATTCGCAGCTATCGTACTATTCAACAGACGTTACCGTTCGAAGCACATCAGTCCGTCTGTTCATGGCTATGGGAGTTATTCGTACAACGATGGCAAGGCACGGTTGCGCCGCCGTCTCACGGCTGGCAGCATTGCCCTTGTGCTGGGACTTGGCCTCGCGGTCGGCCCGATTTATTTCTACAGCAAAACATGGGCCAAAGGCCTGTTTGATAACAACTGGTGGAATGTATCCATGTACAATGTGACCGGACTACTCGCTTTTCACGGTTATGATCTGTACAACTATGCCAAAGACCACATCGGCTCCGGGCCGCAGGCTGAACCCACGGATGTTGAACAAGCAAAGGCATTCTTTGCTGAAAGGCAAGGAGCTGAACCACAGAACGATGCCTTGTTTGGCAAATATAAGGACAGCAATGTCATCATTGTCCAGGGTGAGGCTTTTATGAACTTCATGATTGGCCAGAGCATTGGCGGTCAGGAGATCACACCCCATTTTAATGAACTGATGAAAGAAAGTCAGTATTATAGCCACTTTTACCACCAGACCGGTCAGGGCAGAACGTCAGATGCCGATTTTGGTGCAAACATTTCCCTACATCCACTTCCGGTTGGATCAGCGTTTGTACGTTATGCAGACCATACGTATGATTCCCTTCCTTCCATCCTGAAGGATAACGGGTACAGCACCAACGTATTTCACGCTTATGAGAGTGGCTTCTGGAATCGGTATACGATGTATCAGAACATGAAGTACGACAAGTTTTATAGTAAAAATGATTTTGCACAGGATGACCCGCTTGGCTGGTCCCTGTCTGACGAATCCTTTTTCCGCCAATCCGTTGAGAAAATGAGCAGTGAGGTTGCCGAACCGTTCTATTCCTTCCTCATTACACTCAGCAGTCACCATCCATACGACCTGCCTAAAGAGAAACAGCAACTGGATGTAGGCGAGTTCCAGGGGACCATGTTTGGTAACTATCTGCAATCCGTTCATTACGTGGATTCGGCGCTCGGCAAGATGGTCGAGGATCTGAAAAATCGGGGATTATGGGAAAATACCATTTTTATGTTCTACGGAGACCACGACAACTCGATTAAGGAACAATCACAATACGAACAGTTCCTGGGACGTTCACTGAACGAACTGGATATGGCACAGATCATGAACGAGGTCCCCCTGCTCGTGCATTTACCGGACGGAGCAGCTGCCGGAACCATCAACGAACCTTCGGGACAACTGGACATCACGCCTTCCGTACTGCATTTGCTAGGCTTATCCGACCAGTCCTATTATCACATGGGTAACGACGTATATGACGGGTCTGGGCGTACGGTTGTGCTGCGTAATGGCACATTCTCGGATGGTTCTGTATTCTATATTCCATCGGATGATTATATCTATGAGAGCGGTGCTTGTTATGACCTGTCCACACGTGACAAAACGGACATCAATGCTTGCCGCCCCGGTCATGATGAAGCAACCAAGCGATTGCATGTCTCGGACACGGTCATTACTTATGATTTGATTCAGCGCTTTCGAGAGGAAGACAGTGGAGCAGCAACATCGCAATGAACAATATCGTAATGACAAGCTAAACAAATACACGAAATGAATTAAATTGGATTTAAAAAAGGGGAACTTGCATTACATGACATCACACACTGAACCACTCAATATTGAACAGAAATTGTTCGATGCAGCCGCAAAATTTGTGAAGCAACGTTATCCTCAGGGATGGGGCGGTGCGGGTGCCGTCTATACCGAAGCTGGCTCCCTGCTGATTAGTGTAGCTCCAGAGGTCATCAACGATGCCACGCATCTGTGTATGGAAACAGGAGCTTATCTGGAAGCCCACAAATTGAACGAACGTGTCACCCACTCCCTCTGTATCGCTCGTGATGACGAGCATTCGGAATTTAAGGTTCTTACACCTTGCGGTGTATGCCAGGAACGATTATTTTACTGGGGCGAAGAAGTCAAAGCTGCCGTATTTGATCCTTCTGGCCAACTGGTCTTCAAGAGACTGGATGAGATTCAACCTTACCATTGGTCCAAGGCATATCGGGATAAAAAGTAATCTCCTTGCGAATTATAGAAAGTGGCTTTATAATTGTAACCATATTGGTTTCAACTAAAAGGATGATGGAGGTTTTAATAAAATGAATATTGAGATATGGTCTGATTTTCTGTGCCCTTTCTGTTATATCGGTAAACGCCGCCTGGAGAATGTACTGGAACAGTTCCCACACCGTGATGAAGTGAAGCTGCAATTCAAAAGCTTCGAGCTTGATCCAAACGCTGCATTGAACCCAGGCAAAACCAATTCGGAATATTTGGCTGCCAAATATAATATGAGCGTGGAACAAGCCAAAGGTATGAATGCCCAGATGAATGCCAATGCTCGTACGGCAGGACTGGAATACAATATCGATGCCATGATCCCTACAAACTCCTTCTCAGCTCACCGCTTGACACACTGGGCAGATACACAAGGCAAAGCGCTTGAACTGAGTGAACGAATCTTCCAAGCTGTGTTTATTGAAGGTAAACACTCCGGCGACACTGAAGTGTTGGCTCAGTTAGCAGAAGAAGTCGGCTTGGATCATGACGCAGCTGCGGCAGTGCTGTCCAGTGATCAATTCACCGACAATGTCCGTGCTGACCAAGCAGAAGGCGAGCAACTTGGTATCCGCGGTGTACCGTTCTTTGTATTCGACCGTAAGTTCGCCGTATCGGGCGCTCAGCCTGACGAGGTGTTCCTGGATGCCATTCAAAAAGCATGGGACGACCGTTCCCCTTTCACCATGGTTGAATCCAACACAACAGAAACAGACGACAGTGGCATCTGCACAGATGACGGCTGCGAAGTCCCGAAAAAAAATTAAGCCAATTCACACACAAAAAGCAGCCGGATCAGGGATATTTCCCGATCCGGCTGCTTTTTCTTATACTTCTTAATTACCCACCAAATCTAAAGATGGATTTGTAATTTTCACGATAACGGAGTGGGCAGAAAAAAGCTGGAGAAGCGGAGCGCTCGCATTTATCACCGGATTTCTCCCTTGATACAGGGAATTTCAAAAAAATCCGGGGATAACGGCGATCGAAAGATTGTTCTGCACAAGTAGTGTCTTAGCGTGACCGATTATGCTACATCTTAAACCCACGAAGAACGATTCCGTAACCGGAACAATCACAAGTAGTTCATCAAACACTTATATTCAATTAGCGCCACCCACTTAATCCCAGAACAGTTGATCCGGATGTGGACCCGTCCGCTTATCTGAATCCAGTGCATCAATCTGTCTCAACTCATCAGGTGTCAATTCAAAGTCAAAGATGTCCGCATTCTCACGAATACGCTCCGGGGTAACGGACTTCGGAATCGTCACAATCTGATTCTGAATGTCCCAGCGCAGAATGATCTGTGCTGGCGTTTTCCCATATTTCTGGGCCAGCGCTTTGAGGGTGGACTCTTGGTTCAGCTTACCTTTCATAATAGGACTCCATGCCTCCAACTGAATTCCCTGCGCCCCGCAGAAATCCTGCAGTTCCTGCTGGATCAGACCCGGATGCAGCTCTACCTGATTAACCGCAGGTACCGTTCCGCCCTCATCTATGATATCTTGCAAATGATGTACTTGAAAATTACTCACACCAATCGCACGGATGCTTCCTTCGCTATATAGACGTTCGAATGCTCTCCACGTCTCCTTGTACTGGTCTCTGCCAGGCCAGTGAATTAAATAAAGATCAATCACATTCAGTCCAAGTGCCTTCTGACTGGCTTCAAATGCTCTCAACGTTGAATCAAATCCCTGATCCTCGTTCCAGAGCTTGGTCGTCACAAACAGTTCGTTACGGGCAACACCACTGCTTGCAATAGCTTGTCCCACTTCTTCCTCATTGCCATAGATGGACGCGGTATCAATACTACGATATCCAACCTCCAAAGCGGTCTCAACCGCCTGTTGTACTTCCTTACCTTTTGCTTTATATGTTCCAAATCCTAGCCATGGCATCGTTACTCCGTTGTTCAGAATCGTACAATCTGTAATATGTTTTGTCATTCTGTACCTCCCGTATGGAATTTTGCCTGCTCTTGTTCTATTAACCTTCTCACAGAATTTTAAGCGACCATTCGACATACTGTCGGAGTAAACCCATGGACCCAGAGTCTTTGCAAAAGATATGAAAAACCCGCAAAGCATTGCTGCCCTGCGGGTTCTGATGTGACAGGAACGTTATAAATTCCCTTGACCGTGCTGACTCTGGATTGAATTCAATTTTCTCTTCTCCTCGATGAACATTTCCTCTGCCAACTCAACACCTTGCCCTCCGAGTGAAAGCTCTGCTTGTCGCATCGCCTGCTCCGTGTGTGCCAGACGTCGCTCCGCCTGTACAATGGTCTGTGCAGTCGGATGAGACATGGCCTGAGATACAGCATAATGAAGCTTGTTCACCGCATTTTGCGCCTGAGATACGGTGGTATCGGCTTGCAAACTGGAATCATAACGCTTCGGCATGAGTATTCCTCCTTGGGATTATCATGTTCCTGTTACCCCTTTAGGATGGATAACACAAGCCTTCCTTATTCTTCTTTTGTGTTTTTATCGTAACTTTAGTTGATCACGCTACGTTTATTAGATAATCATGTGAGTCGGGAGGAATTTATTTGAAGAAAATATTACTGACACTTTGCATGTTGCCCTTGCTCATTTGGGTACAGGGCTGCACTCCTGCTACATACGAGATAGAAGGATATACAGCGTCATCCATGAACCCAGACATCCCGGTTCCAACCAATGCAAAACTTATTGAGAACATAACTTATTCCGATGATCCAAATCTTAAAAAAGGCGCTAATTACGAACTGAAACATATTGGGGGTGAGCAAGGACTATACCCGCCAATGGATTATTTTCAGAAGCTAGCGGATACAGGATGGGTGGAATTAGAGGAAGAACGGCTGGGACATGTACATTTTCTGAAAAAGGATACTACCGTCATTGCCATTGAAATTCGAGAAGATACCTTCCAAATTACTGAGTTGGTCAAAGGTGCTATGGAGTAACACACCCTTTCACCGCTACCCAAACGCAAAAAAGGAGAGGCACGTAGCCCCTCCTTTCTGATGTGTGGACAGTTTTCTCCACTCACCTTGTTATATCCTATTACTTCACAAACTTTGCGACTTTGGCGAGCACTTCTTCTTCTGTCGGCGCACTGATATACCGACCATTAATAAAGACAAATGCACGTTTCGCGCAAGGACCGCAATAGGATTTGCACCCAATCTTGATCTCCGTGTCTGGAGCCATTTTCTGCAACTTGGGCACAATCGATTTCAGTCGGACATGATTACACTTTTCGCATACGCGGATATCGTTAGCCATGAGTTCCCCTTCTTCGCGCCCTTAGTGGTCGCCGTGATTACCCTGGGACGGATTCGTAATAACAAATCCCTCTTCCGGGAAGTAGAGGTAGTCAATTTTAACACCGTTTAACAAAGGCTGATCATTCGCGAGAATGACATCAATCTCTTTATCGGTAGATACAACTGTATCATTTTCTTTTGGTGTGTCGATATCCAGGCCGTAGTGAGCATGGTCACCATGTGCATGGGTGATGACAACGCGCAGTTTTTTTCCTTCGTTCTCCGGCTTGTCCAATTCAAGCTTCAATACTTTAGCAGCATTACGCGTAATTTTGCAGTTCATTCTCTTCATCTCCTATATTGTAATTGCAGATTTCAACAATTTCAGCATTCTTAAACTACAGCATCTATTGTAAAGAAAGTTACCGCTCTTCGCAATAACATTGATGCGAATTCAATGTCAATATGATCCATTTAGGCACAAATTAAGAAGGAGCCCCTTCCTGAAGCACAGGATATTTACGTTCTGCCCGGCTTACAAACCAGTTCATCAGAATCAAAGTGACCCCGATATCATCGATGGGCATAAACGGCATTACGTCAGGAAGTACCCAGTACAACAGCGCTGGAATAATAAACAACAGCTTTTCTCCCAAAGGAATCTGCGGAGCCCGGAGCAGCCGGGGGAGCCTTTTGAAAACTTGTGTCCATCGTTTGAACGACAGCAGTCTTCTCCACTTCATTTGAATCCCTCCGTATAATTATATATGTCGCCGAAAAGGCACATCCATCATTACCCGTTCGAAAACCATTCAGAACGAATGACGTAACATGCCATTATAAAAAATAATAAAAACGGAACGTCGCTCATAGCGTCCGTTCCTGTTATACGAATGATCTACTGTTAAGTTTCACACCATCATAATTCAGGGTCTTGCCTCATTGTCCATTGGATAACAGTTCAGCCAGCAACATTCCCACTTCTATACAAATATCATCAAACTGTTCTACGGGAAGCGGATTAACACCCAATCCAACTTCTACCGTGAAGCCCGGTCTACCGAAATCTTGAATAAACCAGTCCTTGTATCCGGCATCACTGCCACCGAGCTTCACCGCCTTGTAGCCGGAAGCTTTGGCGAGTCTACGCGACAGTGGTCCACTCTCCCTGGGTTCCAGATCACGGTAGTTCCAATAGATCTCCTGTCCCTGACTATGCAGGGATACAACCGCATCAAATGTATGTTGCTGCGTCCACTGCGCAAGCGCCTGTGCCTCCGGTTCTGTCAATGGCGCTGTCCCCGCATAATCCCTGGGGCCCGGTGAGGTTATACCTCTTCTCGCTGCCTCTTCATCCCAATGGGCTGGAAATTGATCATTCAGATCCACCCCTCTGATGTTGGCCTTCCAATGGGTGAAATGTGATCTGTCGGCATTCCAGGCCAACAACTGCTGTGCATGTGGATGCTGATTGACCACACCTTCCTGAACCAGTTCGACCCCGTCCGGATTAACCATCGGCACGGCCCAGAGTGTCGTCTCTTGCATCCAGCGTTCTGTCTGGTATTGATGCCATGCCCTATGCGCACCATACGCCTCGGCATACTCTTCAATAAACTTCATCAGAACTGCTGTTGTCAACCACTCATTCGCATGAACGGAAGCGTTAACATGGATATGTCTCGCCCCTTGCCCAATACGCAAATAAGGCAGTGACTTGCCCATGACACTTGTTCCGATTGAACCCGTTTCAATAAACGGGTATTGATTCTCCAGCTTGTCTATATCCCTGATTAATTCTCGATAACCATACTCTCCCTGAATCTTTACAATAGTTTTTCCATTCGAAGCCGGAATATGAATACAGCGACCAACCCAGTCGGTTATATTGGTAATTTCAGGATTGGCCTGGCGCAACAACTCTTCGTCCAGACCAAATCTCCCTGCAATCTCCCCAACACTTTCTCCAGGCGGTACAGCGTATCTGCGACCTGTCCCGGGGACAATACGCAGCATCTGACCTGCCAGCAAGTATGGCTGGGAAGCCACTTCCGGGTTCAGTGCAGCAAGGAACTCTTTGGTCATATGGTGTGATGACGCAATTCGCGGCAACGTATCTCCCCGCTGAACAATAATCCACTGCAGATCCATGTTGTTCTCCTTTCCACAGGAAAAGACAGGTCTCCTGTCCAGTTCTGACCAATTTCGTGTCTGTAACATATGTATGCAGGTCAGGTTGTCCGTCATGTGACAAGAATCATGTTTATCTCCTGTTAATGCATAATGACGACAAAAAATCCCGGAACTTCACAGTTCCGGGATAGTCCACGACCAAATTACATTAATTAAAAGTCTTATTCATGCATAATTTGAGTATAACTATGATAATTGCGTAACTTGCCAGACAACAGGGGTCTTGGAGATCTGCTCCCCCAACCATCGACGGGTGATATTCTGGAACATTCTCGGGTCACCCGTGCAGAAAAATTGATGCACCGGAGTCTCATCCCCACTGGCCAGCTTTCGTTTATCATATAAAATCGTACTGATTTCACGTGCCGTTTCATCCGCTGAACTGATTAACTTCACTTCCTGTCCCATAACTTCCTGAATCGTGTCCATGAGAAAGGGATAATGCGTACAACCCAGAATAAGACAATCAATTGGCTGTTGTTTGATCTCGCCCAATGATTGTTCCACCGTATGTGTCGTGTGCTCGGAACGAAATTCACCTTGTTCCACCAACGGCACCAGCGCCGGACAAGCCTGACTGACCACATCAATATAGGGGGACAACTGCTTGAGTGCCGATGTATAAGCCCCACTACCTATGGTACCTGTGGTACCAATCACACCAATACGTCCTGTACGTGTCGCTGTGATTGCGGCCCGCGCACCCGGATGTATAACACCAATGACAGGCATATTCACCTTGGCACGGATATACTCCAACGCGGCTGCTGTTGCTGTGTTACAGGCGATAACGATAACCTTCGGATCGAATTGGATCAAGAAATCAACGATTTGTTCCGTAAATTGTTTTACTTGTTCGGACGAACGGGGTCCGTACGGTGTCCGGGCAGTATCCCCAAAATAAATGATCTTTTCCCGCGGGAGCTGACGCATCACTTCCTTGGCGACGGTCAATCCCCCCACACCGGAGTCTAATATAGCGATTGCTTGCTGCACGAACACACCGCTTCCTTCTTCATTGAATTGGTTCTCAAAACGATTGTTTCTCAGAGCTTTCTTCCTACCGTATGAACATTCCGGCAAAAAGGTACCTACATCTTACCCGATTTCATCGCAGGGTTCAAATTAAATCCACGCGCTACGTCATCTATGTGTGGACACGCAACAAAGCAGGCTCTCCTCTAAATAGAGGAAAGCCTGCTTATCCTAAGCTTTGCTTAGTTGTCGTCCTTGGACTCATCCGCAGGAAGCTTCGCTACGATGTCAATTCCGGGTTCATCCACTGTTTTATCGATATCGTTATCCACAATGGCTGCCGATATGCGAATTTCTTTCCCTTCAGCGCAATTGCGCCAGGATTGAATATCCTGAATTACAACATCTGCGGTCTCTTTAACTTTGGATACGATCTGCGAACTTTGTTCTCCCACGATACCAGCCAGTTCCTGACCTTTCTCCGATACCTGACGAGCACCTTCTGTAATATCCTGACGAAGTTCACGTCCCGATTTTGGCGCCAGCAATAATGCCGTTACTGAACCAACCACGGAGCCAATAAGAGCTCCCCACAACAAACTTTTGTTAGAATCCTTCACGTCACATCTCTCCCTTTACTATTGTTTAAGTACCGGATCAGAAGCAACGGTCTGTCGCTCAGCCATCCGGGCGAATGCCTACTCTGTTGATGCATTATAAGCAGCACAGGCTTGACTTGACACTCCAGATGTTAAAAATAATCTGAACGCCCTTTTTGAATGGATGCAAATGACGGCTTAAACTCAGTTCTGACGAGCCGGCTCGAGATCAGCCGCGGCATGCTCATCCCCCGGGTCCAAATCAATGACATATCGTCCAGGTGCAATCAATGCTGCCTGATGTTCACAACGCCAGCGACGTCCACCTGAAGAACCCAGCGTCTGTCCATCTTGCAGAACATCCCCCTGATCAAATATGTAATATGCTGCACCCAGTAAGGTCTGAGCCACCGTATCGGGATCAAGACCGACGAAGTGACACTGGACATCAGGTACACCCAGCGCAGATAATCCCACGGTATCCATGACCAACCCGCGCTGTTCCTCTGTACCTCCGGCTTGATACATTCGAACATTCATGGCTGCATACAGATGTTCCTCACGTTCCTGAGCTTGCGTATATGCTTCCGGTTCAACCAGCTTATCACTGCCATACCAATACAGCGCGTCACAGGTCACACTCTCCATGATTGCCAGTACAGTCTTCTGAAACAGCTCCAGGCGCTGTTTACGAGGCATGGCAGCCGTGAACATATCATGTATCCGAATGGAGTATCGCGCAGCTTCCACAGCTTGTCCTGCATCCGGCCAATGCCATGCTTGTTGCAGAGCACCGCCAAAGCGAGCACGATCTGCGATTTCATTCACAGGAAGCATACAAGTCTGAGCAGGGATATCCCCTTCCTGGAAGGATACCTTGTGGTCCAGATGATAGAAGACAAGCATCTCATGCTTTTGCCCTCCGCTCTCTTGTTTCACATCCAGTCGGACTTGTCCTGTATGACGGATCATAGCTTCCTGCAAACGCAGGCGATCCACCTCTGGACGTTCCCGGAACAAAAGTTCAACCATATACACCGGATGGAATCCGGAAGGTGTTTCATTTGTTTCGTTACTTTCAGTATTTACTTCATTGAATTCTTTTGATTCATTTGTCATGCGATTTCCCTCATTCCTTACGCTGTCCCTCGGCTTGTGCCGTATTGAAAGGACCAAGTTCTTTTTCCACGTAGGCGCTAACCTGAGTAGTAAAATGTTCAAGTATACTCGGCAACTCTACGCTAAGTGGATGGAGCTCAGACCGCTCCCAAGTGTAATAATCCTGCACCAGTGGCTTGCGTAACGTGACAAGCTGACGCAATATCTCATAGGTCGGATTATCAAAAACCTTTTCTTCATAATTAATCTGAATAATATCATCATAGCTGCTTGCATCTCTCATGATGAAGCCGTCTATCAGATAACTTCCCACATCGGTAACAATCTCGATCGCCAGGTGAAGACAACGTTCCTGTACCATACCCAGCATGAGACTGCCATCCCAAGCTTCTGCTGCCCCGCGAAGCCCTTCAGCTACTTCCGGTACAGCAGCAAGCCGGCGGGCAATCTGTTCTCTGTTCACATAATACATTCGTTCACTTCCCGTTCAGTGAGTTATCGGTTCCGTTTCCCTCTTCGCTTAAGCCAGAATATCATCACAGGACAAGCGATTAGAAACACAACAAAAATATATAGAAATTCCATAACGTCTCTTAAATCGCTCATGCAGAGTCCCCTTTATCTCAACGTAGTTTGAATGATAGATCAGATTTCGTAGTCCACTGCAATTGACTGTTCTCTGACTTCGTTCATGTACTTGATAACTTCCTGATGAAGCGGGTGTACCTGATACGCCTGGAGATCCTCCAGTGACGCAAACTCCGCCGTGAGTGAAATGTCGAACGATCTCTCCGAGCGAAGCACATCAATCCCGATTTCAAGTGAAACCAGGACATCAATTTTACCTTCCAGATTGCGAAGCACCTGGGCTGCAGCTTCAATACTTTCTGCTGAGCGATCTTTCATTTTGAACAGGACAATATGTTTTATCATCTGGGCAAACACCTCGTTTAATATAATAGTAGAAATGAATGAATTTTCATGTATCCAAAATATATCATAACGTTCTCTATTACGAAAGGATACTTGGAAACGTTCTCTTGATTAAGAAAAACTAATCCGAACCGTTTCCTTTCGATTCGGATTTCTTTTGCGATCCATCCTCCGTCTGTTTCTCGGAGTCATCCTGCAAAGTTTGTCCTGTTTCAGCCTGCTGTTTGATGTCGTCCGGGGTTTGCTGCGGTTTGGACCATTCACGATTCATCAGATACTCCTGATCCTCCTGTTTCTTCAACACTGCAATGGCCTGTCTGAGCTTTGCAGGCAATGGAAGACCGATTTTGGCATAATTCTCGGTAATTGAAATGAGTTCATTCACCAGATAGAAATAAATAGCTCCTCCTTTGATAAAATCGGTTCCCATGATCAGATCAATTCGATGAGCAAGCAAAACAACCGTCAGCATGAGCCCTTTGCGGGCAATCCCCCAGAATCCAATGTTGCTATTCAAGCCGGTACCTGTTCTTACCGCCGCTGCCAAACCTGTTATATAATCCACAGCCATCGCGACCGCGAGCAGGCTCAGCAATTGATCCCATCCGCCAAAAGCAAACGTAACAAATGCTCCCGAGATGACAGCAAAGGTATTCACAGATAGATGCACGTTCCTCACCTCTCCTTTACACTTGAGTATCATACAATATATGTAAAAGTAAGAGATTTGACAGGTCACATGTCATGCTGAACATGCGGATTTATCATTTCAGATTTGTGCACATCCTCTTCGCAACAGGGGAACGAAAATCACATGATTTTGGGGAATTCAGGGAAATAAACCGCATCATATCAACAAAAAACAGATAAAAGTTCTTTAGACCTAGTAATAAGTAATTAGAACTATATTATTTTTATTCCTGTCCAATTTCTCCCCACATTTTTAGTGAAACATTGTAATCTAGGAATATACTAGGATGTGAATTGCGCATGGTCTAGTTCGTAGTTCCCTCTTTATCGTGAATTGACGCATTGACGCATTTGTAACAGGTAATCCCGGCACTTGAAAGTACCCCGTTGTTTATTGTAGTATTTGGTTAAAAAAAATCGGAGGAAATATGCCTAATCAACCAGAACAACATTCCATCCAGGCGTGGTCTCTGATCAACCGTAAATACTTGGGAAAAGGCGTCCGTGTTAAACGATTCCGAAAACCGACACGCTGTCAAATCCGCAATCGTGTTCTTCTTGCCGTGCTGATGGCCAATGATATCAAGTTGTCCCAGCTTGCTGAAGACCTCTCCATCTCTTCACGCAGTGTCAGTGCGTGGGTATATGAAGGACGGATACCCGGCAGTACCAATTTGGACAAGACTTGCCAATTACTCGGCTACCCGCGTCATATTCTCTTCAATGAAGAAGTTGTGCGTAATAGCCCTGTCATATGTCAACCCGAGTCATCTCGCTTCATGAAGCGTACGGTGACCCGTTCTCCGGTTAGTAACCGTATTTTGACAGGCTTGTGTATGGTCCATGATCTGTCGGTGACAGATGTCAGCCACTGGATCGGGGTTCATCCCGGCACTTTCCGCAAATGGCTGCATCAGGGAACACTGCCTTCTGCTGCATTTCAGGAACAAGCGGAGCAATTTTTCCGTATCCCGAAAACTATTTTGTTCGCAGATGTCATCTTGAAAGATCGTCGCAACAACTAAATAAGCGAACAGCCAAAAGGCTCTGATCTCCCTATAGGGGAGGCCAGAGCCTTTTTTAAAATAAATGCATGCCCTCTCTCTCGGACTTGAAGCACTGTTCTGGCTATTCCATCTGAAATGTCAGATAACCTACCCTTTTTCGTCTTTTGCTCCCAAGGAGAGCCATCACAGCCCGCTAAAAGCGAAGTTAATGCATTTCATCATGATCATTCTCTCTAAAAGGTCATCCTAATCTCGTGTTTAACACTTCATTGATATATCTCAATCCGGTATATCGAGGACGAAGCGTATGCGCTGTGTTGAATGCATGTTCCACCATCTCCGGGGTTACACCGAGTTGCTCAGTAGTCACAGATCCACCTACTTGTTCCAACCATGCGATGAGCTGAGAAGCCTCCGGCAATTGATCATATATCCCAAACACTGGTTCATCCGATGTCTGTGCAAGTTCTTTATATTTTACTGTAAGCAATGCACATGCTACGCCAACTTTGGCACCATGCAGAACCGGTCTTTCTCCCGCTTGCATCAGATCCATCTCCAAAATATGGGACAGATGATGCTCACCTCCGGATGCCGGACGGGAATGGTCAATGATCAGCATGGAGATACCGGAAACAATTAATGCGTCCATTAATACAGCTACTCCCTCTGCTCGCCCCTCCGCAATCGCTTGTACATGATCTATGCAGGTATTCAGCGCTTCTTCTGTCATCCGATAAGCAACCGGACAGAACGGTTCTCCGCCCAGTTCACGAGAAACAATCCAATCTGCAAGGGAAGTATATTTGCCAAGCATATCTCCGAATCCGGCAGCCGTCATCACTTGGGGAGCTTGCTCCAGGATATTCATATCGGCAAAAATGGCTTCAGGCGGAACAGCCTGAAATGTCTGTTTGATTCCGCTTACAATTAAGGGTGCACCCGCAGAGGTAAACCCATCCACTGAAGCCGCTGTCGGTATCGACAGAAAGGGCTTGCTCATTTTGGAACAAACAAATCTCACCAGATCATGAATGGTACCTGAACCCACCGCAATTACAGCCTGACTTTCGAGTCTCACACCCAACATGACCTGTACAATAGCTGCTTCATCCGCAATGATATCCCCCGTGCGATTCTCCGGTAGAGCGATCTCATCCACATGCATTCCCGCTTCGCGAATACTACTCAGCACATCAGATCCGGCGGCCCGAAACGTATGTCGATCATAAACAACCGTCACCTGACGATATCCTTGCTCAGACAAATAACCCGGTAACCTCTGAATGGCACCAGCTTCCAGATGTATCAGCATATCCACCACTCTGTGTTGATGACCGCAAGCACACTGCTGTGCTTCCTCATTCCATGCTGCAATTCGTTCGTTCATATTCATTCGCTCTTACCCTCCCATATGAGATATCATGCATAATTAACGGGTTAAAACCACAAGATAAAAAAGGAAATAAAATGTGATGATTTTCCTGATCACACTTTACTGCCTGTACCCAATATTTGCAAATCCATATCTCACATTTCCAAGTAGGTGAAGCAATGAAATTAACGAAAGAATTAGGAATTTCGCTCGGATTTCTCGCTGGAACCACTTTTGGCAGCGGTATCGCTTTTTTGTT
The DNA here is from genome assembly GCF_056395745.1 of Paenibacillus sp. 10L310. Classification (NCBI taxonomy): domain Bacteria; kingdom Bacillati; phylum Bacillota; class Bacilli; order Caryophanales; family Paenibacillaceae; genus Paenibacillus; species Paenibacillus sp. 10L310. The sequence goes on along the minus strand of NZ_JBFTKC010000001.1, from coordinate 741,369 downwards.
TCGTCTCCAGTCGGTTGAAGTGGTTGCCAGTGTAACGCTATTTGGTATTGCAGGAGCCATTGCCGGGATCATCACGGCAGTCATTCTGCGCCAGCGGCAACATTAGCATTAGCATGCTGGTAGCAAAATGTAGGCTTCACACGAATGATCCACAAAACAAAAAAAGGTTCGTGAATTGCCCTAGAGCAACTCACGAACCTTTTTTTGTTAGATGCGGTCGAGAGGACTCGAACCTCCACGGGGGTTAGCCCACACGGACCTGAACCGTGCGCGTCTGCCAATTCCGCCACGACCGCATAATATGTATCTCCTCATCCATCGATGAAAAGCGTTCCGGTGAAACAATTCCTTGTTTTACCGTAATTCAGAGTATACATGCTCCAAAATAAAAATGCAACTTCTTTTTTTACTCATTCAAGAATAGGACATATGTCCTTTTTTCTCAACTTCAAACACCCTATCGTAGCATTAAACAACAAATATACCATCCATACGAATGCAAAAATGAAGGAGAGATCCACCTTGAAAACAACCCATCTGTGCTTTATCGGTGCCGGGTTTCATGCATCCACGAATATTTACCCTTCTGTTGTTGAATCCGGAGCGCAGATCCAGGCCATTGCCACACGCAGTATGGAACGCTCTGAAGCAGCTCTGCTGCGATTTGGCAGCAACGGACAAGCGTATGATAACGCTCAGCTTATGTTGCAGCAGGAAATCTGTGACGGAGTCGTTGTGGTCGCCCAGCCTGTAGATCAGACCGCTCTTGTTCTCGAATGCATTCGGGCTGGCAAGAATGTATACGTGGATAAGCCGCTCGGATGGAACGCAGCGGAAGCCGCCACTGTAGCAGAAGCTGCCGAGCAGGCTGGCGTCGTTGTCATGGTCGGTTTTATGAAGCGTTATGCCCCCATATACATGAAGCTGAAGGAGCTAATTGATAGAGGTTCGCTAGGTAAGGTACGTTCATTCCAGATGAAATTCGCTGTAGACAGTACCCCATTTTGCAAGGATGAGGAACAGTTCATGAAGCTCGCTGCCATTCATATGGTTGATCTGATGCGTTACTTATTCGGAGAAGCAATACGAGTTACAGGCACAACCGTGAAGGATGGGGAACACATTAATCAAAGCATTTCCCTTGTATTTGAAAATAACGTAGTAGGTAGCGCTTATTTTACCGGCATGAGTGCTTGGTCACGGGAGAGTGAAAGTGTACTCGTCACCTTTGACAACGGATTTGCGTCAGCTGAAGAGATCAACACACTTACTGTTCATCAATCCCGAAGCTCGACCAGCCTTCCCTGGAAATCTCTCGAGGAGCAAGATACTGTATTTACACCTTCCGGATCTCCCATGTCCGGAGCTTATCGTGACCTTTATCTACGTGGGTTTGTTGGTGAAATGGCGCACTTCATTGCGTGTTGCCAGAATCAGACTGTCCCACATTCCAGTGCCAAGGATAATATTGCAACGATGGCTCTATGTGACTCCATTCTATCGTCACTGAAGTAGCGTATATACGCTCATCATCATATTTTATACATCCAGCGAAGAGCCTGAAACCCGGGCTCTTTTTTTATCTTATAGACATCAACACATCTGCCTTCAACTATAATTAGGGTTTATAATCCGCATCATAAGTGATATGCTCTTTCATGAACTATACGTACGTTATGTAATATAACCACCCAAATAGATACTATAGAAAATCACCGGAAAGTGGAGGTGTACTTATAATGAAAAAGGACGCGACCAAGCTATGTCCCGCGCCATACGGCTGTTCCGTGGAAGTTACCCTCAGTGTGATCGGAGGCAAATGGAAAGGTGCCATTTTGTATCATTTATTTTCCGGTCCTTTGAGATTTAACGAGATCCGAAAATTGTTTCCTGACATCACCCAGCGTATGCTCACCCTGCAACTTCGAGAGTTGGAAAGCAGCGGAATTGTTCATCGTGAAATATACCCCCAGATCCCACCTAAAGTGGAGTATTCCCTCACACCATTTGGTGAAACGTTACGGCCGATTATCTTCAGCATGCGAGATTGGGGAGAAACGTATACAAATGAGGTTCTAGCCAGATCCTCACAAGAGGTATAGTACACAAAAGAAGCTGTCCCTGGTGTTTAGGGAACAGCTTCTTTACTTGCCTATTTAATAACCGATTGGATCGTAACCGTACGGTTACGTCCCTCTTCCTTCGCTTGATACAGTGCATTATCCGCCAAGTGAAACAGTTCTGTGGATGTTGTGGAGTGCTTGGGATATTCAGCAATTCCAGCCGAGATGGTGACGGAACGATCTATAGGCAATATGCTTTCTTCGACCGTTATTCGGATACGTTCAGCAATCTCAAAAGCGACGTTAGACTCGGAATTTCTTAACAAGACTACAAATTCCTCTCCACCAAACCGGGCGCAGACATCTTCTGGTCGAACAGACAATTGAATGATATTGGCAATGTGTTTTAATACTTCATCCCCAGCATGATGCCCGAATGTATCATTAATGGACTTGAAGCGGTCGATATCCAGAACAATAATGGAGAATGGCGCCTCATCCTGAATCCATTCCTGAATGACTTCTTCGAAGGTTCTGCGATTGTTCATTCCTGTTAAAACATCTGTTCTGGCATCATAGACAAGCTGGTTTGTCTGCTTCCTAAAGTTCGCCAATGCGCCAACAACTGCTCTTGTTAGAAGGTCTGCCTCTCTATTCCAGTGAGGCTTCATCACAGGCAGATCTACTTGTCCCTTATCGACCTGATTCACCAAATCAGCCAGCATAGCAAAAGGACTGGCCAGCTTGCGTGCAACCCGAACCACAATAAGGGTCAGGATCAGGAAAGGCACTGAAGTGTACAGCAACAACATACGGATATGATGATTCAACTGATCGTACACCGTTTGGGTTGGAGACACGATTACGACGCCCCAACCTGTTGATGGAACTTTGTAATAACCTGCAAGCGAATCCACACCTGCCAGGTTTTTGTATTGTTCTTTACCGTTCTTGTTTGCTAACAGCTTTTGCACCACTTCATTTTTACTGACATTTTCACCAATTCGGTTGGTGTTTGGGTGAAATAACAAAGTGCCCTTCTTATCCACAATAAAAAAGTAGGACCCGTTACTTGTCTTGAGCTGACTGCCAAAAGACAGACTCAATATATTATTTTCCTGTAAAAAGATATTTCCACCAATCGTTCCTTGGTACTCCCCTGCCGAATCAAAGATCGGTTCACTGACAAATACAATTCTGCGTTTGGTTCTGGGTGTCTGGTACGCTTCGGAGATATACGAAGTCCTCAAGCTAACCGCTTCTTTTGCCGCATTGGAACTAACATGATGACCTACGCTAGCCTGTGAGTAAGGTGAGGTAGACCTAACTACTCCTGCTTTATCTACCAAAGAAACGGAATTGAAAAAATTACTGCTATTGCGAACCAAATCCAATGTGGAATTCAACTCTTTTGTATTGGAGTTATCCATATCCGTGAAATATGTGGCTGCATATTTCAAGCTCTCCTGCATGGAATAAAAAAGCGAATCCAGCGTTTGGCTCATTTGCACAGCGCTTGCATAGTTTAAGGACAGGGTGTTATCAATGAGTGACTGTTTCTGAGATGTATAAGATGAGATGACCATGAGGGTCAATGTCATTATAACTGAAATAGTGACCAACCCGCCGAGTAAAGCCGTGAGGCTGATCTTCTTGATGTTTTTTATTTTTCTTCGTAATCTTCTAGATCTCTTGATCTGTGCAATCATCGTTTACTTCCCCCGGATTTTCATGAAAAAGCATATTCCTTCTATCTTATACGAAAGTTGTTAAGATCAAATAAAGAGACTGAGAAATCTTAACAATTACATCGTAAGATTGACGATTTAATGACATTTTACTTTCCCTGGAAGAATCACTGTTCAGAATCGCCCTAATCGACAATGATATATCCTTCTTCTGGCTCTTGTTTAACAAACCCTGCCATCTGACGAACCTGAAATTCGATCGGGTGATGACTACCCATTAAAATGCGATTTTGAACTTCATCCGCTGTTTCTGTAGGTAATGCGAATGCACGTGTATAGGAAAACTGTGCCTGAAGTGTCGTATAGATCGCATTGACAAGCCGATCGTTGCCCGCACGCCCAAACACATTAAGGATGACAGCTCCGTCCGAGTCCAGCTTGTCCTTGACCATGGCAAAAAAATCACTGGATATAAACTGCTCCGGTGTACCCGTTGCCGTAAAGGCATCAATAATAATATAATCATATGTCGCAGCGGCTTCCTGGCCTAATAATTCACGACCATCCCCAATGAGCACAGGGCTTCCCTCATAACCAAAAAAGGTCTGGCTCAACTCCACGACCTCTGCGTCAAGCTCAGCCACCTTTACCTGACGATCAGACAAGTAGGTTGGCAATGTGCCAATACCATGTCCCACCACAAATACGGTATCAAACTCAGGATCATTCCGTTCCATTAGATGCACCATCGCTCTCGGATACTCCAACACCATCCGGTTAGGCTCATCCAGATCCATGGCTCCCTGCACAGCTGCATTGGAGAATTCTAATACACGAAACTGGCCCTTCTCTCCATAAAGTTTTTTGGTATCATATACCGTCAGCTCATGCTGTTCACTTTTATTCCGATACAGAACTCTCACTAACCGTTCTCCCTTCGATCTCTTGCACACATTCGACATATACCTTCATTCTATTACACGGGATGACAACATACCACCCTATACTTTAAAGATCGTAGTACAACAAAAAAACCGTTCCGACTCATTCGGAAACGGCCTTTTGATGAACCATTTAACACTTCTAAGACCCTATGGCCTCATGCAGAGCCTGGACATATGCTACACCCAGATTAGAGAGAGAAGTGCTCTTGTGGCTTATCCACCCTACATTAATGGATTCCTCACATTCCAGCGGTACAGGAATTATCTCGTCTCCGTTCAGATCAGCGCTAAGTACACCTGTAGAAATCGTATAACCATTCAGACCAATCAACAGGTTAAACAATGTTGCGCGGTCATTGACCTGTATGCTTTTGGGGTGAGATAACGTACTCAGAATCTCTTCGGAAAAGTGAAAGGAATTGTACTCTCCCTGATCAAATGACAAGTACGGATAATCCTGCAGTTGCTCGATTGCAACCGACTCCTGCTTCGCCAGCGGGTTCTTCACACTGATAAAGATATGGGGCTTGGCTGTGAACAAACTCGTGAAAACCAATCCCGCATCTTTTAACAATTTGTTAATCACCTTGGCATTGAACTCATTCAAATACAGGATGCCAATTTCACTGCGCAGGCTTTTCACGTCCTGAATAATCTCGTAGGTCTTTGTCTCCCGAAGCGCCAACTCGTATTCATCCTGACCATACTGCTGTACCAGACGAACAAAGGCATTCACTGCAAACGCATAATGCTGCGTCGATACAGAGAAGTGCTGCGGGGATGGCTTGGCGTTCAGATAACGATTCTCCAGCAATTCAGCTTGTTCTACCACCTGACGTGCATAACTCAGAAACTCAACGCCTTCTTTAGACAGAGATATTCCCTTATTGGTACGTTCAAAAATAGTAATTCGCAACTCCTGCTCCAGATCCCGAATGGCATTCGAAAGGCTGGGTTGCGAGATAAACAACCTTTTGGCTGCTTCATTCATGGAACCGCGCGTGGCAACTTCGATCACATATTTTAGTTGTTGTAATGTCACTGCACTATTCCTCTTTTCGTATCAATTGAATCTATTATATACCAAAAGAGGATCCGAACTTAAGCCATGCTTGCTGTCGGTCTCACTACAATCTCATTTACGTCCACCTCTGCCGGCTGGCTAATGGCGAACAATATACTTTGCGCAATCGCCGAGGCGGGAATCGATATGCGCCGATACTCTTTCATGAGATCACGTGCTTCTTCATCAGAGATCGTATCCGCGAGTTCCGATTCCGTCACGCCCGGTGATACAAGGGTTACACGGATATCTCCGCCTACTTCCTGTCGCAACCCCTCCGAGATGGCGCGGACCGCGTATTTGGTTGCACAATACACCGCTGCCGTTGGTGACACGGCATAGGCTCCAATAGAGGCGATATTAATAAACTGGCCGAAACCCTGCTTTTTCATGATGGGTAGTCCAGCTGCAATGCCATGCAGAACCCCACGAATGTTAACATCTATCATGCGATTCCACTCATCTACTTTTAACGATTCAAGGGGAGATAGCGGCATAACTCCAGCGTTATTTAAAATAACATCGATACGTCCATAGCGAGTTTGAGCGAGGTCAACGATGGTTTGCATCTCTTCCAATCTGGTAACATCCAGCGAATGATACTCCACCGATCCGCCCTCCAAACGAATGGAGGAGGCCAATGCCTCCAAACGTTCCATACGTCTAGCTCCAATAACTACATGTGCTCCATGCTGTGCAAGCAATCGAGCTGTTGACTCGCCAATTCCACTACTCGCACCGGTAATGACAACCACTTTCCCTTTTACATTGGACATATTTTAATCGCTCCTTATTTAGTTGTTATTGTACATTTTCTCTATACAAAACCATGCCTGCATGGTACAAAACGCCGTCCCTGAAGTCTCCATCCGCTGTAAATCCCGTATCATCCACGTACTCTATATGTTTCCCATGAACAACATAGCGACCCTGATATGCACTTTGCCGATCTCCTCTCGCTTCATCATATCTACCGCAAGGAAGAAGTTCATGTCTGATATATCCATCCTTCGTGACCCACATCCCCACATACGGGTGTTTTGGTTCTTGTTGGTCGCCCATTGAATTGCGCTCCATTGTTTCTCACTCCTCTCTGCTTCAAAAGATTCCGTTGCTTATCTCCATTATGTAGAGGATCAGTCGTTGTACGATAGAAAAATCCCGCAGTATTCTTGCCTATTCCTCCAGAGCATTTTAAAATAATAGTAATCGTGCTTTACAAGGGGGACTGCAATTCATGCTTATCAAAACAAATGAAACGGATACGAGCATCACGGAGCAGCAACAACAATTGGCTCAGCTTATTGAGCATTTCACCCCAAGTGACGGGATACATCCAACAGCAATTCCATCCCTTGCCTTAATCCGTGCCTCCGAGATCTCACAACCCATATATTCCGTTTATCAGCCTTCCCTCTGCATTGTCGCCCAAGGTTCCAAATTAGTTATACTCGGCCGAGAGAGCTACACCTACAACCTGTCACAATATTTGGTAGCTTCCGTAAACTTGCCTATTTCAGGGCAGGTTATAAAGGCTACAACCGAACATCCCTATCTATGTATTCGACTGGATTTTGATTCAGGGCAGATTTTCGATCTGATTCAGGATACGCCTTCTGCACAACCCAAACCTGACCATACAACACAAAGAGGATTGTTTGTTAGCTCAACCAAACCTTCCCTTCTTGAAGCCGTGATCCGATTGGTTCGGCTGCTGGATACACCTGAAGACATTCCTGTCCTTGCCCCTCTGTTTATCCGCGAAATTCTATATCGTATTATCCAGGATGAACATGGACATTCCATCAAGCAGTTTGCTATTCAGGACAGTCATGCACAACACATCGCCGAGGTGATCGAAGTCATCCAATCTGATTACGCTAAGCCACTTCGGATTGAACAACTTGCTGCCATGATCAACATGAGTTCTTCCTCATTACATCATCATTTCAAAGCTATTACTGCCATGAGCCCTTTGCAATTCCAGAAACAAATTCGATTGCATGAAGCCCGGCGAATGCTGCTAGCAGGTTCAACCGATGCCGCCGACGCTGCGTTCCAGGTTGGCTATGAAAGTCCGTCTCAATTCAGCCGGGAGTATGCACGCATGTATGGTCTCCCTCCCAAAAGCGATATCAAACGACTTCGTCTTACACTCGATATTAAAAACTAGAAACAACAAAAAGACCCGCGTCATCATGACGTGGGTTTTCGGATTCATATAGGCAGCAGTGCCATCAAGAGAATAGGTTCTGTTTTTCAAAAACAGACATCTGGTTCTCCCCGGTAATAGGACATTCATCAGGATACATACTTCGTTTCTCCAACTTCTCGTCGATAAAATCAACCACCTGCTGTAGCGAAGCAATCTGTGCTTCAACTTTCTTCCGGTGATTCACCAGCATCTCCCATTCATCCGGGAAATCTGAGAGATCGGAATCCATGGACATTTGTAAATAAGGCTTCATTTCCTCCAGAGACATTCCTGTTTTTTTCAGGCAAGTGATCAACTTCATCGTATGGATATCCTCCGAGCGATATACCCGATGGCGATTGGCCTTGCGTTCCGCTCGGGGAAGCAGCCCAATCTTCTCATAATAACGAATTGTATCTTCTGATAATCCGGCCTGTTCTGACGTTTCTTTAATGGAGAACACTTCATTCTCACTCATCATATGGGCCTCCTCCACATTCATTTCTCTCCATATTACAACTTGGAGCTGACTCCAAGTCAAGCATGATCCATTCCATCCCAACACCCCTTGACTTGGAGTCGACTCCAAGTTATAGAATGAGCGCAGCATACAGATTCGTTCTGTAATCCCATTCTTCTGGAGGTATATATGAATATACAAAATCAACTTCGCACAGCTCTCATCACAGGGTCAACGTCAGGAATTGGTCTTGAACTGACACGCCAGTTACTGGCTGAAGGATGGCAGGTAATCGGTCTCAACCGCTCTGCTTTCCCATCCGAGGATAACGATATTCAGAACGCCTTACGTACAGGCCAGCTCCGTTGGGTTCAGGCCAATCTGACCAACTACGACAGTTTGAGAACTGCACTGGATCAGATTAAATCCGATACCGATTCAATTGATGTCTTGTTTAACAATGCCGGAGGCAGCGCTGCCGAACTTCGTTTCTCTGATCAGGGGCATGAACTACACTTTGAACTTCAGACGGTAGTCCCTTACATCATCTACATGGAATTAGTTGAGCGATTGCTCAAAGGACAGATGAAAACAGTTATTAATACTTCCACCACCTCGTTCAATATGGTCAGACAATTTGATATGAACATCCTGGAACGTCCAGCCGAATTCAAAAAGCTGTTTGGTCCTTATGCCACCTCGAAGCTCGGCTTATCCCTATGGACACGCGAGGTTGCCAAGTCTCCCAATGCGGATGGCATGCAATTACTAAGCGTAGATCCCGGTGGAAATAATACGCTAAGGGGCAACAAAACATCCGGCCTGCCCTTCTATATCAAACCTATCATGAAATGGTTCTTTCCTCATCCAAGCCATGGCGCTTCGCTGCTCTACAATGCAGCCTTATCCCCAACCGGACACGAATCCGGTGCGTTCCTGGTTAAAAATAAAGCGACAGCGCTTCGTTTCACAGAGCAAGGCCCTGCTGTTTTAAAGCGGGTAAACGAGATCTACGAGCAGCGTTTTCGTACAACGCAGTCTGGAAAGACCACAATCACCCCATCTTAATCATGATGGATGGTGAGCAGTAAACATAACCTAAAAACACGCCATAGCGGCGTGTTTTTAGGTTTATAGGCTTTATGGTTTTTTTCCTTGTTAGATAAAGACACTCAACAATAACACCATGCCAAAGGCGGCAAATCCGAGAATGGTCTCCATGACCGTCCATGTCTTAAGTGTCTGCGGCACAGACAGATTCAAATACTCTTTGACAATCCAGAATCCCGAATCATTCACATGGGACAAAATAATTGAACCTGCTCCCGTTGCGAGCACCAGCAACTCCGGACTTACCCCCGGCATCGTCATAGCGATTGGAGCCACAATGCCCGCCGCTGTTGTCATAGCAACCGTAGCTGAACCTACCGCCGCACGAATCAATCCGGCAATAACAAAGGCCAGCACGAGTGGCGACAGATGCGCACTTTGGGCAAAACCCGCTATCGCGTCACCTACACCGCTGTCTGTCAGGATACGGTTGAATCCGCCTCCTGCACCGATCAGCAAGATAATGGAAGCAACTGGGCCCAAGCAATCATTTGTATATTTCAATATCTGCTGTTTGCTGAAACCACGTGCATATCCAAAAGAATAAAAGGAAAAGAGCAAAGCGAGCAGCAGTGCAATAATCGGACTACCGATGAAATCAACGACCTGACGGAATCCGTTTGTCTCTGGTAAAATCAGATCCACAATCGTAGCGAGCAACATCAGAATCACCGGAAGCAAGATCGTAAAGAGGGTGATGCCGAAACCAGGCAGTTCCCGATCTTTGGTCTCAGTGAACTGTTCCATTAGCTCACTTGAAGTCTCGACTTTGATCCGCTTGGAAATCCATGTTCCATAGAGCGGACCTGCAATTGCTGCGGCTGGAAGGGATACAATCAGAGCCAGGAATATTGTTTTACCAACATCGGCATTGAATATTCCTACCGCGAGCATCGCCGCCGGATGAGGCGGAATCAGACTGTGTACCACGGCAAGACCCGCGACAAGTGAAAGTCCGATTTTGATTAGCGACGTCCCTGTATGCTTCGCAATAACAAATACCAGCGGGAAGAGTAGCACGATTCCAACCTGGATAAATACCGGAATACCACAGATCAGCGCAACAACCATCATCGCCCAGTGTACGTTCTTCTCACCGAAGACACGAACGAGTGTCTGGGCTATTCGTTCGGCCCCACCAGACTCGGCCATGAGTTTCCCGAGCATCGTTCCAAGTCCCAGAACAATCGCGATGAATCCGAGAACGCTTGCAACACCTTCCTGATAGGATTTCACGATATCCGTGAACGGCATACCCGAGATCAATCCCATAAAGACAGCGCCCACGATTAGGGCAACAAATGGATTCATTTTAAATTTGGCAATTAACAGAATCAATCCAAGAATGGATATCAGTGCGTAGAGCAGCAGACTTGCATCATGACTAAGACCGAATACGGAATACATCCGAATAGCCTCCCCCAAGTTGTTATGTTGTGTCAGCACGCAGAATTACACTGGCCCAAACGACCTGAACACTGCGCACCTTCGTATTAAGCTTAAGCTTCGATCTTCTCTACCGTCTCCAGTAGCGCACGTTCCCCGCCAACATTCCCTGGAAACACGATATATGGGATACCACTGAATTTGGCTTCTTCCCCTGTCAACCATACCGGAATGCCCGCAGCCACTTGACCGAGCACCCTTGCTTTGCGTATGCCCAGACCTTTTGTTGCCACATCACTGGATGTAATGCCACCTTTGGCAATAATGAACTTCGGTACGACTTCAAGAGATTGCACAATCTCGACCAACGCTGACGATACCGTCTGACTGATCTTGAAATTGCCCTCATGTCCTTCTACGGTGATGAGCTTACGGCTGCTGTATACAACAACATTGTTGCCCTCCGCAAGCTGTCTGTTCGCTTCACCAATCACACGTCGAATTTCTTCCGTATATCCATCCGGCGTTAATACACGCTCCACATCGATCTCCAGACTGATGATGCCCGGAAACGTAAGCAGTTGTTCCAGTTGACGAGTCGTCTTCTGCACATAGGAACCAACAACAACGATTCCTCCATGTTGTTCCTGTCCGCTTGCGATCAGCTGCTCTTTCGGCAGAAATGCCTGATCCGAGATGCCTGCATACGATTTGACAAAGGAGGCCGCCGTCCGAAAAATAAAGGCTTTCCCCTCATCCTCTGCTTGAAGCAAAGCCAGAGAAAGTACATCCATGTCTGCATAAGAGAGCGCATTCACGATAATCGGTACATTGCTTTCGGCTTTTAGCAAAATCGCTTTGACTATATCGACTCCTTGACGGATTTCCTCCAGTGAAATGGTGAGGCAGCGACTAGCCTTAATACGGCCTGAAGTCTTCTCCTCTACCCACGATGGCAGATCTCCATGCTCATACCCAAATACTTTATCCTTGGCAAATTCCGTCTCATGAACTGGAATCAACTGTTCGCCCTCAACCATATAATGCGTGTTGCCTATCGTAACCCGTCCTGCCTCGAAAAAGGCCGGAATGATCAGTTGTCCGTCATATGCACGTCCGCTGACACGCGCCACTTCTTCGGCTAGCACATCCGTCTCCAGCGGATAATAACCACGTAGCATGGAGTCACTACGACTCACAAAGGTGAAACTCGTTCCTTCCTCTGCTGCAACCTCTTGCACATTGCGGGCAATCTCCCGATTAATACGTTCCGCTGTATCTGCATCCAGCCCTCGTGTATTGGTCAGAATATAGAATAACGATTCAGAGGATCGAAACGCCTCCTGCAACAGTGGCTTGTCCCACTGTGTCAACACATCAATATCATGAACCGTCTGTACACCGGTTGGGTCATCATCCAGCACAATAATTTTGCGAGCCCTCGCATCCTGCAATTGCCTAATCTGTCCTCGCACTCCTTCAGAAGAGTTGTCCGTCCGAAGAGCTACGGGGATATCCGATAACGTCTGATAGGTCATGTCTCTCCACCTCATATCTATATCTATTAACATTCTTTTTTCTTTTTTTAATTTTTTATTAGACCCGATTCACTTCTACACCTGCGAGTTTCTCAAAATACTGAACGATTCCGCCATGGTCATCTGCGGCTTTACCATCAATCTTCAGTGCATGGAAAATCTCCAGCAACTGACTGCTGAGCGGTAAAGGAACACCGATATCATGCGCCGTTTCCATCACATTGGTCATGTCTTTGAGATTAATATCAATGCGTCCCCCAGCGACAAAGTTACGATCCAGAATGAGTGGAACTTTTGCATCCAGTACCGCACTTCCAGCAAGGCCACTACGGATTGCCTGATACATCTTCTCTACATCAATGCCAGCCTTGGCTGCAAATACAAGCGCTTCGGACATGGCGGCAATATTCAGGTTCACGATAATCTGATTCGCCAGCTTGGCTGTTGCACCTGAACCATTATCCCCCACTCGCGTTACATCCTGTCCGACCACTTGCAGAACCTCTTTCACAGATTCGAAAATCATTTCATTGCCACCCACCATGATGGCGAGTGTACCATCTATAGCTTTGGGTTCCCCACCACTTACGGGCGCATCCAACATATGCAAGCCTGATTTGGATACAAGCTGAGCCAGCTCTTTGGAAACGACCGGCGAGATTGAGCTCATGTCGATAATGATACTTCCCGTATTGGCTCCTGCCAGCACACCTTGTTCGCTCGTTATAACGGTGCGGACATGCTCTGAGTTGGGCAGCATCGTGAAGATGACATCACTATGCTCAGCCACCTCTTTCGGAGATGCTGCGCCTCGCGCTCCTGCATCAGCCAATGACATCACAGCCGTTTGATTAATATCGTATACGCTTACATCATATCCCGCCCGGATCAGGTTCAATGACATAGGACGTCCCATAATACCGAGTCCAATAAATCCAATTCGTTTCTTCATCTTGCAATCCCTCCAGCCTAAATTCTTCGCTTTTCACTCTTGTAATCGCTATCATTCCTGTTCACATTCGTTATTGTACACAACATTTTAATTTTTGTATACAATTTTATTATTTATGTATCCGAAAATTAAAATTTGGTTTTTAATCTTGTTGTTTATTACCTTCTTTTTCGCTAAAGTAAAGGGAGAGGTGAAATACAATGCAACCAAGTACGGACAAGTCCCGTCCAGCTTATCAGCAGGCCTATGAAGTTCTGCGGGACATGATTTTGCAAGGCACCCTTTCTCCGGGAACCAAACTTGTGGAAGAGAAGCTGGCGACCGATCTGAATGTCAGCCGGACTCCGATCCGAGAATCCATCCGCCGCCTGGAACAGGAAGGATTAGTCGTGAACAAACGGGTCGTCAAGCTAACCGAGACCGATCTAAGAAATACGTTTGAATTACGGAAGTTACTGGAGGGACATGCGGCTCAATCTGCAGCTGCCTTCTTATCCGCCCAGGAAGTGGCGGCTCTTGAGCATTGCGTTCAAGTGGGACATACCGGAAGCAAAGAAGAGATTATGGAAGCCAATAAAGAGTTTCACGAAATCATCATGCGCGCGAGTAATAACGCATTGATGATTGATCTCTTCGACAAAATGCAATCCGTCATTTATCTATTCCGTCAGACGGTTGTGTATTATCAGCGCCCCTTCCTCATTGAAGAGCATCATCAGATCTGTGAAGCGATCAAGGCACATGACGGGCAGACTGCCGAACGACTGATGAAAGAGCATCTGCAATCCGATCTGGAATTCTGCCTTCATTTGATTCGATAACCGGATTCATGGATTGTTCGACTTTCTCACATCCGTATAAAGACGTGACCACATGCGGTCACGTCTTTTTTTGTCGTTTGTCCCTCATATTATCCAGGCCCTGATTCATAGGTGTAAACATAACGATACAATGTCGCGTGTGACATGTTTTTGAATCTGGAGGGATCACTCAATGACTAAAGGACAGCAACCTAACGAAAAATCATTTATTATCCCGCAACCCATTCGCAGTGATGGCGCTGGTGGACCTGATCTGGGACCCAGAGACGTCATGAGAGATATACAAAACCCCGATATGCTGGTACCTCCGGCAACCGATAACGGGTTATTGCCCAATCTGAGAATGTCTTTTTCCGATACCCATATGCAATTGAACCATGGGGGTTGGTCACGTGAAATCACCGTACGGGATCTCCCTATTGCCACTACACTGGCAGGTGTGAACATGAGCCTGACACCGGGAGGTGTAAGGGAATTGCACTGGCATCAGCAATCCGAGTGGGCCTATATGATCTGGGGAACGGCAAGAATCACTTCGGTAGATCAGAACGGACGTAATTTTATTGCGGATGTCGGGCCTGGCGATCTCTGGTTTTTCCCCAAGGGTCTACCCCATTCCATTCAGGGACTGGAGGATGGTTGTGAATTTCTGCTTGTGTTTGATGACGGGTCCTTCTCCGATCTGAATACGTTATCCATATCCGATTGGTTTGCCCATACCCCACCAGAGGTATTGTCTGTCAATTTCGGCGTGCCCGAATCCGCTTTTCAGTCAATGCCGAAGGAACAGGTCTACATTTTCCAAGATACCGTCCCGGGTTCCATCGAGAGCCAAGAAGTTCAGTCGCCATATGGTACTGTTCCTCTCACATTCAAACACCGATTGCTGGCCCAGGAACCACTCATTACCCCCGGCGGAAGCGTCCGGATTGTCGACTCCACCAACTTCCCCATCTCAACTACCGTTGCAGCCGCACTCGTTGAGATCCGACCTGGCGCCATGCGTGAACTGCACTGGCATCCCAATGCAGATGAATGGCAATACTATCTGACAGGACAAGGGAGAATGACTGTCTTTGGAGGCAATGGCATTGCTCGCACATTTGACTATCGGGCTGGAGATGTCGGATATGTTCCTGTCGCAATGGGACACTATATACAAAATACCAGCACAGACACTTTATGGTTTTTGGAGATATTCCGAAGTGATCGATTCGAGGATGTATCGCTGAATCAGTGGATGGCGTTAACCCCGCAGGATCTGGTCCGTGACAATCTGAATGCGCCGCCTGAGTTGCTCAATGCCTTGCGTAAAGTAAAATGGCCTGTCGTTTAATTTAGTATGTATATCTATCATTTAAGCTGAAATGGGGTAATTGTCAGAGAATCCCACTATATAAGGAGGAATATGAAAGATGAGAGCCGTTACGTTTCAGGGAATCAAGGACATTCAAGTCAAAGAGGTTGAAGATCCCAAACTGCAACAGAAGGATGACATTATCGTTCGTATTACTTCCACAGCTATATGTGGATCGGATCTGCATATTTATCAGGGAGCCTTGCCTGCTGCCAAAGATTACGTTATCGGTCATGAACCGATGGGCATTGTAGAAGAAGTAGGTCCAGAAGTGACACGTGTGAAGAAGGGGGACCGTGTGGTCCTGCCTTTTAACATCGCTTGTGGTGAATGCTTCTATTGCAATCATGACATGGAGAGCCAGTGCGATAATTCCAATGGCAATCCGGATATTCATACAGGTGGATATTTTGGATTCACCGAACGTTACGGAAACCACCCCGGAGGTCAGGCAGAATTATTGCGTGTTCCCTACGGGAACTTCACTCCGTTTGTGATTCCTGAATCCTGTGAACTGGAAGATGAGGCTTTATTATTCCTGTCCGATGTTCTTCCAACCGCATATTGGAGCGTGGAGAATGCCGGAGTTAAACCGGGAGATACGGTTACTGTACTCGGTAGTGGACCCATTGGGCTGATGACACAGAAGTTCGCCTGGATGAAAGGTGCCAAACGTGTTATTGCTGTGGATCGCCTGCCCTATCGACTGGAGAAAGCCAAACGTTTGAACGATGCAGAGATCTTTAATTTCGAAGATTACGATGATATGGGTGAGCACATTCGTGAGATTACACAAGGCGGAACCGACGTTGTTATCGACTGTGTAGGTATGGATGGTAAAAAAACCACGCTGGAGGAGATCGGACAGAAGCTGAAACTTCATGGCGGTTCACTGAGTGCGATCGAAATCGGCATGAAAGCAATCCGCAAATTCGGCACACTCCAACTTACGGGTGTATATGGCTCTTCCTACAACATGTTTCCGTTAGGTAATTTGTTTGAACGCAATATCAATCTTAAAATGGGACAAGCTCCTGTTATACATTACATGCCTGAATTGTTCCGCAAAATCACTGCTGGTGAATTTGATCCAACGGAGATCATCTCCCATCGGATTTCACTGGAGAATGCAAGCGATGCATACCGCATTTTCAACGATCATGAAGACGAATGTACCAAAGTTATACTAAAACCCTGAACCGTCGCTTTGATTATAAATATGCAAAATAAAACAAGCAGAACTACCTGTTCAAGGTACTCTGCTTGTTTTATTTTATCGACATTCATCCTGTTACCGTTGCATAAACTGCTGAGCCTAAACGGTCTTTACCTAATCAGACATGAGTCGGTTTAGTCGCTTGGATATACACACTTTCTCCTTGGAAGCTGTCGAGCTTCCCGTTCGTTGTCACTTCAAAATTGAAAAATTTTCTGATGATGGACGGTGCACTCAACATACTTGCTTCAAGTTCCCTTCTCTTCCGTTCCGGCAGTGCCGCACGGTTACACCACTCTTCAAACTTAAAGCGCTTCTGGAAGGAAACCATCGTTTCCATTCGGAAGCCCGCATACTCCAGCATATGAATCCATTCCGTCTTGCGCCATGCTCGAACATGGCTTGCATCCCGGCACTTCTCCACTTCATTGTAAAACTGGTCATTCTCATCACGTTCAGGTGCCACGTTGTCAATGAATAACAACCTTCCACCGGGCTTCATAACTCGTAATGCCTCATGAACAAACGAAGAAACATCCGGAAAATGGTGAGCAGCGATTCGGCAGGTTACAAGGTCATAGATATCATCATCGAATGGCAGCTTCTCTGCATCCCCGGCAACAAAATCTACATTACAGTGTCCATTGCCCTGGATAAATTGTTCAGCCACCTGTAGCATTTCCTCCGTTAGATCGAGAGCTGTCACCCGCTGAACAAGTGGAGCCAGAGCGTTGGCGACATGCCCTCCCCCAGTGGCGATATCCAGCACATTCATATCCGGAGTGGCTTGAGATAAAGCCACGAGCAACGCGAGATCCTCACCTTTGGCATGCCCCGAACTCGTCACGTATTTACCAGCATTTTTCGCAAACTGCTTCTGCACCTGACTTTTAATTACATCAGACATTCCAATTCCTCCTGCATAAGTTTCATTAGACAAAACATAGTTTCAAAATATAATTATATTTATTTTACCATAGATGAATGTAAAAGCTGAAATAAAAAACATCCCCCAAGTGAATTTCACCCAGGAGATGTTTCTTATATTTATTACTTCACAAGCGTTGGTGACTTCTTCCACAGTCCCAGAATCAGACCGGAGATCACAGAACCAATCGCAACAGCGAGCAGGAACAATAATGCGTGGTTCGCCAGTGCTGCAACAAAGATCCCGCCGTGCGGAGCTGGTACATTAATGCTCCACAGTTGTGTCAATCCGCCAGCAACAGCGGAACCCAGAATACAAGAAGTCAATACACGTAATGGATCAGCCGCAGCAAATGGAATTGCACCTTCTGTAATGAAAGAGAATCCAAGTACATAGTTAGTCAGGCCTGATTTGCGTTCTTGCTCTGTAAATTTGGATTTGAAGAATGTTGTTGCAAGTGCAATCGCCAAAGGAGGCACCATACCGCCTGCCATAACCGCTGCCATCCATGCACCGTCTGTGTTACCACTGGATGTGAATACCCCAATAGCGAATGTGTAAGCCGCTTTATTGAACGGTCCGCCCATATCGATGGACATCATACCGCCAAGCAGCAAGCCCAACAATACCGCATTACCTGTACCCAGATTACCCAGTGCATCTACAAGCCATGTGTTCAGGGAACCAAAGATTGGATCAAAGACATAGAAACTGATTGCACCCACGATCAGCAAGCCAAATACCGGATACAGCAAGATTGGTTTCAAGCCATCAATCGCTTTTGGCAACCCTTTGAACAACTTACGGAGACCAATAACTACATAACCCGCCAGGAAACCGGCAGCCAAACCACCAAGGAAACCGGCGTTTGAGTTAACCGCCATCAATCCACCGACCATACCAGGCATCAGGGCCGGGCGATCACCAATACTCATCGCGATAAATCCGGCAAGTACCGGAATCAGGAAGTGGAACGCACCTGTTCCGCCACCGATCGTTTGAAGCAGTTGCACAATCGGATTCTCAGGGCTAGCAAGCTGTTCGAACAAGAAGGAGATTGCTAGCAGTATACCGCCACCTACAACGAATGGCAGCATATGCGAGATACCATTCATCAGATCTTTATAGATTTTGCTACCTACACTAATCTTGCCAGTGCTTGCGCTCTCTTCCTTGGCATTTCCGCCTTGGCTGCGATAGATCGGTGCATCACCGTTAACAGCCTTGCGAATCAGCTCTTCGGATTTACGGATTCCATCACTCACCGGTCTTTGCAATACCGGTTTGCCATCGAAACGTGCCATCTCCACATTTTTGTCTGCGGCAACGATAACCCCTTTAGCACGAGCGATCTCATCAGCAGTGAGAACATTCTGCGCTCCTTCAGAGCCGTTTGTCTCTACGCGAATATTAATGCCCATTTCCTGAGCTTTCTTTTTAAGTGCATCTTCAGCCATAAACGTATGAGCTATACCGGTTGGACAGGCTGTAACCGCAACAACAAAATCTTCCGAATTGGCATTACCTACAATCACACCAGAAGTATTCTGTTGCTGACCAGTAGTAGAAGTGGATGCGGCATTTGCTGCTTTTTCAGCTTTTTCTTTTTCTTTGGCTGCTTCCTTCTCAGCTGCTTCAGCCTGTTTGGCATCAAACAATGCACTAACTTCGGCTGGTGTATCTGTACTCATCAATTGTGAGATGAAATCGCTATCAATCAACAACCTGGAAAGAGCTGCAAGCGTACGCAGATGGGTATTACCTGCGCCTTCTGGAGCCGCAATCATGAAGAACACATGAGCTGGCTGATCATCCAACGCTTCAAAATCAAGTCCTTTTCTACTCTTGGCAAATACAACTGTTGGTTCGTTCACCGCTGTTGTTTTGGCATGTGGCATTGCAATTCCGCCACCGATACCTGTGCTGGATTCAGCTTCTCTTTTATAGATCATTTGCTTGAACAGGACCGGATCATTGATTCGTCCGCTTCGGTTCAGGCTTGCAATTAGTTCATCAATAGCCTCATCTTTGGTTGTGGCTTGCAGGTCCATGATCATCGTTTCTTGGATCATCAAGTCTGTTATTCTCATCTTGGTACACTCCCTTAAGTTCAGTCGGCCTGCATAGGCAGGCCTCACTACATTACAATTACAATTAAGACCTTCTATAAGACCGTTAGACTAGATTGTCGTAATGGTCACTTGATTACGCAATTCATCAATCAATTCACGTGTTGCCAGATCATCCGAGAACGCAGTTGCGCTTCCAGATGCAACCCCTGTGCGGAAAGCTTCCAGCAAATTTCCGCTCTGTACATAGGTACCTACGAATCCGCCAATCATGGAGTCACCGGCACCAACCGAGTTTTTCACAGTACCTTTTGGCACATTCGCATGATGAACTTCCGCTTTGGTAATGAATAATGCACCCTCGCCTGCCATGGAGATCAACACATGTTTGGCACCGGCTTCCAGCAACTTACGCCCGTATAACACCAGTTCCTCGCGAGTATTAATCGTTACACCGAACAGTTCGGCCAGTTCATGATGATTTGGCTTCACCAGCAATGGTGCATGTTCAAGAGCTTCCATTAACGCAGGGCCAGTTGTATCAATCACAAATTCGGCACCCGTTTGCTTGCACACTTTAATGAGACGATCATAAAAATCCGTTCCAAGTGAAGGAGGTACACTTCCGGAGAGAATGACAATATCTCCTTTTTGCAATGAGGACAATTTGTGAAGCAACTGCTCCGCCTCTTCGGCACTTATTGCAGGTCCAAGACCATTAATCTCTGTCTCTTCTCCATGCTTCAGCTTGATGTTAATGCGAGTATCGTCTGCAATCGTAACAAAGTCTGTCCGAATGTTATCTTCTTGCAACTTTTCATTAATGAAACGTCCCGTGAATCCACCAAGGAAACCAATGGCCGTGTTATCTGCTCCAAGTTGATTCAGTATGCGAGAGACATTAATGCCTTTGCCGCCAGGGAGCTTCAAATCCCGATTCATTCGATTCAATCCGCCAAGCTTCAGCTCATCCACTTCCACGATGTAATCAATGGACGGGTTAAGTGTTATCGTATATATCATCGTTATCCCTCAATTATTTTAGTTTTCTGGGCGATTCCAGGCCGCCAATGTTCTGGCATCTGCTCGGTAATCAAATCGGCCTCCTCCAAATCAAACAATTTGGCAAAAGTAATTTCCCCTATTTTGCTGGAATCAGCCAGCACATAAGATTTTCCCGACAATTGATGTGCACGCCTTTTAATCAAGGCTTCCTCCGGATCCGGTGTTGTATACCCCATTTCGGGATCAACTCCGTTGCTTCCAAGAAAACATTTATCAAAACGGAAATTATCCATGTTCTGTAATGCGATACTGCCAATGACTGCTTTTGTATGAATTTTCATCATACCTCCGAGCAAATAACTGCGAATACGCTTGCTTACCAAAGCCTCAACATGTGAAAGTCCATTGGTAACAACCGTTACGTCTTTAGCTTCAATAAAAGGAATCATGGCTAACGTTGTCGTTCCTGCATCCAGATAAATGCATTCGCCATTTTCGATCTCCTGTGCAGCCAAACGGGCAATCGTCGTTTTTTGTTGAATGTTTTTGAACGTTTTTTCTTCCATGCCCGGTTCCAGCGTTTTTTCATTCACCAGTGCGGCACCGCCGTGGATGCGTTTGAGCATCTGACGACTCTCCAGATCGATCAAGTCACGCCTAATCGTTGATTCAGAAGCACCCAACACATCAACAAGCTCTTGCAATTTCACAATTCCCTGTAAATGTAAGCGCTCTATAATTGCAGCATATCGTTCTTCAGTCAGCATCTTCATTCCTCCAACTGCTTCTATAGTATCATAATCCACTCAAAAAACAACCACTTTCATTCAAAATAATTTAGAAACCTTCAAAAACCCGCAACTTTCGACTTATTTTCTTGTCCAATTGTCCCTTCGCGTCTTCATTAAAAATCCTGCAGCTTCCAGCGCTTGATGCGCGGCGTTGCAGGATTTTGCTTATCATGGGAACTTTATGACGTTTATGACTCTACAACCATTACATCCGGTTTGGGTTTAAGCCATTTGCCATCTTCATTAATAAAAGCCCCCTTGAAGCGGCCCATCTCCAATTGTTCAATCAGCCTCTCCTCGTCCATAACCAGAATCTCAGCGAGCTGCCCCGAGGTGTAATAATGAGCGGGATTGTAATCGAGCAGCACAGGAACAGACGTATCATATAGTTCTTTGATCAGATTCTCAAAGGAATGCCGACCCAGGTTCTCCATGTCTCTATAAAACTGCAAATGTTGGGACACCATATTACGGAAAGATTTATTCTCCAGATGCATCCACAACGTATTGCAGGCCCGAACACTCATATGATTTTGTTCCACATCGTAAAATTGAACTTCTTCAATCTTCATGTATTTCTCTTGAAATGCAACGATCTTAATCAAAGGTACATTTCGTTTACGCGACGCTTTCTTCAAATGGGCTCTAAATTGTTCATAGTTCATTTCATTCATCTATTATCCCTGCCTTTAACATGTTCCAACCGACATTTTACAACAAATTAAAGGCAAGTGTAACCTTCATCATATGAAAAACAAAAAAACGTGCAGCATCAGATGCCACACGTTCACAATATTATAGAGTGCGATTACTCAGCGAGGGCACCACTTTTCACCCACGTAGCGGTAAATTCCTGTTCTTCATACGCATAGAATTGTTGTAAAATAACCTCCCGATCATCGAGGAACAACTGATCCGCTATGGCAGAGACCAGTTTGGGCACCGCGCTCTTGGTTCCCGATATTGCCGATGCCGACAGACCACAACTGGCAAGTGCAGAGTAGTTGAATACAAACAGACCGTGCAACGTTTTCTCACCCTCTTCGCTCCTGCTCGTCATTGCAAACCCGGAACTCAGGTATGGATGTGCGTCCAACAATGCATTGCGATGTTCTGGCGGAGCCTGGTAACAGTCCTGCCAACGCGCGATGTACGGCTCCACAAGCTTCAGTTCAGGACGGAGTGCCGGATCACTAAGCAGACCTGTGCTAATAATCAGAAAATCAAACGTAAATGCTCCCTTTGCCGTGTGCACAATCGCACCTTGGTCCGTCGTTTCTACACTCAGCCAAGGCGAATTCAAATGCAGTTCGAATCCAGGCCAGGCTGCCGCACGATTAAACGTATCGTTGGTTGGCGGTTGATTGAATTTGAAGAAGTGAGAGATCACTTCATATTTATCAGCAACCGGCAGAGCGTGGTATCGCTCAATCATACCGGATTGTTCCATCTGACGAATGGGATTAACACTTGGCAGTTGTTCCCGCCGCACAAATACATGAGCTTCCGCCACACCCGTGGCAAGGGCATAACTCGCATTATCGAATGCAGAAGCACCGCCGCCAAGCACAGCAACCCTTTTACCTTTTAACCGATCAAAATCAATCGCTTCAGACGTATGGGCATACCGATCCCGAGGTAATCTATCCGAAATCATGGATGGCACATGCCACTCTCCACCACCTTGTATTCCCGTAGCAAACACTACTTTGCGAGCAAGGATAACGTCCATCTGAGTTCCTGCCTTGTTCACATGAAGTCGATGTATTCCGTTCTCTATAGGCTCAACCAGCGTTAATTTCACCTCATTAAACACAGGCAGATTCAGCACTTCCCGATACCATCGTAAATAATTCATCCAGTCTCCACGCGGGATCTTGTCTACCTCTTCCCAACCTTCGGACCCAACCTGTGCTTCCCACCATGACCGAAAGGTTAACGAGGGGATACCCAGATCGATGGAAGTCAGATGCTTGGGTGTGCGCAAAGTAACCATACGTGCATAAGTCTCCCAAGGTCCTTCAAGCCCCGATGCATTCTCGTCAATGACAACAATATTGGAGATCCGTTCCCGTAGAAGTCCAAATGCCGCCCCTAATCCACTCTGTCCTCCACCCACAATGACAACATCATAGACATGACCATCCGCATGTTCTCTTGAACGCACCCAGTTTGCTCCACCAAATGACAAAAACGCCAGATCATTCTTCACACGTTCATTCAAAGCCTCCAGACTCATGATTCATCAACCCTTTCGAGATACATATATGAACTAGTCTTTCTTTGATTATTTGATGTAAGTTTGTTGTCAGTTATATTGAGAGTAATTGTGATTTTTCTTTGTGTTTCTGAAATATATTAGCGTTATTATATGAGTTATCGGGGATTTTTTGAAGTTCGCGGTAGATTTATTGTCATCAATACTAAAAATATCTAACATGCTTGTTAATTCCTACGAAACTCTAACTGGATTATTAATGCAGTTCCTGCTGAGCGGATGATTGCAGAAAAAAAAAAAAAGACAGACCAAGATGTAACCTTGGTCTGTCTTATTAAAGGAATGCTATTGGCCGGCTTGTTCACGGCGTTGCAATTTTTCGTTGGTTAATTTCTCAGGGGTCACATCATGACCCAGTGGGTCCACAACGGATACTGCCAGCATGGTTGTCAGCACCTGACCTCGAATAGCCTGCAAATATTGTTTTCTAAGCTCCCGCTGCTCGCTTTGTTCTGCTTTTGTCAAACCGACGCTACTGCGTTGTTTTCGACTTAATTCGTTAATACGTCCCAAAATAGGAATCATGAAATCCACCTCACTTGTTAGTCCAAATTTCGAAAGATACTTCGAATATCTTCAAACTAACTTATTACAACTTTACGAATTTGTCCATAGGCGCAATCCGTTGAGAAGTTTTTAGGTAATCTCATGCACAGACCACACAATTCCATTTGTAGCACCACTGCCCAGGTTCAACGTAATCGTCAACCCATTTGCAGCATAGAACAGTCCAATCACATCTCCCGCATTCAATGCGACTTCCACTGCCAAAGTCACTGAACCACTTCCCAGCACTGCCCGCAGTGTGAGTAGCGTGATCGCGACATTTAGGACGGGCAACAAACCACTGACAAGTGTCGTTACCGTAGGTGATGTTCTCTGTACAAGAAAAGCTGGGTTAACCCCAGCACCCAGAGATAGGGCAATCGCTGCAGTCGTTGCATAATTGATCGTGGCCACAATAGAGTATCTTCCGGTTACCGGGACGGTATAGTTTCCTGTTGTTGCATTGAAGTTGGCATTACCGTAATAAGGAGCCGTGGTCGTCCAGTTGGTTAACTGAGTGCTGGTTGCTGTCGAAAGTGTAGCCAGGAATGCCGAGAACCCTTGTGTTGCAAAATTGGGGCCGGTTGGTCCAGTGGCTCCTGTCAAGCCCGTGGCCCCGGTTGCACCGGTAGTTCCTGTTATGCCTGTTGCTCCAGTGGCACCCGTAGCTCCGGTTGCACTCGTTACACCAGTTATGCCGGTAGCTCCTGTAAGTCCATTAGCACCAGTTGGTCCAGTCGGGCCGGTAGCTCCCGTAATGCCTGCTGTTCCGGTTATTCCTGTAACTCCTGTTGTGCCGGTACTTCCGGTGGTGCCCGTTGCACCTGTAGTTCCTGTTGTCCCAGTTACACCAGTTAGTCCTGTAGCTCCCGTTATTCCTGTTTCTCCAGTTGCT
The DNA here is from genome assembly GCF_056395745.1 of Paenibacillus sp. 10L310. Taxonomy (NCBI): domain Bacteria; kingdom Bacillati; phylum Bacillota; class Bacilli; order Caryophanales; family Paenibacillaceae; genus Paenibacillus; species Paenibacillus sp. 10L310. The sequence continues at coordinate 716,065 of NZ_JBFTKC010000001.1, read as the reverse complement.
CCGGTCGCGCCAGTTATACCTGTAACTCCTGTTGAACCAGTACTTCCGGTGGCACCTGTTACACCCATTGTACCTGTAGTTCCTGTAGCACCGGTCACACCCGCAATACCCGTAATTCCTGTTGTGCCTGTGGCTCCTGATACACCTGTGAGCCCTGTAGCCCCAGCTGCTCCGGTCACGCCAGTAATACCCGTGGTTCCTGTTGTTCCCGTACTTCCTGTTGTTCCCGTCGCGCCGGTCGTGCCTGTAACGCCTGTTACACCCGTCTCTCCTGTAATACCCGTGGTTCCTGTTGCTCCAGTCACACCTGTGATCCCAGTGGCTCCAGTCACACCCGTAATGCCAGTTACGCCGGTCGTGCCGGTTGCTCCTGTTTCACCAGTAATACCCGTTGGACCGGTTGCCCCTGTAGCACCAGTCGTACCTGTAACTCCGGTTATGCCAGTCGCACCAGTGGCTCCGGTTGGTCCTGTTGTACCTGTCGTGCCGGTAACGCCTGTTGCACCCGTCTCTCCAGTCGAGCCGGTTACGCCAGTAACTCCCGTAGTTCCGGTTGCCCCAGTGGCTCCGGTCGCACCGGTTGGTCCCGTTACACCTGTTGTACCGGTGGCGCCTGTTACGCCCGTCTCTCCTGTAATGCCCGTGGTTCCTGTTGCTCCAGTAGCCCCGGTGGGCCCCGTCACACCAGTCGTACCTGTGACCCCTGTTAGACCCGTCTCTCCAGTGGCACCAGTGGCTCCTGTCGTTCCAGTTTGGCCAGTTGTGCCAGTGGCTCCTGTAAATCCAGTTACCCCAGTAATTCCAGTAGCACCAGTCGCACCTGTAATCCCGGTTAGACCCGTCTCACCTGTCGTTCCTGTGACCCCTGTTGGACCTGTAGCACCAGTAATTCCTGTGGCTCCTGTGCTCCCAGTTAGACCCGTCTCTCCAGTGACGCCTGTTGCTCCGGTCGCACCAATTGTGCCCGTAACACCAGTTAAGCCAGTCGTGCCGGTTGCTCCTGTTTCACCAGTAATACCTGTTGGACCGGTTGCCCCTGTAGCACCAGTCGTACCTGTAACTCCGGTTATGCCAGTCGCACCTGTGATACCCGTAGTTCCCGTTGCTCCAGTAGCCCCGGTGGGTCCCGTTACACCTGTCGGGCCGGTAACGCCTGTTACACCTGTCTCTCCTGTAATACCCGTGGTTCCTGTTGCTCCAGTCGTACCTGTTGTACCCGTAACACCAGTTACGCCAGTCGAGCCGGTTACGCCAGTAACTCCCGTAGTTCCGGTTGCCCCAGTCGTTCCTGCAACCCCTGTTATACCTGTTTCCCCAGTGGCTCCGGTCGCACCTGTTGGTCCTGCCGTGCCGGTTATGCCAGTGGCACCGGTTGGTCCCGTTACACCTGTCGTACCGGTAGCGCCTGTTACACCCGTCACTCCTGTAATGCCCGTGGTTCCTGTTGCTCCAGTAGTCCCGGTGGGCCCCGTCACACCAGTCGTACCTGTGACCCCAGTTAGACCCGTCTCTCCAGTTGCTCCAGTTGCTCCCGTCGTTCCAGAAATTCCAGTAGTACCTGTAACCCCAGTAAGTCCAGTTACTCCCGTCTCACCAGTTTGGCCAGTTGTGCCGGTGGCGCCGGTAATTCCAGTAGCTCCAGTCACACCCGTAATGCCAGTTACGCCGGTCGTGCCGGTTATTCCTGTTTCACCAGTAATACCCGTTGGACCGGTTGCCCCAGTAATTCCAGTAGCACCAGTCGCACCTGTAATCCCGGTTAGACCCGTCTCCCCAGTTAATCCAGTAAGTCCAGTTACTCCCGTAACTCCGGTTGATCCTGTCACACCAGTTTGGCCAGTAATTCCAGTAGCACCAGTCGGCCCGGATACGCCAGTTATTCCTGTGGAACCCGTACTCCCCGTTGCTCCTGTAACTCCAGTCGTACCTGTGACTCCGGTTATGCCAGTCACACCAGTGGCTCCGGTTGGTCCGGTTGGTCCTGTTGGTCCTGTCGTGCCCGTGGCTCCAGTTAATCCCGTAACACCAGTTGGACCAGTAATTCCTGTTAGACCTGTTTCCCCTGTGATACCAGTTGTGCCTGCTACACCAGTAGCTCCCGTAGTACCCGTACTTCCCGTTGGTCCTGTGAACCCTGTTTCTCCAGTTGATCCCGTCACACCAGTCGTACCTGTCACCCCTGTTGGACCTGTAGCTCCAGTCGTACCTATTGGTCCTGTTTCACCAGTATTCCCTGTTAGTCCTGTAGTGCCTGTCGGACCAGTTATACCAGTAACTCCAGTCGTACCTGTGCTCCCAGTTAGACCCGTCTCTCCAGTGACGCCTGTTGCTCCTGTCACACCAATTGTACCCGTAACGCCAGTTAAGCCAGTCGTGCCAGTTGGCCCTGTTTCACCGGTGACCCCGGTTATGCCAGTAGCTCCGGTATTACCAGTTGAACCAGTAGCCCCGGTGAGTCCTGTCGTGCCAGTTACACCAGCAATTCCTGTTATGCCACTAACTCCGGTTGCACCTGTAACACCAGTTGTTCCCGTCGTACCCGTACTTCCAGTTATACCTGTTAGTCCTGTCTCTCCTGTTGGGCCATTCAAACCGGTAGATCCCGTTACACCTGTAGCCCCGGTGACACCAGTGACTCCTGTTAGCCCAGTTGCACCGGTTGTTCCGGTTGCGCCGGTTACTCCCGTGGCACCTGTACTTCCTGTTTCTCCAGTCAAACCCGTAGGACCTGTAATACCAGTTGCACCCGTTGTGCCTGTTGGTCCTGTTTCACCAGTTTGGCCAGTCGAACCGGTAGGGCCCGTCACACCAGTCGGACCTGTGACCCCTGTTGAACCTGTATCTCCAGTAGTTCCGATTGAGCCGGTTGCTCCTGTCTCTCCAGTGACGCCAGTTGCTCCCGTAGTTCCGGTAGCTCCGGTAATTCCTGTGGCTCCTGTGCTCCCAGTTAGACCCGTCTCTCCAGTGACGCCTGTTGCTCCGGTCGCACCAATTGTGCCCGTAACACCAGTTAAGCCAGTCGTGCCGGTTGGCCCTGTTTCACCAGTAATACCCGTTGGACCGGTTGCCCCTGTAGCACCAGTCGTACCTGTGACTCCGGTTATGCCAGTCGCACCAGTGGCTCCGGTTGGTCCTGTTGTACCCGTAACACCAGTTACGCCAGTTGTGCCAGTTATGCCAGTGGCACCAGTCACGCCGGTTACACCAGTAACTCCCGTAGTTCCCGTTGCTCCAGTAGCCCCGGTGGGTCCCGTCACACCTGTCGGGCCGGTAACGCCTGTTACACCCGTCTCTCCTGTAATACCCGTGGTTCCTGTTGTTCCAGTCGCGCCGGTCGGTCCCGTTACACCGGTCGTACCTGTAACGCCTGTTACACCCGTCTCTCCTGTAATACCCGTGGTTCCTGTTGCTCCAGTCACACCTGTGATCCCAGTGGGTCCCGTCACACCAGTCGTACCTGTGACCCCTGTTAGACCCGTCTCTCCTGTGGCACCAGTTGCTCCCGTCGTTCCAGTAAATCCTGTATTACCTGTAACCCCAGTAAGTCCAGTTACTCCCGTCTCTCCAGTTTGGCCAGTTGTGCCGGTGGCGCCTGTAATTCCAGTAGCTCCGGTCACACCCGTAATGCCAGTTACGCCGGTCGTGCCGGTTATTCCTGTTTCACCAGTAATACCCGTTGGACCGGTTGCCCCTGTAACTCCAGTAACTCCGGTTGATCCTGTCACACCAGTTTGACCAGTGGCTCCTGTTAGACCCGTCTCACCAGTTTGGCCAGTAGTTCCAGTAGCACCAGTCGGCCCGGTTACGCCAGTTATTCCTGTGGAACCCGTACTCCCCGTTGCTCCTGTAACTCCAGTCGTACCTGTGACTCCGGTTATGCCAGTCGCACCAGTGGCTCCGGTTGGTCCTGTTGGTCCTGTTGGTCCTGTTGGTCCTGTCGTGCCGGTAACGCCTGTTACACCCGTCTCTCCTGTAATACCCGTGGTTCCTGTTGCTCCAGTCACACCTGTGATCCCAGTGGCTCCAGTCGTACCTGTTGTACCCGTAACACCAGTTACGCCAGTCGCACCGGTTGGTCCTGTTTCACCAGTATTCCCTGTTAGTCCTGTAGTGCCTGTCGGACCGGTTATACCAGTAACTCCAGTCGTACCTGTGCTCCCAGTTAGACCCGTATCTCCAGTAGTTCCGGTTGCACCTGTAACACCAGTTGTTCCTGTCGCACCCGTACTTCCAGTAGATCCAGTTATACCTGTTAGTCCTGTCACTCCGGTTAGCCCCGTCTCTCCAGTTGCACCAGTTAATCCCGTCACACCTGTCGTTCCTGTGACCCCTGTTGGACCTGTAGCTCCAGTAATTCCGGTTGCACCAGTAATTCCTGTGGCTCCTGTGCTCCCGGTTACTCCCGTAATACCAGTTGTTCCCGTTACGCCAGTTAAACCAGTCGTGCCTGTTGGGCCTGTTTCACCAGTTGGGCCAATCGAACCGGTAGGACCCGTTACACCTGTGTTTCCTGTTAGACCGGTCTCCCCAGTAACACCAGTGGCCCCGGTCGCTCCCGTCAGTCCTGTGAACCCTGTTTCTCCAGTAACACCTGTCGTTCCGGTTACGCCAGTCACTCCCGAAATACCTGTAATTCCGGTTGCTCCTGTCGCCCCAGTCGATCCCGTCGCGCCTGTGAATCCTGTTAGACCCGTTTCCCCAGTGACACCAGTCAGTCCGGTAGCTCCGGTCACGCCTGTGATACCCGTGGTTCCAGTAATGCCAGTTAGTCCAGTTGTACCTGTAATTCCAGTTTCTCCAGTTGCACCGTTCAGTCCCGTCACACCAGTCGGACCTGTGACCCCGGTTAACCCCGTCTCTCCAGTGACACCAGTTGTTCCGGTTACTCCCGTGGCACCTGTACTTCCTGTTGCTCCAGTGGCGCCTGTTGGGCCCGTTACACCAGCTGTACCCGTGGTTCCGGTAATACCAGTTAGTCCAGTCGCACCCGTAGCACCTGTACCTCCTGTTAAACCCGTCTCTCCAGTGACACCTGTTGCTCCGGTTACTCCCGTAATACCAGTTGTTCCCGTTATACCACTAGTGCCGGTTGGTCCCGTTACACCAGTCGTACCTGTGACCCCTGTTGGACCTGTATCTCCAGTAGGGCCTGTAACTCCAGTGATTCCTGTTTCACCTGTTGGACCCGTAAATCCGGTGTCACCCGTTGGTCCTGTATTTCCCGTCAGACCTGTTGCTCCGGTCTCTCCAGTGAGGCCTGTTGCTCCGGTCACACCAATTGTACCCGTAACGCCAGTTAAGCCAGTCGAACCGGTTGGCCCTGTTTCGCCGGTGACCCCGGTTATGCCAGTAGCTCCGGTATTACCAGTTGAACCAGTAGCCCCGGTGAGTCCTGTCGCGCCAGTTACACCAGCAATTCCTGTTGTGCCACTAACTCCGGTTGCACCTGTAACACCAGTTGTTCCCGTCGCACCCGTACTTCCAGTTATACCTATTAGTCCTGTCTCTCCTGTTGGGCCAGTCGAACCGGTTGAACCCGTTACACCTGTAGCCCCAGTTAGACCCGTTTCCCCGGTGACACCTGTGACTCCTGTTAGACCCGTCTCTCCAGTTGCACCAGTTGTTCCGGTTGCGCCGGTTACTCCCATGGAACCTGTACTTCCTGTTTCTCCAGTCGCACCTGTTGGGCCAGTTACACCAGCTGTACCCGTGATTCCTGTGATACCAGTCGCACCCGTAGGACCTGTAATACCAGTTGCACCTGTACCTCCTGTTAGACCCGTCTCTCCAATGACACCAGTGGGCCCGGTCGCTCCCGTAATTCCCGTCGTTCCGGTTACGCCAGTCACTCCCGAGATACCTGTAATTCCGGTCGCTCCAGTCGCCCCAGTCGGTCCCGTCGCTCCTGTCGTGCCTGTTGGACCGGTAACTCCCGTTAGTCCTGTGAACCCTGTTTCTCCCGTCACACCTGTCGTTCCTGTAACCCCTGTTTGACCTGTATCTCCAGTAGTTCCAGTTGCTCCAGTAATTCCTGTGGCTCCTGTTACACCAGTATTGCCGGTTATGCCTGTAACTCCCGTAGTACCGGTCGTACCTGTTATGCCAGTAACGCCGGTTGTACCTGTACTTCCCGTTGCCCCTATCGCCCCAGTAGATCCTGTAGCACCTGTAACTCCGGTGGTACCCGTTTCTCCAGTAGCCCCGGTCGGTCCTGTCACACCTGTCGTGCCGGTGTTCCCAGTTAAACCCGTCTCTCCAGTGACACCAGTTGCTCCGGTAACGCCAGTTATTCCTGTGGTACCGGTAGTTCCCGTTACTCCTGTATCCCCGGTGGGTCCTGACACACCAGTCGTACCTGTGACTCCGGTTGTGCCAGTGGCACCAGTTGCTCCGATCGCACCTGTACTGCCTGTAAACCCAGTAATACCTGTTGCACCTGTTATTCCAGTCGTTCCTGTTGTGCCCGCAATTCCAGTAACGCCAGTTACTCCGGTTGTACCTGTTGGTCCTGTTTCACCAGTGACACCACTTATACCAGTGGCCCCAGTGAGTCCTGTCACACCAGTCGTACCTGTGACACCGGTAGTGCCAGTAGCACCAGTTGCTCCAGTAATCCCCGTGAGGCCTGTAATTCCAGTAGAACCGGTTACACCCGTGGTACCCGTAACGCCAGGTAATCCGGTCGTACCTGTTGATCCTGTTTCACCAGTATTACCTGTTATTCCAGTACTTCCTGTAGTTCCGGTTGTTCCTGTTTCGCCAGTGACCCCGGTGGGTCCCGTTAGACCAGTCGTACCTGTAACTCCTGTTAGCCCCGCCTCACCAGTACTTCCTGTCGCTCCGGTGAATCCTGTCAAACCAGTCGTGCCGGTCGCACCTGTACTGCCCGTAAATCCAGTAATCCCTGAAGCACCAGTATTTCCAGTAACGCCAGTGATGCCTGTCGTGCCTGTTTCGCCCGTTGCTCCCGTCACACCCGTTAATCCAGTTGCCCCCGTAGTGCCTGTTGTTCCAGAAGTACCAGTGCTTCCTGTAACTCCAGTCTCACCCGTAATACCTGTTAGACCCGTCTCTCCAGTGACGCCAGTCGCTCCGGTCGCACCAGTACTTCCTGTAGTTCCGGTTACACCTGTAACTCCCGTAGACCCGATCCCCCCAGTGGGTCCTGTCGTACCAGTAATTCCCGTTAGACCCGTTTCCCCAGTGGCACCAGTTGCGCCGGTTATGCCAGTATTTCCAGTTGGACCCGTACTTCCCGTTGCTCCTATTGCCCCAGTAAATCCTGTAGCACCTGTGACTCCTGTGATACCTGTGGTTCCAGTAATACCAGTTGCTCCGGTTGGGCCAGTTGAACCTGTAAAACCGGTGATTCCCGTAACGCCGGTTAAGCCTGTTGCTCCTGTTAGACCATTTGCTCCGGAAATACCCGTAGTACCTGTAAATCCGGTTATACCCGTTAAACCATTGGCACCCGTCGGACCTGTAATTCCTGGGGTTCCTGTCGCTCCAGTCACTCCCGTGAATCCTGTTTCACCAGTAGATCCTGTTAGTCCCATCACACCAATTCCAGTTGGACCTGTAAAGCCGGTTATACCGGTATTTCCTGTAGCACCGGTCACGCCTGTAACACCAATTCCGGTAATTCCAGTTGCGCCGGTTGTTCCTGTGACTCCAGTTGATCCAGTGCCAGTTGCACCTGTAGCTCCTGTACTTCCTGTAGAACCAGTTGCTCCCGCCTCACCCGTTTGACCGGTCAGACCTGTAACTCCCCTAGTTCCAGTCACACCTGTGGTGCCCATCAGTCCGGTAGCTCCTGTTGCACCTGTGACTCCAGTTATTCCGGTACTTCCCGTGGTTCCGGTTACTCCGGTCCGTCCTGTTAAAATGGTTGCTCCCCATATGCCGGGATACCCAGGGTCTCCAGTTAACCCAGTAGCACCTGTTGCTCCAGTGAATCCTCTCATTCCCTGATAACCCCGTGGGCCGCGAAGGAAAGGAATCCTGTGACTTTTCTTTTTTTTGCATTTACGTCTGCTTTTCTTACAAGACTTACTCTTCTTCTTTGGGATAGAGTGCTTTTTTGATTTTTTTGCTTTCCGTTTACCTGTACTGATTGAGGAAATTTTGCGTTTCCTTTTGGATATACCGCTCACAAGAGAATCCCCCCTCCTTGTACACCACGTCAAATCCCCGCATTTTACAATAGTACACTCTATGCCCTGGACTAGCTTTGTGCGCCCCCCTATTCAATATACCTATGAAACCTTCACAGTTAGTGATCAATCAATTACTTTTCTCCAAAAAATATATTCCCCTCTACTCCCCCTGCAACTCCAACTCCTTAATCGTCAACGCAATTCCTTCCTCAAAAGATGTTGCCACAACCGGGCCAATCCGTTCCTCATACTTCTGTCTACTCAGAATCAGGGGTTCCTCAGTCAGATATAACATTTCTACAATTTCTTTCATAACGGGTACACCTAGTCCAATCAAAGACAATCCCACTCTTCCTAACGCCATCACAGGTTTACTTCTTCCTGCAGCCTTCTGTGCCAATCGCACGATGTCATGACCCGAGATGATCCCCGATCCAGGAATGTTCCAGTTCTGTCCATACGTCATCTCTCTGCTTGCCAGCTCCACCACCATGACCGCAGCATCCGGCAAATAAATATACTCTCTCGGCACGTTCATATTCCCGATAAAAAAAGCCATCTTTCCTTTTGCTATCGCTTCAAGGGTTGAACCCAGATAGGAAGCTTGATTAGCCGATGGGCCATAATAATCTGGCAAACGAACGATCATCACCTGAGCTCTGCTCCAACTTGTGCTGAATAACATCTGTTCATAGGCAAGTCGTATCTTGCCTTTACGGGTATGTGGCTGTTTCGGATGTTCTTCGGTTACCTCGTTCATTTGTCTTCTGCCATAGGGGTAAATTCCGTCTATTACCACCACTTTCAGAACCAAGTGTTCTGCCGCTACCATTACGGATTCGCCTAGCGGAATCAGCTTGCTCTCCATCTCGTTATACGGGACGTTCGCACAATGAAACAGGACATCCGCTTCCTGGGAAGCAACGATAATATCATCCGACCGAAATGCATCTCCCACTGCGATTTGCAGGTGATCTGGAGATCCCAACTTTACCGCAAGTTGCTCCAGTTTTTGACGTGAGCGCCCAAATGCGATCGTAGAAATCCCTCGTCTAATCAATTCCTCCGTAATCGCTGCACCTGTTCCACCTGTGGCTCCAATCAAAAAGCTTTTTTCATCATATATCATCCTCTTTCATCCATTATATTTAGTGATTGATCAATAACTAGAATATAAAAAGGGACTTTACCTCCCTCTCTATCGTTCCTTCAACTCTGGCATATCCAGTGCATTAGATACATTACACAACATCCCGATTGCCAGAAAAATCATGGTTCTTTTTAGCGGTTCAGCAATTCCTGCAACGGTGAAAGCTTCCAGTACCATGGCTCTTACATCACTAATACCTTTTTGCATAGCCTGACGAATGACTTCCTCCCGGATCGTTTGCGCCTGCATCTGAAGCAAGATCTCGCTCTTGTGCGATTCCAGAATTTTATCATAGGCTTCAATGAGATCATTCTCTAACTGATCTGGTGTCGCCATCTCCACCACAATTCGAAACGAATCAATCACCCGTGTCCATGAGACCTCAATTGCAGTTAATAATAAAGCTTCTTTTGTTTTGAAAAAACGAAATATATACGGCTGTGAGATCTGTGCCCGTTCAGCCACCTGGGCTGTAGTCGCACGATAATAGCCAATTTCCGCGAAGACGTCAATTGCTGCAGAGATAATATCATTTCGCCGGTTAACCGACGCTGCTGCATCCTTTGCCATGATAATCCGCCCTCCAATAGTTAGTGATTAATTGATCAATAGCTTGAAGTATAACGAATACTATCCCTCAATGCAAAAGTATCGTGAACTTGTACAAAGCCAACAAACCCGCAGACGCTGGCTCAAGCCGCTGCAGGTTGTGTAGCTTGTCAATCATAGATTCTATCCACTGGAAACCGAAGAGAACATGGATTGTCTGAAACTGATTCGTACCATGCGGTACAAGAGTGTCTGTTCACTGCTGGAGAAGTTTACGCAATCGGGATTCCGAATCCAGCTTCGGACAACTATTACAATACCCATGTGTATGACTTCCGTTTCCAACCAGATAAGCCAAACAACAATATCGGCGTATCAGGAACGGAGGTCCCTGCCACCCGGAATGTTCGAAGCGCTGCAGCTCATTGGCAAATGTACATGCATTATCGTTTTGCCGATCCAGCCAGAGGCTTTGATCTTCTTGAATCTTTGCAAGCCGTTCATCTGTCTTCCAAATGCTCTGATCATTGATCATACGTGCATACAATTGTTGCACATTATGGGCAACCAGAGACCACATGACCTTATCGCTCGCTCTTGTAGCGACGGCTACCGCTCGCAGGACAGGTTCCAGATGTAGCAGCACTCTTTTCTTGAGCAAGCCACTCTCTGACCTGCGCTGAACAGGATCTTCACCCTCCAGAGAGGTTCTCTCCAGCAGAGTCTCATATCGCATGCCACCTACACCATTCAATTCAAACCGCACATCATCGTCTGCAACGCTAAGTATAGTATCGTATAGACTGAATGCTGAAATTACGGACATCACGAATACGGAGTAACGTTTGGCAAAAAGTGTACCGACGGCCGCACTTCCTCTTCCGCCCAATTGAAGCCCTTGCTGCATAGCCTGTTCACGCAATATCAAGTTTCGTTTCTCTTCATTCAGCAGATCCTTCACACGGAAAGGATACTTGGAATCATCGCAGTCCACTTGGATCGTCGTCACAAAAAATTGCTGTAACACTTCCGACATCTCTGAATAATCATGTCTTGGATAATGTCTCATCTATTGAATCATCTCTTCAACTTCGTTGATAATCTCGCTTCGCCCAATCGCTCCCCAGCCCTTAAACAACCAGAACGAGTCTGTCGTATAGACCTGATCTGCACCGACAGCCGGCACTGCCTTCCAGAGTGAGCTTGCGTTGATGTTGTTTACATACTCATCGGCATTCGGGTCAATCTCCAGAACTACGAAATCAGCATCCACATCTGCAATTTTCTCCATGGACAAATCCTCACGTTGTTCGGCAGGTGTCACAGTCGTTGGCACAAATCCAAGATCATGATACAAAAGTGTGTTGGTTGGATGTCCTTTTGCCGCGTAAATTTGTAAGGTCTTCTCTCTTACACGCAGATAAGCCAACTTTTTTTGATCCAGTTGTTCGATCTTCGCTTTTAATTGCTTCGCCTGCTGCTCTACCTCGGCTATCTTTTCTTTTGCCAGATCCACTTTGTTGTACATCCCGGCAATGGTCAACAGATCCTGTGTCCAATATGTTGTATCATCAACAAAATCCAGCCATTCAGTACCAAGTACAATCGTCGGAGCGATTTTCTCCAACTGATCATATGTACTCTCCGCAGTTCGACTCTCAATAACGATGACATCCGGATCAATCTGAAGGATAGCCTCCAGGTTAGGACTGTCTGCAGACCCTACCGTTGGAATGCCGGCAAGCTGATCTGCAAAGTAAGGCAAATAATCTCCTCCGTAACGAACTTCTACATTAACGCCTGCTGGTTTCTCACCAATCGTTAACATGTGATCGATGTAAGCAGCAGATAATACCACCATACGCTCTATTTTTTGCGGTACAACCGTTGTTCCTTTAAGATGCTCAATCGTTTGCGTACCACTCTCTTCCACAGGTGTATCCTGTTGCGGAGGCGTTGCTTCTGTTACTTCTGATGCCTTGCTACATGCCGTCAGAACGAGCACAAGCAGGGCCAACAGTATCATCGTTGTTGCTCTCTGTCTTACCATTTGTAGTAAATCCCCTCTACTATTTAATAATAATAATCATTATCACTATAGTAGGGAAAAGCATACAGGCTTACCATGGATTATTCCACTCTCTTCTCTTGCACAATATCACCGTAAGGTAACCCCAAGTTGCTCTGCCACATATCGCATGGCCCACATGCGTCCGGTGGGACCCAGCGTTTTGAAAAAAATATCTCCTGCATTATATACATGGCCTTCTTGAACAGCCTTTAATGCCAACCATGCACCGGATTGCTGTAATTGCCTCAGTTGAGCACGTGCCTCTTCTGTGGGATCGACCATTACAAACACATGATCCGCGTCGTATAACTGCAAATCGCAAACTTTACTCTCTACAGCCCACTGTTGTTCCGGAAAATCACGAGGCAAATAAAATCCCAGATCATCATACAACAGGGCCCCTGTCTGGTTGTTCAATCCATACATTCGGTAGAAATGAGAAGTCACCCGGATGAACATGGCACTCTGTTTCCCCCACCTCGATTGAATGCGTCCTCGAAGAACCCGGCTCAGTTCAGCATGTTGTTCTATCCACTGTACAGCCTGTTCGGTGCGGCCCATAATGTCCGCCATATACAGAAGCCTCTCGCCAAAATGGTTGGTGTGCTCCAGCATGGTGGTAGGCGCGATACGATTCAGGGAGTCATTTGGCTCCAAACGATCACTTGTAATGATCAGGTCCGGTTGGACTCGCCTCAAATCATCAAAGTTCTGATTGAAGCTATCCAGAATAAGTCCCTGATGACTGTGTGCTTGAAGCGCAGGTATGGCAACATGTCGAGCCACCCTCTGACCATAGGATAAAGCCGATACTGGCCTCAAACCAAGCGTTATCACATAATCGTCCAACCCGTAATACAAGGTGGCAATGCGATTCACTTTATTTTTCATATACAACGTTGGGGCGATTCCTTCGTTTTTCTTGAAGACTCTGCTGAAATAGTGCTCGTCCTTATAACCCACTTGCTCTGCAATATCCTTGATTTTATCTGAAGAAAATAACAGTTGCTTGGCCTTTGCCATACGTAGTTTCAATATATATTCAATCGGAGTCATGTTTAATTGCCGTTTGAATGTTCTTATAAAATGATTCACACTAAGCCCTGCCACGCGGGCCATCTGATCAATTCGAATGTCTTCCATATACTGATGCGTCATATAATCAAGTGCCAAATCCATCCCCGCTACAGGGGGTGTTGCTTCATTCACGTGCATCATTAACTGAATCAACAACTGATGCAAAAGATGTTTCCTGCGCGTCTTTTCCAGACTCGTAAACGAGTGTTTTCCACTCATCAGGGTATCCATCATCTCCTGAATATCACGTGTATTGGAAGGAACATTAAGCTTGCCCGTCACAGGGAGATCAAATGCCTCGGTATGCCAAGCATTCCGACGCCGGGTAAGTGTAACACAGGAAAATAAAATGATCTGATATCGGACAGGTGCTTCCATATCCGTCTGAAACTCCACATGCATTCCTGGCTTCAACAAAAACCACTCGTCTTGAGATACCGTATGTACAATGTTATCCATAGACAAAGATCCTTTGCCCGCGATGACCCTGCAAATGGCGAACCTTTTCCAGATCCGACGCTGAACAGCCCCCGGATTGCTAGAGTAATGGCAGACGTGGACAGCAGAGAAATGTAGTTGCTCCAGTTGTTTGATCCAATCATCTTCCTTCATGCTCACGTCCCCTCCCTGTTCTGATCCGATTCTATGTGAACTGATTACACTCTATTTTTCAGCTCCCAATAGTAAATTCTTTATACTATCCAACTGCAACTCCAGTGAATAGGGATCTTCCATGACGAACTCATCCTCTGTACCATCCAAGGAACCATAGGTGTAGACTTGTCCTTTCTGCACAGCAGGCAGACGTTTCCAAACCTCGCTGTTCAGGATCTCTTTGGCGCCCTCACTACCCGAACCATATAAGAAGATATGATCTCCCATATACTCAGGCAGTACTTCAAGGGAGATCGTCTCGAATCCATCCTTCATTTCGAGTGCTTGCTGAGTTGGAGGCAGTTTCAGCATCTCATAGATCGTGGAACTACCATAGTTCCCGCCTTCTGCACCAAGTACATACAACGCTTTGTACCCTATTTGTATGATGGATACGGTCTCGCCTTCTTTAATTACACCATCAATCTGCTTCTTAGTCTCTTCGATATTCTCTTCATATGTCGTGATCCATTGCTCTGCTTCCTTCTCTTTTCCAAAAACACCAGCAATCCGGCGCAGCTTTTCCAGTGGGCCAGAAGTTTTATCACCTTCCCAATAAGGTAAAAAGACGGTCGTTGCAATTTTTTCGTAATCCTCAATATTTTTATCAATGGAACCGATGATGAGATCCGGCTCAAGTGACACTAACTTCTCCAGATTCATTGGGAACTCTCCTCCCAAATCCTCAATACCCGCTATAACATCAGCAGCAATGCCAGACTTTTCAATCCATCCTTCGTTCAGCATAAATGTTCTTACACCAACCGGTACTATGTCCAGTTTCAGCAGGTACCCCATATATTGATCTGAAGCAACACGCTGCGGATTGGCCGGGATTACCACATCTCCCCTCATTGTAGAGACGGTCCGCGTCTCCGGCTGTGCAGTCGATTTCCCTGCCTCCGTTGCCTGGTTACCCGATTGTGTAGTAGTCGCATTGGTCTCTGTTTGCGTACCACTTGCAGACGGCGCTGGACTGGAACAGGCCGTGAGCAATAGCGTGAGACACAACATCATGCTTAGTGCTGTCATTTTGAATTTTCCTTGCATTATTAATTCCCCTCCAACACTCTTTTGATATTGATAATCAATATCATTATATAGATGGGAATGTAACGAATGAAGGGCATTTTCTTGCATTACACTGGGCAAATCTTGCTTGTTGTTCAATACCAATGGGTGTTTCGACTTGTTTAACCGTTGGCTTACTCCTTTTTTGTAGCGAATTGGAGAAAGCCCTTTTATTTTTTTGAAGCTACGGCTCAGTGAATGTGCATCCGGATAGCCGATCTGTTCTGCAATCTGTTGCAGCGTTGCACTGGTATGCACCAGAAGATGTGCGGCCCTCTCCATTCGAATCTGTCCAAGATACTGGATGGGACTGATGTTTAACTTTTGTTTGAACAGCCTCGACAAGTGCCCCACACTGCATTCCATTGCTTCTGCCATTACGTCAAGAGCTATGGGCTCATGGAGATGAGCATTCATATATTCAATAGCCTGTGTGACCGTATCCGGTTTATGTGGCTGAATGGATTGTTCGTGTAAGTCTGTCAATAAAAGATATACCCATTGATGAAATAAGGTTTTGGCATGTAACTTTGCAAGCTTAGTAGACTGCTCCCACTCCTGTTTCAATTCCTCCATACACTGATACATGTGTAGCGGACGGGTTGGTACAAGTGCATATTGGTCCTGAAACGGACGTTCATGGTCCATCAGATACTGAATTTCCATCCCACAGGGCAAGGCTAGGATGGCTTTGTACAAAATCATATAATACGCCACGCCCGAATCCGTCTCCATATTTAAATACGCCTGCTTGCCTCCATGAATGATGTGGAATCCCTCCACGATGTATCTGTGTTGATCCATTCGTATCCGTGCACTTCCGTCGGTTATATATAGATAGGTACTTGCTGGTAGTTGATAATTCTTCAACTTCTCCCCAGGATGCAAAGCGTTTTGGCGTACATCCAGTATTTTGACAAAAACATGATTCCACAACCTGATGTGATCATTCAAATTCATATCCGCTGTACTTTCCCTCCCGCCATATTACATCGACATACCTTCTTGCTTTCTTTATGAAGAGCCTGTAATTTTCGCTCAGTATGTATATTTCATTTCATTATAAATCAATTGATAACAATTCTCAATAACATGCACAATCAATATTAACTTACCCATTTGGACAACATATATGGACTGCAATGTATACGTAGCGGGATAATAACGCTAGAATCAGCAACATTTTCTAACCTGTTGCAAAATCATAAAAGGCATGATATATTAATTGAGCCATCAATGATTGACGCATCAAATATTGATACATCAATGATTCGAGAGCATCCAAATAATCATTAGGCAATGGCATTGTATACTGCAACATTAATCATTGGTTAACATACGCCGTTGTTCATGATTCAGATTCACCCGGGAGGTCTAGTCATGACACGTATTGTTTCCAAAGAAGAACAAATCATCAATCTGTTGAACGTGTTGGGTAACAAACTCAGTCCCAAGTTCGAACGCTGTACAGGTATCAGTTCCTCTCGCTTTGAAATTCTGCATGAACTGGATCAGGTCGATGAGATTAACCAATCCATGCTGCAGAAAATCATTAACATTGATAGTGCTGCGATTACACGCCACTTGAAACAGCTTGAGGCAGACCTGATGGTTACAAGACGTAAGAATCCCGATGATAATCGGGTCACTTTTGTTCGTTTGACGGACCACGGTCGGAAGCAGATTGAAGGCTACAAAGCTGAGAAGACCAATTTTATCAACCAGATTTTACAGGATTTCAGTGAAGACGAAGTTCAATCACTCGCCGATTTCCTGGAACGTATGCAGAACAATTTCTAAACCCATATATAGAGGAGAGATCCATGCATGAGTACAATTCAAAGCAAATTCCAAAAAACCAATGATTTTAACGAAATCACCTACGGTCGTCGTTCTGTTAAACTTTACGATCCTGAAGTGAAAATTAGCCGTGAAGAAATGACTGAAATTCTGTCAGAAGCTTCCCGTGCACCATCTTCGATCAATTTGCAGCCTTGGCGTTTTCTGGTTGTAGATACAACTGAAGGTAAAGAAAAGCTTGCTCCACTTGCGAGATTTAATCAAAATCAAGTGTTGACTTCCTCCGCAGTCATTGGCGTATTCATTGACATGAAAAACGCGGAACATATGGAAGAAATTTTTGGCAAAGCTGTAGAACTCGGTTATATGCCACAAGAAGTTAAAGATATGCAACTATCAAAAGTATTACCTTATTATGAAAATATGCCTGCTTCCGCTATTCGCGAAGTTAATATGATCGACGCTGGACTTGCTTCCATGCAATTAATGCTTGTAGCACGTGCTCACGGTTATGATACTAACCCAATCGGT
Organism: Paenibacillus sp. 10L310; assembly: GCF_056395745.1. Classification (NCBI taxonomy): domain Bacteria; kingdom Bacillati; phylum Bacillota; class Bacilli; order Caryophanales; family Paenibacillaceae; genus Paenibacillus; species Paenibacillus sp. 10L310. The sequence continues at coordinate 699,006 of NZ_JBFTKC010000001.1, read as the reverse complement.
GGTTACGAAAAAGACCAAATCGCAGAAGCATTTGGCATGGACAAAGAGCGTTATCAAGCGGTTATGTTGATCTCGATCGGTAAATCGGCCAAAGAAGGTCACCCATCCTACCGCCTGCCTGTAGAAACCATCACAACTTGGGCATAATATCAGGGACGGTTTCCCCTTTCTTAACACATTCCAAACAAACACAATATGGAGGTTATACATTATGATTATCATTCACGCTCATCTGCAAGTTAAACCGGACCAAGAGCAAGCATTCCTCGCAGCTGCGAAAGAACTGATGGCTGCTACACGTCAAGAAGAAGGTAACATCAGCTACGATTTGGCGAAAAGCACAGAACGCGAACAACAATACACGATGATCGAGCTGTGGAAAGATGAAGCTGCTACAGCTTCCCACAACACAAGCGCGCATTTCCAAGCTTTTGTTCAACAAGCAGCAGCATTCATGGCCGCTCCAATGAACGTTGAAGTATTTGCTGGAGAACAAGTTAAAGCTTAATAGCGCTTTAACTGCCGTGCGTATCTAACATGTGAATAAGCTGCTCTTGGTCATATGACCGAGGGTAGCTTTTTAGTTTCCTTTTGAAAATAAGTTCACTTCAACAAAAAACACGCCAATTAAGGCGTGTTTTCTTCACTCATTGAAGAGGTATTAAACAAGTGAACATGGACTACACTACCCGAGCAGGAGTAATGCTTTGCGGATTGTTAAACACATTTTTCGGGTCATACTTGGCTTTGACTCTCCGCAGTCTGGCATAGTTGGCTCCATAGTACACTGGACCGGAATTTTTGATCCCTTGGTCTGGAACGTTGATATAGGAACCCACAATGTATGGTTGCAATTTCTTGCGAGTATTACGAGCGAGTGCGATATTTTTGGCGGCATGGGATGGTTTGAGCCACGTACTGGTCCATTCCACATAGAACTTCTCTTTACGCCAGAAGAAGGCGGTTGATCTAGGTGATTTGCGACTTACTGCTCCGCCCCAGTTGAGGAAATAGAATCCGCCTGGTCCCTCTTCCAGGTTCTCCAAAAATGTTCGCATCGATTTAATGGCTTTATCGGGGAATGGTTTTCGTCCAAAACCGGACGAGAACTGGTTGCTATACCGTTGAGTCTCGGTCGGATCAGGTTGTAATAAGAACTTCACAACTTCCGTGTAAGGTAACAAACGAACAATGGAACTTGTCGGTGTGCCAACACTTGTAATCGGCTGCAATAGACGGAGTGCCTCTGTTTTTGACCCTAGGAACAGCCCCTCCATGACGACATTGCCACCCTTTTTCGGTCCGATGGACAACTCGCTGCCCAGTCTTGTATCCACAGAGGGAGCCCACCTCTGCCATACTTTGAGCACCTTTTCGAATTGAGCCCATGGCCAGGTAATCTTAAATACAGTTGCTTTCGCTGGAGCACGGCGCACTTTGAATTTGTAGCGGGTGTATACTCCGAAGTTACCACCGCCCCCTCCCCGCGAGGCCCAAAAGAGATCCGAATTACGATTTTTATTGGCCCGAATCACTTTTCCTTTGGCGTCCACCATCTCCACTTCAAGCAGGTTATCACTGATAAGACCGATGGTACGCTGGAGAGGCCCAATTCCCCCACCTAATGTAATTCCACCGATCCCTACAGTAGGGCTGTCACCAAAAGGAGCTATGAAACCTTGCTTGGCAAGGGTATTTGCAATTCTTCCCACTCGGTTTCCTGTTCCAACAACAACCGTTCCATTTTTTTTATCAAGCTTGATGGAATTCAGATCACTCACATCAATCACGATACCGCCATTCACCTGTGAAAGATTCACTTCAAGCGCATGTCTGCCGCTCCGCGGCCTGATCGGTACATTGTTTTCACGAGCCCATCGGATAGCATTGGATACATCCTTCGTCCGTTGGGCAAATACAAACACTTTGGGAAATTTGTCCGTATGCGGGTCCCAGTTCTTGCGCGCCGCTTCATATCCCGGATCTCCTTTATAAATAACCCGTCCGGTAAGCTTTGTTGATGATTTCACACGTCCCACTCCCTGCTGAATAATTGTCCTACAGCCTCTGCTGCATCAAGCACTTTATACTGTATGACGGACATTCGCGGAGGGAATGGGCTGTTGCCTTAAATTTCAAGGTTGCGTTTCAGAGGAATCAATTCTGATTAACTTACGCGCTTCCTGTTCTTTTTCACCATACCAGACGAGCACGTCGGCAAACAGATCCATGATGCGAACAAAGTTCTGCTTATCCGCTTCTGAAATCTGATCTGCATACTTGAAAATCTCATCAAAGCAAAGCTCCCTTACAAATTCGGTATACTTCGCATATACCTCGCGACCTTTCTCCGAAGGTTTGACGTAAATGTCTTTGCGGTTACCGCTTAAATGAAATTTTTCGAGCAGGCCTTTTTCCGTCAGATTCTTCACGTTCTTGGAAAATGTACTGCGGCTTACACCCAGACGTGCGGCCATCTCCGACATCTTCTCTTCCTTGTCCTCGGCTTCCAGAATGTATTCCAGCGTCTGAATCTGTGAAGCCGAGAACATCATGTCTGTACCATAACTTCGCTGCAGCTTATAGGTGTTCGAGTACGCATTACCGTATTTGATAATTTTCTCAATCAGTTCCCGATGGTCGCCCATCCAATCTAATTTCATGCGTAATCCCTTTCATATTTCAGATTCTCTCTCTTACTCTACTGAAATCAGATCCGTTTTTCAATCCATGTAATCGCTTCTTCAATAACGTCATCACGAGTCGGTTCATTAAATATCTCATGCATCAGATGAGCATAAATTTTGAGTGTTTTATCCGTTGAAGCGATATCGCCGTAAAAGTCACGGGAATCCTTTTCGCTGACCAGTCCATCATTTGCTCCATGCAGAACAAGTACGGGATCTGTAAATTGCTTGGCGTTCTCCTTCAGCCATGTTATGCCATTTCCCAGACTATTAAATAAATCTACAGAGATCTGTTTTTCAACCAGTGGGTCATTGGCGTAAGCGGATACAACTGCGGGATCACTACATACGCCGCTGCCCAGCTCATTTGGGAAATACGTGCCTGTAGGAAGTTCCATCGGCAGTTCTCCAGCAACTTTTGTATTGTAACGAGTGAGCGCTCCGGATAGTACGATGCCTCTGACCTTGCCTGGATATTTCGTTCCAAAGGATGAAGTTGCAAAACCGCCCATACTATGTCCGATGACAAACAGCGGAAGATCACCGCTCTCTTGCAATGCCGCCTCGACAATGACATGGACATCTTCAATAAGATGATCAAACTTTTTATAGAACGTACGCTGTCCCTCGGATCTGGCATGACCCCGATGGTCGAAGCGATACACGCTAAACCCACGCTGATTCAGCTTCTCTGTCAAATAATCATAACGTCCTGCATGCTCAGCTAGTCCGTGAACAATGACTACAGCGGCTTTTGCATTTTCTACTGTATCCTTGCTGAAATAAAGCTGTGTACCGTCAAAGGATTGAATGCTTGTCTCGATTTTAGTCATCGTTTCCCCGTCCTTTTTGTGGTGTCCAAACATAAGTTCCGAGAGATCGTTTCCTCCGCCCTACCATGGACACGTTTATTATTGTTTTTCTCAAAAATAATATTGTTTCTTATAGAAACAATATATCATCCGACATAGCTGTTGTCTACAATAAATTTAAAGCGCTTTCAAATAAATAGTATCACTGCTATGCATCATAAAAAAACCACTAAACACTCGAGAATCCTTGTGTTTAGTGGGGGGCTTTTAGGTTACATTCTAATCATTTATCTCATCAACGGCAGTCTTACCAGCGATTCGTCCAAAAGTAAATATATCCGTCAAGGCATTACCGCCTAAACGGTTGCCTGCATGTATACCTCCTGCAACTTCTCCAGCGGCATACAGATGTGCAATCGGCTGACCGTTTTCATCCAATACGCGAGTTTGGGTGTCGATCTTGATACCACCCATGGTATGGTGAACTGCCGGCTTTCTAGGAGTGGCATAGAATGGAGACTTCTCGACTTTTAAGCTAAACGTATCCTTATGGAACTCCGGATCAAAGCCCGCATCCACATATGAGTTATACTTATCAATCGTATTTCTAAGAACTTCAGGTTCCATATTGATTTTCACGGCCAGCTCTTCTATCGTATCGGCTCTAAACAGAGTACCCGCTTCTACTTGCTGATCTATCTTTTCCTGGCTTGTGTTCGCTGCCGTTTTCTTGATCTCGTCATCCGCAATCAGGTAAAATAAACTTCCCTGCTCGATAGCAGCTTTGGTTAAGACATCTCGTCCAGAGAATTCATTAACAAATCGTTCTCCCTTTTTATTAACAATGACAAAGTTTTCAGGCGGTACTTGCAGTCCACTGAAGAGTTCGCCCGTATCCGGATCGGCTACAGGCATCATTTGAGTGAAGCCCATGCCTGTCAGCGCTGCTCCTGCACTCTTGCCTAGCGATATTCCATCACCAGTCATCGCATAGGAATTTGTTGTTTTGATATCATCGTCAATATGGCTCCAGTACGTGTTATATTCCTTGAGCATCTGTGTATTTGCACCAAAACCACCACTAGCAAGAACAACCGCTTTAGCATGAATGGTAATTTTCTGACCATTGACACCTGTTGCGATAACACCTGTTATTTTTCCATCTTCGATGATCAATTGTTTGACCGGGCTATCTGTAATAATTTTTCCTGAATGCTCTTCTACATATTTGCTAAGTGCAATGATAAAGGCAGAGCCATAACTTTTGACAGGTTTATGGCCACGACGCCAAAGGGCACCCACTGGAGCAAATACGATACTCTTATCATACTCAACCCCGATATCCTCAAGCCACGTTACACTTTCCAAGGCACGGTCTGTAAGTACTTTGACCAGATCGTATTGTCCATAGATCATGCTCCCATTCAGGTCTGTACGTTTGCCCCCAAAATACGTTTGCATTCTGTGAAGAAGTGGGGAGTCGAATAAATAAGCCTTTTCTGTGCCGAACTTTTCCTGATACGCAGTAAACTCTTCTTTGAGTGCATGGAAATCATCTACATATTCTGGATGGATCAAGCTCTCATCAGTACTTAATAAATTCTCAATCGTCTGTCTTTCCCCTGGATTCTCAGTGAACTGTTGTTGCCATACAGGATCTGCAGCATTGACAGGACCACCTGAGCGGATCGTATTTCCCCCAACAGCAGGATATTTCTCAAGCACAATCGCACTTGCTCCTTGTTGTAAAGCTGTAGCAGCAGCACTGAGTCCTGCGCCACCTCCACCTACAACGACCACATCGCAAGTGTATTCTTCGTCATCTTTCATCTGGCTGCTAGCAGGTTTTGGACGTCTTTTCAGGATGTCAGGATTCACTCCGGCAAGCTTAACCGCTTTGGCTACACCATTGATGACAGCATTACTGGTTTCAGAAGCACCTGAGAGGGCATCTACATTCAGCGTCTGTCCCTCAATGATTTTATTCGGAATTCTTACAAAAACAACATCGGCGATGCCTTCGGTTTCACCCTTCGAATCGATATCGATGCTTTCAATTCTATTTTCACTAAAGGATACCTTCATCGGCAGATTGCCACTGTGACCTATGGCATTGATCTCATACACACCGGGATTATAAGTGAATTCTTCTTCTTCGTTCAGCTGATTTGAAATTTTGGCAAACCGAAGGAACCGCAGGAAACATGTTTCCAAGAAATCGATCGTTCCTTCATTGTTCAGGTTGCCTGATTCGTCAAATGCTTTATGTGCGCTGCCAAGCAAAAATTCATACCCTGGCATCACGTTAGCTTCGACACCTGGTGCATCCAGAATTTGACGAAGATGCAGCTGTGCACGCGAGGAACCTTGTGTTCCCTGTGACGCACCTATGATCATCACGGGTTTTCCAGCCAGCGGATGGATTTCAAAGCTCAACCATTCCAGCAGGCTTTTAAGGGATGAAGGGATGGAATGGTTATATTCTGGAGTCGCAATAATGACACCATCACTTGCCATAATTTTTTCATTAAACGATTGTATAATTGCACTGTTTGTTTGGTTATCGGACTGATTAAACATCGGAACATCTGTAATATCGAGGATTTCAATGGCTGCTCTGGACTCAAAATGCTTTTGTATGAATTGAAGTAGCTTGCGATTATACGATTTCTTTGCATTTGTGCCAACGATCGCTATGATTTTCATTGTGATTAGCCCCCCTACTCTTGCCAGGAAAATTTTTTCGTTTTTTTCTTCAACGTCCTTTTGGATAACAGTTCCGTAGTGATCTCCGTAAACAAAACAAACTCATTGAAAATTTCGTCAAGCTCCGCTACTTTGTCAGCGTCCATGAGATTACCACTGCTATCAAATGCACTCTGTGATTTTCCCAAAAGAAACTCGCTGCTAGGCATCATTCTCGCACCAAGCTCAGGCGAATCCAAGATTTGTCTAAGATGCGCTTGTGCCCTGGAAGAACCGAGTGCACCATGTGAAGCACCCACAATCAGAACCGGTTTGTCTTTCAAGGTTTGAGTGGTATAACTGATCCATTCCAGCGCACTTTTCAACACGGCAGGGATCGCATGATCATACTCGGGAGTAGCGATAATGACACCTTTCGCTTTAGAGATTTGATCCAATAAGTCTTGTACCTTCACAGGAATATCAACTTCAGCATCCTCTAATTCATCTTTTTCAATAAAGGCAGGCAAACTCTTAATTTCAAACAAGTCAATCTGGGCTTCACTAGCAAAATGCTTTTGCATAAATTGAAGCAGCGTCCGGTTCGTTGACACATCCGAATTCGTGCCCACGATAGCTAAATAATTCATCGTAATCCCCTCTCTGTCATTCGAGATGATGTTCGTAAATGTCAGACTCGTTCTTTCGGCATAACTCTAACATTCAAAGCTCAAATGATCTAATAGTTATTCATTGCAGTTTGATAACTAATTTGTTATAATCACCTCAAATTCAAAGTTTGTTACTTTTTTCACAAGGGGTGAGGAACATGTCTAAGTTAGAATCTCAAGATATCTTGTGTTACATTGACAGCCTATTGAAATACAGTAACTATAGCAGGGCCGCACAATCCCTCTACATATCTCAGCCCTACCTCACAAAGGTTATCAAGAAAATCGAAATTGAGTTGGGCTGTGAGCTAATCACTCGCAACAAACTTCCGTACCGATTAACCGAGCAGGGGAAAATATATTATCAATACCTAACGTCACTTGAAAATAGCTACGCGAAACTTATAAGGGAAATCTCATATGTATCGGATATGGGCATTAAAGTGTTACGGATCGGCATTCTTCCGAGCCTCGGTGTGTACTTAACGCCCCTTTTTTTACCAGATTTTCTGGAGCTTCATCCTGCATATAAAATTAATCTTGTCGAGGACTTACCTGAACAAAATGAGAAACGTCTCCAAAATAATGAGCTGGACTTCTGGATCGGGCAAAATTCAAGCAGTATCTCCCCTAACTTGAACTCGTTTAACTGGGGCAGGCACAGTTACCAGGCCATCATTCCGCGTTGCTGCGAATTATATCAAGAGAATGTTGCAGTCATCCCGGAGGGCACGATTGAGATCAGCACCATTTTGAATCAAAAGCTTATTCTAACGTCCAAAGGTTCGGCAATCCGAAAACAGATTGATCAATTGCTCAGTGTCTACAAGGTACAGCCTAATATCGTTATGGAAAGCAATGAAATCTACACTGTACTCAAGCTTGCAAAGCATAATTTAGGTCTGACTTTTGTGCCTGAAAGCATCCATATCAAGGAGTGCCCTTCGGAATACAACATCTATCCAATCCCTCTAGAGAAGATGAGTCTGGATTATTTTATAGCCCATCATGGAGCAAAAAAGCTGAATAGCGTGGATCATGACCTCATCCATACTTTTCTCAATCACGGACAACAATGTGCAATATAGGAGGCTATCATGAAACCTTTTACGAGAACGATACCGCTTATGGGAACGAACATATCCCTCTATATCGAGGGGACAGATGCTGAAGAGCTTGCCGAGGAAGCCGTGAATATGCTTGTCCATTATGAACAAGTGTTCAGTGCCAACAGTGAGCAATCGCAGCTTGCCATGCTAAAAAAAGAAGCCGCATCACATCCGCTTAGAGTAGACAAGGAACTGTATGATCTTATTAAGATAGGCAAAGAACACAGCCTGAATAAAGATTCATTTTTCAATATTGCGATAGGGCCTTTAATCAAATTGTGGAGAATTGGTTTTCGCGAGGCACATGTGCCGGAGGATACCGAGATTAAAGCCGTGCTGGAGCTCTTGAATCCGGAGCATATACAGCTTGACGATGAGCTGCAAACGGTTCATTTATTCAAAAAAGGCATGGAAATCGACCTTGGAGCGATCGCTAAAGGTTATTTTGCTGATCAAGTTATGTCATTCTTCAAGAAAAACGGAGCTGCATCAGCTATGGTCGATATGGGCGGCAATGTTCTGGTTCATGGCGATTCTCCCACCGGGTCCAGTCATTGGAAAGTTGGAATCCAAAATCCCTTTTTACCTAGAGGAAATGCAGCAGCACTCGTTAGTATACGGGAGCAATCCGTCGTTACATCAGGAATATACGAGAGAGTTTTAGAGAAGGAAGGGGGTCAGTACCATCATATATTTAACAGCAGAACAGGCTATCCAATCGAAAGTAATATCGCTTCTTTAACGATTATTGCGGATCGATCGCTCGACTGCGATATATATACTACAGAATTATTTGGGTTAGATGCGGTCTCCATTATTCATAAAGTTAATAATATGAAGGATATCGAAGCTGCCGTAATCACGACGGATGGAAATCTGGCCTATACCGATAATCTTAGAGGAAGAATTGAGCCCGTATTAAGGTAAAGTTAACAGCTACTTCTTTAAGACAGGATCTAACGGCTTTTCCTACTCGCTGATTAAACAGACAATAAAGTGGACGGAACAAGTTCTTCCGCCCAACTTTATGATCTGAGTGAATCAATAGCAACTGCCCTATACTTAATGTGTCTACATCAAACCCAACAAATTATAGATCATCACTGCTGCTTCTGCACGGCTAGCATTCTTCTTCGGTGCAAACTCATCGTTACCTACACCGTTTATTATGCCTGCTCCCTGTATTGCCTCTACCGCTTGCTTCGCATAACTTGCGATGTTTGCTTCATCCTTGAAGGCTGTAGCTTCACCACTTGCTAACGCTAGTTGCTTAATTTGGACAGCCTTGTATACCATAACCGCCATATCTTCTCGCGTAATGTTCTCATGAACTCCGAATCGTCCATCTGGTTTCCCGTTCACAATCCCCAGCTTCTGCGCGGTTGCGATATTTCCATGGTACCATTCTCCTTGCTTCACATCACTAAAACTTGTCGTTGCGCTCTCATCCGATAGCTCAAACATATTCATCAGCATGGTGATGAACTCTGCTCTTGTCACTTGACCCCTCGGATTAAACTCGCCGTCGCCTACACCCTTCACAATGCCTCTTGCTCCCAATGCTGAGATCGCGTCCTTCGCCCAGTCTTGATTCACATCCTTAAAGCTCGTTGCAACATACGCTACCGTATACTTGCTTAGATACGTTGGCTTGAACTCTACTTTTCCTGTCGCTGCATTGTATTTACCATTCGTCACCACTCTTAGCTCTCCGTTGTCCTTCACATCGTATACAACGACGTTGTTTGGATTTTCGTTAGCCTTTAGTGTGTATGGCAATTCAATCACGAGATCATCTCTGCCATCAAACTCTGTAAGTTTCTTACCATCAATCGTTAGCTCAATATCGTATACGACCTCACCATTCAGCTGAGCTTGTGCCCCAGCTGGCAGTTGATTAGCTGCAATTTTCTTAATCGACAATCCTAACGTTTTCCCTGCACTTGTTCCTGTTCCAAGCAGTTCGGTTGCCACGGTTACGACTGCAGAGCCTGTGTTGATCTCGATGCGATCTACCATAGAAGCTCCACTTGTTAAACGCGCATCTACTGCTAGCTCAATCGTTAGCCCATTCAAGCTTGCATCAGCTTCAACTTGCATGTGTAACTTACCGCCTGTCGTTTGATCAAGCGCACGCTTCATTGTATCCGCACTTAACTTCACTTTAGAAGCACCGCTCTCATTTACAACTGGTTTAATGTTTATTTGGCCGTTGTCCATGACCACTGGCTCATTTCCACCTGGAGCTGTTGGTACTGTAGGTGCAGGAATGTTACCGTCACCGCCACCATTTCCATTACCACTGCTTGGTGCTTGTGGTGTTCCATCAACCGATAGTGTTACCGTTACCGTAGCGCTAGATGAAAAACCACCATCCACTGTAGTTACTGTAATCCTTGCTGTTCCTGGTGCCACCGCTGTTACTTGACCTGTCGCACTTACAGTCGCTACAGCTGTATTGCTAGAGCTCCATGTTACTGCTTTTTTCGTTGCATTAGCTGGTGTTACCGTAGCTGTCAATTGCCCTGATTGACCTTCTACGATTGACAACGTCGTTTTGTCCAAGCTAATTCCGCTAACGGGTACGTTCTTCCCGTTGAGTGCATCATACTCACTTTGTGTAATTGGAATTACCGTTCCGTGACGCGGACTAGCTGGTAAGTTGTAGTTAGAAGATAATGTCCAGACACCTGATGCAAGATTTGTTGTCTCGAATGGAACATAACCTCTTCCACCAAACTCATCTACGAATAAATACCATTTTTCATCTGTATTCGATTTGAAGATCGTTGGACCCTCAACCCATTTGATGTTACCAACGCCTTGATTAATCATCTTGAAGGTTGGATCTAAGATCGAGTCACCCACCTCTTGGAAGATCATCTTGCCAAATGGAGCAGAAGCTCCGTTGTTTTGCTCATCTTTCGTAAAGCGATACACTTTTCCTTCATGCTCAATCATCGTTGTGTCAATGATTGAATATCCATAATCCAAATATACTTGCGGTTCAGTAAACGTATAGAAATCTCTTGTCTTGCTATACATCATTTTTTGATAAGCATCGCCTGTATGGGATGCGTCATCAAACATTCTTGATGCCCAAAATACGATATATTCACCTGTTGTGTTGTCGTACATAATTTCTGGTGCCCATGTATTACCCGCTTCTTCCGGTGCAACCTCTACCATGCGTTGATCTGTCCAATTGACTAGATCATTCGATTCCCAAACCATAATGGAACGACTGCCCCATGTGTGTGCTCTGCCCCAGTTACCATTGCCGTTAATTTTCAGATCGGTAGCGATCATGTAGAACTTATCACCTTCAGGCGAACGAATAATGAACGGATCACGTACACCCTTCTCCCCTAAGGTAGAGGTCAATACAGGTTTACCATTATTCAATTCTCGCCAGTTCAACGGATCATTACCGTTACTTAGTGCAAAGTAAACTTGCTCCCCTGTTGCGGTACCTTCTCCAGTGAAATATGTGAAAAAGTATCCCGCATATTTTTCATCAGCAGGCAATTCCTTCACCTTCGCAATGAATTCCTTCGTAGTGGATGCTGAATTTAATGTAATCGTAGCTGTAAGCTTCACGTCTACATTTCCACTACCGTGTGCCGGACGTTTTACTTCTCCAGTAACTGAAACGACGTTTGGTTGTACAGAAGCCCAAGTAATCGTTGCTCCATATAGTCCAGATGTTGGTAATGCCATATGACCTCTTACATCATTAATGTTATGAACGACTAGTGCTGCTTTTGCTTCATCTACAGAAGTGACATCGTTTGGCAATGCCTTAACCGTCAACTGAAAAGTTTTGTTAACTGTCTCTGTACCATCTGTAAATACTGCTGTTAACGTTACAACTTGATCACCTGTTGCGTTAGCTGGTCTGGTTACGGCACCTGTAGTTGAGATGACATTCCCCTTATCTGAAGTCCAGCTTATTGTTGTGCCATAAACACCTGATGTTGGCAATGTTACATTGCTTATAATCGCATCTTTTGATGCATTAGAAGCAAGAAGATCATGAATCGTTAATTTCTCTGTCGCAGCCGATACAAGCATGCCCTCCATCAAAGCAATCTTCTGATCTGCATGGGCCTTAAGTGATGTAATATCTGCCGCAGTCATCGCACCATCATAGATTTGGAAGTCTGCAATCATACCTCCGAAGTATGGATCAGCTGTATAGAATGACTTACCGATGGTTCCACTACTGCCTGAAGTATTTTTTATTTGTTCTAGTGTCATTCCATTCGTTGAGCCTGATGCAACAGCAACACCATCGATATAAAGCGTTAGTGTACCATCCGTGCCTGAAACAACAGTCGTAACTACTTTCCATTCATTATTCTTTAAGCCCGTGGTAGAAGTTGAAGACTCATTATTCCAAGCATTCGTCGCGATACCTAAACGAGCTAGACCATTAGCGTTATAACGTGGTGTGAAATACGTATAGTGGGTATTATTGTTTGGTCTTCCTAATGCATATAACCACTCGGCAGCGTTTTTACCGCTCCAGTTCACAATGGATGAAACGGTCATATCCGTTAATCCATCGAGAACTCCTTGTGGCAGTTCTACATAAGAGTTAGTTGTGCCACCAGTAAAGCTTAGTACACCAGCATCTTGTGTACGAATCCATTCTGCTTTAGACGGATTCATCCATTTTCCATTGAAGTTTCCTGTTTGGTCAATAACCGTTGCACCATCAATATCATCCATATTGTAGTGAAGAATGAGCTCTGCCCCAGATGGCTGCTCTACTGGAGGAGTAACGTCTTCATCAGCTAATGTTGCAATCTCTTCAACGGATAATGCACGATTATAAATACGGAAATCATCCAATTTACCATCAAATAAACTATGAGAGCTGTTTCTCGATTTACCAATATAATTCATCGTTGTTTCCAGTAACATTCTCGGCTCAACGTTAAATGTCGAGCTACGTTTAACCTCTTGACCATTCACATACAATACGGCATCAAATTCATCCATTGTAATTGCAACATGCTGCCAAGTCTTCGTTGGTAATAACCCGGAATTTCTCACCGCATATTTATATTCTGATCCCAGTCGCGTGCTGTCATTGCTAAATTTCTCTGTAAAAGGGGTTACGACAGCGAACTCTAGACTACCTGTATCACCTTGTGTGCTCAAGTACATGGTGTTGCGGTTAACCTGTCTGCCTGTGTCGGAAGCAAAATCAAATATTCTTTGACTTGCTTGATTTCTGTCCATTTGAACCCATGTAGAGAACGTAGCCTTCTCAAGATTCAAGGATTGAATCAAGTTATCTGGCAGCTTCACATATCCTGTTGATCCATTAAGCTCTAGTGCACCACCCGTTTTACCAATACGATCCTCTTCATTAATCGTTGCTCCACCTACTAGTGTTGCGTGATGACCATTGCCAGAAATGTCATTCACCATTGTACCATTCACTGTATTTGCATCAAATGAGTAATGTACAACCGGGTCTGTTGATGGTGCTGGACCTTTCCAGGCATACTTCTCTTGCAAAGCATCATACTCTGCACGTGAGATTGGAATTACGGTTCCGTGTCGTGGTCCTGGCGGAAGTGCATATTTATCACTACTTAATACATTGTTCATATATTGTGTGCTACTATCCAGATCTGTTGTATATCGAACATGATATGGCCATGAATCAAGGAACAGATACCATTTGTCTTTATTATTATCTTTAAAAATCGTTTGCCCTTCGTTGTTGCCATTATTTCCGATCAAGCCAAGTTTATTATCACGTGTACCCGGAACAGCGTCGTATTGAAGGCCGTTTGCTGCAATACCGTCCTTGTCATAGTAAAAAGTTGGTGCTTTCTCCACATACACTTTAGTATTCACTTCTGATTTGGTGAATCGGTACAACATATCATTATGCTCAATAAACGTTGTATCAATTGTCGGAAGTGACTCATCAATCATGACCTTTGGCTCCGAGAAGTTGTAGAAGTCTCTTGTTGTTGCGTAGTACATCACATTGTACTGACCTGCAGGTCTTCCGTTATAATCACCATATGTCTCTGTGTTTTTCATCGATGATGCCCAAAATACGATATACTCTCCAGTTACTGGATCATAGATAGCTTCTGGTGCCCACGTATTTCCTCCAGTCTTAGGAGCAACCTCGATCATACGTTGCTCGCTCCAATGAACGAGATCCTCCGACTCCCAAATCATCATGTAATGACTACCCGTAATTTGAGCTTGGTCGAAATTTGTACTTTCGCCCATTTTCAAATCGGTTGCCAGCATATAGAATTTATCCCCTTCTGGTGACCGAATAACAAATGGATCTCGAAGTCCTTTTTCACCCATATCAGATTGAAGGATCGACTTACCGTTATTCAAGCCTTTCCAGAACAATGGATCTTCTGCTGTAGCGAAGGATATCTCTTCACCACCCTCATATTCACCTGTAAAGTACGCAAAGAAGTAAGCATCATGCTGCACTGGCGCAATTGCTTGTTTAATCGTAACGTTAAACGTAAGCTGTTTAGAAGCTGCACCATTCGTAATTGTAGCTATTAGCGTAACGGGCGTATCCGTAGCTTGACGGCTTACCCAGCCTAGCTGTGTAGCGTTACCAGCCGCTTCAGCCGTTCCTTTAATAACTGCCGGTCTGCTAGATACCCATGTAATTGTGGAGCCTTGTTCACCTGTAGCAACAAGACGTAAGTTACCTTTAACGTTGTCAGCATTGTAGATCTCTATTTGTTCAGCGTCCAGATCAACCTTCTGCTGATCATCGAATTGCTTCAAGATCGTAACAGGGAATACAGCTGTAGTTGATACGCCTTGATACGTTAAAGTAGCCGTAAGCTCTGCCTGAACATTATCTGCTTGAACAGCTGGACGTTGTACAGTGCCATGGTTAGAAATGACAGTAGGATGACTGGAACTCCAAGTAATGCTCACGCCGTTTTTACCGCTTGTCGGTAATGTAACGTTTCTTGTTATCTTATCGGTGCTTTTATCGCCTTCACCTAAGTAACGACTGATGTTGAGTTGATTCGCTGCATCATCAACAGTCAGCTGACGTATTTTTGAGATGTGAGTTGCTCCTTCTTGTTGATATAACTCGCCTACTTCTTGGTCTGTCAACGCGCGATCATATACTCGAAAATCAGCTACGCTACCTTGAAGGTATGGATCGTTTGAGAAGATTGATTTACCGATAAAGCCAGAGAAAGTAGCATCCGGATTAATAATTTCTGACAGCTTTAGTCCCTTTGCATTACCCGAAGCAACCTTAGCTCCATCCACGAATAACGTTATCCTATTGCTAGCTTCGGACAAGGACACCGTTACATGCTTCCACTGCCCACCGATAAGGTTTGAGTTTGCGCTACCTGTAACTAATGCTTCGTTCGGCCAGCCATTTTTAGAGATACCTGTGGCAATCATATTACCTGATCCACTACCGTGACGTGGTGTTACGAAGAAATATTTGTTCGTTTCTGGTGTTAATACAGTACCCAAACCGAAGATCCAGCGATTCGTCCCATCATTCGTCCAGTTCACGATTGAAGATACTGTAATCTCATTCAGACCGTGTAGTAGATCTAGTCCATTTGAGCCCTTAGGAATCTCAACATGCCCACTATTAGATGTAGAGCTTCCACCATTGAAGGAAACAAAGCCAACCTCACTGTTTGAAATGAATTGTCCATTGTTTGGATTTCTAAATATTCCGTCAAATGTAACTGCCTTGTTGGCAACATCCTTCAGTACGAGTTGACCGTCTACTTCTTCAGTCGTCTTCATGTTGTAATGAAGAATAAGATCATCTTTTAGCGATTTTCCCTTAACGGTAACGGCTGATGTAGCTGTAAACTCTCCATCTTCAGTCTGTACCGTAATTGTGGCTGTACCTTCACTAACAGCTGTAACTTTACCCGTTGAATTGACAATCGCTACACTGGAGTCACTAGATGCCCAGATAACTCTTTTATTTGTTGCATTTGAAGGTGAAATAGTAGCTACTAATATCTCGCTGTCCCCCGCTGATAAAATAAATGTAGGTTCATTAAGCAAGACATTCTTAACGGCAATCTGCTCAATAGAGTCATCCTTAGGTAGTAAGGTAACAATAAACTCCTTCGTTGCCTGGCTTCCACCTAAAGAAATGGTTGCAGTTAACGTCACTTGTTGCTCCATTTCTCGTAAGAACACTTCCCCGGTTGCACTAATCGCACTCTCATCACTAGAAGTCCATGAGATCATTGCGCCATTCTTATCTTGAGTAGGCAGTTCAAGAGATTCTGTAACTGCCGATATATCACCTAACGTTAACTCTATTTTGCCTTGTTGTATTTGCTTTTCATTAAACGATTGTTCATATACTACAGCGATATCTTCATTATCTAGTGCCTCTCCGTAAATTCTTAAATCTTGAAAGCTGCCTGCAAAAGTAGCATCCCCTAAATAATTGGAGCGACCGATGTAAGCATGCAAATCAGTACCAAAACTTGCTGTTGTTTTCTCTTTGGCGGTCGTGCCTATACTTACACCGTTAATGTAACCTGTAATATAGCGTTCTGTAATGACCGTCGTATAGTGAACCCATTGACCTTCGTACTGTGACGTAGAAGTGCCTGATACCCCTACCTCAGTCGTCCAAGGCTGGTCAACATTATTGTTATTCGTAAATACTGACTTAAAATCACCACTTGGATTCGATGGATTAAACATCCAGTAATTCGTTGGCAAGTTATTGCCAGCTGCTGGAGTACCGTAGAATAATGCTGAGTAGTTCCCACTTCCAGTGTTGCTCTTGATCCATACAGATATCGTTGTATTTTCTTGATTATCAAACAAACCAGTAGGAAGCTGAACGTAGTTTGTATTACTATCTGTTCCCCCAGGTAAAGTGAGACCATCGGTGTAAGTAATGTCTCCTACGGCCGTTCCATGCTTTTCATTACCTGATATATCCTGTACATCCTCAAGCAATGGATAATGCGCCAACATCGTTGGTGTTATTGTGTCCGCTGAAGCTTGATTGCTAAATGGCAGAACAAGATTAAACCAGCTACTGAAGGTCATAAGTAAAACTAACATTAGGATTGTAATTTGCTTCCGCATAGCATTCTTCCCTTCGATAATTTTCAGAAGCATACAACCCATATCTCTCACCTATAAAACCAGACCACCTCGCTCAAGGAAATAGAGATACGTTTTAAAAAAAGAATGCGCTTACATTTCTTCTCATATTACGTCTTCAACACTTCCAATTCAATGTAGTATCTTGTTAATAAGGTGGATTTTTTTATTGTAATTCCCGCAAACTTCAACACTATCCCTATGCTTCGAAGTAATCGTTTTCATTCTTAATATACTCTATAGGTAAATTAAAGGATTGAACGCCTGATAAACATAATATATATAGTTGGGCGCTTGTCATATGGACAACGTGTCCGAATACGATGCGGTAAGCCATGGGCACACCGAATCGAAAAATAAGGAGGATTTTCATTTATGCCAAAACGATTTAGCAGAATGCTCGCGTTCCTCTGTTGCTTGGTAATGGTGGTGTCATTAATGCCTACCAGCTATGCCGCCGCCACTGACAACATCGAGAACGCAGAAGCGAATGAAACACCCACCGCCATTTTTGGAACTCCCGAACTCGGGTCAAACGACCCACTCTGGGGCCAGACCATGGAGCATCACATCAACAAAAGCACTGTGCCCGCCGATCCCAGACCCCATGCCACGGGCACAGCCAAAATCCTTTGGGACCATGACTACCTGTATTCCCGCGTAGTTGTGAATGACAGTAATCTATATCAGGGAGCTGGCGGAGATCACCAGTACGACAGCCTGGAGTTTTATGTCGGCACCGGAACCGGAGGCTCAAACCAATGGCGCGTCAGCGCGTCGGGTGTGTTCTCAGGGCAGGCCGCTCCGGGCAGAGCTGCATGGACCCAGATCACGGAAACAGGATATATCGTGGAGATGAGAATACCCAAAAGAACCTTGACCTTGGAGGAGGGCAAGCTTACCTTTGAGGTTTATATTAATAACTCAACGGAAAAAGGCGGTGATCGTTATGAAGTCGTTTCCAGTTTCGGAGATCCGGACGCGGCTTACACCAGCGCTGCTTCTTTTACAGACAGCCTGCAGCTCTCTTTAGCCAATGAAGTGGACACCAGATTCTCAATCACCGCCACTGCGGGACCGGGCGGCCGAATAACGCCGAACCCACCCGGCGATGTTCTGAGAGTAGATCGGGACTCTAACAAAGAATTTACGTTTACCCCCGATTCCGGCAAAATGGTGGATACCGTAACGGTAGACGGCGAGACCGTGACTCTATCTGCTGGCACTTATACCTTTTCGAATACTGAGGCTGACCATACAATTCACGTAACATTCAAAAACGATCCGGACGCGGGGATACTTCCCTTTATCGTATGGAATGACAACTTCGCCAGTGGCGAGTACACAACGGCTGTCATCATCGACTTAGGCGAGGGGAAGGCAGCGTTAGGATCCGAGCTTAATTCGGGCTTGTTTACCTTGTCAGCCAGGAACACAACCCTGAACGGCGAAGCGGTGACCTTTGAAGGAACGCGCAAGATCACAAGGGTATACGCTAATGACGAACCGAAGGTACGCGGCTATCTGGGGCCGGTAAGCAATTCACCGGATTATCAGGACGGACTGGCAAGCGGCCGTTACATCGTAGTTGAGTCTGAGTTTTATTCAGCGAGCGGCGGCAAAACAACGCTGGATGGCAGCAGTAACTCGACAAAGCAGGTTTACAACATCGTCCCAAACGGAGAGATCGTACTGACAGAGGGGAGTCCACTTCGCAACGTGGTTTTTGAACAGGAAAAAGTTGTGAATCCGATCCTTGACAAGTTTACAACATTCACGGACAATTCGGTCAATCGCTCGCTCTACCTTCACAAGGATGAAGACGGTAAAGTGATCAAAGGATTGCCGCTGTATGTTTATACTCACGGCATGTCACGCGGCGGCACAAACGCTGCGACAGACCAAAAAGCGGCCATGAAATCCGCCAACGGCTCGGTCGCTCTAATGAAAAAAATGGAGAAAAATCCTGACAAGTACGCCAGCCATGTACTGAATATTTCCTATAATGGCGTATCTGTTCCCTCAACAGAGAATGTTAAGAAGGTCATAGACGCCCTGATTGCCAGCGGCGAAGTAGACCCTAATCGTGTTTACGCGGCGGGCTTCTCATGGGGCGGCCAGTATACAAACAACTTAGTTAACAGCCACCCTGGCTTCTTCGCCGCCGCCGCACCTATGGCCCCGGTAAGCGGTTCACCGAATGCTAAGGACAACGACGCTCACAACAACCTGGCCTATTGGATGTTTTTAAATGCTCATAATGTTGGAGGCTACCAGACTAACCTCAATAACTTTATCAATAACAATATGCCAAAAATGATCAACGCGAGGGCTTCGCGCTTTGAGAGTAATGAGGTCCTTACGTGGCCCTACAATCAATTTGATCAGCCGAACCTGAGGCCGAATCCGGCCAACACACCTGTTCTGGCTGATTACATAGCGCACGAAGTTGAAGCGGCGGTTCTTTACAACCAGATAACTATGGGGAATTGGAGCATAGCTCCCACGGCGCAGTCCTCTAACTTGCCGGCTTGGAACAATGACTACACAGACGTCTTTAATTGGATGTTCGCGCAGAGAAAACCGGTCGTGCCCGGTGCTCCGAGCGGCTTCAAGGCGACAGCCGGTGACGGACAGGTCACATTGAACTGGACCGCCCCTGCTGACGACGGTGGCAGTGCGATCTTGGGCTACAAGGTATGGTATGGCAACGGGACGCCGATTACACTGGATGCGACGGAGACCAAATATACCTTCAAGAACCTGACAAACGGCCAAGGCTACAACTTCACCATCATCGCGGTGAATGCAAAGGGCGACGGCGCGGAGATCAGTGCTACGACGACGCCGATGAAGACGACGACTCCCACTGTGCCTGATTCTGGCGGCAATACGGGCAACACCGGAAATACCGGCAACATCGGTAATACGGGCAACACCGACAATACGGGCACCGGGACAGACGCTGGAACGTTGAAGTCGACCTACACAGTGAATACACCGAAGGATAAACCCGCGGTCACAGACAAAAACGGCAACACCACCCTCCCCGGTGGCGGCGAGATTGTGACCAAAGGCGGGACGAAGATTAAGGTGCCCGAAGGCACAACGATAGACTCAAACGGTAAGGTAACCATTCCGGCAGACAAGAGCGCCGAAGTGACACTACCCGGCGACAACAGCACAGTGACCATTTCGGGAGGATCGACAATAGCGAGCGACGGTACGGTTACAGTAGGCGGCAAAGACGCGCATGTGACCCTGCCCAACGGCAACCGTGTGGATATTCATGGCGGATCGAAGATACGGAGCGGCGGAGCGGTTGTGGTAGGACCGAGCGGCGCAAAAGTTAGCTTAGATAACGGCATGTCGCTGAACATCCGTGAGGGTACGGAGCTGGCGTTTGATGACGCCCCCCCACTGGGCTTCCTCGTAATATCGGGCAATCCTTTCAGGGATGCCAACATGAACGACTGGTTCTACAACGATATAAATTTCGCCTACACATACGATCTTTTCAACGGCACGACGCCCACAACGTTCTCACCGGGAACCGCAATGACGCGTGCAATGTTCGTCCAGGTACTAGCCAATCTTGAGAACGTAAACCTCTCCAGCTACACGAGCTCCCGCTTTAACGACGTGACAGAAGGACAGTGGTACACTGCGGCAGCCGAGTGGGCGGCCGAAAAAAGCATAGTCAACGGTACAAACGCAGACCTGTTTGACCCCAATTCACCGATGACGCGCGAGCAGATGCTGGTGATACTGTACAACTACATGAAGTACAAAGGCTATGAGCTCCCTGAAAGCCACGCTAAGCCCTTCACGGACGAGAGTGAGATCGCCTCCTGGGCGTTGGAGGCCGTTCAGGCGCTACAAGGCATCGGCATTGTATTAGGCAAGCCGGACAACTTTTTTGCTCCCAAAGCCACCGCCACCCGCGCCGAAGTAGCCACGATCTTTGTAAGATTCGTTGAATATCTGGCTAACTGAAAGCGTATACAGATAAATGCAGACCCTTCCGGTTGGACAATATCCAGCCGGAAGGGTCTCCTTGTTTTCAAACTGTACTTTTTTTGACAACTCCACAGTCAGGACTTTAAACCCTCTATTTTTGCATCTAGAATATTTGTCCCCAAGTCCAAAAAATTCTAATTAATTAATGCATGTTCTGATTTATTTCACGCACAAAAAAACGCCATCACATGACGTGATGGCGTTCTTGATTATGGAGCCTAGGGGGATCGAACCCCTGACCTCATCGCTGCCAGCGATGCGCTCTCCCAGCTGAGCTAAGGCCCCAGGATATGAAATAGATAACTTGTCCAACACTGCAACGTTCCACAGGCGACTCCTATATCATATAAAATCCAGCTTTCGCTGTCAATCACTTTCTCAAGATCCAAAGTGATTGGAGAAGAACAACCGATTTCTCTGGTACACACGGACTGGAACTCCAGACTGCTCTTCTCCCTTTACCAACTTCATTAATCCTCCAGATCGTCTTTGGACAACAGGGATTTCAGTTCTTTCATGAACATATTGATATCTTTGAACTGGCGGTATACCGACGCAAAACGGACATACGCCACTTCATCGACCGGAAACAACTGTTCCATCAATAATTCACCAATCTGGCGACTCTCAACTTCAGCATCAGCTGTATTACGGAGAGATTTCTCTACTTCAGATACCATCATCTCCAGGGTCTCTACGGAGACTGGACGTTTCTCACAGGCACGAATAAGCCCGCGGAGAATCTTGTCCCGGCTGAACTCTTCCCGGCTGCCATCTTTCTTAATGACGATCAGTGGAGTCTCCTCAATCATCTCAAACGTTGTAAATCTTCGGGCACACTGCTCACACTCACGGCGACGACGAATGGATTTTGCTTCGTTGGCCGGACGCGAATCAAGCACTTTGGTACCCATATAACCGCAATAAGGACACTTCAAAACAGATCACTTCCCACGTTTTACTTTTTACCACATATTCCCTGTACTGATTTTGTAATGAAAAACGCATTGCCGACACATAATACTTTTACCAACCCGCGAGGAGGTGAACAGCAATGGCACAAAGCAATGGTAACTCCAACAACTTGGTGGTAACTAAAGCTTCCGCAGCACTCGAGCAAATGAAATATGAAGTTGCTCAAGAACTCGGAATCAGCATCCCACAAGACGGATACCAAGGTAACATGACTTCTTACGAGAACGGTTCGATCGGTGGATACATCACGAAGCGTCTGGTAACAATTGCAGAACAGCAATTGGCAGGTCAATACCAATAATATCTGCATCGTAATACGCTACACAGAGGAGCATGGAGCGGCCGGTGAATAACCGGCCTGCTCTGTGCTTCTACTTATATACTTAGAACGTATTATAGATCTTTACATACTGATTATAATAGTAAATGACTCTTTGTACATAGTGACGCGTCTCACCAAACGGAATATCTTTCACTGTATCGAACGAGCCATCCCATACACCATCTCTAAGCCAACTGTTCACTTTGCCTGGACCCGCATTATAGGCAGCGATCATAACTGCTTCATTGCCATCGAATTGATCGGACAGATTCCGCAGATACCATGTGCCTAACTGAATATTTCGTTCAGGCTCGTGCTTCAATTCCTCCAGCGAAGTGTCGGGAATTTTGGCTTGTTCCAGTATCCAGTTCGCCGTGTCCGGCATCAGTTGCATGAGCCCAATGGCACCTCGTTTGGATTCCTTGCTTGTCTTAAAATTGGTCTCCACCTTGATAATGGAAGCAATTAGAAACGGATCAACCTCATAGCTCTGAGATTGGGCACGGATCTCTTCCTTATAATGTATGGGATAGAACCATGCCATCCAGTTTGTATTCAGAAATAACACCAGTACAAAGGAAACAAACATCAACAGCAATACACGTTTCTTACGCAATATTCTCATAACAAACCCTTACGCTGTAGATATGAGTCAATTTGCTGTTCCGTCGCAGGCCATAAGCCGCTGTTATCGATGACAATGTCTGCCAGCTGTTTTTTGCGCTCAATATCCATCTGTACATCCATTCGAGCCTCAGCCTGTGCTGCAGTCATTCCATCCCGACTCATCAAGCGATCTCGTTGCACCGATCTCGGGACATATACAACCATGACTTCCTCGAAACCGTCCTCCAGACCTGATTCGTAGAGCAAAGGAATATCAGATACCACAAGTTTATCCGGATGTTGCAACGCGTATGCAGCAGCCCGTTCGCGCATCTCTTTTCGGATCGCCGGATGTGTGATAGCCTCCAATGCCTTTCGTTCCTCTGGTTGTTGAAAAACAATACTCCCAAGCTTTTTCCGATCCAGTGTTCCATCTTCGTTCAGTATGGCTTGTCCAAACCGCTTAACAGCGGCGGCCAACACGGGATGCCCGGGCATCATAACTTCCCGGGCAATAACGTCTGCATCGATGAGCAACGCTCCCTTACTGGCGAGATAGGCGGAAACACTGCTTTTGCCTGTCGCGATCCCGCCGGTTAAGCCTATATTCATCGTTTCACCTCATAACAACTTCATTATTCCCATAATCATTAACATTAGCGCTGGCAATACAGACAGTCTTCGCATCCAGCGCAGAGCTGAGAATCGTAGGCCAACCTTCATGCCGAGTGACAGAAACGCCCCACTAAACAGTGCAATAATGAGTGCTGTCCATAGTGTAGGGAATCCCAGAAGTGCCGCTCCCAAACCTGCTCCAAACGCATCCAGAGACAGAGCAATACCCAGCCACATCGCTTCTTGAGCAGATATACTCCCCGAGTTATCCATATCCGCCTTGGAGGGACTCCGAAGGATCTGAATGACAACGCCCAGCTTGCGCAGCTCCAGTGTAAATACCATTCGTTCCAGTGATCCACTTGAAGCCGACTGTTCCAGATCCAGTGCAAGCACCTGATTTCTGCCCTTTGAAGCCGACAGTCTCTCTTGTGCTTCTCCCACTCCAGTTACCTTTGCTTCTGTTCCCTCACCCATTCCAGTGTCTGTTTCCAGCTGTTCTTTGCCTTGCTTCCGAATTAGTTGCAACAGTGACCATGCACCAATACCTATCAATATAACGGCTCCCACGATCGAAGCGATATCCGGTGACACCACATGGGACAACAACACACCTACTTGCATCGACAAGGCAATAACCAATCCCGAACAGATCGAAATAACAGCGATAGATAACAGGGGAATCTTAGTCCTCCGTAACCCATATGTAATCCCGACTCCAAAACCATCTAAACTAAGCGCCAAAGCAAGCGCCAGCAATGAAATAAAATGATGCAGCACCCCGGACTCCTCCTCTGTGCGGTACTCGTGCCAACTGAAGATGCCAGTATGGGTATACGCCCGCTTATTTCTGCCATATCAGTATATGGAGGGAGGAATCCAAGGGTGCTATGATTTCATCATTTCGTTCATTCAGTTCATGTTACAGCAGCTGACAGTTCGGACAAAAATGCGTGCCACGGCCACCAACCACCGTTTTTTCAATTAACGTACCACAAGTTGTACAAGGTTCTGATTTGCGTCCATAGATTTTCAGTTGATGCTGGAACATCCCCATCTCACCCTGTCCATTCACATAGGACTTGATGGAAGATCCACCTGCATTCACTGCATCTTGCAACGTAGCCACAATCGCTTCATGAAGCACCGTTAACTGAGCTTCGGTCAGTGTCTTGGCGATGGTCTCGGGATGGATACCTGCGCGAAATAGAGCCTCGTCCACATAAATATTCCCGATACCGACCACATATGCCTGATTTAAAAGCACAGCCTTGATTTTGGTTGTACGCTTGCCAACCGCCTCGCGGAATGCAGTTACCGTAAAGGCGGGATCAAGCGGCTCCAGTCCCAGCTTCAGCAGAGGTTTGGACACCAGTTCCTCACCTGCATTAAACAGATGCATCGTACCAAATTGACGCACATCCTTATAACGCAATTCCGTACCATCATTAAAATGGAAGATCACATGTGTATGTTTCTCCACATCTTCATGCTGCTCGTACACACCGTATCTTCCTTCCATCCGCAGATGGGAGACAAGCACCAGCCCGTCCAGCAAAATACGCAAAAACTTGCCGCGGCGCTCCACCCCAATGACGGTATGTCCCGCGAGTTCCATTGCAAATGCATCTATGTCGTCCGGCCGCTGAATAATCCGCGGCAAGCTAACGGTAACATGATCAATCGTTTTGCCCACAATAAGTTGATTCAATGTTCTTCTGACTGTTTCGACTTCCGGTAATTCCGGCATGATGTTCTCACCTCCCCTATATTATAACGGAAGATGGCGCTCAGCGGGACCCTTTTCTTATATCTCAAACATGGAAAGCCCTTTTGTAAAATACCGGAAAAAACGCGCGGCACTTGATTTATTTCGCTTCGTACCAGTTATCACCAAAGCTGACTTCGGCTTTCAGCGGAACCGACAGTTCCAATGCTTTTTCCATGACAGAAGGCACTAATTCCTTCATCAATTCCAATTCATCGGCAGGCACTTCGAATACAAGTTCATCGTGCACCTGAAGCAACATACGGCTCTTCAACTTGCGTTCCCGCAGCGCTTCATCCATCTGTACCATGGCCAGCTTGATGATATCTGCCGCTGTTCCCTGAATCGGTGTATTCATCGCCGTACGCTCTGCGAAGGAACGCAGATTGAAGTTACTGGCATTAATCTCTGGCAGGTAGCGACGACGTTCCAACAGCGTTTTGACGTAACCATCCTGACGAGCTTCCTTCACAATGTCATCCATGTATCGGCGGACACCCTGGAACACTTCAAAATACTGATCAATAAACTGCGCAGCCTCTTTACGTGTAATATGCAGGTTCTGTGATAAACCATAATCACTTATTCCATACACGATACCAAAGTTAACTGCCTTGGCGGAACGACGCATATCCCCATCCACATCCTCAGGCTTCACGCCGAATACATCCGAAGCGGTCTTTGTATGAATATCCATATCATTGACAAATGCTTCCTTCAAGCGCTCATCGTCCGAAATGTGGGCCAGTACACGCAGTTCAATCTGGGAATAATCTGCTGCCAAAATGGACCATCCAGGTTCGGAAGGAACAAATACCTTCCGGATTTTGCGACCTTCTTCCATCCGAATCGGAATGTTCTGCAAGTTCGGGAATTGACTGCTAAGTCGTCCGGTAGCAGCAATGGTCTGACGATAATACGTATGCACCTTGCCATCCCGATTGGATATCTCTTTGAGCAATCCTTCCACATAAGTGGATTGCAGCTTGGCAAGCTGACGATATTGCAGAATATGCTTGACCACATCATTATAAGGAGCCAATTTCTCCAATACTTCAGCATCTGTGGAATAACCCGTTTTTGTTTTCTTCACCACTGGCAAGCCCAGTCTATCAAATAAAATCTCACCCAGTTGCTTTGGTGAATTCAGATTAAATTCCGTTCCTGACAGTTTGTAAATCTCAGCCATCAACCTGCTGATCTGTTCTTCAAACTCACTGCCCAAAGCCTGTAGATCGGCTGTATTGGCCTTGATGCCCTGTTTCTCCATGTCCGCCAATATGCGTGACAACGGCATCTCCAGTTCATGGAACAGTGAATTCATCTCATCGGTTTCCAGCACTTGCTCCTGAAGTGGAATAATGGCTGCTACTGCGGCAGCTTTGCGGCACAGGAAATCACCCAAGATCTCCACTTCCGGTACCTTGTACTTGGCACCTTTGCCCATAACCGTGTCATCCTCCACAAGTGAAGGCAGACCATACTTGGTCGTGAGTCCACTAATCGTCTGGTTGGATTCGGTTGGATCAAGCAAATACGCCGCCAGCTGTACATCAAATGACGCACCAGCGAATTCAATGCCATGTGCATGCAGGGCCAGATCTACACGATGAAGATCATAACCGCGCTTTGGCTGGTCTGAATTACCAAGCCATGCCCGCACTGGAGCGGCAGCTTCGGAATGAAGCAATTCCGGAGATATGAACGTATATGTTCCAGCGGAACCTACAGCAAGTCCAATCAATTTCGCTTGGTGCGGGTTATCCCCATGTGTCTCCACGTGGAGTACATCAATGGAATCGAGGGAACTGAACAGCTCACTGATGTTGTCCTCTGTTGCAATGGAAGACTCCACCTCGGCAGCAGGGACCGCTTCCTGTTCAGAACCGATGCTGCCACTGAACGACAGGCGTTCGAGCAAGGATTTGAATTCCAGCTTGGCCAATGCAGGGCCCGCATTTTCTTCTTTTAATCCAGCGAATTGCATATCCTCCCACGTCTGCTCCAGCGGAACTTCCCGGTGAATCGTCGCGAGTTGTTTGCTCATCCGGGCATCTTCGGCATGGGCCTCGATCTTTTCTTTCATCTTGCCTTTCAGCTCACTAGTGCCGTTCAGCACATCCTCTACCGATCCGAACTGGTGCAGCAGTTTCAACGCTGTTTTCTCTCCAACCCCGGGAATCCCCGGAATGTTATCGGACGCATCGCCCATCAGACCCTTGAGATCAATGATTTGCAGCGGCGTCAGACCATAACGTTCCTTAATCTGAGCAGGATCATACAGCTCAATATCGGTTACCCCTTTGCGCGTCAGCCCGATATGTACATGTTCGGAAGCAAGCTGCAGCATATCTTTGTCACCCGATACAACGAGTACCTGTCTGCCCGCTTCATCTGCCCGTTTGGTTAACGTTCCGATGATGTCATCCGCTTCAAATCCAGCTAGCTCAAACTGAGCAATGCCAAGTCCTTTCAGCAGTTCTTTGAGCAAAGGGAATTGCTCTGACAACTCTGGTGGTGTTTTCTCCCGTCCACCCTTGTATTCCTGATACCCTTCGTGGCGGAACGTGATTTTGCCTGCATCAAATGCAACCATGACATGTGTAGGCTTATGCTCTTCAAGCAATCTCAGTAGCATCGTAGTGAAGCCATATACCGCATTGGTATGCAGACCTTTCGAGTTGGTCAGAGGCGGCATTGCAAAAAACGCCCTGTAAATAATGCTATTTCCATCTATGAGAATAAACTTGTCCATTCCAGCACCTCGCGTATTATATGGTCAACCTCTTCAAATTACATCTACTCTCATGATACCATACCCACCTGTCACATCAAAAAGAATAGCCTCTTTCACTTCACATTTAATCACAAAAAAGAACCTTCTCCACAGACAGCTGTACACAGCCTACCTGAGAGAAAGTCCTTTTCCATTCATATGATTGCATTACTTAATCAGTACTGATTCCCAATTCCAAAGCAATGCTCTTCTATTGATTCAGATCCGGACGTTTACCTGTCACCAGGTATACCGTGCTCTCACCAATGTTGGTTGCATGATCACCAATACGTTCAATGTAACGCCCAACCATCATCAGCAGCATAGCCTGTGAAGCCTGATTCGGATGCTCTGTCATTAACGTGTAGAGATCACTGATCATGTGGCTGTACAGTTGATCGACCTGATCGTCTGTCTGAGCCATTTTGTAGGCCAGGTCTGTGTTTTCTTTCAGGAAAGATTCGATGGATTCATCGACCATGGATTTCACGATTTCTGCCATTTGCGGGATATCCACCAGAGGTTTAATCAGCTTCTGTCCATCCATCCGGAGTGTTACCTTCGCCACATCGAGCGCAAGATCTCCCATACGCTCCAGATCACTGGAGATTTTGAATGCCACGATAATACGTCTGAGATCCTTTGCCACCGGCTGTTGTGTGATGATCAGTTTGGAGCCAAGTTCCATAATTTTGTCTTCAAGGGCATTCAGATTCGCATCATTCTTGATGATGACCTGAGCTTTCTCCGCGTTCATCGTTTGTAAACTCTCAATAGCACCATCCAATGCTGCTCCTACATGTTCACCCATTTGTTTGAGCAAGGTACGTAGCTCTTCAAGCTCCTGATCAAATTCTTTTCTGCGAATCATAGATTTCATGTCCTCCTTATCCATCATCTCCGGGTATGCCGGGATCATTCCAATTCAGCTCGCTTAACCGAACCTTCCAGATATATAATCCTCGGTCCGGGAATCTTGCGGTGTGGAGAATAACGTCTCCGTATCAGCTGCCTCCACCACTTCACCATTCAGGAAAAATACCGTGCGTCCAGATACCCGTGCCGCTTGGTGCATATTGTGGGTAACCATAACGATCGTGTACTTGTGATGCAATTCTTTCACTAGCTCCTCAATCTTCAATGTGGAGATTGGGTCGAGTGCAGACGTTGCTTCATCCATCAGTAGAACGTCAGGCTGTACAGCCAGCGCCCGTGCAATACAGAGACGCTGTTGTTGTCCGCCGGACAAACTAAGTGCCGACTTTTTCAATACATCCTTTACTTCATCCCATAGGGCAGCATGGACAAGACTTTGTTCCACCAACTGATCCAGTTCAGCCTTTTGGGTTACCCCGTGCAAGCGCGGTCCATAAGCCACGTTATCGTATATGGATTTTGGAAAAGGATTCGGTTGTTGGAACACCATGCCAACTCGTTTGCGCAGTGTCTCCACTTCAATCTCATTACTGTAGATATCGGAGCCGTTCAGCATAACCTGTCCTTCCACACGAACACCCGGAATCATGTCATTCATCCGGTTTAACGTGCGAAGCAATGTCGATTTACCACAACCTGACGGCCCGATGAACGCAGTAACGGTTTTTTCCGGCAGATCCATCGATATATTTTTAAGCGCGTGATGCGTATCATAATATAAATTAAGATTTTCAATGTGAATGAGGTCCTTCATGGATGTTCACTTCTCCTTCGCTGCAGGGACACGGAAACTCCCTTTACGTTGAGACCGATACTGATAATCTTTCATCGCTGCTCGGCCATCTTTAATATCCTACCCTTTCATTGTAAAAACAGTATCACTTTCATGTTAACGGAATGTAAAAAAGACATCCTTAACCTTCATGATCTGCTTGATGGATCAATCTGATTGCTGATGCCTGCTTTATTGACTACCTTATAGTTTACTCTCCATTCGAAACCATCTCATCCAGCTTCGTACGAATGTGCTCTGCAACTTCTCCAGCTTTCCCGCCTTCCATGGCGATCTCCTCTGCTATACGAGACAAATCTCTCACCGCACTGTTCAGTTGTCGGAACGTTGCTCCCCCTGCGGTGACATGCACCGAACTGTCGTCAATCTCCGCTCCGCTTGCCTTAACCAGTTCAACAGTCTGAAGGGTCAATCCACCAATATTCTCTAGCAATGAAGACATGTTCCCCGCAACTTCACGGGTCTGTTTTGCGAGCGCTCGAATCTCGCCTGCAACAATCTGAAAACCTCGTCCATATTCACCGGCATGAGCTGCTTCAATGGAAGCATTCAGGGCGAGGAGACCACTTTGATCTGCCAGGGAGCGAATGGATTGTGCCATGCCTGAGCCTGTTTTGATCGAATTCAGCATGTGATCCGCATGTTGACCTTGACTTTCCATATGCTGATGTACCCGGTTATAGGAAGCATCAACGTGCTTCAAACTCTCTTCGCCCTGCTTGGACAATGCCATGATCTCACGGGCCTCATGAACGGTCTGATTCGCTGCATTCACCAGCTTGGTGACCGCATTATTGATTCTGGATATCTCCTGTCTGCTCTCGGTTACTGTACGTATGCGCTCTTCCGTAACAGCCTGTTGTAATCTGCGAGATAACGACATTACGTCACGCATCGTCAGCACACCAAGCAGTCTGCCTTGGTCCGTAACCAGCAGACAATCGTAGAAATGCTGTTCATCCCGTCCAAGTGCGATATCAATAATCGTTGAGGCTTCCATATGAATATCTGCTATGACCGGAGATGTATTCACTACTTGTATGACCGGCTTACGGTAGAATAGATCTGCGGCAAAACGGCCATTTAACATCCGATATAACGTCTCTCGCATTAACAATCCGGTAGGTTTCATCTGCTCATCACACAATACAATACATGGGTGATCCTGATTCATCATCGTCGCTGCTTCTCCACAGGTCGTATGGACCCCTGCGACAGGTACCTGACGATAATAGTCATGCAAATGGATCACAGATTCTTCAGCAACTAGTGCTACTTCAGTTTGCTCCATTATGAGTGTAGTTAATTCTTCATTATGTAAAACAACATGAGGCTGGTCAGGTTTCACTTCGAGCAACATGGGCATAAATGCGCAATCTCCTTTACGTAATACCTCCGTCTTGAGGTGGGTTATGTAGGTACAAAGTATCACTCAGATAAGTCCATGCTACTCCCTCTACGTAAAGAAAAATCTTCCTTTATGTTAAATGAACGTAAAATAAAACTCCCCGATCATTGCTAACTTGAATGATGGGGAGTTTTTCTTTTGACAACCAATTTATAACCTACACCACGAATGGAATCAATGTGAACCGATTCCGGGTCCAGCTCCAGCTTTTTACGTAATGAACTGACGTGAACGTCCACGGTTCGTTGACCTCCGATATAATCGAAGCCCCACACAGCGTTCATCAGATCATCCCTTGTCAGTACCACACCCGGCTTTTTGGCCAAATATAGCAGTACTTCGAACTCTTTCGGTCGCAGACTGATGGATTGTCCACCCAGTGTCACTTCATATTTCAGAGGATAAATCTCCAGCTCGCCCAGAATAATTCGTGAACCATCTTTGTCCTCAAGCTGTGGTAAATCTTCACCATTGGAATAACGTCTTAATACCGCATCCACTCGGGCTAATAACTCAGATACACCAAACGGTTTGGTAATATAATCATCGGCACCTGATTTCAGTCCCTGTACAACCTCGGCTTCACCGTTCTTGGCCGTCAGAATGATAACCGGTGTACTAACACCCTGTATTCTTAACTTGCTCAGAATGTCCAGACCATTCATGCCCGGAAGCATCAAATCCAGCAAAATGAGATCAAATTCCTGGGACAAGGCCCGATCATATCCTGCAGATCCGTGATCCTCTGCCGTAACGTCATAACCTTCCTGTGTCAGGTTATACGTGAGTAATCTTGATAATGTAGGTTCATCTTCAATAACTAGTAAACGCTGTGCCATGATACCCCTTCTCTCTTCATAGGTTGTCTGTTGCCACAACACTTTTTCTATCATAGCACTAATTTGTTAACGCGGTGTAAAACAATACACACTTTTTACATTTTGATACTAGACGCCTACATCTCTTCTTCCTGAATGAAAGGAAGGATCACACGGAACGTTGTCCCCATGCCCAGCTCACTCTCTACAGACAATTTGCCATGATGCAGTTCCACCAGATGTTTAACGATGGATAGTCCAAGGCCTGTGCCCCCTGAATTACGGGATCTGCCTTTATCAACACGATAAAACCGTTCGAAGATTCTTGGCAAATCTTTTTTCGGTATGCCAATTCCTGTATCTGACACCGCAAAGACAACCTCATCATCGTTATCCATCGTCACCTGTAACTTCACTCGCCCACCATCGGGGGTATAATTGATTCCGTTGGATAACAAATTGATGAATATCTGCTTCATCTTGTCCTCATCCGCTTCAATGTACAGTTCCTCCGGAACATGCATTTCCAGACGAATTTGCTTTTTCTCCGCCACCTTGGACAAGGTGCCCAGCACCATTTCGAAGAAAGAGTGTACATGCACAGGTGAGCATTGCAGCGGTGCGCGTTTCGATTCAATTTTGGATAACTCCAGAATATCCCCGATTAATCGGTTAAGTCTATCTCCTTCATCATAGATGATTTTCAGGAATGATCGCTCTGTCTCCTTATCCTGTACCCCGCCGCTGAGCAACGTTTCGGCAAACCCTTTGACCGCAGCGACTGGTGTCTTGAGCTCATGAGAGACATTTGCAACAAACTCACTGCGCATGGACTCCAATCGGCGAATCGCCGTCACGTCCTGCAACAGGAACAACATGCCTCGATATCCACCATCATCTTCGGACATCGGTACTCCATCAATACGGATCAGTTTTTCCTCCGGGTTGAACACACTTACTTCTTCATGCATCCGTTCTTTCAGTGCAACACTCTCTTCAATGGTACGTGTTAATTCGTAGTGTCTTTTCAATTCAGTATAAGGCTTACCCGTAACCTTTCCTGCCTGAATACCAAGCATACGCTCCGCTTCCCGATTGACCAGTGCAATGGATTGCCCTGCGTCGATCATGACAATACCTCCGGTCATGTTCGCGAGGACACTCTGTAACAACGCTTCATTGTCACGAATCGTCTTCAGTTGGGACTGCAAGCTGTCTGCCATTCCGTTTATGGCAAGCCCCAGCTGTCCGATCTCATCTCTACGCGTTACATCAACTCTGGCATCGTATTCCAGCTTGGTGATCCGATGGGCCACTTTTGTAATATGCTCAATCGGGGAGGTTAATCCACGTGCAACCCGATAACTGACAAACGCGACAATTAAGAACAATAGCCCAAGTGCAGCAAA
Organism: Paenibacillus sp. 10L310; assembly: GCF_056395745.1. NCBI lineage: Bacteria > Bacillati > Bacillota > Bacilli > Caryophanales > Paenibacillaceae > Paenibacillus > Paenibacillus sp. 10L310. The sequence goes on along the minus strand of NZ_JBFTKC010000001.1, from coordinate 665,458 downwards.
CATAATCATCCAACCACGCTGAAGTCCTTGATCCACAGCCTGTAGACTCATGGAAAGACGAATGTAACCATCAAATTTGCCGCTAGGTATTTCAATCATGTCACTTTGATCCGAATTCACAGGTAGTGCTACATATAGCATGTCTTGTCCCAATGTCTCACTGTAACGTATGGATTGGCCATATCCATCTCCGACGGCACCCTTAATCTCCTCACGGTTCAAGTGATTATCCATGGAGGCCGGATCACTCTCGGAATCCCCAATGACCATGCCGTCTTTATTGATGAAGGTTACCCGGGAATCCGTCAGACGATCCAGTTCCAGCGCCCGATCTGAATAATACTTTCGTGTGGCTTCCGAGGTTGGATCACTTGCATCATGGAATGGAAAAGTTGCTTTGAGCAAATTAATCTCGCGCACCATGGTTTGCTCCAATGCGGCTATATGCGTAGTCTTAAACACTCTGCCCATCGTATATCCAGCCACAATGACGGATACACCGATCAGCACCATCATAATGATGGCAAGGCGAATTCGGAACGGTCTCATCTATCTCTTCCTTTATGATCAGATTAATATCTAATGAATTGCTCTACATTGAATCCAGTTCAATTCGGTCCCCACGGGTACCCGGATTGGAAATTACAAGAAACTCCACTTCTTCGTCGCTCCGATTCATCATCTGATGCGGCATTCCGGGTGCAATCTCTATTCCTTCATGGGTTTCCAGCACAAACGTCTCTCCATTAAGTTCCATACATGCTTCACCGCTGAGGATGAAAAAAAACTGACGGCTTACCGAATGATAATGTCGTATTTCAGCCGTTCCTGCAGGCATTCGTTCATGAATGATGCTCAATTTTTCGTTTTGAACAAGGTGCCAACCATCGCAATTCCCACCCCATATATAATGCGCCGCATTCTGTTTGCTCATTTTCATATGACTTGTCCCTCCGAGTATAATTGCTCGATCTATCATATCACAGATTAGGGGACTCCCAATCTTTTCAGTCAGTACTTTGCAATACGCTATCAACTGCAGTGAGACAAGGCTAATAATAAAATATCATAGTTGTATCAACAGAGATGCCGACTTTTGTAAACAGGTGATATCCGCATCTTTGACATACATATTCACCTGATATAAAAAAGACGCACCGCTCAGCCATGCTGAAAGCGATACGCCTCTCTATATAATCAATCTTATCCTGAATCTAAACGTTCTTAACGTATTATCCGTTCACCACTTCGCCACCATTCACATGCATCACCTGTCCGCTTACATACGAAGAGTCATCCGAAGCAAGGTATACGTAAGCGGGAGCCAGTTCATCCGGTTGTCCTGGCCGCTTCATTGGCTGCGTTGCGCCGAACTCACTTACTTTTTTCTCATCAAATGTGGATGGAATGAGTGGTGTCCAGATCGGCCCTGGTGCAACGGCATTGACACGAATTCCCTTCTCAATCACATTCATCGATAATGAACGAGTGAACGAAGTGATTGCTCCTTTGGTAGATGAATAGTCAAGCAGGGTTGGGCTTCCGCGATAAGCTGTGATAGAGGTTGTATTTATAATCGTACTGCCCTTCTTCAGATGTGGCAGGGCTGCTTGCGTCACATAGAACATGCCAAAAATATTGGTACGGAATGTACGCTCCAACTGTTCTGGCGTAATATCCTCCAGATTCTGCTGTGGATGCTGTTCTGCTGCGTTATTCACGACAATGTCCAGTTTGCCCAGTTCATCTACTGTCTGCTGAACCGACTTCTTCGCAAAGGCATCATCACCAATGTCACCTGCAATCAAGATGCACTTGCGTCCTTCTTGTTCGACCTGACGCTTCGTTTCCTTGGCATCTTCGTGCTCGCTCAGGTATACAATGGCGACATCCGCGCCTTCCTTGGCATAGGTAACAGCAACAGCACGTCCAATTCCGCTGTCACCCCCTGTAATAAGGGCCACCTTACCCGTCAGTTTACCTGCTGCCTTGTATTCAGGCTTCTCAAATTCCGGTCTGGGATGCATCTCCGATTCAATACCGGGGCGTTGATCCTGATGCTGTGCTGGCATTGTTTTTTGATTTTGTTGTGTGTTGGTTGACATCTAACATTCTCCTCTCAAAATGTGAACATGTTTGGATTACAGAAGACATGGACCCTAACTGTATACTTCCTTGTCTTTCGTTCTCTGAAAAAGTCTCATTCTGTAGGATGGCATGAACAGTTCAGATTATTCTTCTGCGATGAACAGCAACTTAAGCCTCAGCGTGCTGTCTCTAATCGTTATTTACCACTCTCTTTAGATATCAAACAACCAATTTGCTTCAATGCCTGTTTGGCCAAAAATTCGAAATTTATTCGAAATTAGACTGTTTCATGATACAAAGTGTATTCCTATGCTGCTTGGGCTGATGTACAATGTACAGTATACTGATGTGCTTTAACTCTCATCTTTATTGGTTTAATCATTCTAACCTAACATGGAGACCTGACAATGGAATCGCATATTAATTCATATATAACACTCGTCGCTACTTCAGCCGTGCTGAATGTCTTTTTGTGTTTATATACCTATTTCAGAAGATCCGAGATTCCCAGTTCCAAAATATTCATTCTCTACACAGCAGCACTCTCCATATATACTTTTGGTTATGCGATTGAGCTAGCCAGCAACACGCTGGAACAGATGATGTTTTGGACCACCGTGGAGTATATAGGCATGCCCTTCTCCGCATCTCTTGGCCTCATGTTGATGATAAAGTACACAGGAAAAACGTTATCCAAAAAGGTAACTGCCGCGCTGTTTGTAATCCCTTCCATTACCCTAGGTATGGTTGCAACCAATGACTTTCATCATCTATTTTATAAAAAAGTATGGCTAAGAGAAGATAGTCCCGTTCCTCTGATGGATATCGCAGTGGGTCAATGGTATGTTGTACATGGTGCATTCACCTTCTCCTGTCTGTTATGTGCCTGCCTTATTCTGATTGGACAATGGAGACACACCAAGAAGATGTATCGTCGTCAATTACTTACTCTCATTACTTCACAGATTATTCCTATGGTCGCAGCTTTTCTGTATTTGCTTGGTTTGACCCCCGGAGGGATGGACCCCGTCCCCGTGCTCATGTGTATCACATCTGCTATGTATATCTGGGCCATTCTATCCTCACGTCTACTGACCATCGTACCCATCGCCAAAGACAGTATTTTCGAGAGCATGCGTGAAGGTGTAATTGTACTGGATAGTTTCAATCGACTGGTCGATTACAACAGATCTCTGCGTGACATGTTGCCAGAGCTTAATACAACCATGATTGGCCAACCCTTGGATGATATCTGGCTTAATCTTGCTGGAAAGACATTTCCCGTTGAATACGGAAGAGAAGGATTGCAAACTGATCTGTACTGGCAGTTAAACGGAGAGACCGTCTGTTATCAGGTCAGGACATCTTACGTATATAACAAGGATGCACAGACTGTGGGCAGTCTAATTATGTTAATTGATATAACGGAACAACGCTTCTTGCAAGAACAGCTGAAACAGTTGGCTTATTTTGATGGTCTGACCAAAATCTATAATCGCACTCAATTTTTGCATAGAGGTCGAGAGATTTTGAGTGAAGCTCAGCTTAACCCGCAACCTGTTTCATTCATTTTATTTGATATTGATTACTTTAAACGCATCAACGATACATACGGGCATGATGTTGGCGATCAGGCCATCATTCATGTGGTCTCTGTTTGTAATCGATATTTAAGCCCTGAGATGTTGTTTGCCCGATATGGAGGCGAAGAGTTTGTCATCGCTCTTCCGAATACCTCGCTTCAAGAAGCCGAGAAACTTGCCGAACAACTGAGAGTTGTCTTATTGAATGACCCCCTGGATGTTAAGGGAGTGCCTATTACGCTGACCTCAAGCTTTGGTATTGCCCAGTACAATGGAGGGTCAGATTCGCTGGAGTCCTTGTTACGCGACGCTGATACAGCCTTGTACGAATCCAAGCGTAATGGTCGAAATGCAGTGCGTGCGTACACTGTGAGTACAACCTAACCAATGTAGATCGCGTCTGATGGAATATGCATGCTGTTATGTATGGTAGTGATTCCCTCTAGTTCCAGTTCAAAATAAACCGAGTACTGCTGATTTCATCTTGGTAATAACAAAAAATAGACAGCCAATGAGGCTGTCTATTTTTTGTTTGTTTCAACGAAACACCATCTTACATCTCATCCGGCTTGTCCTAAGTACGTCTGCAAACGCTTAACCAACAACTAACAATACATCTTCATAAGGTGGATTAACCGTCCGCAACGCATTTAGATCACCTGATTATTCACCATCAGGTACACCATGATTAGCAAGAATACAGCCAGAAGTGTACTGAACATACGGATCTTGCTTTGCTCAGGACCCACATCACGTTTGTTTTTCACACCTTCTGCAGCGAGTCGCAGCGGTTTACCCATAATTCCTCCAATAGCCGCAATAGCCAAGAGCAGAACAACAACGACAGCCATCCAGACATGAGAATACTCACCTTTGGTCATCAGGTAACCACCAGTAAGAAGTTGGATTACAAGTCCATACTGCGCGACTTTGTTCAAAGAACGAAGTGATGCAAAGGCTCCCTCTTGTGCTGCGGCATTCAAAGTACGGATTTTACCGACCACAAATGGCAGAATCAAATAGAATCCCATCGCCAGTGCTCCAACAATATGGAGCAAATACATAATCATTGTCAAAATTTTCATCCTCCTCAACATTTTCGGTGTGCTATACATCACATCCCATTATACTGGGGAACTTATCCAAAGAAAAGAAAACCTCCGGGTTTACCGGAGGTTTTCTTTTAGCTTCTGTTCAAAAAGTTTTCAAACTTACAGGTTTACTACCGAAATGACGTTGCGAACCGAATCAGCAGATTTGTCCAATCCTGCTTTTTCTTCCGCTGTCAGGTCAAGTTCGAATATTTTCTCAATGCCATTACCACCCAAAATGGTTGGTACACCGAGGAACAGATCATTATAGCCATATTCACCTTCAAGATAAGCGATCACTGGAATGATACGTTTCTTGTCCTTCAAAATCGCTTCGGTCATCTGAACAAGCGAAGCTGCTGGTGCATAATAGGCACTGCCGTTACCCAGCAAATTCACAATCTCGCCTCCGCCAACACGTGTGCGTTGAACAATGGACTCAATGCGGTCTGCCGGAATCAACGTATCGATCGGAATACCACCTACACTCGAATAACGAACGAGTGGCACCATGTCGTCTCCGTGGCCGCCAAGAACGAATCCACGAACATCTTCAACAGATACATTCAACTCTTGCGCAATGAAGGTACAATAACGTGCTGTATCCAGAACACCTGACTGACCGATAACACGGTTTTTAGGAAAACCAAGGGTCTGATAAGCTGCATAAGTCATCGCATCCACCGGGTTGCTTAGAATAATGACGATGGAATCAGGGCAATATTTTTTCACATTTTCACAAACGGACTTCACGATACCCGCATTCGTATTGACCAGATCGTCGCGGCTCATACCCGGTTTACGGGCGATACCAGCGGTGATGATTACAATCTCAGAACCTGCAGTATCTTCGTAGTTGGAAGTACCGACGATATGACTGTCAAATCCTTGAACAGGACTTGCTTCCATCATATCGAGTGCTTTCCCCTTCGTCGGGTTCTCCAGTTGAGGAATATCAACCAGCACAACATCCCCGAGTTCTTTTTGGGCAAGCATTAATGCGGTCGTAGCACCGGTAAAACCGGCGCCGACTACTGTGATTTTTTTGCGCTGAATAGTCAAGATTCACATCTCCCCTTACAGGTTTTTAATGATTTGATCCGCGAATTCAGAACATTTCACTTCAGTAGCGCCGTCCATCAGACGTGCAAAGTCATACGTTACTGTTTTATTGTTAATGGATGTTTCCATACCTTTGTAGATCAGGTTAGCTGCTTCTTGCCATCCCAAGTGCTCAAGCAACATTACTCCGGACAGAATAACGGAACCAGGGTTCACGACATCTTTGTCCGCGTATTTAGGTGCAGTACCGTGAGTTGCTTCGAAGATAGCATGTCCTGTTACGTAGTTGATGTTCGCTCCAGGAGCGATACCAATTCCGCCAACTTGCGCTGCAAGTGCATCGGACAGATAGTCACCGTTCAGGTTCAATGTTGCGATAACATCAAATTCGCCTGGACGAGTCAATACTTGTTGCAGAGCGATATCGGCAATCGCATCTTTTACGATGATTTTACCAGCATCTTCAGCAGCTTTTTGTGCTGCATTCGCTGCATCTGTACCTTCGTTTTCTTTGATGATGTCGTATTGTGCCCATGTGAATACTTTGTCAGCGAACTCTTCTTCAGCCACTTCATATCCCCAGTTTTTGAAGGCACCTTCTGTGAATTTCATGATATTACCTTTGTGTACCAGTGTAACCGTCTTACGGTTATGGTCAATTGCATACTGCACTGCTGCACGTACCAGACGTTTCGAACCTTCGGAAGAAACTGGTTTGATACCAATACCGGAAGTCTCAGGGAAACGGATTTTGTTAGCACCCATCTCCTGTTGAAGGAACTGGATCACTTTTTTCACTTCTTCAGAACCTTCAGCATACTCGATTCCTGCATAGATATCTTCCGTATTCTCACGGAAAATGACCATGTCTACCAACTCAGGACGTTTAACCGGAGAAGGTACACCGTCGAAATAACGAACAGGACGCAGGCATGTGTACAGGTCAAGCTCTTGACGCAGGGCTACGTTCAGGGAACGAATACCACCACCGATTGGCGTAGTCAATGGTCCTTTGATCGCTACGATATACTCACGAATGGCTTCCAGTGTATCATTTGGCAACCACTCACCGTATGTATCGAATGCTTTTTGTCCAGCAAACACTTCATACCATGCGATTTTTTTGTTGCCATCATAAGCTTTTTCAACAGCTGCATCCAATACACGTTTGGAAGCTTTCCAGATATCACGGCCTGTACCGTCACCTTCGATAAATGGAATGATTGGATTACTAGGTACTTGAAGTGTACCGTTATCAATTTGGATTTTTTCGCCTTCAGTTGGGTGAGCAAATTTTTCTAATTTCATAGTTAAAATTCCTCCTAAGTTTCGTATATGCAGTATTCATCATACCACTAGTCTTGTTGAGAGAAGGGTCCTGAGAGCTTAAGCCAGTAAAGCCTCTGCTTTCCAACCCTTCACCTCGTCCATATTATTATACTGTTTTTGCGGCTATTAGCGAAGTTCAATAGAAACGTATTTCTGTTCTGTAGGGCCAGTGTACTCCGCACGTGGACGAATGATGCGATTGTCCGCAAGCTGTTCCAGAATATGCGCTGTCCATCCAGACACCCGGCTGATGGCAAAGATCGGAGTGAACAATTCCTGTTCGATCTCCAGTTGGGTATATACAGAAGCAGAATAGAAGTCTACGTTAGGCTTCAGTCCTTTTTGTCCTGTTACCAGTTCCTCGATCTTCACAGACATATCATACAAACGCGTATCATTGTTCATCTCGCCAAGTTCCTTGGACATCTTCTGTAGATGTTTGGCGCGTGGATCACCGTTTTTGTACACACGATGTCCAAAACCCATGATCTTTTCACGATTATTCAGTTTTTCCTGAATTGCCGCTTCAAGACGATCAGGCGTACCGATCTCATTCAACATTTTCATAACGGCTTCATTAGCACCGCCATGCAGTGGTCCCTTCAGTGCGCCAATGGCGGAAGTTACACCGGAATAGATATCTGACAGCGTCGCAACCGTTACACGGGCTGCAAATGTCGAAGCGTTTAACTCGTGATCCGCATGCAGGACAAGGGCTTGATCCAATGCTTTCACTGCGGTCTCGGATGGTTCTTCACCAGTCATCATATATAAAAAGTTCTCTGCGATGGAAGCGCCTTCTTTTGGTGCCACAGGTTCTTTGCCCTGACGGATACGGGCGATGGCTGCCACAATCGTTGGCAACTGTGCTTGCAACTTAACCGCTTTGTTCTCATTCGCTTCCGTTGTCATCTCATCCGCTTGCTCGTCGTACAGTGCAAGTGCAGAGACAGCGGAACGAAGTGCTGCCATGGTACTGACGTTTTTCGGATACAATTGGATTTGTGCAATCAACTCGCTCGGAATCGGCGCGTAATCGCTCAGGCTTTTACGAAGGGATTTCAGTTCATCCGTTGTTGGCAATTTACCAAACCACAACAAATAGGCAACTTCTTCAAAGCTGGCATGTTCAGCCAAATCGTCGATATCGTAACCACGGTATGTGAGCACACCGTCTACAATAGAACTGATCGAAGAGGTTGTCGCAACGATGCCTTCCAGACCTTTGGTAGCTGTCATATTACATCTCTCCTTTAATAAGCGAAATCAGGAACCATTCCAGAGTGTCATATAAGTGCCAAAATGCACCTATTCTCTTTTTGTAAACATTTTCATTTTAAAATTAACAAATATTTCAAACTACGGTTTTCCTATCTGTCAATCGGTATTTACTTATAACATCATACTGGATTTTGTCGTTTATGTGAACATGATGAGAGTTCATTCGCACATCAAACTTCTTTATCGGTCCGATAAAGCATTTTTGAAAGCCTTTACAAAAACAAGGTTGACATTTAATGTTTTTTAACCAATCCTGTCGTATGAGAACTTTCTATTGCTATATTCTGTAATACTAAGGCATACTCTAGGCAAAAGAAAGAATCCCGTAGATCTTGTTCAAAAATCCGCTTTTGAACAAGATCTGGTAACATCCCGGCGTTTCAAAACCTTGTAAATGCTCTATATTAATTAAGATAGCCATCTATTTCTAATACTGCTTCATGGATCATACATAGGTCGGCTTAATTGAAATAAGGAGAGTTGATGCTTGGATAGAATAATAATGAAACGCCTGCTCCGTGGCTTATGGGTTATCATTGCGGCAGTTCTGATCGCCGTTGCCATATACTTGCTGTTCCCGCTTTTGTACCCTTTTGCGATTGCTTGGATTATCGCCTATGCCATGAATCCTTTAGTGAAACTGCTTCAGCATCGAGCACGATTCCCGCGCTGGCTGGCTGTGACTCTTTCATTGATCCTTTATTTTGGAGCCATTGCGGTGGTGCTGTCTGCGGCGATTACCCGCATGGTAAAAGAAGTCATTTCACTTACGACAAGCTTTGATCTTCATGTTGATGAAATCAAGGACACGTTTGTGCGCTGGACCCAGAATGACACCATTCAAAGTTTGACTGCGCAGATCAATGAATTTTACAAGGAAAATCCCAACTACCAGGAAACCATCAACAGCAATATTAGTAAAACAACTGAAACGGTAGGTACAGCCGTCACAGATCTGGTCACCGGATTTTTCAACATGATTCTGAGTCTGCTGACTTCCCTGCCGAACATGGGCGCGGTATTAATCGTTGTTCTGTTGTCTACATTCTTCATTAGCAAAAGCTGGACCAGGCACAACATCACCGTATCGGGATGGGTACCCTCTTCCATTCGCAAGCCGATATCCGACATCTGGACCGACCTTAAGAAGGCACTGTTCGGATACGCAAGAGCACAATTGATCATGATCTCGATTACAGCACTATTCGTCATGATTGGACTGCTTATATTGCAAGTCAATTCAGCCTTCACCATCGCTCTGATGATTGGTTTGGTCGATCTGCTTCCTTATCTGGGTGTTGGCCTTATCATGGTGCCTTGGGCAGCGTACCTCTTTATGAATGGGGATCTGTATCTGGGCATTGGGATTAGTATTATCTATTTGATCTTATTGATCGCCCGTCAGATTATTGAACCGAAGGTACTTGCAAGCAGTGTAGGGCTCGACCCACTCGCCACGCTGGTTGGCATGTTTGTGGGTTTGAAGTTGTTCGGTGTTCTGGGCTTGATTATTGGCCCTGTCAGTCTCGTGATTCTGGATGCGTTCAATCGGGCCAACGTATTACGCGACCTTAGAACGTATATCATCAACGGTCGTGTCCGATGAGGCATCATCTTATGAGCACCCAGGAAAATAGAAAAAGGCTTCGTTCAACAGAAATCATCTGCTGAGCGGAGCCTTTTCCATTTTGCATAACAACTGGTGTTTCATTTCGGACGACGATAAAACGTAATTTTGCCACTTTTCATTTTTTTCTCCAGCCACCCCAGGAAGAACAGACGGTACACCGGACGTGTTAATGGAAATACCAGTGTGAACCCGATCAGATCCGTTACAAAGCCTGGAATCAAAAGCAAGAAACCACCGACAAAAATAAAAAGACCATCGACCATTTTTCTTCCAGGTACCTTGCCACGCTCCATCTCGGATTTGGCGTCCACAAGTACCTTTCGCCCTTCAAACTGCAACATTGCTATACCAATCAAGGACGTGAGAATCATGAGAAGCAATGTCTTTCCGGCTCCGATCCAGTCACTCATCAGAACAAAACCAAATAATTCAATCACCGGAATGATTAAGAGTAAAGCCCACATCCATTTTCGCATTGACGTATTACCCCTTTCCCGAAAGCCACACCTTTTCAAGCGCGCTGTATAACTCAGAGGCTGCCTTATCCAGCCGAACTGGCTTCCAGTCCCCATTCACCCATACATGCTGTGTAGAACCTGTAACTAGCCGTTCACCGGGGAGTGATTCATCAGTTGACCATACCCGTTCTCCAATCGCCATATGCTCATCAGGTTCTTCAGACATGCGTCTTACGTCATACTCATAATTCAGTCGCAGACCACTAAATGCAGCAATACGGGTGAAAATGATAATCTCATCATCATATCGGGCAGGCTTGTGATACTTCACATCCAGTCCGGTTACGGGAAGCAGTAACCCCTGTTCCTCCATTTTACGATATGTATACCCCATTTGGCGAATCATCTCAGTTCGACCGATTTCAAACCAATTCAAATAGTTCGCGTGGTAGACCACGCCCATCTGGTCACTTTCTTGATAGCGTACACGAAGACGTGCCGCATACCAGTTACCATTGCTCTGTTCTCGCACGTTATCGGCCTCCTTCGTTCTATCATTCATACGTGTTACCTCGTTGTAAAGTGTCAATAAGATGGAAAAAAAGCAACGGGACAATAAAGCCCCATTGCTTCTTTCCTGTTACTTCTCCATCCAAGACGCTATTAAGCGTTGTTTGGAATTTGGCTTACTTTAATCAGGTTGGTAGAACCGGAACGACCCAAAGGTACACCTGCTGTGATCACAACCAGGTCTCCTTCTTTAACAAGTCCGGATTTTACGCCGCCTTCAATTGCATTCTCGAACAAAGCATCCGTGGAATCAACCAGTCTTCCTTTGACAGGAGTTACACCCCAAGCCAGAGCCAAACGACGGGAAGTTCTGTCTTCCGTTGTCACAGCGATGATTGGAGATTCTGGACGATACTTGGAAATCATGCGTGCAGTATGTCCTGATTCAGTCGAAGTAATGATCGCTTTTGCGTTCAAATCTTGAGCTTGAAGAGCAACCGATTGGCTGATTGCTTCTGTAACTGTTGTTTGTTGAGCAACACGTTGTTTCAGGTACAACTCTTGGTATGGCAGAGCAGATTCTGCTTTTTCAGCAATACGGGACATGGTCAGAACAGATTCAACTGGGTATTTACCCGCAGCTGTCTCACCGGACAACATGATTGCGTCCGTACCGTCGAAGATTGCATTCGCCACGTCACTTGCTTCCGCACGTGTTGGACGCGGGTTACGCTGCATGGAATCCAGCATTTGTGTAGCTGTGATAACCGGTTTACCTGCAACGTTACATTTTTGGATCATGCGTTTTTGTACCAATGGTACTTCTTCCGCAGGAATCTCAACACCCAGGTCTCCACGAGCAACCATCAGGCCGTCAGACACTTCAAGGATTTCGTCGAGGTTATCGACACCTTGTTGGTTTTCGATTTTGGAGATGATTTGGATATGTCCAGCATTGTGTTTTTCAAGCAATTCACGAATCTCAAGTACGTCACTTGCTTTACGTACAAAAGAAGCCGCGATGAAATCGACACCTTGTTCGATACCAAATACGATATCGTTAGCGTCTTTTTCGGTGATACCCGGTAGAGAAATGGCAACGCCCGGAACGTTAACACCTTTTTTGCTTTTGATCGATCCGCCGTTAACGATACGGCATTTGATCTCGGTGCCTTGCACTTCCACCACAGTCAGTCCGATCAGACCGTCGTCGATCAGAATTGTAGATCCCGGTTCAACATCATTCGGAAGATCTGTATACGTAATGGAAAGACGTTCTTTGGTTCCCAGAATTTCTTCTGTTGTCAAAGTGATGTACTCGTCTTGAACCAATTCGATCGGTTCAACTTCGAGTTTACCTGTCCGAATTTCCGGTCCTTTGGTGTCCAGCAGGATCGCTACTGTTTTGTTCAATTCTTCGCATGCTTGGCGAATCGCAATGATCCGTCCGCCGTGCTCATCGAAATCACCGTGGGAGAAGTTCAGACGGGCCACATTCATACCGGCCATAATCAATTTTTTGGTGTTCTCCAGAGATTCACTGGATGGACCGATGGTACATACAATTTTCGTTTTACGCATTTTGGGTTTCCTCCGATTTTAAAGGTATTACTCTTTATCTATTTTTCTTTTTCCAACTATTAAATTTACTATACTTTTGCTCATTTGTATAGGAAATTCGTCACATTATTCAGCATTTCCCGACAAATTACTCGCAACATCGACTTTTACAAGCTCTTGAGGGGCTTCAATGGATGCTTGAGGTTCAAACGTGACCGATCCAATTTTACGGAATTTCTCATAACGATCCTGTTTCAGTTGATCCCCGCTCCAACCCTTCATATCGTCGAGATGACGGACCAACGCTTCACTGATGAAAGCAGCAGACGCTTCATAATCCCGATGAGCACCGCCGCGTGGCTCAGGGACAATCTCTTCAATGACTTCCATCTCCAGCAGGTCTTTGGCTGTTATTTTCATTGCTTCAGCCGCCTGATCTGCCTTGGATGCATCCTTCCAGAGAATCGAAGCAGCGCCGTTCGGAGAGATTGCAGAATAGATCGCATGTTCCAGCATCAACACACGATTACCCACAGCCATAGCGAGGGCACCGCCGCTTCCACCTTCGCCGATGACCACAACAATAACAGGAACCGATAGCTTCGCCATTTCCATCAGGTTGCGAGCAATCGCTTCCGATTGACCTCTCTCTTCTGCAGTATTACCCGGATACGCCCCTTTAGTATCAATAAACGTAATAATAGGACGGCCAAATTTGTTCGCTTGTTTCATCAGACGCAGTCCTTTTCGGAAACCTTCTGGATGAGCGCTACCGAAAAAGCGGGCGATATTATCCTTCGTGTCTTTCCCCCGCTGTTGTCCGATTACCGTTACTGTCTTTCCATTCAACTTGGCAAGTCCGCCAACAACCGCAAGATCGTCTCCGAACATGCGATCACCGTGCAGCTCAATGAAGTCTGTAAATATCAGCTGGATCAGATCCAGCGCCGTTGGGCGCTGCTGATGACGGGCCAGATGCATCTTCTGAGCTGCTGTTATGCCAGTGTAGATCTCTTCTTCAAGTCTATGGTAACGTTCTTCCAGGCGGGCAATCTCGTCCGTGAAGTCGATCCCTTTTTCCTGTCCAAACTGTACGAGTTCATCAATCTTTTTGCGCATCTCAACCAGAGGCGCTTCATATGGCAACTCACCCGCCATTTAGACCCCTCCTTTTTCACTATGCATATCCAGAAGCTTGCCAAGAGTGGCCCGAAGCTCTTTCCGGTGCACAACCATGTCCAACTGACCATGTTGCATATTAAATTCAGCCGTCTGGAAATCATCAGGTAACTTCTGACGGATCGTCTGTTCGATAACGATTCTGCCGGCAAAACCAAATACAGCGCCAGGTTCGGCAATGTTAATATCGCCCAAGCTCGCAAAACTTGCCGAGACTCCACCTGTCGTTGGGTCCGTAATGACCGAAATGTACAGCCCGCCCTGTTCATCTAAACGGGATAAAGCTGCGCTTGTTTTAGCCATTTGCATGAGGCTAAGAATACTCTCTTGCATCCGGGCACCACCTGATGTTGAGAAAATAATCAATGGTAACCGTTTCTCTGTGGCATGCTCAATGGCACGGGTAATTTTCTCCCCTACAACAGAACCCATGCTGCCTGTGAAGAAATCAAAGCTCATGACAGCAACAACTACAGGCAGGCCATCAATGGTTCCTTCCCCTGTAATTACCGCTTCCTTCAGGCCCGATTTCAGACGCTGTTGTTCCAATTTGTTGCTATATCCAGGAAAGCCAAGTGGATCAACCGATATCATATCAGCATCAAACTCAACAAATCCTTGATCATCAAGTACCATAGCAATGCGCTCCATAGCGTTAAGACGCATATGGTAACCGCAGGCAGGACATACTTTCAGATTTTTCTCCAATTCCTTGCTATATTGAATGGTGCCGCATTTGCTGCACTTGTTCATAAGCCCTTCAGGTATTTCACGTTTTGGGCGTTCTAGGACTTCCTGGCCTTCGCCGGGAAGTGCACGCTCGGAAGGTATGGTAGCGTACTTCCGTTTCTTCTGGAATATATCTTTGAACACAACTACACCTCTCCAGCCGTTGATTTGATGGCCGCAACCTGCAGAGCGCTGCTTGTGGCAGCTTCATCCGCGTGTTACGGTAAACCGCTTACGACCCACACGCTGCCATGGGCCTTGTCCAGCATTCACAACAAAAAAATCCGCCGGTACAGGGCAAGGATCACCGGCTTCTGTCAGCACGATTGATGTTACCTGCAAAAACCGAAAGATTGTTGCGCCGATGTTTGAATCTATCTTGGTAGGGTCTCCGGGAGCAACCAGGTCGGTCCTTGTCCTAACAAAAAAAGAAGGAAGGACAGCAGCATACAATACATGCAAGTCGATTCCTCTCTCCGCTTACGCGATTAGTCCCTTATGTACCGATGGTACTTCTTCATCTGCCAAGGCACGTTGATGTCGAACAAATCAGGAATGCAGAATGGAATTCAACACTTCCTGGACCTCTTCCAATTCCCCAGAAGGGACGCGAATCTCAAATTGCTGCTTGGATAAACTGATGGGACGGGTCTGTACCAGAAAACCTTCTTCCGAAAGCTTGGTCTTGATCTTGTCCGCAACCTTTGCTGTCGGTGCAATGTAAATCACCGTCCACATGCCTTGTCCGCCCCCTAAGCTAATGTTCAGAGCCCGTATATTGGACTAATGATAACATACCTCACTTTTTTTCTGCAAGAAAGGGTTCGGGACCTTTGGGGAGAATTTGGGATCATGAGGGACATTAGTCCCCCACGAATAACTCATATGGTTGACGAAATCTTCTTGTTCATACCTCTTCCATAAGCAGCCGCAAGCTTATCAGGGCAGCGTCAGCCGCCCTTGAAGACCTTCATATGAGCCATTAGATTGACCATAACACACAAGCATGGGAATACAGGGGGTTAAAGGTCTGAGGGGTATTTTTTGGCTTTAATATTTTTGTGTGCAATCCGGGCAGAAGCCGCAGCAGCCACCCCTGCGACCAGATCATCCAAAAAGACATGAATGGCTGTTGTGTGTTCGTTCAAATCATGAATTACACCTATTTTTTCTTTATCCAGGTAACCAAAGCTGGTTAAACCAATCATACCATACACATGAGTAATGCCGAGGGCCAGAGTCTCGTCCACTCCATACAGGGATTCATCCGCTTCCATAATAGCCTGTAACGGTTGGGGCAAGAGTTTTTTCTCCGCAAGTTCGTCGAGAGCAATACCCGTATAGAGCGTATATTGCACCTCTCGTTTCTGCAGAACGGATTTCACGCTGGTTACACAGTCGTCCAAGGTCAGTTCGGGGTGGTACCCTTTTTGCAGACGGTATACAATTGCTGCGATTGCATCAATCCGTACACCCCGCCGGGCCAGCATGGCTTCTACGATTTCATATGACATATCTCGACCTCCCGCATCAATCCCCCGAGGACCACGAGGTCCTTCGGTGTTCTCAAGTGTATGCAGCAACCTGTTAAAATGTTCATAAAATGTGCGGATGGTTAAGACCAGTCGCAGCCTAAACCTGTTTCAGGATTGTACATTCCGCTCTGGTCTGTAGCTGGCCTATAACAAGTCTGCAATTTGTTTGTTTAAACCCTGTCGTCAGGGAACCGAGCTCGCACCAAAATAATCAAAAAAAACCTGTTCAGCATTGAGCCAAACAGGTTTCATACTATGGATAAGTGCTATCACTTACGGGACAGCCTCTTATTTAATTTTGACCGTGCCTTCACCCAGCATTTTCTCCATCTCGGAGAACAAGGTTGGTGATGGCTTAATCCGGTAGGCATCACTCAGCGCAAGCAGCTTCTGCTGTTGCTCATAGAAGAGCACTGTCGCCACAGGTCCGGGATGCTCCTGAAGCAACTGCTTCAGACGTGCCAGAAGCTCCGGCTTCTCCGCATGCGGGGCAATCTTCACGAACACCCGCTGCTCCACAGCCCGCGGTTCACGGCTCTGCTCCGGGCTGCCTGCCGCCTCAGCGGCACCGCCAGGCCGGGAAGCCGCCGCATCGCTGCGCGTCGCTGCCGAGCCTTGGCTCCCGCTGCTACGCACAGCGGAAGCATCCCCGCCTGCGCTACTGCGCTGCGCTTCGGCTCCTGCGCCCGCTGGTCGCCGCGGCGAAGCCGCCTGCGCCGGACGCGAAGAGCTGCCGCTGCCGGGCTTGACGCGCCGGTCACGGTTGCGCAGCTGCTGCTCCAGTGCCGCCGGTGACAACGGCACCACTTCCTCAGCCAGCAGCTTAAACCCTTCGTCCTGTTGCTGCACTTTGGCACGCACGACGAGCAGTTCACCTTTCCCGACATGTTGCTGGCTACGCCGCCATACCTCTGGAAAGAGAACCACTTCACAGCGTTCAATCTGGTCTTCCAGCTCCATGAACGCCATAGCCTTGCCCTGTTTCGTCGTGATCGACTTCACAGACACAACCATACCCGCGGCGACGGTCATCGTGTCGTCTGCCGCCTCGGTCAGCTCCATGATCCGGTCAGCCCCACTCGATTCCAGCACATCTTCATAGTCATCCAGAGGATGCCCAGAGAGATACAAACCTAACAACTCTCGCTCTAGCTCCAGTTGCTGCCCTGAGGAATACGGAGGAATTTCCGGATATTCAATCTCCCAGTTTGGCGTCTCAACAAAGTCGAACAATTGAATCTGCAGATCCTCACGTTCCTTGCGCCATTTCAACGCTGCTTCAACAGTCTCATCCAGCATCGCCAGCAATTGGGCCCGGTGCCCAGGTAATGTGTCAAAAGCTCCGGCCTGGATCAGCGATTCAATCACACGTTTGTTGCATACACGCAAATCCACACGACGACAAAAATCGAGCAAACTGTCGAACGGTCTCTCCTGCCTTACGATCATAATGCTTTCCATTGCCTGGGTACCGACATTTTTCACAGCGGCCAGACCAAATCGTATTGCACCCGTTAATTTTTCCTCATCCGAATTATCATTAGACACTGCAACGTTCTTCTCCACAGAGGACAGCTCCTCTTGCTCCGCGCGCGAGGAAGACGCCTCTTGTCCTTCGTCATTACCATTATCCATTGAAGAAACCGTCACCAATCCCGGTTCCTTCCGGTTGTCGGATGCCTCAGGCATGGTTGTCGCTGCCTGCCACTCATATCCACCACCGTCCTCTTCCGGTCCAGGACCGGGATCATCCGGTAGAGGTGCTTCACCATATTCGGTTTGTCCCGAATGCCCATCATGCTCATGAACTCGATCTTCCCTGAAGGAACTCCCGTTACCATTCGTGGCATGTTCTTCGGCAGGGCTTCCGGGGTTACTCTCTGCATCTGCTCCCGCAGTCTGCTGTGATGCATTGCTCTGATCCCCGGCTCCTGCGCTGCCGGACGGCACAAATACAGGTGTAAACAGAATACCGCTCTCATTCACATCCGGCGGAAGCACCTCCATGTCCATACGCCGACATTCCACCACGTACTCTGCCACTTTCCGATGACTGCCCATTACGGCTGTTAACATGGATGCCATAAAATGAACCGGATAATGCGCCTTCAGATAAGCCGTCTGGAACGCAAGCACACCATATGCCGCGGCATGAGCACGCGGGAAGCCATAGTTTGCAAACTTGACGATCATATCATAGACCAGGTCTGCCTCTTCTTCGCTATACCCTTGTTTCAGGCTGCCTTGTACAAAGTGTCCACGCTCCAGATCCAGCACTTCCCGTTTCTTCTTGGAGACCGCTCTGCGGAGCAAATCTGCCTCACCCAGCGAGAAACCCGCCATCCGGGAGGCTATCTGCATGATCTGTTCCTGATACACGATGATCCCGTACGTATCTTTCAGGATAGGCTCCAGATCCACATGGGGGTAACCCACTTCAATCTGTCCATGCTTGCCCTGAATGTATTTGGATATGAACTCCATCGGACCCGGACGGTACAAGGCAAGTACAGAGATTACATCTTCAAAACTACTTGGCTTCATCTCTTTCAGCACACGGCGTACCCCGGCAGATTCCAGTTGGAATATGCCCATCGTGTCCCCTCGCCCAAGCATCTCGTACGTTAACGGATCATCATCGGGGATAAGGCGGAAATCCGGAATTTCTCCATGTTCCCCAATCCAGCGTACACACCGCTCAATGATTGAGAGGGTACGCAAACCAAGAAAGTCCATCTTAAGCAGCCCAATAGACTCCAGGTTTTCCATGGAATACTGGGTTAACGCTGTCCCTTCACTGCCCTCCTGAAGTGGCACCGCATCGGTCAGCGGGTCACGGGAGATAACCACTCCCGCAGCATGGGTCGAAGCATGACGTGGCATGCCCTCGACCTTCATCGCCATATCCAACAGCTCACGTGTCTTAGGCTTCGTTTCATACAGCGCCTTCAGCTCAGGTGTAGCTTCCATAGCCCGCTCGATGTTAATACCAAGTTGCGCCGGAATCAGCTTTGCAGCCTTGTCCACTTCGCCATAAGGCACATTCAGGGCCCGCCCAACATCACGTACGGCTGCACGGGCAGCCATCGTTCCAAACGTAATGATCTGGGCGACATGGGCTTTGCCATATTTATGCGCGACATAATCAATGACCTCATCCCGCCGCTCATCGCTGAAGTCAATATCAATATCCGGCATAGAGATCCGCTCGGGATTTAGGAATCGTTCGAAGAGCAGGTTGTATTTCATCGGATCAACATCGGTAATATGCAAAGTGTACGCTACCAGACTACCTGCCGAGGAGCCCCGGCCCGGTCCAGTAACAATGCCTTGTTTATGCGCATAGGCGATAAAATCCCAAACAATCAGGAAATAATCCGAGAATCCCATGCTGTCGATTATACCCAGCTCATACGCCAATCGTTGTTCGAGTTCGGATCGAAGCTCTGCATCTGTCCAACGTGTGGACTGCGCATAACGCTCCTTCATTCCTTCTTCGCACAGCTGACGCAGATACACCGAAGGGCTGAGTCCTTCAGGAAGCGGTCTGTATTCCGGCAAAATCGATTTGCCGAATTCCAGCTTCAACTCACAGGAATCCGCAATGCGGACGGTGTTTGCCAGAGCTTCCGGTACATGAGGAAACAAACGAGCCATCTCTTCTTCACTTTTCAGATAGAGCTGATTGGTTCCAATTCGGAGCCGAGCCTCATCATCCACGGTCTTGCCTGTTCCGATACAGATCAGTACATCCTGAAGCTCCGCGTCCTCTTCGGACAGATAATGTGCATCATTGGTGGCTACAAGCGGAATCTCCAGCTCGGCAGCCAGTTTGATCAACTGCGGATTCACCCTTTTTTGCTCCGACAGCCCGTGATCCTGAAGTTCCAGATAGAAGTCGTCACCAAAAATATTTTTGTAGCGTAACGCCGCACGTCTCGCCTCTTCTTCTCGTCCATGCAGTAAATGTTGTGGTACTTCACCACCAAGACACGCACTTAGACAGATAATGCCCTCGTGATGGGCAGCCAGACTTTCCATATCTACACGGGGTTTGTAATGAAAGCCTTCGAGATGTCCAATCGAGCACAATTTCATCAGATTACGGTAACCCGTCATATTTTTGGCTAACAAAATCAAATGATGAATCGGTTGATCCTTGCGGCTTCCCCGCTCTTTGCGGGACCCTGCTGTCATGTATGCCTCGCACCCTATAATTGGCTTGATGCCTCGTTCAACGCAGGCTTTATAGAAAGGAATTGCACCATACATCACGCCATGGTCGGTCAGCGCAAGTGTCGTCATTCCCAGATCTGCAGCCTTATTCACGAGATCCGGAATACGCGCAGCGCCGTCCAGCAAACTGTATTCGCTGTGAACGTGCAAATGCACAAAAGAACTCATGTTTTTTTCTTCCTTTCCCCACTAAAGACATTCCATTGAAAATCTATAAATAAAAGACGTATGCTAAACTTTGCAAAAACGTGTGACTGGGAACAAAAAAAAGAGAGGTAACAGATATATCATAATATCTGTACGTCTCTTTTTACAAGTCTGTGTAACCTTCTTATCCCTCTTCATGACGAATCCAGGTAATGAGTTGCTCTGCCGGTTTTCTGCTTACAGGTCGTGAAACAGCATCTTCTCGAAGGTACCCAAGATGAAGTGTCCCCACCAACCGTTCGCCGGAATTCAGGCCTATTTTCGCGGCAAACGTATCCTCCCGGTTGTATTCGTTTGTTTTCCATACCAGTCCGATGCGTTCTTCCCAGGCGAGCAATTGCAAATTCTGAATCAGCCCAGCAGCTGCGAGCAAAGCCTCTTCATTTTTCCAACGATCCGTACCCTGTCGAACCACAACGCACACATGCACTGGCGTGTCTTCACAATAGTCCTTCGCTGCACTCTGCCCAAACTGTTCGAGTTCTTGTGGTGTATATGTCGATAGCACAGCATTGCTGAACATTTTACGACCCTCGTTCATAAAAACGATAAAGCGCCATGGTTCTTGTTTGGAATGATACGGAGCCCACACCGCAGCCTCAAGCAATTCAAGCAGCTTATCCTCAGATACGGGTCTGTTGCTGAATGACCGTACTGTTCTTCGCTCACGAATAACGCGCTCCACCGAATTAGATTGTGTATTCTTCATCTTAGTGATTTCTCTCCCTAATTACAGAAACAATATCCTCGACTGCATTCAAAGTAGCGACGGATGAGTACCCAAAGTTCATCCACTCCTTGTCCCCAACCAGATATACCTGATCTTCCTTGACTGCCTTCATTCCTTTCCAGATGTTACTCTCTTTCATTTCATCGTATAATTTCTGGGCATTCGTGTTGTCATCGCCACCATCAATTTGGAGAATGATGTGATCAGCCTGATATTCGGTAAGCAGTTCCAGCGAGACCGGCACACTCCCTTCATTTTTAGGATAGGCTGCTACCGTTTTCAATCCAAGCTCTTTATGAATCACCATACCTCTGTTGGACAGTTCACCCATAACATAGCTTTCTTTGGGCATGATTCTTAAGTAAATAAACGTCTCGTCTCCTACAAGAGCTTTTAGCTCATCGCGAGCAGTCGCAATTTTCTTATCATAATCCTGTATAGCCTGCTCCGCTTCCTTCTGCTTGCCCAGCGCCTCACCCATATCCTTCAATTCATCCCGCCAATTGTCCCTATCGGGAAGAAGAACTGTTTTGGCAATCTTGGCGTACTGGTCATATAATTTCTCATCCCGCCATTTCGGCGCGATAATGATATCCGGATCGGTTGCGAGAATGCCCTCCATGTTGGAACCATTACCTAACTTAGGCACGCTGTCGAATTTGCCTTCCAAATAATCCGGATAATCCGAATGATAGTTCTCTGCAGCCACAGGAGTCACACCAAGAACATACAAAAAATCAGGATATGTCACCGAAGTCGCAACCACGCGCTGTGCTTGTGTCTGAGGTTCGGTTCCCGCATTGGGTTCCGCCTTCTCTCCATTCGTCCCCGCGCAAGCTGTAGCCAGTAGCAAGGTAAGGATCATTCCTAATCCAAACCATTTGTTCGAATGTTTCATCTGTTTATCCCCTTCGGTGTTTAAATAATAACGATTCTCATTCTCATTATATACACACCCAGATATTAATGAATGGATATTTGGGCGTCCCGATTTGGATTTTTGCGAAGTCGGCAAGTTCAGGTCATACGTCTTATCAGTCTCTTCCTCTTCAAAAGATCTAACATCTCATGAATGGCATATTGAGTGGCAAGTGGGGAAAACGAGAAATTATACCACTCCGTATTGCTAAGCACATACACCTGATGATTCTGCACAGCCAGAAGCCGATCCCACATCGGGTGATCATAAAGATGAAGCCGGGCATCTACCCCATCCTCCATCTGAAGCAGAAT
The DNA here is from genome assembly GCF_056395745.1 of Paenibacillus sp. 10L310. Lineage (NCBI taxonomy): Bacteria > Bacillati > Bacillota > Bacilli > Caryophanales > Paenibacillaceae > Paenibacillus > Paenibacillus sp. 10L310. The sequence continues at coordinate 643,017 of NZ_JBFTKC010000001.1, read as the reverse complement.
ATGATCAGGCTGAATTTCAGCGAGATGTTCAACGGCAACCAGCGTTCCCTCCCCAGAAAAAAGAGATGCCTTGGGCATGTTCAAATCCAGCTCCCGGTACAGCATACTCCCCCTTGAAGACTGTTCCCCATAAAGCGTTATTCCCTCACGGGTCAGACGAATGTAGACGATAGTCTCATCAGGAATAAGCGTCTGTAACTGTTCTCTTGCCTGGTACAGCCCCTCATCAAAATTGCTGATCACTTGCAGCGCCTGTTTGCTTTTTCCTAATAATTCTCCCAGATCTCTTAGTTCCTCTCTCCAGTTGCTGCGCTCAGGCAGAAGCACCGTTGTTGCAATTCGGTTAAGTTGCTCATAATTCATGCTGTCCTGCCATGCGGACGCAATGATCAGATCGGGTTTCATCCTCCGAATCTCTTCCAGGTTGAGTACATGACTTCTCTCCCACTTGCGAACTTGCTTGAACGATTCTTTCAGGTAATGCGGAAATTCACAAAACGGCGCTTGGGCAGCTATTGGAGTCATCCCAAGTGTATATAACAGCTCAGGTGCAGTCATCGTGGTTCCTAAATATCGACGATTATGCAGATACAGACGGGGGGAACGTCCTACTTTTTGCTTGAATCTTCGGCTGAAATAATGCTCATCTTCATAACCGACCTTACGGGCAATCTCATAGACACTGTCTCCAGTAAGATTCAATAACTCCTTGGCCCGTTTCATGCGTAATTCGGTGATATAATCACTTGGATTTTGATTCGTGATTTCCCTGAACCTTACGGTGTACCATTTGCGGCTGACATTAGCCATCTGCGCCAGTTGCTGGACAGTGACAGGTTCGTCGTAATGTTCATCTAGGTAGTCAATCGTTCTTTGTACAGCCTGATCGGGCTGTTGCGAGTGAACTTCGGGTTCAGCATCCCTTCTTATATGCTCGACCAATTTACATATCCATTGTTGAAAAAGAAGATGACACCACATCGGATCATGCAAGTCAGTATGTTGAAATGCCTCCACGATCTTCTTAATATCCTCCACAGCAGCATGTTGAAGAGCAACGAAGCTGCTTGGCTCAAGCTCGTGATCGTCCTCATCATTCTGCTTGTCCCATGGGTCTTCCGTGGGCGCCAGCTCCTGCGTCAGCCGAACCCTATGACATTGAATGATATAACAGACCAGTGGAGTTGAACCCCGGTTGACCAGAAAGGTCGACTGCCCTTTTTCGATTAGAAACAAGTCATGGGGACGAATGGAGTGGATGCCCTCTTCCAGTTCAACCTCTCCATCGCCGCTAACTCCAAGAACCAACTCCACGCCAGACACGGCAGCAGACCTCACAGCTACACCTGTGCCGAAGTTATACTTTTCCCCTGCGAGCAAGCTGACCTGCACGGCATCTTTCAGCACCATGGTCCAGTCTCTGAATAACAATCCGTATTTCGTCTCCAAGTTCATATCTTTATCTCCCCTGCCAGACTGTGAGTAACTTTAATCGCTCGATACATTTTTATCGACATTCTATCATAACGTTTGGGGGCACGCCCATACAATAGAAGTACAAGCCGCTCCCCCTGTGACAGACCGAAGACAGGAGGTGTGCTGCTAGGTCTGAAAGGGGTGTTGCCAGTGAGCACATTTTTGTCCAAAGCCATTCTTGATTTCTTTATTGCGTTTGGAATCGTGCTGGGCGGCGCGATGATCGGAGGTATTGGAGCAGTGATCTCTCTTCAGCCTCCGACACAGACGATGCTCGATATTTCTGGAAAAATAAAGATATGGGCACTCGCAGCCGCTGTTGGCGGCACAATAGATCCCATGCGTGTCATCGAGAGCAATTTTCTGGATGGTAACCTGTCTCCGGCGGTCAAACAAATCCTGTATCTGATCTCTGCTTTTATGGGCGCGCATATGGGAACCGAGTTAGTGAAATGGGTGTGCGGCGGAGGCCGGAGCTAATATGAGACAGGAACAGCGTTCATGAGAGTTCCGCCATTTTCTCGTTACCGCCCGCTGATGCGAATGACCGCTGTGTTTGTTCTGGGAATGATCGCTGGATGTGTCGTCTACAACGGCGTATTTCACCTGAGTTACAATGCGTTGTGGCTGAACAATCAGGAGCTGCAGCTTCAGCTGCATCAGAATGAGGAGGATATCAAAACGCTGAAAAAATACAGTAAACGCCAAACCGTTATCAAGGAAATCAAAGTCCGTGCAGAAGAATCGGATAAGGGGCCAGACGAGGCTTCTCTGAAAGTGATGTTACAGAAGCTCGGAGACGAACTTGAGGTGCTTCGGGGCAGAGATGTATTCAACATCGATGAGTATAGCAAAATGACGCGAATCATGCTGAATCAGAAAGTGTACTCAGTCAGGGAAAAGGAATACACCGTTCAGGTCAAAACGATGCTGGTTATGGAAGGCGTACTGCAAGTTTGGGTACAGATTCGCATGCACGTTCCTGCGTAACAGCAAAAAACTGCCCTTGTCTGCATCTCTCCATGGTACAATAAGGGCAGTAAATGCTTTCCAGAAAAGGAGCTGCGTCTTTGTGTTCATTGATGTACTCAAATATGCTCTAATCGCCATCTTTGCTGTTGCCATGGTTTTTGCAGCGTTGAACAGTATTCGTTCACACAGAAGTTCGGATGCTGCCAGCGCCGGTCTGTACCGTTCGTGGACAAATATCTGGATGGGTGGCATGCTTGTTGTTCTTGCCCTGATCCTGATGTTTGTCTTCACGGGCTCCACTTTATCTGTGATTGTGGAAGCGCTATTTCTGATTATGGGTGCGTACAATGTATTTGCCGGAATACGTAACCGCAGTTATTATGCGCGGCTTCAACAACGGTCCAGTAATGGATCAGGTAAAACCTCCGGACAATCTGCATGATTCGTTGAAGCTCTATCGTTGTGACTGCAAAAAGAGAGTACTTCCCCTTCATTAAGCGAAGCCAGAACCGCGCGACAGCGCAACCCGGCAGAGCTTCTTGATCAGGGAGTACTCTCTTTGTCTATACCCGAGGCAACGTACCCTGCTAGGCATGGTCAATCGACTGCAATGTCATTACCGCTTTGCATACCACACTGCCTTCACGGGTAACCACAATGTCCATTTTGCACGTTCGACGACTGGTTTCCAGAATTAACGGTCGAACCAGGATCTGATCCTCAATCTGTACCGGTCGAACAAAATAAGTTGTTACATTATCCACCACATGGTCGTTCCCTGTAACATCCCACGCTGCCCGCCGGCCAGCCTGTGTCATCACATTCAACAGAACACCTTCGGAGATCGTACCCAGATCCGTTGCCATCTGAGGAATGATGAATCCGTGAAATAACAATTCGTTCTGTTCACCACGCTCCTCGGCAAACCCGTTCCAGATCAGATGATCAAACGTCTCTCCCAGTTGTGGCTGCTTCTGTGCATCCCGCATGGCCTGAAGCACTTCCTTGCGTGTGACGGACGCAATCAGTTTGCGATTCCGATCCACGATTGGCAGAAAATCGATGCCTTCCCAGGTCATAATCTGGGCAGCAGAAGCAAGAGATGTCTGCAATGAAGCCGTAATCGGGCGGCGTATCACACATTTCTCAATACTTTGATCTTCTTTCAGCTCACTGACATCCTTCAGACTCACAATCCCGATGACCCGGTTCCATTCATCCACGACCGGGAAGCGATGTTCACCCGTCTCTGAAACCAACATATGAAAATCTGCGGCTGAACTGGTCACCTTCAGCACCTGCAAGCGAGGTTTCTGACCAATGATATCCTCAACAAGCATAATTTTTTTCTTAATCAGCCGGTCGAAGATCGCACGGTTAATCATTGAAGCTACCGTGAATGTATCATGTCTGGATGAAATAATCGGTAGCCCAAGCTCGTCAGCCATAATTCTTACTTCACGACTTGTCCCAAAACCACCCGTAATCAACACGCCCGCTCCCTGTTCGAGGGCAAGCGAGTGAGCATCTTCACGGTTACCTACAATCAGCAGACTCCCAGCGTCAATATAACGGGCCATTGCCTGTTCCTTCATCGCGCCAATCACATACTTGTGCAGCGGTTTGGCGAGACCTTCGTTACCCCCCAGCACATGGCCCTCCACAATGGTCACAACATCAGCAAAGGTCAACTGTTCCGACATGCCCCGAGGTCTCTTCTCGATCCGCACCGTTCCAATTCGTTCCTTGGTCACGACCAGCCCGAAGTTCTCCGCCTCTTTCACCGCACGATACGCTGTCCCTTCACTTACACCCAGCTCCCGCGCAAGTCCACGTACTGATATTTTGCTGCCAACCTTCAGTTGTTCAATATGTTGAAGTAACTGTTCATGCTTCGTGACGTTCTCTTCCTGTCCGTCCAACTGTACCACCCCCGAAGATGCATCTGTACTATACTGTATCTATTATAACACGGCTTTAGGAAAATAACCCCACCCCTACCCATTCTCACAGGCAAGTTCGCCATCTGAATTTAATCATCCCATTAACCTCTAATTCTGTATGTACCAAAAAAGACCGGGGCCCCTTTGTACCAAGGGATTCCGGTCTTCCATGTTGGATCTCATACTGTACCTTATACAGACTCGCTCCGCTCCTGCTTGTCCAGCAGTTTCATCTCCCACTGCCGCAGCTTCGCCCGGCGAACGGCTTCCAGTGCACGCTTCTTCTCTTCATCCACACCGAGAATAAAATGCAGATGTGCACCAACGATTAATAAGGAGAACAGCACCCATACGATGCCAAAAATATTAACCCAGTCCATTCCTCCAGCAAAGGAAATCCGCGGCAGTGCAATGACCAGCATCGACAACGCAATAAGCAGATAGATCACATGTTTTGCTTTTTTCAACCTCTTCACCATTCACAGCTCCTTCGTTCTTGATCGACTCTATATGTCTAGTCTATGAACGATAAGGAGCTAATATGAAAGGTTCAGATAAAAAAACAAGACAACCTTTTAGTACGTGTTCAAAAAGATCAGTTTTCAGTACCGAGAAGATGGAATGAAGCTAGGCATCCTTCGTAATCAAAAGTGGACTTTTTGAACTACCTTTTTACGCTTCAGCGCCACCGTACAGATGACCCAGGCTGTCAGCAATAATTTTATTCACGTCTTCAATGATGACACTGAGGCGACGCTCCGCATCAAACAAACGACGGATGTTCAGATTCAAACTCAGTACTTCAAACAGCTTCTCCATTTTCTCCATCTCATCCGGAGCTGGCATATCCCCGCTCATCATACGTTGTTGCAATTCCATTTGTTGATCACGGAAGTTATCCAGCATTGCTTTTGCATCCGGATCAGCTTCAATCAGCTTCATCGCGGAAGTAATCTCTTCCACCTCGCTGCTTTCTCTCAGTGCTTTGGCCAAATCATTGGCTTTGTCATAAATGTTCACTATTATTCCTCCTCAGATTGGTTTGTTCATCCGTGTTAATACACGCTTTTCTCTCCTGTCAAACAAGGGCGCTCTGAAACAGGCCATCCATAACCTGCCTCGAAATCAAATGCATTTAATCCATATGGGTCAATCACCAAGGGTTATATGTCCTCATATGATGAAGCACATGCCATGTTCAGATGCCGTTCAACTTCGAGATCAGACATCAAGTTGCCGCCCGGAAGGAGATCCGTGATGTCCACTAAAAAAGTAACGATTCAGGTTACCGGCTCGGGCATCCTGCAGGACGACGTCATCATGCTGGGCGAAGGGGTGCTTAAGGCGCTTAAAATCCCTTCAGGAAGGCCGCTTCAGTTGCAATTTGGCTCTTTCCGCCGCGAAGTCACTGTTATTCCGGTACCAAGGTATGACGGGCTGCGCATCAATCAGACAGTTGCCAGCAAGACCGGTCTCGTTCCACGTTCGGTCCTGAGGGTATCCTATCGTTCAGCCAGCCGTACGCTTCGCCTTGGACCCTACATCAGTGTACTGGTTAGCCAGGATTATCCCGATCAGCCCGATCGGCCCTTTGGCTCCATCACGATGTTCTGTCAAGAACTGGTGAACGCCTGCCGTAAGCAAGGCGCCTATGTATCCTTTTTCACACCGGAGGATATTGGAGCGGTAACGGGTTATATGAAAGGCTGGGTGTATGATGACGGCTGGAAAAAGACTGTTCTGCCTGTAGCAGACGTCGTCAATAACCGGCTAACGTCCCGCAAGCTTGAGAACAAACCTAGCGTACAGCATTTTATGAAAGAAGTAAAATCGCTCTACGGCACGCAAACCTTCAATGAAAAGTTTCTGGACAAAAACGAAGTGTTTGACGCACTCAAGTCCATTTCAACGCTTAAACGAGTTCTTCCCGAGTCTCATTTGCTCAAGACGTCTGCCATGCTCAAGACGATGTGCAACCGACATCCGGTTGTATTTCTGAAGCCCGTACGCGGTTCTTTGGGTAAAGGGATCATCCGGGTCTCACGTCAGATTGACGGAAGCTTCCTGACTCTGGCGACTGGCGTCGGGGGCACCCGGAAACAAACGTATACTTCTCTGGATAAACTGTATGCCAGTATGTCGGGGAAAATGAAAACAACGCGTTATCAGATCCAACAAGGGCTGACTCTCATTGACAACAGTGGCAGACCCGTGGATTTCCGTGCGCTCGTGCAAAAGAACCGTACAGGTAAATGGAGTGTAACCTCCATCGTCGCCCGGATTGCGGGCGGGAGTCACTACGTATCCAATCTGGCACGGGGTGGAAGTCTCAGCACCGTCAAGGATGCTGTTGCCAAAACACAGTTGTCTGGATCAGCCAAAGCTTCCGCATATGCAGGATTGCACACCGCAGCACTGGATATCGCTAAAGGGATCGAGAGTGCCATCCCTGCTCATTTTGGTGAACTTGGTATTGATCTGGCCTTGGACACCACTGGGCGCGTATGGCTGCTCGAAGTCAACTCCAAACCATCCAAGAATGATAATACACCACTGAGTGAGAGCAAGATCCGCCCTTCCGTCAAAGCCATGCTTGAATATTCTACGTACCTGGCGGGTTTTTGAAAAGTTATTCCCTATTGGAAACAAATCTGATAGAGGAGAGGTGTAGCGTAATGTTTCCAACATCTCAGACCAAGACACTGGCCATTCTGGTACGTGCAACCGAAGGCTCACCTCCCTTTACGGATGAACTTTTCTGCCGTCGTCTCAGTTTGGGGAGCATGAAATACGCCCTTCAGATTATTGTGATCCCGATATCGAATGATGCAGTCCATCTCCCTCTTCAATGGGGATATGTCTATCATCAAGGGAAGTGGAATTCGGTACCTGTTCCTGCAGTCGATCTCATTATGGATCGTTGTCTTCGCCCTATCTCCAGGTACGTCAGACAACAGCTTAAGGAATGGATACCAACCAACGGCACAGATCAACACCGTTATTGGTCTGCTTCCCTTCCAGGAAAATGGGAGGTACATCGTGTGTTGTCCCGAAATCCTGAATTGAGGTCACAACTTGCTCCCACAACCCGGATCGGATCGCATATTCCTTGGGAAACATGGCTGGACCGTTGGCCCAAAGGACTGTTCTTCAAACCGGTATCCGGGACTCATGGCAAAAATACCTTTCGCCTGTCTCGGGGAACGACTCCATCAACATGGATCGTGGAGGGGCGTAACGAGGACAATGAAACCTTTTTTCTTACATTCAACCATACCCAGGCTGTTTCTTCCTGGCTAGCATTACATCAGGCTGAACGTAAGATGATCGTGCAGCCATATCTGGAGCTTAGCCATCATGGAAGAGCATTCGACATACGGGCTCTAATGCAAAAGAATGGGCAAGGTCGCTGGACGCTTACCGGATGTATGGTACGGGAAGGACCCGAAGGTTCACTCACGTCCAATCTTCACGGTGGGGGGAAAGCATATCCTGCCCACGCATATCTGCTCCAGCGATATGGAACGAACCGCACGGAAACTCTGCTGAAGAGCATCCGGCAGACTGCTACGCTTATCCCCACCCTGCTGGAAAGCCGTTTCGGCAGGTTAGCCGAATTGGGGCTTGATTTCGGAGCAGATGCAGAGGGCCAACTCTGGCTAATTGAAGTCAACTCCAAACCAGGCCGCACCTCATTTGCAGAAGCGGGCGACCGACGCATGCATACCCTGACTTATACCCGGCCGCTTGCCTATGCCCGTTATCTGTTGCAACAACATGTTCTCACGGACGTCTTTCGTCCAATGAAATTGCCGAATACATCCAGCAAAGCTGGCCTGAAACCCATCCCGATTCACGGCGGCTGAGGCCCGCAGCGCCCGCTTGCCATGGAGCCCAAGGATCTTTTCAGGATAGGAGGATAAATCATGAGTTTGACCTTTTGCAATCTGCATTTCACCAAGCAACCGGATAAAGTGGTTTATGTATCCAACGCTTTAATGAAGAGCCTCAACCTGTCCGGCAAAAAAACGGTGCACCTTCGCTTCGGGCGTGACCGGGTACCTGCAACGATCAAACCAATCAAAAAAGCAGGTAAACATCTGTATCTCGCTTCAGGTATCCGTAATATGATGAACGTTCCCAAACGGGGCAGTATTTATCTCCGGAATTTGCAAAATGATGAGGTCCAGTTAGGTCCACTGATCGGCGTACTCTCTGATGGGCCTGCGACGAGCACGAATCCATTCGGTTCCCGTACTGGTTTCATCAAACAGTTACTCCGTGAAGGCAGCCGTAAATCCTACATTTACGCTTTTACTCCTCGGGATATCAATTGGCAGAATGAGACGGTATCGGGTTTTTTCCTGAATGATAACGGAAGCTTTACCCGCAGAACCGTACCTCTGCCCGATGTTGTCTACAACCGGTTACCAAGCCGTCGTTCAGACTTCTCACCAGCAATCAACCAGCTGCGGGAACGATTTGTTCGCCGAAAAATTCCGTTCTTCAACTGGAGCTTCTTCAACAAATCGGATATCTATACGTTGCTGGAGAACGAGCCGGCAGCAGGACGGTATATCCCTGAATCGATTACCAATCCTTCCGTTGAACAGATGAAGGAAATGTTGGAACGCCATCAGTTCGTCTACTATAAGCCTACTGCAGGAAGTCTGGGGAACGGGATCTACCGCCTGACTTATTCGCCCAAACGTGGATATTTCGCACGTTATCGCAAAAAAGGCGGTAATGCACTCCTGCGTTTTGGGTCCTTCAACAGTCTGATGCGCATGCTTCAGGGAAGACATGGTAAACAGTTACGCGGATATGTAGTTCAGCAGGGAATACGCCTAATTGAGATTGATGAATGTCCAATTGATTTCCGTTTTCACATGCACAAAAATGGTAACAATCAATGGGTTGTTGTCGGAATTGGAGCCAAAAAGGCAGGACGTGGCAGCGTCACAACACACATCAAAAATGGCGGCTCCCTAATGACTCCTGAGCAGGCGCTCAGTCGCAACTTCGGCGATCGTGCGGGAGAAGTTCTTCAGCATGCCAAATCCGTCGCTATTACACTGGCCCAGGCGATTGAAACCCAGCACCAGCATCTGATTGGTGAGATTGGCTTTGATCTGGGCATTGATCAGGAGGAACATGTATGGATGTTCGAAGCGAACGCCAAACCCGGGCGCTCCATTTTCCGTCACCCTTCACTCCGGGTGGAGGGCAAATCGTCGGTGGAGCACATCTTGGAACACTGCCTGTATTTGAGCAAGTTCCGGAAGAAGGAAGAGATTTGATGACCCTTCATGATGATTTCAAACCTGTCATTGCTGTTTTGACCATGCATGATAAACAGCGTATGTTCAGGGGAAATCATCAAAATTTTCAGGATATCTTACAGACAGGCGAGAGCATGGGATACGTGGTGTACATTGTAACTGTACGGGACCTGAACGTGAGTGGCCCCACCGTAAAAGGATATACGTACAACAAGGGGAGTGGAAAGTGGGTTTCACAACCTTTCCCCCTTCCCCATGTTCTGTACAATCGTATTCCCAACCGGGAAGACGAAGGAAAACCTTCCGTGCAGCGTAAAATTGACGAATGCATGCAATCAGGAATCGAACTGTATAACCCATTCTTTTTCAACAAATGGGATCTGTTCGAATGGCTCAGGAAATCCAAATCGACTCAGCAACTGATCCCTTATACTCGGCGGATGAGAAGTGCTTCTTCTCTGGGTGCCGTTCTACGGGCGTATCCCTATCTGTACCTTAAGCCCGAGAGCGGCAAAGCTGGCAAAGGAATCATGATGCTTAAATTTCAGGAAAAAGAACGGCTTCCCTATCGTCTCAAAATACAAACCACACGTAGAAGCACGACCTATAAAGCATCTACACTTGCCAAGTTATGGGCACGAATTCGCAAAGAAACCGGACATACGCCCTATATCATGCAACAAGGCATTGAACTGGCATCCTCTCGTAAACGCCCCTTCGATTTGCGTGTTCTTGTACAAAAGAACACCAAGGGCCAATGGAGCGTAACCGGTGTAGGAGCGAGACTTGCTGGCTCCCGTAGCATTACAACTCATGTGCCGCGCGGTGGGAGCGTAGAAGACCCTGAGAAGCTGCTGACCGAGCTTTTTGGCGAAGAAATGTCAACAACCCTGATGAAACGTGTGAAATCCACTTCATTAATGATCGCAAGACAGGTAGAACGGGGATCAGGTTACACGCTCGGAGAAATGTCCATGGATCTGGGCATTGATGACCTGGGGGAACTCTGGTTCTTCGAAGCCAATGCAAAGCCCATGAAGTTTGATGAACCACAGATCAGACGGCGGTCATTGGAACGTATTTTTCACTACAGCGCTTATCTTGCCCGTCAGTCCAAACGATGATAGACAGGAATACTGCAAAAAGAAGGTGATTGTTTGTGTCCTCACCTGTTCTGGGCATTATGACGTTGTACTTAAATGAACATCGCGCTCTTGAAGAACGAAGCGTTTATCGCAGAATGATTCTTGAAGGGCGCAAGCGGGGACTCGATATCTATGTATTCACACCAGCCGACGTACACCCCGGCGGCAAACAAATTGAAGCCATGGTTTTTCATGAAGGAAAAGGCTGGTCCAGGGAGTGGCGATCATTCCCGGACCTGATCTTTGATCGTTGCCGGATTCAGCGTAACCGAAGGTTCCAGCAATTGCTTGCTTTTCGTGAGAAATATGGGCATCTGCTCTTTCTGAACAGGCCACTGCGCAATAAATGGACCATCCACCAGACCCTTTTGCAAAAAGCCAACTTTCGTGAACACCTGCCGGAAACCGCTCTATTTCAGGATATGTCCGATGTAAACCGGATGCTTAAAGTTTCTTCTCTGGTCTATCTCAAACCCATTAATGGCACAGGCGGACGTGGTATTCTGCGCATTGAACGCAGCAGTAGCGAGGCTAATACAGTGCTTGTTCAAGGGCGAGATCAGAAGCGTCGTATCATCACTCCACGTAAAGTTCATTTATCACGACTTGGCGCGTTGCTCCAGCACTGGAACATGAAAGACAAGTATCTTGTACAAAAGGGCATTCAACTTCAGCTTCCGAATGGACGTGTGCATGATTATCGCATGCTCGTTCAGAAGAACGGAGAAGGACAATGGGAGCTTACTGGATGTGCTGGACGCATGGGTGCAGAAAAAAGCGTAACCTCCAATCTGCATGGCGGCGGTCAGGCAATAGCGATGGACCGACTCATGAAGCAATGGATCGAAGATGACGACCTCCGGGCAGAAATTAACACAACTGCAGAGAAATTCGGCATTGATGTTGCTTCGTTTCTGGAAGATACGTATGGGGACCTATGTGAGTTGGCACTGGATTTGGCGATTGACAGAAGCGGGCGTATCTACCTGCTTGAAGTTAACCCCAAACCTGCACGTGAAGTATTCGCTCGCATCGGGGAGCGGGATATCTATTATAAAGCCATCACTCAGCCGCTGGAGTATGCCTTATGGGTATATCGCAACAGACCTCCCGGAACGGCCAGAAAGCCAGCCAGTCCCAAGCCCGTTACGCAAAAATCACCCAGAGTAAAAAGAAAAAATAAAGCCAAGTGAGTGAAGAAAAAGCAGGAGTCTATGTTCGCCAAGTGCGAGCATAGACTCCTGCTTCACTGTTTTTATTTCTGTTCTTTCGACCATTGCAGCGTGTCGTTGTCAATCACAATATACCCTTTTTCCTCACCTTGCACATAAGATAATGCCAATCTCATCAGGTCAGGTTCCAGTAGGCATGTGGTTACACGTGTAACCTGGTCTGTATGATCCGCGGGGAGGCACAACGTCAGAATACCCACTTTACCCGAGAAATCAGTCTTGCCCTGGATGACCGATGTTTCCGACTTGGAACCATACACCTCAGATACCCAGCCGGGCTGCTCTGTCAACGCGAAGGCTCCCTTCCCGATGCCTGCCGTAACCCATTGCATCGTCAGCGTTATGGAAGATGCCTCATAGCTCATATCCGCCGTCATTTCTCCAGCTTCATTCATTCTCAACGCAATATCCGCTTGCGGATGCAGGTGAAAACGTTGCTCCAGAGTATGCTCTGCTTCTGCCTCCAGCCAATCCACAATTAATAGTATAGGGATCTCCACCCCTGCCAGCATCCACCGACGATGTGTAACTGGATCTGGCAAATGTGTATATCCATCCTGTGAAGCATCAATGAAGTGATAGCTGTCATTGCTCTCCCAACGTAGCGTTGTGGCCTGAGCCTCCGGTTCACCCCATTGCTGTGTGGAGAGATAAGGTGTTTGATCCAGACCATCCACCGTGACGGTATTGTGCGCCCGCGTACTTTTGAAATACCGACGCCATTTCCCTTCTTCATACGTATAACGTCCGGTGTCCGTGAAGAAAAGCTGGTTCTTCCACATCCACTCCACATTCAGCGCATCCGCATGTCCGTGTGCTCCGCCCATGGCAGCCGCATCAAAAAAAAGATATTGATACTTGTCCCTCATGACATAATATCCAGTCTGCGGAAAGGCTCGGCTCGACAACACCGGAGAAGAAGAAGCCTGTAGTCTGAGGCATCGCTCATATTTTTCTACACCCAGCAACCAGAGACACTCCGAGCTATCCGTTCCGCGAGCCATCAAATCATCATCGTCCAGGATCGCTCCAAGCAGGGTCAGTCGTTGTCGTCCATCGCCAACCCAATCCGAATCACCAATACCGGTAGACTGATGATCTGGTCGGATCAGCGCCTCAGTAAATGCGGCCATTTGGCGTAGACAGCGGGCATACCATGCCGAGAAAGGATGTCCTGAAATCTCACCCAATCGATAAGGGGTGCCAAACATTTCGATGCTGGCATTGTGGTAATGTGTTGTCAGTTCAACCTGTATCCCTTCTTCACCCAACTGATGCAACAAACACAGCTCAAGACGTTCCATCGCCACTTGACGCCAGTATGGACTTCGCGGGTGCTGGTGGTAGAACGTAGCGATCATGAACAACCCTTGCATATGCATAATGGCATGATTTATTTCCGTGCTGCCGAGGTAACGGCTCAAAAACTCGGCGTGCTCGTCCAGACCTTGTCGAAACTCCGCCTGAAAGCCTTCGTCTATCAGTGAACTCGCTTCCATATATTTATATGCCGATATCCAGGACTGCACACGTAGTCCCGTCTCCAGCAGGCGCCACGGACCGGGTTTTTGAAAGAACACAGCCTCGTCGTAAAACAGATTTACAGGTACCGGGTTTTGCTGTCTCCAGCTACGGAAGTGGTCAATAAATGCTGTTACATATAGCGGATTGCCCTTCATCAGATACGCCTTGCCCAGATCGAGCATATGCCAGTGTCGATTGATGCCCCATGTGAACTCCAGATCATTGGTCGGGTTGTGAAGCCAGTCCACGGGTGTCCCCATCGGAATCCAGCGATTCAGATCGTTGGTATAAGGAACGATAAATTCATTCAGGATGGCACGATTGGCAATCGTGAGCGAATTTCGGGCTTCTTCCGGAAAATGTTTTTCATAATATTGGGCAGCCCGTTGCAGGTCCGTTGCCGAAAGGTAAAAATCGCTCATTGGGACGCCTCAAGAAAATCCTGACGGAACGGGGTAAACACATCCAGAATGACGGAGTCCTCCAGTGCCTTAACCCCATGCGGGACGTTAAAACCGGCATAAAAGCTGTCCCCTGCTTTTAAGATGCGAGTTTCTTCACCGACCTGAACCTCAAAGCTACCTTTGACGATATAACTGACCTGCTCGTGCGCATCATGGGAGTGAACTTCTCCAATACCACCTTTAGCAAAGGTAACCTCCACCATCATTAATGTACCGCCAATACCCAAGATCTTGCGGGAACTCGTTTCGTTCACGATATGTGCATCGATAGACGCATGATTAATAATCATTTTGCTTTTCCCCTTTCCTTGTGAATAAGCGACCGAAGTCGTTAAACCACGGCCGCTATGAACGTTTATTAGTCTTCTGTGGACAATTTACCCTGAAGTTTGGAAGAATCAAACGAAGGATCAGCAGTTATGTTGGTCAGCCCTGCCGCTTTGGTTTTCTCCAGAGCTGCATTATACCTTGTATCCAGATCCTTGATCACAGCATCGAGATCGCCACCCGTGAATACAAAGATTGAAAAAGCCTCACCCCATTTGGTGCCTTCCAGTGAACTCTCGGTCACCACACTTGGATTTGCCGGGAAAATGGCATCATATCGTTTGGGCAGGAAACCTTCAATGCCCGGAATGCTTGGTTTTTTGTCAGAGCTTAATACAGCAGGAATCAGTGAGATTCCGTATCCTTTTTCGTAATACTCACTCTGAAGATCTGTGCTGTACACATACTGCATAAACTTCCATGCCGCTTCCTTGTTGGCAGAATCTGCATTGATGCCGATGTAGGAGCCCCCGATGACTTGTGAAGCGCCCTTGATCGTTCCATCATTAGTTGGTACAGGAGCGGCTGCCCAATTTTCTTTTGTAGGAAACTGATCTTTATATACACCTGGTTCACCGGAGTGGTTAATGTACATTCCGATTTTGCCTTGAGCAAACTGGGCTCTGAGTGGATCGATGTCCAGACTTTCAACCCCTGGCAGCATGCTGCCATCCTGATTCATCTGACGAAGCGCCATTGCGATATCCTTGTACATCCCAAAATCAAATTGACCAGTCTTGTAGTTGTAACCATCAATACCAACATTATTGCTTGCACCTGCAATCGTATTGGCTGCTCTCCAGAAGCCGCTGCTGCTCTTGAATGGGCTGGCAAAGCCATAGATGCCTTCACTTTTACCAACTTCGGTAATTTTTTTGGCATCCGCAACCATCTCAGCCAACGTTTTTGGCGGACTCTCGATCCCTGCCTTTTTGAAAATATCTTTGTTATACACAAGCCGCCAGACCTGCCCTGTATTGGGGAGGGAATATATTTTTCCATCAATCGTGTTTTTATTTTCAATCAAGCTGTCTTTAAATACGGCCTTCATCTCATCACTCATGTATCCATCGATCGGGGCGAGATACCCCTTCTGATAATACGTCTGAAAATCATTAACTTGCAGCACATCGGGTGCCTGCTTGCTGGCAAAAGCAATATCGACCGCCTGTGGATAGTTGTCCCCCATCACGGTCATCTCCACTTCAATGTTGTCCTTGTTCGTCCGGTTGAACTCATCGATCTTGGATTTCATAAAATCAGCATCATGGCGGTCCGGTGTCCAATATATGATTTTGGTTTTCCCTCCGGCACTCTCCCCGCTGGTCCCCGATTCGCTATTTGCCGAAGTACCACTGTCAGCAGAACAACCTGCCAAACTTAGCGCCAGCAATGCACTTAGCGTAGTCACCATCCACTTTTTAACCATTGATATGCCCCCTTATGCTTGTCTGGACAACCCGTTTGGTTATCCGTTAACGTAATGATAATCGCTACGCTTTCATGGAGGTGAGGGACATTCTGACTTTGCATGGTGGGAAAAATGACGATCCGTATCTGTTTTCAGTTCTCATACATTTGCCTGAAGCAGGTTGGCGTCATGCCGCAATATTTCTTGAACAAACCGCTGAAATAAGGCCTGTCCTCATAACCCAGCCTCTGGCAGATCTCTTGCACCTGTACACCTGCAACCAGCAATTCTTTGGCCTTTTCCATCCTCATCTTAGTAATATATTGAATTGGCGTTATGCCCGTTTCCTTTTTGAAGGCATTGGCAAAGTAACTTGGACTTAAATGTACGGATTGGGCACAGGCATGCAGCGTCAGATTTTCTGCAAGATTCAGACTGATATATTCCTGTGCTTTGCTAATGGCCTGTTTGACATCGGTGAGACGTTTTTTGTCCATAATCTCGCAACCCATACTGCTAAAATGTTTGATATATCCCCTCCAGCCCTCAAACGTCAAGGATCGCATCGCCTCAAGCACCGTCAGGTCGGCCTCCAGACGCAAGCGTTCCTCTGCTGTAATCTCATCACAAAAAGCACGGTAGATGGCAAAAGCCAGTCCAGACAGCAAACGAATCATCGTGAGCGGCTCGGGAAAACCTTCGGAAACCTGCCATTCTTCGAGAATTTCATCAATGATGCGGTGACAGGTGCTCTCATTACCACATTTCAGTGCGTAAAAAAGCTCTTTCTCCTTCTCCAAAGGATACACCGGAGCCACACATGCCTGATTCTCCAGTTCAGCATACTGGAGGATGCAATTTCCTTCACTGTAAAAACGATAGGATATCGCCTGATCTGCATGTGCGTAGGACGTCCAGATTTCCTGTGGTCTGTGGGCAATCGTACCCACACCAATCGAGACTGTTTTTTTGCTGAATCGCTCCACATTTTGGCGGCATTGCTCCAGTAGCTCGGAGACGTCGATCTGGCTTGGTGTGTTCAATATGGCTGCAAGCCGGTATCGGTTTTCCCGTAAAACAACGCCCTTGGTATAACGGTTTATGGTTTCTCCCACAATATTTTGGACCGCAAAAGGAACGATTTCGGCATCCAGATGCATCGTGTATCCATATCGCGTATAACCATCCACCTCAATGACCATGACGAGAAGATTGGAGGAATCGAGATCAATCTGCAGCTCATTCCAGCGACTTTCATTCAGGAAACCCCCGATTTCATGACGCAACAAGCCCAGTAGATAGCTGTGACGCTCATACTGGCTACTGCTCTCCACCTTCTGCTCCAACTGTTCCAACTGCTTGCACTGTGCCTGCTCTTCCGTAATTACCTGTCTTACCTTCAACACCGCACCGAGTATTTCTTCAGGGGTAAACGGTTTGAGTAAATAATCGGATGCACCAAGCTTAATGGCCTCCTGTGCATATTGGAAATCCGAATAACCACTGATGAAAATAAATTTGGCTCGCAGTCCGGCATCCAATGCCCGCTTCATTAGCTCCAGCCCGCTCAGCTTGGGCATCCTGATATCACTAATCACGATGTCGGGTTGCTGCTCCAGCAACAAGGACCAACCGCGCTCTCCATTGCCCGCCGTGCCTACAATCCGAACCTGATGATCTTCCCACGGAATAGTTGAAGATATGCCCTTTACAACTGCCTGGATATCATCCATAACACACATCGTCAATTGGCCCATACTGCCCCTCCTCAGGTGATCGGAATCGTGATAACAACCGTTGTTCCCACATCTGTACTGCTATGAAATACAATGGAGGCCACATCCCCATAGTGCAGGCTTAATCTGCCATGGAGATTGGATAGGGCATAACCTTTGCGTCCCCCGTCAGGAACATCCTCAGCATAGATGCTGGCTACATCCATCCCACATCCATTGTCAGCCACCTCCAGCCGTAGTGTGTCACCCTGACGATCAATGCGGATGATGATAACGCCCAAATCTTCTTTATCATTGAATCCATGCAGGATGGAATTCTCCACCAAGGGCTGGAGTAATATTTTTAAAATATCAACAGCGTAACAAGAGGGGTCCCCCACCTCAATCCGATAAACGAACAGATCCTCGTAACATTTTTGCTGAAGCTGCATGTATTGTTCGACATGTTTGATCTCCTGCTCCACACTGGTGATGTCTTTCCCATCATTCAGTCCCAGACGGAATAATAAGGATAAGGAGACAATCATCTCACTTACATCCTTCTTCTCTCCGCTCTCACTTTTCCAGAACATCGTATTAAGCGTATTGTAGAGGAAATGAGGATCAACCTGCGCCTGAAGCGCCTTGACTTCAAACCGCCGTTTGTCTTGCTCCGTTGTCCGTATTTCTTCAAACAGAATCTGAATCTGATCCAACATCCGATTGAAACGATGCCCTACAGCGCTAACTTCATCGTCATACTTGCTGCGAAACCGTACATCCAGGTCATTGGACTCCACCTCAACCATCAGGCGTCGCAGTTTGTTAAGTGGCTTCAGCAGAGCGGAGGCCACCAGGCTGGACAACCCGAGTGCAAGCAAAATGCAAAACAACATGATCAGGATAATCAGCCAGCGTATCTTTTGGAGGGGGGACAACAAGTCAGCCTTGGACTGTACACTTACCATGACCCAATCCTCGTTCATCGACAATGCCGAATAGTTAACAAGCATGTCCTCCCCCTGATCGTTCCTGTAGGTAAAATCCCCAGCATCGCCACGGCTAAACTGTTGGGTAAAGTCAGGCTCCATAATGAAATCGTAATTTCGGGACCTGGGCCGAATGACTTCATTTCCGTTTTTGTGCAACAAAAACAGTTGAATCTGGTTATTCATGAGATCCTGCGTCAGAATGTCTCGCATCGCCTCTTCCTTCATATTGACGACCATATATACATTCGAATAGGTATGATTATCGATCACAATAGGTTTGAGCAACAGAGATAACACATTTCCTTGGGATTGGAACAATTGACTCTGATGTGAACCAAACCACATCGTATTCCAGCCTTGCAGCTTCACGTAGCGTCCGTATTCCCTGTCGAATGAGTTATTGCGATTCGGAAAGTCTTTGGTCGAGAAAAAATCACCGATGGGTGTTGTCAGATATGCAGTATCAATCAGTGGCTCTACGAGCTTCAATTGAGCAAACGATGTTTGCAGCAGCGAGAGATTCTGATAATAATGAGATGTGTTATTTTTTCCCACGTCCTTCATGACCTGGGTGAACGTTTCATTGAGCATAAAAGAAAAAGAGGATACAACAATGTGCCTTAGATGTTCATCCATAACCTGCACTGATTTGTTCAGAATGCTTTGTTTCAGTTCAAGTGCATTCTGTTCAATGCTTCGTGCAGCAAAGAGATAAGAGCATATCCCGGTCACACTGATGCATAAGACAACGAGAAAAATGTACAGCAGCTGTATTCTTTTTTTCAGGGACATTTTATAAAAGTCGAATATCATCGGCGCTCGCTCCTTGAACACGGCTTGGCCCGTCCGCTGTGAATTAAAATGAGTATAGCACAGTGGAATAACCCGTAAAACCGTTTCCATGATTGTGCTCACGCCTATCCTTTCACAGCTCCCAAGGTCACCTGCATGAATGATTTGTTGGCAAAAATATAAACGATGAGCAGTGGCAAAATGGACAGACAGGCTCCGGCCATCATCAATTGGACCTCAGCTGCAGCTCCAATGCCATATCGCAGATTAGCCAGCCCAACCGGCAAAGTCTGCAAGTCCGGATTGCTCATAGTGAACACAAAAGGAAGAATATATTCATTCCATGAACTCTGAAATACACCCAGACCTGCAACGGCGAGTCCGGGGCGCAGGAGAGGAAGAATAATTCGCCAGTATATGGTGAAGAAATTACAGCCATCAATCATCGCCGCTTCATCCAGTTCGCGCGGAATGCTCTTGAAGAAACCAATCAGAATAAAGTATGTGGCAGCGTGTGCGCTGATCAGTATAATAATAACGCCCCACAACGTGGTATTCAGCCCCAGCTTGACCATGAGGTCAAATTGCGGACGCAGCACAACCGCGCCTATGGAAATAAACAGAGTAGATGCCATGAGCAGGGTGTACCCCTTTTTCCCTTTGAAATTCACTCGATCCACAGCGTAGGCAGACATCGAAGCTACCAGCAGTGTGCCAACTGTTGTACTGATGCTAACAAACACGCTGTTCATCGTAAAACCCGAAAAATTGGCGCTTTTCCAAGCCTGAGCATAGTTGGAGAACTGCCAAATCTTCGGCCAGATGGTAGCTCCTCCGGTCAATTCCTGGTTTGTTTTGAAGGAACCGAGTAATACAAGTATGATGGGGAACAGCGACAGCAGAGCGATTGCGATCAAAAACAACCAAAGTACCGTTCGTTTGGTCCAGCGAATGAGTTGGGGAGACCCTGAGGGCGCAAGTACGTTTTGAGTCATCATCGTTTCCTCCTGATTCATTTTATACGTGTTCAAAAAGTTTGTTTTCAGTTTAATAGACATCATTGAGCTTTTTGGATATACGGAAATAAATGAGCGTCACAGCCCCTACGATGAGAGCCGTTGTAAAACCGACTGCACTGCCATAACCGAGCTGCTGGAGTGATTGTGTGTCAGCCGACACGGGAAACAACAGTTTGAACAAATACAGATACATCACCTCTGTTTTGCCATACGGCCCCCCTTCGGTCAGCACCATAATACTCTCGTAACCTTTCAGCGCCGTGGTAATTGCCAGCATGATGATCATCTGCAAGACAGGACCCAGCAACGGAATCGTTACATTTCGCAGTTTCTGAAACTCACTCGCTCCATCCAGCGATGCCGCCTCATATAACTCTTCAGGAATGCTCTGTAGACCGGCAATGAACAACAACATATAGTTGCCCACAGCCCCCCAGATGGCGATGATGATGGTTGTTAGCATGGCATGTTCAGCCCCCAGCCAGCTAATAGGTTCGGAGATCACATGATACTTAAGCAGCAATTGGTTCAATATTCCGTTATAGGAGTTGAAAATAATAAAGAATACAATCGCCATGACCGAAGCGCTAAAAATAGTGGGAAGATAATAGATCGCCCTAAAGAGGGATCGCCCTCTCCATTTGCGATTCAGAATAATCGCCAAAGTTAACGACAGTGGAATCGTAACGACGAGTTTGCCCAGGGCATACACACCCGTGTTGCCTACTGAATCCCAGAATTGCCCGTCACGCAAAATGCGTCCAAAATTATCAAGCCCGATGAAGACAGGCGTCCCGATGCCTTGATAATCATAGAACATGTAACGCAGCGCCCATAACAGCGGATAGATCCCGAATACAACAGTTAAAAAAAGACTTGGAAAGATGAACATATAGGCATGTATTTTGGATGGTTTCACCAGAATCGGACCCCCTATAGCTTTTGAATGAAGTATAGAGGGAATATGGAGGAAAGCGGGATAGGGAAATCAACTTTCTACAGGGGAGAATGTGACTGCATGACCAAACAAAAAAACCTGTATTCAACGAATTTCCGTTGAGTCTACAGGTTCATATCATGTGGTTCGTAATCTTAAATCTCAGTAAACGTATACAGCGTAGAGGCTACTCTGCTTCATCATACAGACGCAGCAGTTCTGTAAAATCAGAGATGAGTACATCTGAGCCTGCAAGCTCCTCATCACGACCAAACCCGGCATAGGCACAGCCGATGACCGCCTGACCGTTCATTTTACCAGCTTCCACATCAGAAGAGCGATCCCCCACCATCCATGCGTCCTGAATACGATGTTTCTCAAGCAGGATCTGCACCAGATTAATCTTGGAAGGAGTCTTGTACTGGCCTGCACTGTATACCCCTTCAAAGAAAGGCATAATCTCGTGTGCAAACGCCACACCCTTCACATAGTCCTCCAGCCCGTTACTTGCGACAAAAAGACGCACTCCTTGTTGTTTTAATGATTGCAGTGTTTCTTTCACCCCAGGATACAATTGAGAACTTCCTTGATCAAGCCCCTCAATCTCCAGTTGAAGCAACAGTTCGTCTGCCCGGCGATGTGCCGCTTCCGACGCCTCAGGCATAACCACTTTCCATATATCTTCGAGCAACATGCCCAAACTTCCCAGCATCCGTTCCTCGGGTGGAGTTTCTCCTTCAAAGTGCCCTTCGGCACGCAATGTATCAAATAGTTGCTGGTAAGCTGGCAACAACAGGGTCTCTGTCTGGAACAGCGTACCATCCATGTCAAAAATCATCGCTTCCGGTTTGAGCAATACCTTCTCTTTATTCATGTCCAATGTTCCTTTCGGATTGGGATATTGTATATGTAATTGGAATCGTTCCCTTCCCATGATAAACATAACGTTTGAACGTGTAAACCAACGATTGTAAAACATCATCAACCCCAACCTTATACAGCATTAACCAAACGTTATATTGTAGTTAAACAAACTATATACAAAAGAAGTTTCTTTACGTATAATACTAAAAAATAGTGCTTTAGACACCTAATCTAAAGACCTACAATTATCACATTTCCGTTTTTTCGACAACTACATATACCCCATAGAGAGGAATAACAAACATGAAAAAGCGAAAGACCTTTAAGATTTTTTATAAGATCGGATTAGGATATTTACTCGTACTGGCTGTACTGGCTGGTTGCATCCTGCTGATTCAGAACAGCACAAGTCAGCTCCAACGGGAACTGGATTTTCTGGTCGATCACGATATGAGGGTACATGCCCTCACCTATGAACTCGAAAGAAACATGGTAGATATGGAAACAGGTCAACGCGGATACATCATCACGGGTCAGGACAACTATCTCGATCCCTACACCCAAGGAAAAGAGCAACTTATTACACTCAGAGATGAACTTGCTGCTTTAATTTCGGATAATCCGGCTCAACTTGCACTTTTGGAAGACATACATACTAATATGGAGAACTGGGTCCAGGTCGCTGGTGAACCTATGGTCGCCCTTCGCCAAGCCAATAATACACAGGCCATTCGAGATTTTTTCGCAGATGATCCAGGTAAAAGAGACATGGACCAGATTCGGACTGCTCTCGATACGTTTCGAACCAACGAGCATACGTTAACCGATAACCGTGCAAAAGCACTGAAGCAAAAAAACACAATACTGAACTTGGAACTGTATGGGGCACTTATCGTTGTGGCCATTATCTCGTTCATCACTGCTTTGGTCCTGTCACGTGCCATTGTTAGAAACATTCGTACCGTAAAGCAGGCATTAAATGACATCGGTTCTTCCAATGGCGACCTGACACTGAGAATCGCTACGCCAATGAAAGACGAAACTCGTGAACTCGCGGAGGCGGCCAATACAATGCTCACTGGTTTGCAGCAAATGATGCTGGACGTTCAGAGCAATGCCATGATTCTGAGCACAGCTTCGGATCGATTGGATAAAGGGGTGGCCGATAGCCATCTTGCAGGAAAAGAAGTTGCCACTGCCATGGAACGTGTCGCTGAAGGCGCTGATGAACAGGTTGCTCTTACGCAAACCATGGTAGCTGCGATGCAGCAATCCCTCAACGGGCTTAATCGTGTCGCCTCCTCGGCAAGTGATGTGGCAGGCCGTGCAGTTCGTACCGAATCCATTGCTGTGGATGGGCAACAGCGCATTGATAATGCTGTAGGTAAAATGAGTTCCATTGAGCAATCCTTCCTCTCTGTACAGGAAGCCATTAATGAAATTTCGAAGATGTCTGATCAAGTGATCAACATTGCAGATTCAATGTCGGGTATTGCGAGACAAACCAATCTGCTTGCACTTAACGCCGGAATCGAAGCTGCCCGCGCTGGGGATAATGGACGCGGCTTCGCTGTCGTTGCCGCGGAAATCCGTAATCTTGCAGACCAAAGTGCAACATCAGCCAAAGAGATTACAAGTATATTGGAAACCGTGGTAGCAGGTGTTCAAAGTACGGTGCAAGTGGTTGATGAGAGCACTCTACATGTGAATGAAGGATTGCGGACCATTGAGGATGCAGGTAATGCTTTTTCAACCATTACTCAGCATATTCATAACCTCAGTGGTGAAGTTCTGGAGGTATCTGCTGTTGTCGAGGAGTTAACTTCCGGTAGTGAGGCTGTGATGAAGTCCATTAATGAAGTATCGGCTGTTGTGGAAGATACTGCATCAGCTACAGAAGAAGTATCTGCGATGACGGAGGAACAACTTGCTTCTCTGCAGGAAATGTCTGACACGTCCAAGCAGTTGAATGAAATGTCCGATGCACTTGATCAGCTGGTTAAGCAATTCAAGCTGGCTTGAACTGAATCAACATACTGATCGAGTATCTAAATAGCTGTATCATGAGCATATATCAAAGGAAAAAAGCATCGCAGACAGACTCACCCGAGCCTCTGCGATGCTTCTTTGTGTTAAGGAGAGCTGAATCAGGAAAAGGTACACCGTGCACCTCATATGAAAAAACCTAAGCACTCCTTTTCTTATCTCGATTGTTCTGTGTTCCGTAGCGCTTCCAGTACCAATTGTGCCTGATACCCATCGTTAAAATCATATATCTTAGCTGGTTTGCCCTGTATACGGGCAATGACATGTTTAAGAACCGGCAATTCACTGGCGGATTCAAGCACTTCCACTGGAGAAAGTGGCTGTCCCACCAGGCCCGTCTTCAATTCTTCCCAATTTTCCAAGGCAATCGTGCCCTTCGCACCGTACACCACCATGGATACACGTTCTTCTCCGGCAAATTGAGAGATGCCGTTCAGCTGAATTCGGGTTCCGTCTTCCAGTTCCATTGCAGCCTGTACTTCTAGTTCACAGTCACCATTCTCAGGATATTGAACCTGAGTGCTAACAACCCGGATGGCACCAAACACCTTTTGAATCATATGAATCCAGTGAATCCCCACTTCAAGAATAAATCCACCCTGTTCCCGGCTCGTAATCCATGCATTCTGTTGCCATGATCGTGGCCACTGCGGGAATTGCAAAATGAGATCTATTTTGCGAATTGTCCCCACTGTACCCTGCTCAATCATCTCTTGCAACTTCAGCACGGAAGGTTCATGCGGCATCGAGAAATGGATGGCATGAACAACGCCCGCCTGCTCTGCTGCATCCAGCATCTTTTTGGCTTCTTCTACACTATTGGCAAGTGGTTTCTCACAGAATACATGAATTTTGCGCTCCAGCGCTTCCATGACAACCGGATAATGAAATTTCGGAGGAACTGCAATATACAGCAGATCAATCTGATGTTCATTCATCAATTGCTTGTAATCCGTATATGTCCTAACTCCCCGATGAGAAGCTGCAAAAGACGCCAAACCTTCCTCATTCGCATCACACACCGCTACAATCTCAATCTCCGTGTCCATCTTGGTATTCTCGATTAGATGAACCATATGTAGTCCCATTTTACCCAGCCCAATCAGAGCCATCTTGATGACTGTCATTCCATCCCCTCCCAATTCCTTTCCAGTATAGCAGAAAGCAAAGAATTGCAAATGCGATGCATTGATACGAAAAAAAATAAACCTCTAGCTTTCAAGTCGCTATTAGAGGCTGAAATTCATCATTTACAGTCATTTTTTTACATTATTTGTAACTTCGTTGTGATTGGGTAATTCGTTGCAGGGATATATAACCAATTATTTTTACTTTATCCAGCAATACTTAAAGCGTTACCAACTTAAGAATCAGGAATTTAGACTCACAAAAACAGGTTGACAAAAAACCACAAAAAAAGATACTCTTCCTAATAACAATGAATATTTCCTCTTACAACCTTAGACTGTAACTTGCATTCAATAAATGGAATATGCGTATGGTTCTAATAACCTATTTCATGAAGCGAGGTGTCCCGCATGAGAACAGTTGCGGACTATTTGGCAGAAACTCTGCGTAATCTAGGCGTTACTCATGTCTTTGGTATTATTGGTAAATCCATCTGTCCTGCTGTACTGAAAATGGTGGATTACGGATTAGAGTTCATTCCAGGCCGTCATGAATCCAGCTCAGGTTTTGCCGCATCCGGTTATGCATTACAGACAGGTAAACTCGGCGTTGCCTTTGCCACATCCGGTCCAGGCGGAACCAATTTGCTTACTGCAGCAGCCCATGCAAAGGCCAACAATCTGCCTGTACTGTTTATTACGGGTCATCAATCCATTCAGGAACTGGGGCTACCCCAGTGTCAGGATTCCTCTTCCTATCTGGCTGATCTGGCTGAAATGTTCAGGCCTGCTACGCTATTCAGCAAACTGGTTGAGCGTGGAGATCACTTCGGAACACTGTTGAATCATGCCCTTTCCATTGCACTCGGCCCTAATAAAGGCCCTGTTCACCTCTGTATTCCTTTTGACGTACAGACCGAATTGTTATCCCAATGCCGGATTGTCATTCCCGAACCGGAACCTCTGCTTAGCGTATCTAATCTGAATCGCATTTTTCCTCTCATTCAACAATCCAATCGCCCTTTAATTATTGCTGGTAAAGGTGTAAGTCGCGCCAGAGCCCATGATGAATTGCTTCAATTGGCCGAATCGTTCAACATTCCCGTCATTACTACTCCTGGTGGAAAAGGAGCGATTGCGTGGGACCATCCCCTGTACCATGGACCTTGTGGTGTTGGAGGTTTCCCACATGCAGACGACATGTTGAACCAAAGTGACCTTTATATCGTACTCGGTTCACGTCTAAGTGACATGACCCTCTGCAATCTGAAGCCTGAACATCACCCGGCACACCTCATTCAATTTGACGCTGATCCTACATTTGTAGGCAAGATTCTGAGCGCTCAAACCTTACATATCACCGGTGATTTGAAGGACAACCTGCAATATTTGCTGGGCACATTAGAAGACCTCCCTACTCCTGTGAGAACCACGGCACCGATGGATTACACTGTCCCTTTACCAGATCTCCCCCAACTGTCTCTGGCTTCTGTACTAGATGGAATGAGCGATCTGCTTCCGTACGATCACAAGCTCTTTGTTGATGATGGCAGCCATGGATTTCATGCGGTTCAGCGATATAAAGTCAAGAAACCAGGCAGCTTTGTGTTTGACGCGTACTTTGCCTGCATGGGGAACGCCATTGGTATGGCGATAGGTGCAAAAGCCGCTTCACCCGGAGAGACCATTGTATGCATCACCGGTGACGGATGTTTCATGATGCTTGGGACGGAGATCAATACTGCGGTATGCAACAATCTGAACGTCATTTTCATTGTCGTTAACAACAAACAACTGGACATGGCACTCAAAGGAATGGAAAAAACAACAGGCAGAATTGATGGCACATTATATGAAGTTCCTATGGATGCTGCCAAATTTGCCGAATCTCTCGGTGCGGTTGCGTTTCGAGCAGAAACTCTTGCTGAATTCTCATCTGCGCTGAACACAGCCCAGACGTTGAATCAGGTAACTGTTATTGAGCTTCTGACCGATCGAGATGAAATTCCACCCACAGCTCACCGCACCGTAAATTTGAATTAGGAGGAGCATATCATGAGTGAACATGTAGCTCAGGGACTAGACCGTTTCGCCAAACTTTCTGGGGAGTACGGCGCAAGAGCCCTCGCCCCCATCAAAGAACATTTTCCCGAATTGTCGGAATTTATTATGGGGACGGCATACGGGGATATCTTTCAGCGCACCACGATTACGGATCAATGGAAGGAAGTTGCTATCATCTCTTCGTTGATCACCCAAGGACAGTATGAACAATTGGGGGTACATTACACGATGGCTCTGAGCGTGGGAGTGACGGTGGATCAACTCAAGGGAATATTGCTACATCTGGCGCCATGTGTGGGTGCCCCACGCATTATAAGTGCATTTAATATTTTGCTTGCCACCTTGGACGAAATACAGTAATTCACTTTTCTACATTTTTATACATGATTCGACTTTTTTATTGATCTTTTTACATTCCTACCTTTATAATATGGTTAAATTATCCTTCGAACCAGCTCTCATCTTAGAAGCTTTCAGCAGAGGCCCTATGGGGCTGTGTATCCACTAACAGGATAGCCTTAACTCATTTAAAGGAGAGAGATCAAACATGGGAAATTTCATTCTGAAGACTGACGTTCCAAACAAGGTGTTAAACATTGAACTGGAGGGTTCTTTCTCTCAAGAAGACGGTTTGCGTTCCATCTCGGCCTATCAGGATACGATCGCTTCTATTAACACCAAGGAGTATGACCTGAACATCGATTGCAAAAAGTTGAATGTTACTGCTCCGGAGATTGTTCCTCTTCTTGAAGGCTGCCTTCAATTGTTCAAAAAAGATGAATATAAAAAAGTCGTGTTGACCCTCGAGAACAACGCGATTCTAAAAATGCAATTGTCCCGGCTCGGCCGATCAGTCGGTCTGGACAATCTCGAAATCATATCTACCGTTACCACTTAATAAACCAGGCGGACAAGCTGTGAATTCACCCTTCCGCTCAAGAGGAGAATGAAGATGGCCGGAATTCGTATTGTAGATATCGATATCTATCATCCAGCAACCAAGGTGCACAATGATTTTTATATTGAACATTTTGATGCAAGAGGTGTAGATATTCGTGGATTGTTACAGGCACTTGGTCGTGATACACGTTATAAAATTGACAACGATGACGAAAATTCACTAAGCATGGCCTATGAGGCAGCCAGTAACCTACTGGAGAAAACCGGACTCACCGGTGCAGATATTGATCTGATTGCTTATGCAAGCCAAACGCCAGAATACATCTTTCCTACGAATTCCCTGATGATCCATCGCCTGATTAACGGAGCTTCTCACACGATCTGTATTGACAGCAACGCCAACTGCGCGGGTATGACTGCTGCTTTCGAACAAGTTAGCCGGCAGATGCTGGGCAATCCTCGAATTCGCCGCGCATTAATCATCGGCTCTGATTACGTGGCTCCTCACGCCAGTCCCGATGATCCCGTATACTTCGCCAATTTCGGTGATGCAGCAGCGGCGGTTATTGTAGAGCGGGATGAACATGCTGTCGGTTTCATTGATTCAATCTATCAGACGGATACCTGCGTGTATGGTAATTCTCTTTTTCCTGCACAAGGCTTGGCAAAGCTGGGCAAAACGGGTGTAGATGCGGGTGCCTTTCATGTGAAATTCATCCCATTTGATGATTCCATCTGTGTGGATGCTGCTTCAGAGTCCATTCGTACCTTGCTGATACGTAACGAGATTGGACCAGACGAGATCAGAGCCGCCTGCTTCTCCCAGCTATCCATTAGTAACATTCGGGCTGTATCCGCGAACGTCGGCATTGGTGATGATATTGCCGTCTATATCGGAGATGAGTTCGGGTATACCTCAACCAGCAGTCCGTTCATCGCATTACATCGAGCGGTTACAACCGGTCAGATTCAGCGTGGTGACAAAGTGTTGTTCTGGACCGTTGGAGCCGGATGGCAAAATGTTGCCATGGTGGTTGAATATTAGGTATACACTTCAAAATCCAATAAAACCATCTCTGGTACCACTACTGGAGATGGTTTTTTGTTTCTTCATTTTCCACCTATAACGTTCAATGAAAATTTATTACCTTTTATTGTGAAAATAGTCACTTACATATTATTACACAAAAACTATGATTTAGAAGTAATTAAAACCCATAAAAGGAGATGTTTATGTTCAAATGCTATCTATTATCATGAGTTGCTGTTGCATTAAACGGAGTTAGAAATTGCATTGGTAATTATTCAACACACATTCCATTTAAGAGAGGGAGTTTTTAGATTGAAGATAAGAAAATCGCTAACTTCTTTATTATCCTTAGCTTTGTTATTAACTCCATTAAATCTTGTATTCGCAGATGGTAATATGGACACGATCACCATGAACAATGAACTAAAAAAAAGGATCGAAGTCAACATCGATTCATCAATCACGGGAAATGAGCGAGAAGTAATTGCTGACGTGATGGCCCGGCTTGACGAAGAAGATCGAGGAAATGTCATCTATGTCGCAGAAGACGGTGCCATTTACTCTAACAAGACGGAACTCAAAGAGACGACAGAAGTATATGATCTGGTTGAGAACAACATCTATCAAAGTGCATCCGGAAAAGAACTTATCGGTCCTGGAATATCCACGAATGATTTTTCAGCATCTGCCGTTAAAGATGATACACAAATTTCGCCCACTGCCGAAGTGCCTAATCCAAGCGGAGGTTCCGGTCCTTATCGAAGAGTTTTCTCAAATAATGGATATAACTGGTTAAGTACTTATGTAACCATTCCAGGTGCCCCATACGTAAAAGGTAATGTTTCGACGGATGTTCCTTATGTATACCTGGGAGGCTGGGGATCTAACGGAAATGGGATAGATGCAGGTTTGCAATACAGCACAGCGTTTGATAACTGGTCACCTACGACGTTGGCCAACGGAGCCATGGTACCTAGCAATACGCGCTATCGATCAGGTCAGGATATTTATATGAAATTTTATGTGACGAATCCCAATGAATGTACGTTGGCTGTATCAGGAATCACGACAACTGGCGAACAACTAACAACGACGATTGTAAGAAGCGGAGTAAGCGGCTGGGATAAAAGCGGTATAGGGATGAGAGTAAAACGAATGACCACCATTGGTCAAAAACCCGAGAACATGAACACAGGTTCAACCATTAAAAATGTTCGCTGGCATGATATCACTGTAGGCTATTATTCAGGAAGCAATCTTATATATAACAGTTGGGGCAGTGGACAAACCGGAGGATATCACTCTGTGCCTTCCAATAAAGTAAGTGTTAATTATATAAGCCCTGGTGAAGAAACCGTCAGCATTCAACTTTAGTATCCGTTAATCTGAAAGAGAAGCTCTAAAGGGAAAAGTAGCAGTTCCATCCACAGTATGATAACTAACCAACACCATTTTACTTTAAAATTAATTATTTAATAATACTATCTTTTCAAAGCAAAAAGCAGCCCTATTGGACTGCTTTTTGCTTTATACCAAACGTTCAGAAAATCTTCTTTGTCTCCCGATCGTCTTTCAGGATCTCTACAGCCTCCCGGAAACGCAAGGAATGCACAATCTCGCGTTCCCTTAGAAACTTCAGACTATCCTGCAGATCCACGTCATCGGTCAGGTCGATCAACCATTGATATGTAGCCCGGGCTTTCTCTTCTGCTGCAATGTCCTCGTACAGGTCCGCAATTGGATCACCCTTTGCAGCAATGTAGGCAGCTGTAAAGGGAACACCGGAGGAATTGGTATAAAACAAGGCAGAATCGCGTTGAGCATAGTTCGGCCCAAGTCCCGCTTCTTCCAGTTGATCCACCGACGCGTCCTTGGTCAACTTGTAGATCATGGTCGCAATCATCTCCAGATGAGAAAATTCCTCTGTAGCAATATCCGTCAGCAGACCGATAATCTTGTCTGGAATCGTATAACGCTGATTCAGATATCGAAGGGCAGCGGCCAACTCCCCATCGGCACCGCCATATTGTTCCATCAACAATTTCGCCATACGAGGATCACATTTACTAACCCTTACGGGATATTGCAGTTTTTTCTCATATACCCACATGTAAGACGCCTCCCTCTACGTTATTAAAATACAGCCCTTCTTCTAACCCTCGGGCTTCCTGTCCCTAAAGTCCTGCAAGGAAGCCTGAGGCTGATGTGTCACACTTGCCATGGCCAGGGCGTCTGAGACCATTCCCACGGATACTTGGAGAAGGCATGACCAAAGTTCATAAGTGGTCCATACAATTGTTGAAACTCCTGAGCCACCCGCATACGTTCTTGCGTGAATTTGTTATATTGCTCTATGCTTTGATAATCCCCAGGATGGGTGTCCAGGTACAGATTCAGCTCCACTAATACAAAATCCAGAGCCTGAAGCTCCTCCAGCAGTTCATAGTATTGGGTATCGCACGCTTTTGCTCCTTCAGGTTCCATCCACATCCACCTTCCTTCCCTTCGATCTGGCTGGTGTATAAGGGCTGTATAATGCAGGCCATAACGTCCCCACTCTTAATGCTTCTGCCGGACTGTACTGTGGCCAGCCCATAGGCTGAAATGGAATAAATAATTGCGGAGGTACCAGATACGTCCGAATCTCTACTGGTGGACAAGGATCAAACGGCCCCACAAAAGGGGCGTAAGCACGAAGTTGCGGATCTTTCACAGAACAACGCCTCCTATAATACATCGTTGGTGCAATTGAATATTACTGAGGTCCTTCCAGTTTCCCGTCTCTATAACCATATGACGCTGTCCCCGAAGTTAATCCGAAATTCGTTTCAACTATGTGCAGAATTTCTCCAAATTCTTCTTTAAAATAAAAAAAGACCTTCGGTCGTTCCCCTTTCAGGTAACTTCCAAAGGTCTTATATCCTGGCAGATCTTCGTAATCTGCGTCATTACATACTTTTCCTCGTCTTATCTTACTCCTGCAACGAGTTCTATTCTGCTGGATTTTCTTCCGAATTCATGTCTTGAGGGACAGATTGCTTGTACACTCGAACACGGGTAATTCGCAAGCGAGTCGATTCTTCCACTTCAAAAACGTACCCATTCAGCTCCTGCGTTTTCCCCTTGGATGGATTGCCCCCGAGCTCTTTAAACAACCATCCGCCGATGGTATCCACTTCTTCATCCTCAATGATGGCTCCGGTCCACTTATGAACTTCTTCAATAAGCGAACGACCATCAATGGAAAATGAATCTCCACTCCGTTCCATATGGGGACGCTCATCCTCAAACTCGTCATACAAGTCTCCAACGATCTCTTCCAGAATTTCTTCCGCAGTCAACAATCCAGCTGTGCCACCATATTCATCCACAACCAGCGTCATCTGTGAATGTTTCTTCTGCATGAGACGTAGCACATGGCTGATTTCCATGGATTCAGGAACGTTTAAGATTGGACGGACAAGTGAAGCCAGATCATGTTGTTGCTCCGGTTTAGCCAGCAACAGATCGGTGATGTGTATAAATCCAATGATCTCATCCTTGTCTTCTACTGCTACGGGATACCGGGAATGTTTGGTTGCGTTAATGATCTCCAAGTTCTCTTCCAAAGACATATGCGTGTACAAACAATCCATGTCTGTACGTGGCAGCATCACTTCACGTGCCAGCATATCGGAGAAATCAAAGATGTTGTCCATCAGTTTGATCTCATCTTTATCGATGACACCACTTTTGGCACTCTGCTTCATCAGAATACGAAGTTCATCTTCCGAGTGAGCTTCGCCTTCACTGGCAGGTTCGATACCCGCTAGACGCAGTAATGCATTGGCCGATACATTCAGTACCCAGATGAACGGGAAGAAGATTTTGTAGAACAACAGCAAGGGCGCAGATAAAAACAATGCCACTCCGTCTGTTTTTTGAATTGCCAACGATTTAGGTGCAAGCTCACCCAGCACAATATGCAGAAACGTAATGATACAAAAACCGATAATGACCGACACGGTCGAAATAAGCCCTGTATCTCCTACACCAAGTTTAAACATGAGTGGCTCAACGAGCAATTCGGAGATGGCCGGTTCTCCCAGCCACCCGAGTCCAAGCGATGTCAGCGTAATCCCGAACTGAGTTGCCGATAGATAGGAATCCAGTTTACTATTCACCTTCAGTGCATAACCAGCCATACGATTTCCTTCACTCTGCAATTGAGTTAAGCGTGTCTGCCTTACTTTCACAAGGGAAAATTCCGCTGCGACAAATACGCCATTCAAAAATACGAGCAAAAAGACACAGACCAGATTAAATACCAGCTGCCCAAGATGAAATTCGGTATGAATATCCAAGTTGAAACTCCCCTTTTCTATCTATTTCAGGAATACACCTGGAATATCAACGTGTGATTGCCTTTCTCGATTTGAAATCCACACCTTTGTAATACATATCTGCCACTAGCAGGTTTGGTCCGCAACAGGATGCAATATCGCAATGGCAATTGACCGTTTGATTCAACGGATGTTCAGCTGACCATTCATGGAACACATCATCCAGTTTACGATCACGAATATTACCAAATTCCGGGATATCGGCAAAATCGGTCACATACACATTACCCGTGAACATGTTGACGTTAACGCGGTTGCGTCCGTCCGGATCATTACGTACCGTCACATTTGGTTCGCTGTATAAACGGTTGATCAGTTCCCGATCCTGCTCTGCTGCACTGCACGCGAAGAATGGCAGAGTACCGAAGAGCATCCACATATCTTTGTCACGTGCATCAAGCAAACGATGAATCGCTGCTCTCATATGGTCCAGTGATAACACGGGCAACGACGAAGCAAAATTCGAATTATACATTGGATGCACTTCGTGACGAACACAGCCCATCTCACGAATCAATTGATGAATACCATCCAGCTTGTCGTGTGTACGGAAGTTAATCATGGACTCGGCAGAGATAAACATGCCTGCTTCACTTAATTTGCGGGAATTTTCAATCATTTTCTCATACATCTTCACCGCGACTTCACGTTTCACAGGTCTGCCACTATTCGCAAATCCGACTTGATGGAAATCGTCAGCATTCAGGTAGTTGAATGAGATATGCATAACGTCCAGATACGGCAAAAGTTGCTCATATCGGCTGATATCCAGCGTTAAATTCGAATTGATCTGGGAACGAATTCCACGTTCCTTGGCATATTTGAGCAGCGGGATGATCATCTCATCCACTGTTTTCTGGCTAAAGCTTGGCTCGCCACCCGTCAGACTAATCGTCTGCAGATGCTCCACTTCATCCAATCGTTTTAGCATCAGCGGTAATGGAAGAGCCGGCGCTTCACGCATCGTAAGCATATCTCCTACGGCACAGTGCTCACACCGCATGTTGCACAGATGTGTCACAGTCATTTCTACACTGGTCAACACATGGCGTCCATATGTACGCAGAGAGCCAATCGGATCCCACGGATCATTCGTTGGCGATAAAGGCATCGGTTGTACCGATCCTGAGTTTAGCATGGTCATTGTTCTTCACCTTATTCCTTTTATTAACCTAAAAAGTTTTATTTACATCATACCTTGTGTTTCTCTTTTTGGAGTTATCTTTTATCATAGCACAATTTTGAATGCTCCGGCATACGTAGACCCTGTCCATTACATGACAAAAAACACTCAGGTAACTCCGGGCCGAATCACGAAACGGCCCCGATATTACGACATGAGCGCTAATCATTTCTAAGCTTGTTCAGCTTTCCAACCGTTCACTTTGGGCAGATGAAGGTGTATCCTCCACACCCTCTACACCTGTGATCATCACAGACAGTGCTGTAGACAGGTTAATTTCGTAGGGCGAAGATAAGGCCTGGCCGTCGGCATCCTTGAGCACCCGGATAAGTGGACGTTGAGGAACACGTGGATGAATCGCTGCGACCACCCCAACCTCTCCCGTACTGAGCGTGACCGATAGACCCACGGGGTAGATCGCTACACAATCCCTGAATCTCTCCAGCATTCGTTGTTCATAAAGCGTTCCTGAGCCCGTATACAGCACTTCTACGGCCTGATGTGGCAGCAAGGCTTGCTTGTAGACTCGATTCGTTGTCATGGCATCATACGAATCAGCAAGAGCAATCCACTTGGCATACTCATGAATCTCTTTATCCTTCAGCCCAAAGGGATATCCGCTGCCATCAATTCGCTCATGGTGCTGCAATGCACAATGTGCAGATAGAAGCGGTATACCTGGTTCGTCTTTGAGAATACGATGTCCATATGTAGTGTGCTGCTGAATGATTTTAAATTCCTCGTCACTTAATCTGGAAGGCTTATGCAGAATTTCTGGTGCAATCTGTGTCTTGCCAATATCATGCAATAAGGCACCCAGACCAATCTCCATTAATTGCTGGCGTGTGTAACCCGAAGCGACACCAAGAACCAGTGTATACACACATACATTCAGCGAATGATTATACAGGTCAAAATCACTGGAGTTCATGTCCATCAGCATAATCATGGCTTCCTTTTGGCTGCCGATGTCCTCCAGAATGGTATTCATCACACCACTAAGCGCTTTACCGAAATGAGGAATCCGATTCTTCGTTTTCATTCCCGACATGCTCTGAAATTGCTGTTTGATCTCGACCAGTGCTTTCCTTCGGGTCTCTTCCTGCAACATTTCAGGAACGATGATGTCCTCTGTCGCAGCATCTTTAATATACACATAACCGACTCCGAGATCCTTAAGGCGTCCAATCAATCGACTGGTTAGCTCTACATCTTCACTAAGTAATACAAGGCCTTCTTCACTATAAATACGTTTCCCCAGCTTCATGCCAGGCTGCAATAAGTTTATATGTACTAAACGCACAGCCTATCCTCTCCCGCTCCGTAGATGTAATTACCACTAGCCGCCGCTTCAGCAGAAGGCAAGTACTTTAAATTTAGCTTTGATGCCAGCGGGCTCGCAGGCTGTCGTCCAGAGCCCCTGGTCGTTTTATTTCCGTTTCCAGCAAATCGCGTATGAATTCCGGAAGATGATAGAGCGTACGGGTTCCATGAGCAAGAGGAGGATACCCCACATTGAACGTAAACATGTCCAGTGTCCCAACGATATACTCACATTGTTCGTCCATAGGCTCCCCATTGATGGATATGGTCTGGATTTTCTCATAGGCTGGCGCATCTGGATTGTATTGAACTTCCATTCCGTCCATACATAACGTGCCTAGAATATGACCACGAAAACCAAATCCCACAATGGGCTTACCTGAAAACTCGTCCAACAAGGACTGCTCAAGTGCTTCACGAATATGACTTCCACTCAAGCATATTGTACAAGCATTTATAGGAGATGGACATAGGGAATGCAACATTCCTTTTGTAATATTACCTTGTGGAAGATCTCCGAGAAGCTGACCTGCATTCACCAGAGACAGCTGTGCCCCCGTGAAATGACGAACAGCTTGTGCAAGCAAGGTAGCAAACGGGGATTCCCGGTCGTACGTGATGGGCAACACCCGATCCGTTATCACTGCCGTCTGATTGAGTGTCCTTTCAGCCTCCGTACGATTCGTAGCGATTGCCAGCGCGACCTGATCATCCAGTAATATACTCTTGGCAGCCATACAACCGCTACTTACCAGTTGGAGAGGCTCTCCCACACTTGTTCGTTCCAGAACCACTTTCCCAAGCCATTGGCCAAATTTTCCAGCTGCACCCAGCACGGTCTGACCAATGACTAAGGGTTCTTCGAGAACATGATGGGTATGTCCACCGAGAATAACATCAATTCCCGTAATTTGCTCTGCCAGTCTCCGATCTGTCGAAAGCCCCAGATGTGAAAGAATAACCACCACATCCACTTCATCACGTAATGCTTCCACTTGAGCTCTTAATGACTCCACAGGGTCCAGAACATCCCACCCGAGCAATTCGTAAAACGTGGTAAAAGGGGCCGTTGCCCCCAGCAGACCAACGCGAAATGGACCTTTCTCCACAATCAGAGAAGGTTTCATCCACACTGGCGCAAGTCCAGTATCTTGCTCCACAACATTGCTGCATACCACAGGACACAGAAGTCCAGCGTAGGACTGTGAGAGCTGATCTGGCGTAAAGGTTAGTCCTTCGTTGTTGCCGATTGTAATGGCATCGTAGCCCGTCAGGTTAATAACATCAACATTAGCCGTCCCCAGCGTCCCTTCTGTCTCAACGGCCATACGGTCCATATGATCGCCGATATCCAATACAAGGAAGTTGCCACCTTGGTCACGTTCCTCATTGATCATAGCGGCGATGGTGCTCATGGAGCCGAAGTGGCTATGAATGTCGTTGGTGTGCAGAATCGTTAACGTTTGGTTCTCCCTGGTGCTCATCACACCGCCTCCCCTGCTCTTCAATAAACGTTCATTCTTCTAATGGATAAGCATAACATTTTCCGCGTCGTTATGATATATTTATAGGGTTTAGAGATCAAAAAGAGGTGAGTCATATCCATGAAATTGACAATTCAACTATTTGCAGGCATTGCAGAACGTTTAAATACATCCCTTCTGGAGTTTGAGTACATTGGAGACATTCCAACCGCTGCCGATTTAAAAGAAAAACTGAGTCTGGCCTACCCAGAGGCAGCTTCTCAGATAAGGACATCCTTTTTGGCAGTTAACCAGCAGTACGCTCCTGCCGATACTATACTTAGCTCAGAAGATGAACTTGCGTTGATCCCTCCCGTCTCTGGAGGCGATGGTACGGATATATCCGATGAACAACTTCGCTCTACCGTTCCAGAGCATCGGACTGCAGATGGCTTATTTCTGATTACAGAGTCCACCTTGTCCGTGGAAGCAACAACGGCGCTAGTGATTACCCCGAATCACGGGGCAGCTCTTACTTTTGTAGGTACAACTCGTGAAATGACCGGTGAACAGCGCACCGTTCATCTTGAATACGAGGCCTATGTGCCGATGGCTCTTTCTCAGATGGCAGCCATTGGTGTGGAAATCTCCGATCGCTGGCCTGGTGTGTTATGTGCAATCAGTCACCGAATCGGCAAAGTAGATGTGGCAGAGATTAGTGTAGTCATTGCCGTTTCCTCGCCTCATCGCAACGACTGTTATGATGCAAGCCGTTACGCCATAGAGAGACTGAAACAGACCGTTCCGATCTGGAAAAAGGAAATTTGGGAAGATGGATCTGAATGGAAGGGACATCAATTAGGACCATGGAACCCCATGGAGAACTAAATAATGAGCCTTTACACCTTTTAGATAGAGTGGGTTAATAGTAAATAAGTCGTTGTCAACCCATTTTTTTCTTGTTATTATAATTATATGTGTCGATATTAGTCGAGAAAAGGTGGTTTATACGTGAGAGTGCATGTTACTGATCTTAAACCGGGTGACCTGTTAAAAAATGATGTATACAACAGTTCGGGTCTCCACATGCTGATGAAAGGTTCCACCCTCAGTGAAGATGACCTATCCAAACTGTTGCAACATGGAATCGAGTACGCAGATGTAGAACACACAACATCCGACCTACACTCTGATGCACAAACCTTACCTTCCGATCAATCCCGTCTGTTAACTAACTTGTTTAACGATACGATCAAAGGTACTGAATCTCTATTTCAACAAGCGATGGAGAAGGGTTTTATTGATGAGACACAGGTCGATGAGATTTTGTTTACCCTAACAGAACAGTTGGAAAAACAAAAAGATGTTGTCTCCTTGTTGCTTATGCTGGACGGGGATAGCGATTATACGTACAACCATTCATTGCAAGTCGGAATGCTCGCTTTTTATATCGCCGGCTGGATGGGTTACAACCCCGAGGAATGTCTAACGGTAGCCAAAGCAGGATATCTTCATGATATCGGCAAGTCCAAGATTCCTTCTGAGATTTTACATAAACCTGGTAAATTGACTACGGAAGAATTTGACGAAATGAAGAAACACACATTCTATGGGTACGATATCATTAAAGAATCCACGCAGGATGAAATTCTGGCAACGGTTGCACTTCAACATCATGAGCGCGAGGATGGAAGTGGTTATCCTCATGGACTGCGAGGAGACGAGATCCACCCCTATTCCCGTATAACTGCTGTAGCAGACGTTTACAGCGCCATGACGACCAATCGGGTGTACCAGACCAAACAGGAACTGATCTCTGTACTGTGTGAACTGTACAGCCTCAGCTTTGGTCAGTTAAATGCTGAAGCAACACAAGAACTGATCAAGCACATGCTGCCTAATTTTATCGGTAAAAGGGTTCTGCTCACCACGGGTCAGACGGGACTCATTGTCATGAATAATCCTGCGGATTATTTCCGACCACTCGTTCAGACCTCTACGGCCTTTATCGATTTAGCGAAAGAAAGAGATATTGCTATCGTTGAAATTTATGTACAGTAACTGTTCATTGTGCACAGTATGTATACGAAGAACCCCATAGTAACTGAAATAACCAATTCATAGGTTGGCATATGACAAAAGGGAAGCCATAATCGGCTTCCCTTTTGTCTATTCCGATTCAATCATGTTGGATTACACGCAGAATGCTTTTGTGATGATAACCAACAGAATGAACAGTACCAAGATTGCACCAGTGTTTGTGAACATATTGTATCCACCAACGCCGCCTACTCCGCCTACATTGCCACCACAGCCATATCCTACTTCGCTCATGTGATTGCCTCCTCTTCATCAGGTATACCCTAACATATGACGTTTCCGTTGGAATGAACCGGGCGAACAGGCAACATTCGATAAATGGTTGTCTGTCTGCATCTACCTGAGTGGATCAGCCTTTTGTTACTCCCTGTCCTATGCAGGGATCTATATGTCGGAATCCGAATGAACTTGGATGCCTTTTTCCTTGCGGTACATGATAACAAGTAATCTCCAAAATTCATAACTGCCTTTGTCATTCATAATAAACGGTCGATAATAATCAAACGCTTGCTTGGCCCATGCGGGACAATCCATATTGGAAAGTTGCTCCTGTTGCTGAATCCATCCCCCTTGAATCTCCAGCGTTTTCTGCATGGCTTCAAACATTTTCTTCTGCTCAGTCGTCATCGGCGGAGCCTCCTGTTCCTGAGATGCAGTTCCGTATTCGGCCTGTAGATACGCACCCGGTTCTGTCACACCATCTTCGCTGGCAGTATATCCGTAAGATGGCGCGCTGGTTTTCCGGATCTCATAATGTACATGCGGGCCGGTACTCTGACCCGTGCTTCCCTGATTACCGATAAGCTGGCCTCTCTTCACCCGCTGCCCAACGTTTACGGCAATCCGCGAAAGGTGAGCATAACAATGCAAGTAACCGCGATGATCTTGAAGGGCAACTGTAAGCCCGTAACCGCCGAATCCGGAGCCTGTAACTCCTTCGGAAGCAAAACGTACCCTACCTTCCATAAAGGCATAGACGGGGCCATTCCAAGGCTCTGTCACGAGATCAATTCCGCGGTGAAATGTCTGTCCACCATGAATAGGATGAATTCGATAGCCGAATGAACTTGTAATCCGATATCCCTCGAAAGGGTTCACGCTCATACACTCACATCCTTTTCTATCATTAAATGCTTAAATCTATGAAATGGCTTGTGCTATTGGTCTTATTTTATTCCACAAAAATACCGCTCAGAATATCATTAGGGAAACCTTATGGTCTCTCCAACGGTATATTCCAAGCGGCGCTGTGCTAATATGAACACTCTATGAGATGTATATATTATTATTTCATTTTAACCACTGCTCACTTCTAATTCAGAGGTCTGTATATGACGCCTAGCTGATCCAATTCCTGTCCTGCTCTTCCATAAAATCCGGCAATGTACCACCCCGCTGGTGCCTCAAGTTTGATTTGTTCTGTGGTTTTTTGTCCGCCTTCAACTTTATTTCCAAGATTGGTGGACAACTCCACGTAAAAGATCCGTTTATCTCCATTACGTGTCCCCTGACCAATTGTTGCCTCGGTTAAGTACTCTCCGTCTGCCAAGTTCAGTGTGGCAATGTTGGATTGACCACCATGTACCAGGTTCGTTCCATCCCTGTACAGCGTTGAAATGCCGTCTACACGATTGCCCGAGTTAATCGCAACGGAGCTGGGTCTGGCATCGGGAATCTGATTCAGATCATTAAACCCAGTTCCTCCAGATCCTCCGATTGTTGAACTTAGTTGGTACTGAGAAGATGTGCTGTACACAAATTCCGCTATAATCGGATAATGATCGGAGAGTTGCTTCCCACTCGGATCAACAAATGTTTGATTTTCTAACCGATAGCTCTGTGCATTCAGAGACAACGCTTTACTTCCGCGATACAAAATTTTGTCCACGATCTCATAGTTGGGTCCATTTAAATTGCTTGCATCCATAAGGGCTTCTCCATCAGCGGGAATACTCCCACCTCGAATCAAATCGATCCACGGGTCTCTTAAACCATTCTCAGACATGAGTAGCTCTATATTGTCATCGGCACGGGTGTACCGTGTATTGGTATCCCCAAATACGATAACTGCGTTCCCGTCCGAGTGCTCCTTTATGTAATTGGAGAGTTGTCTGATATTATCTCGTCTGGCCTCAAGCGATTTATCATCGCTACCCGCGTCCGCATGCAAGTTGTACACGTCCACTTTCACCTGAGGTGTGATCTCATATGTAGCTGCTGTAAATCCTTTTGGAGTCAATTCATCACTTCCATTGTCAAAAAGACCAGATCGCTTATCCCAGGTAATACGTTTCAAGTCACGGAATGGATATTTGGACAGACTGTTCAACCCACTTCCAAAACCCGCAATTCCGCTTGTTGTCGTCAGATACGGCAGAGTGACTTGGGATATCAACTCGTTATGATAATTAAAATCCTCTTGCACATTAATGATGTCATAGTCATTTAATTTTGGGGAAATCTGAACGGTGTACTCCTTGGGGTTGGAACTGGATACCAGCTCCGGAAGGCCACCTACATTGTAACTAAGTACGTTGAATGAACCCGATACCGATCCACCTTCTGCAGCACTCGCCGTTGATAAAAATAACGGAGAGCTCGTAAAGGCAACAACAGCAGACAATACCAAGGCTGCTCCTTTTTTAACTATACTTCTTCGCATCATACCCCTCCTCATATTAGAATATATTCAAATATATGTAATATTTGTTAATGGTATAATAACGCTGGTCTATTCATTTGTAAATATACAAATTGAACTAAAGAATATTTCCGCTTGCCACTCCGATAACAGAATAACCTTCTGATCACTGTTATCC
This sequence comes from Paenibacillus sp. 10L310, assembly GCF_056395745.1. NCBI lineage: Bacteria > Bacillati > Bacillota > Bacilli > Caryophanales > Paenibacillaceae > Paenibacillus > Paenibacillus sp. 10L310. Next base: position 600,485 of record NZ_JBFTKC010000001.1, on the reverse strand, counting down.
CCAGATTTTTTGAATAAAAATACCCCCTAGAGAGACTTTTTAAAAAGTCTGTTCTAGAGGGTATTCGATCACATAAAACGATATCTACCGCTTAACATCAGCAACTAGCTTCAGCTTTACGGCTTCGAAAGGCGCTGCATTGGATTAACCAATGGAACCTTCCATTTCGAACTTGATCAATCTATTCATCTCAACAGCGTATTCCATTGGCAATTCCTTCGTGAATGGCTCAATGAAGCCCATGATAATCATCTGTGTTGCTTCTGCATCAGTCAGACCACGGCTCATCAGGTAGAAGAGTTGATCCTCAGACACTTTGGATACTGTAGCTTCATGCTCCAGCATGATGTTATCATTCATGATTTCATTGTAAGGAATTGTATCTGATGTGGACTCATTATCGAGAATGAGTGTATCACACTTGATGTTGGATTTCGCGCCCTCAGCTTGACGCCCAAAGGAAGCCAAACCACGGTACGTTACTTTACCACCATGTTTACTGATGGATTTGGATACAATCGTAGATGTTGTATCCGGAGCCAAGTGGATCATTTTCGCACCTGCATCCTGATGCTGGTTTTTACCAGCTACAGCGATGGAGAGTACGGAACCTTTAGCTCCACGGCCTTTCAGTACAACCGCTGGATATTTCATCGTCAGTTTGGAACCGATGTTACCATCGACCCATTCCATCGTTGCATTTTCTTCAGCAACCGCACGTTTCGTAACGAGGTTGTAGATGTTTGGTGCCCAGTTTTGAATCGTTGTGTAACGAACACGAGCATTTTTCTTACAAATGATCTCAACAACCGCACTGTGCAGTGAGTTCGTGCTGTAGATTGGAGCTGTACATCCCTCTACATAGTGAACGAAGCTATCTTCGTCCGCAATGATGAGTGTACGCTCGAATTGTCCCATATTCTCGGAGTTAATCCGGAAGTAGGCTTGCAGAGGTACTTCACATTTAACGCCCTTAGGCACGTAGATGAAGCTTCCTCCAGACCATACCGCACTATTCAATGCAGCAAATTTATTATCTGCTGGTGGAATAACCGTTGCAAAATATTCACGCAGGATTTCCGGATGCTCTCTCAGAGCCGTGTCCGTATCCATGAAGATTACACCTTGGTCTTCCAATTCCTTTTGCATGTTGTGGTATACAACCTCGGACTCATACTGAGCCGATACACCTGCAAGGAACTTTTGCTCTGCTTCAGGGATACCCAATTTATCAAAGGTTTCCTTGATTTCGGAAGGAACTTCCTCCCATGTTTTACCTTGTTTCTCCGAAGCACGCACATAATACTGAATTTCATTGAAATCCAATCCGTCTAGATCTCCGCCCCATTTTGGCATTGGCATCTTTTCGAATTGTTTCAAAGATTTCAAACGGAATTCCAACATCCATTCCGGTTCATTCTTAATCTTGGAAATTTCGGTAACCACTTCTGCAGTCAGACCTTTACCGGTTTGAAAGATGGATTTGTGCTCGTCGCGAAAACCATATTTGTACTCTTCCATTTCTGGTGCTTTTTTAGCCATCTTGCTCTACCTCCCTATCGTTATTGTACTTTGTTCTCTTCGTCAATCCCTTTGCGTAATGCATTCCAGGCCAGAGTGGCACATTTGATGCGTGCAGGGAACTTGTTCACACCGGATAGGGCTTCGAGATCTTCATAATCGTCGAAATCGACTTCTTCACCTTTCATCAGTGAGGAAAAACGGTTAGCGATATCGAGTGCTTGTTCCATCGTTTTGCCTTTGACGGCCTCTGTCATCATCGATGCAGAGGACATGCTGATGGAGCAACCTTCACCCGTATATTTGGCTTCCTGGACGATTCCGTCTTTCAGCAAAATTTGCAGTGAAATCCGGTCGCCGCACGTTGGATTGTTCAAATTCACCGTGACAGCGTCATTATCAAATGTTCCGCGGTTACGCGGGTTTTTGTAGTGGTCCATTATAACACGTCTGTACAGATCATCAAGTTGCATCGCCAAAATACTCCTTTGTCTGGATTAAGGCGCTGACAAGCCGATCTACATCTTGTTCGTTATTGTATAGATAGAAGCTGGCACGAGCTGTTGAGCTAACTTCAAGCCAACGCATTAGCGGTTGACAGCAATGGTGTCCGGCACGAATGGCTACGCCACTCGCATCCAGCACAGTTGCCACATCATGCGGATGAACATCCCCCAGATTAAAGGTAACAACACCCACATGCCGCTTGGCTGGGCCATAGATGGTTAACCCATCGATCTCGGCCAGTCGTTCTGTTGCATAAGCTGCCAGCACACTCTCATGATGTGCGATCTCATCCATACCAATCTGCTCCAGAAAATCAATGGCAGCTCCCAACCCTACCGCACCTGCGATAATCGGGGTTCCACCTTCGAACTTCCAGGGAAGCTCTTTCCAGTTGGATTCGTACAGACCCACATCATCAATCATTTCGCCACCGAACTCAATGGGTTCCATGGACTCCAGCAGCGCCTTTTTGCCGTAGAGTGCACCGATTCCGGTTGGTCCGCACATTTTATGACCGGATAATGCATAGAAATCACAGTCCAGATCCTGAACGTCCACCTTCATGTGAGGTGTGCTTTGTGCGCCATCAACAACGATGACAGCACCATTGCGGTGTGCAATTTCAGCAATTTGTTTCACTGGATGGATCAGACCCATAACATTGGATACATAAGCGATTGCTACAATTTTAGTATTGTTCGTAATCGTCTTCTCAACATCAGCCAATTCAATATGGCCGTCAGGCTGAAGCGGAATGTATTTCAATGTTGCACCTGTCTCCTTGGCAACTTGCTGCCAAGGAATCAGATTACTATGGTGCTCCATTTGCGTGATAACAATTTCATCGCCTTCTTTGCAATTGGCGCGGGCGTACGATGAAGCCACCAGATTGAGGGCTGTCGTTGTACCGCGAGTAAAGATAATCTCCTGTGTACGGCGGGCATTGATAAACTTGGCTACCTTCTCACGTGCGCCTTCGTAAGCGTCCGTTGCACGGCTTCCAAGGGTATGAACACCTCGGTGTACGTTGGAGTTCTCATACTCATAATAATGTTTGACTGCTTCAATCACAGCATGAGGCTTCTGTGAAGTTGCAGCACTATCTAAATATACGAGCGGGTGTCCGTTAATTTCCTGGTGGAGGATCGGGAACTGCTCGCGAATGGACGGGTTCATTGTCCCAGCTTCTTCTCAATCAGGGACTGCAATTGGGTGCGCAGTGCTTCCAGAGGAATATCCGCCACCACCGGAGCCAGGAAGCCATAGATGATCAGGCGTTCGGCATCCGTACGGTTAATTCCGCGCGACATCAAGTAATGAATCTGCTCGGCATTGACTTGACCAACAGAAGCCGCGTGACCTGCTGTTACATCATCCTCGTCAATAAGAAGGATTGGGTTGGCGTCTCCACGTGCTTTAGGGCTCAGCATCAATACTTTCTCTGTCTGCTGTCCATCAGCTTTGGTAGCGCCTTTCTCAATCTTCGTGATGCCGTTGATGATTGCAGAAGCTTCTTCACGCATAACTGCACGTGTAATCATCTGGCTTGGTGTATTCTTGCCGAAGTGACGAGCTTCTGTGGTGTAGTTGATTTTCTGCGAACCGGAACCTACAGCGATGACTTTGGAATCAGAACTTGATCCATTGCCTTTCAGCACGGTCATCGTGTTGCTCGCTGTGTCGCCATTGTTCATTTCGCCTACAATCCACTCGATGGAAGCATCATTCTCCAACACTGCACGACGGAATGAAACATCAGTTACATTCACACTCAGTTGATGAACCGATGCGAAACGTACTTTAGCACCGGATTTTGCGAATACTTCCACAACACCATTATGGAAAACAGGTGCGGACAATTCGCCAGATACATAGTTATCAACATAAGTTACAGAACTGTTTGCTTCTACAACAACAAGCACGTGAGGTGCAAACGTTGCAGATGCGTCGTCCGTAAGCAACACTGCTTGCAGTGGTACTTCGATTTCGACATTTTTCGGAACATACAGGAAGACCCCGCCATTCCAAAGTGCCGCATGCAATGCAGCGAGGGAATGCTCATCCGCTTTCACTGCTGTGTTCAGATATTGTTTTACCAGATCGCCATGTTCGCGAACCGCTGTAGCCAGATCCGTGAAGATAACTCCTTTTGCTGCCAGATCAGCAGACACCTTGGAGTATACCGTACCGGAATTGCGCTGGATAACCAGACTGCCTTCAGCTTGATCCTGAACCAGATCTTTGATAGAAGCAGGTACTTCTGTCAAAGAAGAAATAGCTTCACTTGTTTTATATGTTCCGTACTCGCTGACATTCCAGCGTTCGATTTTTTGTTTTTCCAGTTTAGGAAGCGCAAGCCCGCTCGCAAGCTTTAAAGCTTCAAGCCGCTGTTCGGTCAACCAGCCGGGTTCATTGTTGCTTTCCGACAAGGCGCGAAGCGCTTCAGATTCAACCGGAAGAATTGTTTGTGTAGTCATTAATTAATCCTCCTCCGTTTTGTCTTTACGCTTCTTGGCCTACAGTTTCGTCTGTAATTCCCAGCTCTGCCTTTACCCAGTCATACCCTTCCGCTTCCAGACGGTGAGCCAATTCAGGTCCGCCGGATTTCACGATACGACCTTGCATCATTACGTGAACATAGTCAGGCGTAATGTAGTTCAACAGACGTTGGTAGTGAGTGATGATCAGGAAGCCACGGTCTTCGCTCTTCATAGCGTTCACACCGTCAGCCACGATTTTCAAAGCATCGATGTCCAGACCGGAGTCAATTTCATCAAGTACTACGATTTTCGGATCAAGCAGCATCATTTGCAGAATCTCGTTACGTTTTTTCTCACCACCGGAGAAACCTTCATTCAGGTAACGGTGAGCGAACTCAGGGTTCATGTCGAGTTCTTTCATTTTACCTTCCATTTGACGAATGAACTTGATCAGGGAGATCTCGTTACCTTCGCCACGACGTGCGTTAATTGCACTACGCAAGAAGTCGGAGTTTGTAACACCTGCAATTTCACTTGGGTATTGCATAGCCAGGAAGAGACCTGCACGTGCGCGCTCATCTACAGCCATATCCAATACATCTTCACCATCAAGTGTAATTTTACCGTCTGTTACTTCATATTTAGGGTGACCCATCAATGCAGAAGCCAGAGTGGATTTACCTGTTCCGTTTGGCCCCATGATTGCGTGGATTTCTCCACCTTTCATTTCCAGGTTGATGCCTTTCAGGATTTCCTTACCTTCGATCGTCGCTTTCAGACCTTCAATGACGAAATTCGTAGCCATGTGTATTGTTTCCCTCCATTGATTAAATTGATGTTAGTTGTCGAAAACGAAAAAGCGCCTATTATATCTGAACAGGGCTTCCCCTGAATTTCTCCTGTACTCGATTCTTAAAGCAAGAACACTTTAGAATAATTCTAAACTGATTCTCAATGATAATCAAGTCATTTCCTAAGAACCTTTGTCCATTGCATGAAACCTTATTCTTTCTGATTCTATAGTAAAAGACAAATTGAATCAAATCAGAAAACATCTTAAGCACAAATGCACAGTGAGAAAAATCACAGCAATTCAAGCTTTTATGTCATCTGCTGTACACTAATCTAAAAAAAGGACTCATCCATATTATGGACAAGTCCCTCCGTTAAATAACGTTACCATTTACAATTTGAGCATCTCGATAATCTTCTGTACCTGTTCGTCAAAATCCGCAACGTCCACCACCGGCGTCATTTCGCGCGGCACCGGACCATTCGGAATAGAAATCCATGAACGGCAACCATTATATTCAGGCAGTACGGGGATTTCCATCGGTTCTTTCAAAAGGTACACACGTAAAATCAATACATGGAGCGGATCTTTGCGTTTCCATTTCAAACGGTCTTCGGCAAAATCCGCTGTCCACATATGAAAGTCAAGAAGTCGATCCAGCATCTCCTGATCTCGTATCTCCAGATCCTGCGTTACTTCGGCATATGCAGTAATACGGATTGTCGAAGCTTCGGGCACCCATTCGGCCAGTGATTCTTCAACATAGGATTGATCCGAGGACTTAATCAGTTCTTTACGCTGATGTTCATAAGTCGGATACAGGTAAAACGCCGGACTTTTCAGCTCAAAATGTCGGGTTTCCTCTACAATCCCACCTTTGCGCATCACCATAATCTGGCGACCCGTTTCCAGCGCTTTGATTGCAGAAGCCCATTCTTTTAAAGCCGGTGTCGTTGGTTCTAACATAAGCGGTTCCCTCCCCAATCGTTCTTGTCAGCAGTATAGACGCTCAGGACATTTCTGACAACATGATCGGGGATCTGAAAGCTTACGCAAGAGACCCTCTTGTATTAGGCGAAATCTTGGCTATATTAACCCAGGAAAGAGCGAAGCATCCACATGTGTTTCTCCAGGTCAGCCTTAAAGCCTGTCAGCATATCGGATGTTGGTTGATCTTCAGCTGCATCTGCAACTTCGATACCTTCCTGATATTCATTCGAAAGTGTAGCGAAGTCCTCGATCAGGTTTTGCACCATTGTTTTTGCGTCTTCTCCGCCTGCTGCTTCCTGGATAGAGGAAAGCTCCAAATACTCTTTCATTGTAGCCGCCGGGCTACCTTTCAGCGTAAGGATACGCTCTGCGATTTCATCCATTTGTACTGTAACTTCGTTGTAGAACTCTTCGAATTTCACATGCAACGTGAAGAAGTTAGGTCCTTTAACGTACCAGTGATAGTTATGGATTTTAACATACAATACGTTCAGGTTAGCTACCTGACGATTAAGTACTTGTTCCACCGATTTTGCTTGATCTGTTTTGTTTTTTGTAGCCATATTAATCCCATCCTTTATTTAAAATTAGTCTGTCATGCCATGATAAGCAGGTTGTCCCGCAATGCATAACAGAGAGTTAATAATGTGTCACCACATGTAGTGGAGAGGCTTGTTAACGGCGTTTCTCTCAACCGTCCGGCCTATTTGTTTTTACCCTTGAACCGGAAGTTCGAATCAGGATCGACTTGACTTGTCTCAAAAAAAAGTTCAAAAACCGCGTTATTTCCGATATACTGACATATACCAAGCAAAGAAGTGGGTTTTCCTGTTTCTTCATATATATGGAGGTGGCACCTTTGTCCCAATATCGCCCGTTTACCCCCCAGGATGCAATTGAACTGGCCAAAACATTACCGGGTCCATTTGCGGCAGATGCGAATCTGGATTGTCACGAGATCGGCGATGGCAATCTGAATTTGGTATTCCACATCACGGATCAGAACTCCGATAAAAGTATCATTATCAAACAGGCGCTTCCTTATGCGAAAGTGGTTGGAGAATCATGGCCGCTCTCTCTGGTACGTGCCCGCATTGAACGTGAGATTCTGCAGGAAGAGTATCGTCTGTGTCCAGGGATGGTACCCGAAGTGTATCATTACGATGATGACCTCGCGTTAACGGTTATGGAAGATCTGAGTGATCATGTGATCATGCGTAAAGGCCTGATCGAAGGTGTTTCCTATCCTCTTTTTGCACAGCATATCGGGGAATTCATGGCAAGAACGTTGTTCTTCACATCAGACTTGGGCATGGATCAGCAATTGAAGAAGGAACAACAGGGCAGATTCATTAATCCGGACCAATGCAAAATAACGGAGGATCTGATCTTTGATGAACCCTACCGGATCGCTGAGAAAAATAATTATGATGTTTCCATTGAGGACGAGGCTGAAGCCCTCCGCACAGATGGAGAACTTCACCTTGAAGTGGCCTTACTGCGGGAAAAATTCCTAACACATGGGCAGGCATTGCTTCATGGAGATCTGCATACAGGCAGTATTTTTGTTACACCTGAATCAACCAAGGTCATCGATCCCGAATTTGCATATTACGGCCCCATGGGATTTGATGTCGGTGCAGTCCTTGCGAACCTGCTCTTGAATTACGCATCCCTGCCAGGATGGATTCAGGATGAGACTGCTTTGCGTGAGCGTGAGACGCTTTTGCTGAATATGGTTCGTGATGTATGGACTGAATTCGAATCTCGTTTCCGTGCCCTCTGGATTAATGACCTCGTTGATCCGATGGCAAAAACGCCAGGGTATCAGGATCTATATGTGCAACAATTGTTCAGAGATTCCATTGGCTTCGCAGGTGCCAAAATGGTTCGTCGTATCGTGGGACTCGCTCACGTGGCGGATATAGATACCATTCCAAATGCGACTGAACGTGAACATGCTCAGCGTAAATCATTGGCCATTGGTAAAGCATTGATCAAGAACAATCGTCGCTTGAATACCATCGGCGAAGTACTGGATATTGTATCCACAGCTGTTACTACTACTAAGGTTTAACATAAGGAACGGAGGAACCACCCATGACAACCCCTGAATATCAGCCTCTGTCCTCTCTCATCTGGAAAAAGGACAAGCTTGAAATGCTTGACCAGCGTCTGCTGCCCGAAACGATCCTCATGTTGAAATTGTATACACCCGAGGAAGTATGGGAATCCATCCACTCCATGAAAGTGCGCGGTGCTCCGGCGATTGGTATTGCTGCTGCATTTGGTGTTGTATTGGGTGCCAAATCATATGACGGAACAACCGTTCAAGGTTGGTTGGATCACGTAAAATCCATATGTGCTCATCTGGCTACTTCCCGACCAACAGCGGTGAACCTTTTCTGGGCACTGGATCGCATGATGCAAAGAGCAAATGTGGTCGTTGAATCCGGGCTCAGCCTGGAAGAGGGCAATGATGCTCTTGAAGTAGAAGCTCTGTTGATTCAGAAAGAAGACGAAGAAGTATGCCGCATGATCGGTGAGAATGCACTGCCATTGTTCGAAGATGGTATGGGTGTACTCACTCACTGTAATGCAGGTGGACTGGCTACTGCGAAATATGGTACGGCAACTGCTCCAATGTATCTCGCACAGGAACGTGGCATTCACCTGAAGGTATTTGCAGACGAAACTCGTCCCGTACTTCAAGGTGCACGCCTGACTGCATTTGAGTTACAGCAAGCCGGCATTGACGTTACGCTGCTCTGTGATAACATGGCAGGCATGGTGATGTCCAAAGGCTGGATTCAAGCCGTTATCGTCGGAACTGATCGTGTTGCTGCGAATGGCGATGTAGCTAACAAAATCGGAACATACAGCGTGGCTGTGCTTGCCAAAGCTCACAATATTCCGTTCTATGTAGCCAGCCCATTGTCGACTATCGACTTGTCCACTCCATCCGGGGACCTCATTCCGATTGAAGAACGCGCTGCGGAAGAAGTCACTGAAGGATTTGGTAAACGTACAGCACCGCAAGGTGTTAAGGTATACAATCCAGCATTTGATGTAACGCCTAACGAATATGTAACAGCTATTATCACGGAAAAAGGCGTTGTTCGCGCACCTTTCCAAGAAAATCTGGCTGCCTTGTTCGCGAAGGAAGAAGCTTAATTTAATAGAAAGCGTTCGTGTGTATAGAGGTGGGAGCTACGATGTGCCAGGCTCTGTATTACGGCGTTAAATAAGGGCTTCCCATAGGGAGCCCTTTTGTTAGTGCTTAGATCATTTTCAACAAAGCCTCTACACCCGTCATGCCAACCGTAATGCCCATGGCCTCGGCTTCTGTTGTCACCGACTCCATAGGTGCATGCAACAATTGCTCCAGTGTACGCACACCAACCGCCCGAGCTGCAATAATTTTGCGATCCCCGAGCTTCTCATTAAGTAATCCCACGTCGAGTGCTCCGCACATGATATATCCTTTGGATGTGTTAATGGTCAGCAACGTTGTTTTGGGTAGCTTGACTTCTACCCCAACTAATACATGTTCTCCAACTACAATAGGCTCCATCGTCACCATAATTTCCCGATCCACCTCCTCTTCCACAGGTCACGATAATTGTATGCCTCATTCTGGATTGTCGTGTGGACACCTGCCGTGTTTGAGAAAATGTAGGTACTTACAGTTCAGACAGTGTTTGTCATGATACATTATAGAAGAATATGGAGGAATTGATATTTTGACTGCCAAGTATTACCTAAAAGTGGGAATGAGCATGATTATCGGACTATAAAATGGCTCAAAATGAATGGGGAAATTTCATAGGGAAATATCCAAACTTTAAAGAAACAGTGAACCGGCGAGATCTGTATCCTCCATTTGAGAGAGCGGTGCCTTTCGTGAAAAACTCCTGAAGCAAGCCATTCAGATTTTCATTGGATGCCCGCGGCCAGAGGACTAGGAGGAAGCAAAATAAACCCTGAGGTTTAACTGTAACCTCTAAATAATAAGACTTGATATCGTACAGCATGATCAATCATTTTTTGATGATAGTATAAATTTAAATTATACAAGGGGAGCACTCCCCCCCTTGCGCATCACCATACCAAAAATTTTAACTATGATTAATACTTCACCCAACCATTGGTGGCATTCATATTTTTTTTAGTAGAAGTTGTATAGTAATACTTATTAGACGGTGTTGAAGCTTTAATGTTAATTCCTAATGTATCACTAACAAAACCTAAAGATGCGGTTGCTCGCATAGTCCAAGTCCCTGTGGCATTAAAGTATCCCTCTGAAATGTACCCCGGACTATTATTTGATGTCTCACTTAGAGTGAATCCTGGATTCCGATTTAGATGTCCTTGGATTACTTGAAGAGGCTTAACAGCTGCATTTCCATTGTGCTCCCAACTAACTGTCAAAGTTATTGTGGATGTATCTACACCAAATATGCTCAATTTCTCTGACCTGCTCACCGATGCCGCTTGATTAGCTCTAGCCGCAAAAGCGCCAGCTGATAATTGATTTGCTTGAACTTGATCAGTAGAACTGGACTCTATTTCAATTGGTATTTCTTGATTAGAGCTTTTATACGATGAAGTTTCGTTACCAGACAACATTTCGCTCATTGCATTTACATATTCTTCTGAAAAAATAAAACTTAAGAAAGCTTTTTGTTTAGTTGTGGGTAAACTATTAAACTGCTCTAATGTCTGAGTAGCTCCAGTATCCCCATCATTAATAAGTTGTATCAAATACTCTGTATATTGCTCAGGTGTATATACTTCAGGTTCAGGAGTATCTTTCGCAGATGCCATGGATGCAAATATCGTTGTTACTAGAATTAGTGCAAGAGCACTCTTTGAGAATTTCCTTAACATTGAATCATTTCCTCCCATTTGGTTAATATATTAGTATTGGCATGGTCATTTATATATGTTACCATTAATTAGGTGATTTGAAACATTTATACCAAATTATCATCAAGAAGGTGGAGGATAATATGAAAAAATATACCCTACTATGGGCCGTTCTTGCTGTCATAGTAATACTAGCAATTATGTACATCTTTACTGATATAGCTTGAAAAAGAGATCATTGAATTTATTTCTCTCAAATGTCCTCCTCACGCTTTCAAGGACATTTATAAAAAGGATAATTGCAGTTGATTTATTTATTAAAAAAATGATTCCTGTGGTTATACCCATAGTAAGCTCAACTCGGATTTAAAAGTATACATTCGTTGTTACTTTTGAGTCCGATTACTTTCAGGTAGATTTCATAAAGTTAACAAAAGAATACCTGTTCTCAGATTAACACTAGAGTTTCAATATTTATATAAGACGAATCTCGTTGGTTAAGATTGTCGTGAGATAATTAAAGTTCTCCGTCACAATGACGGTGACTAGCACCTATATTAGAAATTGAAAGAGGTCGTTTTTAAGCAAAAACATAAACTTAATCTGCAATTATGCAGTAAACTTAGTAGTCCTATACTCGGTTTAATTTAACAGGTAGTATGTTGAACATACATGCTTTTTAGGTACACTAATCATATTTGAGCCGTGAAAACTGTATGTCATTGTGTCCAGCCTACCTTAAAACATTTGCTCATCATTCTTTAATCGTCTTATCTCCATTAACTCTCTTCTAATCCCCAGTACACGTCTATGAAGTACACTTCGATCTATTGATTCAGCTACCGACTTTTTGAACTGGACATCCATATCACTTAATTGCTCCTGAGCTAGTTTCTTTTTATGTATTGGTTTAACTAGAACTTTTGTAGTTTCAGGCTTGATAGGCTTCAATCTTTTCTGCTTCATAATCTGTTCAAATACACTGTCCCCTTGATGCATGGTCTTCATTCCTTAATGTGTGATGAACACATTGTATCATAACGAGAAGACGACTGTTACACAATAAAGTACAGATGCTTAGGGATGGACATGAGCCTAAACGTAAAAAAAAAGAGGGCCAACGCCCTCTTTGATGATGTACTCATTTTATAAAATGTAAAAATACGCTTGATTTCCTGGACTCTTCACAATTACTGTGGTCACTAAATCACCGGCATCCCGTTTACGGATACTTGTGATCGAATCTAACTCTACATTCGCAATAACTCTTGGTAAGACATACGCGGCCAGATCAGGCTTGGAAATTGTCACTTCAGTAGCCATATCGACAATCTGTCTCACATCTACTGTAGACTGCATATCCTTCCAATCTCGCACCTGAAGATAGCTATCCAAGTATTCTCTTTCCTTGATACTAATGTGTGCATCCAAAACATCCATATACTTGACCTCAATGCTGGAAAGCACATAAGGTCTTGAAATATATAATTGCCCAAGCTGTTCTTCCAAATAAGGAATCTCAAGACTGCCTGCCCTCTCATCATGATTTAATGCTCTGACTTGAAGAACACTATTCAGATCAGGCTTATTAACCTTAATTTCTGAAATCATGGGTGAATTACCATCGTACATGACCGTAAGCAAAGACCCCAACGTTGAAGTTGCTTTTATATAATTGGAGACTTCCAATGAAGCATGAAGATCAGGTATGGATACAATTAAACTCGTATCCCGTCCATCATCGAGCAGCTGTGATATCGTTAACCTACTGACTAGAGACATTTGTCTATCTACCGTAATGACTGAAGGCAAGTCAGGATGAGACACTGCGATTTCTACAGTTTTTTCGTCGTCTAGACCTGTTCTAACGGCAAGATTACCGTCTGTATCCTTAGTTGTTCGTATAGCAGTAATGAACTGCGCATGAAGCTCGGGCTTAGAAATAGAAACCCATGTTTCCTTCTCTTCTGTCCTACTTTCAGCAATAGAAATGTTCGAACCTAGTTCTGCATCTATACGTTTAGCTATTGTCAGATCTACATCCAGGTACGGACGGCTGACCGCGATTACTTGAGGTATATCATGATGCATGTGATCCTCATAACGGTGGACGTACAACTGAGATTTGAGCCAGTCCAGCCCAATATCACTGTGTACAACTAACGTTGAAGCCATATCCTTGCGACCTGCACCATAAATAAAAACTTCACTTTCAATTTCGGTTCGACCGATGGAATAGATTTGAGAAGTGATATATTTGATCTGCAAAACAGGTGGTTTGGAAGACTCACGAGTGTTGAAATAAATCGGCGTGTTGCCGCTAGACTGAATAATCATTCCAACATTTGAAAGATTGCCTTCTCTCCACATTTGAAGTAATACCATCATATCAAACTCAACATAACGTTCAGTCGTATTCAGGATATAACTGGACGATAAGAGCTGAATGGAATGAGGTCTGTTCGCATACGTAATCCCGTACTCACGCCACAACGTATCCGGCTGATGCAGCTCAATGAGTGCTCCAGGTGCCAAGGTTCCTGTGTAATATAACCTCAATTTAGCGTCTTCCAGATATAACAGATCAGGTATTCTAGTATCCAAATCACCGAAATGTATAAACGATTCGAATTGCTCTATCTCGTCTCTACCGATCATCATACGCTGTGTATCACCAAAGTTGAGCGTCTGCAGGTGAGTTTGGCTTCGTGTGGTCGCATCAGCAACAGGCTTAAGATTAACAGTTACACGCGGTGCTTCCAGTAATTCATATTTGCCGTGTGCACGGTTATGTGGGCGAACGTACAACATGCCTTCAAGATCAACTTTGGATGCCGCTTGAATGGTTGCACCCAGATCTCCTTGCGATCTGTACATCACCGATAGCGAATTGCTCAATTCCTGTGACCGTCTGACACGTACGGATACACTAGAGACGATCTCGGACACTTTTCTTGTAGCAGCTATTAGGGTTGAAAACAGTTCTTCATCCACCTGATTGTACAGGATATACTTTGCTGTAAAACGATTTTCCGGACTTTTAATATGTATATAACTATCTAATAGAGTCTCCCCGTTATTAATTCCACTCACTTCCTGTCTCATTGTATTGAGAGCTACACCCGGTCTGCTGTGACCTTCATTTCAAAATTGCCATTAGGATTCGGCTTGGCATGAATATCCGTTGCGATACGAATATAAAAATCGATGCTATCCTCCGGTTGAATCAGACCATAGGTCAGATAATCGATCGGAAGAAACGGGTCGGCCTGTCTGGATAATTGGACTTCAACATCATCCGTTTCGAATTTCTTATCCATCTCCAGGTAAACATGATCCACAGCATAACCAAGCAAGTTTTTGATTCTGACTTTCTTTGTTAACGTCGTCTGTCCGGCAATGATCACCCCATAATCAAGTTGTTTCAAAATACCACCAAAGGTATCTGAAAGAAAATCTCCAGACTCGTCCATAAACATTAATCCTGAATACGATCCGATAAACTTGATTTCCCGGGAGTCCACGGCACCCCAATAATCCTGAAATTCAACCTTCAATGTATTCTCTACGCCAAAATTAACATTTCTCTCGTCAATATTGAGTTCAATATTGAATGGAGATGCTGCTAGTCGTGTAAAATTGCCATCCGCCGGATAATACGTTTTACCGTTCAACAAGACGCGGTATTTAACCTTGCCTTGATCTGCATCATCCAGCACACCTGTAAGTTTGTTACCAGAGAAGGTCAGGTCGATTGTGGCTGTGGTGTTTAACAGTTGCAGTGACATATCTCTAAACTCCACTGCATGTCGCGGTGCATCAACGACCATCTTCACTTCGTCCAGCGAATAGCTGTTTTCATAGTGCTTACTGCTATCGAAGTAGTAGGCAATTCGAGTTAGAGCTATTAGATCCTTTTCAGGGATGGCATTGAGTGTGTCCAGGTTCATTCCTTTTCTTTTGAATAACGTTGTATCCTGGATATCCAGATCAAGCCACTTGTTGAAACGGTATGTCTTCCATGTGAGCCCTGAGTCGAACGAAGCAACCATTCTTAATATACCTTCCGGACTGTTCTCCGTTACTTTCGTAGCGACAACCTTTTTCACGTCTCCATATAACGCTATGTCTGTTGGTTGCACAATTAATTGCTCAAACGGTAGCGCGTTATACGTCAGCATCATGTCCCGATTCCCTGTAATAACCTCTTCATCATTCGTCCACGTAACCACGTCAAAATCTCCCTCAAGTTCATCCAATGGGGAGTAGTTAGCCGTGATATTTAGTTCCGCTGACGTTTTGGATGGATCGTCTGTGTAGTATAGAACATCCACACTGTCACCCAACTCGTCGTAGAGGGTAAACGGTTCGGTTTCAATTGTAATTGTTGATTCGGTTTGATTTGGGTCATCGGTGTATTCAATGATTTTGATCTCTTTGTCTTCCCATTCTTCGGCTAGGGTGAAGGGATCGGTTTCGATTGTAACCACTGATTCTGTTGCCGTTGGATCATCAGTATAATTAAGTACTTCGATATCCTTGTCTGCCCACTCTTCTTCAAGAGTAAAAGGATTGGTTTCGATGTTGAAGAATGCTTCTGTTTTTGTGATGTCATCCGTATAGTAGCATAGTTCCACTTCTCCTTGAAGTTGTGACCATGCGGATTCAGGTATGATAGAGATGTCTTTAATGCCATTATTCAAATACTGCTGTTCTGTAGGTGAGTCTAAACTGACTATACTCCAAGTATTATTATCAAATGACTTATATCCTTGATTATCTTTTACAAGTGTACTTTTGAAGATTAGTTCAATATCAACAGAAAACACTTTTGACGCTCCATTAGCTGTGTTGGAAGCAATAAGTCTATAGTCTACATCATCAGTACTAAAATAAATGTTATACGACTTACCAAACGTAGTATTAGACCAGTCAGTTAATTCAAGTGCGAAAGATCCACTGTATTCGAATTTGAAAATATAATATCCTTTTCCACCTCCATTATAGTATGGAGGTTCGGAGGTACTCGTAAATAACAAGCCCATATTTGCTACCCTTTGATCCATATTATGACTATATATATTACTCAAATCTAATGGGAGATATTGACCAGAAGATTTAGATTTGAGTTTTACATTCCAAACCAATCCTATACCGCCTTTGTTTAAAGCTTCAGTCTTAATGTAAAAAGCCATTACTTCATCTCCTTTCTAAATTCTAAATCAAACAATCATTTTACATAACTATGTGATTGATGCTTTCTTGATTGGTATTTTTGATGTATCTATTTTTTGCTTGAATACTTTTCCCGAACCTAATATGCTAGTGTTGCTGTTCTGAAAAGAACGTTCACTTAACTCGAAATGCATATCAATTTCATCTCTCACGTTATGCCCATAACTCAACAAATTTGATTCTGACATAGTATCTAAAAACTTCATTTTTGGTTGTTCTAATATTTCGTACATTAACAATTCTGCAACCTGTATTAAACTACCGCCATTATTACTAGTTATATTAATTCTATATATCTTAAAACTGGCTGTATTTTTGAATGAGAAGCTTCTAACCTCTCCAACTGTCCAATTCGTCTGATTTTCTTGCTCATCTAAAATCGTCCAATTTACCCCATCATTCGAACCTTCAAATGTCCATGATTTAGAATTGTTCTCAGCGGTATATCCAAGCAATGAATACTTCCCAATAACTCTAGACTGAGTAAACTCATACTGTAAAGTTATTGGAAAAGATGCTGTTGCATACCATGTCCCACCAATATCTCCGTCAAATGCTCTATAAGGAAATGATGGGTTATTCGTGTTACTTGCACTTGCGATACCAGAAGGAGCAGTATTAGATGTCATCTTTGGAATGACAGTATTGTCGCTATATTTTAAGATGGAAACTGAATAATACTTATCTTCTGATGAAATCAAGAATTTATTAACATAGCCGACCCCAAACATTTTCAATTCATTTATTACAACTTGCGCCCCCCCATTGTTAGCTGACCAGTTTAACCTATATGTTTTGTAACTTTTAACTTTCTTGTATTCAATAATATATTCTTTATCTGTATTTGCAGTTGTCCATATTTGATTAGATTGTGTATCGAGAACAGTCCAACTAACACCATCATTAGACCCTTCAAAAGTCCAGTTTTTAGGCATGTGGGGGAAATAAGTTGCAGATAAACTTCTAACAATGTATTTTCCAATTCTAGCAGAGTTCACAAATTCATATCCAAGATGTCCAACACTACCATTCCCACTCATGAATCCATAGGTATCAGAATTATCGAATGCCATAAACGCACCATTCAGATTAAAACTACTTGCAAAAGCCTTGCCGCTTGGAGCGGTATCTGATGTCATTTTGGGTATTAAATTTTCTGTGTAATTCATCTAGTTATCCTTCCCCTCTCAAAAAAGAAGAAATAGAACACGCCATTTAGATGTGCCCTATTTCTTTACCCTAATATAATTTTTTTTGCTCTATGCTTTGACCTATCGATTTTTTGCCTGAAGAGTTTGCCTGATCCTAGTGCTGTATTCTGATTAACAATAAACTTCTTAATGGCAATAAAGTCTTCCAATTTAATCTCCAGTGCCTTGTTCATACCATGCCCTAAATAAATAGCTTCTGACACTGGCATTTCATACATCTTCATACTTCTCTCCATCATTTTTACTTGAGCGATAGCAAGATATACTGTATTACCGTTATTGCTAGAGACATTGATTCTGTATGATTTATACGCTTTGGCGTTTTTAAACTCAAACGTTCTCACCTCAGTGTAAAATACCCAGTTTGTCTGATTGACTCTTTTGTCTAAAACAGTCCAATTTAATCCGTCATCGCTTCCCTCAAAAGTCCAGTCTTTAGGTTGTGCTCCATTAGAAAATCCTGATGCTGTCATAGAGTAAACATTAATAACACGAGGTTCGTTGAAGTCATATCTTAGCCACCCTGTTACTTCTCCCTGCCTTCCAACCCAATACAGTGTACTTGTGCCACTAAATGATTGCCATGGCTGGAAATCAGTTGCGGTATAATAGCCACTTGCACTTGCAACTCCAGATGGTGCATTATTAGATGTCATGACAGGGATGAGGTTTTTTGTTGGATCAGTTGTTTCGAAGCTGTAATACTTATCTTCAGATGAAATCAAGAATTTATCATAATAAACCAACTCAAACATATCAATCTCACTCAATTGAATCCTTTCGGTGTCATCTTTCGTGGTCACTATATTGAGTCTATAAAACTTATATTTAATGTTGTTCGAAAATACATACTCCTGAATCAAGCCTGATGTCCAATTTGTGATGTTTGTTCGACTATCTAAAACACTCCAATTCTGATTGTCATCACTTCCTTCGAATGTCCATTGTTTTGGTGCGCCATTAATTGTACCTGTCGCTCTTAGAGAGTATTTGGAAATTACAATTGGTAAATCAAACTCATATTTAGCCCAACCACTCTTAAATTGTGCTTGCCAATAGGTTCCTGTATTTTTATCGAATACTCTATAGGCAAGGTTTAAGTAATTATCAGCAAATGTGCTCACACTAGCTTTTCCATTTGACCCTGTGTTAGATGTCATTGACGAAGGAAGCGCACTACTATCTTTTATATACCCCATACAACCATCTCCTTCCAAAAACAAAATAGAACATACCATATAGATGTGTTCCTCATAAATTTAGCCAAGCGTAATTTTATCTACTCGGCGTTTTGACATATCAACTGTGTGTTCAAAGGTTTTGCCTGAGCCAAGCACAGTATTTCCTTTTTTTAAATTTTTCTTTGTTTTTAAAATTTGATTGAAATCATTTAAATCTCCTACACCACGATTCAAAAAATCTGTTTCGGTTTCGGACTCCATTTGAACTAGATAAGATGGTTTCATTTCAAACATTTGAAGTTCATAGATACATGGTAAAGTTACACCATTGCTGAGCACAGTAATATAGAGCCTATAATAAATATAAGATTTTCTATTCGGAATAACATAATCTAATACACCACTAGCTCCTCCAACAATTGAGTGAAGAGTGTCATAGTTAACACCATCATTACTTCCTTGAAATTCATAGTTACGAGGATAATAAGTTGTGTTTGTAACATAAAGCCTGTACTTTACTATCAATTTTGGTTTTATGAATTTATATCCTATCCACTTTGGCATAGTAGTAGGTAGAGTGTTGTTCCCCCATCCATTAGTTAAACCTCCATCGAATGATTCCCATCCGATAGTAAAACTTCCATTAGGCGTGTTACTAACAAGCACCTCACCTTCTGGAGTTGTATTGCTAGTCATTTTAGGTATAGAGGTTGTTTCTTGAATTCCATCGTTTAGAACGGAATAATACTTACCGCCTGACGAAAGTAAGATTTTATTTGAATAAATAACTTCAAACATTTCGATTTCTTCAACTATTATATATTTCTGACTAACCACACTAGAAATGTTGACTCTATAGCTTGTGTATGATTTATTATTCGACAATGTGAAGACTCTTCTTATGCTCATTCCAGTTCCCCACACTGATTCATTGATTTTAGTGTCTAAAATGTCCCATGTAACTCCATCATTAGAGCCTTCAAATGTCCAGCTTTTTGGAGAAAAAGACTGATCGTAAGATCGAATCGAATACATTTGAACCTGTTTACTCGTTGGGAAGGTGTAGCTTATCCAAGCTGATGTAATATTATCGGAAGTAGCCCAAGAGTTGGCAATTTCATACGCACTGTCAAATGCTCTCCACGCTACATAGGTGGAATCTCGATTGTTGCTGGTTTTAACAAGACCAGATGGTGCAGTGTATGATGTCATTTTAGGGATTAAATTTTCACTGTAATATACATGTACCATTTAACCATCTCCTTTCTAATCAAAATCATTGTTCCCCAAACAAAAAGAAGTAGAGCATCTAAGCCCTACTTCACACTTACACTTGTTATTTCGAAATACTTTTTCAGATCGATTCTTTCTTTGAACAACTTGCCTGATCCTAGCGATCCATTGGCAGTCATAGTCTGAACGAAACTTTCGTTTTTTCTATCTAATACAGAGAGATCATCCATTCCGTCATTAATAAAAGTGTCTTCTGGTGGTAAAGTTGCTGAAATTGTATTCCATTCTAAAGTTACAGTATCAAGCCTTTTATAGGCTCCATCATGTTTGACGAAGGATTTAAACATTGGCAAAGTTTCTAGTTCCACTAATGGTCTATATCCAGTAGCGGTTGAACTTGTGTTTGTTGCTATACTTCCATTGTTGTTTGCTATGAAAGCATCTGCGGATGTTCCACCTCTTTGAACTCTTCTGTCAGTAAAAGAAGGGTAAGTAGTAGAAGTCCAACTTCTAGTGGTTCCACTCCAATTCCATACACCATTGCTTCCAGCAATGATTGCTCCATTCAGCGTAGAGCTAACAATATATTTATCCCACTCATTATCCTTATCCGTTGCGTTGATACCGCCTCTGAGTAATCGATAAAGAAAGGTATAATTCTTCTCTCCCAATTCCTTTTGAACGCCAAATACAAGACCACTACTGTTCAATGCATCCCATGCAATTGTGGATTGAATGTTCCTGTCTGCAATTAAAATTTTCTTGCCATTATGTTCGTTCACAACAATAAAATAGAAATCGCCATTAGGCGTACTCGGAGGAGATGTTGTTGATATAAAGTCAGATGTTTCATCTCCTATATTCTTAAACTCTCCTGCCACACCAGCGGTATTCGAAACATAGTTACATCTAATACGCTTACCAACTTCAAGTTCAGTAATACTTGTCACTTCGTCTGGATGAAATAACCGACCATCTGAGTCTATATCTACGGCATCAAGAGCCATAAAAGTAGTCGTTGATCCACTAGATTTATTCACCATTTCTACTCGATGTCTTGATTTCGGTAATCCCACAATTTCAACCTGAAGTACTTGTGCAAGTTCTGATCCTAGTTGTGAATGAGTCCCATGCAATTTTCCATCAACGTAAACTTCGATTAAATCACTTCGATTGGTATATCGTGCTCCAATTAATCTTAACTTAGTTCCTTCAAAGTCAAAGACAATCTTGTCTCCTATTGTCGAAGTGTAATTAGAGTATCCATTGTATGCACCCGCACCAACACCGTTAGTGAACCTTCCAACATATTTAATAGAAGATACACTATCATCATATCTCTTCCATCCTGCTTCGGGGGCGGTTAATCGCGAACCAACACTAGCTAAAAGTTGTCCATTATCATCAATGTCGATAGCATCAATATCCAATCTCCAATCTCCGTTAGTTCCGCTGATAAGCTTAACTTCATGGACACCTAATGGTAGATTAGTTTTTTCATAGGTTAACCGTTGTCTTTCGTCTATTGTTGTTGCCATTTTTGAATTAAACTTTTCAGTTGCTCCATCAATGACCACTGAAATATCATCTGCAAAAGTCGAACCTATACTTGATATTAGTCTTAACTTGGTTCCGTAAAATTTAAATCTAATTTCGTTGCCGCCCATCCCTTTTGCAGAATAGTGATGGGTTGCATTGTACAGAGTTGGCGTTCCTGTTTGAGTTTGAAATATCCAATTATCTCCATGATATACAAAAGCATCGTGTGTATCGTCATACCTCTTCCATCCTGTTTCAGGGGAGGTTAGAGTGTGTCCATACAGATACCCCGTTTCATCAATATCTATAGCATCTAAAGTGAAATTTATACGATTATGACCTGTTGCAATAGTAACCGTGTGAAATGCAAGAGGTAATCCAGTCTTTTCATACACTATGGATTGCTGAAGGCTAGGGGAACCTACTGTACGAAACGCACTATACATCTCTGTTACACCATCTATCGTGATAGAGTTATCAGAATGCCTATCTGAGTAAAAGTCAGAGATAATCCTAAGCTTTGTTCCGAAAAAAGAAAATGTAACATAGTTATTGTCGACAGCTCGGCTAGTTACTCTTATACTGCCACCATAATAAACTGTATTGGATGGGGATGGGGTGGTCCAAGTTCCTATATACTTTAAGCCAACATGTGTATCATCATAGCGTCTCCACCCTGATTCGGGTGCAACTAATTGATCTCCTAATACTGCCATTCATTACACCTCCTTATATTCAAATACTGGGCGAAACCCAATATAATTCTGCGACGAAGCACTTCCTGTAAAAGCAACACCTCTATTATCGTCGCGCTGTTCATATCCTCGTACTATTCTGCTTGAAGAGGGTGCAGATAAGACTGTTCCTTTATTCGTAGTCCATGAGCCGAGAACAGGTGTTTCCTTTGCCCAACAAAACATGTTATGGTGATGCCAAACATTATCAACATTGGGTCTAGCCTTGCCACCCAAGTTGGACTTCATAATATATTTGTCATATTCATTATTACTTGGAAATGCCCCCAATCCTAAGTCCTTCATGCTCAGTTTGCCATCTTTGTCTGCATATCCTACTCCACCAGATATACTACGGACAATTCCTGAGACACCACCAAAGGTTTTAGGCAAACCTTCAATAATCTTATTTGCATTCATTGAATCCCAAGTGACAGTATGATGTCTAATGCGATCAGAGATTAAAAGACCTTTGTCTACTTTAATAGCGTACCAGTAGTAGTTGTTTAAACTTGTAGTACCAACCAACCCATTTACAGGTATTTCGTTTATTCCTAGAGTGCCATCTATAAATTGCTCTCCAGAAGAATCATATCTCCATACAATATAGTCGCCAATCTCCATATCACTTATATTTGATCTCAATACGCCTATAGTTGCTGGAACTGCCATAAAATCACCCCTTACTCACTCTGATTCCAT
The DNA here is from genome assembly GCF_056395745.1 of Paenibacillus sp. 10L310. NCBI lineage: Bacteria > Bacillati > Bacillota > Bacilli > Caryophanales > Paenibacillaceae > Paenibacillus > Paenibacillus sp. 10L310. Next base: position 577,490 of record NZ_JBFTKC010000001.1, on the reverse strand, counting down.
CTACTTTTTGAAATTTCGTATTTTCAACCTTCTGACGTAGCACTATCCCTGTCGGAGTATCCGATGCTCGTTCCATGTTCAATTGATATATTCTCTTCAAGCCTAGTGAACCCGAATCGCTTTCAACAAAGGAGTTGTTGTATTTCCCCTTCTCTTTAAAATCGTCTATGTAAAAGTTCGAATATTTCTTTTCTGCAAAAATCTCAATTTTCACCTTCGCATACTTTGCAGGAGATTTGGACACAGCGCTATTAGATGAGACTTCCTCATACTCCAACCACTCAAAGCCGTCTTCAGATGTACTCCAGTAGATCTTGTATGCTGCGCCACCCGCAATATCTACGCTTGCAGCCACACCTTTAAATGAAGCAATCTTATCCTGAATCCGAATGGGAGTGGACTCCCAAGATCCATTACCAGGATAGATTGAATTCCCGTCCGCATCTTGGCTTAACTCTCTTAATTTCAACTTCTGAGCCTGATATATCGTATCTTGAAAAACACCTACAGACAGATCTATATCTAGTAGAATTTCTTGAATTGCCATATTCTCACCACCTATCTCATCTCAAAATCCAGCTTAACGAATGTCCCAGTTTATGATCCCTGCATAATTTGCCTTCAGAGGGGCTATGATTCGATCTACGACAAATCCATTTTTACGAATAACGAGTTGCCCAGGCAAGTCCAGGTTAGAAGAAATTTTTATTTGAAAGAATACGGATTCCTTTAGAGGCAGGGAACATACGCATTGAAAATTAATTTGTGCATCATTCAGGTTCATTGTTTTTTTGTAACCAAAGTTAAAACATTCAATCGTATTTCTGAAAGCCCCTGAATTCCCTTGCCCTGAAAATCCAGCCATATTCGCTTCTGAGGATCCATTTTTGAATTGGATGATGTCATTGTATACAAACGTTCTCCCGGTTAAAGGGTACTCCTGCTCATCACATTCATAAGATATGGAGTAACGATCAGCATTAATGTGGAAGACCCCATTGGCAACATTGTAATAAACTTGGGATCCTTGACCTATCAATCCGAATAACACCAACTTCTCTTTGTTGATGTCATAAAAGCGGTGTGCATGTTGTGTCTTAAGATCATACTCACTCAGATATGTTCCATCATAATAATCGGCAATCCATATATAAGCTTGAGATACAGGTGAACGAGAGTACTGTTTCTGACCTAAAATCACAGTTTTTCCTCCTCATAGATAAATAAAAAGACAGGCTACAATAGCCTGTCTGCATCATTAACTTTTCTTAAACGTAACGATAGGAGATACGTTTCTTGAACTCTTGTTTACCACTACGAGCATTCAAGGGTACTTCACATTGAATAGACAGCGTTACATAGTTACCTGCGGCGTCTTCTTGATCTCCATTATTATTAACTCCCAATATCTCTTTTGCACCCGGTACTAGCGGTGTTGCATAAGGTGTTCCAGTATGATCCACCGTAGTTTTGCCCGTAGTTCCAATAGGCTTCGAAAAGTCCTTGCCTACACGAGAGCTCTCTTCATCCAAATCGTTCTCCCCAAGTGAGTCCACTTGCACATGAAACCAGTTGTTTTTAACAGCTTCAATATCGTATTTAACCGTATCACCAGTGCCCCCGTCCATATCCCGCGTTGTAAAAGTGCAATCCTCCATTTTTGACACATCCGTCGCACCACCTTTGTTGTTCCACACATTAAAAATACGAATTTCACTTTTGGTATCTGCATCAATAACACCATAATCAAACGGTGCTACAATCTCCTTACTATGTGTTGCGTCCATCCATGTAATAATTGGTTGTGTCATTATAATCCATCTCCTTTTTTATGTTCTGATCGTTAATTGAATCGTAAGATGTTGAATGTTTGAACCGGCTTCGATGATGTTGATTCTGAAGATATCTCCAGCCTCCACTTTTCTCACCTCAAATGTAGCCTCACCATCATCTTGATGTTGAAATGCTTCAAATTTCAGTGGACTCCCCATCACATCCTGCCAGTGAATGAGATCCTTGGATCGTTCAATTCTTATTTCAGTCGCGGTATCTCCAGAAACTCCACAGTAGCCCTTTACATGTAAAATCTCGCCATCGAATGGAAAGGGGGCTAAAATCCCCAGTACTTCCGGGTACACCCGTGATTCTTTGCAAAAGACTATAACCCGATCCTGTACTTCCAACGGAATCTCATTTAATTTCAGGTGTTCAGCTGTACTCATGAGCCCATCCATATCGGAATTAACCACCTGAAGGTTTTGACCAAATACATCAATCTCTACCCATGTCTGTCCATCAAAACGATATCTTTTACCATCCTTATACGTCTGCACCGTCCAGCCTATTTCAGGAGAAGGGTATTGCATACTTAACTCCTCAAAATCAGCAACCGGACTCTGGTACACAAGTCGAGTCGTCTGATAAGCCTCTTTTGCTTTTCCGGCAGCCTGTAAGGCTTCGCCAGCAGCCTCCAGTGCCCGCTTGATAGCGAGTTCAGTTTCGCCAGGATCTCCTGGCTGCCCCGGACCGCTATGTTTCACCGCTTCTCTAATTAAAGACTCTACATGTGCTAAAGTTATCCCATTTGACATAATTCACCTACCTAAGCGTTATGTAGCGTATTTTCTTTATAAGACGGCTTCCAAGTTGATACCTCCCCCTTAACTAGGAAACCTGTCCCTGGCTTATCATTAAAGAAATTCTTGAACAACCATGCACAGCATTGCTGTGTCTGGCTTTAGAGAGGTTTTCTAATGAGACTAATGCCAGCTTTTTTGCACTCCTTGCAGTATTTCATTCGATTCGATTTTGCCAGCATTCGTTTTCCGCATACGGTACAATTTTTGATGTTTTCTCCTTTCCAGCGAGAATACTCCAACACAAAGTCATCGAAGCGAACTAACTGGAAGGCAACCTCACCATGCTCCGCAGCGAACAAAACCTGTACGTTAGTTGAATCGACACGTTGACTTTCTTTGAGATACCCTAACTGAATAAGTTTGTGCACCAATAACCCCTGATCTTTTTTGCTTACGGCCATTTGACTATCACCGTAGATTTCTTTCCATTCATGATTAATCCAGTACGTATCATTTTCATTGATTCGATTATTAATCTTGCTGTAGACCAGTAAAACAAAGGCCAATTTCTCGAGTCGTATACTTTTAAGTTGTTTGATCTTTTGAAGTTCTTCGTGCGTTACAGGTACATGATCAATCTCGATTAGCGTGCTCTTGCTTGCCTCCTCCCTTATCTTGATATACTTCTGAGACTGCTTAATGATACGATTGAGAAATGTATCCCACTGGACAGCATTGTAGTCTGGATAATACTTGGTCATAAACTGATTTAACAACGCATATGCATCTTCGGCGTTCTTCCCTTGTTGAAGCCCGTATTTAGCTAAACAAATCAACGTTTTGGTTGGCTTCTTATCCATTTTCCCATGTGCAATTGCTTGCTCGGCATGATGACGTTCATTCAGAATGATTTTCAAGGGCGCTACTCCTTCACATGCATTTGGGTCATTTTAAAGGTTTTTCCCGCGTACTCAATATCGCCGTCCCGGTCTCTAACCGGATAATGAATGATGTGATCATTGCTAAGCAATAGATTGCGAATAATTTGATCCCCGGAGACATCCCATACAAATTGCTTTGATTTTTCCGCATTTCGATAACACATGTCCACAATCATATTGCACAAATCTTCTTCGTTATTGCAGATCTCCAGCGCCTGCTCCTTGAAACGTGAAACAAACAACTGCCATCGGGCAGATCTTTCTTCCTTTTTCACCTTACTCTTGCGCAAGTTAGTCATATAGCTACGTAGCTCTTCGTTATGCATCTGATATAATCGTTGGAGCTCTTTATAACGAGCCTGGGAATATTTCCTGGTACTCTTCAATATCGTATGATCAAACGGACTCTCGGTCTGTTTTAACTTTAACTTGTTGAACTCGTCTTCCACTTGATGGCATAACCGGTTCATCACAGATGGTGCCGTGGATACAGGCATTCTCTGTTCATACTGTGCCAGGAACTGTTCCTGATCCGGAGATAGCTCCTTCTTCGAATACAACTCATCCACAGTCATGCCAAATAACTGCAAGCACTTCTGACTCGTTTTTTCTACATAGGTGGTATATTCTTTTTTCTGTTCCGGGTCATTGTATATGAAAAAATAAGGTTTCTTGTGTGCTACCATTTTCAAGGCAAACTCGTCCGTTACCGCAGCGCGAATATCATACCAGTGCTTCGGCATTTTTTTACATTCAATACCTTTGGCCTGATCAATGGCATTTTGTTGATAATGCTGACCACATTGAATTCGGTACATCATTTCCAGATATTCTGCACTATGCTCCTCATAATTGGCTAATACATCAAACATCGATGTGATTTTGTTCGTTGTAAAACCGATCAGATCACCAAAGCTGTCTTTGTTAGCCTGAATCAGATCCTTCTCATCCGGAATTTTATGGGCTGAGGTTTTCTGTACACATACAATCGCATCAAGCTCCTGAATTGCCCCAAGAATTGTGTGGTTGTCTGTAGTTAAGACCTGATCACTATCCATATCTGCACCATTTAAGGAATGTGTCGTCGTATCCCATGAATTTAAGATCGTGACCGTGTTCATATAGCGATACCAATGTTGCATCTCATCTGTATTTTGAAAACGAAGCACCTTAATATTGTTATGACAAGTCATCGGAGCTCTGAAGCAAGCTACACGGTCCACATGGCGTTCATTCCAATATCTGGAGTAGAACTCACCTGAACTCAGCAATCCTGTTAAAGGCAAGCCAAATATGCTCTGACACAATGTATAGGGATCGCCAGATATAATGCTGAAATTGCCTTTCACTCTTAGAACTCCGATCTTAGCTTCATTCATTCGTTTACGTATTAAGGTATGAATTTTGTTGCGCACAAAATGATCATCTATAAGTCGCGGGTCTACCATCAGTCCTTTGATATAATCATCTGGACTATTTCTATAATCGTTCTCATGGATGTGAATTCCTTTGAGAAATAACAGTGCCTTGCGATAGTCTTCACCCAGTACATCCTTAATCGAGTCCACCGTGGGAGTAATAAGTTCACCAATCTCGTTATCATCCAATTGGAGCGACTGAATAAACTGGTAGTTTAAATGACGCTCATCCTCCAGTTCTTCGGGTGTAACCTTCGTTACGCTGAACGTGTAGCCATAATAACCGCAACATAACAGATAATCGTCGATACTGTTGTACGAGTTCCATAGTTTGAGCATAGACGTTGTGATGATTAGGTCTACCTCAAGAATATCCACAGGATTACCCCAGGCATCGTCCACCATATACTTGCCTGCAACTCGATCAGCAAATTCGTGATAATCAAATGTAAAGACCATACCTTTACAGAAGCTATTACGAATACAAAATCCACTCGGGATATATGCATGTCCCAGCTCGGTTGCCCATCGTTCACTAAGTGCAGGAGAGATAAGACCGAACCCATCACTCATATTCATCTGAATAGGCTCATTTTTCCTACTCTCTATGCGAGGGTATTCTGTCTCGGTATCATCAATCTGAATTATGTCTGCACCAAATTCAGTTATACAATCATGAACAACCAATACCCGTTCGGGATGTGACACAGGCGTGCTTGTACTGCAAGCCAAGGCCTTATATGCCTCCAGTTTGGCAGGAACCAGTTCTTTATTGGGATCTCTGCCGTTATTCAATCTTTTCTCCAACAGCGAATGAATATCCTTACTCACATAGATGACCGTCGAACTTTTGGCTCCACCTGTCGTAGCCAATAACCGCTTGTATTTCTTGCCGTTGATGGAGAAAGCTTTCGATGAATTCAGCCGATCATAGTCTTTATTATTTTCAATGACCACCAGCAAGTAATCATCGGCAAATTTCAGGTTTTTCAGTTCTTCATGCAATTTCTTCGTTGTTCTTTTATGTTCAGCATTGGTTTTCAAGGCTTTTAATCGCTCTATTTCCAGCTTGATTCTAGCCAGATCTTGTTCCCTCTCTTTGTAGCCTCGAATACGATCGATAAAACGAAACACCTGATGGTTTCCAATAGATGCCACTTCTCCATTTACTGTCGCTTCTTGATAAGTAAGATGCAGATCATAATCCGCTTTTCTAATTCTGGAAGATGTAATTTTATAAACGTATCTCAATCGATCCTGATATGCATTGCCCATTCCCGATTCCCCCTGTTGCTTCCTGTCCTGATTAAATAAATTATAGAGTAGACCCGCACGACTGGCGCAGGCAAACAGGACGATCAGGGGATGAAAAAAGAAGAATATTTGTTCTATTCTGGGGAGAAATTAAGGGGCACTCCGGGACTAGATACATCTCGAATCGGCATATTTCTGCGTCTCTAGCACTATGATAATTTCCTTTTTAATGATATAGTGAATTGAAGCGTTTTTTTGAGCTGACATAATTTTTAACGGGGCTGGGATGAATGAAAGAAACCTTATCCAATCAAGAGGACATCGGCTTTTTATTTAATGTCGATATACTTATTAAGAGCCGCTCAAATGCATTGGCACTGCAGTCCCTGTTGGAGTTCATAAACAATGAAGAACAAATTGCGGACTTTCGGATTCAATCCGGCATAGAGCTAGGCAAAATTATTGAAGCGACACTCCAGTCCAAGAAGGACTCTTTCGTCACACTTCACAACGAACGCAAAAAAGCCAACGCAGCACAGAAGGCGTCCACTGCAGCTCAGACACCTGCCTCACCTGCTCCAGTCAAAACACAGAATCTACAGGAACAACCGGTTAGCGAGAAAAAGCCTGCCACCCAAACATCCAATGTATCCGATGGAAACTCGTTTGATGCGTGGATTGACACGCTCATTAAAGAGAATAAACTCACCCGTATTGTTGTCAATAACAAGAACGGTAAACATCAGAGCATTCCTTGCCGTATTCTGAATTTTGATCGTGATACCAGTATTGTGAGCATCTACCATGTCGATGAAAAACAGGTGTATACGTTCCGAACCAATGAAATCGATGAGTTCCTGTAACTAACTTCATCGGATTAAAACAAAAAGCAACTTGCGTTAGAATGACGGTACATTCTAACGCAAGTTGCTTTTTTAGTTCTATGGTTCATGTAGGATTGAACCCTCCGAGATTTGTTTGGACCGATCAGGAGCGATCCTTACCTCGCTGCCATACATCTAATGCCAATAACAACCATCCGGCAATAAAGGCTACCCCGCCAATCGGTGTGATGGCACCCAGAATCTTGATGCCAGAAATACTAAGCACATACAAGCTGCCCGAGAACACAATAATTCCGATAAACAACAGACGCGCTGCCCACTTCAGTTTTGTCGATGCTCCAAGTTGACCAGCCGTCAAACCAATAATGAGCAAAGCCAATGCATGAATCATGTGATATTGCACACCTGTCTCATATGTAGCGATGGCCGCCGGCCCAATCGTATCCTTGAGCATGTGAGCACCAAACGCACCAATCGCCACCGATAGCATGGTCATTACAGCTCCAAGCATCATCCATCTTCGTTGCATATAAGTTCTCTCCCTTAATTCAACTACACTTCACTCCTATTATTGTAGCGAATCCACTCCTCCTTTACCAGTCGGGGTGGAGCTTCATAGATCATATGTCTGTTTATACTTACTAAACCTATCCCTGCCCTATAAATTGTAGGAAACCAGCGTAAATCCTTGATTTTTATCGATAATTATGGAAAAGTAACAGGTATGTAATCGTTGTATTTTAAGTGCAAGTTCAAAAAGATTGGTTTTCAGTACCGAGAAGATGGGATGAAGCTAGAAATGGAGTAGCGGAGCGTAGGGAAAACTACGTGAGCAACGGACATTTCGGGTGAATCCCATATTCGATGATGATGATGCCGTTAGGCATCTTTCGTAATCAAAAGCGGACTTTTTGAACAACCTCTAAAAGGAGAATCATTACTCATCGATTAGGTTGATAACATTCAGTACGATGATTAAGGGAGGCAAGTCAACATTATGGATAATCGCGATTCCTATAATTCAGGTTATAACAACACGGATCAGAATCCTGGCCGTGCAGATCCATACAATAACAATGGGTATGAAGCATACCCGCCAGATCATGAGAGGCAACCAATGGCACCACTGAAACATTCCGGACCTGGGATCGCCAGCTTTGTCATTGGGTTGGTTGCAATCTTGGGTTATATTCTGATATTCTTTATTGCCACCATGGCTGTAAACGAGTCCATCGGAGTTCTAACCCCGTTGCAGACAGAAGAGATCGCCTTGCATCCAGCAGTGGCTCTGGCTTCATTAGCCATCCTGGTCTGCCTGATTCTCAATCTGGCCGGAGGCATCGTCGGAATTATTGGTCTTGTCCTCAAGAATCGAAAGAAAGTTTTTGCCATTATCGGAACCATATTAAATGGGATCATGATTCTGTTATTCGTTGGACTTATCTTGGTAGGCATGACGCTGATGTAACGCTTTGCATCAGCGTCATGTTTCCTTATAATTAAAATGAATGGGTTTACACATAAGTATAATCTATATTTTTTTGCCAAAATCATTGTTTTCAAAGGAGATTGACATGTCACGAATCAAAATTTTTGCGGACAGCACAAGTGATCTGGCTCCAGAATGGATCCAGCAGCACGATATCGGTATCATCCCCTTATATGTCGTGTTCGGTGAAGAATCACTGAAAGACGGTGCTGAGATTAAGCCTGAACAGCTATATGAACGTGTTAGCCAAGATGGGCGTCTTCCCAAAACAGCTGCACCTTCCCCCGCTGATTTCATAACGGCATTTCAACCTTACATAGATCAAGGGGATGAGATTTTATATATCAGCTTATCTTCTGAACTTTCCTCTACCTATCAAAATGCACGACTAGCGAGTTCCGAGTTCCCGGAAGGTCGAATATCGGTCATTGACTCACAGAATCTCTCATCAGGAATTGCACTGATGGTAATGAAAGCTGTTAATGCTGCTGATAAAGGACAAAACCTGACTCAGATTACACACCTGATTGAGGCGATGAAATCAAATGTACGCACGGAGTTTGTTATCGATACACTAGAGTATCTGCATAAAGGCGGACGCTGTTCGGGCATGCAGAACCTGATTGGAAGCCTGTTGAAGATTCGTCCTGTCATCCGGGTAACAGATGGCAAGATGGCACCTGCCTATAAAGTGCGCGGCAAACGGGAGAAAGCTCTGGAACAAATGCTGAATAATACGCTCAGCCAGAAGGATCAGATCGATCCAGACCTGCTGATTGTTGTGCACACCATGGCTGAAGAGGATGCGCTTGACTTGCAGAAGTCTTTGCAGGAACAGACGGGTGCCCGAGTTGAACTAACCACTGCTGGTTGTGTAGTATGCAGTCATTGCGGCCCGAAAACGATTGGAATCATCTATAATACTGTTTTATAGTATTACACGTTACATCGTATCGTATTACCCAATCCTTTCTTCTAGATCTGTATGTGGTACATCCAATACTTGGACTGGCATACCGTTATAACTAAAAAGGGCATTCCGAGCTTAATCGCTCAGGATGCCCTTTAATATTTTTGCTAAACTTTTGAATGACCTACACTTGGTCCATTGCTCATTATGATAATGGATCAATAACTTTTGGTCCGCAGATCATCCAGACTTTTGAATGCGTATCCTTGCTTGCGGGCCTCATCAATAATGGAACCAAGAGCCTCCGTGTTATCTTTGGATACCGAATGAAGCAAAATGACAGCGCCCGGATGGAGTTGTTTCAACACCTGTTGATGAGCATATTGTGCGCCACGCTGCACATTGGTATCCCAATCTTTATAAGCAACCGACCAGAACACATTCACATACCCTTGGGCATGACTCTCTGCAAGCGTACGATTGTTAAAAATTCCACGCGGTGGCCGTAAAAAGGTCGCTTGTTGACCGGTCAGCCGATTGACCTCCGTCTTGACCTTCTCAAGTTCCTCTCTAAGCTTTTCATTGGAGATGCGGGTCATATCCGGATGACTCCATGAATGATTACCGACAATATGACCTTCAGCCGCCATACGTTTGACCAACTCAGGCTGATCTTTCAGATAATGACCTGTCACAAAGAAAGCAGCTGGCACCTTCTTGGTACGCAAAACATCCAGAATGGCAGGTGTGAATCCATTCTCATACCCGTTATCAAACGTGAGATACAATTCCTTCTGTTTTGTATCCCCCAGGAAAATGGCATCGTTATGTTGTAAGATTGATTTAAAGCCTTCCTGATCAATGGAGGGCAGTTGACCGTTTTGACTTTTTTTGAAGCCAAAGTGATACGCTCCGGTAACCGGTGATGCTTCAGTCTGTGCCGGTACCATACTGATGGATAACAGTCCCAACAGTATATATAGAACCATTCGCTTCATTCTATCCGCTCCTGTTCCTGAAAAATTCGGTTAGTCGTTTGCACACACGAACACCTTCAGGTAATATGCCACAGGAACGGCTAATGTATGTAAATCATTAACGATCGAAACGTTTATTTTCAGGTTGTGGCGGAGATTGATGGAACAATTCAAGTAAGGTCTGAGGTTTGCCACTGGAAGCAAGCCATTCCCTCACGGTCTGTATGGCACGGGTCTGTCCATCTCCCCGATCACGCCATGTAAGCAACTCGATAACTTTGATAATCAAGGCCGACATATTGTGATTATCCAGTTCAGACCGCTCTGCCCTCAGCTTGTGATACAAAGCCTCCTGCTCCCAATCCAGTAGAATCTCATCACCGATGGTTGGCTTCAAAAGTGTATACGCTCTGTCACAACCTTTACAACGAACCGTGCTGACCTGTTCATCTATAAATTCAGCGCGGATATCCTGCTGGCAATCATGGCATTTGAACCCAACTTGTATGTTTTGTATGTTTTTGTTCATGACATTGTTCCTCCTGCTATGTGAGCATTTTGCATCATTCGATTCAAAATACTCCTTGGATATATGCATAATGCTTATGTATGTACTACATCTATACCCGATATTTTGTCGATTCACGCTTATTTTGAAGAAATCTGTAAGGTGCTATAATCTTGTAAATATGTTAAAATATTATACATATCATGGTAGGGAAAAGGCGGGATACTCATGTCGAAGGAAGAGCGCAACATAACCTGGCAATCATCCAGCATCAACAGGCAAGACCGGGAGAAGCATAATGGGCACCATAGTCGTGCCATATGGTTTACCGGGTTATCAGGTGCAGGAAAGTCATCCCTTGCATTTGCCCTGGAGCAGTATCTCTACGATCAAGGCGTACGCTGTTATGTTCTGGACGGGGATAATGTACGTCATGGACTGAACCGTGATCTCGGTTTTACAGCAGGGGATCGTCAAGAAAATCTGCGGCGAATTGGTGAAGTATCAAAGTTAATGGTAGATGCCGGGTTGTTTGTACTTTCGGCTTTTATCTCTCCTCATGAACAGGATCGGGAGATGGTTAGACAGTTATTTGAACCAGATGATTTCATTGAAATCTATGTGCGCTGTTCAATTCAAGAATGTGAGCGTCGTGATCCCAAGGGTCTATACAAAAAAGCACGCAATGGTGACATCCCGCATTTCACAGGCATTTCCGCCCCCTATGATGTACCCAAATCTCCTTCATTTATCATCGATACAGAGCAATGGTCCATTGAGGAAGCCGTGCAAGAGATCGTACAGCATTTGGAGCAGATCGGTGCTCTTCAACTGCCGCTTCCTACGAAAACAGCCCTCGTTCATTAATTCTTGCTCATTATACTAACTACTTACATGAAAGGCGCACCAATCGTGGCGCGCCTCTTTACGTGAACCCATTGCTGGTTATACCATAGATAAATGAATAAAGAGAAAAAAATACACACTCTATCATCACGTTTGAACGTCTTCTGATGTTCACTCACTCACTTACTGCCCCACAACACCCGCTTGCATGTTCAAAAGTTTGCTGAACGTCCCTACCGGATCAGTAGATAACTGCTGGTACCCGCCCTCTTGAATCACCCGACCTTCATCAAGTACAATTACACGATCTGCCGTCCGAATCGTGGACAATCGGTGTGCAATCACGATAATGGTCACATGTCCTTTTAACCGTTCCAGCGCCTCATGAATGTACTGTTCATTCTCACTGTCCAGCGCACTCGTTGCTTCATCCAGTACCAATACAGAAGGATTACGCAGCATAGCCCGGGCAAGCACCAATCGCTGACGTTCACCCCCGGATAGACGAATACCCCGATCACCAATAATCGTATCCAGACCCTGAGGCAACTTCCGTACAAATGCTGCAGAGGAGGAAAATTGCAAAGCCTGCCACATCTGTTCTTCACTTGCATTTGGATCAACCAGACGCAGATTCTCACGAATACTTGTGTGAAACAGGAATGGATCTTGGGAGACATATCCGATTGAACTTCGCCAGCTCAATAATCGTTCTTCTGACAGAGGAACACCGTCAATCAAAATACGACCAGTTTCAGGCCTCACAAGGCCCATAATCAGATCTATCAGCGTGCTTTTGCCTGCTCCGGATTTCCCCACAATTGCGGTCATACCCCTTGCTGGAATCGAAGCTTGCACATTTCTCAATGAGTAAGCATCACTTCCCTCATAGCGATAGCAGACATCCTCACAGGTGATAGATCCCTTCAGTTCCATAGGTTGAATCCCATCAGTTCCAACGTCTCCTGCCGAAGCAATCTCTTCACTAATCTCACGACTCTTCGCCGTCTGCGCTTGTAATTCTCTGACTACCCGAAATGCAGGCAGCATGGAGCTGATGTACTCCAGATTGGACTGAATTGCCGTAAACCTTGGCCATAAGCGGGAAAAGATTAGGATGATGAGCAGCAGACTTGCGGGTGGCACCGTCATTACACGGAGAGAAAGATAGATGAATGCCGCAATAATGATTGCCGCGGACATCCGGTGAATCAGCTGTGTTCCACTGTTCAATTGGCTAAACTGAATAACATTGCGTTCTATCTGTCTGCACATGCGCTCAAACCAGTTCATGTGTGAGCGCTCAAGCATGTTACTCTTAATATCCTTAATGCCGTTGAAATGCTCGGTAATGCCGTTATAATAACTTTGCGAGAATTCAGAGGTCTGATCCCCGATCTGCTTGGCGCGCTTGACGAATTTTCTCAAGACAAAAAATAATAACAATCCACAGACCAGCACAAGTGCCGTCAGCTTGGCGGATAACCAGAAAGCAAGACCGATCTGAATGCCCGTAAAGATCAGAGAGGCTGCCATTTGCAGCATAATGCTCGTTCCCTGGCTCACACGTGCAAGTTCAGTCGTTAATATATGGTTAAAATCGGATTTTCGTTTTTGGAGAAAAAATGACCACTGCGCCATAATAATGGCACCATAGGTTTCCATGCGCAGCGTTCGTACAAATTGCTGCTGGATTCGCGTATTACGGATCGTCTGGAGACGCTGCATCCAGGCCTGTCCGGAGACAATCAACACAAAGGTGAACAATACGAGTAACAATTGGCTATTTTCAGAAAAACGATTCAACACTTCACCAAGCCAGGGAATGTTTAACCCTGTGGAGCCCATCTCAAATATGCCAATCAGACTCAGCATCGGAACAAGCATGTAGATACCGATCCCTTCCATAAGACTGATACAGATCATCCCTAGCAGATTCCAATATAAGATGGGCCCCGTGACATGATGCAACTTTCGCATGAAATACCTTAATTCCGAGATCATACTTTACCCCTTTCCGTCACCGTATACCTTTTAATTCGCCGCCAGAACCAGAGAAACGGACGTAACGGAAAGTACAGAAAAAACAAAGAACGCGGAAGCGGCAGTTGATCCACATCCCATGTACTTGGATATAAACGTTCAATAAAGAAAAACCATTTCTGTTTTGTACTTCGAAGTTTAAACAAATACGATTGATAAGACTTCATATCAGCCGGACTTTCCAGCATGTCGTTCATGAACTTTGCGCCTTCGTTGGCTAATCGCTTGCCTGTACGGTCACTCAAGGACATCAAGGACCTGTACTCTACATCCAGCGGCGTATTCAGTAGCTCCGAGGCCAGATAAAGAGCCTGTGAACCAATGGATAAACGTCCCTCCGCTTTCAGACGTCTCTCTAATTTCTTCACATCAAGTGGCATGCTGCGGATCATCTGGTCGATATCCAGTAACCAGCGCAGTCTGAACCAGCCGTGTCGTGCACCATGGGTTACGAGATAGGCCCATAGGTCTTCTTGTTCGAGCATACGGACAGGTGTCTGTGTGTATGAACTGAACCGACTGCGTTTCCACAGCAATTCAAAATCGGTTTCTTTACCCGAATCCGGGTTCAGACGCCAATGGATCTCCACTTGAGTCCTTTTGACCGGATGGGTGTAACAGATATGATGTTCCCGCCATTTCCAGCTGCGCACCGTAGGTGCCCGCTCCCCTTCCTTGGATACATATCCGAGGGTAGCCAGAATGCCTTCAGCCGCTTCCACATCATCAAACGGAATCAGGATATCCAGGTCTTTGGAGGTTCGCATCGATACATCGCCATAGAGATCATGGGCGAGCGCCGGTCCCTTTAGTGTAATATTGCGGATACCGCGTTCACGAAAAGCTCCACACACCTGCTCCATTTCAGCTGTCAGATGTAACATGCGGAACGTATTGACCGTATATTGTTGTCTCAGACTCTCCATAACATCTGCAGGAATGATTGCAGAGTTGAATTCTTTCATTTTCACATAAAGGACAGAGTATAAGCGGTGATGATAGACAAGCCGCAGAAAAAGCTGCCAATCGGTTCCTTGCAAACCCGCCTTGAGTTCTTCAGGGGATAGAGCCGTCAGATCACCTCTAATCATGCTCAAAATCAGCTTAAGCTCCTTCGGAAACCCTGATGAATAGAGTTCACTTTCATGTATCATAGACAATCTCCCCAGATCCCTTCTCCGGACACCGTTTGCCAAACACACCGACAACCGTATATTGGTCCATAGTATCAGCTCCGGTCACGATCAATTTACCACTTCGCAGCCAGGCATGAGCCATCATATGTCCTTGCTTATTCCGTGCAGTCCCCATATATAACGTACTCTCTATCTTGCGTCGCTCAAGCATCTTCATCCCGGCAATCGCCATTACAAGGCAGCGGCTTTCCCATAACGTATATTTGCTGGCGAGCGAAATTGCTTTGGAAATATTCCGTATAGTGATGACCTCGCTGCGTTCGAGTCCTGTCATCGGTGTTTCTACCATAGGCGTACCCAGCCCTGGCGCGATTTTGGCAAATGGCATAGCCTTCTGTATGCGTGCCCAGCCAAGGAGGATATAGGCCTCCCATACCAGTCGACGCATCGACCGCGGGAGCGAGAGATAAGCCTTTATTTTTCGCAACATCATTCTACACTCCGCGAGTAACGTCGATTAAACCTTCACGGGACAGATGTTCCAGGAATTGCACCACCTGCTCACGACAAACATCTGGCTCAATCTCATACTCCGCAGCAAGTACCTCAACAACTTCACCCAGCGTGCGTTCTTCTGCGATCAGGTCCCAGATTCGTCCACCGGTACTCCCGAGATTATAGTATTTTCCAGAGCTAATGCTCATCATGACTTTCTCACTGCCCATATCACTGACCAGATTGCCTTCCTTCCGGGTTACCCGGTCTTCCACATTCATCGGCGTAGTCGCTGTCATTGTCCTGTATGCACTCCTTTGCGTATATGATCTGTGATCCGCTCCACCATCTCAAATGCTGTAAACTCAGCACCCGTTCTGACCAATCTGCCAATCTCCACACTTGCTGAAAGTCTTGAAGCCGTCTCGAACAGCCACTGTGCCAGCCCTTGTCTTGCAACGAGTCCACCACGGAACGTATGCGAGCATAACAGATGCAGTCGTTCCAGCCCCGTCACTTCAACCAGTTGAACAGATGTATGGTTTTCCTCCGGTTGTGGAGCAAGTTCAAATATTCCACCTAATGGTACGGCCATCTCATGAAAATAGTGCTGAACAGGTATCGCATACTTTGTAATCTCTGCGTGAACCGTTGCATAATCCTGTTCCTTCATGCCGAAGCCGTCCAGACTGGGTTGCCATAACTTCTGTTGCGGGTAACCAGGTGATACAATAGCTCTTCCTCCAGCATCCCAGGTCAGTGCAACAACATCATCGGTGAGAAGCGGATATCCGCGTGATGCCAGTGCGGCCGACAGTGTCGATTTGCCTGCCCCCGAATGTCCGACGAATGCGTAAGCCCAGCCATCAATAACCACTGCACTACCATGCAATGGAAGAATACCACGCTGCATCATAATGACCGCCATACAGGTGCCCAGGATGAATAATCTGACCTTTTTCTCATCCGCTCCTGGCTGAGGGGATACAACGATACGCTTTCCATGCTCCATTAGAAACAGACCTGTATCTTCGATTTTGAAAAAAAGACTGCCCTCTCGTGCCACAAAGTTGTCGTTGCCTACATCCCAATCCTCCCACAATGGGGTCAGATCTGAAGACTCGATGTGCACATCCACGACATCAAAATCAGTCTCCGCATCCTTGGGTGCGATCTGTAGTTCAGGCATTCGAATTTGGCTCGACCAGCGCAGACCATACGCCACATAATGCACAGGCAACAATGAACGACGCCTCCTTCGTAATAAAATGTAAAAAAAAGCCCTTATATTCATGTTGCTCAATATAAGGGCGGAGGCGAAAAGCTGGATTTGTTGCATTTCCGCCCTTTAAGTATGATGACACTTCATAAAACTAAACAACTTAGGAAGTTGGATCGTACAGATCCGCATCGTGAACCGTGATCCAGTCAATTTGTCTGTAGCCAGTACCGGCCATTGTTTGATTGACTTCCAACACTTCAAGAGCTGGTGCTTGCCATTCCTTTTTTTCCATTTGCATCGTATTCACCTCCTTTTCGCACTTCTAAGTATGATGGCATATGGTAAAGCTTTCTAACTAGTTCCGTAGAGATCCGCATCGTGAACCGTAACCCAGTCGATATGTTTGTAACCTGTGCCCGCCATTGTTTGGTTGACTTCCAATATTTCCAGTGCTGGTGATTGCCATTCCTTTTTTTCCATTTGCATCGTATTCACCTCCTATCATGAGTCAATTGTAAGAAAAATCCGGGCCCACAGTTCACCGGGCTATATCAGAATTTCCGAATGAACCGATAGACGATCAGACTATGCATCATCAATCGCAGATCTGGATGTGAAGCAAGCTCTGGTCTCGGACTTGGAAAGTTGGCCAGGGCGGATTTGATACGCTCCGTGTTTAATATGCCAGCGACCTTGCTGTCAGAACACAAAGCACGTAACTCAGCGGTAAAGGCATCCCAATTCGGAATGATACGATGTAACCAATCTGCAGGCTGCACACCCCGTACCCGCTGATTCAGTCTGACCTTGTCAGGCAACTCCGGTGAAGTAGCCCGGCGAATCAATGAACGATCCGTCCCTTGTTTCACATATTGTTCAATCGGAACGGACAGACAGAACCGGATGACTCTGGCATCACTTGTCGGATCACGTTCCCAAGCGCGGTAACGCAGAGAACATTTCGTAGCTACAGCACCGTTTTTGTTGGCAATGGCCAGGTTATTAAATTTCTCGGCACGTACTTTGAGTGCATCAGCCTGGGCACCGCCCTGCAGAACAATAATGGATTTGAGTCTTTCCAGTACACCCGTTCTCTGCGCAAAGTCAGGATGGATCAATTGTACGGATGCGGCCTGGCTGGCTCCTTTGGACTGAGCCTTGAACCAATCCGGATATGCCTTTTTCCCGGTGATCTTGGCTATACGTGAGAAAGGCATGCCCGTTCGTTCACTATACTGCTGCATCTCACGGAACCAGCGGTACCAGCGGCCACTTTTCAGTAGACTGGCGTAATAATCCAGAGCCGGTCCCCAGGAGATGGTGAAATTACCACGTGCCCCTGTGAGCAGGATGCCTGCATCTTGCTGGCTCGCTTTTTCATAGAATCCGCGAATCCAGAATGAATTTTCAAAGTATTTATAGGGCATTTCCATAATGTCGAGCCAGGTATCTACTTCACTGAGTGGACTTCTGCCTTCAAAATCGAGGTAGTTCTCTGTGATATTGCCGACATGATTAATCGTGGAACGTATGAAGGGCCGTTCGTCTGCGAGCAACGTTTTCGACGTATAATCTGTGAAATCCGGTACGGGAACATAACTATAGGCCTGCAGCCGTTTGCCCTGACTTCTCAGTGTTCCGGAAGCAAAACCAACCACGGCTCCCGAGTCCAGTCCGCCACTTAATGCAGCAGCCACCTGTCTGTGCGTTCGCAATCGTGATCCAACCGCCTGCCCAAAGACCTCCCGAAACGCTTCTACATACTCGCCATCGGATTTAAGCCTTAGAGGTTCCACTTCATTCCAGCGATGATATTGCTTCAGCTCCAGTCTCCCATCCCGGAAGACAAGTGTATGTGCAGAAGGCAGCTGGCTTATTCCCCGATATACAGTTGAATTGATATCTGCTGAATCATGCATGTCAGGAATGGCAAGGAATTCGGACAGCCAGGTCTCATCAAGTTCTTTATGTACCCCTTCAAGCCCGAGCAACGGATTCATCAGTGTGCAGAAAGCAAAACGTGAACCATCATGTCGGTAATAAAAAGCTCTCATGCCTGTAATGTCTCTCGCTGCATACAGTTTTCGATTCCGCTCATCCCATATCGCGAATACAAAATCCCCCAGCAATCGGACGGCTACATCGTCTCCCCAGCGCTGATAGGCACGCAAGATCAATTCACTATCCGCCAACATAGCCAGTTCAGCTCTAGATATTTGTAATTGATCTGCCAGTTGTTCCCGGTTATCCAGAATGGCATCTGCCGTGATGGTCAGACCACTTTCCTCATCATATAAAGGCAACTTCTCGCTAACCGATTCCGGTGTAATCCATTGGGCATGACAGCTGAGGAACGCCTCATTGCCTTTCCACACTCCTGTTGTATCCGCAGGGACATGCCCCAGGCTTGCGTACAGACGCCAGCTGTCTTCCCATAGCGCCTGCTGACCATCGTTGTGAACAATTCCTGCTATGGCGCTCATGACTTGCCTCCCCGTAGAATCTTGCGCTGTGAAGCCCATGCGCTGATCTGATGACCAAATGGTACCCATGATTTGATACGCTGTATTTTGCTTTGAGCAGAAGCAAGCTGGACTTTCAAGCGTTCTCGCTCACTGTAACCCCGTTCCAGACGATGATCTGCTGCACGTAATGCGGCTTGCAGCTGTCTGATCGTTACCAGTGCAGCTAGCGTCGGGTCTGTCTTTTCCGGTTCTTCGACAACTGGGTCATTAAGATTCCCAACCGGATCATGAACGACAGAATCTGCCGGTTGCATTCGGTATTGTGGTTGCCACTGGCAACCGGTCGCTGCTGTCAACTGATGCGTGATTCGGTCAATGACCTCTTGATCCGGACTTGCATCATAATGTACACCCGTCCATTGTTCGGCTTCTGCGAGCTGTTCACTGTATCCCATCTGGTGGAACAGATCTGCCCCCATCACACGGCAATACAGTTCAACTTCATGTGGTTCTAATATGTTTTTCCAGTTGTTAACAGAACCCTGATGTGCCTCTTGATGCGAAGAGAGGAAAGGATCACCCACGCCCATACTGTAGAACATGTCAGACTTGGCACTGTCCAGAAACTGTCCATACTGCTCCATTCCCTGTTCATATCGAATTCCCAGAAACGCGCATAGTTTCTCAAGTTCTTCCTGAGGATTGGAAACCAATCGTTCATATTGCAATTCATACGCATTGGAATGGGGTTTGGCAAAATAATCATTCAAGCGGAGCATCCCAAGTGTGAGATCTACGGATTTCATATTTAATTTGGGGCTCTGCAGACTATGAATCAGGTCGAATCCTTCTCCTGTGTGGCGGTTTACCTTTTTGAATGATGCAGCTACGGCCAGAGGATTACGCTGGAGATGAATGCGCTTGGACTGTGGGAACAGACGATCCAGCCATTCCAGCATGTAATAATAACGCGGAGATTTATCAACGACGAAGTCTGCTCCGCTCCCCTCCAGGAATCCATTGTAGATTTCAAGAGCAAAACTTCTGCACGCCTTCTCGAAGACATCCTCAGATACCATGGCATTGTAGAACTGGCGCATGATGGAGCTGCCACCGTAAGCACGTGAATCAGCCTTGGGTAAATCGACAAGATTCATCAGAAACCACATTTCCTGGGTGGCAAATATACGACTATGATTTTGCAGCATTACGGTGGATAAGGAACTACCACTGCGGGGAACACATAGTAAGAAAACAAGTCCGTTACCTTGAGCATCGATCAATGGCAGCCTCTCCTCTGTTCATTAGTATAAATGTGTAGCTGGGATAGACCAGACTCTACCTTTGTGTTTGGCAAAACGAGTAATATGCACGCTATAGGTCAGCATTTTGCAATATTCCGTCGGAAGTTCACCCGGGAATGAAGCAAAACACATGATTACATTCGACAACTCTCGGATACAATATGTATTTATAGTTTTACTCTATGATACAAAATGTATCATGTCAATCTTTTATTTTCACCTTTTCATAAATTGATACTCTTTCACTGTATTCTGCTGTCTGTCATTTAAGCACTTATTCATGGATCAATTATGTTCTGATTGCACAAACGCGAATAAGCTCCAGACATGTTCTGTGAGGAACAATGCCTGAAGCCATACGTAATCCGTTGAGAAACTTAATATGAAAACGGGTGAACAACCATCAGGTAAATCTTACATCTGAACTTTTCCCAGTAGCTCCAACGCTCCCATTTCGCTCTTCTTCCTGATCTGCCCGTGTAACATCCTGCATCCCCTTCTGTACCTTCACGGTTAACAATACAGCAATGCCCGCGACGAAAAAGAAGATGAGCGACAGAATACCCCAACGTGTGGAACCAGTGATCTGCCCAACATAACCAAACACAAATGGACCAAAGATCGAAGAGAATTTGCCTGTAATATTCACAAAACCAAAATACTCTCCTGTTCTGCCTGCTGGCATCAGATTGCTAAACAGGGAACGCGCTGTGGATTGACTCACACCCTGCACGACACCAACCAGCCCGGCGAGCACATAGAAGTGGATCGCTTGTGTCATGAAATAACCGAGAATCACAATACATATGTAGACCGATAAGCTAACGATTAATACCTGCTTTGCTCCCCAACGCTGTGCCCATGCTCCCAGTAACAATGTACACGGGAACCCGATGAACTGGGTTAACAGTAGCGCGAGCATCAGGTCGGCTGTGCCTATGCCTATACTTGTCCCATAGATCGTAGCCATAAGAATGATGGTATTAATACCGTCATTAAAAAACCAGAAAGCCACCAACATGCGGATTAACTGGGGAAAACGCCGCATCTGACGAAAGGTTTGCCGCAGTCTGCGTACGCCCACCGCAGCATACCCTGTCCACGTTCCGGGCAGATCCGGTGATGCAGGCCATCTCGGAGCATGGCGAAAGATCGGTATCGAGAACAGCAACCACCACAACGAGACGGAGATGAAAGCAAGTCTTGTGCCTGCCAGTGTACTGCTCATCCCGAACCAGCCCGGTTGCTGAATCATCAGCAGGTTCACCGCAAGCAGCAAACCTCCTCCAATATAACCATAGGCATAACCTTTGGAGGATATCATGTCCCTTCGTTCCACGGGTACCAGATCTGGCAGCATTGCATCGTAAAAGGTGTTACCTCCCGCAAAACCGATTGTAGATATGACCAGCAACGCGGAAGCAAGGAACCAGTCCCCTTCACCGATTGCGCTGAATCCCAATGTAGCAAGGACGCCTATAATTGCAAATACACGCAGGAAGTCGCCCTTCCGTCCTGACAAATCAGCTAGCGTGCCTAGCAACGGTGTTAGCAGAGCTACGCACAACATGCCAATGGAGTGTGTATAGGCCAGGTAGGAGGCGGCGGTATCCGTATCCAGCGTTGCTGCAGCCACCGATGCATAGAATACAGGCAGTACTGCGGCCAGCACAGTTGTTGCATAAGCCGAGTTGGCCCAATCATACATAATCCAAGCCTTGATCGCCTTTTTATTCACATAAATCCTTCCTTTACATGCATCTTTATATTAGTGCGAGTTCAACAAGTCTAAGTGGACTTTTTGAACAACCTCTATTAGATGCCAGATCGATGTCTTTCTCCTATTGTAAAGGAAGGATATCACACTTGTTCACTGTTTCTGTAAAAAATGGTGCAGTTCTGTTCTTACGACTCACCTTACCTCTGAGGTGAACTTGCGTAATTGTATCATTTTATATCCACTCTCATCACATATCGTCCTCGCCCGTGAATATACTTAATTACCGACAGGCCAAACTGTGCCGCGTAATCAATGGGGGGTGCCTACATGTCAAATTCACACCAGCCTTACTCGTTCGTTGTGTCGAAGGAAGATTGGTCGCTTCACCGCAAAGGGTACCAGGACCAACAGCGCCATCAGCAAAAGGTGAAAGATGTCATCAAGCAGAATCTGCCTGATCTGATTACGGAAGAAAACATCATCATGTCTGATGGAAAACAAATCATCAAGGTACCAATCCGCAGTCTGGATGAGTACCGTTTTGTGTATAACTACCAGAAGCAAAAACATGTCGGTCAAGGAGACGGTGACAGTCAGGTCGGAGACGTCATCGGTCGTGATCCCTCTGCTTCGCAGAAACCCGGCAAAGGAGAAAAAGCTGGTGATCAGCCTGGTCATGATATTGTGGAAGCCGAAGTTAGTATTGAGGAATTGGAAGATATGCTCTTCGCTGAGCTGGAATTACCCGATCTGAAGCAGAAAGATAAAGACCTGATTGAGACACATACGGTAGTTTTCAACGATATTCGCAAAAAAGGCATGCAGTCCAATATTGACAAGAAACGTACCATTCTGGAGAATCTGCGTCGCAATGCAACGACTGGTACGCCAGGCATCCATCACATCAGTCCGGATGACCTGCGCTACAAGACATGGGAAGACAAAATCATTCCACAATCCAATGCCGTTATTATTGCCATGATGGATACATCCGGGTCCATGGGTTCGTTTGAGAAATACTGCGCGCGCAGCTTTTTCTTCTGGATGACCCGTTTTCTACGCCGTCAGTATGAGAAAGTTGAGATTGTTTTCCTCGCCCATCATACGGAAGCCAAGGAAGTAACCGAAGAAGAGTTCTTTACCCGTGGCGAGAGCGGAGGCACCATCTGCTCCTCTGTATATATGAAGGCACTGGATATTATTGACAGTCGTTATCCACCTTCAAGCTACAACATCTACCCTTTTCACTTCTCTGACGGGGATAATCTGACCTCGGATAACGAACGGTGTGTGAAGCTGATTGGTGAGTTAATGAAGCGTAGCAATATGTTTGGATACGGCGAAGTGAATCAGTACAACCGCAGTAGCACACTGATGTCGGCTTATCGTCATATCAAGATGGATCAGTTCATGTATTATGTGATCAAAGAAAAAGGCGAAGTGTACAAAGCTTTGCGCAGCTTTTTCCAGAAACGGGAAGGAGGCAGCGTTAGATGACAGATGAGATCCGCGACCTAGAATACGCTATTGCCGAGATTATGGAGATTGCCAATGGTTTTGGCCTGGATTATTACCCCATGCGGTACGAAATCTGCCCATCGGATATTATTTATACATTTGGAGCCTACGGCATGCCGACCAGATTCAGCCACTGGAGCTTTGGCAAAACATTTCATAAGATGAAAATGCAATACGATTTTGGACTCAGCAAAATTTATGAGCTTGTCATCAACTCCAACCCTTGTTATGCCTTCCTCCTGGATGGCAATTCCCTGATTCAGAACAAATTGATCGTAGCCCACGTATTGGCACACTGCGATTTTTTCAAAAACAATGCCCGCTTCTCCAAATCCAACCGTAATATGGTCGAAAGCATGGCCGCTACGGCGGATCGGATCAGCAATTATGAGATGGAATACGGAACGGAAGCGGTTGAAGCATTTATCGATGCCGTGATCGCAATTCAGGAACATGTGGACCCACAGCTGATTAAACCCCGCCATTTGGACAAACAACGCTACATGGAGATGAAAATGCGGGAGCAGCGCGGTGAGAAAAAACCACGGCCGGAAGGCCGCTATGATGATCTGTGGTCACTTGATGACGTGCAGACCGAAGAAGCACCCGCTGAAGGTATTCAGGTTCATCATTTTCCGCCTGAACCGGAGAAGGATGTCATGTGGTTTATTCAGGAATTCTCCGAAGTGTTGACCGACTGGCAACGGGATATCATGAGTATGATGCGTGAGGAGATGTTATATTTCTGGCCACAGATGGAAACCAAAATCATGAACGAAGGCTGGGCATCCTACTGGCATCAACGCATTATCCGTGAGCTCGATCTGAACAGTGAGGATACGATCGAATTTGCGAAGCTCAACTCCTCCGTGGTGCAGCCATCCAAACAAAGTCTGAATCCATATTATTTGGGACTGAAGATCTTTGAGGATATTGAACGGCGCTGGGATAACCCAACCCGTGAAGAACAGGAACGTTGGGGCCGCAAACCAGGGCAAGGTCGTGCCAAAATGTTCGAGGTGCGTGAATTCGATTCCGATACCTCCTTTATCCGCAATTACATGACCAAGCAATTAACCGAGGATCTGGACCTCTACGTATTTGAGAAAAAAGGCCCGGACTGGAAAATCACCGACAAGTCCTGGGAGAACATACGGGATCAGCTCGTATTTTCACGTGTCAACGGGGGCTCCCCTTACTTGGTCGTGCAAGATGCTGATTATCTGCGGACAGGGGAACTCGTGCTGAAACATCAATATGAAGGCATCGAGCTGGATTTGAAATATATGGAACGCACTCTGCCTTATCTGTATCGCCTCTGGGGACGTACGGTACATGTGGAGACACGTGTCGAGGATAAACCGATCTGGTTTACGTATGATGGCAAGAAGCACCACCGCAAGTTTATGTAAGGTTTTCGATTATCATTATTGGAAACGAAAAGATAAATGCTCTTATCATGAGTGAGATTAATGATTAATAAAAGATAAGACATAAAAAGCGGCAAGTTCCCGACATACACGGGAACTTGCCGCTTGGCATACATAAAATTAGGATGGTGCCGGTGGTGTACTATTACCCTGCAATCGCAGCGGCACAAAAAAATCATGCTCCACTTCACTTGCCGGCAGTGGCCGACTGAAATAATATCCCTGAATCTCGCGGCAATCATTCTGCATCAGAATATCCAGTTGGCCTTTCGTCTCAATGCCTTCAGCAATGACTTCCATCTTGAGATTCTGTGCCATCGATATAATGGTCGCCACAATGGCTTGATCGCTGTGACTCTCTGTAATGTCCGTCACAAACGAACGATCAATCTTGAGCTTGTGAATCGGGAAATGCTTCAGATAACTGAGTGAGCTGTATCCCGTACCGAAATCATCCAGGCTGATCTTCACACCCAGGGCTGTCAGTTCATTAAGAATCGCCGTGGATACGGCTGCATCCATCATCATGCTCTCTGTTATTTCCAGTTCCAGATATCGAGCATCCAGCCCTGTCTCCAAGAGTGCATTCTTGACCTGTTCTACCAAGTTGGATTGGTGGAACTGCTGGCTGGACAAGTTAACCGATACCGGAATGAGTGGTCCGCCACTGGCATGCCAGAGTTTCATCTGCCTGCATGCTTCCCGCAGCGTCCAATTGCCAATCTCATAGATCATGCCTGTCTCTTCTGCAAGCGGGATAAACACATTGGGTGCGAGCAGACCTTTGAGTGGATGGTTCCAACGTATAAGAGCCTCCACACCAATCATGCGGCTATCCTCGGT
Source organism: Paenibacillus sp. 10L310 (assembly GCF_056395745.1). Lineage (NCBI taxonomy): Bacteria > Bacillati > Bacillota > Bacilli > Caryophanales > Paenibacillaceae > Paenibacillus > Paenibacillus sp. 10L310. The sequence goes on along the minus strand of NZ_JBFTKC010000001.1, from coordinate 551,547 downwards.
ACGAATCTGTGGTTGATAGTACAGGACCATCTCATCGCGTTCCAACGCTTTACGAAGATAACCCTCCAGCTCAATACGTTCATATAGTTCCGAATCCAGTTGGGCCGTGTAGAATTGGAAACCATTTTTGCCGTTTTTCTTCACTTCATACATGGCGGAGTCCGCATGTTTCAGCAAAGCATCCACACCCACTCCATGATCCGGATACATCGCAATTCCAATGCTGGCGGTTACGTAAAAGTCATTCTCCTTCAGTCGATAAGGTAACTGAATGGCTTCAACAATCTGTTTTGCAAGTTCTGCCACTCTTACTTCTGTCGCTTGATCCTGGGTCACAACGAGTGTGAACTCGTCCCCGCCCATCCGGGCCAGCATGACATTCTCCATAGCCAAGGGATCAGAAGCTTCTATGGCTTTCATGATCCGGTTGCTCACTTCTCTTAGAAATACATCTCCAATGGAATGTCCCAGCGAGTCATTAATCATCTTGAAACGATCTATATCCATCACCATAACGGCAAAAGAGTTCCCTTTTTCTGCTGAATCGTTAATCGTACAAGCCAGCACATCATCCAACTTGCGCCGATTGGGCAGCCCCGTCAACGGATCATGCAAAGCTTGGTGACGAATCTTCTCCTGAGCCTGTTTCTCCTCCGTTACGTCTTTGATCAAAATGTGACTTCCCACATGTCTGCCATCAATGACAACAGGAACTACAACAATACTAAGGTCCAGAAGTTCACCCTGCACATCTCTCATTTTGGCCATGTAGTGCGCCTGCTCCAGCCCATGATCATCCCAATCGATGGAATCAAATTCACTTATCCACTCTATATCGATTTGCTGAGCGATCTCATCAATGGAACGATCCATGACCTCTTTTTCAGGATATCCAGTGATTGTTGTTACAGCAGCATTAATCCCTTTAACAATACCTTCCTTGTTCACTGAAATAATAGCATCCGAATGGTTATGATACAGGGCCTGATACCATTGCTCATTCTCATGAATCCGTCGATCTTTCTGTGACATTCGCTGATTGATAAATATGCCAAACAACGTCAAACCCAAAGCAATAAATGTGCCCGATGCGATCAAGTAGGCGAGAATACCTGGCTCAATCTGCATACCTGAACTTACCATCGAGCCATGTGAATGATGGAAATGTGCCGCTGACATCCCGGTATAATGCATGCCAGAGATTCCAATACCCATAATGAGACCGCTGCCCATCTTGTAAACCCAAGTATGTCTTGATTGATGATAACGGAAGAAAAACATGAGCCACAATGCCGCAAATGAAGCAAGCGCTGCAATCAGAATAGATAACACCACTCTGCCTGGTTCATACGTAACCGGAATTGACATCGCTGCCATTCCCACATAATGCATCGAGCTGATCCCTGCCGTCATCAGTACTCCAGCAATCATGAGCTTGCTTATCCTGCCCGATTGTCTACCCGCAATGTTCAAGGCCACCCCCGATGCGACAATAGCAAGTAGAACAGATAAAACAACCTTACCGGTGGAATAGGAGACTTGCGTAGGCAGAACAAAAGCCAGCATACCTACGAAATGCATGGACCAGATTCCTAGCCCCATCGATACTGCACCGCAGGTAAGCCATACATTCCTCGCCATCCCGTTAGCCTGACTTACACGGCCTGCAAGGTCAAGGGCAGCGTATGAAGCTAACGATGCAATAATATAGGATAAAATAACAAGTTCTAAGTTGTACGTGCCATGTAGGTGCTCCACTCACTCTGTCCTTTCAACCGGGAAATGCCTTGTATGTATGCAAAAATGTAAAAAAGAAGCGAGTGCGCTGTCTGGATGACAGGCACTCCCTCCGCATCATTTGACTCGTGACAACAGACTTAGTTGAAGCCGTTGTCATACATTGGAACCCGTTTATATGAATGTATATAGTCTAAACGTCCCAGCCTTTAAAATCAACACTTATTTCCAGATATACAATGTTGAATAGCTAACATTCTTATATTCTAATTCACAACTAAATATTCTATTTACGAGTCAGTAACAGACTGCCAAAGCCGGAAGTATCTTGATAAGAATTACCTGATGAATCACTCCAGATGGACACACTGCTTCGCTTGCCATCCCCAGCGCCATCATCATTAACTTGAAGGTCAAACCCAATCCATCTTTGCCCTTCAGCACGAACGCTGTCTAGTGGGATTGCCACTTCAACTGTATACCCTCCGCTTGTTAATCGAGTAGCTGATTTGAAACTTTCTTTCCGTGCATTTCCACCAAAAGAAGCCTCATTATCAAAATTGACCCGGTACTGGGCGTCATCCTCCTGATAGAATGTTGTCTGATCTTTGCTCGGGTCGATAAAAATCTCGATTGAATCCTGCTCATGTGCATTAGAACTTAATTTGCTTCGCAAAGGATCTTTCACATCTGCCAATACGTACAGGTATTTCTCATCCCATAACAGCTGTGCAGTCGCCGTTGCACCGGCGTTTCCGACTACCCAGACATCCGTTTTAACAGATGCAGCCTTTTTCCAGACGTTATCCTTTTTTGCATCAATGACAGGTTTGCCATAAGTGACCTTGGTTTGTTTCAAAACAGAACCGAGCTTCAGTTTGCCCCGGTTGGCTGGTTTGTCCGGCTGTTGATTGGAAATATCATTCCAAACAATGGTCGCTGTCTTTCCAGCAGCATATTCATCCGTAATCCGAAAATCCAGAGACAAGACCTGGCCTTCGGTAAGTAAAGCAGCTGACATAGGCAGTGATGCGTATACAACATACCCGGTTTTTGTCTCCTGTACGTTGTAAGTATTTTTATCTTTGCCTTTACCGCCATCCCGTTTAAATGTATATTGACCATTTGCAGACGGCGGATTTTTCTTCTTGGCAGACAGATCAGCTTCAGAAGTTGCAGCGCCTGTCCCCTTGACTTCTTCCGCGAGGAAAACCTGCACCTGATCCCCTTTGCGACGTGTGGTATCCTTCACTTCCACTCGTAAATTGACCTTTTTGGCATCCCACATCATACGAGCCTCACCCGTAACCGCAGATGTACCATCTGCCAGATGATTAATTTCGAGTCCTTTCACAGCACCCCAAAGAATATCTTCCTGTCCTTTGTGATTCGGGAAAGAAGGGCTGGCCTTCAATGCTGTCCATTCATTGCGATAGATCGGAAGAGTCGTAGGGTCCACCAGTGCCCAAAATGCCGGCTTTGCTTTTAATTTACGATCAAATAACAATGGTGCATCTTTGCGTCCTTTGACTGGATGATTGTCAAGCCATGTACCATCATCCGCAAGTCCCCATACTGTAACACTGTCCATTACGCCGCGTTTTCCCAATTCGTCGAACAGGTCGAATAGCTCACGATAACGATAGGCTTGTTGCAGCATTAATTCATCTGTTACAGGCATCTCCAACTCGGAATTACTTGAATAGATCGAAACGTCCAGCTCTGTAACCTGTACATTTACACCAAGAGCGATCACTTTCTCAAAAGCCTCACGAATGAGCTTTACATCCGGTCCGTACATGGATACATGCATCTGGAATCCAACCGCATCAATCGGTGTTCCTTTGGCAAGCAGCTTCTCTACAAGCTTCACCATATCATTCACCTTGTTTCCATTGCCCTCCATTCCATAGTCATTAATCACCAGTACAGCATCGGGGTCAGCCTCACGTGCATAACGGAAAGCCAGCTCAATGTAATCACTGTCATCTCCGTCGCCATCTACATCCCCAATAATATCTCTCCACTTGGAATTACTGGCCTCATTCCGCAAGCCGCCTCCGTCTGAGATGACTTCATTGACGACATCCCATGTATGAACCTTTCCTTTGTACCGGGTCACGATGGTTTGAATATGGGTTTTCATCCGTGCAAGCAACTGTTCCCGCGTGGCAGGTTTCGATGCATCATTCGGATCTGTAAAGAACCAATTCGGCACCTGACTATGCCATAACAGCGTATGACCTCTGATTTCCATGTCATTTGCTTCGGCAAACTTCACCAGGCGATCTGTCTCTGACCAGACAAACTCTCCTTCCTTGGGCTGCATCGCATCCATTTTCATAAAATTGTCCGCTGTAATACTATTAAAGTGTTTCGTCAACAACTGGGAATGCTGGTTTTCCGCGTCTAGTGCAGACTGGTTGATGGCAGCTCCCATTGCGTAATTTTGTCCCACGATATCGACCAGATTCGGAATATCCTTCTCAATTTCAATTTTCTGAGCAGCCGTAATCAGAACATCATCCACGTAAAATGAAATCGTATCTGCCGGCGTCACTTCCTCTGACGTCTTCCATGGTGTCTCCACATACATGCGGAATCCGGTGATGCCACTATTTTCTTCGGGAATCACCACATCGGCCTCGACTTTTTTCCACTGTCCTTTGTTCAAGGTAGCGGAGGCAAAGGTAGCATATTCAAGACTCGAAGCGTCCTTATTGTATTCTTTCTCGAGTGCACCGTTAAGGACCTGACTGTCCGGCCCTTCATCGTACATGGCCCAAAATGAAATATGAACTGTGCTACCCTTCTGTACATGATCCAGCACTTCAACTAAGGGTCCATGGAACGTTTCGGTACGTGAAGAGGTTCTCAGGCTGCGTGTACTGTCATGACCTACTTGCGTTACGATATCAAGCTTTTCACTTGCACGTGGACGCCATTGTCCCAACACACCATCTTCAAAATCAGCCTTGAACAGTACTTCATCATCGCCAGTCTTAACGTCCGCTGCCGAAGCACGTGCCCCTCCGGTTCCCACACTTGGGAACAAACTGAAGATCAATACAGCCGACAAGCACAAGCTCCACCATTTTCTCAAATGCATCCGATCTCCTCCTTGGTTCGTTGTTTGTGAAGAATAACCTTTGCTCTGCCATGTGCCAGCCCTTTACAAGATCGTTATACAGGATGGATAGATGCAAATGGACAGAAAATTGTAAGCACTTTCATTATACGATTGCCAGTAAACTTTGTTTACCCGTTAAACTATAGGACTTGTACCACTCCCTAATCCATATGTTTCCAAATGAGATAAAGGACGACAAAAAGCACAGCTTATTAGCTGTGCTTCGTGTAAACATCTTTACTATTTACGTTTTTAAGCTTTTAAAGGTGCTGTCGTCTGACGGATGACCAGATTGGAAGGTTCCGTCACCACAGGGGGAGAATAAGATGGATTCTCAATCATGGCAATCAGATATTCGATGGACTTAATGCCAATGGAATAGATATTCTGATTCACCGTGGTCAACCCCGGTTTGAATACCTCAGCATAATACGTGTTATCGAACCCGACAACCGAGATATCTTCTGGTACACTCAGTCCATGCTTTTCAATTTCATGAATCGCACCAAAGGCAGACATGTCTGATGCACAGACAATTCCCGTTGGTTGATCCTGAAGTGCCAGCAATCGTCGGGCAGCCTTGCTTCCCCCGTCGAAGGAATAATCGCAGATCTCCAGATATACCGTAGAATACGGGATGCCGCATTCTCGCAGCCCTTCCCGATATCCTTCCAATCGCAGATTGGCTACAGCAGGTCCAAGTGTCCCTGAGATATAGGCAATTTTGCGGTGCCCAAGCTCATGCAGATGTTTGACACCCATCGAGATCCCGTTCGCGTTATCCGTAGTAATGTAACCGGCACGTTTGCCCAACATGTCCGTATCAACAAACATCGTTGGAATCTCTGCATCCACCAGTTCCTGAATACTCGCGTTTTCTCTGCCTTCCCCGAATACCACTACGCCATCCACATTACGACTGCGGCAATGTTTGATGAACGAGTACGCCGGATCATCGAATCGAGTAGACAACCGGACCAGGTCATATCCACTGTTCTCCAGCGCTGTCTTGATCCCTTCCAGCAACTCCGACACAAAAGGGTTCGTAAACGGAACTGTTAACAGTACTCCCACCGTCCATGAACGGCGTTTGACAAGTCCACGTGCGACCACATTGGGTTGATATTTCAATAATTCGATGGCTATATTGACTTTTTTGCGTGTTTTTTCACTTACATCAGGATAATCGTTTATCACTTTGGAAACGGTTGCAACAGATACTCCCGCTTCCTTGGCTACATCATGGATAGAAGCCATCTGATCACCTCAACCTCTTTCGAATCCCCTGTCTCCGGCTGCATTTTCTATAACATCGGCAGGTTTGTCTACCCATTATAGCTTAAAACAGCCTGAAACGGTATGGAAGGTTCCTAATGCTTTTAAGCTCTATTCCTGCTGTTCCAGATTCTTCAAATCCAGAGACAGTTTCTCCATTGTTGTTGCAAATACAGCGAGTTCAGCCGAGCGTGAAGCTTGGCTACGTGCTCCGCGAGACGTATGATCCGACTCCTGCTGCACACTGCTCAGTTTCTTCATGATCTTCTCCAGATTAGACTGAATCTTACCCTGTGCATCCCGGGAACTGGCTGCAAGCTTGCGCACCTCACTGGCAACTACTTCGAAGCCACGTCCAAACTCTCCTGCATGAGCAGCTTCAATCGCTGCATTCAGGCCGACAAGATGACTCTGATCCGATATCTCGCGAATGAGTTCACCCATTTTTCCGATCTGCTGGATCTCTCCTGTTAATTCGGTAAGCATAACCTGAGCCTGATCCTGAGAAGCCGCTGTTTCTTTGGCAACATTCGATATAGCCATTGCACTTTCATTTAATTCACTAATCATGCCTGTAAGCTCTTGGGTAATCTGCGTAATTGCCTGTAATGTATGTTGTTGGTCATCGGCAAGCTGATGTAACTTTTCTTTTTCTTTCTTCTCATAGGCTTCCAGGACAAGCTGTGAATCCAGATTAAACATTTTGCTGAGCGCTTGAATGACAAGATGCCAGGAATCAGGGATAACCTGTTGGAATATGCTCGTTGCAATATCCAGGTAGACCATATAGGTACCCAGATAATAATCTTCAGACAGACCAATCCGTGAATGCACAAGTCCAATCGCAATCCGTTGCTCAATATATGCGTCGTCCACGATTCCATCCGTCATTGATAACCAGTACATCTTCTGTGTTTCTTTTAGACGATCAATGGTAGAGAATCGAGCGATCAGATCTACCAATTCAGGATAATTCCCCACATGATTGTAGAAATGATCCACCACTTCATTAACGACTTTTTTAAAAACAGGCCGATGATCGGCAAGCAGTTTTAGATCCCCTGCGGTTAATCCCATGTAATCAAGTTGCTTCTGTCTTGTTGCGGAAATACTGCTCATATCTGGTTCAGTCAGCTCCTTAATAAACACTAAATTACTTTAAATTGTAAATATATGTATTGATTATAGACTAAAATACCTAAATATACATATACCATTAGAACTAATTCTCTTTAAAATTAACCTTATTTGTCAGCTTTTTAGACTAATATGACCTTCATGTAATTAAAAAGGCCCTGACCCTGCTGTGAAGGAGCCTCACAACAGGCATCAGGAGCCTGATCCGGAATGGTTCGTTGCCGATTAGCGATTAAGCAGACTACCCACATAACGTAACAGTTCATTCGCGCTGGCTGCGGTGTATCCATGTTCCTCAATTAAACGTTTAATGACTTCATTCATACGTTTCAATTGTGTTGCATCCGGTGTTTTGGTTGAGGTTGTGATCTTGACAATATCTTTCAGATCGGTGAACAACTTTTTCTCAATCGCTTCACGCAAACGGTCATGGCTGCTGTATTCGAACTTGCGCTCCTTGCGGGAGTATGCCGAGATTCGGATCAGAATCTCTTCTCTGAACGCTTTCTTTGCATTCTCGGAAATCCCGATCTGTTCCTCAATAGAACGCATCAAACGCTCATCCGGGTCCATCTCTTCATCCGTGAGCGGGTCACGCATCTTGGACCAGTTGCAGAATGCTTCAATGTTATCGAGGTAATTCTCAAATAACGTTCTTGCGGATTCCTCGAATGAGTAAACAAATGCTTTCTGCACTTCCTTCTTGGCCAGTTCATCATACTCCTTGCGTGCAAGAGCAATGAAGTTCAGATAACGCTCCCGCTCTTCCTTCGTGATCGAGGCATGTTGGTCCAGACCATCCTTGATCGCCCGCAGAATATCCAGCGCGTTAATGCACTGAAGATTTTGCTTAATCAAAGCACTGGAGATCCGGTTAATGACATACCGTGGATCAATGCCGGACATCCCTTCATCCAGATACTCATTTTGCATCTCGCGCAGATCAGCTTCTTTGTATCCTTCCACTTCTTCACCATCATACATGCGCATTTTTTTAACGAGATCCATGCCTTGTTTCTTCGTTTCCTTCAAGCGGGTAAGTATGGAAAAAATGGCTGCAGTCCGCAGTGCATGCGGTGCAATATGAACATGCTTCATGTCACTTTGCTGAATGAGCTTGGCATAGATTTTCTCTTCCTCGGATACCTTCAAGTTGTACGGAATCGGCATGACAATCATCCGGGATTGCAGTGCCTCATTCTTCTTGTTGGAGATAAAAGACTTATACTCCGATTCATTCGTATGCGCCACAATCATTTCATCCGCACTGATTAAGGCAAAACGTCCCGCTTTGAAATTTCCTTCCTGCGTGAGCGACAAGAGATTCCATAGGAATTTCTCATCACATTTCAACATCTCCTGGAACTCCATTAACCCACGGTTCGCCTTGTTCAACTCCCCATCAAAACGATAGGCACGTGGATCGGATTCGGAACCAAACTCCGTAATGGTGGAGAAGTCGATACTCCCCGTCAGATCGGCAATATCCTGTGATTTCGGATCGGATGGACTGAACGTTCCTATTCCCACGCGATTATCTTCGGAAACAATGACCCGTTCCACCGGTACCTTGCTGATATCACCACCATATTCGGTACGGAGTCTCATCTGGCAGGATGGGCAAAGGTTACCCTCAATACGGACTCCAATTTCCTTTTCCACTTCAGGACGAAGCTCCAGCGGAATCAAATGCAGCGGTTCCTCATGCATCGGGCATCCATCAATGGCGTATATGGCACCTTTCTCTGTCCGCGAGAACTGTTCAAGCCCCCGCTTCAGCAGCGTCACCAGCGTCGATTTCCCTCCACTTACAGGACCCATCAGGAGCAAGATCCGCTTCCGTACATCCAGACGGCGTGCAGCCGAGTGAAAGTATTCTTCAACCAACTTTTCAATCGAACGGTCCAGCCCAAAGATCTCCTGTTCAAAAAACTTGTACCGCTTATGCCCACCTACTTCTTCCACCCCAAACGATTCAATCATCTCATACACTCTGGCGTGAGCCGTCATTGCCGGAGTCGGGTCCTCTCTCAGCAGTGCAATATAATCTTCAAATGTTCCGTTCCATGTCAAACGGTCACTCTCTGCCCGATGTTCCGCAACGCGTTCAAAAATATTCATGCTTGGTACCTCCCATGGCTCCTTTAGTGTGATTGTCAACCATTCCGAATGGTATGAAGAAATCAATAGAATTGCGGCTCCTGCTTGAATACCAATCTTGCGGTCCTGTGTAGTCCCGCCACCCTCTGTCCAAACGTCTTGTTTTGTTGTGAAAAGTGTATTACATACCTATGCGGCAATTCGGATAAGTTGACCTCTTTTTTTCAATCAACCGCTTCGAATTTTGGCTTTTCCCTGTTCTATCAGACATCTTGTGCCTTCAGAAAAAAAAGAACGAATATGATATAATGAGGGTTCTAAATTCAGGAAACCGGACAACACATGGTCAGAGACAGGCCACTTCTGGAAAGGAGCACGGACGATGGCAGTGAAATACGAAACCGAATTATATTCTCCTGTGAAGGCTTTTTTCGAGCAACGTGGCTTCGACGTCAAGGCGGAAGTCAGACATTGTGACCTCGTCGGAGTCAGATCGGACCAGGACGAACCACTCATTGTGGAGATGAAAAAAACATTTAACCTCTCCTTGTTGCTGCAGGGCATGCAGCGCTTGAAACTTAGCCCGTTCGTGTATCTGGCCGTCGAGCGCAATCGCAGTAAACGCGGAGCCGTGAACCAACGCTGGAGCGAACTGACCGCACTATGCAGACAGCTCGGTCTGGGGCTGCTGACTGTCACATTTTACAAAACCAAAGCTCCCCTGATTGATGTATTGTGCGAGCCCTCCGCCCTGATCCCCCTCACTGGCCCCAATCAGGTTGCCCGTAAAAGCGGTGTTCGGCGGAAACGATTGCTCAAGGAATTCGACGAACGCAGCGGAGACTACAATACGGGAGGCAGCACACGAAGACAGCTGGTCACAGCATATCGTGAGAAGGCTTTGCGTGTCGCATCCGCTCTACGGACGAACGGAGAAGCCTCTCCGGCCAACCTTGCCAGACAGACAGGCGTAGGTTCTGCCGCAGCAATTCTGCAAAAAAATTATTATGGCTGGTTTGAACGCCTCTCCCGTGGAAAGTATATTCTGACGATTAAGGGAGTACAGGCGTTAACCGAGCATGCACACATGCTTGAGGATAATGATATGATTGAACGAACCATTAATGAACTCGATGTAACGTATTCTGTATCTGGTGAAAATAAGGACGACCTTGCACACATTGCTGAAGCAGCAGAAGCTTACTTAAAAAATACAGGCCATGTCTGATATGGAATCACTCGAAGTAAGTGATATGAAAAATGAGAATGCAAAAAAAACACCTGTAATCTCCACTGGAGACTACAGGTGTTTTGATGTGTTCTATATAGAAGATTGTTATTAGAATTTTACTGCTACTTCGGAAGCCAATTTCAGACCTGCAGTAACGATTTCTTCAGCACGATCTGCAGAAGCGTTATGTCCTTCAACGATAACCACTTCAGGGTTTTGAATGCCCCACAAGCCAAGAACTGTTTTCAGGAAGTTCAGGGACATTTCAGCAGCTGCCATTGGGCCTTCGGAATAAACGCCACCACGTGCGTTAAGCAAAGCTACTTTTTTGTCGCCAGCAAGTCCTACAGGACCTTCAGCAGTGTATTTGAATGTTTTACCAGCTTGGCTCAGGTAAGCAATGTAGTTTACCAATGGAGCTGGAACAGTGAAGTTCCACAGTGGGAATGCAAATACAACTTTGTCAGCTGCCAGGAATTGATCTTGCAATTGTGCTGCAAGTGAAGCTGCTTTTTGCTCGTCAGCTGTCAGTTCAAAACCGTTAGCTGCTTTGTAAGTACCTGTGATAGCAGTGTTACCATAGAATGGGAATTCTGTATTGTAGAGATCCAACTCAGTAACTGTGTCACCTGGGTGGGACTCTTTGTATGCGCTCAAGAATGCATCGTACAATTTAACGCTGACTGCTTGATCTGCAGGACGGTCATTTGCTTTAACAAATAAAATATTAGACATGTTGAATTTTCCCCCGTTAAATAAAATATATGAGTGCTTTTCCTGAACTGGCCACCATTGTAGCTTATATAAAGAAACCAACAACTCATTAATTCATATTATATATAAAAATGTTAGTGGATGCAATAACGTAATCACTTTGGTCATGAACCAATTTTAATTTTTGCTACAAAATCTATTTTGATCTGACTTAACTACGAGCCGTAAATTCGGAAATGGCTTCACTGATCAGGTTCATGCCAAGTAGCAATTCATCCCGGCCCGGGTGGCTAAAGTTCAATCGGATGTAACGTTGATCCTGTACACCTGTGGAGCATAGTGATCCAGGAAGAAAGGATACACCTTTGGGCAAAGCCGCCTTAAGCAGAGCGCCACTATCCAATCCTTCCGGCAACTGTACCCACAGATACATTCCGCCCTCAGGGATGTTGTACTGACACCCTTTCCAGCCCGGCCTCTTCAACAGTTCAAGCATCAGTTTGAGTCTTGTCTTATACTCCCGATTCAACATCGATAGGTGATCACTCCAACGAAATGGGGAATGGGCAAGCAATTGATACAACAGCCGCTGATTCATCGGACTGGACTGACCATCTGCAATTCGTTTAACCGAGGCCATTGCCTGAATCAGCGCAGGATGTCCAGCGGCCCATCCGGTTCGAAGAGCGGGCGCTACCGTTTTGCTGAATGAACCAATGTAGAGAACATGTCCACCCTGATCGGCAGTATCCAGTGCAAAGAGTGAAGGATATTTACGATAGAATTCCGTTGGCTCAAGGCCATCAAAATGGAGCTCTCCGTAAGAATCATCTTCCACAAGCAGTACACCATAGCGCGAACACAGCTCAAGGACAGCCTCCCGCCGCTCCATACTCCACAAAGCACCGGTCGGATTCGAGAAACTGGGTGCAGCAAAAAGCAGCTTCGGTCTAACCTGCTGCATGTGATGCTCCAAAAGGTCTGGAAGTATGCCGTCCCGATCACCCATTACGGGCACAATCTTGGCTCCTTGCATCTCCAGAACCTCAAGACAGCCTGGAGATGTGGGATGTTCAACCAGTACAGAATCTCCTGGCTCAAGCAATAGACGCATCACCAGATCGATGGCCTGCTGGGTACCAGTGGTCAACAGAATCTGCTCGGGTACCGTTCGTATGCCTTTGCGTGCATTCCAGTCTTTGTTCAACCACTCTCTTAGGGGTGTGTAGCCTGCTGGCTCTCCATATTGCAATGCGGAAGGGCCTGAACTAAAGACAGACACCGCTGCTTCTTCCAACAATTTGAAAGGAAACAACTCCTCCGCAGGCAATTCTTCCGCCAGAGAAATGAAATAATCCCTGCCAGACATCTCACGTATATCCCTCAGTGGTGATGACAAAAGCCTGTTGGTACGGGAAGCAAAGAAATATTTCATCGATCCGTTCCCCTTTCGTCCCTATTCCGAAACTGTACTCGCAGTCCGCAGCCCTACAACCTATTCCTGCTCACCATCGAATATGACCGGATGCATACCGAACTGTTGTGATCATGGGAAGAACAGACCTGTTTCGTCAGGATCCCGTCTTCACTTGTCTTGCATGCAAGGCATAACGTTCAATGGCCTGTGCTCTACTGCTCACTTCCAGCTTCACGTATATTTTACGCAGGTAATTATCAATGGAACGTCTGCTAACGTTGATCTCATTCGCTATTTTATCATAGGTTACACCCTGAACAATTCTTTCCATGATAAAAGTTTCGGTTTCTGTTAATTCAATGACACGTGCTTCTGTCGGAGACTCCACAGGTTGCGCCCACTCCGCACTGTTTAACCACGACAATGGAATGGACACATGGCCCTCACGCAATCCAGAGATCAGATGAATCAGCTGGCTAGGGGAAGCCTGTTTGGATAACATGCCGCTTGCACCAAGGCTCATCAGATGACGAAACAGCTTCACATTGTCTTCATCCGTCAAAATAATGATGTGACTGTGAGCTGACAGATTCTTCATCTGGGCAATATATTGATCTGCCTGACCCTCCGGAAGACGATAATCCATCAGAATCAGATCAGGCTGGTGAATATTCACCAGATCGAGCCCTTCTGTTCCGGTCGAAGTCATGCCACGTACCGTCAGATCTTGCTGCTCTTCCAAAATCAATTTTGTACCGAGCATGCTGGTGGGGTGGATATCTATGATGACCACCTGCCATACTTTTTTCATTGTTGTTCCCCCTGTTATGTATTGGACAAATAACTTTTAAATTCTGTCATGATGATTTCATCGTCTATGCGACAATCCGAGTATAGAAGAAGCATAGGTCGGATTATGTCGAAAAACAGAAAAATACAGGAGGAAGCCGATAAAAAAGCTCTATTTTCACTGTATTTTGTTATAAAAACACCATGACGTCCATCTTTCCATCCCCGGAAAGGTCAAAATATAGTATAAATTTCCTGCATTTCTATCTAAAAAAGTCGAAAAACCTGCCCAAAGTTCCTACTTATTGCATCTATAAGAAATTGTATCCTAGGACTTCCTTCCGATGCAATCTCTTTTTACTCTATTAAGTAAAGAATTTCATTTTTGCGTAATCAATAGGGGCATGATAGAATGAGGACTGGAAATTTTTTTGTACCTATAAATGACCAGGAGTGATGATATGAAACCATCTGCCCCGTCCTCTGACATCCATCACACCCGGAGCGCCAAAGGCAAGGCTGGATCTTCAATCAAACTGTTTCTGGTAATGTGGATTGTTCTCATTGCACTAGGAGTCGTTGGAACCTACTATTATAGTAACCATCTCCAGCAACAGATGATTAACCAGCTTCAAGCCCATAATCAGCAGCAGATTGCAGCGCTAAAAACCGACTATGAAAATCAGCTAACAACGATATCAAAGGAAGTAGAAGACCTGCAGGGACAGGTTCAATCCTTCAATGAATTGCTGACTTTCACCAAGGATAATGCAAGTGACAAAACGGATAACAGCAACAAATTGTATACCCAGCTGAGCGAAGTCAAAAAACAACTGGAGACACTCCAGAAAAAGATGGACCTGCTCAAATGATTACACCCGTCAAACAGGTTAATCGTTTTTTTATGCTTGCACTCGCTCCTTTTGTTGGATTGATACTATGCCTGATGCTGCTTCGTCCTCCACTTGAACCCGGAGGTTTGATGCCTACCGAACTGTCAGAGGATACGATTACACCCCGGACCCAAGCAATTAGCCAAGAGCTTGCGGGGGCAAAAGATGCTGCTGTCCAGACTTCTTCTTCTATTAAAAGAACGACACAGCTCTATAATAAAACAACAAGTACGATGTCTACACTTGTGCAGAAGGCTTCCGCCCAGGCCGATCGTCCGGAAACGATCTACAACAAACGGATTTCATCCAAACTTGGCGTTCCATTTGAACGGGTAGACAGTGACCGGCTAACGATTGAAATGTACAGAGTGAATCCTGGCAGCTATAAGGGCTATGCCATGAAGATCAAGCTAAAAGACCCTACTGCCATGCAGATGGCTCTAGACAGTGAACCTGGGCGTTCTGAGACGACCATGCAGGCTGTGAAGCGTAACGGCGCAATTGCCGGGATTAACGCAGGTGGATTTGCTGACAGTGGCGGCAAACGTTATCCACTTAGCACAACCGTCATGGACGGGAAGTACGTGAACGGTTTCCAGGCCAGTTTCAAAGATCTGTTTTTTGTAGGACTTAACGATGCCGGTAAACTGGTCGGAGGCAAGTTCTCCGACAAAAACTCACTGGATCGCCTGCAACCACAATTCGGGGCTACGTTTGTTCCGGTGCTGCTACAGAATGGGCGGAAAACCCCAATTCCCGACAAGTGGAAAGTATCACCCAAACGAGCACCACGTACAGTCATTGGCAATTATAAAGATGATCAGTTATTGATTATTGTAGTTGACGGATATAATGAGGGCGGAAGTTCCGGTGCTACCCTTGAAGAGTTGCAAGGGCGATTGTACAAGCTTGGGGTGATTGACGCCTATAATCTGGATGGCGGTGGATCATCCTCGCTTATTCTGAATAATCGGGTTGTGAATAACCCTTCAGATGGCAGCCTCAGACCGGTTCCCACACACTTTTTATTTTACAAATAATAGGGTGAAGCATTTCTTTTCTACCTATAATGGTTATAATAGAAGAAAATGAGCTTGTGCAGGAGGTGCGAAGGGCATGTCATTTTCACTGACATTCTGGATTATTGCAATCGTATTGACTCTCTTCATTACAGGCATTCTCACTTCTTCCTACAACAATGACAAAACAAAAGGCTTGTAAAGGCCAAGCCTCTCTCCGGAGAGGCTTTTTCTATTGCTTCATCCTCGAAATAACAAGAGACAAGGCTTAAAAGAATGATTCGATTCTTCTAAGCCTTGTCTCTTGCTGTATTCGGGATCAATAGCTAACCGCCCGGTCATTCCGCATAGATATAACCGAATCAGCCGAAATAGGCCCACTCACCGACCCACCCTCAACTAATGTCACATAAATTCGTTCATGATCGACGGGTTCTCCAGCAATAATTTTGATCAATTGTTCAGCAGCGAGCGATCCCCACTTGCGTTTGGAATAATCAATGCTTGCCAATCTCGGCTGGACGTATTTGCTCAATTCAATATTGTCGAATCCGATGACATCAATCTCCTGACCAACGCCAAGTGCACTGTCTGCCAGACGATCACACAAACCAATAGCCATCTCATCATTGAGGCAGAATACCGCTGCGGGTCCATCATACACCTGCACAATCTGATCTGCGGCTTGTTCTCCACTACTCTTCTCAAAATCTCCCGTGATCTCAATCCATTCCACACCGGCTTCACGTTCTGCAACCTGTCTCACAGCCTTTAACCGCTGCACAGAGTCAAACGAACCTTCCGGTCCTGTCACCACGTAGATTTTCTTATGTCCCTGTTCAATCAGATGTTCCATCGCAAGTGTCGCCCCGGCTTTATTATCCAACAGAACCTGATTAATGTTGGGATGATCCATCTCACGGTCCAATACAACGATTTTGTGCCCACGATCGGCATACTGCATTAGTTCCTCACTTGCAAACGTATGATCCAGGATGATCGCACCATCAATCATTCTCTCTGGAAGCATGCGATGGGATTGTTTACCACTGCACACGATCAGGTCATAGCCTTGAGCATTACATACGGCTTTCATGCCACTCAGCAAGTCTCCATACACATCTCCTCTAAAATCGGTCAAGAATACACCTAGAATTTTGGATTCCCTCTTCTTCAGTGTTCTTGCTGCGGCATTTGGAACATAGTTCAGTTCTTTGGCAATGGCCAAAATTTTGGAACTCGTCTCATCGGTCACTTTGTTGCTGCCATTCAGCGCATATGACACAGTAGAGATGGAAACTCCCGCCTGTTTGGCGATATCCTTGATACTGACCACATTCTTCGCTCCCCTGTTATGTTCATCAGGCCTTCCATAACAAAAGGCCTGACACATTACTCTTTCCATTCATCAGATTAAACAAGTCTGAATGATTTCTTCTGAGTATCCCGACTGTTTGCACCCACAAGAATATGGAACTCGCCTCGATCACTGCGGTAGCTTAAGTCAGAATGGTGATAACGAAGCTGTTCTTCATTTAACGTAAACGTGGCTGTACCACTCTCGCCTGGCGCCAGTGCAAGCTTCACATATCCTTTCAGCTCACGCATAGGACGAACGACTTCACCCGTTACATCACGAACGTACAACTGAACGGTCTCCACGCCTGCGCGCTCACCCGTGTTCGTTACACGTACTTGAATGCTCAGGGACTCTTCGGTAGTCATCTCATTACTTGACACTTCAAGATCACCATAAGAGAACGAAGTGTATGAGAGACCATAACCGAACGGAAGCAAAGGTTCATTCGGGCTGTCAATGTATTTGGAGACATAACGTTCTTCCGTCTTCTCCGGGTTCAGTGGACGACCTGTATTGAAATGGTTGTAATAGACCGGAATCTGACCTACGGACTGCGGGAAGGACATCGTCAGACGTGCGGATGGATTCACTACACCTGTCAGAACATCTGCAATCGCGGCTCCGCCTTCACTACCAGGGAACCAGGCTTCAAGAACGGCATCCGATTCATCGATTACACCATGCAGATCCAATGGACGGCCGTTAAAAATAACGCTGGCAATCGGTTTTCCCGTTGCTTTGAGCTGTTTAACCAATTCCAATTGGGCTACTGGCAGACGAATATCCGTGCGCGAGCCACCTTCTCCACTCATCTCGGAGTCTTCACCAAGAGCAAGGACAATCAGGTCTGCTTTGCTTGCCACTTCCAGGGCTTCGGCAATCTGCTCAGCTGTAATCGTATGAACATTACTGCCTTGAGCAAATTGAACTTTCCCACCCGTCAGGCGTTCTTGCAGAGCTGTTCCCAACTTAACTGCATCTTCCTTAACTCCTTCGCAGGACCACCAGCCCAAAATATCAGGACTCTGTGCAAAAGGACCAATAAGGGCAACATTAGCGTCAGGTTGAAGTGGAAGCACGCTCTCATCATTCTTCAACAGGACAGCTGATTTCGTTGCCAGTTCATACGATACCTGACGGTGCTCTTTGGAAAATACAATCTCACGTTCACGTTCAGGATCAGCTGCACGAAGTGGGTTATCGAACAATCCCAGCTTTTCTTTCAGTTGCAGAATTCGCAGAACGGCTTCATCAATGAGCTTCTCATCCACTTCACCACTCTCAATCAGTTCAGGCAAATGATGCACATAACAAGGTGTCATCATCTCCATATCTACTCCTGCGCGAATGGCACGATATGCCGCTTCACGATCATCTTCTGCAGCACCATGCGCAATCATCTCGCGAATGGAAGCCCAATCCGAGATTAATACACCATCAAAACCCCACTCGTCACGCAAAATACCGCGCATTAACTTCTCATTGCCACTTGCCGGAATACCGTCAACCGTATTGAACGAAGTCATAACCATCTCCACGCCCGCATCCAACGCTGCTTTGTACGCTGGCAAATAGTACTCACGCAGGTTACGCTCAGACATGTCCACCGTATTGTAATCCCGACCACCCTCAGCCGCTCCATAAGCCGCAAAGTGTTTAACACAGGCTGCAAGACGATCTGGCTCATCCTTCAAGCTGTCGCCCTGATATCCACGTACAAACGCAGCCGCGAACAAACTGTTCAGATAAGGATCTTCTCCTGTCGTTTCCATCACACGGCCCCAGCGCGGGTCACGAACCAGATCCACCATAGGTGCAAAGGTAACATGCAAACCGGATACAGCTGATTCACGTGCTGCAATTTCAGCACTTTTCTCAGCCAGTTCTGTGTCCCATGAACAACCGATCGCCAGTGGAATCGGGAAAATGGTTTTGAATCCATGAACTACGTCAGCCATGAACAAAAGCGGAATGCCCAAACGGCTTTTTTGCATATAAGCTTGCTGTACATCAATGATGGCCTGCGCACCGGACAACCCCAGAATGGACCCACTGGCATCTACGGACTGCTCCGTAATTCCCATCTCTTCCATCGGCCCTGTGATCTGACCTTCAACATTTGTTCCTTCATAGAAGTTGGCAGTCAACTGAAGAAGCTGAGCTGTTTTTTCCTCCAACGTCATCTGTCTTACCAGATCTAGCAACTGCTCGTTATTCATCTAATCGTATCCTCCACTATAAGTTGTTGAAATAAAGAACCCGGCTGCGTTCGGGGAGAGACCGCGCACCGGGTTCAAAATTAATTACTGAATGATTACTAGAATTTATCGTTTAGCTCATCCAGATAAGGTTGAACCAGGGACATTTTACTGTTTACCCATTCTTTCCAGTTTGCCTCTAGATCTCCGTTTTTGAGGATCAAGTTGGCATATTCATTCTGGTAGTCGAATGAAGCCTGACTCTTAGCTTTGGAATCGTACAGGTTGACATCCCAATCGTATGGTGCAAGCGATTTGCCTTCTGTACCAAGTTTTGCTTTTTCTTCGAACAATTTCACGGCTCTATCACGGTAATCTTTTTTGATTGCAGGGTTTACAACACTGAAGTCGTCACCAAGCAGATACAGACCTTCGAAACGAGCTGGATATTTATCTTCCAATACCGTTCCTTCTGGCAACAAGCTAACGAGTTCGTTGTTTTCATCATATTTCCAATCTTTTCCTTCAAAGCCCATGTTGATGAGCAACTGTCCTTCTTTTGTTGCGGAGTAATCGATCAGATCCATGATCCGTTCGAATTTCTCGTCACTAATGTCTGGATTGAAGATTAATGCAGACCAGAAGTTGGCTTGTTCCATGTTACGGTATTTACCGTCATCGCCTACTACGATTGCTGTGTGTACCAGTTCATCACTATCTACACCCAGATTTTTTTTCATATCGGAATCCAGACCTTGTCTGTAGGAAGCCAGTCCGCCCAGACTTGTTACAGCAGCTGTACCTGTTACTTTGAAGTTGTTTTGACCTTCATTGTTTTTCCATGTGTAGAACTCAGGATTGAGCAGTCCATCTTTATAGGCTTTTTGCATCAATTTAAGTCCTGTCAGCGTTTCAGGATCTGCTGGTCCCCAGTGGAATTGGCCATCTTCACCTTTGTAGAACGGAGAGTCAGTCATGGCATGTACACTGTTTGGCATAATCATGTTTGTCATAGCATCTGCCGCATTGTAGGACAGAGGTACAAGTTTGTTACCCACTTTGCCTGGATCTTTTTCTTTCACTAGCGCAGCATATTCATTCAATTCGGTTGTTGTATAAGCATCTTTCAGTTCAAAACCAACCGCTTCAGCCCAGTCTTTACGAAGCGCAATGACACCAATTTGGTTCGTGAGTGGGTCAGCCGGTTTGTTCTCGAAATAGATTGGTCTAGGCAGGACATATGTTCCACCTGTCAATTCTTCCAACTTGTCTCCAAGACCCGTCAAATTGTAAGCTGCTGCGACGTTAGGCCAGCGTTCTTTCCAGTCATCCGGGAATTTGTAGAACAAACCTTGTTCAATGCTGTTAATGGCATCGCCATGTACGTAGTTCCATACCGCTACATCCGGCAAGTCGCCAGAGTTGATCCACAGACGAAGCTTCTCGCCCCATGAATCCCAATCGATATAGTTGTAGTCCCATGTTAAATTAAATTTGTCTGTCCAGAACTTGTGGAAATCATTATCCAGGTTCCCGTTTTTGATTTCTGTCAGGTTAGCTACAGAGATGGTCAGGTTGTCTTTGTAATTTCCCTCTGCATCTTTTTCGTTACCACCTGAAGCTCCTTGACTGGAACAAGCGGTCACCATCAGCATAACTACACTAAGCGTGATGGCAAAGAGAGCTCTTACTGACAACTTTTTTTTCGTTTTCATGTTTTACCCCCATGTTTTTAGTAGAATTTTATTGCAAAATCCTATACGTATATCAGGTCTTGATTGCCCCTGTTAATACCCCTTTGGCAAAGTGTTTTTGCAGCATTGGGAAGAAACACATAATTGGTACCATGGTGACAAATACGGCCGCCATCTTCATACCCATTGAGAAGTTGCTTGCTTGAGCAGCATCCACACTGGATGCATTGGATGCATTCGTCGTAGATGTCACGATAATATTTCGGAGTACATTCTGGAGCGGTAACTGATCCGCTTTTCGAAGGAATATCATCGCATCATACCAACTGTTCCAGTAAGCCACACCGTAGAACAACGTGATTGTAGCCATAATTGGTGTAGCCAGCGGAAGAACAACGGAGAACAAAATTCTCCACTCTCCGGCTCCATCCAGTCTCGCCGATTCCATGAGTGATTCAGGCAAGGTGTAGAAGTAGTTCATCATCAGAATCATGTTAAACGCACTGAAGCTTCCCGCCAGGATAACGGACCACAGCGTACCTGTAAGATGAAGTGATTTCATGATCAGGTACAGCGGTACGATACCACCATTAAAGATCATGGTGAACAGTACCAGGAAAAAGAGAAATTTCTTAAACGGAAATTTGTTGCGACTAAGGCCATATGCCATGCTTGTTGTCAGGAACAAGCTGAGTGGCAAGCCGATGACTAGCAATATAATTGTATTTTTGTACCCCGTCAGAATCGTTCCGTCAGCGAACAATGCCTTGTAGGAATCCAATGTCCATTCTTTAGGGAACATCAGAAATGGATTGTCAGCATATTCTTTTTGTGTTGCAAACGAAATCATGATGACATTCCAGAACGGAATCAGGATCATCAGGGCAAGCACTAGTAATACGGCGAAAATAATGTAATCGAGAAGTGTCATTTTTTCTGTACCAATTCTCGGTTTTTTGTTAGCTTTCTTGCTCATCTCATTTTTCCTCCTCTCTTATCGGAACAAACCGTCTCCGCCAAGCCACTTGGCAAATCTGTCAGCAAGAAGCAGCAAGGCCATATTCACCAGGGAACGGAACAAGCTGACCGCTGTCGAGAATGAGAAATCGGTAGATGACTGGAACGTAATCCGATAGATATATACATCGAGTACTTCCGATACATTTTTGGTAGCGGCATTTGCCAAGTTGAAGATCTGGTCAAACCCGGAAGACATCAATCCACCAACCGAGAGAATAAACATGATTGTGATGGTTGGAAGGATGTTCGGCAAAGTAATTTTGAACATCTGTTGCATACGGGAAGCCCCGTCAATCTGTGCTGATTCATACTGATCCTGATCAATACCGGAAATGGCAGCCAGGAATATAATCGCGCCCCATCCACTTGATTTCCAAATATCAGTCAACAGCAACATGGGTACAAAGTTGGATTCGGACCCCAGGAAGTTAATCGTTGGCAATCCGAGTAATCCGAGCGCGCTATTTACCAGTCCGTCATATGCCAGTACATTGATGACTACCCCGGATACGATGATCCAGGAAAGGAAGTGCGGGAATGTAAGAACGGTTTGGAACAATTTTTTTCCTCTGCGCATCCGCAATTCATTCAGCAACAGCGCCAGAATGATCGGGAACGGGAACTGAATAATCAGTTTCAGAATATTGATGTACAGCGTACGCCATACTGCGTCGATAAAGGTTGGATCACGGAAAACATATTTGAAGTTCTCGAATCCGCTCCATGGACTTCCCCAGATGCCCAGGTTGGCCTTGTAATCTTTGAATGCCAGAGACAGGCCACCCATCGGCATGTAGGCAAACAGAATTAGCCAGACAAGCCCCGGAATAAGCAGGGTGTATGTCATTCGGTGCTTCCAGATTTCAGTCCAGAGCGAATTGCCCTTCACGTTTCCCTTCAGCTTTTTGCTAGGTCCTTCGGCTGCAGGTTTCACATTGCATCTCCTCACTCTACTATGGTCTTGTCGTTGTACAGAAAATCAAACATCGTTCTCAGGTGGTGCTCCCAAAATCTCCATTCATGAGCCCCCGGCGTCTCCACATACCGAAAATCAAAGGCAGTCCCCTGCATGTATCTCGCATAGTCGCGATTCATCTCTACAAAGGGGTCACTATCGCCACAGCAACTGAGGATATCCGGTAAAGGAACACCCTGTTCCAGCAGCTTGGCCGACAGTGCGTAAATATCCTGATCGGCTTTTACCTGTAAACGTTCTCCAAAAACCGCTTTCATTTCCTTGATCATTGTCGCTGGCATATGGGGATCATGAAGCCGTGTCTGGATATCCGTTACGCCGGATAGAGACACTACTTTGCGATATCGCTCTGGATAAGTTAGTCCACATTTCAGTGCACCATATCCACCCATGGATAAACCTGCAACGTATGTTTTCTCCGGATCAGGATTCAGATTGAGCAGACGCTTGCATATTTCAGGTAACTCCTGAGTGATGTAGTGGAAGTAATTCAGGCCGTATTCCATATCGGTGTAATAGCTTCGATTCGCTTCCGGCATAATGATCGTACAGCCATATTGCGCTGCATACATCTCAATTGTGGTTAACCGTTGCCAGGTACTCGCATTATCGCCTGCCCCGTGCAACAGATATAGTGTACCGCCTGAAGTCTCTCCGGAGTCACTGGACACAACATGTATGCTGGTATTCATGCATAAGGTTGGCGATCCAGTTTCGATCGTTATATGTGCCATAAATGTAACCCCTCTCATCATCGCCTGCTGTCTTTACTCATTCGTTTCTCTGGCGTTGGATTGCAGGCTGTTGTAGATTCCCTTGTATTTCGATGGGTTATCGAAACGATTTTCTCGAATCGTTTCAAAACATAGCCAACGTTGATTCACATGGACTTCATTACAACACTTTTAATGTGGAAGCGATTTCTTCGAATCGTTTCGAATAAATCATAAGCCCGATGAGTAAATCCTGTCAATAACCTTTTTACAAATTTCGCGTTTTTTTCTCGAAAAAATGCTCTTTTAAGTCTAAATCTGCGTCCAAAGACACTATTATTACGAAAAAATGAAAATTTAGTAAGTGCTATTACAACTTTAATTGACACCAAACCAGGTTTATACTAACATGGGTTCTGATTTTGCATTCGAATTACGGAAACGTTTCACCAACCGATTTTACTCAGGTTTCACCTGATATTAGGGAGGTTAATATGTCTGAGCAACTCAAAGGTTTCATTCATACGATTACGGAGCAACAATTGAACGTTTTTTCCATTCGCATATTACAAAAAGGGCATCTGCTTGCCCATTGGGACCGGGATAAGAATCAGCGCAGGGTACAACATTCCATCAGTAAATCCTTCACATGTATGGCCGTTGGTCTTGCTCTTGAAGAAGGTCTGATACATCTGGATGCGACACTTGGTGATTATTTCTCTTATGATCATGCACCCGTTGCACAACGCAATCTCCCATCGCCGCAAGAATTGAGACTCCGTGATCTTCTCCGAATGACTTCGGGTCATGACTCTCCCCCTCTTTGGGCTGATGAACGAGCTTCATTGACCGAAAAGGACTGGGCGAAATATTATATGTCTCTGCCTCTGGACCGGGTACCTGGAGAACAATTTAAATATAGCAGCGGGGATACGTTTATGATCTCGGCCATGCTACAGGCTGCTACCGGCCAAACCGTGAAAGATTACCTGACTCCACGATTATTTGATCCGCTTGGCATCCATGATGTAGAGTGGGAAACCTCTCCACTCGGCGTAACGCTTGGCTGTGCAGGTCTTTGGATAAGCAATGAGGAACTGAGTCGATTTGGACAGTTACTGTTGCAGGAGGGCTTTTGGGAAGGCAGACAGCTTGTACCTGCGGATTGGATTCGACAGGCTACGTCCCAGCAGATCGAAACGACTGGAGACGGAGATTGGGGAAAAGGTTACGGGTATCAGTTCTGGATGTGTTCTCATGACGCTTACCGCGCCGATGGTGCCTATGGTCAGTTGTGTATCATAATTCCCTCAAAGGAAGCTGTCATATGTATTAATAGTGAGGAAGAAAATATGCAAGGCATCCTGAATGCCGTGTGGAATGAGGTTTTACCCCTTTACACCCAGCGTTAGTCTACGTATTTTATCTTTTTTTCAAATTGCAATTATGCCATTCAATTGAGAATAAAAAAAAAAACGCCACGGGGTCAATGGACCCCATGACGTTATTTCTTATCCGTGTTGTGGAAGCTGAGTCATTTCATCTAAACATTGTGCGCATATGTAACGCTCTTTGAACTCGTTGACTTCCTCAATGGATCCGCAGAAAATACATTTTGGACGATATCTCTCCAAGATAATATGGTCCCCTTGTACTAAGATTTCTACAGGATCTCCCTCATTCATTTGATACCTTTTACGCAAAGATTTAGGCAATACGATCCTACCTAATTGGTCAACTTTGCGAACTACTCCAGCTGGCTTCATAGCTACGGCACACCTCTCCTATCTTACTCTAAATTTCTAGGTACATTTGTACTATGTTTATAGATTCGCCAAGATTTTGTCGAATCCTGCTGGAAATAAACATTTTTTGTCCTTTTTTTTGAAAAATGTTTTTTTTCCGAATTCTAGCCGTCATTTATAACCAAATTTTATCCTTCTAACCCCGGGAAATTGAGCTGGCGTAACGCTTCATATACAATAATTGCTGCCGAATTGGACAGATTTAATGATCTAACGTCACCAGTCATTGGCATTTTCATGCATGTATCGGGATTCGCAGCAATTAATTCAGGTGGCAGGCCTTTAGTCTCTTTACCAAAAACGAGGAAATCCCCATCCTGAAAATTAAAATCACTATATCGGTTCTTGGCCTTCGTAGTTGCATAGAAGAAACGACCTTCCGGATATTTTTCCTGAACCTCAGCAAATGAGTCGTGGTATTCAATATGGACAGCATGCCAGTAATCCAGCCCTGCACGTTTCAATGTAGCATCATCTGTTCGAAATCCAAGTGGACGTACGAGATGCAGATGGGTACCGGTTGCCGCACAAGTACGCGAAATATTGCCTGTGTTCGCCGGAATTTCTGGTTCAACCAGAACGATGTGTAAAGCCATATGTGTTCAATCTCCTTTTCATTTCATGTTGACGACAACCCTCTAATCTTAAAGAAAAGCCCTCCACACGTCAATGTGGAAGGCTCTGGTAAGGCACAGGATAAGACACAAAGGTCCATTACACCGTACCTATACTTAATTATCCATTTGTCTTCTGGAAGTGGCTCATGAAGTCTGTCAGTGCCTTAACACTTTCATAAGGAGCAGCATTATAAATGGAGGCACGGAGACCACCCACACTGCGATGTCCTTTCAAACCTACAAATCCTTCTTCCTCCGAAGCCTTGATGAACTTTTTCTCCAATTCTTCAGAAGCAAGACGGAAGGTTACATTCATGAGGGAACGATCTTCTTGTTCCACACAACCACGGTAGAAATCACCGGAACCATCAATTGTGTTATAGAGCAATTCCGCTTTTTTCGTATTTTTTTGCTCAATACCAGCCAGTCCGCCCTGTTCTTCAATCCATTTCAATACTTCATTCACCATATATACTGAGAAGGATGGTGGCGTATTGTACAGGGAATTGTTATCTACATGTGTGCTGTAACGAAGCATGGTTGGAATCGTTTTAGGCGATTCGCTCACCAGTTCCTCACGAGCAATTACAACCGTAATTCCGGATGGACCCAGGTTCTTCTGTGCACCCGCGTAGATCATGCCGAACTGATTAAGATCAAATGGTTTACAGAAAATATCACTCGACATGTCCGCAATCAGAGGTACTGAACCGGTATCCGGGAACGACTTGAATTGCGTACCTTCGATCGTTTCGTTGGAAGTCAGATGCACATAAGCCGTACGTTCTGGCAAACTCAGATTCGAAACATCCGGCAATTTCATGAACTTCTCTGCTTCTGAAGATGCAGCAACATGTGTCTCGCCGATCAACTTCGCCTCAGACAGAGCCTTCTTCGCCCAGCTGCCAGTCATCACGTAACTTGCAGTCTGCCCTGCACCGAGCAGGTTCATTGGCAACATCGCGAACTGAGTGCTTGCACCGCCCTGCAGAAAGAGAACCTTGTATCCTTTTGGATTGCCTAGAAGCGACAACAACCGCTCCTGAGCTTCATTATGTACAGACTCATACACCGCTCCACGGTGAGACATCTCCATAATCGACATGCCTGTATTACGAAAATCTACAAATTCCGCCTGTGCACGCTCCAGTACCTCAAGTGGTAACGCCGCAGGTCCTGCATTAAAGTTATACGCTCTTTTTGTCACAAAATCCCCCGCCCTTTCCATCCGTAACTCTGACATACAAAGTGAATATTATCGCTATGATATCAGTATTCTCTATCTGCTTCAAGGGCAATATGCACTGAAGTGTTGAATTCAGGTCATCAAATTCCTTTATCACCCTGCAAAGTTAAAGCACTACATTGTTTAATTCAAGGAAAAGCCTCCGAGAGCGTGTCCCGGAGGCTTTAAGTTGAAACAAGAACTGTTCCGACCCCGACCGATTAGCAGTCGAAGTAGAGGCTGTACTCGTGCGGATGAATGCGGATCGCTACTGCTTTCGCTTCATCACGTTTGAGGTTGATGTAGTTATCAAGGAAGTCTTTTGTGAATACGCCGCCTTCAGTCAAGAACTCGTTGTCAGCTGCCAGAGCATCAAGTGCTTCTTCCAGGGAAGCTGGCACACTGCGGATGTTTTCTTTATCTGCATCAGACAGGTCATAGATGTTTTTATCGAGAGGACCATATCCAAGCTCAGTTGGGTTAATTTTGCGTTTGATTCCATCCAGACCCGCCATCAACATTGCGGAGAATGCCAAGTATGGGTTAGCTGTGGAGTCTGGTGTACGGAACTCGATACGACAACCTTTTGGTGTCACAGCTGCAACCGGAATACGAACTGCTGCGGAACGGTTACCTTTGGAGTAAACCAAGTTAACTGGTGCTTCGTAACCAGGTACAAGACGTTTGAATGAGTTTGTACTAGGGTTAGTCAAAGCGATCAGTGCCGGAGCATGGTACAAGATACCTCCGATGTAGTGCAGAGCCATTTCACTCAGGTTAGCATATCCCGCTTTGTCATAGAACAATGGGGAATCGCCATCAAAGATGGATTGGTGAACGTGCATTCCGCTACCATTATCACCGAACAATGGTTTTGGCATGAATGTTGCTACTTTGCCATATTGACGTGCAGTGTTGTGCACGATGTATTTGTATGCAAGCAGGTTATCTGCTGTTTTCTTCAGTGTATCAAAACGGAAGTTGATTTCGGCTTGACCCGCTGTCGCCACTTCATGGTGATGACGCTCGATTGACAGGCCAGCTTCTTCCAAAAGGCGACACATTTCGCTACGAATATCTTGTTGTGTATCCACTGGTGCTACTGGAACATATCCGCCTTTAGTACGAACTTTGAAGCCCAGGTTT
Organism: Paenibacillus sp. 10L310; assembly: GCF_056395745.1. Lineage (NCBI taxonomy): Bacteria > Bacillati > Bacillota > Bacilli > Caryophanales > Paenibacillaceae > Paenibacillus > Paenibacillus sp. 10L310. The sequence goes on along the minus strand of NZ_JBFTKC010000001.1, from coordinate 523,351 downwards.
CCGCCTTCTTCCTGACGGTTGGTATTCCAAGAAGCTTCTTCTGAATCTACGAAGTAGGAAGAGCTGTTCGTGCCGCTCTCATAACGAACATCGTCGAAGATGAAGAACTCGGATTCAGGTGCGAAGAATGCTGTTGTACCTACGCCGCTTTCTTGCAGGAAAGCTTCTGCTTTAACAGCGATACTACGTGGGTCACGCTCATAACGCTCGCCATCCGGAGTGAAGATATCACACATAACATTCAATGTAGGGTGTGCAGTGAACGGATCGACATAAGTCGCTTCAGGGTCTGGCATCATAACCATATCGGACTCTTCAATTCCGCGGAAACCTTGGATAGAAGAACCGTCAAAAGCTACTCCATTTACGAACGTGTCTGCATCAACAGCCGAAGCTGGCAACGAGATGTGATGTGCACGACCAGCTAAATCTACAAAACGAAAATCTACCCACTCGATGTTGTTCTCTTGAATTGATTTCAATACGTTTTCAACCGACATGTATTCGTCCTCCCAAATATTCCGAACATTAAACAACCCCACTAAGAAAATGTCTAAATTCGAATTTTTTTCTGTCGTCATTATAAATTTTAAAACATGACATCGTCAATACTTATGTAAGGTATTTTTTGAAGGGATGTTAGATATACTCACACTTTATAAATAACATAAATTCATATAACAACTAGTTTTATATACATTTAACTGGTTTAATGCGGTAAAGCGACCCCTATTTTAACCTAAATCATGGGAAAAACTTCACATCATAAATGTTTCTTATCACTATTGATTAATAAATACGTTCAAAACTGCAAAATATGCAAAAAACCGAGCATCTATCTGATTCCGTTGCAATGAACGAGATCAGAGGAGATGCCCGGATGATGATCCAGACCTTGACTATGAAATTCTTATTACACGCCTACACGTGCCGGGAAAAATTCTGCCGGTTGTTTGGCTGTGCTGAATGATTTACCCACGATTGGTGCCAGTTTCTCCAGATCCTGCAACAGGTTGGCGAATTGGTCAGGGAACAAGGATTGCACACCATCTCCTGTCATGGAGTTATCCGGATCGGTATGCATTTCAATGATCAGGCCATTGGCACCTGCAGCAACAGAAGCTTTTGTCATCGGTTCCACCAGTTCACGTCGTCCAGTACCATGGCTCGGATCGGAAATAACCGGCAAATGGCTCAGAGACTGCAGAACAGGGATCGCTGACAGATCCAACGTATTCCGTGTGTAGGATTCAAACGTACGAATACCACGTTCACACAGCATAACATTTGGGTTACCACCCGCAAGAATGTATTCAGCCGCATTCAACAATTCATCGTATGTCGCACTGAAACCACGTTTCAACAATACGGGTTTGCCACACTCGCCCAATTTGCGGAGCAGGTCAAAGTTCTGCATGTTACGTGTACCTACTTGCAGAATATCTGCGTACTCGGCGCAAATATCCACATACTCAGGTGTCATGACTTCTGTAATGGTCAGCAGATCATGTTTCTTGCCTGCTTCCGCCATCATGATCAATCCTTCTACACCCGTTCCCTGGAAGCTGTAAGGACCCGTACGAGGCTTAAATGCACCACCACGTAACACTTGCCCACCAGCAGCTTTCACAAGCCCTGCAATCTCATCAATCTGTGCAGCGGATTCAACCGCACATGGTCCGCCCATGACAACAAGTTCTTTTCCGCCGATATCTACACCTTTGATGGAGATCACCGTATCTTCCGGATGGAAGTCGCGACTTGCCAATTTGTAAGACTTCGAGATTTTAACGACATTCTCGACACCTTTCATTTGGCGAAGATGCTCTTGCATTTTAGGTTCAACTTTACCAATCAAACCAATGATAGTACGATCCTCTCCGCGAGAGATATGCACCTGAAGCCCTTCTTTTTCAATAACTGCAACGATATCCTGAATCTGTTCCTCCGGTGTAGCTTTGCCTGCAATAACGATCATATTAATTCCCATCCTTCCTTGTATGAGAGCACAATAATTTCCTTAACGTGCGTCTGATTAAATATAAAAACTCTGTCGCGCTTAAACGCTTGTTCGCTTTTAAGCTTTTATCCGTTAAAGTGAATATACCATAGTTATCTGATTGCGTCAAGGTACACATTCCTTATCCATATACAAAAAAAGAATCCTGCTCCACAGGCTCCGACATTCGGATCTGCATAACAGGATTCTTCTCATTCACATCTCGTTTTTAATTCACATACACTTAGACTTGCTTTTACATTTCCTAAGGTGTACGTGTTTTTTCTCTAACTGGAGGCAACAGTTTGCTCATGTTCACGGTACGTTTGATCTCCCACGTCTCCGGCTTGTCATGTTCATACTGTTCCAGGTAAAGGATGACTTCTTTCGTGATCGGTGTTGGTGTTGATGCACCCGAAGTAACCGCCACCTTATTTACACCTTTCAACCATTCTTGCTGAATCTCGGAAACATCAGATACACGGTAGGCCGTAACACCCGCAATCTCCTCCGACACTTGTGCCAGACGGTTAGAGTTATTGCTGCGAGGATCACCCACCACGATAACCAGGTCCGACTGACCTGCCTGTTCCGCAACAGCTTCTTGACGAACCTGAGTTGCAAGGCAAATCTCATTATGAATCTCTGCGCCCGGAAACTTCTCCAGCAGACGGCTCATAATGTGTTTGATATCCCACTGGCTCATCGTTGTCTGATTTGTAATAAGGATTTTGCCTGGAGATACGTTCAGCTCTTCGATCTCTTCTTCCTTCTCGATCAGATGAACGAGATCTGGTGCAACACCAACGGCACCTTCTGGTTCAGGGTGATTCTTTTTGCCGATATAGATGATCTGATAACCTTCTGCCGTCTTCTCCCGAATGAGATCATGGGTCTTGGTGACATCAGGGCATGTTGCATCCACTGTTGTCAATCCTTTGTCCCGTGCCAACTTGCGCACTTCAGGAGATACACCGTGAGCTGTGAAAATAATCGTGCCACTCTCCACTTGGCTCAAAATATCCATCCGGTTCGGACCATCCAATGTAATAATACCTTCATCTTCAAAGGAATCCGTCACATGTTGGTTATGCACAATCATACCCAATATATAAATAGGTCGTGGTAAATCCAGATTGCGTGCCGCTTGACGCGCGAGCACCATCGCATCCACAACGCCGTAACAATATCCCCGCGGCGAAATTCGTAGTACTTCCACTTGGTTGCCACCCGCTTTCTTTCTCGGCAACGTTGCCGATGTAATTGCAGTCCTGTCTATTATACCTTTATTCGATAGGCGGAGCAAAGACAACCGGCAACCAGATAATAAAGGTGGTTCCTTCTCCACGTCTGGTCACAACCTCAACCGATCCATGGTGTTCCTCAATAATCCACTTCGCAATCGAAAGTCCCAGACCTATGCCCGGTGTCGCCCCACGGGATTCATCCGCCCGATAGAAGCGATCAAAGATGAACGGCACTTCGTCCCGATCCATCCCAATACCAGTGTCACTGATGCGCAGTCCCACCTGACCTTTGTATAATACGGCATCCAGCGTCACAGAGCCTTCAGGTGTGTATTTAAACGCATTTTCGATGAAAATAAACAGCATCTGTTGCAGATAGTCCTTGCTACCGTTCACATAAATGCCGTTCAGGGTGGAAAAATCTCCTGGAAGCCAGTCTGCCTGACGATCCAGAAATTGTGCTCTGCGTGCTACTTCCTGTACGAGTATCTGCAGCGGGATCGGATTCAGTTCAATTTTCTGACCCGTATCCGCTCTCGCCAGCGATAACATGTCGCTGATCAGCCTGCTCATACGTTTTCCCTCGTCCGCCATATCTTCAATGGCTTCCAGCGACATTTGTTTGACAGTCTCCTCATCCAGATTCGGTCGGTCGCTTCCTTCCTGATCCCACAGCTTCTTCAAGAAGTCCACGTTCCCGCGAATGGTGGTCAGCGGCGTACGCAGTTCATGTGATGCATCGGATACAAAGCGGCGCTGGGCAGCATTCGTCTCCTCCAAACCACGGAATGACAATTCTGTACGTTCAAGCATATTATTCACCGTTTCAATCAGACGTCCGATCTCATCCTTCGGCCCAGCATATTGAATACGTACACTTAAGTCATCTCCAGATTGAATCTGATTGGCGGCATCAATGACAGTCACGAGCGGACGCATCGACTTGCGAGCCAAGACGAGACCTGAGGTAATAGCCAATGCCATCGCTACCAGCCAGCCAAAAACCAAAATATTAAGCAACGCTTCCAGCAAGCGCTCTTGTGAACTTACATTCGCACCAACCTGAAGAATTCCACGTACTTCATTGGTACCCTGAAGAGAAAGGGGAAGCTGATTCACCAGAAACGGTGTACCATCCACATAGATCTTGGATATGCCTCGCTTTTCAAGAATTTCATTGGCTTTTAATACCGGAAACTGAATCTCCAGTTTTTTCATATTGCCGGAAATTATGCCTGAGCGACTCTGATAATCCCAGAGTTGAATGTAAATTTGTGCCTCCTGAAGCTGGCTCTCTGTAAATGGGTCCAGATCCAACGACTGCGAAAGAGGATTTACACCAATTTGATCCGTAATCCGGGCACTTTTCACCTTTAATTGCTGTTCGACTTCCTGATAGGAATTAAAATAAACAAAGGCATAGATGACAACGCCCCAAAAAATAAGCACGGCGGCCAGAATACCAGAATACCATGCGGTTAGTCTTAACCGAATGGACATGTCAGGAGTCACCTCTCAGAATATAACCGGCTCCCCGGATGGTCTGGATTAGACGTTTGCCACCGTATTCTTCAGTCTTCTGTCTGAGCATGGCAATGTATACTTCAAGCACGTTAGACTCACCGCTGTAATCATAACCCCAGATTTTATCCATAATCAGATCACGGGACAGTACCCGTCTTGGATTTTGCATGAACAGATTCAACAGTTCAAATTCTTTGGCAGTCAGCTCCAGACGCTGCCCATCTCGCAATACTTCACGTGAGTCATTGTCCAAAATGATATCTTCATACATTAAGCGGTTGTCCGGCGTACCCGCACTATCTGACTTGCGGCGCAACAATGCACGGACACGTGCCAATAATTCTTCCAGCGCAAAAGGTTTTACAAGGTAGTCATCGGCTCCTGTGTCCAGTCCGGTCACCCGGCTCTGTACTTCATCCTTGGCCGTAAGCATCAGCACAGGCACTTTGCTGCCTGCTTCTCTCAATCTGCGACATACCTCAAATCCGTCAATCTGCGGCATCATCACATCCAGCACAACGATGTCCGGCTCCTTGTCCATCAGTTTGCTGAGGCCTTCGGCTCCATTGGAAGCCGTCTGTACCTCATATCCTTCAAAAGCCAGCCCCCGGCGGAGCATGGATACAATTTTTTCGTCATCATCCACAATCAAAATAGTTGAGCGCATGGTGGTCTTTCTCCTTTATCCTAACGTTTTATCCCATTGTAACAGGCAGAAGCACAATCTGCATCTTCAAGTAGGCGTCTCCAATCCGTCCTGGTCCATTGTAACCCTGCTTCATCAGGGCAAAAAAACGGAAGGGCCTTCAAACCCTTCCGTTGTGTTAATCCTTGCCCGATATTTATGGTTGCTGCTGTTGTGTATCTGTGGTTTGTGAAGTATCAAAATCATTTTTGTTGCCAATTTTGATTTTCAGATCCATCTTCTTACCATCACGCACCACGTTCAGTGTAACTTCACTACCGATTTCCTGTTTCTTGATAAAATCAATCAGATCTTGACTTGTCGCGTACGGCGTCCCGTTGGCACCTGTGATGATGTCATATGCACGAAGATCTGCTTGGTAAGCCGGTGATTGGAAGATCGTGCTGGCTACAACTGAACCTTCGGTAACGTCTGTTCCCATTTGTTTAGCAACTTCAGGCGTGAGAGCCATCAGAGACGCACCGATAAAGGGTACTGGCTCTTTGGGAACTTCTTTGTTCTCTTTAAGATATTTAACAGCTTCAGAGATGACGCTCGACGGGATTGCAAAACCAATACCCTGTGCATCTGCGCTTACTGCAACGTTCATTCCGATAACTTCCCCATTCAGGTTAAGCAACGGACCACCGGAGTTACCCGGATTAATCGAAGCATCTGTTTGTAGCAAATGACTGTACTCACGTGTTTTTCCTGTTTCTTCATCTGGAATGCTGATCGTACGTTCTTTGGCACTCAGTACACCTGCTGTAACGGTGTGTTCGAATCCTTCAGGGTTACCAATAGCTACAAGCCATTCACCGACTTGAGTACTGTTGGAATCACCCAGTGGAGCTACAGGGAACGCATCGTCACCACTATTTTTCTCAATTTTCAATACAGCCAAATCCAGATCAAAGCTGCTTCCCAGCAATTTAGCCTCATAAGGCTTGCTGTTGTTCTCCAGGGTTACCTGGATTACATCTGCACCCTGAACAACGTGTTGGTTCGTCAGGATATATCCTTCTTTGTCAAAAATGAACCCGGAACCAATGCCCATAGGTACAAGCTGATTACCGCTTTGTGTTTGCTGGCTTTGGCCTTGATTGCCTTCCGTTCCGCCGCCATTACCAAAGAAGTATTGGTACAGCGGATCACTTGTATTTGATCCACCCTGACCCAATCCTGTACGTGAGGACTGCTTCGCGAGTGTTTCGATTTTGACGACAGCCGGACTTGTACTTGTTACTACGGAAGACACATCTTCTTTGCCTGTTGGCAGTAACGACGCTGTGACATTGTTGCCTCCGCCTGTGTTTGTAGACGCTTCCTGTCCTGAACTTTGATTGTCCGTGTTCGTAAGTGCCGTCTCCGGTGTGAACATGTTTGTTCTATCAGCTGTGTACATGAGAACGGTGATGACCAGCATCCCGGCAATAAAGGAAAATAGAAGTGATCTTACGGAAGAACGTGGCTTGCGGTTATTATAGTTCCAGTTGCCTTTGCCGCCATTCCCTTGATCTCCACCGTTACCTGAGCCGTTTCCACCGCCTGCTGATGATCTTTTCGCTTGTTCAGATGATTCACTATTATAGTAAGTAGGTACGGGTCTCACCGGATCAGGTTTTGTAATCTCTACATTTCCTTCTTCACGCTGATTAGTGCTTCCCATGTGATTTGCTGTATCTTCCTGATTCACGGACTGAAAAGGTCCATAAGAATAATAATAGGAGGATTCGTCCGTTCCGGAAGAATTGCGATTCTCCGTTTGTTTGGTTTCGTTTTCCTCGTCTTGACGGTTCGATCTATAGTTGCGTTCGTCCATGCCTCTCTACCTCCCAATCTCTTATTCCCAAGAGATATTCTTTAACTGTCCTTATTTTGTACTTTAAACCTTAACCGTACCTTAAAAACAATTAAAAAGGAGATAAAAGCACATAAGAATAGACTCTTTTCCCCGTCACGACGGCATTTTACCCTTTCGTTTTCACCCATCCCTGACGATGAGCATAGATGGCCAACTGTGTACGATCGTCCATCTCACATTTCATCAGCAGGTTACTTACATGTGTTTTGACGGTTTTGATACTGATATGTAATTCTTCTCCAATGTCTTTGTTGGTCTTTCCCTCTGCAATAAGCAGCAGCACTTCCTTCTCCCGTTCAGTCAGACCCGATTCACTCTCTCTCGCTGTACGTTGTCTGATTCCCCGGGTTAACGCCTGCGAAACATCACCTGTCATAACAGGCATGCCTCTATATGCCCCTTGCAGAGCATAGATCAGTTCTTCAGCAGAGACTGTCTTCAGTACATAACTTACCGCACCCGCTTCAATCGCTTGCACAACCAGATCATCCTCCAGGAAACTGGTGAGCATCACAATTTTCATCCCTGGAAATTCAGTCATGATGGCTTTTGTTGCTTCAGCGCCATTCATTACAGGCATCATCAGATCCATCAGGATCAGGTCCGGCATTTCACTATCATTTAACTTACGTAACTGATCAAGCGCATCCTGCCCGTGGCCCGCTTCTCCCATCACATGAAAAGTAGGTTCCAGCATCAGATATGTTTTCAAGCCCATGCGCACCATATCATGGTCATCCACAATCATCACGTTTACTTTACCACTCATTGCGTCTCCCCCTCTGGTTCACTCAGGAACGTTCGGGAATTTCGGGATCAATACCCGTACCGTCGTTCCCGCTCCCGGTTTCGATATAATCTGAACTTGCCCCCCAAGCTTCTCCGCCCGTTCACGCATGGTAGATAACCCGTATGAACCCGGACGCTCCGCTTGCTGTAAAAATCCCTGACCATCATCGCTGATGCTCATGCTGATCTGATGTTCACTCTCCCGTATGGACAGACTAACCACTCCCGCTTCTGCATGCTTCACAACATTGGCAACCGCCTCCTGAATAACAAGAAACAGCTGGTGCTCAATGGCATCCGAGATTCCGCCATCCAGTTCCAGCTCTTTCACACCTTTAAGACCATTCTGCCTGCAATAATCAGGAAACCAACTATCCAGTGCTGCGGTGAGGTCACGCCCTTCCAGCTCCACCGGTCGAAGTTGGGCAATCAGTCCTCGCATCTGACGCTGTGCAATATGTGACATCTGGATTAACTGGTCCAGTACTTTGCCACCATGTTCCGGATTCATCTCCAGCAGTCGCGGTAAGGACGAAGCCGACATATGCATGGCAAACAGTTGCTGGCTAACCGTGTCATGGAGGTCCCTTGCCATTCGTTTGCGCTCTTCAAGCACAGCCCGCTCCGAGGCTTGCTCCTTCTCAATGACTTCCTGCTCACCGAGGCGCTGAAGCAGTCTCATCTTTTTCTCAATCGAATCCATCATGACATTGAACTCCTGATAGACACGACCAAACGAAGCGTCATCCGCTTCAGGCATGCGCACCGCCAGATTACCCTTGGACACTTTCAACATGTTGAGATCAAGCAGGTCGATCTTGCGTTGGAGTCGTAATGCAGCGATATATCCGGTGATAACGGTGGCCAGCACAACAACAGCAACATAGGTCCATGCCCGCTGACGACCAGCCCCCATCAACACCTCTCCATACAATAGATAGAATCCGCCCAGCGTAATCAGACCAGTTAGCGCAAAATACATCATCAGTTCCCATTTATTGGCCTTGAGAATTGTTCGAATCATGCATTAACCCACCTTATTCACTTTGACGTCTCCGATAAACACACTTACAATAATCCGTACTTTTTTGCTTGCTTCATGGTAATGGGCAGTTTCAGCCTGGGCACTACTCAGGAATCCGCCGCGTTTCTGGTTCAACAGTGACATATCTCCAATGAAGGAATTTGTCGTCACCGTCACACCCAGATCCATATCTTCTGGTACAAATACTTTCACATCCCCAATAAATGAAGAAATGACAATCTTCGTCTCCCCATAAGGAATCTGTGCCTTGGTCAAATCAATTACAGTATCTCCGATAAAAGCCGAGATGTTCATTGGTTTTAACGAGAACACTTCCTGCCCCATGTACAGATCACCGATGAACGCCGATTTATTAATGGTATTGCCACTGCCATAATCCCCATAACCATTTCCGTAGCCATCATCATAATGTTCTCCATATCCCGTATCGTTAGAGTTATACGATTGATGTTTCTTCTTATATTGATGCCCTTGTGATGATGAATCCGTTGATCCTGTGAAGTGAGGGCCATGTGCATCGTTTTTCTGTTCCTGTTTTGGTTTGCCAAATGTTTTCTCGAACTGTTCGTCAAACGACGACGGCATCTCCAGATCCTCCGGAGCCAACGGTTTATAAGGTTGCTCAGGTGCTGGAGGTGGCTGCATCTTGTCATGATGTTTCCGATCACGACGTCGTGGCCCGATCAGTACGAACAATCCTCCGCCAATCAGCATAACCGGGATCAGATAACGAATGAACTCCCCCATGGAGTAATCAATCCATCCCAGGTTACGGGCAAGAAAGTAACCACCAATTGCCAGTACAATTACCGGTCCTATAAAGGCGTAACCCCCGTTGCGACGAATCTCGGAGATTCCTTTGACCCCCCACCAGATTAGAAATAACGGCCAATATGTTCTGAAAATATATCCTACATCAATGTCATATCCCAATTGTCTGAACAAGATCATCGCACCAATAGCAATAAGAGGTATGCCAACCCACCAGCGGTCACGCGTCGATCGTTTCATCGCTCATGTCTCCTTTGTCTGTATTATGTAATCAGTGTAACTCAGACAAGACAATGAGAACAGCGGCGGCAGGTGGAATTCATCTCGGTCTCGAGACTGAGATGGGAGGATATTAATGTAAAAAACTTCGCATATGTAAAACACCCCGGAGCTGCTGCTCCAGGGTGCTGAATCATCATTTGATTAATGAATCTTCAATTATTTTTTGTATTTCGATGCTTTGCCTTGACCTTGGCCAGTTTGGCCTGTGTTTTCTACACCGAACTCGGCATTGTATTTTTCATCAGGTGTTTGGAAATTATCTTGTACTTTGTTTTGAGCGGATTGCTTCACTTTTGCTGCTGCATTCTCTTCTCCAAACTCTGCATTGTACTTCTCGTTTGGCGTTTGGTACCCTTGTGATTTTTTAGCCACAACGAATCACCTCTCTCTTCATATTTACGATGCATTGCTGCACCGCGGGGTTCGTCCCCAGTCAGTATTATGTGAAGAGAGCACTTCAGTTATTCATGTTCAACATGTGAAATTAAATGGCCTTGTCCAACCACGAATCCGGTACAGATTTGTACACATCGATTGCATCGGCCAACTCGCTGAGCATCTTCTCTGTACATTTCCCAGCGCCTTGCCTGATCACCTGTACCTCCACATCTTTTTTGCCCCACTCTTTGTACACTTGCTTGGTTGTCGGGAAATACAGATCGATTTTATTACCTTTAATCGCTGAACCCGTATCTGCAACAATTCCGTAACCATAGCCCGGAATGTACAGAATGGACCCCATTGGGAATAATTTTGGATCAGCTGCAATCGTGGAAACTGTTTCTTTATCACGACGTACTTTGACACCGGAATACGTAATTCCGTATTGAGGATGTTTGGGTCCTTTTCCTGTAGACTCAACACCTGCCGTATATCCCGTTGCTGTAACCTTTTGTGTACCCAGGATTTGTTCTGAACGCGGAGCAAGCACCGGCATAGACGGATCTGCCACTTGTTTCTCTGGAAGCTCAGGTCTTGGAATGACCATTGGTTGTGGTGACCACAATAAAGCCATATACACCATGGTCGTCAACTGAGCCTCATCGCTGTATTGATGGCTAACCTGTTCCGGAAATTCTTGATCAGACTTGCTCGAAGTTTCAATAATTGGACCTTCAATGCCGCTGCTCTGACTCTCGACATGCAGTACTGTACTTTCCTCTTCAAATGTATAGGCATCCGCCTGATTCAGGTTAATCATCATCCCGGCGAACATCACACAGCCAACCAATAAACCCCGTATATGTTTCTTTTGAATTGAGAATTGCTTTTTCATTGTATAACCTCCCCCTCACTGCAAAGGTTTTCCAAAAAGCAATTAATCTATACTTTTTACTGCAAACACTACGAAAAAACGCCTGAATAACATAGGTCAATCCCATGTTATTCAGACGTTATGCAGAGTGATCAGCGCAACTTATGCACTGGTTATCTGATAAATCATTTGTTCATTTATACTAAACGTGTTGCAATTTCTTCTTTCAATTGAGCGATTATTTCATCGACCGGTTTCATGCCCAGATCGCCTTCTCCACGCTTACGCACGGATACCGCTTCTGCATTACGCTCATTCTCACCAACAACAAACATATAAGGCATTTTCTCCAGCTGCGCCTCACGGATTTTATATCCAAGCTTCTCATTCCGCAGATCGGCTTCAGCAGAGATTCCCGCACGTTTCAGTTTCGCTTCCACTTCACGCGCATAATCGTCGAAGTTTCCGGATACTGGGATCACTTTTGCCTGTACCGGAGACAACCACAATGGGAAAGCTCCTGCAAAGTTCTCCAGCAAGAATGCTGTGAAACGTTCCATTGTACTAATTACACCGCGGTGAATAACGACTGGACGATGTTTCTGTCCGTCATCGCCCACATATTCAAGTTCAAAGCGCTCAGGCAACAGGAAGTCCAGTTGAACCGTAGACAATGTCTCTTCTTTGCCCAGAGCTGTTTTGATCTGTACATCCAGCTTCGGACCGTAGAACGCCGCTTCACCTTCAGCTTCATAGAATGGAAGGTCAAGCTCTTCCACAACTTCACGCAACATGCGTTGGGACATTTCCCACATCTCGTCATTTTGGAAGTATTTCTCAGTATCCTGCGGATCACGATAGGACAGACGGAAACGGTATTCGTTGATACCGAAATCCTTATAGACTGTTTGAATCAACTCGATAACACGAGCGAACTCTTCTTTGATCTGATCCGGGCGTGCAAAAATGTGTGAGTCGTTCAGTGTCATCGCACGTACACGGTGCAGACCTGTTAACGCCCCCGACATTTCATAACGGTGCATCATACCAAGCTCTGCAATACGGATTGGCAGATCACGGTAGCTGTGCATGCTGGACTTGTACACCATCATATGGTGAGGACAGTTCATTGGACGGAGAACAAGTTCCTCGTTATCCATTACCATTTTCGGGAACATATCTTCCTGGTAGTGCTCCCAGTGTCCAGATGTTTTGTACAATTCCACGTTACCCAGAACTGGTGTGTATACATGCTGGTATCCCAGGCTTTCTTCCAGATCCACAATATAACGCTCCAGAGTACGGCGTAGCTTCGCACCGTTAGGCAACCAGATTGGCAAGCCTTGACCGACCAGTTGGGAGAATGTGAACATTTCCAGCTCTTTACCCAACTTACGGTGATCCCGTTTTTTAGCTTCTTCGAGGAAGTGCAAATGCTCGTCCAGCTGTGCTTTTTTCACAAAAGCCGTACCATAGATACGTTGAAGCATTTTGTTTTTGCTATCTCCACGCCAGTAAGCACCCGCGACATTCATCAGTTTGAACACTTTGATTTTGCTAGTTGATGGTACGTGAGGGCCACGACACAAGTCGAAGAATTCACCTTGCTCATAAATCGTAATCACGCTGTCCGCTGGCAAATCACGAATCAACTCAAGTTTGTAAGGATCGCCCACTTCTTCGAACGTTTTGATCGCGTCCTCGCGGCTAACTTCCTTACGTACAATTGGCAAGTTCTCATTCACAATACGTTCCATTTCCTTCTCGATCTTTTGCAGATCTTCAGGATTGAGCGCATGTTCGAGGTCCATATCATAGTAGAAACCATCTTCAATGACAGGGCCGATACCGAGTCGTACCTCTTTGTTACCATATAAACGTTTCACTGCTTGAGCCATCAAGTGAGCTGTACTATGACGCATCACTTCAAGTCCTTCTGGTGAATCCAGAGTTACGATCTCCACCAATGCTCCCTCATGAAGTGTTGTGGACAAGTCCACCACGATACCATCCAGTTTGCCGGCTACGGCATTTTTGCGCAATCCGCTGCTAATTGAAGCCGCTACGTCCTCAATGGTGCTGCCATCCGCGTACTCACGCACCGAACCATCCGGTAATTTAATGTTAACTGCCATTTGTCTCATTCCTCCTGTTAATGTAACCTTCATGTCCAGATATTTATGGACTGATTATCTATTGCTATTCCAGTCATTTTGCAAAGGAACGCAAAAAACACCCGTCCCGGCAAAGGGACGAGTGATATATACTCGTGGTTCCACCCTAATTCAGCTGATTCATCCATATTCGGAAATACAGCCCTCATTGGCATGACGATAACGGGCATGACCCGGCAGATCCTTACTCGCGGATAATCCCCATTAAAGGCGATATTCTAACTCCACTTTCAAAATTGCAGCTACAAAGGGGTAAACCATACGTGATATCCGGAGGAAATTTCAGCCTTGGTTCCTCTCTCTGCACCGATCTTGCGTGTGGTTGTTGTCTTTGTCAACGCTTTTGGTTCAATGGTTCACATGAAAAATTCATGGATCAACAGTTATTATAATTGCCGAGATCACTTGCGTCAAGACCTGTCAACAATCCTGAGCGCAGCACTTCGCATTCCGGGCAATGATGACATATTTGCACTTTGTCTTCAAAGATCTGGCATATGGTCGAGATGATTGGCAGATCCGGGGTGCGTGTATGGAGCATGACCTTCTCAGGAGAGATTGAGATGAGTGTACTTACAATCATATCTTCAATATCCATCTCCAGTTCCAGACCCGGCATTTCCACAACGACCTGTTCATCCTTTTGCACGGGTAACAGATTAAGTCCAGCATCCAGGACCTGAAATTCATGCATTCCCTTGTGTACAAGATGAACCAGAGGTACTTTGGCTTCTTGAAAAAACACAAAATATTTTAACAGCCCCATAAACTCTTCATACTGCCGATCCATCCAGAACTCATCCAGCGCATACTCCACTAATTCCTGAAGCTCCTGCTTATATGGCCGTATGCGGAAGTTGATAATGCCTTCAAGGTGAAAAAAGTGAACATCCTCCAGGTCCTGCCGTAGTCCACTGGCTAACGTAGTACGACGGCGCTCTCGAAGTCCGGGCTGATCCAGATCACCATTTAATAGAAGTGGCATGCAGATTCGATTGACCTTTTCCACCTCATGCTCATCCATGACAGAACACGCCTTGGCGATCATATCCTCCACCATGCTCCGTTCTTGTGTCTCCATAATGAAGTCGGCGAGTCCAAGGGAGAGCAGATCACTGATCCGGGGAAGCCATTGCTGGAAGTCTTCGTGATTCTCATTCCCTCTGCACACCCAGGTTGCTCTTCCATCATTATGTTTGAAGGTGAGCCGAAATCCTCTTTTACTTATATGTAAACCTTTGGTTTTTTCCTTGACACAACGATAAAATTGATCCGCTTCCTCTTGCCCCGATACATCGGTCCATACAGCAAACAGTTCCACAAGAATCACTCCTTTCCTTCCTGTTCAAAGTATATGGCAAGGCCGATGGGGATATACGAAGCGGATTGATGGAAAGCGTGTCATGATTTCTCAGTATATTATAAAGAGGTTTGGAGTTAAGACAAAAATGTGTTATTATTTTAATAACAGTATATTTCACGGGAAAGGAGGGAAGCCAAAATGAGACAACAACCTAGAATACTCCACTACACTATCATTATCATTTTGTGCGTTTTCCAAGCCTTGTGCTTCCCTATTCCGATGCAGTCCGAATCTGCCGTTGGGGTGTCTGTAGAAGCAACTTCCAACAAGGAAGTGCTGTTGCAAATACCCGAATCCCAGCAGAAACCTGTCATTCGCAAATATCCACAAGTTATGTCCAAGCTGATTGCGGTTACGCATAATAAGCCTGTCTTTCTTGTCCTCGCATTGTTATTGATGCTGCGAATCCCTACAACGGGTCTGTCCTTTAAACCGTGGTATTGTTTGTTTAAACGCAGATTATTTCTGCTACCTATTAAGTTTACCAGCATGTATGTATCCCTCACCCCTATAGCACCAAAATACGTGAACGCTCTTCACTAGCCGTTACGACGTATTTACAGGTTGCTTTTGCATGAAGACACCTCTGTAATGAAAGACGGTGCGCTTGTGCATAACTTATAACCCTTTTAGCACACGTTAGATAAACCCATGTTTATGACAGTACCTATTTTTGTTGTACCCACACCGACAAATTCAAATCATATGGCTGTGTCAGGAATTTCTGGCTCTGTTTACCCGCATCTTTTGATGTTCCCTTGAGCAGCAGATTAATCATTTTCGGGAAATAAGCCTGTCTTCTATGGCCAGCCCCTAATTATAAGGAGGCAACAATCCATGGATGTACGCGAAACAGACTTGCCGGGAATCGGCAAAAAATTTCAGATTGAAACAAGCAGCGGTGATAAAATTGTCATTATTATTCACGATGACGGTCGCCGGGAAATGTACCACTTCGAGTATGATGATCCCGATCAAAGCATCTCGATGATCACACTTGACGATTACGAAGCACGACAGATCGCTGCTATTGTTGGCGGATTAACTTACAAACCAAAACAGCTTGAAAATATTGAAGTAACGTTTGACGACCTGATTATCGAGTGGTACAAAATCGAACCATCCTTCGGAAGTATCGGTAAATCCATCGGTGAATTGGACGTACGTCAAAACTCTGGGGCAACGGTTATCGCCGTTGTAGAGAAAAATCACAAAAAACATATCAGCCCAGGTCCGGAGGTAGTTATCAGTGCAGAATCCACGGTGGTAGCCGTTGGCGAACGCAATCAGCAGAAACTGTTTAAATCCCTCCTCCTGACTGGAAGGGGGTAAATAGATGGATCATTTGATATTCGAAGTAGGTCTGGCCCTTGTGCTTATTGCAGCAGCCGGCCTTTTATCGGCAAAACTAAGATTTTCGGTCGTTCCATTTTATATTCTGATCGGGATGGCCGTGGGGCCACATGCCATGAAAATCTGGCATCTGGACTTCCGTTTTATTGAGAGTCAGCCTTTTATTGAATTTATGGGTCGGATCGGTATCCTGTTCCTTCTCTTCTACCTTGGACTTGAATTCTCGGTAGGTCGTTTAATTAAATCGGGTCGCTCTATTGCAGTTGGCGGCTCGATCTACATCGGCATTAACTTTACGCTGGGATTAATATTCGGTTTTGTGTCCGGTTTCCCAGTTGCAGAAGCACTTATTATCGCAGGTATAACTACCATCTCTTCCAGTGCCATTGTGGCCAAGGTACTCGTTGATTTGAAACGAACGGCCAACCCGGAAACAGAGATGATATTGGGTATTATTATGTTCGAAGATGTATTCCTCGCTGTATATATCTCGATCTTGTCCGGACTTGTGCTTAGTGATTCATCCTCCATCGGAGGCGTCATCATGTCTGCACTTATTGCCCTCGGATTCATGCTTATCGTGATTATCCTTGGACGCAAAGCAACACCGCTACTAAACAAATTGCTTAAAATTCGATCGAATGAGCTATTCTCTCTCGTTGTATTTGGAGCCTTGTTCCTGGTAGCTGGTTTCTCTGAAACTATTCATGTTGCCGAAGCGATTGGTGCATTACTGGTTGGTCTGGTGCTTGCTGAAACAGAACACGCAAAACGGATTGAGCACTTGATTCTACCGTTCCGTGACTTCTTCGGAGCAATCTTCTTCTTCAGCTTTGGATTGTCCATTGATCCGTTGTCCTTGGGTGGCGATGCCGTATGGTTAGCTCTGATTGCAGTTGTTATTACATTGTTCGGTAACTTCCTGGCGGGTATGCTGGCCGGGCGCAGTGCAGGACTATCACCCAAAGCATCGGCGAATATTGGATTAACCATTGTGTCACGGGGTGAATTTTCCATTATCTTGGCCAACATGGGTAAAGCCGGGGGACTGTTGCCAATGATTCAACCGTTTGCCGCGCTGTATGTCCTAATTCTGGCCATTCTGGGTCCTTTATTAACCAAAGAGTCCAAACATGTATTCCGTTTATTGGATAAAATATTCAAGTTCAAAGATCCTCGGAAAAAGAAAGAAGAACCAAAGGTTCTGCAGAAAGAAGGATAATCCCTATGTCTGTACAGAACAGACATACTAACGTACTTCGCGGCTCTTACGCCGATCTTTCTGTGACTAACCCAGGGAGAATGGCTCGAAAGCCGCACTAAGGAGGATGACCTATGAAAGCACCTCTGATATCGGCTAATCCGGTGCCAAACACCGCCAAGACCAGGATATCGTCTACCCGCCGCTGGTTAAACCTGTTTCTCGTTATTGCGGGCGGAATTCTGGCCTCCGTGGGACTTGAATTGTTCTTACACCCCAATAAGATCATTATTGGAGGCATTACAGGCATTTCCTCACTCTTCGCCCACTGGACCGAAATGAGGATTGGTTTGTTCCTATTTTTATTCAATGTGCCGTTTATATTTCTGTCTTACAAGATTGTGCAGAAGAAATTTGTACTGGTTACTGTTCTAGGTCTGGTTGTCTTTTCGATCGGTGCCATTGTGCTTCATCCCATGCCGCCACTTGTAGAGCATCCGCTGGCTGCTGCCATGTTTGGCGGATTATGCCTCGGACTCGGAATTGGGCTCGTCGTGCGGTATGGCGGGACACTGGATACGCTGGAAATCGGTGATCCGTCTTCCCGCCCACCTGAACGTGTGTTTAGTGGAAAACGGATGCTTATCGAAAAAATAATCATGCTGCTTAACTTGTTGATACTGACAGCCGCTGGTGTTGTCTTTGGCTGGGACCAAGCGATGTATTCCGTAATCGCCTATCTTATTGCTTATGAAATGGTGTACATTGCGTTCAGGGGCTTCTCTTCCAAACGCAAAGTATGCATATTGACCACACAAAGCTCTCAAGTTGAAAAAGCTGTACGCAAACGGCTACGCCGTGAACCTGGAATTCTGGAAGCCACTTCTGACTCAACACAACTCGCGATGGCGGAA
Organism: Paenibacillus sp. 10L310; assembly: GCF_056395745.1. NCBI lineage: Bacteria > Bacillati > Bacillota > Bacilli > Caryophanales > Paenibacillaceae > Paenibacillus > Paenibacillus sp. 10L310. The sequence goes on along the minus strand of NZ_JBFTKC010000001.1, from coordinate 504,885 downwards.
GGATGGATCAGGCAAATCCCGGGTGCACTTTATTATGAGGTACATGTGCTTGAGATGATCTGGTTGAAGTCCATTGTGCGTCACATTGATCCACATGCGGGTATTGTAACGAATCCGGAAAAATAAAAAACGCTCTCTTACCCTATGGATGAACAGTATTGTCCACCAAGGTCAGAGAGCGTTTTTTTCTGTTATTATAATTAATTGTTATTATAGTTCAACGATGGCTTTGACTACATGTGAATCTGGCAAAAGCCATTGGTCTATTGCCGTAGGTAACTCATCAAATTCCACGCGGTGTGTGATATACCCATCCATGTTTAATTTCTTTTGACGCAAGGTCGACAGGACTTGTTCAAAGTCTTCACGGGTTGCGTTTCGACTACCCAGGATGCTCATCTCCCGCTTGTGAAATTCGGGGTCATGAAAGGTAATATCCGCTTTCACCAGTCCTACAAAAATGAGTTGACCACTATGCGCCACATATTGAATGGCCCCATTCATGGAATTCACGTTACCTGTTGCATCGAAGACAGCTGTAGCATAGTCGCCTCCCGTAATTTCAGCCACTTGTTGTACAGCATGTTCATTGGCCTGTACCAGGTCATCCGCTCCAGCCCAAGTCCGGCTAAGCTCCAGCCTGTCCAGATTACGATCAACGGCAATAACACGCGCCCCCGCCTGTTTGGCAAATGCCATCACACCCAATCCAATGGGGCCAGCTCCAATCACAATCACATGCTCACCAGGTTTAATTCCTGCTCTTCTGACGGCATGGGCTCCAATGCTTAATGGTTCTACCATTGCCGTCTCATCCAGCGTCAAACCTTCTGCTGAGAGCAGATGTGAGACAGGCACGTTGATTCTTTCTCTCATGCCTCCGTCTACGTGCACACCCATGACTTGCATGGACGCACAACAATTGGTTTTTCCACTTCGACATGCAATACAGTGACCACAGTGCAGATACGGAATAATACTTACCTGATCCCCAGGCTGTAACCCAGCCTCGTTCGGACCGATTTCTTCAATAACAGCCGCCAGTTCATGACCCAGAACACGAGGATAGGTAAAGAATGGCTGGTTGCCTTTGTACGCATGCAGATCCGTTCCACAGATCCCAATCCGCCGAATGGCAACCAACGCCTCTCCTTCTGCTCGTTCCGGTTGAGGCAGGTCCTGGGGCTTCAATTGATCTATTTCTTCACATACAATGGCTCTCATCGTTGTTCCCCCTTGGATGCTTCTGCTGTCGTATTGCTTGGCTTCGTATTATATTCAGGTCGTCCGCTTGACCACGTCTCGTTATGCAATGGAGCCAGAATGCGCAGCACTTCATCCAGCAGGCTCTGATCGATCGGTTCTTCAATCCAAGCAGCGTTATTAACAATATTGTGATGATTGGCACTGCTCACCAGTGTTGTCGGAATTCGTTCATTCGACGTGGAGAATTGCACGGCCAGCTTGGCAATGTCACTACCTTGTTCTGCACAGAAGCGGGCAGCCTTCAGGCAGAGCTCTTTCACCCGATCATCTGCCGGATGCCAGGCAGGAGCCCCTCGGGTACTCAACAAGCCCATAGAAAGAGGCGAAGCATTGACGAGGCCAATTTCTTTTTTTTCCAACAGGGGCAATAACGATAATAATGAGGTATCATTCAATGAATAATGACAATACGAGATGATCGCATCCGCATCGATCTGTGGCAGAACCTTCTCAAACAATGGTAAGGGCAATCCACAAATGCCCGCATGTCGTATAACTCCCTGCTCTTTCAGACGCAGCAACGTTGGAAAGGCTTCTTCTACGATGATCTCTGCTGGCACAAATTCAATATCATGCAGGAACAGAATGTCGATATAGTCTGTATGCAGTCGATCCAGGCTCTCTTGCACGCTATCCAGAATCCGCTGACGTGAAAAATCAAACTCATTTTCCCCATACCTTCCGGCTTTGGTTGATAACATATATGAACTGCGCGGCAAGCTGCGGATGGCTTCACCCAACACTGTCTCCGCCTTTGTCAGCCCGTAATAAGGCGAAACGTCTATGTAATTCATCCCCGCATCTACAGCCGCATGTACAGTGCGAATCCCTTCGTCCCGGTCAATGTCACGAAATACAGAACCGAGTGAGGATGCTCCAAAACTCAATACAGGTACGTCCAGTTCCGTCTTGCCAAGTATTCTTCTCTTCATCGGTTTTACCCCTTCCAGCGTGTCTGTCTACACAAGTTCCCTTTCATTGTAACAGTTCAATTTCAATATAAAATATCGCCAATTGCGTAACATGTACTGTTTGATGACCTCGAACCACAGAAAGAAATCAAAAAGCCCGCCGTCTCTCCAAACGGAGTAGTCAGCGGGCTTGGCTTCATAAATACTTATCTAACGATCAAAGTTTATAAAGAGTAGTATTGAATTAATTAGAATTAGTTCTGCATTACGAAATCTTCATGTACGGCATTTTCTTCGTCGAACATGCGCACAATCTCGTATCGGGTGTTACGTTGTGCCGGGATATAACCGGACTCCCGAATCAAACGGAGAATGGATTCAATGTTAACTTTATATGTTGCACCAGCAGCAGATACAACGTTCTCTTCAATCATCGTGCTACCGAAGTCATTACAGCCAAATTCAAGCGACTTCTTACCGATCTCAGGACCCATCGTTACCCAAGAGGATTGAATGTTCTTGATATTATCAAGTACCAGGCGGCTGATGGCTACAGTCTTCAAGTACTCTTCCGGAGTCTGACGCTCCAGCTTGAGGTTTGTATTATCCGGCTGGAAAGTCCAAGGAATAAACGCCAGGAAACCTTCGGAGTCATACTTGTTCGCAATACATTCGTCCTGAGCTTCACGTACACGGAGCAAGTGTAATGCACGCTCTTCCATCGATTCACCAAGTCCGATAACCATCGTTGCCGTGGTGTTCATACCGATGCGGTGTGCAGTTTGCATAACGTCCATCCAATCGCGCCATGAACCTTTCAAGCGGCTAATTTTCCGACGTGTGCGGTCATCCAGAATTTCAGCGCCACCGCCAGGCAAGGAATCCAGTCCAGCTTCGTGAATGGCACGAACAACTTCTTCCAATGTAAGGCCATCGGATACTTCAACCATTTTCATAATCTCCGCTGGGGAGAAAGAGTGCATCGTGATGTTTGGGAAACGCTCTTTGATGGCTTTCAACAGGTCTGTATAATAGCTGAAAGGCAAGTTTGGATTCGTTCCACCTTGCATCAAAATCTCGGTACCATTCACATCTTCCGTTTCCTGAATCTTCTGGAAAATAACTTCGTCCGGAAGCACATAACCTTCATCCGAACCAGGTCTGCGGTAGAAAGCACAAAAACGGCAGTACACATCACACACGTTTGTGTAGTTGACGTTACGCCCAATTACAAATGTTCTGTATGGTTCAGGGTGCATGCGTTTCATAATGACATTAGCAGCTGCCCCGATTTTGTCCACTTCATTCGATTCAAATAGCTCAATCGTGTCTTCCAAGTCCAAACGTTCGCCCCGAAGGGCTTTATCTAAGATACGGTCTACCGTACTCATCGTAAAAAAGCCTCCCTCATGAAGAGAAATTATATAACGATCCGTCCCAACTTGTTCAAGAGAAGCAAGTTCTGGTGGCAACATCGTATTTCTGTACTCCACATATCGTAACACAGGTTACATGTGAAAAAAAGCACCTTATGTACAGGTGCTTTAAAAATAAGTAAAAATTTTTACATATGGAAAAGAATTAGTTCGAACTTAAGTGATACACATCGGCGTATTCGGGCATCCATTTTTGTTAGGATTCCTGAAGTGCTTGCTCCAAATCTACAATCAGATCTTCGATATCTTCCAGACCTACGGAGAAGCGCAGCAATCCATCTGTAATGCCACGGTCACGGCGAACCTCAGCCGGCATTGCCGCATGAGACATCATCGCTGGGTAGGACAGAATACTCTCCACAGCTCCCAAGCTTACAGCAACAATAGGTAGCTTCACCCGGTTAAGAACTGCTTTTGCACGATCACCTGAACCGACGTCAAAAGAAACGACAGCTCCATATCCTGTGGACTGGCGCTCATGTGCCTCACGGCCCGGATGATCCTCCAGTCCAGGATAAAAGACAGCGGTAATATCACTGCGCTCATTAAGCCATGCCGCCAGTTTGGCTGTGCTCCGTTCACTATGAGCCATGCGAGCACCCAAGGTTTTCATCCCGCGCATCAGAAGCCAGGATTCTTGTGCCCCCAGTACAGTTCCAAGTCCATTTTGCAACTGTTTCAGTTGTACGCCAAGTGATTCCGTGCGAGCAACGGCTAACCCTGCCAGTACATCACTGTGACCTCCGAGAAACTTCGTAGCACTATGTACGACGATGTCCACACCAAGCTCAATTGGACGCTGATAGTACGGTGTCATAAAGGTGTTATCCAGAATTGTGATCAGGTCATGTTCCTTCGACCAGTCAGTTACAGCAGCGATATCCGTAATTCGCAGTGTAGGGTTGGACGGTGTTTCCATATAAACTGCCTTGGTGTTTGGCTTGAGTGCCGCTTTTACTTCATCTATATTGGTCATGTCTACAAAGGTTGTCTCGATCTGCATACGGCTTAATATGGAAGTAAGCAAACGATACGTACCTCCATATACGTCTTCCGTTACAATCATGTGATCCCCTGCAGAGAACATCATGAACACGCTTGAGATCGCAGCCATCCCGGAAGAATAGGCAAAGCCTCGTGCGCCGCCCTCCAGCAATGTGATGTAATCTTCCAGAGCCTGACGTGTCGGATTACCCGAACGACTGTAATCATGTTGAGGCGGATTGAAGATATCAAAATGATGGAATGTTGATGCTTGGTAGATCGGTACACTGGAGGCTCCAGTCGTTTTGTCAATCTCATCGCCAAAATGGAGTAATTTGGTATCAAATTTCAACTCGGAATTGGGCTTGTTGTTGGACTCACTCATGAGTGCACTCCTCCTTCCACTTCCTGTTGTGCAGCTGTCAGAGCATTGCCGAGATCTGCAATCAGATCATCCGCATGTTCAATGCCTACGGAGAACCGGAGCAAACGGTCATCCACACCTACGGCTTCACGAATTTCAAGCGGAATATCCGCATGAGTCTGTACTGCCGGATAAGTCATGAGTGATTCAACTCCGCCGAGACTTTCGGCAAAAGCAATGAGTTGGATATGACGTAGCAACGGTTCAACATAACGTGCATCCTTCACTTTGAAAGAGAAGATACCTGTGTTACCCGTGGATTGTTTGTTCTGTATCTCATACCCCGGATGATCAGATAGACCTGGATGATACACTTCACCCACTGCAGGATGCTCAAGCAAGTATTTGGCAATGGTAAGTGCATTGTACTCATGACGCTCCATGCGAAGAGCCAAGGTTTTCATACCTTTCATCAACTGGTAGGAATCACTTGGAGATAATACTGCTCCAATGGAATTATGGAGGAACGCCATCTCTGCAGATAATGCCTCACCCTTGGTTATAATTAATCCGGCCAACACATCATTGTGTCCGCCCAGATATTTGGTAGCGCTATGAATGATGATATCGGCACCCAGTTCAATCGGACGTTGGAAAAATGGAGTCAGCAACGTGTTGTCAACAATGGTCAACAGGTTGTAACTTTTCGCCCAGGAAGCGACAGCTTCCACATCTGTGATCATCATCAACGGATTGGTTGGTGTCTCAATAAATACTGCTTTGGTATTCGGCTGACGAACATTTTCCAGTGCTGCAATGTCATTTGTATCCACATAACTTGCGGTTACACCGAAACGGGACAAGATGCGTTCAAGCAGACGATAGGTGCCGCCGTATAGATCCAGCGATACAATCAGATGATCCCCTTGACCGAACATGGCAAAGATGGTTTGTAGCGCGGCCATACCCGAGCTACAGGCAAATCCTGCATCACCGGACTCCAGCGCTGCGGCCGCCTCTTCCAACACTTTGCGAGTTGGGTTGGTCGTACGAATATAATCAAACCCCGTGCTTTGTCCAAGCTTCGGGTGGCGAAACGCAGTGGATTGATAGATCGGAAAGTTAATGGCGCCTGTAACCGGTTCATTGATGGACCCAATTTGTGCTAAGCGGCTTTCGATTTTCAACTTGTTGTTGTCTTCCATTGCTGCATCCTCCTGTAATCTCGATTAGATTTGCGGGCCAATATCGTAAGGTGTTTCTTGATACACATAGTAATTGAGCCAGTTAGAGAATAATAAGTTGGCATGAGCGCGCCAAGTAGCTGGTGGCACACGGGAAGGATCGTCATTCGGATAATAATGCCTAGGCAATGCGATATCCAAACCTTTGGCTGCATCCCGGTCATACTCCCACTTTAATGAGAACGGGTCATACTCGGCATGTCCTGTGGCAAAAATCTGTTTGCCGTCTTTGGTAGCAACCAGGAAGATCCCCGCTTCATCAGATTCAGCCAAAATCTCTAAATTCTCATTCTTTTCAATATCTTCGCGTCTCACTTCCGTATGACGGGAATGTGGAACGTTGAATACTTCATCGAATCCACGCAACAATGGAACATGTGGTTTATTGATGGTATGTGGGAAAACGCCAAAACACTTTTCATCAAGTGCAACCTTGGGTACGTCAAAATGATGGTATAAACCTGCCTGGGAAGCCCAACATATGTGGAGGGTTGAAGTCACATTGGTTTTGGTCCATTCGAAGATCTCCTGGATTTCATTCCAATAGTTCACGTCTTCGAAATCCATCTGTTCCACCGGGGCACCCGTAATAATCATTCCATCGAAACGGCGGTGCTCAATCTCATCGAAGGTTTTATAGAACAGATCCAAATACTCCTGAGACGTATTCTTCGACGTATGGGATTTGGGATGTACGAGAACGACATCCACCTGAATAGGCGTGTTTCCCACCAGACGAAGCAATTGTGTTTCGGTCGTTTCCTTTGTGGGCATCAGGTTTAATATAGCGATACGGAGTGGACGAATATCCTGCTGATATGCAGAAGTTTCATCCATGACGAAGATATTCTCTCCTTCAAGTACTTCTTTTGCTGGTAGAGTATCGGGTATTTTGATTGGCATAGTAAGTCTAACTCCTCCTTGTGCATAGATAGATGCAGCCACCCTTGGCTTGATGTCTTCACATCAATACAGTTATAGACTGCCTTGAGCTTGTAAAAACATTGAATTGCTCTTTCATCCAACGTTACAAACAACCTCAAGTTCCTTAGCGAAAATCACTGCTGAGAAGTCGGGGCATATGACAAAGACCTTCCTCGGATTTCGAGAAAGGTCATATGTAAAATAGATATGCGCCTCTCTCATCTCTCAGTTACAACAGTGCCACCTGACACTTAGTCGCTGCAAGAATTAGCACCGTGCGGTATACCGCCGGTTGCCGGGTTTCATCGGGCCAGTCCCTCCACCTACTCTTGATAAGATTTCGCTGTATTAGATTGTAATTAAATATGGTTCACCGTCTACTTTATTACATTAATGCCCTCACGTCAAGTTGCAGTTCGATGTCTACTTCCCAGATCGGAACCGTTCATCATCCGTTGTCATACACTGCCTCAGGGCGCGAAATAGACACATTTTTGCGCTTGAAAGCACCTTGTACCAGCGGTATACTAAACAAGGTGTTATAAACCCTTATGTGAGAGGTGACATATTAAATGGATGGCGACCCGAGGCCTGACTGGCAGCCGAATTCCGACAAACTGCATAGAGAATTGACATCAGCATGCCGGCAGCGGGACGTGACTTCCGTTTGATTATATAGTGAACGCAGCCCTGATCTCCAGGCTCCGCTGCCGACCGGCTGATTTGTTCTTTTTGCGCCCATAATGATAATATCCGCCAAGTTGGCGGGTGCAGAAGGAGTAGATTAACGATGAAAATCCGGTTGGTAAACAACGGTGTATTTATTCCGGTGGACGATATTCAGCAGGCGCTGACTCCACCAGCGGAAGGATTTTACTGGATTGATGCAGACGTAGACGATTTGGCGGTACTTCAGCCGCTGTTCTTGATGCATGATCTGGCTGTGGAAGACTGTCTTAGTGACGAAGAACAACGTCCGAAGATTGAAATTTATGAGAACCATTATTTTATTGTGATTAATAGCATCCGTTTTGATGATGAAGAGATATTTCTACGTGCCGTCAACCTGTTTCTCGGCAGACATTTCATTATTAGTGTTACCAAGCACAAGGTCAGCGAATTGCGTACACTGAAACCCATCCTGTGGGAACAGGAAATCAGTACACCGGATCGTCTGCTGTATTTGCTGGTTGACTTGATTGTTGATAATTATTTCACCGTAGGTGACCGAATTGAAGCACGGATCGAGAAGCTTGAGGAAGACATTCTGATGCATACCAAAAAGTCACATCTGAATGAGATCATCGGGCTGCGCAGTGAGATTCTGTGGCTGAAAAAAGTCCTTGGACCTCAGAAAGAGGTCATTAACACCTTGAACAAAAAAGATCTGCGTCTCATCGATGATCAACTGCAAAAGTATTTCAGTGACATCTATGAGAATGCTGTAAAAATATCTGAAACCTTTGAAACTTATCGCGACCTGATGGGCAACTTGCGAGAAGCCTACCAATCCAGTATTGCGAACCGGGCGAATGAAATCATGCGTGTATTTACCGCCATTACCACGGTCTTCATGCCGCTGACGGTCATTACCGGTATATACGGCATGAACTTTACGAATATGCCAGAGCTTAACTGGAAATACAGCTATTTTGTTGTGATTGGCCTAATGGTTACCCTGGGCCTGAGCATGTTCTTCATTTTCCGCAAGAAAGACTGGGTATGAACTCGTATGAAATAACAAAGACGAAGCGCTCCTCCGGGAGAAACGCCTCGTCTTTTTTCATTTCTGATTATTAACCAACATTCTTCTCTGTCTCTGCGTGCCGACGGAAGCGGATTCGAATCATGCGCAGCCTTTCATAGACCTGCTCCAGACTTCCTCCATCGGGTTTCTCTCCTCCATACACCTTATGTAATACTGGCTTCAGGAACGTATCTCCCATCTCCTCATACGCACTCCATACGGCCTCTTGTTCGTTCTCTGGCATCACTGCCAGCTCCACATCAAGAAGACAATCGGTGTCATAACCTTCGTGATCCAGTGCCTCTAACAGCTCAACCAACTCGCGTCGGGATAATCCGGATCGATTAACAATCTCCTCTAACGTATACCCTTCCTTCATGCCTTCAAGCACCTGCTTACGTGTGGTGAACTTATCAAGTTCCTGCTTGTACTTCTGCTCTCTCTGCTTGTATAACCAACTCTCATACTCTTCTTCCTTCAGCGCCGTGTATACCCAGTCCAGCGGGAATGTCGTTGAACGCTCCAGTCCGGTTGTAATCTCCATCCATTCCGTACCATACTCAGTTGCTTTGCTCTCTCCTACGCCCGGAAGTTGCATCAGTTCATCCAGCGATTGCGGAACAAAGGCACTGATCAAACGCAGCAGACGATTTGTTGCAATAAAATACGGTGCCTTCCGGTCAGACACAGCTCTCTTCCTGCGCCATGTGCACAGATCCGTATATAATTGCTCATTGCCGTATAACTCACTGTAACAATGGAGCCGCTGTCCACCATAACTGCGTGACTTCAGATCATCATTCTCATGAAATAACCCCTGCAACTGCGGTCGGTACCCCTCACTCATCTGTATGGCAAGCTGATGACGGTAAATATGAAGCAGCTCCTCCCAAGAAGTCCCCTCATACCAGATGCTGTCCTCACGCTCTCCTTCCTCATAGCGACTCCATCCCAGCTGCCAACTATCTTCCTCTTCCCCAATCCATAACTGTGCATATTCTGCATTCTGATCTGACATTCTGGACAATCTGTTCATGAAAATGACTTCCATTTTCCGTTCCCTCCCTTTGAATATTCAGCTTATACGAGTTAGAGATGCTACCTACAGGCAGCACAAAAAAAAACACCCCTCCTGCAAAATCCATGCAAGAGAGGTGCTTCCTCATTAACCGTACTATGCTGTTGCCCATATCATACCACAATGGTAAAATTCGTCAATCCCTTAATGACCTACTTATTCAATGCCAACTTGGCAAGCGCCAGTGAACCACACAGACCCGCATTGTCACCAAGTCCTGGTGAAACAACATACTGGTCAATGTCGGATTGAAGTGCCGGATGCTGAACGTATCCAGCCAGCAACTCCTGCAGTTTGCTACGAACCATCGGGAACAGGTGCTCCTGCTTCATTACTCCGCCACCCATGACAATTTTCTGCGGAGAGAGAATCAGAACATAGTTCATCAGGGCGTGTGCCAGGTAATGTGCTTCGATCTCCCAAGCTTTATGATCTGCAGGCAGTTCATAAGCCGGTTGCTCCCAACGTTTGTTAATGGCCGGTCCTGCTGCAAGGCCTTCGAGGCAGTCACCATGATACGGACAGAAACCCTCGTATGTATCCTCCGGATGTCTGCGTACAATGATATGTCCCATCTCTGGATGTGACAATCCATGGACCATTTTACCGCCAACCACAGCACCTGCACCAATACCTGTACCCACAGTGATATACAGACAGCTCTCAAGACCTTGTGCAGCGCCCCAGGTTGCTTCTCCAAGTGCCGCACCATTCACATCCGTATCAAATGTCATCGGCACATCAAAATGCTCCTTGAGCTTGCCAATCACGTTATACTGTCCCCAATGTGGTTTAGGTGTTGTTGTGATATAGCCATATGTTGGGCTTCCTTCAATCGGATCAATCGGACCGAATGAGCCTACACCCAGAGCTTCAATGCCTTTGCCTTCAAAAAATGAAATCACTTGAGCCATGGTCTCTTCCGGTGTTGTTGTTGGAAAACTTACGCGTTCCAGAACTTCTCCGTTTTCTGTGCCAATACCACATACAAATTTGGTTCCGCCTGCTTCAATTGCGCCTAAGATCGTCATGTTAGTCACACTCCCAAGTTAGTTTAAAAAGGATTTCGAATTGCTTTACTTGATGACACGATAATTACCCCGCTACTTGTTCTCCAGCTTGGACAATCGTTTCATTAACGTTTGCCTCCAGCTGTCTGACAGCGCAGGAATGGCCAGCAACGCCTGAATACCTTCGACATTTTCTTTCCCCTGATGCATGATTCGATTGGCTTCAAGAACCGTCATTGAGGCTGGATCGGTGCTGATCCGTCGAAATATCGATAAAGGCCTTACCTCACCTTCTTGCAGTACACGAAAGTAAAAGCCGGTATATCCAGTCTCCTGAAAATAAACAGGCAGCTCCTTATAGTCATACCTCGCACCCAGCTTGAAGCAAGGTTGTCTGGGCTGACTGACCTGCACTGTGGCTTCGCCCAACTCGTACACATCACCAATCCGTACGTCTTCTTCGGCACAGCCTTCAACCGTCAGATTTTCTCCACAAGCTCCCCAATCCAGCTTGCGATCCATCAGTTGTTCCAGCGCCGGATAACGACTGTAATCGTATACACAAACGGCTTTGTCAGGGCCGCCATGATGCACCAGATCCGCCTGCGCGTCCCCTGTCATTCCAGTGAATGACAGGAAAACCGCGTCGGATACAGGATGTTTCACAATGCCGCTCAGCACTTCACGCTTCTGCCCAGGGAGCGGTTGCGGCAGTCCTACATTAATGGCCAGAACAGCTGTATTGCCCTTCCCTGGCTTTCGATCAGATGTGAGTGTCATTTGCGTCATACCTCCCATAATCACTTTCTTTTAACGCACGGAGCCGCCAAATACGAGTGTATTACTCAAGAGCCGGCCTGGAGAAGTCAGCATTTTGCCACCGGCATACATACCCGAGGAAGCACCGCCATCCAGATTCATGGCCTGTTTGGCACCAAGCTTCTGCATCACCGCTGCCCACTCCTTGATTGTTGCTCCGGAAACGGTAGCCAGCATAACAGAACCGTCCGCCATGATCGCAATACCACTTCTGGCTCCGGAAGCATTAAGAATCTTGGCATCCTTGAAACCTTCGCTCGTCGGATTGACAGCTACCTTGCCGTCTTTTACCAGACGGGGTCCTGCCCCAACAGCAGTCACTACATCTTGCCAAGGGATCTCTTTGCCTGCTGCGTTCGTATACTTATAATTCATTTCTACGGTCGAACCAACGGTGAAACGGTCCGAAGAAGACTTCTGATTACCTGTGAAAACCAGTACCGAGCCATTCTTAGGAATCGCTACATTTGTATTGGGCACTTTTTTGGTCACGATACCTTTCTCCATGACAACCGCAGTGCCACCTTTGAATCCGACTGTGGCACCTCGTTCAGGCGTATACAGCATCGTAATGCTTGCGTTCGCTGAAGGTGTTCGATTAATAAAGGTTGCATACCAACTCCGTGATTTACCTTTTGTATCCGTTACTTTACCTGTCAAACTCACCTGAAGTGAATCCATGATCGCCGAGCCGTCTTCCTTAAATCCGATGGATGTTCCGTATCTTCCAATATGTACGACCTTACCATTTGCTATTAACATACCGTATGGATCTGGTGCTCCGTTATATGCTTCAAAAAATGCTCCGTTAATGGCTGCTTGCGCACCATAGGCTTTCACAATCGATGGCAAGGTTGCCGTCTGGCCAACTTGCTTCTTCGCGAGTCCCACGGTAACCGGTGTTCCCTTTGGAATCGAAACGGTCTGTACGGTAAAATTACGTCCTGCTACTTTTACTTTCTGTACTTTGGTGTTAATTGCTGCTTTGGCATCCACTGTCTGTGGTGCACTTACTGCTCCCGAAAGAATTACGGGCAAGGCCAGGACGAGGGCCATAGCCCCTGTCCACCACTTTTTGCCTGTTCGTACGTTATTCATGTTGCTCACCCTATTGCCACTCCCATCCAAGAGCCAAGGCTCTTCATCTCAAGTTGTTCAAACTTGTCCATCACCATATCCGGATCAAGACGCAATTCACAGATATCCAGCGCACAGGCAACCGGAACAGCACAATGAATCTCTGCCAGTTTGCGGGACAGATGAAGCATGTCCAGATCATTCTCAATCTTGTTACGCACCGAAGGGGTCAGTTTATCCATGTTGCTCAGAATCCCTTCAATGGAGCCGTATTCCTGTACAAGCTTCAACGCTGTTTTCTCACCAATTCCCCGTACTCCGGGATAATTGTCGCTGGCATCTCCCATCAGACCCTTCATGTCAATCACTTGACGAGGTGTCAGTTGTTTCTCAGCCATGAGCGTTTCAGGGTTGTACACCATGTAGTTGCCATGGCCTTTTTTCATAATAATGATACTTGTGCGGTCATTGATCAGTTGCAACATGTCGTGGTCACCCGTCAGTACCATAACATTCATATCGGTCTCTTCGGTATAATACTTCGCAAGCGTTCCGATGCAATCGTCGGCTTCGAATCCTTGTGCACCTATATTCGGAATACCCAGGCTATCCATGACTTCACGAATCAGAGCAAATTGGGGAATCAGGTCATCCGGAGCTTCGGCCCGGTTGCCTTTGTAGGCTGCATATTCTTCACCGCGGAACGTCTTACCGCCCATATCCCAACAACATACGACATGACTTGGCCCAAAAGTCTGAACCGCATCCCAGAAATAACGGATAAATCCGTAGACTGCGTTGGTAGGCAATCCTGCCTTTGTACGTCTGATATATCCGCTTGCAGATGTCGCATAAAAAGCACGGAACAACACCGCCATACCGTCTACCAGCAACAAAGTAGGCTCATTACGTTGATTCACTTGAATTTGTTCTCTCCTATCTAAATCTAGCATATAAAATATCGAAACTAATTCTATCATTATAGCATAGTTCCGCCAACCATCGTTCAGCCAAAAAAGCCCTGAATTTTGAACAATTCAAGGCTGATATTCAGCGCGTTTATGCGTTATTCCATTCCTGCTCGTACGTTTCTTCCTTGAATCCAACCGTCACCTTTTCTCCATCCGTAACGATCGGACGTTTGATCAGACGACCATTGGAAGCCAATAAACGAATCTGTTCATCAGCTGACATTCCCGGAAGTTTGTCCTTCAGTTGTTGTTCTTTGTATACTTCCCCACTCGTATTAAAGAACTTTTTCACTTCCAGCCCGCTCTTTTGGATGAGTTCTGTTAGTTCAGATTCGGATGGCGGTGAGTCAAAAATAGGGATTAACTCCAGCTCATGTCCTTGAGCTTCAAGCCATTTTACAGCTTTGCGGCATGTGCCGCATTTGGCATATTGATATATTTTTAAGTTACTCATGGTATGTGTTCCTCCTCTGCTCCGGTTTCGACTTCTCGCTTCCCTTGGTTTGCTTCGCAAATCCAAAAGTCGCTCCAAATCGATACCATCGCCATGTAATTTTACTGACTTTTGCGAATGAGATCAAAAACTCACATTCGTCTATATTTTTTCGGATCAAAATCTTACAGCTTTTGTATCCTTAAAAGCTTTTGAGATTTGAATCCTTGAAATATTTAACATCAAATTGGTAAACATCAATACATTAACCATAGAACCATAAAGATTAGCCTACGGCATGTTGTTCGGGTGCATTAAGCATCCCTCACAAGGGTAAGACAAACAGCGTTGAACTCCAAACAGGACAGGCTGTGCAGGAAACTGCGATACGAGGTGCAAAACTAAGAGCCCCTTCGCAGCTTCCTACAGTTCTTCTCTGGGAGCTGCGTCATCATTCAAACGCTTCTCTAGCGCGGCCATATCTGCTGGAAAAGGAGCTTGGAACGTTATGCGTTCCTTTAGAATTGGATGTTCAAACGTCAATTCACAAGCGTGTAATGCCTGGCGTTCGATCCAGGTATCCCGTTCTTCTCGAACAGCCATGGTCTGCTCATCGATCTCATGCACAGGTAGTGTCTTGTACATTCGATCACCTATCAACGGGCAGCCGATGGACGTCATATGAACCCTGATCTGATGGGTTCTGCCACTTTCCAGCTTGAGGCTTATCGCACTGGCGCTGCCCCCTGACCAACGTGTTAAGGTTGTGTACAACGTTCTTGCAGCGTAACCATCAGGTGTTACGATTCGGCGGTGTGGCTCTTCAGGATCGCGATCGATCGGGCCATCTACTGCCCCTTGTTCCGGGACAGGGCTGCCGTGCACAAGTGCAATATATTTCTTGTCTACTGTTCCAGCGATCATCTGTTCAGAGACATGCTGATGCACATAAGGGTTCTTGGCTATTGCGAGCACACCTGACGTTTCCTGATCAAGTCGATGAATCGGTCTGAACCGGAAACGCTCGCCCTTGGTTTTCCAGTAATGAACAACGCCATTTGCCAAAGTCCCCGTGTAATGTCCATGTGTTGGATGAACGATGATGCCCGCATCCTTGTTGACAATAAGCAAGTGCTCATCTTCATACAGAAAGGTAAATGGAATAGGCTCGGGCAAAATATCATCCGATTCCTCTTGCTCCATCCGAACTTCAACGACATCACCCGTAGCTACCTTGACGCTAATGTACACGCGCTCTCCATTAAGCATGACACCTTGCTCCGTCAGCTTAATTTTGGACAAAAGCTTACGCGACACCAGCAGCCGCCGCTGAAGCACGGTCTTCAGCAGCCAGCCATCTTCTTGTTCGGTCACCGTGTAGACAATCGGCGAATAATACTGGCTCATTCTTTGCGGCGGAAGACTTTTTTGCTCCGCACATATTCAATATCCGCCACCTGTTGTCTCGCGTTGGCTGTCCGTGCAACCACGAAGAAGTAATCAGACAGTCGGTTTAGATACCGTCGTACAGACGGATTAATATCTGTATGTTGTCCAAGTGTTACCGTGCGACGCTCTGCGCGACGACATACAGTACGGCACACATGAAGAGCAGAAGACAGCTGACTGCCACCAGGAATAATGAATCGTTCCACTTTTGGGTTCTCTGCATCATACTGGTCGATCCATTGTTCCAGACGTGTGACCATTTCATCTCTCACCTTATATTTGGTCTCACTGATCTTCACAAAGGCCAGATCCGACCCGCAATCAAACAGTTCCTGCTGAACTTCCAACAGGTGTTCACGCAGATCTTCAAATTCCCCTTGAGCCGAGTCAATAAGGCTGATCGCCTGGCCTACAAAACAGTTCAACTCATCAATCGTACCATAAGCCTCAACTCGGTCATCATCCTTGATGACGCGTCCACCGATGACCGAAGTCTGTCCTTCGTCACCTGTTCGTGTATATATGCCCATCGTTATCCCTCCAATTGGTAATATAATAATGAATACGGGAATGCCATTTTTTCAGAAACCCGTCTATCGCTTTACACGTATATAAGAATTGGTGTGCTCTGCCGAGTATACGACAAATCAAAGGAAACCAAAAGTAAAGGAGACGATTATGCAAAACTGGATAACCGATTTCATGGAACAATACGGCTACATAGGCATTGCACTCATTATTGCTCTTGAGAACGTATTTCCCCCGATTCCATCCGAAATCATCTTGCCGTTTGGCGGATTTATGACCACCTATACCAGTCTCACTCTTCCAGGAGTTATTATCGCCGCAACTATTGGTTCTGTCTTTGGTGCTGTGATCCTGTATGGTATTGGTTTACTCATTGACGTCGAACGCCTTGAGAAAATTGTGGAACGCTGGGGACATGTTCTGCGCATCAAAAAAGAGGATATTCACCGTGTCGATGCATGGTTTGACAAATATGGCATGTGGACCGTATTATTCTGCCGAATGGTTCCCCTCGTTCGTAGTCTTATCTCCATTCCCGCAGGCATGTCCAATATGAAATTTGGTTTATTCCTTCTCTTTACAACCATTGGTACATTGATCTGGAATGTCATTCTTGTCTGCGTTGGTGCTGCGCTTGGCGCATCATGGGAGAGCATTTTGCACTTTATGGACGTCTATTCCATTGTAGTGTATGTCATTCTGGCCATCATTCTCATCGGATGTATCATCTGGTGGATCAGACGTAACAAAAAGCAGAAATAAAAAGAATAGCTTAATAAATAAAGCCTCCTCGCCACCAATTCGTGGTTAAGGAGGCTTCTTTATATCACCCGTTTATGTCATCTCACTATCGTTCATCTTCATTTCGCATGCCCTGACTTTTAAGATCGATAGCCAGACCAGATACCAGCAAATACATCTTTTCAGCATGTATCTGCAGCATACGATTAACCGAAGCCATTCTCGCTGTAAATATTCGTTCTTCCTCGGTAGGATGCAATGTGCCATGCATTTCATTGGTAATCACAAGCAACTTCCCCTGATAAGACAATAATGCATCAAGCAAAAGCTGTGTCTCTGAACGCTGATGATCCAGATCCTTTGTTGCCCTGAAACCGGCAGCCATCCAGGAGGTCAGACTGTCTACAATTACAATTCGCTGATCCGCCAAAAACAGATTGGATTCCCGATTAATCTGGGTGATCACCTCTGTCAGATGCTGACCGTTCCCGGCATGAATGGCACGATAATGAGCGGATGGCAATTCGGGAATAACGGGATCATGATCACCGGTGGATAAATATACACCCTCCCGGCTAATCCCGGCTGCGTACTTGAGGGCAAACCGGGTTTTACCACTACCTATGCCGCCTGTGACCGTAATCAGCAATCCGCTTCCCTCCTTCCATAGCCATTCTGAATTTTCTTTACTCTGTCAGCGCCTTCAGCACTTTTTTGGATTCTTCGACATTGGAAGATGACACTGGAATGGTAGCGAACAAATTGCTCGCAGCATATTCTACATCTTTAAACATTTTCATATCTTCGAGTGGAATGCCGTAAAGATGTGATTCTTGCTTGAGATCTGAACCTCCATCTCCTTCACCCTTCTCTACCAATACTCCACCCTCAAATACACCCCGTTCAAACTTCTTGGGATCAAAAGTATCATCCAGCGGAACATTGGAGCCATTACTTCCGTATTGTTTCATGTCGGATTCAGGCAATATGAAAATATCATGTCCTCCAGCCGCATATTCTACCATAATTTTCTGAACATCATACATCGCACTGGTGATCACTTCTACCTTGGGTTCCTCGCCCAGTTTCTGTTGCAGATTGGCCTGTAACTGCTCTGAGATTACAGATGGATTTCCTTGGTTATCAATGATGAATATGGAAAAACCATCTTTACCTCCACAACCAGCAAGCAGAAAAACGATAGAAATGATTGCAGTAAGCCCCCAAAATCTCTTCATTCCAGTTCCCCCTTTAGTCTCCTATGTCCAATATATCACAATTGTTCCACGCAAAAAAATAACCTGGCTTATCGGGGGATCACCCTGCCTTTACACACAAAAAAAGAAGACCTTCTCAGGTCTCCCTTTCTTTACTTTCTAATTCGATTAATGAAACGTTTCAATCCAGCATAAACGTTATTTTGCTTTAATCGGGTTAGCCTTCATATATTCATTAATCTTTAAATCCAGCAAACTGCTGATTTCAATTACAATATCGGATGTGAATGATTTCTCTTCGAGGAAGATCTGTTCCATCTTGCGACGAAGCATATGAATTTCATCTTCCAAGGAAATGTCATGCAAAGATGCGTTATCGGGTTTCACCGACCATCGGTCGCCATGATCGCCTTCTGCCAGATAGTGCCCACGATTCGTCGGTAAATCATATTCAACACAAAACAAAGCTAACCCCTCCTTGGAAAAATGGTTTCCAAATTTATGAAAACTTATTTCAAATTGAAATTATATCACATTATTTTGTAAAAGAAAGTTATTTTTTTCCAATGATAAAAATGTCACATTTGTAAAAAGATTCTACTTTAGTATTAACCCTCTTTTTGCAGTTTGTAAACAAAGTTTCCGATTCGTTCCAAAGCTTCATTTAATTGGGTTACAGAAGTAGCGTAAGAACAACGCAAGAAGCCTTCACCCTGAGGGCCAAAAACATTGCCCGGAACAGCAGCCACTTTATTCTCCGTTAACAATCGCTCAGCAAACAGGTCTGAACTCATACCCGTCTTTTGAATGCTCGGGAATGCATAGAATGCTCCCTGAGGTTCATGACAATCAAGTCCAATATCTCTGAAGCCCTGCACAATTAAACGTCTACGCTGATTATACGATTCTACCATCCGATCTTTCTCACCCAAACCATTTGTCAACGCCTCAAGTGCAGCAACCTGACCCATGGCCGGCGCACACATTACCGTATACTGATGGATTTTGAGCATGGCTGCAATAAGCTCAGGATGACCACACATGTAACCGATCCGCCAACCTGTCATTGCAAAAGCCTTCGAAAATCCGCTTACGAGAATGGTCCGCTCCTTCATGTCAGGGATAGCTGCAAAACTAACATGTTTTTGCGTATACGTCAATTCAGCGTAAATTTCATCCGCGATCACAATCAGATCATGCTTTTTAATCACTTCAGCAATAGGCAGCCACTCTTCATACGTCATGATGGCTCCAGTCGGATTACTCGGATAACACAGAATAACCACTTTCGACTTCGGTGTGATGCCAGCTTCAAGTGCTTCGGCCGTTAACTTGAACTGATCTTTCGCATAGGTATCAACACCAACTGGTATACCGCCACCGATTGAAGCGATTGGTGAATACGCCACGTACGAAGGTTCAGGAATGAGAATCTCGTCACCAGGTACGATTAATGCTCGCAAAGCCAGGTCAATCGCTTCACTGCCACCCACCGTAACAATAATCTCATCCTTGGGATCGTATTTGGTATCAAACTGAGTATCCAGATATTCACTAATAGCTTCTCTCAACTTCGGCATACCTGCGTTGGATGTGTAACTGGTCATACCTCTTTCCAGCGAGTATACACAAGCTTCACGCATATGCCAAGGGGTAACAAAATCAGGTTCACCCACACCCAAAGTGATAATATCCTTGTTGTCTCCAACCAGATCAAAGAATTTACGAATTCCGGATGGAGGTATCTGCTGCACGAGGGGTGCCAGATAAGATGTCATTTTCTTGTTGTTCCCGGTTGTCTGTTCATTCACTATCATGACACATCTTCCTTTACGGCGAGATCATGAGACGGTTGTCTTCCTGATGGTCTTCAAAGATAATCCCGTCCTGCTTATATTTTTTAAGAATAAAATTCGTTTTGGTTGAAAGTACAGAGTCTATCGGAGACAGTTTCTCCGACACAAAATTAGCGACTTCACGCAGGTTGCCACCTTCCACTTCAACGAGCAGATCGTATGCACCGGACATGAGATATACGGACTTTACTTGCGGATAGAGATAAATACGTTCGGCAATCCCTTCAAAACCACGACCACGCTCCGGCGTGATCTGCACTTCAATCAGGGCCGTTACTTTTTCATCATCTATTTTGCTCCAGTTCACGACGGTTGCGTATTTCACGATGACGTGGTCTTGTTCTAGCTGTGCCACGGCGTTCTTGATCTTGTCTTCCGACTCCCCCAGCAGCGTCGACAGCAGTGCGGGAGTCCTTCTCGCGTCTTCCTTTAGCAGATCCAGAACTTTTAATTGCAGATCGTTCAAATCTTTCATGGTTTTCCCTCCAGCATCATCCAGGTTCCTGAAAATGAATTAATACTTATATTACATGAATTTGACGTTGATGCATAGACAAAAGACCGCCTGCCCTGAATTCAGGCAAGCGGTGGTATGGTCCTTTACCATTAGGTGCTTCAAACCTCTTTTGCAAAGGTTACATGTAATAAGGGTTACCGTAATTCGGTTGATGCTGCGGCACATTAGGAGCTTGGCTATATGAACTGTTCTGCGTATTCTTTTCCTGAATGAACTGCTGACACTTTTGTTGGGTCTGGTGGGCGGACTGAATTTGCTTGTCCACATCCTGACGAAGTGCCTTGGATGAGACAGAATACATGTTGTTTTGCTGCATCAGATTGAACAGTTCCCCTTGTAATCTTAGGGTATCGTTCGTCAGGTCTGTGAACATTCGACGTGTCATGGGGCAGGAAGCTTCCGTTGTCGCAGTCGTATATTCGCGTGAGGTTCGTCTTAAATCTGCAAGAATCGACTTCAGCAGATCCTGCTCCTGCATAAAATTTCCACCAGATGACAAAGATTGAGAATACATGCGTTTTCCTCCTATACAGTTAGAGTTGTCTTCAATTACTGACTTGCGCCGGTGCAAGAGACTGATGTTGCTGCAGTGCATTGACAAGCGTGTTCAGATGTTGTTCATGTGAGCGAACATAGTGATTCAGAGCTTGTTGAATTTGTGGATTATGTGTGATGGAAGCTGTGGCTGCACACTGCTTAATCAGCAGTTCTTCATTGGTGATAGAGTCCGCAATGTAGTTCAATTCCTTGGGACTCAGCGCTTGCATAGTATGATTCTGCATGTTTCGATGGCCTCCTCGGCATAAAGTTTATGCGCAATTATTGTTAACCCGGTCACACAAAAGTATACAAATTTAAATTATAAAGGAGATGTTTCTAATGGATCTGGTCTATGGCACACCTTTCTGGCCCTCCACTTTCAATTCAACATTTAATTATTCTGCTCTGCAAGAAGACATCTCTTGTGACTGCCTCATCATTGGTGGGGGCATGGGGGGCGCATTGACATCTAAACTACTCACGGAACAGGGTGTTAACACTGTTGTGATTGATAAGCGAGACATTGCCAACGGCAGCAGTTCTGCCAATACAGGTCTTTTACAATACACCAATGACAAGACACTAACCTCATGTATCCACACTTTTGGTGAAGCAAAAGGCGTACGTTTTTATGAGCTTTGTCGTGAAGCCATGAAACAACTTGCTCAAATTGCAGACAGCCTGGATACAGACCCTTGGTTTATCCCACGAACAAGTCTTTGTTTTGCGAGCAGTGAAGATGATGTGGCCCTATTGGAGGAAGAATATCAGACCTTGAAGCGTTATGGTTTTGAAGCTGAACTGTGGGATGCCGACAAAATAAGCCAGCATTTCCCCTTCAGCAAACCCGCTGCACTGTACACCATGGGAGATGCGGAAGTGAACCCCTATCGTTTTGTTCATGCCTTGTTTGAATCCGCCAATAAGCGTGGCGCTCGAATCTATGGTCAGACGGAGATGATACACTGTGAATACGATGAAGATGGTGTAGTCTGCCACACTGCCAACGGTAAAATCCGTGCCAAGAAAGTCATATTTGCTGCCGGTTACGAGACACAGGACATCAAAAAGGATCGCGGAGCCTATCTGAAAACGACCTACGCGATTGCTACCAAACCGTTGTCTGATCTTAGTGAATGGTTTGAACACAGCATGATTTGGGAGACAGCTCGCCCATATTTGTATATGCGAACAACACCGGACGGAAGAATCATCGCAGGCGGTTTGGATGAAGAAACACCTCGAGAGGATCAACGTGAAATACGTTCAAAACACCGGGGAGATACACTCCTGGAAGAGGTCCGTTCCTATTTCCCTTTAGATGATCTTGAAGTCGATTATGCCTGGGGCGCTGTGTTTGGTAATACGAATGATGGCCTCCCCCTGATCGGTACACATCCCGATTATCCGCATTCATATTTTGTAGAAGGATATGGAGGTAACGGGACCGTATACAGCATGATTGCTGCTTCCTTAATTGTGGATGCTATTACTGGCAAACAAAACCCTGATATGGATCTGTTCTCTCTCACACGTACAAATAAACCATCTCCTGTATAACCAACAACTGAATCAATACAACTACAAACAGGGTACAGCACACGGAAAGTTCTCTTTTCCCGCCGCTGTACCCTGTTTATATAAGCCTGCTAAGCAGAGGGCTCTTGTCCTTCCGTTCGGTTCAATAACTTGCGCATAAAGATCCATCCAATTAGCGGAGAAGCACCAAGGATAATAATAAGCCAGGTTAACATGCGTAGAGACGGAGCATTTAAGACCGTCACAATAAATATGGCCAACCCACATAGTCTGCCAAGCATCAGGCATAACTCTCTCAAAACGACAAGTTCAACCCTTTTCTCCACATTTTCGCCACTTGTGCCCATCATGTCGAATCCCGCTGATATCATCGGTAATACATATAACGGCATCGCAACAGCACTCCCAATCCCCATGATTAACAGCGTACCATAGGTCACTTTCCAGAGAAGAGGAAGAAGCACAACAAGCAGAATGAGGGCTCCAATGAACATGCCTTTTGATCTATACTGTGGTTTGAACCATTTCCCGGCTGCCCAATAACTTACTAGTGCCACAGCTGAAGTGATGAGTGAGAACTGCCCCAATTTGTACTCCTGTGCGGTAGCCAAATATACAAGCAGTGCAATCAGGAAGGCAAAGACACCTTCACGTGCACCCTGAGCGAATAAACCCAGGCCTAAGGTCCTCCAGGGACTATCCCGCTTGGATAGCTGTATCCAAGGTTCCGACCAGCGGTATGTACCGCTCACCTTTCTTTTTTTCAGAAAAAAACTAAAAACTACTGCTATGACATAAATAACGAGTGATACCGTGAAGATGAGTCGATATCCTGTATTGTCTGTCATGCGAGTAATAATCAGACCGGAGAACCATGGACCTATAATTCCTGTCATCGAACCAAGTAACCCGACCCAGCCATTGAATAAATCCCTGTTTTCCCGATCCGTTATTTCAAAATACACAACATTAAATGCAATCCAGAATAACCCCAAGGAACAACCTAGTAGCATACCCAGAGGCCATATCCAGTCTACAGCTTTGGAACCAGCCCAGAGGACTATCATATAAAATATACCGGACAGCGCAGTACCTAGTCGTAGTGCACTCATTTTATTGTGTTCCTTGACCCATTTGCCAGCAAGCCAGAATGTCAGTCCAATGGCCAGTTGCTGGCTGAGAGTGAACCACCCCAACATGGCATAATCCGGACGGCTTTTCCACAGAAACACATTCAAAAAGGTTCCCGACAGCGCTCCGGCTAACGCAAACAATCCATTCACGCCCAAAAGCAGAATGGATTGTCGGCCTAAAGTAATCTTCATCTGCTCCTCCTTCATCCACCTGAAGTGAACTATGTACAGGTAGGTCTTAGGGTTAACGTGCCCCAAGCAAGAGGAAAACATGATGAATCTTCAGGATTGCTATGAAATTGGTTAGAATCGCCGAAATGTTTATTCCTGCGTGCTCAGGTTCTTGATCAGACGCAGACGATCTTCCTCAGACAGACTGTATTGAACTTGGAAACATCCCGAGCATACATAGGTCAATACTTTAAACGGTGATGCCAATAGTGACCCTTCGCCTGAAGCTGCGTTAGCAACTGGTGTGAAGTTATCCTGCGTTGTAGCTTGTGTACCTGCGAGAATCATGAATTCCCGGCAATTCGGGCACTCTGGTACTTCTTCCTGATGATCAAGTTGCTTCTGTACACCTTGTTCATACTGAATGAGATCATTACCTTCATCCGCATATTTGGTCAACGTTCGCAACTCCGGCAATTTGAGTTCGACTTCATCCCCCCACAGATCAGAAAGATCCGTAGTCTGTTTCTCGTTCGTTACATCGTCTACATCATAGATGTCGTCCTCAGCTTCATCGTTCTCTTCATCATCGATGTTAATGTTGAGCGTACGGTATCCTTTTAACTCATTGTGGCAATAAGGACACTCTTCTTCAGGACCGAGCTCCTCATCCCATACAATCTCCGTCTGACACCAAGGGCATACTGTTGTTTCCATATTGATCAACCTTTCTCTTTCATATAATCATGTATTCATTACATAGATGACACCGATGGCAAAAAACACGATCGATGCCGCAAACAAAATCCGTATCAATATCTTCATGACCAGTCCCCCTAGATAATGCTCGCGCCAATAACAAACGACAGCGAGACTGAAATAATCATGGATATCAATCCGACAGCTCGGTTATCCGATTCGATCTCCTTATCAATGGAGAACACGGGTGTCAGGAATTCAAACAAAAAATAGGCAATGAGCAGAAGGATAAACCCTACAAATGACCACGTCATGGCTTCATATACCGAAGATTTCGCTTGTATGCAGAACCGCAATACGTTGCAGATCCCGAAGATCTTACCTCCTGTAGCCATCGCAACGGCCACATTGCCCTTCTTGATCTCCGTCCAGCATTTATACTTGGTCACCAGTTCGAAGCAAGCCAGAAATACGAGCAGCTCCATAATCGCTACCGAGAAAAAACCGAGTACCATCCCCAAGGGATGAGACAGCAATTGGTCAATGCTTTCTATCACGCACCGTTCCCCTCTCCCATCTGCGACCTTCATGAATAAGGTCGCAGAATATCATTGATTCATGGACCGGCTATTCCAATTCTGCGACGGTCACACCGTTCCCGCCTTCTCCGTAATTGCCCAGCCGGTAGCTTTTAATATGTTTATGCTTACGCAGGTAATCCTGAATACCGGAACGTAAAATTCCTGTACCTTTACCATGAATAATATAAACTTGGCCCAGGTTGGCAAGGAAAGCTTCATCAATGAACCGGTCTGTCTCCATCAGGGCTTCTTCCAGGTTGGTACCACGCAGATCCAATTCACTTTTCACATTGTCATCACGTGTGCGCTTCATACCCGTTACCGGTTTTTGCTTTGGTTTGGCTGCGGGAGCCGATTGCTGCAGTTCCAGATCATCCAGGGATACTTTCATTTTCATAATCCCCAGTTGTACCATAGCGTCTTTGCTGCCCGCCATCTCTACAACATGGCCTTTTTGATTCAAACTGTAGACAAGCACTTCATCACCAGGACCGATAGCACGAGTCTTCGGCGCTGTTGCCGTTTTCTTAACCGTTTTTCTGCGTTTCTCCGGTTCAGCCTCGTCCAGCTGTTTGCGGGCAGCAATGAGTTTGTGCTCCTTCACGGAAGCACCTTCTTCCATAGCCAACAGGCGAAGATCTGCTATAATCTTCTCCGCTTCCGCGCGAGCCTTGTCCACAATACTGCGTGCATCTTCTTCTGCTTTTTCAATCCGGCGATCACGTTGCTGTTCCAGTTTCTCCAGTTCGGTCTGGTGACGACTGCGTAATTTCTCCATATCCTGGCGCAAGCTCTCTGCCTTCTCACGCTCTTGTTCAGCCGTAAGACGGTTCTCTTCAAGAGAAGCAATCATGTGCTCAATCCGTTGATCCTCTTCCTTCACTTCGCCACGGGCGTAGTCGAGAATGTAACCCGGCAATCCCAGTCGCTCTGCAATGGCAAATGCATTACTTCGTCCAGGTACACCCACCAGAAGGCGATAGGTTGGACTCAGTGTGTTGATGTCAAATTCCATGCTGGCATTAATAACACCTTTACGCTCATATGCGTATGCTTTCAGTTCACTGTAGTGAGTGGTTGCAACCATGCGACATCCCGTCCGGTGCATATGCTCCAGCATGGAGATCGCCAGTGCGGAACCTTCAGCCGGATCTGTCCCTGCGCCAAGTTCATCGAGTAATACCAAACTTTTTGGTGTCATGTTTTTCAGAATGCGAATGATGTTGGTCATATGACTGGAGAAAGTACTCAGATTCTGCTCGATACTCTGCTCGTCCCCAATGTCTGCATAGATCGCATCAAATACACATAACTGACTGCCATCCTCAGCCGGAACAAATAAACCGGACATGGCCATCAGGCTCAGCAATCCAATTGTTTTGAGCGTTACCGTTTTACCACCCGTATTCGGACCTGTCACGATAATGGATGTGTAATCATTGCCCAACTCTATGTCAATTGGAACCACGTTTTCAATCGGAATCAGTGGATGACGGCCTTTCTTGAGCTTCAGGAACCCGCGGTCATTCATGCGAGGCAATGTTGCTTTCAGTTCACGAGCCAGACGTGCTTTGGCAAAGATAAAATCAAGTGATCCCAGCAAGTCGACATCATACAACAGCCACTCTCCCTGCTCACTGACAAGTGCCGTCAATTTCTGCAAAATAATTTCTATTTCGCGTTCTTCCCGAATCCGGGTTTCACGTAATTTGTTGTTCATTGCAACAATCGATTCCGGCTCAATGAACAATGTCGCACCCGAACCAGATTGATCGTGCACAATCCCGCCAAAGTATGAACGATATTCAGCTTTCACCGGGATAACAAAACGGTCTCCTCTGATGGTGATGAGCTGATCCTGAAGCATCTTGGATACGGTAGAGGATCGAATCATGGAATCCAGTTTTTCGCGAATTCGCGCTTCTCCGCCTCGCAGCTCACGACGAATCTGCGCCAACGTTACGCTTGCACTATCGGCAACCTCTGCATTATCGTCAATACAGATTTTGATGGCATCCTCAAGCGTTTTTTGCTCTGACAGTTGATCACTGATATAGAACAATGATTCGATGGGCTCATCTTCATGCAAAGTACCAATCTGACGTTTCAATCGCCGCGCCGCAAAGGTTGTATTGGATATTCCCAAAAGTTCGTGAGGGTTAAGTGTGCCTCCAATTTCAGCACGTTTGATGGAAGCCGTAATATCTACAATTCCTCCAAACGACGGTGAGCCTTTCAGGCGATCAAATGTGAAGGCTTCATCGGTTTGCTGCAGCAATCGCTTCACTTCTTCAAGTTCACTGCTTGGTTCAAGTTGCTCCGCTTTCTTTTTTCCCATGGTCGTCTGGGCAAAGCTGAGCAATGTATTTAAAATTTTGCGATATTCCAGTGTGTGTAAAATTTTCGTGTCCAAGTGTACAACTCCTTCCAAACTATATCTGTATTATAACGAAAGAAACTTTCTTACGCTATTTAACGAATCCTTCCACACATAACTTCAACCATAACACCACAAACTACAGGTGTCAGGATTGTGCAACCTCTCCATCCCCTTGGAGTTGCCCTGCTCAGTTCAATCCGAATAAAAGGAGGTAAACACCATGAATTTCCTGGGACATGTCGTGCGATTTGTCATCGCTGCAATTGTATTAATGGTGGTCAGCTGGATCGTTCCCGGATTCGCCGTTGGTGGCTTCTGGAGCGCTCTGTTGCTTGCTCTTGTCATTGCCCTGCTCGGCTGGATCGTTGAAGGTATCTTCGGCAAAAGAGTCAACCCGTTTGGTCGCGGTATTGTCGGATTTATCGTTAGCGCACTGGTGATTTGGCTTGGTCAATATGTTGTAGATCATGTTGAAGTCAGCCTGCTCGGTGCCATTCTCGCTGCGCTGGTTATCGGGATTATCGATCTCTTCATCCCGGTATCCACCCCTTTTGATGCCGGACGAAGCTCCAAAAGTTAATCTCCACTTCACCCTAACGTCCCCATGTATTCTCCTAAACCTCTGAAGGCCCTGTGCCGGAAGGGGTTTATTTCATTCGGGCAGTACACACGCTCTGCCGTACATGTACAATTTTCAAGAAAACGACATACGCAGCGTGTACAGGCATCCACATATTGCGGTATGATGACTGGAGCAATCATTCAAATTTTATCCATATCACGCTTTAAGGAGGCACATGATGAAGAAAGGCATAACATGGCTTGCTGCCTGTATGTTAATTCTGGTCCTCACTGCATGTGGAGGAGCAAAACAGTCCGCAGAATCTGGCAGCAATGGATCCGATGCTGATGCTGGAGTTACAGCCAGTGAAGAATTGGTCATCAAGGCGAGTAACTATGAATTCGATCAACCTGAGTACCATCTTAAAAAAGGCGTTCCCGTTAACATTGTTTATAAAAATGAAAACGGAAATCACGGTATCCTTGTGCCTGAGCTGAATCTTCAACTGGATACCAGAAATAGCTCCAAAGTCATAACCCCGGACAAAGTTGGTGAGTTTGAAATGTCCTGTTCTGTCTTCTGTGGTTC
Source organism: Paenibacillus sp. 10L310 (assembly GCF_056395745.1). Classification (NCBI taxonomy): domain Bacteria; kingdom Bacillati; phylum Bacillota; class Bacilli; order Caryophanales; family Paenibacillaceae; genus Paenibacillus; species Paenibacillus sp. 10L310. Next base: position 476,120 of record NZ_JBFTKC010000001.1, on the reverse strand, counting down.
AGGACACAGCAGCATGATCTCCAAAATTATCGTTGAAGAATAGTATTCAAGACAAGGAGCCCCCGCAGCGACGGGAGCTCCTTCTTTAGTATAACAAATTGTACCAGAGTACGTTGCCCACGAGCCAGTTCTGCTACATTCATTCCGCTAGGCCTGGTCCTGTTCAATCAATTCAATCCATTCGTTATATTCCGTCTGCAATTTCGTATATTCATCATGCAACTGACGATATTCCGTGTTCAACTGCTCTGCCTTCTCCTGCTCCATTTCACGTTCAACCTGTAACAAACGTAATTGATTGGCCGCTAGTTCGTAACGCTCCCCCATCTCAAGCAGTTCAGTTTCCATGATCTCTTTCTCTTGGGTCGCTTCTGCACGTAACTTGTCCAGTTGCTGTCGTTCTTGCTCCAGTCCCTCCAGCAACTCACTACTTGCAGCACTTTCTCTCTTCCAAACCGTCAGTTCATTCTCAAGTGTAGCCCAGCGTTCCTGCCAGGATTGTTCCTGAGCCGCCCATTCATCTGCACGGCGTTGCCACACCTGGTCGTTCTGCTCTGCTTGTTCAACACTTGAGCGAAGTTCTTCTTCACGTCTTGTCAACTGCTCCAGACGGGATGCCAACTCGGTCTGTTTGGCTGACAGTTCTTCGTATTTGATCTGCCATTCCAACGCTTCTTCCTCAGTCTGGGCTAGCCGGCTCTCTTGCTCAGAGTAACGCTCGGAAAGTTTAGCCGAAGACTGTCTCTCTTCTTCAAGTGAGCTCACAATCTCTTGTTTCTCCTTGCTCAATTCATCCAGCTTGGAACTGTAATTCTCTTCCCGTTGTAATGCATCACTGTAATCATTACGGATTTGTTTATAGTTATCCTGAAGTCGGTTCAGCTCTTCCCGAACAACATTTAGCTCAACTTCAAGCTGATTGCGTTTCTCTTCCAAAAGCTCTGCATCCTTCTGGTATTGCACAGCCTCTTCATGGTTGAAACGAGACTCTTCCTTCACCACGGACAATTCATCATGAAGGGATTGCACACCAGACTCCAACGTTTCATTTTGTTCAGCAACTTCAAGAATCTGATTCTCCAGGTCTCCGATCTCAGCCAATCGTTGCTCAGCAAGGTCCTTCCATGACTGCTCACGTTCCGTAAGCGTGCCGATCTCATGCTGCAATGTACGCACCGCAGCATGAGCCTGTTCAAGCACCTTATGCAACCTGCGCTGTTCCTCTTCCGACTTCACTTCAGCCTCACGAAGCTTCTGAACTTCCTGTTCAAGCTGTGCATGTTGCTCCTGAAGTTTGCGTAGCTGTGCTGTGAGAGAGGTTTCTCTATCCACAGTTTCATTATACTTCTGCTTCCATTGTTCCTGTGAATCACGGGATTGTTGGGCAGCCTGTTCCGTTTCACGCAGTAGCTCCTGCAACTGGGAACGGTCCTCTTTCAACTGCTCCAGTTGTTGCTCCAGTTCCGTAATTCGGCGAGTCTGAACTTCCTGCTCCTGTTTACGGACCCCATGCTCATGACGTAACGATTCCAATTGACCACGCTCGTGCTGAAGCTGCTGTTCTTGCTCTGCAACCATGTCCTGTGCACTGATGAGCTGGGTCATCACTTCTTCTAATTGCTCTTCGACATCTAATAGTCGAGTCTCCGCCTGTTTACGTTGGTCCTCAAGTTGCTGCTTGAGCTTGCCCTGTTCTTCTTGCAACAAGGCCTCTGCCGCCGCTTCGGCTTCTTTTGCCTGGGACGTTGCTGCTTCCTTGGCTTGCTGCAATTGTTCCTCGAGGGCTGCTTCTTTCTCCATCCATTCGAGTTCCAACTGCTCGGATAACGCCTTGAACTCCGCATTCAACTGATTTATCTCAGTCAGGCGCTTCTGCTCCGCTTGTTCCTGCAAGTCAGCCCGTTCCTGATTCGCCTGATCCGTGAGCTCTTGTGTCTGTTGCAGCGCTTTTTCTTCAGCCTGTTGAAGACGAAGTTCCATCTGTTGCTGAAGTTCGTTATATTGCAGCGCTGCCTCTTCCTGAGCTTTCTTCAGATTGCTCTCTGCCTGCTCCAACTCGGACAAAATGGCCGACTCGGCTTCTTCCTTGGCTGTCTGGACCTGCTGCGCAGCCTTGGCTTCAATCTGTTGACGTTCTGCAACGGCACGGCTTTCGGCTTCTTTTAATTGAGCTGCAGTCTTGTCCTGCAACTCTTTATATTGCGCCGCAGCTTTGGCCTGCGCCTGCTGCAATTCGGCTACAGAACGGTTCTGAGCTTCTTTGAGCTGGGAAGCAGCCTGTGCCTGTGCATTTTTAAGCTGGTTAGCCGCTTTCTCTTCCATTTCCTTCAGCTGTTTCGTTCCCTTGGCTTCTGCTTCCTTCAGTTGTGCTGTCGCTTGGGCCTGCAATTTCTGCACTCGCTCCGTTGCTTGAGCGCGTTCTTGCTCCAGCAGCTTATTCAACTTGGCTATCTCTGAATTTTTGTCCGATTCGGACTTTTGCAACGCCTGCTCTGCTTCAATCTTCAGCTGTTGCAAATCAGCAAGAGCCTGGTCACGCCGTTCCAATTCTTGTTGATGTTCATTTTGTATGGCGTTTAACCGATTCAATTCGTTTCTCAGTTCTGTACGTTCTCCAGTGAGCATCTTCAGTTCATTACGGATTTCCTGAGTCTGAAGAGACTGTTCAGCCATATGTACAGCCGCCAGTACCGCAATACGCGGAGTATCCAGACGGGAATTTTGCTTGGAGATTGCGCCCATACGCTCATCCACCAGGTTAGCTACTTGTTTCATATAGTCGGCACTGCTGCCAACCAGTTTATAGGAAGTCCCGTAGATCTCTACGGTGACGCGTGTACGATCAGGTGTAGTCACAGTTGTGCCCTCCTTCAAGTCTGTATGTTGATTCTAAGCTGTAATCACAAAAAAGTCACATCGATCCTCTAATGCTAAGGATTCGATGTGACTTCAAACAATTCCTGCTAATCTTTGTTCAAAAAATCTTCTTTTGTCCTATTTACGCAATTCCGCTCCGAATTGCTCTTCCAGACGAGCCACTACACGGGCATGAACTTCAGTAACTTCCTCATCGGTCAGTGTACGTTCACGATTCCGGTATACCAGTGCCATCGCCACGCTTTTCTTGTTTTCACCCAGTTTACTACCAGTAAACACATCGAACACCTGTACAGTTTGTAACAATTCACCCGCCGATTCACGAATGGTGCGCAGCATATCTCCCGCTTCAATATCCTCATTCACAACAACCGCAATATCACGTTCCATGGCTGGGAAACGCGGAAGTTCACGATAACGAATGTCAGCGTCTGCTTCATTGTAGATCGATTCAAGTGCAATCTCTGCGATGTACACATCATTCAGATCATACTGCTGTTGCAGTTCCGGATGCAATTGACCCAATGTACCGATCAATGTGCCTTCCCCGCCATCCTTACCTTCCAGGTAAACCGATGCGGAACGTCCCGGATGGAATCCTTCAGGGCTGTTTGCTACCAAGCGAATGCGTTGTTCAAGTCCCACATAGGCGAACAGATGCTCAAGAGCACCTTTCAGATCGAAGAAGTCTACTTTCTCCGCTCCAACATTCCACTGCTGGCTTGCACGATTACCAGTGAGCAGCAAGCCCAGTACCGGAATCTCATGTGGTTGCTTGGTCAACTGATCTTCTTCAGTGAAGAACACATTGCCCACTTCAAATACAGCCAGTGAATCCTGTTTACGGTTCATGTTATACACCGCTGCATCCAGCATTTGCGGCAAAATGCTCGTACGAAGCACACTACGGTCCTCGCTCATAGGCATCGCGAGTTTCACGGCTTTACTGCCTTGTGTCAATGCCGGGAACAATGTCGCTTTATCCGGGTGTACAAAGGAGTAACTGATCATTTCCTGCCAGCCACTGCCTGAGAGCAATCCACGAATCGTGCGGCGCATTGCTTGAGAGCGTGTATATGCCCCTGGAGTCGTCGGCCCTTCAATCCATGTGGTTGGAATGTTGTCGTATCCGTACAGGCGTGCAATCTCTTCAAACAAGTCTACATCAAGCGTAATATCCCCTCTGCGTGTTGGCACTTCCACATCCAGCAATCCTTGATCAGCATCACCACATGCAAAGTGTAAGCGAGCGAAGATCGTTTTTACCTCAAGCAAAGACAGATCAGTTCCCAGATAACGATTCAGTCTGTCCAGCGACAATTGAATTACACGTTTCTCCGCAGCTTCTGCTCCAGCTTCCACGATTCCCTGGTGCACTTCACCTTCAGCATAACGCTGAATCAGTTCAGCCGCACGATCCAAAGCTGTAATCACCGCACCCGGGTCTACTTCCTTCTCAAAACGCATGCTTGCTTCGGAACGCAGCCCCAGTTGGCGCGACGTTTTCCGAACGGTTCCGCCGTCGAACTTGGCGGACTCTAGCAACAGATTCACCGTGTCTTCCGATACCTCGGAATTCTCGCCACCCATAACCCCAGCGATGGCTACAGGTTTCACGCCGTCCGTGATGAGCAACATGTGCGGCTCCAGCTTGCGCTCTTGGCCATCCAACGTAACAATCGTTTCGCCTTCGTTGGCCATCCGCACTTCAATATGGCCCTTTTCCAGCTTATCCGCATCGAATGCATGTAGCGGTTGACCGTATTCCAGCATGACATAGTTCGTGATATCAACGATGTTATTGATTGGGCGAACACCTGCCGCCATGAGACGGTTTTGCATCCACAGCGGGGAAGCACCCAGCTTAATGCCAGTTACATAACGAGCTGCATAGTGAATGCATTGCTCCTGTGCCTTGATCTCTACAGAGATATGATTCGCGGCTACATCACCAATTTCAACCAGTTGGTCTTTGGGACTTGGCAGCTTCACTTCACGACCCAGAATGGCACCCACTTCATAAGCTGCCCCATGCATGCTGAGACAGTCGGAACGGTTCGGTGTCAGGTCCAGTTCAAGAACATGATCGTCGAGACCAAGAACCTGACTGATTGGCGTGCCAACCTCTGTTTGTTCCGGCAGAACGAGAATACCTTCCTGCTGATCTTTCGGCAACAATTTATCGTTCATGCCCAGCTCTTTGGCGGAACAGATCATGCCAAGGGATACAACACCGCGCAGTTTGGCTTTTTTGATATCCAATCCACCAGGGAGCTTTGCTCCAACCAGGGCTACGACTACTTTTTGGCCTGCATCCACATTTTTCGCACCACACACGATCTGCAGATCTTCTTCCTGACCAGCATCAATGACACATACATTCAGTTTGTCTGCATCGGGGTGTTTCTCCTTGCTCTTCACATAACCTACAACAACTTTATTGACGCCCTTGTTGCGGTTCTCCACTACATCAATTTCGACACCCGCACGGGTGATTTTCTCCGCCAATTCCTGTGGCGTCACACCTTCAAGGGAAATATAATCAGACAGCCAATCTGTCGATACTCTCATGGACGTTCACTTCCTTCATCTATAAATTGGTGTTCCCGGTTCATTCGCTTGCTCTATATGGTTAATCTTTCTTGTCTTAAAGTTACAGCCGTCCGAATTGCTTCAGGAAGGTCAGATCACTGTTGTAGAAGTGACGGATATCATCGACACCATACTTCAGCATCGCGATACGCTCTACGCCCATACCAAATGCAAAACCACTGTATTTCTCCGGATCATAACCACCCATTTCCAGTACTTTCGGGTGAACCATACCGCCGCCCAAAATTTCAAGCCAGCCTGTTTGCTTACATACGCGACAGCCGCTGCCGCCACATTGTACACAGGTTACATCCACTTCTGCACTTGGCTCTGTGAACGGGAAGAAGCTTGGACGCAGACGAATTTCTGTGTGGGAACCGAACATTTCGCGCACGAATTGCAACAGGGTTCCTTTCAGATCGCTCATACGAATGTTTTCGCTAATGACCAAACCTTCAACCTGATTGAATTGGAAAGAGTGCGTCGCATCGTCGTCATCACGGCGGTATACTTTACCTGGGCAGATGACTTTGACAGGCACTTCGCCCTTCATGCTCTGCATGGTACGTACTTGAACCGGAGATGTATGGGTACGCATCAACAAGTCTTCGGTAACATAGAAGGAATCCTGCATATCGCGCGCCGGGTGATTCTTCGGCAGATTCAATGCTTCAAAGTTGTAATAATCCATTTCGACTTCAGGACCTTCCGCAACGCGGTATCCCATACCGATGAAAATATCTTCGATCTCCTGTACCACTTTGGTCAGTGGATGCAGTCCGCCTTGACGTCCACGACGTCCTGGCAGAGTCACATCAATTTTCTCGGATTGCAGACGCTTCGCCGTCTCTTCCTTCTGGAACTGATCCTGCTTGCTGTCGATGACTTCCTCAATGGCAGCCCGAACATCATTGGCTACTTGACCAATAACTGGACGTTCCTCCGCACTAAGTGCACCCATACCACGCAAAATTTCAGTCAATGCACCCTTTTTCCCCAAATACTTTACACGCAGATCACTGAGCGTCTGCGGATCATTCACACCAGACAACTGCTCCAGCGCTTCGATCTTCAATGCCTCTAAACGTTCTTTCATGTGTAATTGCCCCCTTTTTGTGGTGTTTTTGCAACAAAAAAAGGCCTTCTCTCCCCTGAAGGGACGAAAAGACCGTGGTACCACCCTTGTTAGACATCCATTGCTGCGTGGCCCTTCTGGCCTGCAACTGGTTCTGTCTCACTTTGTACGGAATAACGACCGTTAACCGTTTGCCCCTACTGTTGCCTCTGTGTCTGCACACAAACAGGTTCAGGGAACCGCTTCGGAGTGAATTTCGGCAGCCTTGTTCTACAGAAACGCTCTCAATCTACGGCGCTTCCTCCCTGTCCAGAGGCACTGCTTACTTATCTCCATCATCACGTTTGCTTTTAAGTTAAACCTCTAGAGGTTGTCAAAAAGTCCGCTTTTGATTACGAATGATGCCTGACGGCATCATCAGCGTCGAATATGGCATTCAGCCGAATAAGCAAATGCTTACGAAGTATGTTTCCTTCGGAAACATTGTAGTTGCTCACGTAGTTTTCCTACGCTCCGCTACTCCATTTCTAGCTTCATCCCATCTTCTTGGTACTGAAAACCGATCTTTTTGAACACTTACCTATATCGATGTAATCATCGATGATCGTTCATAATTATATGCAAAATAGATCGAAATAGCAAGCCGTCCATGTTCTAATTTATGCTTGCACCCTTATCTTTCAATTGTTTCAGGCGCTGCTGGATTTCGCGAATCTCAGCTGCCTCGACTGCTCGCTCATTCGAATGCTCGGGCTGTATCAGACTGTCTTTTCCAGCAGTGCTCACAGGAGACAGCAACTCCGATAGGCGCATCTCCAATCGTAACCGCTCGTCATCGGATTCCCGGGTCTCCAGCGCCACCTCCCGAAGTTTGGTGGACTGCTCCCAATCCGACACACCTCCTTCAAACAGAGTTGCTATGCCACCAGCCTCCAGATCGCATAACCGATTCGCGAGTGACTTCGTCAGCATCCGGTCATGGGACACAAGCACCAAAGCACCTGAAGCTTGTTTTAATACATTTTCCATGACTTCCTGGGTATCGATGTCCAGATAGTTGGTCGGTTCGTCCAGCACCAGCAGATTCGCTCCGCCAAAATACAGTCTCAGAAATGCCACTCTGCACTTTTCCCCCATGCTCAAATCCCCAATGCGCTTGAATACATCATCTCTGGAAAATAGGAAACATCCCAGAATGGTCCGTGCCGCACTTTGTGTCATGGATGGAAGGGTAAGCAAGCTGTCCAGCAGCGTCAGATTTTCGGGAAGCCCTTCCAGCTCCTGTGAAAAGTAACCGATTTTCAGCTGTGGATGCCGTGTGACCTTGCCTTGCGAAGGTTCCAGTTCACCAATCATCAACTTCAGCAGTGTTGTCTTGCCGGTTCCATTAGGACCTCGTACAGCAAGCCGATCTCCGCGTTCCACAGTAATTCGAAGATTGCGTAGCAATGGTTTGTCTCCCGTATATGAAAAACTCACCTCTTCCAGCGCAAGCAGCTGGCGTGCAGCTAGTGGATTCATCTGTAATTCCATGTTCAACTTTGCAGCTTCACGAGGTTTATCCACCCGTTCCCGCTCCAAACGTTCCAGCTGTTTTTGTTTCGCATGGTAACGTGAAATATTTTTGTTGGCTTTGGCTTTGTAGAAACTCTGGGTGATCTTCACCTCCACATCAGTCGCCGAATTATGCGCTTTATGGAACCATTCCTGATAATTTCGAATCGTTTCTTCCAACGCCTTACGTTCCAATTCCTGCCTGCGGTAGATCGTTTCCTGTTCGCGTAATTCACGCTCTTTGTGGATCTTATAGTCGGAGTAACCTCCCTTGTATTTGGTCAGGGCATCTGGACTGAACTCAATGACTCCTGTTGCTACCTGATCAATAAACGTACGATCGTGTGATACAAATAACAGCGTACCTTCATATGAGGATAACCACTCTTCCAGCCAGCGCATGCTTCCCTCATCCAGATGATTTGTCGGTTCATCCAGGATCAGGAATTTGGGTTTGCTGACAAGTAGCCCTGCCAAACGAGCCTTTGTTTTTTGTCCACCACTCAAGGAATGATAGGGTCTATTCCAATGCTCTGCGGATAATCCAAGGCGAGTCAGTACTTTCTCTACCTCAGTCTCCCACATATAACCGTTCAACTGTTCATATTGCTCCATCACTTGTGTATAAGCTGCAATCAGCTCTTCATCCGCTTCAGTGCTCATGCTCAACCGTTGTTCCAGTTCTTCCAAGTTCCGTTTCAATTCATAGATCTGACCGCTCTCACGCCGGACCGCATCCAGTACATTCATCCCGGTCTCAATCTCCGAGCGCTGGCGCATGAACCCCCATTCCTGCTGAGGGATATGACGTTCAATCCGTCCACCACCATGCTCCTCACCCAAAATGATACGTAACAACGTTGTCTTGCCGCATCCGTTGCGACCCAAAATGGCGAGTCGTTCGCCCTCATTAATCTCCAAATTCAATCCTGTAAACAATTCAATACCGTTCCACTCTTTTGATACTTCATGTAAGCGTACCAATGTCATCATGAGGCCTCATCCTTCCTGCATCCTTTTGCTGAACAAAAAAACCGCTGGCATCAGCCGGCGGTTTGGCAATTCAGGGTTGGATCAAGCATTCAAAGACAGATCTAAGGTAAGCTACGGCATGAACAAAGAAACCCAAAATACAGGGTACAAATAAACCTCAATGGCTTACTTGCTCCATACCTTTTCCCATAGCTGAATTTGGACACACGAATCCCCTCATTGCTCAGCCGCTCTGGCTGACTGCGTCATAAAACCGTCTGCAGTTAACTGGGGTTCAATTCATGTGTTTTACTTCATGGGACGTATGGTTACCTCTCATTCATGTGTAGTATCAATTTCTCCGTTATTGTACCAGATCATTGTAAAAAAGCAAAGGGTATATACATTAAACTAAAGAATACTTACTTACTCGCCACTCCGAAAACAGAACAATCTTCTGATCGCTGTTACCACGGGATTTCCTTTAGCGCAATAGAAAAAGCCCCTGCATCGCAAGGGCTCCGGTACTGCTTCATTAAGCGGGTGATGGGAATCGAACCCACGCTATTAGCTTGGAAGGCTGATTCTCACCCTATCCCGTGATAGTCTTACACAGTCAAAAGATAGATATACCGCTATTCCAACTGCATGGGGCAGTCATGAACAGCGCATACAATTGTTGAACACACAATTAATTGCCCCATGACTGCCCCTTTATAATAGTAGAAATAAGTTAACCCCAGGTTATCCTATGGGCTTTAAGCTTTTATATGTTCACTGCTGCAACTCTCGATAATGCGTATATTTACACGCGTTTTTATTTGACACGCATAATAACACGTGCTATAATCATAATATAGAAAGGAGGTAAACGATGCCGAAACAGCGAACGGTACGAGAAGTGCTCAAACGGTTAAAAGAAGAAGGATTTATAAAATCCCCTTCACACACTGGCGGCGGAAGCCATAGTAAATGGATACATAAAGATGATCCATCCAGATTTGCTATCATCAGTTTCCACAACAGTGGTCAGACGATACCGATTGGCACACTCAAAAGCATCGAGAAGTCATCAGGGGTTATTTTTTAACCCCTCCCTTCTCTTAGGCCATCGCTTGCCTCCGGCATAGACCGGTTCGTCATCTTCTATATACGAAGACGACAAGAATAAAAATAAGTATTAAGGGAGCTAGATAAATTGATACTCACATTTATATTATCCTAGCGTGGTTGATTACTGCTTAAAAATTGAATTTCATAATTCAATAATCGCCCAAAAGCTGAATAATGTACTGACATTTTTTTAGCATTAAGTTATTGTTATCAATAATTTTTTCTGCGATAAGTTGTTGATATCAATAATAATAAAATAATATTAAGGAGGTTAGATAAATTGGTGAACACATTTATATTTCCTGCGGTGGTTGAAAAAGCAGATGACGGTGGGGTCGGTTTGTACTTTCCAGACGTGCCAGGTACAGCGGTGCTTGCCCCTAACATTCAAACAGCTGTTAAAGATGCCAAAAACATGCTGATCGACTGTATACTTGAGATGGAGCATAATAATATGGCAATTCCCGTGCCTTCCGATCCAGATGACATTGAGTTAAACGATGCCAGTGACCGGATTGTATTTGTTGAGGTATTTCTACCTCCATACCGTGATGCAGCGGCAAATAAGTCTGTCACAGTAAACTGTACAGTTCCGCAATGGCTGCGGGATGCCGGCAAGGATGCTGAACTGAATTTCTCTCAGCTTCTGCAAAACTCAGTCAAGGAAGCATTGGGAATTAAATAAACAAAACGGCCCCTCCAGATACATACTGGTAGGGCCTCTTACAATCTCAAGCGCTTGGAATTTGGGTTGTTAAAAATCCGATTTTTTAGCAGATAGTTGTACGGTTCCGAAGTGCCTACACTGTCAGCTGTGAAATGTGCGGCTGCGGAGAATGTTTCGTTGAATCAGTATTGCCTTTACAAATTGAGTAGATAAACCAAAAGAGCCCTGCTGACCATTGAAGGTGAACAGGGCTCTTTTTTAATTTCTTCCATCAAATAATTTGCATTCGTCTAAAATGTATTCTGCCCAATACTCAGGAGGATAATGCCCCACAAAATCGGGGTCATCTTTCAAAATCAGAGGAAAAGATGAATGATCCACCAAATCTTTTGCTTGCTCATCCTGATATCCGAATTGAAGTGTGATGGATTCGAGCACCAATTCTCTAAGTTTTTTCTCAACATACTCAGCACTGTAATTCATACTCTATCCATCACCTCTTTATATTCCGGAATTTCAAAAAATTTGTAGCTTCTTTTGTATGAAATGATAGCTGATTTTCAAATTTATTCCCAATATCTTTAGGGATTAAACTTAACCTTGCTGTCTCTAAGGTAATTTTATTCTTTTTTAGATCCGCAAGCAACATAGTAATATTGGGATATCCATCTGCCAAGGGTCCATAAACCATTGGTATACTCTGATTTATATTATGCTGCTCACAGTAAAGCGTGTGTGTTCTATTGGTTAATACAAAATTACCCCACTCTTCATCCGGAGAACCAAATATCTTACACATATGTAGTTTCTCTGGATCAATCAACAGATCATACTCAAATACTATGGGCCGGACTAGCTTATTAGAACCCGTATGTTTCTGTTGTATATTAGCAACTCCAGCCTTCTTTATAGCTTGACTCATAGCCTGTTGGTAATTACTGGTAGTGTAGAACCCAGGACCAAAATCCGGCCTTGGATTGGCACCTTTGACTTTAACATCTATCTCCTTACTTAATGAAGCATGATGGAGATCGGTTGTACCGTGATAAACTTTGTCTGGAAAATTTGCATTTTTCAAACTTCAACCGTCTCCTCATTTATATATTGATTAAAGATTTGATCATAAACTTCGTGTGGTTTGGATTCACCAAAAATAATACTCGTAATAGATTTAAGATGATTTTCAATCATTCTCAAGCTCAGTGCTATAAGACTTTCGATATTCTCAGTCGTCGCTTCGAACATACCAGTAGCTCTGAATACAGCTTCGTTTGTCGAAGTATATACAAGAAAGTGTCCCATTCTAAAATGAGGATTTAAAAGGCTGAAAAATACCGAAAGACTGGAAATCTTCTCTGAAGGAATTCTGCTTGGGTGATATGCTTCCACTCTGTAGAATTCGCTATCTACAGATATAGTTACGTTCATTGGAACATCATTTCCCTCAAACAATAGCTTGAAATCATTCTCAATCTCCTCGTAATTTAAATCTAAACTAGTTAGTATTTCTTTTACTTGATTATAGTTTTGTGCAGAGTCCATAATTATCTAACTCCATTCTTTAAAATTATGTATTCTAAAACATCTATTCGACTTTTTTGTTAGGTTTCCTGCCTCTTGTATAAATATATCGGTAACATCTGTATATATCTTTAGTACTGCTAATTTCTAAAGAAATAAAATAGCTCCACTAGCAATATGCCAGTGGAGCCTTTTTTACCGATGCTTTCGGATTTAACATAATGTTACCACAATTATCCTAATTATTCAATCTTTTTCAACAACCGACTAACCACGGTCCCCAGCTCCTCACGAGTAACGGTTGCACCCGGACGAGTACCGTCGAAGAATCCTTTATCCGTTACTTCCTTCCACGTCGTCTCAGCCCATTTACTTGGCACGTTAATGTTGCGCTCCTGTATCACTGGCTTGACCTCCTTTCCCTTACTCTTCAGCCCCAGATATGTAGCAATTCCTTGGACATGGCCATCGATAATTGCATCGATCACACTCGCTTGCTTCAACCGATCCGCGTCAGCTGCCACATCGACAAACAGGTTTTCTGTCAGGACTGCCGGCATCTTGGATTCACGGACCATGTGAAGGTTCTGTGCCTTCTGGCCACGGTCGATACCGCCGACTTTGGACATAATCGCTTTATGGAGAGCTCCCTGCAGCTTGATACTATTCAGTGAAGCAGATGCATACCTGAACGTCTCGAAACCTCCCTTGCCGCCACCAGCGTTGCAATGAATAGATACCATGATGTCTGCACCTGCAGCGTTCGCTTTGGTTGTCCGATCGCGAAGCTCCAGGAATACGTCCGTGGATCTAGAGAGTAACACCTGCACATCCTCATATAACGACTCCAGGCGCGCCTTGATCCCGAGCGACACCTTTAGTGCGATGTCCTTTTCTAACAATCCATTTGCAACAGCTCCAGGATCCTTACCGCCGTGTCCTGCATCAATCCATACTTTATACATTTGTACCAGCTCCTCTATCGTTATCGTTGCCGCCTTTGCCCTTCAGGACTTCGATTGCTTGCTTAATTACTGCCGGGATTGGCGCGCCCATTTTCCCGCCATTTTCAGTGATGGAAAGCAGCTCATTCGCAATATAGAAAAACGCTACCGTATCCCTGAACAAATGCCCATCGCCCAGGATGCCATCCACCAAGTGACCGACAGCCACCATGGCAAAAATAAATACCTTACGGGCGATGCCGAACATCCCGATTTTGCTCCTAAGCTCACCTGACATCCAACCAGCGGCAACCCCTGTTAAATAATCAAAAATCACAAACACCAATAACACTCCAAGCACAGCAGACCAACCCCCAAATAAATAAGACACCGACCAACTACCCACGGCCAAAGCCCATTTCCATACGTTTTCCAATTCCATATCCCCCGTCTGACTAATATGAAAAAGCCCCCTGAGCACTCCAGAGGGCATAAAAATAGCGCTCCGATGTCGGAACGCCTGTTATACGATATTGCCGTTTTCGTCCATCCCCGCCGCTTCCAGCGCAGCAGCCACTTTATCACGGCTTTGAACTGGTACAGAATCCAATTCGATCAATCCCTTATGGATCATCATTACGTATACAGCTAACATGGTGTCACCCCCTCTCATGAGTGCTACAGCCCAACGGATCAGCAACTGAGCAAGCTTAACCCTCATGAGGCAATACACTCAGTACCAGCATGTGGAGCTCCATGAGCGCCAGTTGGTTCGCATTGCTTTCCTCAGCCAGCTTTTTATTCTCGGCTTCGGAAGCTGACAGCCTGCGTTCCAGCTCAACGTAATCGGCTGGACGCATTGCCTTATCCGCTTCATCCTTGAGCGCTTGATCCAATACCGGGACACCATCTTGCAAACGGTAATAGCCTGCGTTTATGCCCAGCGGTAGCGGCGTTGATAATTCAACTGGTTGGTAACCCTCATGTTCGTATTGGATAACATCCCGAATGACTTCACCGTCTAATTGTACGTAAAATAACATACTATCTACCTCCAAATGATGATTGCATCTTTTTTGTCTCCTGTAATGCCAGTTTCCAAAGCATATCCCAAACTTTGACCCGATTTTACATTACTCAGTGAGTTGTTGCTCATAAACGCTTGTAATGACATTTCGTACGTTGTGTGATTTGGAATGCCTGAACCTACTACAGATAAATTTATTCCATCAGGACTAAAAGCAACACCCAAGCCAGCACCTCCCGGTAAAGTGGTTGGGTTATTCATTTTGATAAAGGAAATGCCTTCACGTCTATAAACTGCTATAAAAGGTGTTCCGTAGTGAGATACAGCAAACATATCTCCCTCGGTATTAAATACCACTTTGGTAGCATAACCATAGGGTAATGCATCAGGGTTAACCATTTTAGTAAATACGTCTCCAGATCGGGAGTACAGCGCTATAAACGGAGATACTTCTAAGGCGACTGCCAATATGCCTCCATCTGGACTGAAACTAACAGATTTCCCGTTCCCTGTTGGCAATGCTGCTGGGTTGGGTAACTTTGTGAATGTGTCATCATTACGCTTAAAGATAGTAACAAATGGAGTTGTTGTATGCGCTAATGCCAAATAGAATCCGTCTGGACTAAAAGATATACCATACACTGCACTCGGATGTCCTGTTAGTGTTATCGACTTAAAAGTATCACCTGAACGTTTGTAAGCAGTGAGAAGAGGGATGCCTTGGTGCCCCACAACCATATAAACACCATTTGGGCTAAAGGCAACTACGTTACCCGCTCCTGCCGGCAAAACGGAGGGATTGGGCAGCTTCGTAAATGTGTCACTACTACGTTTGTAAATCGTGATATACGGTGCATTTGCATGCGCTACAACTAAGTCTCCCTCTGGACTAAAATCTACCGAATACGCATCTCCTGTTGGTAATATGGCAGGGTCAGGAAGTCTTGTGTACATACCGTCTGTTATTTTGTATATGACAACAAAAGGCGATACACCTAAAACACAAGCCATATAACTTCCATCTCGACTATACGCCACACCTCTGCTATAAGAACCTGACGGTTTGTCTGATATTTCAACGATGTCACCGATTTGAGGAACTGCATAGATAGGGTCATTACCGTTGATATTTTCTGCGTAAACAACTTTCCGCTTTATTTGACCATTAATTACCGTGGCTGTCTCGATCGTCCCGATCCCGTCTACAAGCTCTGCAAAAGAGTGTGGGGAAGTCCCTGCTACCGTTCCCCCTTTGACGATGACGGCGGTTTTGACGATCTCTTTCCCCTCATCGACATGCGTAAAAACCTCGTTGAGCGCATCAACCAGGTTGTCCTTGTCTGTGGTCTGTAATTCAGCCAGATTACCGACTTGATGTTGTACGGCACCTACAGCAGATTCCGTAGCTGCTATGGTATCCCTATCGCCAGTTGTGGACTTAGATAGTTGGACGATACCCTTGTCTGTGAGCGTAGCGTCATTCACAGGTGGGATAGCTGCAATTTGATCAGCCACATATTCCTCAATTTCGTCAAAGCGCTCTGGTACACCCACCCTGAGATACTGTGCATCGGCCCCGCTCATAAGTCCAGATACGCCGCCTGTCTCTGCATCAGGAATTACATCGGTACCACCTTGGATATGGGATAAGGCGTGTGGTCCAGGTGTCGCCTCTCCAGTCGCTGTGAAGGAAACACGCTTGTTCGCTGGATCGGTGGTAATGGTTATACCCGTACCGCCGACCAAAGTAACTGTGTCCGTTTTAGAACCGGCAGCGACATCGTTAATTTTGCTGAATGCGTTTTGGTTAACCTCTGCGCCTGCAGCAATACCGTTCAGTTTGTCGTGTTCAGCCTGTGTGACGTGCTTTACTGTATCCCCCGTATGGCTGTCCAGATTGGATTGTACGGCGTCTGTCTCTGCCTTCCGGGCAATGTCATCTGTTGCCGCTGGAGCCGCTACCTTTGCACGACCTGCGGCGTCACGTTGCATAAGTGTGTCAGGGGTTGCGGCACTGGTGCTGGCATCAGATTTGAGCTTGTCGGCAGCACTCATGAACCCTGCGGCATTTCCCTTTGCCGTGGGATGCTCATCTGCCCCGCGTGCCTTATGTGCAGCCAGATCAGCAGCAGCCGCGGCAATGGCTGCCGTCTTAGCTGCATCGGCTTTAGCCTGGGCATCGGCTGGCGTACCTTTGGTGTCCATCTCAGCCTGCACACGGTCAAACCCGATATTGATGTTTCCGAAATCCTCACTGATCTTTTTACTTCCTTCCAGATTCGCGTAACGGTTCGCCATTTGCTTCAGCTCCTTTCAATAGCGTGTCAACGTCCTGCCGGATTGCCCGAAGGAATGCCACCTGAGATTCAAGGGTTGTCAACGTCTCCAGCATGGCGCGGGTCACTAATGGGCTCTCACGGAAAATGTCGCTGACATCCACCGATAGTTCTAATACTTTCTTAATTTTCACTTGGGACACCCCACTTCATATTCTTCATGATTTCAAGCATGGCGCCCTTCATCTGATCATTGACCCGGATCGTCACCGTTTCGCCTTTGACCCGTTCGTCATGGGCAGTCAATTCCTCGCGGATAATCTCGCGTAATCGCTGTTCATCCATGCTGTTCACTCCTTTTTGGGCAACAAAAAAGAGCCCACTCATATGGACTCTCTGTAATATTGATATTATTTTGCTGTCTTCAAGGCTTCGTCGATCAGCTTCAGATCGGATTCGTATTTAGCGATATCTGCATCATAATTAGCCAATTGTTTCTCAAATGACTCGAGATTAGTAACAGGTACCCCTCTATCCTTTTGTTCATTGAGGAGGGAGATCTCTTTCAAAATTTCTTCTCTGCCGGTCTTAGTAGGAACTAGGACAACCTCCAAAATAACACGCTTCTGCTCTTCAAGACTAGACTTTGACTGACCTGTATATTTGTTAGTAGTTGCAATAGGGGTAACACCCGTATCAGATCCTGCAGTTGATTCTTCTGTTTGAGAAGTAATCGTAATCGTTTTGCCGCTCACAGACACATCAGCCCCCAATGCTTCAGACAAGGCACGAGCTGGGACGTTAGCTCTGGAGTCGATCACAGCTCCCTTGTCTGACAATTTCTTTCCATCTACTACAACTGTGTATTCTCCCATAACCTTTTTACCGACCATGCTTTTAACTGTATCTGCAAAAGCCCCTGCCGATGTCGAAAAAACTACGCCTATAATAATACCACCAGCGATATACGCAACTTTATGTGCAAACTTCTTCATGTCCGTACCTCCGTAATTGGTTCAATTTACCTATTATGATACCTTACGGAATAGATGTCGTAAAGGTTCCTCCACCAGATGTAGCATTTTGCGGATTGCCATGATTATGATTTGGCACAGAAACGGTATGAGTATGGCTAGAGGAGGCTTTGCCACTTATAGCCGTCCACAAAGCATTAATTTCATTCTGAAGGCCAGTGATCTGACTGATACCCAAATTTATCCCCGTTACCCTTCCAGTAAAATTAACGCTACCTTGTAGAGTTGTAAGCCCGGAAGTGGCACCTACCAACAAACCATTATTCCCGATCACATGCATTTCGCTTGAAACAGCATAGATCAAACCTTGTGGTTGTCCACTAGAACTGTAGTATGTGTGTCCAGAAATGTTGGCTGATGGATTGGTACCTAATGTGACCCGGCGTGCATTGCCAGAGTCATAGAAGGTGAATCCATTTGGATCAAGCTCAATGCGGTCTCCACTAGCCGCTGTCCGGATCCGAGCACCAAGGATATCTGCACCTTGAATGTACGAACCAATGATCTCGCCGCCCTCAACCCGTCCAGCAATCAACGTGCCGTGGAATGTTCCGTTAGCGGCCTGGAGTGTTCCACTGAACGTACCATTAACACCCTGCAAGGTCCCGGTGAATGTTCCGCCTGCCGCTCGAAGGTCCCCCGTGAATGTTCCACCAGCCGCCTGCAAGGTCCCGCTGAACACGCCATCCACGGCTTCCAGAGTACCATTGAATTTATATCGGTTACTTGGCAAGTCAAACCAAAGGGCCTTGTCCGATCCACGGTAGAAGGTCAATTCATCTGAGTTGAAAACCGCTTTACTCTTGTGATCCTCCCGTTCAATGATCAATCCCTCAGTACGTGTAATAGTCGCCCCATAATAGGACTTACCTTCCTTGATGGCATCCTTATTCAGCTTGTTTACTTGTTGCGTTAGGCTGCCTTCAACGATAAACTCACTGCGTTGTTCGGACACAGACGGCGCTTCCAGGCTCATCTTCAAACCGCCTGCAAAATTGAATACTTGATGCAGGATAATGGTCTTGTACCTGACAACGCCATCCCATGGAATATTCGTATCCTGCCAAGTGGATACCGTTTCATCCCATGTCGTGCCCTCTTGCTGTTCAAACCCGATAACGTCACCTTGTTCAAGCTGTGGGTATCCTCTCGCATCCATAGTAAGAGGTAAGTAGGAAAACACATTCAGTGTTGTTAGAAGGCCATTCGTGACCGCCTGCGTAGCAAATGGATTTTCTACATACAGTGTATGATTCTCATCCCCGGTACCCGCTTCATACTGCAAGCCGTCCTCCGTGTTGTATGTAACCACAACCCGCGTATACGTCTTTACCGGATTCGTTTGTTTGACAGTCACATAATCGGCCGTGGTCATGTCAAACACAGGGTTTTCGGAAGCTGTGAACCGCTTGAATTTGAGCGTACCCGCTTTATCAATATAAATGCTTGCGCTATTGGCAGAAGCGATATAGGCCAGTACCTGGCGCATGGTGTACCCTGCTGGCCCTGCCTGTATGCGGTAACTGGAATTTATAACTACGCTGCTATCATACGTCCAGCCCAAACGGTTACAAATTTCGTTGAACACAGCACGCTGCGTGGTCGGATAAGTCAAGGATGATATGTAAGCCACATCCGCAAAGACCAGCTTGTCATAACAGGTAAAGGTCCATACGTCATTGATCTTCTCCCGGCCGTCAACGAAGAACTCACCCAGCGGCAACCAGTCTGTTCCTGAGCCCGTCCAAGTCAAGTTCATGTCTTTCCATGGGTATTGGGCTTCCAGCCAAGTCAGGCCAGCGAGAGACAAGGACAGGTACGGCACGATACGTGCATTCGCTGGGATGATCTCATTAGTTCGTAACTTAATAGTCAGTTTGGAAGGAATAGACGTTCCAATCTCGAACCCTTCTGTCAGGCTCAAACTGTTCTCTATACTGAAATCTACAATCCTACTGCTATCGTATTCCTCATTGCCCACCAGAGCCTTGACAATAAATTCCCGGTCTGGCCGTCTTAAATAATCCTTGTAAAGTGGCGATATAGGAAACATCCAATCACCTCTCCGTCAGCGTCAATTTGAGCCCGTTCCAGTACATGACGCCGCCACTCATCACACTGAACGGTGCAGGCCGATTGCCGACATACATCCGTTTTGTTTCATGCTTACCTGTCATCGGATCTGGATAAGTGCAATCAAAAAACACATTGGACATGGATTGAAGGATGGAGGACATTTCTGCCCATGTCAGCATCCCCCAAGTCATGTCTATCTGCCGTTTGACTGTTATCCGGTCCCGGTTCAAGGTTCCGTTTGCAGTACGTACCGATGAATTAGCGTCATCCAAGTCAAGCACCGTCACCTGGTACGTGGAAGGATAAGCGGCAATCACTTGACCATTAATTTTGATTTCCAATCTGCATCCCTCCTATGTCGTTAATGGTGAATGGCCTTGACGCCTTGTGATGTCATTTATGGCGGATACGGTAGCCCGCCCCAACTCCGTACCGTTGAGCTGGATGACGGTCTGTTTGTCTCCGTTTCGAATCGCGTCCAAAATCAGGAGCAATATTTCCACCATCGGCTGATTGTTCCCACCGATCATGTCTTGAAGCTTGGACAACGGCGACACGACTTCTGGGTCAACGGAAGCTCCCCGGTTATCCCCGACCATGGCAAGTGTCGGCCCGTAGGCCAAACCGCCTTTTGCCAGCTTCGGAATTTTCGGGATCTGTGGTACCCCAATGTTACCCCCGCCGACCTTCTGACCAAAGACCTCAAACTCAGGAATGCTTACGCTCAAGCTGTTGAATCCTTCGATAACCTTGTTAATGCCGTCTATAATCAGGTTCAGCGGTGCTTTGACCAAGCTGTACAAGGAATCAAATATGCCGCCAAAGATATCCTTAACTCCGGTCCATGCCTTCTTCCAGTCACCCGTGAAGGCACCCGCCACAAAATCAATGACGCCGCCAAGTGTTTTCAGCAACCCCTTGATGATCCCGCCTACGCTCTCAATGACCGTTGTCACGATGTTCAGTATGATGTTAAAGCCCTTCGTGAAGCTTGGAGCCAGTTTGTCAATGACATAACTGATCAATGGCACAATGAACTTGTTGTAGATGTCCAATGCAGCGTTAAACAGTTTCATGACCAATTCACCGATTTGCTTGATAATCCCCTTGAGTGTACCGTCCCAAATTTCATTCAGCTTTTTGAGGAACGGCTCTATGATCGGTTTCAGGATATCGTCCCAAAGCTTCTGGAACAGATTCCGTGTATTGGTCATAAACTCCGTCAGCTTCGCAAGCATTTCGGCTCCGTATTTATTCCACAAGCCTTTAATCGTCTCCAGCGTGTCCAGAACGATTTTCTTGATCAGATCAAACACAGGCTTGAGTACCGTGTTGTAAATGTCATTGATCAGCTTGACCGCCCATTCAAACGTGTTGGCTGCTTCCTTGAAAGCCCAAACCAACGTGTCTGTAAACACTGGTACCAGCGTATCAATAATCTTCGCGGCAATCGGGATGATGAAGTCATTCAAGGCATAGTCCACAAATGGCTTTATCGTACCATTCAGCAAGTCAGAAAATGATTTCCCGATCTGCGGAATGATGTCCAAGAACATATCCCTGAACTTCTCTAATGCTGGATTCAACGTCCCAGACCATAGATCGTTGATATGGTTGACTGCGTTGGTGAACGTCTTGGTGAACGTGTCAATGGCCCAGACCAGTGTATCTGTGAAAATGGGTACCAGCGTTTCTGCCAACACCGTAGATACCGGAATTGCAAAGTCGTTCATCATGAAGTCTGTAAATGGATTAAGTGTCCCATCCAGCAGGCTTTGCAGGGCTGCCGCGATTAAAGGCATATTGGTAACAAAGGCGTTCTTCACCTTCTCCAAACTCGGCAACCAGACGTTTTCCCACAGCTTAATGGCTTGATCCGTGGAATTCCGGAATGCCCGATCCAAGAAATCAAATGTCCATACGATCTGCTTAGCAATGACAGGAGCGAATGACTTAACGAATCCAGTAACGATTTTTGGGATAAAGTCACCCAAAATGTACTTGGCCATCGGAACAAGAACCTTGTCTTTCAGATCCAAGAACGTCTTGCCCATGTTTGATACCGATTGACGAATAGGCACCATCATATCAATGAACGGTTGCAGTGCCGGCCGCATTTCGCCCCAGCCCGAAGAGATATACGCCCAGGCTTTACTAAATCGGGATTTGATGTCTTCCAAGAAGGCTGCCACTTGCTGCTTGATCGGATCGATCTCAATTGAAGGTGTGCCCAAGTCCAGGTCACCGAACCCAGCCATTGCACCCAGACCGCCTATTCCAGCGCCTGCTCCCTTAGCTTTTGACCCTGCATCATCCAGAGCGGACGCCGCGGATTGTGCCAGTGTGTTCAACTGATCGAATCCGGCCAGACTGCCCTTCATGTCTTTTCCGGCTTTCTTCGCCTTCTTGCCTGCCTTCTCAGCCGCTTTGCCTGTATCTTCTACAGCAGGAACTGCGGCCGCTGCTGCATCACCCATACCGCCCATTGCATCCGTAGCCACGGTCATTCCAGCACCACCAGCGTTTACGGCGTCACCAAATACCAATTCCGTGAATGCTTTGAAATAGGCTGCTGCAATCTGCAGCTTGGCAATGACCCAATTGAGCCCCTTTACGATCGGTGCCAAAATGTTGATAAAGCCAGCACCCATCGTGCCTTTAAAGATGTTCCACTGTTCGCCCATGATTCTAATTTGGTTCGCCCAGCTCTGACCATTACGGGCAAAGTCGCCCTGAGCATCGGCTGTTACCTGTAGCAAGTATCCGTACCGAAGCATGGCTTGTTCAGATTGGGTCATGGATAGCCATGATTTCGTGATGCCCTGGGACATCGCGTAGGCTTCCATATTGACCACAGACATATTGACACCCAATTGCTTCAGCGGCTCAGTCTCACCGACCATACCGCTAAATACTTTTTGATAGGCCACGTCATTCGAGATGTTATAAAAAGAAGCCATGTCAGCAGATAATTCCGTCAACTTGACAGACATCTGTTTCATGGCTTCACCGGAAATCCCGGATGACTTGAGCATGGCACCCATAGTGGATGCATATCGCTTCCCTGCCAGCTCCGACAAACCAAAGCTGTCAATCAGGTTAGTGGACCAGTTATTAATTTGGCTAGTCATGGCACCGAACGTAACGTTAACTACGTTCTGCACTTCGGCCAGATCCGAAGCCAGGTTAATGGCTTCTTTACCAAACTCTTTTATGCTATGAACTGCGAATGCTCCAGCAATGATGCCGCCAAGGCCCCTAAAGGCCCCGCCGACGAGGTTGGTAGCTGTACCAGCGATTCCGTTAAGTTGACTTTGAAACGGCCCATAATTGAGCCCTAGGTCTAAATCTACGCTTCCTGCACTAGCCATCTACCCACCCCCAAACATCCGGGCCATTGCCGCTTCCAGACTCTTCATCTCCTGATCTAACTTCTCAGGATCAGTCAACTTCTGGTCTGCTTGTCGTTTACGCCAGTCATTGTAAATGCGACGCTGATCCGCGCTGAATCCCTTGATTGTCTTCGGGTCCTTCTCCGCTCGGATCGTAACAATGCTTCCCAACGGTGTATCTGGCATAAGGCCCCCAACCAATGTACAAAATTCTTCCCACGGCATATCCCCGTGCTGCCGGATGCGGATACCGTACTGTTTGGCAAGGCTGGCTTCAATCAAGGACCAGTCCTCGCGCAAATCGTACCAGTTTTCCGGCGCGGCATTATTGTCGAAATCGGGCAGCGGCTTCCTCGTAGGTTAATCCCTGCATAGCAGCAACCAGACCCGTCATAAGCACTTTCAAGTTTCCAACGCCCATTTTTCTAACACCGATTTCTGTAACGGCTTTCTCGCTCAAGGACCCTTCAATTGCGTTCAGGAGCCCTTTCACGGAAGCGTCATTTGCCAGTTCTTCAAAACCCAGTACAGCTTCAACGGAATTGTTGATAGGATACTTTTTATTTCCGATCTGAATGGATGCTACCTCGTCTGTTGTAAATTTATCAGTAAGATTAATAATGTTGGCCATCTTAAAATCCCCCTTGGTTTGAATTATGGTGTGGTTGGTGCTTTCTCAAAATCAGGCTTACCATCAGACAGCAGCTCGAATTCCAGACCGTCAATGTTGGTCGAATCGCCGCCTGCTGGCGTGGTCAAGTTAATGACGCAATTCATGGTCAACTTTGCTCCGGACGGCATGGTCCATTCGAAGATGGTTTCAACTTCTTGCCCCGTCCCCAACATCAAGCCTGCAACATAGTCATTACCTGGATCGCCATAGTTCCGCTTGCCGCTGAAGCTGAAGGACAGGGATTTACCCGTCACCGCCCGTCTCGTCCAACCCGCTTGGTCCATCGCACTCCATTCTTCGGTGTTACCGTCAATTGCTGGAGCAAAATTCTCCAAATCCTTGATTGTCTTCATATCCGTATCTGTAGACTCACGGCCTTTGATACCAACTTTGAAAATATTGTTATGAACCGGGAAAACACCAGTGCCCCCGAACAATTGCAAGTCAAGTTTCAGCAAATCAATCCCCTACCTCTCGTAATAAATCGTTGTCTCAATCACATATTCGTAAATCCCTGCATCATCTGTCCCCACATCAATAGGCCATGGTGTCCGCATCTCAAAGGCAATGACGCGGTGCCCTGCTATCTCGCCATCAGAACGACCAAATAGCGCAGCATAGACCTCATGGGCCTTACGCTCCGCTGTATCTGCATTCTTTGACCAGTGCACCAGGATGGATATGGACTTGCTGGCATAGCTGGTGTTCTCCAGCCCTCCGATGGCAATGAAAGGCTGTCCGGTGTTCCGGTTGTAAACCCCTATGGACTGTTCCTTTTTCCCATCAATCTTGCCAATGTACCAATTTGGGGAATCGATCTGTGTTTTCAGCCAATCCCGAATCTCGGACAGCATCATTTGATAAATCCACCCCCGAACTTCTTGATCAGCTTTTCAAACGTCTTACGTATCCAACCCTTCTGCTCTTGTTGCCAAGCTTCCAGCCACAACCCTTGGGCGTTGGCGTTCTTATCCCTGCGGAAGTTGTATTCTGGATGCCAGTAAAGACGGCGTGCATATGGCGTGTCATACACAATCTTGACCTTGCCCTTTTTGAGCCCCGTAGTATCTACCCAGGCACTACGTTCCAGCTCACCTGTTTGTTTTGGCACGACCTGAGCGTTCGCAATCTCGGTCAGGATGCTTTCTGCTTTCCCGTTGGCGACTTGCTCCAGTGCTTTCAACGGAGCATTTGCGATGTCACGCATTGCCCTGGGATCCATCGTCACTTTCACTTTAACCATCAGCTCAGCTCCAATTCCGTAGAAAAGACGCTGCCGTCTGGATGCTGCGGCCTTGAAGCGCTGAATATGATTCGATCGGTTCCACCAACCCGGACAAAGCCCTCAATCAGTTCTCCAGGCAATATATCACCACGAAGAATCACTTTGCCGGACAGTGTAACCAAGCGACGTTCCTTATCCAACTTCTGACGCATCTTCTCGTCATAACAAGCAAGCCCGTCAAAGATTAATTCCTCGACAGGCTCCCCATCCTCTGACAATTTGGTACGAAACACCTGAACCGGTGTCTTCAAAATCCAATGTGGAAATGGAAACTTACCCCGCATCAGCATAGCCCCCTATTCATCAACCCTGTGGCTCTCAGCAGGTTTGTAACACCTTCGGTAGTCTTAACCCCACCAGCACCTTCAACGGCCTTAAATGACACGCTGACACTACCTGCGGAGTATCCAGAGAGAGGGAAGTCCAAGTAATCCCCATATTGGAACTGGAAATCCGCTTGTTGACATACTGCCTTGACCACATTCCCCCGCTGAAAGGCTGTCAGGCCGTCCAGATTGCGTTGAACGATGCGATTATAGGTCAGGCTGTCTATTTGATCGGATGCCCGACTAAGAACCTTATTCAAGTCCTCAGCCGGAATCATGCCGTCCCCATACAGTTCATATTCATCCGGTGTAGCGTAGGGCATATGGCACCTACTTTCCGGCTTTAGTGCTTTTTGCCGATTTATCTTCAGGCGGATCAGCGGGCAGATCCGTTGCTTTACCACCTGTGATATCACCAGGCTCCAGATTAAGATCAGGTACATCATCAGGTTGATCTACGGGATCCTTCTCAACCTCGTAGCCCTTCGACTCGAACCAGTTCAGCAAATGAGGGTTGTCTGTCTCACCCACGCCATTTGCGAAAGCAACACCTGCAGACAACCCTGTGTATTCCTTATTTGGTGCAATTACTTTAGCCATGATCTATTCCTCCCTAGGAAACTTTTATTTTACGCATTACTCCGGCTGCCTTCGTTGCTTTCAGTGCCACGGCCGCAACCATTTCCACCTCACCCGTTTTCACAGCTCCCGCAGTAGTGAAGTCAGGCAACCACGTCTGAACAGGCGCTACGCCTGCCATAGATACACCGTGGAATCCGTCCAAACCAAGACGCATAGCGAAAAGCGGTGCTTCTCCGGCGCCATTTGTCGCTACTACAGGATCATTTGTTCCTGCTTTCTCACCCAAATCAAGCAAAGGAATGCCATTGTATGATTCAACTTGCTCTCCAAATTCATTAGTAGAGATTTGATAACGTCCAGCCAACTGAGCGCAAAGCTGAATTGCTGTAATCATGTCTGAGTTACTAGCGATAACGGAAGGTTTTCCGTCCAGTTTCTTTAAAAATTTATTCAGCATGTGGAGGAAATCAACGTAGTTTGCCTTAACTGCCGCGGCATTTGAAAGGTCGAGGGCGGTTCCAGGGATAAATTCTGTGCTGGAGCCTGTCAAAGCTTGGTCAAGGCCATCAAAAGCCAAGGCGTCGACTGCGGAATCACCGTTAATTACAGTGTCGTTGAACAGCGCCTGCGCCGCCTTGATCTTCTGCTTCATCTGCAGATCGGTCTCGCTCGCGATACCGCCCATATTAGAGATAACCCGGTCAATCTGGAACGTACCACCGAACACTTTGAGATCAACGGTGTGACGCTGCTTAGTTACTTCGTGGGGTACGTACTCAGTATTAATTGCACGGAACTGTGCTGTAGGCTGCGTGATCAAACGTGTATAACCGTAAGTCAGTGTAGCGCCACCGCCAGTTGGGGAGACTGCATCATCAAAAGTGAGGTTTTCCAGCAGGAAGTTATTCTTCCGGAATTCGTCAATCACCCCAAGTGTAATTGCATCCTGTACGTTTTTCTTTGCTTCTGCCAATGTTACTGCCATTCAAATCAGCTCCTGTTCTATTTTGTAAAGTGTGCAGCAATAGCCTCTCCCAAGGAGAGCTGTCCGCCTGCAGGTGGTTCGGTTTTACCGGCACCCACTTTAATACCTGGTTGTTGCTGTTCCTGCTCATCCGATTTGAACAAGTACGCATCGGACGTCTTCAATCCCGTCAGCTGCTCATCCAGACCAACAATCTTGTCATCATCTCCAAGGACCAGCTTCGTCTTATCGATCAGACCCGTTACAACTTTCTCGTTATGAACCTTGCCACTTAATGCAGCCGTAATGGCGTTGCTGATCTTGACTTCCTTCAGATCGGTTTCATATTGTGTCTTGGCTGTCTGATTCTCGGTTTTCAGCGTCTCGATCTGTTGTTTCAGATCCTCAGACAGCCCCGCAGTTTTGCCCAGGTCATCAATCTGTTTATCACGATCTGCAACGTCCTTCTCCAGCTTCTTCCTAGTCTCGGATAACTCGTTGTACTGCGATTTAGGTACAAAGTGCTTCGGTAATTCCTTATTTACGTCCCCAATAAATGCATCAATCTTCGCATCTTCCCAACCTGCTTGTTTCAACAGTTCTCTAAGCCAATCCATTTGTCATCAGCCTCCATAGATTTATATAGCTGCTCTCCAGCTAAGGGAGCGGACCGTGATGCTCCGGTCAACGAGCAATAGGCCCCAGCAGTCTCAGCTAGGGCCTTCAAACTCTTACCTTCTCCCGTTTGGGATCTCTGCGTAAATAATCATGTTCTTTCAGGTGAATCCGCAATTGGGCTTGCCACTGTCTAACCTTGGCCTTGTAATTCTCCTGGTTTCCTTCATCCACACTGCCCGCTTCCAGGCGCTTGTACTTACGTATCTGGCGTTCCATGTAGCGCTGTTTCTGCTCTGCCTGGTAGTTGGCCAAAGCTTTCTCATCATCAGCAGGCTTAGGCAGTGAACTGGTCCCCACAATGAACGTAGTCATGTTATGGCGACAGTTCGGATGGAACAAACCAGCAGCAATGGCGGTACTCAGAAGCGGATACTTGCCGTCAGCTACGGTCCCGCCTGAATAAACGTCATCAATGAACACCTTGCCCTGATATGGCAGGCACAGCTTCGAACAGTTGGCGTGTGACGATATCACCACAGTTCGGATGCCGAGCTGATCCCGTTTGGCTCCCTCTCCAGCAAACACCGCACGCTGTGAAGATGTACGCAACGCCATTTCAGCATAGGAAGCAATGTTCACCCGCCGTCCATTGGCATAGGTGATATTGTCAAACCCCTTCTCCAGAAACTCCTTGGTCGCCATATCTATAGCCTGATTCAGCGAAGCGGCACCACTGTTCAAATATACTTGGGACCTGTAGATGGTCTGTCTGTAAACGTCATCCGCTTGTCTCAGCATGGTATGACGAGCTAATTGCAGATTGTTCTCTGCTGCATCTGCCAGAGCATTAACCCGCTTCTCGTTCATTTTGAAGAAGCTACGGTCTGAACCATCCTCTGACTCTATATCCGGCTTTTTGCCCGTGATCTTGTTCCACAGGCCCTTAACCGTGTTTTTTACCCGATCAGCCCCACGCCGCCAGGAGCCTTTAACCTCTTCCTCGGCGGCCTTCTTCACTTCCGGCTCATACTTCTTGGATATCTGGCGGGTCTCCTTACGGTACCGCTGAATATCCTCCAGCTTACGTTGTTGCCATTGCTCCCACTCCTTGCCCTCTCGTTCCTCGTCATCCTCGTGACGTTGAAGGTTACGCTGCATGGACTTTATCAGATCCATTTCCATGTCGCTGAAGATCTGGCGAATGTCATATTTCTTTTTCATGCGTCATCATCTTCCGGGTTATCCGGATCTGGTGGAGCATCACGATTCAGTGCCGGTTCTTCAAAGATGATCCCCTGTTCATCCTTCAGGCGTTTAACCTCTTCTGTCTTTTCCGCATCAGTCCAGGTGTCGCCGTACATCTCTTCAACCGCACGTTCAACACTCATCACACCAAACGTCCGGGCCTTGCCCACCGTCTCAACAACAGCGTCGAAGGAAGGGCTGGCATACTCCCCAAACTTAACGGATGCTTCATAATCTCCTGGAGTCCGTTGTTGGTTGTTGTCATGCACCTTCAGAACGATAGACACCAATTCCGGAATGACTTCGTTCAGACGTTCAATGATCTTGCCACGGGTGTAAAGTGTGGCCTTCTCTTTCTCACGCTGCGCCTCGGCATTATCCGTCTTCTTCAGATCGATGCCAAGCGTTGAGGGCGATACAATCCCCTGCAAGCACATGTCCAATGCAGACGCATAAGACGATACGAACGCCTCATAGAGGATTGCCGGCTGCACCAGGGAAATCTGATCCTTGGTATCCTCGGCCATTGTCCTACCAGCCGCGATAAAGTCCATATCAAATGGATTTGGCTTCATGGGCATTCCGTTATTCGGATCTCGGGGGAGCAAGTCTTCCGGAATGTACTTCTGCACTCGTCCGGATCGGATGGCATCCCACCACTGACTGATCACCTCGTCCAAAGCGTCAAAGCTATCTGCCTTGCTCTCATAAATGGACTTGCCACGATCTGGCCACTTCGATGATTTGAACACGGACAGCGGTACACCCCAAATGAAGTCACCCGTAAATGTCGTCTCATCCAAGCCAGCCAATTCAGGCACCATAGCCAGGGAAACCTCTTTCCCGTCCGCACTCAGCAGCTTATAGGTGATCTTACCTTTGCCAAATGTCTCTTCCAGCTGGTAATCCTTATCGTTATGACGGTACTCCGTGTAATAGATGATCTCCTGGAGCCTGCCCCTTTCCCTCCTGTATCGCACCTTATCGCCTGCGTAGAACTCAATGATCGGGTAAGGGGTAATGTCGGTATCCAGAGTCACCTTGAACGCCCCGTCCCCCTCTACAAGCGCTTCAATCAGGCTACTACCCAGCAGCTCATCAAAGTTGTTATCCTTGGCGATTTCCTCCCACAGCTTCGTCTGCTCCTGTGTCTTCAGCTCGATCTGATCCATATCCGAAACCACGATATCAGACAGACGCTCCACGATCATAGCCGGTAACCCTGAATGGATCTTCCGGATATGCCGGTTCTCACTCGGTACCGCTGCCCAGAATCGGGAACGGCTCACGTTATCTGTTACCGACTGCTTATAGAACTGTTCCAACTCGGACGGATCTCCACGATACCAGAGCCGGTTACGCAGGACACTGGTCCGATAGCTGAATGGCTCACGGATGATAAATGACTTGTTCTCCGGTGCTGGTTGTATCCTCAATATCTTCATGACCATATTCTGAAACCACCCCATTTCTATACCTCCAATCTGCGCTTGAACGGCTGCACGGCATATTCACTACTATCCAAGCAGTCAACCGGGTAACTGCCGTCATCTGTCCGGACCCATTCGCCTTTCTGACGCTCCTTCTCATCCCATGTCGCATTCTCTAGGGCTTCCTGCCACTGCTTTAGATGAGCCATCACCTTGTATCTGCCCTGGTTGATCAGAATCGTTGTGAGCCGGATCCGGTCCACGATGCCCTCTTTCTTGTAAGCCGGCACAACCGGAATGTGAATGCCTTGCCGCCTTAGCTCATTAGCAAGCGCCTGCCTGAACAGTTTGTCAGCAGATTCCGCAAAGATATGAGCGCACGACAAAAAGGCCGGATAGGTTTCCGACCATTCGACGATCTTATTCACGACTTCCTTGGCGTACCGGTCATGCGTATAACCAGACTCCTTGCCCTGCTTATGGTAATAGCCGTCCAGTAGGATGACATCTTTATACCTTGGCGTGAATCCAGTCAGCGTTGCCACCGTGGCGTCTGTACCCCCAATATCGATACCTATGGAGAACTCAATAAATCGGAAATCCTTAATATCCTTACGAGTAACAACAACTGCCGGCTTAGTGTATCCCGTGTAGATCCGCCCTGTGGCCGCTGTTCGCTTACCCAAAATATCAGCTTGATACCACAGGCTGCCTTTGTCATACGTCGATAATGTGGTCTTGAGACGGTCGTTAGGGATGGACAGGTTATCAAACACGGTAAAGTGTTCGTAGTTGTATCCGGTATTCTCTCCAAGCTTCAGCAGCTCGTCCTGGTAATCCAGAATGTCACGGTAGAACCAGTGAGAAGGGGGCTTAGGATTCAGATCGAAGAACAATTGTCTGAAGCTACTCGCTAGTGTCCGGTCAAATACCTCCTGCACGAACGACTGGTGGCACTCGTTGACCTCGGTAATGTACACCGTACCATACGAGTTACCTTTGATCCGGGCAGCGTCATTGGCTTTACCACCACCAGCGATAATGACCACTTTCTCCCCGGTCTTGGTCTGAATATACAGTGCGTCCCGGTTCTTGTACTCTCCCTCACGGCAACGCCCTGCAAATAGGTGCTGAAGTCCAAAGCCGTTCGAGTCAATGGCGTTCATCTTCGCTGCAGCCAAGGAAACACCGGCAACCAGATGAAGCTTGTCCGGATGAACCTCTAAGCACATCGCATAAGCAATAAGGTTGATGATGTTTTTCCCGGCCCGCTTACCGCCTTCAGCTACGTTCAGCCAGGCTTCTTTACTTCGGGCAATATAGCTTGCCTGTTTTTGATTAAACGGCGCATACGGGATCAGAGCGGCCTCAGTCATCGTCCATCACCCGTTCTGGTACCGGATTATTAATCATATCAGCCAAAGCAACGATTTGAGCGCTTGGATTGAAGCCGTCTTTGTCTGGAACCTTCGATTTCAGCACAGCAACACGGGCTTTCTGCTCCTCAGTCATGTACCCAGCGTACCGATCCAGCATCTTCAGGGCCTCCATCTTGTCAGCAAGCTTAACGGTGGTCCCGCTCTTGCCTATCTTGATTTCACTGACAATCGCCCCGTCCACCTCGTCCGCATTCTTGAAATCGACGAAGTTGATTTGCTGCGTGATCGGCTGGCCCTCTCCATCCTGGCCAACGGTTATTTCCTTGCGACCAAAATCCACAAAATCCGTGATATCCGCAAAGGCAATTTTCATGTATTCAGCAATGATCCGTTGAATGTCCAAGCCCAGCGCTTCGGTATACATCTCCTTATGTCGCTGGATCTCCGCATGCACTTTAGGATTTCTTAGCGTCTCCCATCCAACCACATGTGCTGAACGTTTGCTATATCCGGCTGCCATGGCTGCGCGTGTGATGTTGAAGTCTCTCAGGTACTCCATGATGAAAATGCGTTGCTTATCGGTCAGCTGGCTGTCCTCTGGCAATTTCTGCGCTGCCTGTTGCAACGTTGCAACGTTGCGTTGCGTCGCGGCTCCTCGTTGCCAGTTCTCTCGGTTTTTACGGCTACGGATCGTTGAATCCTTGATGCCGTATTGCTCAGCAAGCTCCTTCAGCGTTAAATTGCTTGTCTCAAATAATCGTCTAACCTCTTCCCAATTCGGCGTCAATTCATCTTCACCACCTCCGCTAATGTATTCGTATGTAAAGAAAAAGCACCCCGAAGGATGCCAATCTTTTAAGTTAAGTATTTCAGGAACCTATTTGACTTCCAAAATTTCATCAACTTTGTAGTAGTTTCTTATGTACTCTATTATTTTAGTTGCTGGCTCCTCAAGTGATTGCACTTTAGCATTGTACTTATTTGAAACCCAGTAGTGAGTCGCTCCCGTAAGTGCCTTCTGCGATGGATATCTGTGTGGAAGCTCTTTAGACACCTCTGTCAGTGTATTCATCAATATTTCACGATTTTCAGACAATGCTTTTTCAAAATTTTCGATTAATTTGACACTCTCTTTTGTTAGAAGAGGTGATGATTTTATAAAATTCAACTCCTCTAATTTTTCCGAATACTCTTTTGGAATATGTAGCATAAAGCATTCGTAGTCCGCCCATAATGCCGCTCTTACCCTAGGGTCTGGTCTTTCATCGTTTCTTGTTGCCGCGACTTCTGATTTGGAGTCGTCGTCAACCAACGAAAAAAACTTTTCCATTCCTGCTTTTGTAACCAAAGTTGAAGGGCAATCTTGTTTATTATAGGGTCTTTTATCAATATCAACCTCATAATCAAAAAAAGTTTTGGCATACTCATCTAACAATGCTAGAACATTGGCCCTATACAATTTTTCAATTGCAAAATCCTCTCTAATTTTGGTTTCTTTTTTTGCATTGAAGAAATTGAGAATTTTTGAAAACTCTTTTACTTGTTCTTTAAAAATCTCTGTTTTAATAGGCTGTAGTATGGTTTTTTTGGCTGAAATATAAGTCTTAATTCCAAGTACAGCAGTAACACCAAAAAAAGCAATATTTACAAACCAAAACAAAATGTTAATTGCATCTTTAGTGACTAAGAGCCAGATTGGAGACTGCAATCAGATCTACCCCCTATATAATTTTATCTGCTAGAGTTAATGAATTCTAGGGTAAAATTATATCAAAAAGAAGACAATTTTCAAGTCTGGTCTCATTTAATGAAACGCAAAAAAGAGCCCTCCGAAATGGAGAGCCCTGTTATAGACATACGTATAGTGGGTCAGTTGTACGACACGTTGTACGACAGTACGTACGACACGATCACAAAAATTCTTTTGAAATCTTGTCCTTAGCCCGTGCAACATACTCCTGCACTGACCGTTTTGATAGATTTAGTTTAGACGAAATCTCCAGAAGCGTCAACCCTTGTGCCATGTGAAGCAGAAAACATGTCCGCTCCCGATCACTCAGAGCCAATAGGGCATCCACCAGCTTCAGTCGTTCAGCATCGGTGATCTCCTGGCCAGATAGCTTGATATATATCTCCCGTTGCCGATACACGTCCGTAATCTCGACGCCACGGCGGCTGCCTGGCCGTCTCCCGCGTTTTAACCAGGTGAGGGCATATCTCATGTCCGATAGCATTTCAGAGACCGTATCCGCCTCTTTCGCCTCTTGGAGATCATTCAGATCCAGACTCTTCCGGTACTTGTCCAATGCTCGGGAATCCGTTGCATATTGACTGATCAGCGTCTCAATCCACGTTGCTTTAGTCGTGGTTGTCATCTAGTTCACCTTCTCTGCTTGAATGATCCGGTCCAAGTACCAACGGGCCTTACGCAAGTCCTCCGTGCCACCTTTATGATTATGCCGGCTGCAGTATTTCAACACGTTTCCCAAGCAGAACGCTTGGAAAGCTTCTTGTCCAAGTTTGGCCTGAATATAGTCTATTGTCTCGATCCCACCGAACGTGTAGTGCTGCGGATTGTTAACAGGATCCGGAGGCTGTACGTCTCTCAGCTGCTCTTTTGCTTCCTGCAGTACACTAGGCTTCTGCTCTTTTTTCCGTGGGTTCGGATTAGTTATCCCTAGCTTCTTCAGGTGATACGCCAAGGTGTTTTGCTTCATACCAAGTTTTTCTTCGATCGCTCTGGCCGTCAAACCAAGCTTGAACTGCTCCTCGATGTATTCACGGGTTAATGCTGATTTCGCCATATCGGTATTCTCCTTTTCCCTTGGCTTTGGTTTTAATTCCATCGGCTTCTTGAATGCCTTATCGGTCTTCGTTGCTGGGTACTTTCGCCGGATCTCTTCCAGTTCTTCAGGTGTCAGCTTACTTGGGATTACTGGTGCGCTCCACGTTGCTCTCAATTCGTTCTCTCGCTTGGGAATGCCATAATGCCATTTACTCAAAGGGCTCACCCTCTCTATTTGATCCGTTCA
The DNA here is from genome assembly GCF_056395745.1 of Paenibacillus sp. 10L310. Taxonomy (NCBI): domain Bacteria; kingdom Bacillati; phylum Bacillota; class Bacilli; order Caryophanales; family Paenibacillaceae; genus Paenibacillus; species Paenibacillus sp. 10L310. The sequence continues at coordinate 441,466 of NZ_JBFTKC010000001.1, read as the reverse complement.
ATCCGGGCTTTCACGGCGTCCATCAAAGCATCTTGTCCGGTGGCTTTACGCTCCAGTGCTGCTACAGCATCCTCATCCATCGTGCCTTCAGCCACTAACCGGACAACGACAATGTTATGTTTAACTCCTTGCCGGTGAACCCTGGCATTGGCCTGCTGATCTTCTTCCAGGCTCCATATCTGATCGAACCAGACAACGGTTCGGCAGCTGGACTCCTGAAGATTGAGTCCATGCCCTGCTGACTTGGGATGAAGCAGAAGCAGCGGGATCTCGTCGTTATTCCAGGCCCGGATATCCTCGTTGCCATCTTTACCCTTTCGCAGGATCTGGGCTTGTGGGAATCGCTCCCGGATCCGGCTCAGGCTATGCTGGTAGTTATAAAACACCATGACCGGTTTGCCGTTGGACGCCTCGATCACATCCTCCAAAGCATCAAGCTTGGCTTCGTGAATCTCCTTAACCCCGCGATCCTCGTCATAGACGGCCCCACTTGCCATCTGCAGAAGCTTGTTACTCAGTACGGCTGCGGTCTGGGCCACGACATCTGCATCTGCGTATTCAATCAGCAACTCCAGCTCCAGCTTCTTGTACAGCTCAGCGGCTTTACCTGCCAAGCGCACAGTTACCGTTCGATCTATCCGCTCAGGCAGCTCCAGCCAGTCTTCAGCTTTCATACTAACTGCGATATCACTAATCGCCTCGTAAATCCGATCCTCAGATTCCTTTTTCTGCTTCCAGTTGTACACGACATGTCCACTACGTTCACCTGGAACGAAGTACCGATCCCGGTAGGCAGATACGGTTTTTCCAAGTCGTTCTCCCTGATCCAACAGATACACAGGAGCCCATAGGTCCAGAAGACTGTTCGGGGCTGGCGTGCCAGTCAATCCGATCAGTCGTTTGATCATAGGCCGGATCCGGCGAAGCGCCTTAAACCGCTTGGATTGATGGTTCTTAAAGCTGGAGAGCTCATCGATGACAACAGTGTCAAAGGGCCACTTACTGCCGTATTCGCCAACTAGCCATTCCACATTCTCGCGGTTAATGACCCAGATATCAGCATCGGACTTCAAAGCTTTACGCCGCTGGTCCACGCTGCCAAGTACTTTGCTAATCCGCAGGTGGCCCAGGTGATCCCACTTGTGAATCTCACGTGCCCAGGTATCGTCTGCCACACGCAGCGGTGCGATAACCAGGACCTTCTCGGCCTCAAAGTAGTCATTCAGCAGTTGGTCGATGGCCGTCAGCGTCGAAACGGTTTTGCCCAAACCCATCTCCAGAAACAATCCGATGAAAGGCGTGTCCAGAATCCGCAACGTGGCATAGGCTTGATACTGGTGGGGGATGAACTTCATTTCGGCATCACCTCCTGGATGAACCGCTCAATGTCGGCCTCACAATCTATTTTGTAGTGTCGATGCCCTAGGGCCAGCAGATCCTTTCGCCATTTTCTCTGCAAGGGTTCCAGTGGCTTGCCCGGTGCTTTAAGCTCAACATACACAGTTAGCCCTCCGGGTAAAATGGTCAAGCGGTCAGGTACCCCACGATTCCCAGGACTGACCCATTTCGGCATCTTCCCACCGATCCGTTCCACAGCCAGCCGCGCTTTTCGTTCCAGTTGTGATTCTCGCATATAACCTCCTAAAATCTGGTGATCAGTGGTAACACCCTATACGCGTATGCGTACAGAATGTGTGTTTAACCCATGTTCCGTATCCCTATATATAGGTTAATTACTCTTTTTACTAATACTGATATATTTACTGTGATTACTGATACACCGCCTGAAATCCCTTATACTGCAAAGGGTTTTGGTGTATCAGTAATTTCATTTTTACTGATACGTCACTGTGATTACTGATCATAATTTGTATCAGTAATCCGTTTACTGATACATCACTGATACAGGTTACTGATACACTACTCTTCTCTGTGGAAAACGGTCTGTAGTCCATACCCCGCTATGCGTAGACGGCCCTTTCCTTCGTGCCATCCTGGAATCTTCCGCATAATGTCGCATATCTCTTTTGCCTCCCAGGGCTTCATGTCACCCTTTCGCTTACCAAGACATTCCACCCATATCTGGGCTGCACAGACCCGCTGACGCAACTGGCCTGACGGGCGATCAAGCTCGTCCACCTCTTCGGATTCCAGCCACTCCTGGATAAGCCCCTCACGTGGGTCACTCTCCATGTGTGCCGCTTGCTGGCGCTCAGCCTCCATGCGTCCTTCGTTATCCAGCTCCAAGGTTTCCCCCGCCTTAAACCAGCAGAGTACCTCCGCCCAGATTTGGCTCACTTCCGCCTCTTCTAAATGGTCCCAATGGCTTTTCTCTGCCTGATCAGGAAACACTTCGATGGGCCAAAAACGGCGGTTTCCTGTCATGTCCCGCAGGAACCCCTTCGTATTGGTCGTTCCGAAGAACACACATTTCCGTGGAAACTCCGATACCTGACGGTCATAAGCAACACGGTACCGGTCTTCAGTCTTGGACAAGAAGGCTTTAACCTCTTCTACTTCCGTCTTCTTCATGGCCGATAACTCGCCGATCTCGAAGATCCAGCCTGACTGCAGGTGTTCTCCTGCTTCCTTATTCTCAAACGTCCGCAGGCTGTCACTGAACCACTCTCGCCCAAGCTTCGACAGTAACGAACTCTTACCAGCACCWTGTGGACCCACCAACACCAGCATCTGGTCGAATTTGCACCCTGGCCGATATAAACGTGCAACGGCTGCCAATAGCATCTTGCGAGTCACCTGACGTACGTAATGGGTATCAGCTGCCCCTAAATAAACAGTAAATAGCCTATCCGCACGAGGCAGACCGTCCCACTGTGTGGATTCTATATAGGTCTTAATCGGATGAAAGGTGTTCCGATGGACCACTTCCGTAAATGCGTTCTGAATCGTCTTCGCACTATTAATACTGTGAGCCTTGGAAAACCAATGCTGTAGCCTTTTGTCATCGGCACCCAACCACGGCTCATAGGATCGTCCTGGGCGCTCTTTTTCACGCCACGGCAGCGGCCTACGAATGACCTCTGAGTTACCAAATGCGTCGTACCCCAGAATGTCGTTCCAAGTACCATTCGAGAGGATCAACTCAATATTCCCTGCCGTGGGAAGCAACTTTCCCGTCTTATGGTGGCGTTCCAACTCTTCTAGCCAACTGTCATCCTCCGGTTCAGATTCATCGTCAAAATCCACATCGGCGAAATCAGCATGCAATTCCGCGCCAGCTGTCCGGTTTACTTCCGGGAGCCGAATGGCCCAGTGTTCCATCGCCATGTGGCTTGGCTTCTTGGCATCCGGCGTAAACTCTTTCACACGTTCATCCAAATGACCAAACTTATGAATACGGACAAGATCAAACAGGTTGTATGTCCGGCCATCACTTATGGGATCACTGTCCTGATGCGAATATGCGAGATCCTGATCCGGATATACTTCAAGTCCATTTGCACTGGAGCCACGGGTATAGGTGTACCGATTCGTCATCGTGCCCTGGCTGTATATGTCCGATAGGAAAGCTTCGATACCTTCCTCAATGCTATAGGCCCGGCAGAACAGACCGATGGTACCCATCTTCTCCCGTGGATCTTGGGCCTTCGTAGTGACGTGGCGTAGCGCCCTGCCTTCTTCTGGATGCCGGGGCCAAGCCGCTACATCCTGCCAGTCCTCATATTGGTTCAATACCTCATCGACATTCAGAGCATCACCCTCGCCGATCTCCAGTACCGGCTCAGCATCTTTGGAGCATGAAGGCCAGTACATAAGCCGGTGAATGTCGAATGTGGTTTTATCGAAATAATTGATGCCGATCTGCTCCGCCAGCTTGCGACTGACAGCGGCGTATTCGTCAGGGGTCATGGAACGATCCCCAGGAACGATAAGCCGATACTTTTGTTTATCAGGCCGGTGACTATGCGTCGAATAGATCGCATACGCCCGGCCACCCAAGATGAGCTCCACGGCGAACGAGAACCCATCATCAGCAAAGTCAGCATCCAGCGTGATCAGGCTACGGGAATCGACATTCTCCTTCTTCCGCCGCCCCCCGAGAATGAGCCCGCCGACAAATGATGGCCCATCTTTGGCCTTACCTTTTGCAGGCACATTCATTTTGTCGTAGGCTGCCATCGTCTCAGCCGTCCGCCGTACCTTCCGCAGCCGATCAATAAACTCGTCCCACGTCCAGTATTCCGGCTTCCAGCTTGTGTCTGCGCGGTGCTTACCGAGCGATATGTCTAATTCGTGCATGCTGCCAGCTCTCCTTAAAGAAACTATAAAAAAAGGATTTTTTTTAAACTTGTTGAATAATTACTTGTAGTTAGTAAATTTTTAGGACGTGATAAAATGAGAACGAGTAGCTTTGAAATGAATTATTACAATACATACTACTTTGCCAATGTAATTCATAATGTCGTAATGAACTCTTTTGATTATCTGAAAAACATCGATGATTTTTATCAAATCGGACTAACAATCCCAATAAAGTTTTCTAAAGATAGTAATCTTCATGAGTTTATAAGATTTGTTATTGAAGGAATTTTCCATGAGAATTTACTAGAAGAATGTAATGCGATAGATGACAACAAACTAATGGTAAACCCCACTACAATCAAGCCATTCTGGATTAATCATGCACTACGAGAGAACGGTTATACACACATAAGTTTTCAAGAATGGTTACAAAAAAATCAACATACCAGCACTTTTGCCGATGATTCAGTTCACTCATATGTGTATGATTATTTATACGACACTTACTATGAACTACTTAGGAAATTAGCCATTGAGGTATTCCATATTTTGTTTTTAAATCGTGAATTTCTACTTAAGTTTAACAGGCTAATCTCTGTCCATATCTCTTTCCAGAGAGTTGACGAAGATAATGGTTTTGTTTCTGGCAAGTTAAAACGCGATGGGGTGTTATACAGAGCTGGTATACCTGCCTGGGTAAAAGATGCTGTGTTTTTTAGAGATAGGGGGCATTGTGTGTTTTGTAATTCTAATCTTACTAACTTAGTCTCACGCTTAACCGTTAAAAATTTTGACCACATGATCCCTCTAAATCTAAGCGGTGGAAATGATGTATCAAACATTCAACTCACTTGTGAAGCATGTAACCTAGAAAAATCAGGTTCTGTGGGTGGAACATCAAAAACGTATGAACTTTGGTACAGATCTTGATTTATATGGACTTTATTAGTCAGCTGCTAAACTGAGTCCGCCAATCCCCGCGAACAGATCAAGCTGCTTCATTCAAATCAGTCCTTCTGATAAAATTCACATTCAAAGCCGGCTGCCTTTAGTGGCAGTCCCGGCGCCCAATCAATGGACTGCCCCATCAAATCAGTCACTTCCTCTACCGAGCTAATGTCTTCCGGTACATCCAGCACAATCTCGTCATGCACATGTAGTGGGATATTGAAACCAGCCCGATCCATTCGTAGCAAACTCTCTGCCAGGCAGTCCCGTGCAATCGCTTGAACCAAATTCTCCACAAGCGTTCCGCCCCAGGTACGCTGACGAACCATACGCCCCGTCTTATCTGGAGCCATGAAAGACAATCCTTCTTTGTTGAACTTGGGATCCGGCTTAATCTCGGGTGAAGGATAGGACAAACTGTGACCGCTTGGAAGTTCCGCAAACAGCATACCCTTGGCATATCGATAGCTCACACCATGAGCCAGTTTGACAGCCCCCTTTGTCTGAACAGCCTCGATGGCTGCGGCCTCTGCACGGTACCAAAGCTTACGGATTCGTGGATTCGCATCCCGCCACTGTCTAACCAATGGATCATATTGGTCCGCAGGGATCTCTTTCTTCTTGTCCATCTGTTCCATAGCTGCTGCACCACCACCGAAACCACAGGCCAAAGTGGCCACTTTTCCGGATGCACGGTATTTATAATTTTCATGTCCCTTCACAATCGTGTCGAAGTCAATTCCGAACATACGCGAAGCCGTTGCTTCATATATCTTGCCGTGTCCTTGGAATACATCCAGTACCCACAACTCATCAGCCAGCCAGGCTATGACTCTCGCCTCGATTGCCGAGAAGTCAGAAACGATGAAACGATTCCCTGGTGAAGGGATCAGAGAGGTACGAATCAGTTCGGACAGTACGAATGGTGGTGCACCGTACAACATTTCCAGCAACTCGTAATCTCCAGAAGAAAGTACGTTGCGCGCTCTCCCCAGATCCTCCAGGTGATTCTGTGGTAAGTTATGCATTTGTACACGCCGTCCTGCCCAGCGCCACGTCCGGCTAGCTCCGCAGTATTGCAAGATCCCCCGCACACGGCCATCGTCACAGGTACCCAGCTTCATGGCATCATATTTATTGACAGATGTTTTCCCCATCTCTTGCCTAAGCCCAAGCATTCGTTTGGTCTCTTCCGTAGGCGCAGCATCCAACAGTTCAGGCATATTGTCTTTATTCAAACTGTCAATTTGCAATCCTTGGTCGGCGAACCACTCTTTGAGCTGCGGCAGGCTGTTGGGATTATCGACTCCTGTCAGCTCCTTAGCCTCAATGAGCAGGCGTTCTGTGTATTGCTTTGAACAAGCAATGGCGTGACCCACAAGATTGCTATCAACCCTGATGCCGTAATCATTAATCTTCTGATCCAGCGCCCACACTTGCCATTCACGTTCAGGAACCGGGAACCGCTCCAGCCGCTTACGCACTTCACGCTCCACCACCACGTCCTGTCGGTTATAGTCCACGTACTGTTGCCAGCGATCGGTGTCATGGTACGAATAGTTACGAGTACGCCCGCCGTTGACCTTTGTCGCCTTGCAGGGAACACTGAAATACTTGATTAAGGATTTACCTTTATTGTCCTTCTGTACATCAAGGCCCAGAGCCTTGGCTGCCCCATCCAGTGAACCAGGAAGCCCCAAGGTGTAGGCATGAGCCATAGAACAGCGCCAGTGCTCAGCAGGGCAAGCTATGCCGAGATACTTGGCAATGGCTACACGTTCGAAACCTGCATTCCATGCCGTTTTGGTCACGTCCATCTGAAGGGCATCCAGTACGTCTTTCGGGATATCCTGAAAGTCGGTTAAGTCGATGACCTGGACCGGATCGTCGTCAAAAGCAAAGGCGAACAGCAGAATCTCGAAATCCTCTGCTTCAACATAGCGATGAACACCGCAACCTTTCAGATCAATACTGGAATACGTTTCAAGATCGATTTGTAGCAAGGCACTTCCCTCCTCTGTTCATCCGTCCTCTTTTATAAATCTGCGTGCAAAACGCAGTTGCTGTTCGATATAGGGATCTGTTTCTTTTCCGCCAGATGCCAACCAATCACCGATACGCTTATTGATATCCTGAAGAACCGGTAACGGTAACTGGTCGGTAATCTTGTTTATTTCTTGCATCGGATTTTCTGATATTTGCAGTTCCATCTAGGCCCTTGGCCTCCTTTGTTTGCGATATTTCGGGATAAAAAAGGGGACCCTCACGAATCCCCTAAAAATCGATTAGTTCAAGAAATCGTCTTCCTCACCCTCGAAATCATCTGTATCGAAATCCTCATTGGCAAAGTCATCATTCAAACTACTGCGTCCACCGAGGAAATCCCCGTCCTGAACCTTCACAATATTGTTCAACCCTGCCGCGATACCCTTATTTCCTTTCGTATCGAACAGATAGAAGTTCACACTGACTTTGGCATAGCAGCCACTGTACACTTCGGTGGTGTCCGTAATCTCTTGGAACTTGGTTTTGCCGTTACCGTCTTTGCCGATCGGTTTAGCAATACCGGGCTTATTTTTGCTTTTAGCATTGAAGAAGTAGTGACCGACATAGGCATCGCCCTTCTCGTCCGCCTCCTCATCCCCATCGCGCAATGGTGAGTGGAAATCCTTCGGAAGCTTACCGCCATATTTCGCCTTCGCCTGTTCTTTAAGCGCATCAATAATTGCCTTGTACTTGGTCAGAGTCGCTTTGTCTTCTTTGGGAATCAAGATTGCGGTGCTATACCACAGATTACCGAAGTCATCGGCTTCCGCCTCCCATACTTTCACAAAAGATAGACGCGCCTTACCGGTTACCAATTTAGTTGTTTGATTGTCGATTGCCATTTGAACATTTCTCCTTTGAGATGGTTTATTTGGTTTAACTACAGGGATCTTCTTATATTCAAAACGCCATTTATAGGCATCCTTGCCGATTCTATTGAATAGTGCCTTTTGTGCAGCTCTGGCAGAAGGTTCAGATATCCCAAAGCACCATTTCTTGGACCAGTTACTCCACACACCCCACTGCTCAGTCATTGGACTCGAAATCCTCATCCGCAAATTCAGTTTCCACGCTATTAAGCTCTGGCCGCCTGTCTGTCTCAACTACAAGGACAGGCTTACCTTGAGGCTTAATGATCAGGTCGCCCAAGATGGAAGCGAAGTTCTTCTTGCCCACGATCTTGTTCTCCAGATCTCCCATAGCGACAAGCTCCTGCGGCTTCATAATCTTCTCAGGCTCATAACCGGCTTCGATCAGTTTGGCCTTGGCAGCTTCCTTGTCTGTGATAGCACGATTGCTACGACCCTCGACCAACTTCCATCCTTGTATTCGCTGACCGGCTTTAGCCTGGTCGAACGCATACCCTTGAACGTCCTTGGCCCATGCCTGGAGCTGTTCAGCAATAGGTAGGATCGCCCCGATCTCGTCCAGATCAAGTAGCGCTGGATCTTGGAATTCGTAGGTTATGGCGGCCATGTTGGCGTCAGAACGGGCACGGCAATTTCCTTTGACCTTGCACCACCTGCAATGGTCGCCTGGCTTAAATTCCCCTTCACCTACGTCTGCCAGAGCCGCAGCAGGACGAACGATTTCCTCTGCCCATGCCAACAGCTCGTCCACTGTCATGGTGTCCGTAGTGATACTGTCGAGTCGTGGCTGAACAATAGTCATGCGAACTTCCTGAATGTCGTAGAACAAGCTGTACTCTGACCAGGAACCCAGTGCATAAAGGCGAATCTGTGGATTTCCAAAGGCACTAACCGGAACACCTTTACCATATTTCAGGTCAATGACTTCCATGATCCCGTCTGAGATCAACACGACGTCACCGATCCCCTTACCATCAGGCACCCATTCCGAGAAGTCAGCCTGAGCTTCCAACAGGACTGCAGCGTCCACAGACCTTGCCTTGGCTTCCATAAACCGTTCTTCAACCAGTTCACAGTATTCGGTGACGGCCGTCTCCATTTCTGGACCATAGAATCTATTTGTTTCCATGAAGATCTTCATCTTCTGGTCCAGATCCTTACGACGATTTGAATCGCAGATGGTCAAACGGCGCTGCAAACGAAGCTCTGACAACTCATGGGCCGCAGTGCCTTCATCCGCAAACTCACTCCGCGTATCCGGAATATGTTCCGTGAGCCTGGCACTCGGTGGGCAGTTGATCCACTGCGAAGCCTTGGAAGCACCCAATAAGGCATGCTTCCGCTCCGAATGCGCAGGAGCTGTCATTTCGACAATCCTACCAGCTCACGAAGGAAATCAATGCGCTGGTCGTTCGGGATGGCCGTAACATTCTTAACTTCATACTTAACAAGCAGGGCCTTAACTTTGGGATTACCTACCTCTTTTGACTTGTCCATAGCCGTTGCCCGAAGAGAAGCATCATCGGGGATATCTTCAGCATCGTCCGCACTCACATCAGGATCAGCAGAACCTGTGTCCGAATCAGGATCAGATTGCGGCTCGCCCTTTTTGGTTACCTCGGGCTTCTCCTCTGCGGGCTTAGCCGTATCCGATTTTGTAGAAGTACGGCGCGACTTCGGTTCCTCTTTTACTGGAGCGACAGGGGCAGCTACTTGAACGTTGCCACAAAGACCAAAGGATAGTGCAGAAAGCTCACGAAGGGATTCGGCTGCATCAGCGCCGGTGATATTGATTTGAACTGGCATGTATAATTCCTCCTAATAGGTTTTAGTTTTTAGTAAGCTCTGTTGCTTTCGTAATACAAGGTGTGCAAATGTGTTTACCATGAAATAAGTGCAAATGATCACTTTGGCCACAGAAAATGCAGCCTGGTTGGTACTTGCGAAGAATGATCTTGTCATCGTCGACAAAGATTTCAAACGGACTCCCGTCCTCGATAAAATGAACCGTGCGAAGCTCTTTCGGAATAACCACGCGACCAAGATGATCAATGCGGCGAACAATACCAGTGGCTTTCATCAGTTTTCATCTCCCTTGGTATATTTACTTTCAATGTTGCGCCAATCATCTGCCACGGCTTCAAGTGCGTACTTGGCTTTTTTCTCCCTGCCTCGCGCTTCTTCCAGTAGATCCAAGTCACAAAGTTGAGTAACTGCATTCCGAATCAAACCGTCAATAACATCTGGACGCAAAGCATCAAGTTCCCAACATTCGTAGCCGAAATCTGCAATGTATTTTGTAGCCCTACTGTCTGTTAGTTTTGTGGGGTTTGGGGGTGGGCTGTATTCCTCGATTTGGTCATAATTAAGAGCAATCCGCTGAAATTCTACACTAACCCCAAACAGCTTCAGGCGATCCACAATGTCACGGCTCATGTCTCTTCCACTCGGATCATGATCTCCAAGATGAATGATGTGGATTTCTTTTTGTCCTGCAATATCGTTCATCCTTTGGGCTGCGGACCACATCTCAGATTGACTCACATACCCACGGCATGAGAAATACGGAATGTCTAACTCTTCACAAACCTGTCCAACGATTCCGACCAAGGCGTCTTTTTCGACCCAAACCTCAACGTAATTATCCTGGTCAGCCCATTTATCGTAGGCAAAAGAACGGGCCGCCGAGTAGAGAATAGATCCTGGTGAACCCCAATGACTATTTTCTTGCAGATTACGTGTACGATCCTCAATGGCATTCCAATCAATCATCCCTGACATCCGTCCATCTGAAATCAAATTCCCAAGGTTTTTGTAAGAACGTTCATTATTCGGAATGACATCGCGAGCTACCAACTGATAGTAAACTTGGCGAAGTGTGAGGGAGTAGCCCATCTCCTGATATTCATTGATGATGCTATTTACTTTCTCAATGAGTCGAAGGCTTTCAGCACGGAAATTAATTTCCCTGTAGCAGACTTTCATTGCATAATCCTTTCTGTCAGTGGTAAACTGACGGTAGAGTTTTTAACTATGTGCAGCTGTTTCGGGGTAGGAGCCGATCAGCTGCATTTTTGCGTGCAGACGATTACGATAAGTGCGGTACTGCTTGTCCGCATGAGTAGCGACTTTGATATGGCCACTGCGGCGCATCTGGCTTGCAAGAGCTAGGTAAAATCCACAGGCTGCTTTGAAATGCTGTTCTGTCATCAATGGCAAGATTCTCACCTCCTTTCCTGATCCCCTGCTGAGATCGTCACAGCGCCGATGGACTTTGCCAGGCAACTCAACTTACAATACAGATCTTTGCCATGACGTACAGCTATCTGGCCTTCTACAATTTCAGAGGCACATTCTGGATCAGCGCAGTAATCCATCACTTCTGGCAGTACCAGGCTTGGCATTTTACTCACTTTGTTTGCTCCTTTCCTTCTAGCCATTTATCTAATGCGATCTGACGAAAGTGAATTAGTGTCCGATTCCTAATGAAAGGAATCTCGCCGTTTTTAACCATCCGCCGTAACGTGGAGTCCGAAACCTTCAGATATCTGCATGCCTCAGCAAAATCAAACACATTAGCGTATAAAAGTTGTTCGATGGTAGGTTTAAGCTCGGCCAGGATCTCGGCTCTTAGTTCATGCTTGATTTCCACACGTAGTGCTTCGATAAATCCTGCTGTTGATGTCACAAAACCACTTTCTTTCATTGTTAAATGAATTAATTGAATGTTTAAATTGTGTTAGAGATACACTTGGATAGGATTTAGCAAACCTCGCTCTCCATGCCTAACAGCCTTGCGATCATAGGTTTTTGCTTCTTTCCTTCACGTGTTCCTTTAAGAATCTCGGAAACATAAGTAACTGAGACACCAAGTTCACTAGCAAGGTCCTTCAATTTAATGTTGCGTTGGAACATGATCTTTCTCGCTTCAGCTCCAAACTCAGTATAATGTGGCATTTAACACCCCTCCTTTGTAAGAGTTTGTAAAATAAACAGCTTAATTATTGACAATGAACCGAAAATAATCTATTATCGTGAAGAAGACACAACCAAATAAACGTCGTTGGGGAACGATTTTTGATACGGGGTCAAGTGACCTCTGGTTTTTTATTGCCTTTTTCGCTGTTAATTAAGCTGTTGAAACCAATATAACCGAATATTTTAGTTAAGTCAACAAATAACCGAATATTTTAGTTAGAATATTTTCTGTTAGGAGAGTTGATATGAATATTGTCGATAATATACGAGAACTTTGTAAGGAATTTAACACTTCTATCCCAAAACTTGAGAAAGAGTTAGGTTTTGGGAATGGCGCTATATACAACTGGAATAAGAACTCCCCTTCCATTGACAAGTTACAAAAGGTAGCCGACTTATTTAATGTATCTGTTGAGCGAGTTCTTTACGGGTTCGAACTATCAAGATTTGAGCAAATGCTCCGGATTATAGTAGGGAATAAACCCATTGAGGAAGTTGCAAAATTAAGCGGGGTTGACTCCGAAACTCTAGATAATTATTTGATGGGTATTTGTCTAATAAAACCGGAGCCTGAGTTTGTAGAAAGGTTAGCTGTTTTTAATCCTTATGAGATCTTAGTCCTTCGAGAAGACTTTATGGAAGCTGCAGGGTATAAAACAATGACCTCAAAACCCTTAAGTGCCAACATAGAAGGTGAATCTCAACAATATGTGCCTCAAACCATTGCAGCTCACCATGACGGTGATGATTGGACAGAAGAAGAACTTCAGGATATCGAGGAATTCAAAGAGTTAGTAAAATTAAGAAGGCAGCTTAGAAAGAGCAAGGAGTGACGTGATGGTAGCCTACAACTACGAAAAACTATGCGCTGAGGCTTGTGTGTCAGACGTCGATATCGTCGAGAAGCCCTTACGGGGCAGAAGCAAGGGCTTCTATGCAGATGGGTTAATTCTTATAGATAAGCGAATCTCTACTATCATTGAAAAAGCCTGCATACTTGCTGAAGAACTAGGGCACCATCACACGAGCTTTGGCGATATTCTTGACCAAAGCGACATACATAAACGAAAGCAAGAGCTTCGTGCCAGGCAGTGGGCCTATGAGTGTATGATCCCGCTTGAAGGCATTGTCCAGGCTCACCATGCCCGGATTTCAGGTCGGTATGATCTTGCCGAATACCTAGGGGTAACAGAACAATTTCTTCAGTCAGCCATTGACCGCTACACTGAGAAGTTTGGTATATCTGTCCGAGCGGATGAACGACATATCATTTTGTTTGATCCACTGGGAGTAATTGAATCTACTGCGTAATATTCCCGATGGCCTATCACAACGGGCTTTTCATACCTAAAAACAGAACATACGTTCCTTAAAGGAGGTGTTTTTCATGTAATTGGAAATATAACAATCCAATATCAATCCTTAGAAAGGAAGAATGACATGGCTTGGAGTGAACATCTAGGAGGCAACAAGTATAAAATTGTTGAGCGAGATCCCTCAAAGGCGTCCAGACCGAAAAGGTCTGTTACTGTCTACATGCCAGAAGAGATCGCCCGTTCAAAATCAGACAAGAAAAGAGAATCCTGGCTTGCGCTTGAAGAAGCTAAATGGAGTGAACAAGTAATTGCAGGAAAGGCAGTCAAACAGGAGGACATCACTTTTAAGGACTTCATTCCGAAATGGGAGAAAGGCTACGCTGCAGGGAATATGGGCGAATACACTCAGAACGTGAACCTCTACAATCTGAACAAATATGTGGTTCCAGAGTTTGGCCACCTGAAAATTAGTAAAATAACAACCCTGCAGCTTGTTACCTTCTTTGGAGAGCTGCGGCGCGAGAACGGGAAAGAGTTCGCTACTAATTCGAAATTAAATATCTACAAAGCGGCCAAGTCGGTTTTTGACGCTGCCCATGATTGGGACCTGATTACGAAGAACCCGATGGATGGCGTTCAGCGACCGAAAACCAGCAAGAAGGAAAAGAAAGTTATGCGCGGTGTAAAGAAGGCATTTAATAGCTCAGAATCAGAAACGGTCCTGCTGGCTCTCTACGACCTGCCAGATAGGTGGAGGCTCTATTTTACCGGGTCACTCCTTGGCGGCTTCAGACGGGGCGAATATTTAGCTATAGAGTGGCCGGACGTCGACTATGATCGGGGAGCAATCTGGATCGATAAGCAAATCACATTTGATAAAGAAGGTAACAAGATTGAAGGCGAAGTTAAGACAGAAGAATCCGAGGGTTGGGTAGCTATGCCGAAGTGGTACATGGCCCAGCTCAAGGAATACGAACGAATATGGAAAAAAGAGAAATTCCAATGCAAAGATTGGGCTGGAGAGAACAAATCATATGTATTCCATGGTGGAAAAGGAATTATGTACTTCCCTACGACCCCCACAAGCACCTGGAGGAAGTTTTTACAGAAGAAGGGCATTCCACATGTCAAACTACATGGGTTGCGGCACACGGCAGCCATGTTGCTCAGAGAAAGCGGCGCGGATCTCAAGACCATGCAAGAACGGTTACGGCACACTAAGATTGGAACGACAGCGGATATCTATACCCATTCGTCTGACATGATCTCCAGAGAGGCCGCAGACCGTTTAGAGGTGTTTGATCCTAAAAGATTGCGATTTGCCCCATGAGTTGCCCCATAAACAAAAATAGTCTAGTCGTTTGTCGAATTTTAAGCAAACAAAAAACCCCGCAGCAACGGGGCTTAAAGGTATTACAAAGTATAAAGCGGGTGATGGGAATCGAACCCACGCTATTAGCTTGGAAGGCTAAAGTTCTACCATTGAACTACACCCGCATGATTGAAGATTTATTGTTAAGTTCCTTAGGAATTTAACAGTGATTTTACAAATAATAATATACCATGATCCTCTATAGCATGCAAGTCATATTTTCCATTTTTTTCATTACGTATCCATCAAAAAAAGCAGGAGCACCCTCGCGCCCCCGCTGTTCCCTATCCTGTAGGCTTATCCACATCTCTCAAAAACTTCTTTTCAAATTCAGCGGCTTTAATCGGTTTGCTGAAGAAATAACCCTGAGCCTCGTGACAGTGTTGATTGCGAAGAAAGACCATCTGATCTTCGTTCTCCACACCCTCAGCTGTGACTTTCAGTTGTAAATGATGCGCCATTGAGGTGATGGTAGATACGATCGCTGCGTTATTGCTGTCCTCCATGACTTCATTCACAAATGAACGGTCAATCTTAAGCCGATCAATCGGCAGATCCTTCAGATAGTGCAACGAGCTGTATCCCGTTCCAAAATCATCAATACTGATATGCACACCAATTTCTTTGATTTTGCGCAACTGTTCGAATGACCGGTCTTTATCAAATGTCATGCTCTCTGTAATCTCCAGTTCAAGCCATACAGGCTCTAGTCCCGTCTCTTTGAGAATGCCATTGATATTGTCCAACAAATGGGAGTGCCTGAATTGTCTCATCGACAGATTCACCGAAACACACAGTTTACGATAACCGGCTTCCTGCCACTGTTTGTTCTGTGCACACGCTTCACGAAGCACCCATTCACCAAGTGGCACAATGAGCCCACTCTCTTCTGCCAGAGGAATAAAATCCGCCGGAGATACCGAGCCTCGCTGCGGATGCTGCCAACGCACCAAAGCTTCCATGCCGACGATTAGCCCACTTTGCAGATTAACCTGCGGCTGGTAGACCAGGTAGAACTGACCTCGATCCAACGCCTTGCGCAGATCATTCTCAAGCTGCAAACGCTCCTGTGCCTTCATCTGCATCGCATGGGCAAAACGATTCAGTTCCATTCCTTGTTCCTTAGCACTGTGCAAAGCCGTATCGGCATTTTGAATAATCTCCAGTGGTGACTCCCCATCATGTGGGAAAATGGCCATCCCAATTCCAAGTGTCAGATGATACTCATTGCCATCAACCAAGACGGGCTTCTCAAAAAGTTGCAAAATGGATCTTGTCCGACGCAACGCTGTATCGGTTGAACTGAAATCTGTCATCGTTAATGCAAACTCATCTCTTCCCAATCCAAAGACTTCTTCTCCTGGAAGGGACAATTGTTTCAGTCGTTGACCTACCTGACGCAAAACACGGTTAGCTGCTTGCTGTCCAAGCGAATCATTAATGGTCTTGAACCGATTAATATTCAGGACCAATACACCAACAAGCTGTTCCTGCACCACGGCATCATCCATCATCTTTTTCAGCTGCTGTGAAAGGCGACGACGGTTTGGAAGTCCCGTCACGTCATCATGATGAGCAATATAGTTCATCTTGGCTTCCGCGACCTGCTGTTGCAGGAAAGGTGTGTCCACTACGGACGTATACAGCCCTTTTTGAATGAAAAAATATGCCATACAATTACTCAGCAATCCTAATAATAGATTGAGATCGTTCACCCCAGTTGCTGAAACAAAATAACATTCACCAAAAAAGAAACACAGAATGCCACATAGAATGGTTGGTAAATCACCGTCTTTGGTTTTTTTCCATTGTACAAACAAAAGAACAGCAATAATGCCATAGAGCAATCCAACCATAAGATGAACTCGAGTGAAGATACCACCAAGCACTTCCCCATCAAACATACTCGGCAACATGCTCCATTCCTGAATAGCCAGTATGTACAAAATAACAAAGGTACCCAATGTCCCACTTAAAAGTAAGAATTTGCGTGGTAATGCAAATTCTTTCTCATTTAAGGTATACACGAGCAGTAAACCTACGGAACATACCAAAGATCCCATGGTTGACATCATTAAGGAGAACTCCGATTCCATCATGGCTCCATTTGGAATCTCTTCTGCAAATGAAACGATATGAACCAGTTCAAACAGACCAATCAATAAAAAGAGTGTTGTCAATAATGTCCTCCGAAGCGTTAGCTTTTGTGTCCGAAACAACCAGCTTTGATTATAGATGCCGATACAAGCCGCTACCGCAGCAAATCCACCCAAGAGTGTCAAAACCGGGTAACCCGATATGATCAGATCAGAGCTTGAAGAAGAACGAAACCATTGACTTGCGAGGAAACATAATAAGCCGCCCACAGCGACCCAACTTATTTTTCTCTGATCTTGCAGATTAACCTTCATGCCGTGTTTTCCTTCCCGGGATCACCTATCCTGAATTACATTAACCAAACTTAACAACTTACTACACGATTCGACAAAAAACATATTAACCAACGTTCAATTCACATGCATACACATGCTATCTGGTACATAATAACATTTAATTTTGTATACGTGAACTAAAAAATAGTTACTCCTAGGAATATTTATTCACAAATATATAGAAAAACAAGGCATTAAGAACTAAAAAAACATGGATCTCCAGTTAGAGTCCATGTTTTCCTATTTTGCAACTGTATTTCAGACTATATTACTTCTCAAAATTCACTTCTGGTGTTGTTAATTTATCATAGAAATCAACAACCTTATCCTTGTCTTCCGATGAGCGAATCGCCATCGCTGAACGTGGATGCTCGTCCAACGCACCTGTAATCATGTAAGGCAGAATGTAACCCCATTCTTCTTTTTCTCTGAGCGGAACCATCAACTGTTCCAATACACCAAGTACTGGACGCAGATTGTATTTTGTTCCTTTCAGATGAGCTACGAGCAATTCGGTTGGACAGTTTCCTGCCGCACGTCCCATACCATACACAGAAGCGTCAAGCAGTTCAACGCCAAGTTCTGCCGCAACCAATGTGTTAGAAAACGCAAGTTGCATATTATTATGTGTGTGAACACCAAGACGTTTGTTAGGCAAGTGAGTCTTGAACTTCTCTACCAGATATTTCACATCATTATGGTCCAAGCTACCGTAGGAGTCTACAATGTAAACAACATCCACAGCGCTTTCTTTGATCAATTCAAATGCTTCCAGCAATTCATTCTCCATAACATTGGAGAGTGCCATAATATTAAGTGTAGTTTCATATCCACGATCATGGAATGTTTGAACCAGTGCAAGTGCCTTGTCTACATCTTTGCTGTAGCAGGCAACCCGGATCAGATCCAGCATGCTCTCACTGCGAGGCAAGATATCATTTTCGTCCACACGACCTACGTCAACCAGCGCAGACAGTTTGGTATTGCCTTTTTGAGGAATAACTTTACGCAGGAAATCATCGTTCAGGAAACGCCACGGTCCTGCTTCCTCGGCACCTTTAAGCAACTTCGGAGAGTTCTTATATCCAATTTCCATATAATCAACGCCAGCTTCATTCAATCCAGCATATAGCTGTTGAACAAAGTCCACGCTAAAGTCCCAATTATTCACCAATCCGCCATCACGGATCGTACAATCTACAATTTTGCAATGATTTGTCTTCATTAATGTCTGCTCCTTTTCTGACCAACTTGTGTATTCCTCTCATGATACTTGAACGTGACAAGAAAAGTAAAGGGATTCCGGACTTATTTACTTCGATAAGATCTCCAGATTCGGTCAATCTCAACCATATCGGAACGATCGGGAGCTTTCTCTCCATAACGAACGGCATTATACGTATCTGGCAGTCTCGCAGACAGCTCATCTTCTTCTACCTTCATACCATTCTGAATAATGGTCTGTGCAGCCTCCAGCGGAGTGTGTGTCCCCTGTATTTCCACGCCTCGATGAGCGGCTCTTTCAATCCAAGTCCGATAGTAATACCGAACACGTTCGGCATCCTGTGCAGGTGGCGCTTCTTTCTTCCGAAACCAATTCTTTCGGACTTTTGCTGGCGCATCAAGCGTCTCACTGACATCGATATACTCCGTCCGTGGTTCTGCCTTCTTTTCACCTGGTTGTAACATCCCCTTGAATCGGTCCATAAGTCTGTTTATCGTTTTTTGACCCAACCTCAGAAGCAGCCACAGGATTGCTCCTGCTACAGCACACATCACTACCCATCCGAGGATGTTCCAGAAGACTGAGGGCTCGGATGGCGGCTCTCTCCAGTCATTCGGTATATTTAACTGCTGATTGGGGTTGTCCATTGGTAATCGTGGCTCCTCGCCGGAAATCGGACCAAACCATCCCCTGATCCATGCGAGCAAGCGATCACGCAGCGGTCCCAGCCAGGCAGCCAGACTTGGGAAAGCACCAATCGCTACGATAACAATAAACATCCACATGAACCGCTGATGATTCGCACGTGCAAAATCTCTTAATACCAATCTTCTCTTGCCGTCATTGAGTATTGCCTGATCCAGTTGTAGCATATATCGTCCAACCAGCCAAAAGGCAAAGCTGATCACTCCCGCAATATAGATCCATAGGGTATAGGTTTGTATCGGCTGCATGAATTCCAACGAGTTCGAAGCAATCATAAGCACGATTGCACTGATTACACCCATAATCTGCAAGCGCCATAACAACACTGAATGAAAGACTGGCTGGAAGGTCAGACCTGTATAAGCCGATATGACTCCACACAGTACCAATGTGATGATATCCGGCAACGGGAGAATAAGGCTCATCCCAACAACGAGTGCGAAGAGAAATCCTATGACGAGTGCCGTTAATCCACGAATGAGTGTGCTTTTCTCGCTAAAACCTGGAATTTTATGCTGAATGAACTGTCCTAACCAACCTACAAGAACAACCAGGATGAATAGTGTGTATGGCAAATGTTCCATTGCGTAGAATGAAGCAAGCGTAAATATCGGAAAAAGGTATATGCCAGCCATCAAGACGGCAAGCATTGTTATGAGTCCTGTGGTCGTTGCTACCGGTCTGTTCCTCATGCACTCACCGCCTTCGTATTACCCTTCACGTCCTCTACCGGGAGAATCGTTACACGATGTCCTTGTTCGTGCAGACGTGCAATCTCGTGCTCCATAGCGGCAGATACATAGGATGTAATCAGCAGATAGCTGCGGATTTGCTGTGCTTCTTCATTCAGACGTACTTCATCATTCAGGAATTGCTCCATGGGCACCATACATTTCAATTCTGTCTCAGCCATAGCTTCCAGTAACCGTTCCAGATGGGGCGTGCCATAATCCGGTTCAATCCGAAGTGTATCGCGGCCTCCACCCACATGATAACCATTATGGGCGAAACCTGCTGGCAACCCTCTACCGATGGCATCCACTGCAGCCGTGGCAGCGTAACGAAGTGCCCGCTCAATCTTTTCCGGTCGAGTAACAACACTCCACATATCTGCAGATTCCTGAATATTGACTACAATCCAGGATTGCGGATCAGCCGTCCATCCCTGTTTGTAGACTTGTAATTCACCTGTACGTGCACTCGCTTTCCAGTGAATACGATTCATGGGGTCGCCTGCACCATAAGGCCGAACACCCAGGATCAAGAAAGGATCTTCAACGATCCATCGTGATACTTCCACTTCTCCCTGCCATACCTGATAAATTGCAGGAAGATCCTCTGCATTCACTAATGAAGGATACACGATCATAGACATTTGCAAAGGAATTGGTTTGGTGGAACGCCACACGCCAAAGAGATCCCCACCTGTCATCGTTGCTGTATTTAATGGATAAATTCCACGCTGAGTACATGTAAAAGGATGCTTGCGCGTAATACGAGTAAACGGTTTTAACGTAAAAATACTCTTATGGTTCTGATAGATTTCGCCTTGACTAATATCCATACCTGAGCCGGAACGAAATACAAACGACACTGGCATCATCGATTCAAGTCTGAGCCACGGTACGGAGACTCGTTTCTCATTCGATATCGTCTCCACCATCTCAAGTTCATCTCCAGCGTAACAACGCAGCTTGCTGAATTGTCTGCTGTATCTGAGTTTTCGCAGTGCAGGTCGTCCAAACCACACACCATGTATAACAACGACAATGCCTCCAACAAGGACAAGCCATAATAATGCCATAAGATTAACGCCCGCTTGTAGCGAGATTCTCCGTAGGCACTTCTGTCTGATTCAGAAGTTCCTGGATGATACGCTCCGCCAAGCCCTCTTGTTGTCTGATCCTGTTACGGAATACCAGTCGGTGGGCCAGCACAGGTTCCGCCAGTACTTTAATATCATCAGGCAAAACAAAGTCTCTGCCATGCAGTGCAGCCCATGCCTGACTTGCCTTGAGTAATGCCTGAGCCCCTCGTGGACTTACGCCAAGCGAGAGCTCTGGATGTTGCCTTGTCGCTTCGGTTAACTGAATGATATATCGTAGCAGATCTTCGTTGATTTGCACTGTTTTATACGTATCCTGCGCCTTCAAAAGTTCTTCACGACTGATCACTGCCGAGAGATCATCAACAGAACGACTGGCTACCGTACGTCTCAAAATTTCTACACTCTCTTCACTGCTTGGATAACCCATGCGAATTTTCATCATAAAACGATCCATCTGCGCTTCAGGTAGCGGAAAAGTTCCTTGGTTATCTACAGGATTCTGGGTGGCGATAACGATGAATGGCCGTTCCAGCTGTCTCGTTGAACCGTCGATACTGATCTGGCGCTCTTCCATACACTCCAGCAAACTTGATTGTGTACGCGGTGTAGCCCGGTTAATCTCATCGGCTAGTACAAGATTGGCAAACAAGGGGCCGGGTCGGAATTCAAAATCCCCTTCTTTTTGATTAAAAAAATGAATCCCTGTTAAGTCAGAGGGCAGCAAGTCCGGTGTAAACTGGATGCGTTGGAATGTGCAGTCCAATGAGGAAGCTACCGATTTGGCAAGCATCGTTTTTCCGGTACCCGGTACATCCTCCAGCAGCACATGTCCTGACGCTATGATCGCTGTCATCACCAGCTCTATCGTATGCTCTTTTCCCACAATCACTTTTCCCACATGATCCATCAATTGTTGATTCATTCGTTCCATTCCTTGGATTTCCATCTGCATCTCATCCTTCCGTTATGGAGCTTATGTATTCGCATTCATTACTAACTATAACCGTTATTAGCAACATAAAACAAAGGAGTTGGCAAATGGCCAACTCCTCGACTCCCCGCTTTTCTCAATATACCAAGGGTAACATAATTATAAACCGCGTGCCTTCACCCTTTTTGCTATCCACAGAGATGGTGCCTCCATGGTTCTTGATGATTCGGTAACTCACCGAAAGTCCAAGCCCCGTTCCGCTCTCCTTGGTCGTGAAGAATGGATCAAACAGACGTACAAGCGTGTTATGGTCCATCCCATGACCGTTATCCGCGATGGAGATCTGCACGAACTTGTTTTCCGTGGCGGTAGATATTCGAATTAGACCCGTATGTTCTTCGCCAACTTCCTCAATGGCATCCATTGCGTTTTTCACCATATTCAAAATAACCTGCTTAATCTGTTTGACATCAATGGACACATTCAGCGGGGCATCCCCTTCATCCAGTACGATCTCGCATCCCTTCATCAACCCTTCGCTTTCGGTCAGCAAGACCACCTCTTTGAGCAAAGAGTCGACGGATATCACGGTCTTCTGTGGAGCTGACGGTTTGGAAGAATTCAAAAATTCGTAGATGATGTCATTCGCCCGATCAATCTCCGTCAGTATGATTCGAGCGTACTCGTCTTTGCCGAGCTGCAGCAAATGGGGCCTGAGCAGTTGAATGAACCCACGGATTGCAGTCAACGGATTACGAATTTCATGAGCAATAGATGCTGAAATTCGCCCCAGCATCGCAAGTTTGTCATTTTGATAAGCGGTCTGTTCAATTTGTTTATAATCAGATACATCTTTGACGCTGAACAAGAAGTCGCCATCCATCTGATCACCGTACGTCACAGTAACCAGCCAATGCCTTCCGTATTCATCAATCAATTCATGATAGCGCTTACGGTGAAAAATAGTTTCCCGATAGATACGTAAAATTTTCTTTTTCTTGAATCGGCTCATCTGCGGATGATGCAGCATTTGCATCAGGGTGCAGCCGCTCAACAGACTTCTTGGAAGTTCCAACAACTTTGCCATCTGAACGTTAATAAACGTCAATACACCGTGACTGTCAAACAACATAATACCGCTATCCAGATGTTCCAGTACATTCTCGTACTTGTTGTTATCCAGATGCACAGGCGGGAAACCATCCGTTGGTTGAGGCACTGTATCCTGAAATTCACTAATCATGTCAGGTTCCTCCTTTTCACGTAAATGATAAACTTGCCATTCGGACATCATATCATCACAGAAACAGGAAGGGCCGATTTTATTTTTCATTACCGGTGCCCTTTCGTTGGGGGGCTGAGCCGAAAATATGGATGGCATGTCCGGAACTCAAGCTGGTCTATTCCCGGTAACCAACAGTCGATCCGGAAAATCATATACGTTTGTCCCATTCTGACCTTCTCCTATTCCCAAACACGAACATTTTTTGCTCCGCCTCTTTTGCAAGTCTGTTTTTATCATAGACAAGTTTATAGAAGAGAGTCAATCGGAGAAAGTGTCGAATGGAAATTATTTTAAAAAAAACCTCGAATTAGTTCCAGAACACAGCACAAAAACGAAGCCGTTTCACCCAGTAGGCAAATCAGCTTCGTTTTTAATATCTTTAATTGGTGATATATCCGAGATCATCTATAGTCCGGTCTTATTATGCTGAATTTTCAGTCTGCGCTGACTCATCACAGCTAATCGACGTTTAAGTTCGCTTTCCCACTTCTCGTCTTTGGTTTCCTTCGCGAGCCTGAGCAAATCCAGAGCCATATCAATCTGGCGCTGCACAATGACCATGGCATCCTCGCTCTCACGGTTTACACAGTTTTCGAAAATGGAATCCTCATCTTCTGTAACATAATCTTGAAAGTCTATCTCGGATGCACCGTCTCCATGCGCATATTCAGCCAGAATTTCGTACTCGTTTTCCACTTTATAATGCACCTCAACCCGGTGACACACCGGGCAAAACAGCAGGGGAACATTATGAACCTGGGTGCGGTAATGCTTCAGCGTGCCCTTCGTTCCAACCATACTTGCCCCACAACAGTAACTCATTTTTGTTCACCCTCCTTATTACGTGCCGGGACTTTTTTGTTAAAATGCCATCCCGTACACTTCCAGCACTTCCGAAAAGGAATAGTTCCATCAGTGTATCACATTCATGTACAGATTATAAATGCAGAGCACCGGAATATTTACCGGGTTTCCATACCCTATTCGCCTTGAAGGCCATCAATTCCTCTTTCAACAGATAAAAAGAAGACTTTCTTCTAATATATTATTAACACGCTTAGCTGCTTGTTCAAACACTTTTGATTAACTTCGTAATAACTTTTGGCAAAAGGGTGCAAAAAGCCCTCAATCCCTAACGGGATGAGGGCTTGAACAAAAACCGTTCAAGTTAATCTGGCTTACAGGTTAGTGTCGCCTGGTTTCCAGTTCATTGCACACAATCCGCCGGATTGCAGTGCTTGCAGTACGCGAAGTGTTTCTTCAACACTACGGCCTACATCATTGTGGTTAACCACTTGATATTTCAATTCGCCTTCTGGATCAATGATGAACAGACCGCGCAATGCTACGCCTTCTTCTTCGATCAGAACGCCGTAATCTTTAGCCACTTGCTTCGTGATATCGGAAGCCAGCGGGAAGTTCAATTGACCCAGACCATTGCTGTCTACAGGTGTGTTGATCCATGCTTTGTGGCTGTGTACGGAGTCTACGCTCACGCCAAGGATTTCTGTATCCAAAGCTTTGAATTGCTCGGAAGCAACGCTCAAAGCTGTAATTTCAGTTGGGCACACAAATGTGAAGTCCAAAGGATAAAAGAAGAATACAAGCCATTTGCCACGATAATCGGACAATTTAACGGAACCAAAGTCTTGTCCGTCTCCCGATACTGTTTCCATTGCGAAATCCGGTGCTGGTCTACCTACCAAACGTTCTGCCATAACTAAAAATTCCTCCTTTGGGATTATGTAAGCATCCTTGCGGATTGCTCATCATCAAGAAAAACGCGTACGCTTTTCCTGTAATTAAAATGATTTGAACCTTGATAACAAGTACAAGTAAAATGTTATCATCCGGACTTCCCAAAGTCAAGATTATAAATATTATTTTTTTATAATCATTATAAATAAGGATTTTTCGTGGCAAAAATGATAAAGGAACAGCCCTCTGTACATTCCATAACTGGAAACAAAGGGCTGCCTGTAGGTGGTAATATAATTACGCCTGTTTCTGAATAGCCGCCACGATCAAATCGCCCATTTCGGTCGTGCTGATCGCTGTGCTCTTGTCTACAGCAATATCACTCGTGCGGTGTCCTGCGTTCAATACATCCGATACAGCCGCTTCAATGGCATCCGCCCCTTCTGTATACCCAAAGGTTGTACGGAACATCAATGCCAAAGAGAGAATGGTTGCAATCGGATTAGCGAGGCCTTGACCTGCGATATCCGGTGCAGAACCGTGTACCGGCTCATAGAGTCCGAAGCTGCCCTCTCCCAGTGATGCAGATGCGAGCATACCGATGGAACCTGTCAACATCGCTGCTTCATCACTCAAGATATCTCCAAACATGTTTTCCGTTACGATGACATCGAAGCTGGACGGACGACGCAGCAATTGCATCGCGCAGTTGTCTACCAGTACATGCTCCAGTTCAACATCCGGATAATCCGGTGCTACCCGGTTCACGACTTCACGCCAGAGACGGGAAGTTTCCAATACGTTGGCTTTGTCTACAGAAGCAAGCTTTTTGCGACGTCCTTGCGCAATTTCGAATGCCTGACGAACGATCCGCTCCACTTCTGTTACATTATATGCACACGTATCTACTGCCTCTTCGCCCTGTGCACTTTCACGTCTGAATTTCTCACCGAAGTAGATCCCACCTGTCAACTCACGTACCACCATCAGATCTGTACCTTCAAGTACTTCAGGCTTCAGAGTTGAAGCATCCTTCAAGCAATCAAATACAACAGCCGGACGCAGGTTGGAGAACAATCCAAGTGCTTTGCGAATACCCAGCAGGCCTGTTTCCGGGCGAAGCTCCTTGCTGTTGTTATCCCATTTTGGACCACCAACCGCTCCAAGCAGGACTGCATCTGCACTTTTACATACAGTCAGTGTTTCTTCAGGAAGAGGTGTACCCTTCTCATCAATCGCGATTCCGCCAAACAACGCATGCTCTGTCTCAAAACGATAACCGAATACTTCCTCCGTACGTTTAAGAACTTTCTCAGCCTCAGCTACGACTTCAGGGCCAATTCCGTCACCTGCAATAACTGCAATTTTTTTCACGTCTGCCATTGGGTTGTCCACTCCTTATATTTCATTCATTAATTATTCATAAAGTAACGTCTCATATTAACTCTCTCCTTTGTATCATATTCCAAGGTCATTTGACCAAGATATACAATCTATGACTTTAATAGATTTTACCTATAAGCCTATAGAGATTGGCCTTTCCAAGTTGTTCTGACCTCCCGGCTGGGTTAAAATATAGCTGAATTCAAATCAGGTACGCAGGAGGGATAAGCAATATGCAATATTCGTATTTGGGTAAATCAGGCCTCAAGGTCAGCCGAATCTGTCTCGGTACCATGAATTTCGGGCCTGCTACAGATGAAAAAGAAGCTTTCCGCATTATGGACGCAGCACTTGATGCAGGGGTGAACTTTTTTGATACCGCTAACATCTACGGTTGGGGTGAAAATTCCGGCCTTACCGAAGAAATTATCGGACGCTGGTTCAACCAAGGTGGGGGCAGACGTGAAAAAGTAGTTCTAGCCACCAAAGTCTATGGCTCCATGCATGATGATACAGATGGCCCCAACAACGAAGCTGGCCTCTCCGCCTACAAAATCAGACGGCATCTGGAGGGTTCCCTCCGCCGCTTACAGACCGATCATATCGAGCTATACCAGATGCATCATGTAGACCCTGCCATATCGTGGGACGAGCTGTGGGGTTCGTTCGAGAATGCCGTTCAACAGGGTAAAATCGGTTATGTAGGATCGAGTAACTTTGCTGCATGGCAGATTGCAATCGCTCAAAGTGAAGCCAAGAATCGTCATTTCCTCGGCCTGGTTTCCGAACAACATAAATATAGCCTCAACTGTCGTTTGCCCGAGTTGGAAGTACTGCCCGCTGCCAAAGAGCTGGGCCTCGGCGTCATTCCATGGAGTCCACTGGATGGTGGATTACTGGGACGTAACGCTCTGCAAAAGCTGGAAGGAACACGCAGCGGGGGCATCGCTGGACGGATCGAGCAGCAGCAAACTCAGCTTGAAGACTTTGCCGCACTGTGTCGTGATCTCGGTGAACCACAGGATACGGTAGCTTTGGCATGGGTTGCAGCCAATCCGGCAGTGACCGCCCCGATTATCGGACCGCGTACACTGGAGCAGTTTGAGACAGCACTCAAATGTCTGGATGTAACTTTGGATGAAGCCGTGCTCAAACGTCTGGATGAGATTTTCCCGGGTCCAGGTGGACATGCCCCTAATGCATACGCGTGGTAATAGCTTGATAGTGTAAGCCAATGCAATAGGTAATCGTAGAAAAGGTTCTGTGTTTTACTGCCATAATTATATAAATACAAGCAAAAGAGTCTGACCCTCCACAGGAGAGTCAGACTCTTTACGTACCTCACTAAACGTAACAAAACAAGCCGAACGATCTTCTATATCCATTAAATTAAAGATAGATCATTCTAGCAGCATACATGTGTCTCAGCTTAAAGTTCAGTTCAATGAATGGTGCGTGCTTCTTGCATTGGAGCCTAAAGATTAACGTTTACACGGTTCGTATATGTCTTGCGCTTCTCAATCAATTGATTCAGGCCGTCTACATAGGCACGTGCACTTGCACCCAATATATCTGTGCTTACGCCACGTCCTTGTACCGAAACCTGATTCTGAGTCAGCACAACATGTACTTCACCCAATGCATCTTTACCGTGCGTTACCGATTTGATGGAGTAGTCAGACAACGTTACATCTTCCCCACTCACTTGGTCAATCGCATTGTAGATTGCATCTACCGATCCGTTACCCTCTGCTTGCTTCTCAATCGTATCCCCGTCAAGCGTTGCAATGCGGACTTTGGCCGTTGGTACCGATTCATCTCCGTACGTTACGAAGATCGATTCCAGTTTATACACCTCAGGTGCATCCTGCAATTTCTCTTCAATTACGGCAAGCAGATCTTCGTCAGTAACTTCTTTTTTCTTATCAGCCAGATCTTTGAACTGGGCGAAAGCCCGATTCAGTGCTTCTTCTTCCAGCTCATACCCCAGATCAATCAACCGTTCACGGAAGGCATGACGACCAGAATGTTTACCCAGTACAAGTTTACTTTCCTTCAGACCGATGGACTCTGGAGTCATAATCTCGTACGTTGTTTTTTCCTTCAACATGCCATCCTGGTGAATGCCGGATTCATGTGCGAAGGCATTTGCCCCAACAATGGCTTTGTTTCCAGGCACAACCATACCTGTCAAACGGCTAACCAAACGACTGGTCCGTGCAATTTCAGACAACTGCAGCGATGTTTTCGCCTGGAAAAATTCCTGACGTGTCTCCAGCGCCATAGCAATTTCCTCGATCGCCGTGTTTCCGGCACGTTCACCAATGCCATTGATCGTACCTTCGATCTGATCGGCTCCGTTGAGAATGGCTGCAAGTGTATTGGCCGTCGCCATACCCAAGTCATTATGGCAGTGGGCACTCAGCTGTACCTTTTCAATACCGTGTACATTCTCCTTGAGATGTTTGAAAATGTTTCCGTATTCATATGGGCTCAGGTAACCAACCGTATCCGGAATATTCACGACAGCTGCACCTTCTTCAACAGCCATATTCACCATTTCCACGAGGAAATCATACTCAGTACGACCTGCATCCTCAAGTGAGAATTCAATCTTCGAGAATGTTTTCTTTGCATAACGAATCGCGGAACGAGCTGTATCCAGTACCTGCGCTTTGTCCATGCGCAATTTATGTTGGCGGTGAATAGGTGAAGTTGCCAGGAAAACGTGAATGCACGGGTCCTGTGCACCTTTAAGTGCTTCCTTAACCGCATCAATGTCTTGCTCTCTGGAACGGGACAAGCCAATTACAGTCACATTTTTGACCGCATTTGCTACTGCATTGACAGCTGCCAGGTCACCTGGAGATGCCGCCGGGAAACCCGCTTCCATCCGGTCAATGCCAAGCCGCTCGAGCTGATGGGCAATTTCCACCTTTTCACGAGTGTTCAGATTGACTCCCGGGGATTGCTCTCCATCACGCAGCGTTGTGTCAAATACATAGATTTTACGCACGCTTCGCACCTCCTGTACTTGTTATATATGTTTCTCTGAACCAGCAATAGCGGCTCACGCATAAGCACGGCCGCTATTCCCAGTTAAAGCTCTAAGTTTACTTGAATACCTTAAAGTGCATGTTCTAGAAGTTAATGCTTACTTCTTGATCCAGTGCATCATCTCACGCAATTGTCCGCCAACCACTTCGATTGGGTGTTCAGCTTCGTTACGACGAGTTGCTGTCAAGAATGCACGTCCGGATTGGTTTTCCAGAATGAAGTCGCGTGCGAATTTACCTTGTTGGATATCTGTCAGGACTTCTTTCATTGCTTTCTTCGTATCTTCAGTTACAACGCGAGGTCCAGTTACATAGTCACCGTACTCAGCTGTGTTACTGATGGAATCACGCATGCTTGAAAGTCCACCTTCATACATCATGTCAACGATCAGCTTCAGTTCGTGCAGACATTCGAAGTATGCCATTTCAGGAGCGTAACCCGCTTCTGTCAATGTTTCGAATCCAGCTTTTACCAATGCACTTACACCACCACACAGAACAGCTTGCTCACCGAACAGATCTGTTTCTGTTTCTTCACGGAAGGAAGTTTCGATAACCCCTGCGCGTGTACAACCGATACCTTTAGCATAAGCCAAACCGATTTCTTTAGCTTTACCCGTTGCATCTTGCTCAATCGCGATCAGGCCCGGTACACCAAAACCTTCCACATAAGTACGACGTACCATGTGACCAGGGGACTTAGGAGCTACCAGCAATACATCGCTGTTTTTTGGAGCAACGATTTGACCGAAATGAACGTTGAAACCGTGTGAGAAGAGCAATGCAGCGCCTTCTTTCAGGTTTGGTTCGATTTCGTTTTTGTATACAGAAGCTTGAGTTTCGTCTGGCAGCAAGATTTGAACTACATCTGCGCGGCTTGTTGCTTCAGCCGGGGACAGAACTTCAAATCCGTCATTTTTTGCAGTGTCGAAGGATTTACCTTCACGAAGTCCGATGACTACGTTCAATCCACTATCACGAAGGTTTTGAGCTTGGGCATGGCCCTGGCTACCATAACCGATTACCGCGATCGTTTTTCCTTTCAATACGTTAAGCTCTGCATCCTGTTCATAATAAGTAGTTACTGGCATGTTTATAAGTCCTCCTTTGTATTGTAAAGAACCCTTCATTAATGAGCGGGTGTCTCAAGGGACCGCCTCGCTTGGAGTGTCAAAAGCATCTCTGGTCTGATCCGATCCGTTCAGACACCCGCCCATTAATGCGGGAATGTAGCTATATTTTCAAGCGTTACATCACTAAAATGTTAAATTACAACTGTTAAGGGACTGACACTCACATAAGATCAACTGTATATGTTAGCTAACCGTCGTCCCTCTTCATTCATTATAACTTTATACGTTGCCGCGTACCAATGCAGTTATGCCTGTACGGGACAATTCGCGAATGCCATATGGCTTGAGCAATTCAATCATAGCATCAATTTTGTCCGTATCTCCAACTACCTGCACAATCAGGCTGCTCGGACCAACATCTACAACGGATGCGCGGAATGTTTCTACCACACCCAGAATTTCAGGACGCTCGGAAGGCTCTGCTTTCACTTTAATCAAAGCGAGTTCACGGGCTACCATCGGTTTCAGGCTGAAATCAACCACTTTAATAACATCGATGATTTTATACAATTGTTTCTCAATCTGCTCCAGCGTTTTATCGTCACCAATGGTGACAATAACCATCCGGGAGAGTCCAGGTTCTTCCGATTGACCTACGGTAATACTCTCAATGTTAAATCCGCGTCGACCGAACAACCCTGATACACGCTGAAGGACGCCTGGCTGATCGTTTACCAATATTGAAATCGTATGTCTAATCATTCGTCAGCATCCCCCATCAGCATTTGATCAATTGTTGCTCCCTGCGGAACCATTGGATACACATTTTCATCCTTGCGTACTACGAATTCTACAACGACTGGTCCTGGTGTATCCAAAGCTTCCTGCCAAGCACGCGCTGCTTCTTCTTTATTCGTTGCACGCAATCCTTTCACGCCATATGCTTCAGCCAGTTTTACAAAATCCGGGCTTCCTGCCAGATCAATGTGGCTGTAACGGTTCTCATAGATGAGTTCCTGCCATTGGCGAACCATTCCAAGTACCTGATTGTTAATGATCACAATTTTTACCGGTATATTGTTAATAGCACAGATTGCGAGTTCTTGGGAACACATCTGCATTCCGCCGTCACCGTTAATGGAGATAACGAGTCTGTCCGGATTGGCCATCTGAGCACCAATTGCAGAAGGGAATCCAAAGCCCATCGTTCCGAGACCACCCGAAGTTACCCATGAACGTGGTTGATTAAACTTGTAATATTGTGCCGCCCACATCTGATGTTGTCCCACATCCGTAGTCACAATCGCTTCACCTTTGGTTGTATCATTCAACATTTCAACAACCCACTGCGGTTTCAGCACTTCGTCTGAATCCGTATAGCTGTATGGCTTCTCTTGTTTCCACTGTTTGATCTGGTCTCTCCATGCATCTGCACGCTCTGCACGTCCAACTTCTTTGTTGGCTATTTCAAGTACGGTCTTCACATCACCAACGATTGGAATATCGGTTGCAATGTTTTTACCAATCTCAGCCGGATCAATATCGATATGAACGATTTTGGCATGTGGAGCGAATCCGTCCAGCTTACCTGTTACCCGATCATCGAATCGTGCGCCGATATTAATCAGCAGATCCGACTGTTGGATGGCCAGGTTGGATGTGTATGTTCCGTGCATTCCTGGCATCCCTGTCCATAGTTCATGCCCACTTGGGAATGCACCAAGCCCCAGAAGGGTTGTCGTAATCGGAATGCCTGTCTTCTCAACAAACTCGAACAGTTCTTCATGTCCTCCCGAGTATACCACACCGCCACCGGCCAGAATCATTGGACGTTCTGCTTCCTGAATGGCCTGAGCCAAACGGTCAACCTGCAGTTTGTTTGGTACTGTCCGTGGATTGTACCCTCTTAATGTAACAGGTTCAGTACTCGGTTCAAACAAGGTTTTGTTGGCTGAGACATCTTTCGGAATGTCGATCAGTACAGGACCTTTACGGCCGGTGTTGGCAATATGGAACGCCTCATGAATGATACTCGACAAATCCTTAACATCTTTTACCAGATAGCTGTGTTTGGTGATCGGCATTGTAATCCCGGTAATATCCGCTTCCTGGAAAGCATCCGAGCCGATCAGGCTGGAATTAACATTTCCCGTAATGACAACCAGCGGCACAGAATCCATATATGCCGTGGCTATTCCAGTAACCAGATTGGTTGCTCCCGGCCCGGAGGTAGCGATACAAACACCAACTTTGCCGCTTGCACGTGCATATCCGTCAGCTGCATGAATTGCACCTTGTTCGTGACGGGTTAAGACGTGTTTGAAATCCTCGAAACCATACATTGCATCGTAAATGTACAACACTGCGCCACCCGGGTAACCAAATACGCAATCCACACCTTCAAGCAACAAACTTCTCAGCAGAATCTCGGAACCGCTAATGACCTCCGGCTTCATCCATTTTTCACGTAATTCATCTGTCGATCGTACTTCTGGAATTTGAGCTCCCATTAGTCATCCTCCTCTCGGAATTTACACCATTCTGACATTTAAAGTTACAAAAAAAACCTTCCATCCCCTGCAAACAAGTTCATGCTTGCGAGGGACGAAAGGTTATCGCTTCCGTGGTACCACCCAACTTTGCCCGAAATTTCGCAATAACGGACCTTACCAGGTACAACAAAACGAATAGCTCAAACGAACATAGTCGTTTCCCATACCTGTTGTCTGTAACGCAGACATACGATTTTCCCTAATACGCGAAAGGAGTGACATCCAGTGCTTTTCAGGAAAACAGCTCCGAGGTGAGCTCGTATATAAGGGATAATGGTGGTGGTTTCAGCAATTCCAGCCACTCTCTGAGCAAAAGAGCCCTTAAAACTTCGTCCTCTTCATAGCCGATGAAATATTCTCGTTAAATGTTAGGAACATTATATGATTCCTCCAACCGATAAGTCAATACCTGTTTTGCATAAAAATTCAGAGAACCTTCCTTCCTCCCTCTTCAGCCTATAAGGTTGCCCTAATCCCAGCGCTTCATTCAGTCACCTTTTATCTTGCTTCGGGCATAGGATATACGAGCAGCACGACTGGTCCTGAAAGGAGGCTCCGCATGGTGATTCGGCAACGCACATCCAAGCTAGATGATGGCGCCATCATGAAGCTGATTGACACTCAACTTGTTCCTTTATCCCATATGAGCGAAAAGGAAATTAATAAAATCCGCAAAGAAATACCCCTGCGAATGAACAGGGGCATGACCTTTGTTGTCTCGCCGGAGCCAGACAAAGCTGCTGTGGCATTCATCCATTTTCTCATGCATGGGGAATTGCTCTATGTCGATATGATGGCCGTTAGTCCGAAAGAACAACGCAAACGTTACGGGCAAACTTTGTTGCTCAAAGCAGAGAGCTTTGCGGTATCTCGGGGTTGTCGAAGATCTAAAGTGATGGTGGATGAGGGCAATACCAAAGGGCTTCAGTTTTATCAAAAAAATGGATACAGTGCGATTCGATACATCATGATAAGCCGCTGCTACGAATTGGAAAAAACATTATAGAATGTCCTAGAAAAATCCTGGCGGGCGTGGACCTGGACCATAAGGGCCGAATCCAGGACCAGGTCCATATCCGCCACCAGGTCCTCCAGGTCCATATCCCGGTCCGTAGCCTGGACCATATCCAGGCCCTGGTTTTGGTCCAGGTCCATATCCGGGACCAAAGCCGGGACCACCTCCATAAGCATAAGGCAGTGTAGCAATAGCGAGCAGATCAAACAATACCAGTGGCAGAATCGCTTTTGTACTTACTTTTTTGCCATTCAAACGCTTGAGTACCAGTTTGTTGCCCGATACTTTCAACAGCTTTCCCGTAACCCGAGTGCCGTCTTTTTTGATTGCAACAATATTTTTGCCTATTAATTTCATCGCTTCATCACGCGTAACTTGTTGTTTCATACTTTCCCCTCCTCCTCGGATCGTTCAAAACAGTGTATTCGTCCATCACTGAATTCGCCTGTTTC
Source organism: Paenibacillus sp. 10L310 (assembly GCF_056395745.1). NCBI lineage: Bacteria > Bacillati > Bacillota > Bacilli > Caryophanales > Paenibacillaceae > Paenibacillus > Paenibacillus sp. 10L310. The sequence continues at coordinate 407,039 of NZ_JBFTKC010000001.1, read as the reverse complement.
TTTGTCCCTACCTGAAAATATGGGTATCTGCACGAGAACCAAGTTAAGCATGTAAAAGTCGATGGGCGTTCAAGAAAACAAAAAAAGGCCCGCACAAGGCGGACCCTTTATCAGAACTCTGAATAGCTAAGCTGATATGGAAAAGGTTGTTACCTTTTACCCGGATCATATGCTTCACCGAGTGCAGACGGAGCCGAAGAACGTCCAACCGCTGCAACGAGAACGATGATGGTAAGCAGGTAAGGCAGCATAAAAATAATTTCCTGGGGAATATTTTGTGACCATTCAAACAACTGTACATAGTTTCGGATCGCTTGTGAGAATCCAAAGAAGACAGCCGCCCCAAAGGCACCAATCGGATTCCACTTACCAAAGATCATAGCTGCAATGGCAATATAACCTTGGCCGGAAACCGTATTGTGTGAGAATGTACCCGTAGTCGTCAACGTAATCGCAGCTCCACCAATAGCCGCAAGCGCACCACTGATCATAACGCCAATATAGCGATAACGAAGCACTTTAACACCAACCGTGTCAGCCGCACTTGGATGTTCACCTACAGAACGAAGGCGCAGACCAAATGGCGTTTTGAACATGATGTAATACGTCAGGAATACGAACAGAATGGCCAGATATGTCGTTGGATATACGTTCTTAAAGAAGGCTTCTCCAAGCAAAGGAATGTCTTTCAACAATGGCACATCAAACTTGCTGAAGCCTTGAACCAACGGTGAATCACCAGAACCTTCAAACAACAGTTTAACCAAGTACAACGTACTTCCTGCTGCCAAAAAGTTAATGACGATACCACTGATAATCTGGTCTGCCTTAAATGTGATAGACGCAACGGCATGAATCAGAGATACCAGTACGCCCAATACAATCGCGAGCAAAACCCCCATCCAGGCCGATGTCGTTCCACCCATGCCAGCTTCTTGAGCATAATGCGCCCCGATTCCAGCTGCAAAGGCACCAAATACCATAAAACCTTCAAGTCCCAGGTTGGTTACACCTGATTTTTCAGAAAAAATTCCGCCGAGTGATGCAAAAATCAATGCCGTAGCAAAGACAAGCGTCGTATTGATAATTTGCCCAATTGTCAACAAGTCCATCTACAACACCTTCTCTTTCTTACGCTTCGAATAGAACGGTTTAAGTATCCAGCGCACGATGCCTTGTGCCGCAATGAAGAAGATAATCGAACCGATCACAATCCGAATAATCTCAGGCGGAACATCCGCAGCAAAACTCATACCTGCAGATCCGTACGTGAGGGTACCAAACAACACTGCCCCCAATAACACCCCAAACGGATGATTCAAACCAATCAGGGCAACTGCAATTCCGTCAAAGCCTGTTCCCGGTGAACCCGACATTACGGTTTGGTATTGGAACACACCAAGAACCTGGAATGCACCGCCAAGACCGGCAAGCATACCACTGATAAACATCGCTTTTACGATATTCCGGTTAACATGCATACCTGCATATTCAGCCGCATTAGGGTTGTAACCTACCGCGCGGATTTCATAACCTTGTTTTGTTTTCCACATATAGATATAAAAGAGCACAGCCATCACAAGGGCAATCAACGTCCCCATGTGTACACGGGAGTTACCCATCAGTTCAGAGAGCCATGTCAAACTAATCGAAGCCGATTCGCTGATATCCACGGAACGATTCTCGCCCTTCAACAGCAAGAATTGGCGAACGATAAGGTTGGCCAGATACAGACCAATCCAGTTCAACATGATACTACTGATAACTTCATTGACCCCACGTGCCGCCTTTAGATAACCAGCAATAGCGGCCCACAGACCACCAAACAATGCACCGGCAATCAAAGCCAGTGGCGCATGGAGGTAGATCGGCAAACCTGCAAATTTAACACCAACAAATGTTGCAGCGGTCATACCAACGAGAAATTGACCTTCTCCACCGATATTAAACAACCCTGCACGTGATGCAAATGCAAATGCAAGTCCAGTCATAATTAGTGGTGTCATTTCCCGTACTGCTTCACCAAAGTTGTACATGTCGCCAAATACCTTGGTGAACAATGCACCATAGGCTTCAATTGGATTGTAACCACCAATCAGCATGACAACTCCACCGAGAATAAGACCCATAATAATAGCTACTACAGGCAAAATAAATGAATCTCGGGTAAACCATTTCAATACGTTATTCATGCGCAGTACCTCTCTTTTGGGTGCTGCCCGCCATCATCAAGCCGAGCTCCCTGTCATTGGTTTCTTCCGGCAGCACCTCACCAACGATCTGTCCTTCATAAATAACAGCAATTCGGTCAGATACATTGATAATCTCATCAAGCTCAAATGAAATCAGTAGAACAGCCTTCCCTTGATCGCGCTGTGCAATCAGTTGCTTTTGCACGAACTCAATAGCCCCTACATCCAAACCACGCGTTGGTTGCGCAGCGATAAGCAGTTCAGGGTTTTTATCTACCTCACGGGCGATAATGGCCTTTTGCTGGTTTCCTCCGGACAAGGACCGAGCTTTGGTCTCAATGCTTGGTGTACGCACGTCAAAAGCCTCAACAAGCCGCTTCGCCTGCTGTTTGATGGCATCGAAGTTAAGGAACCCTTTACGGGTGTATGGTGCTTTATAATACGATTCCAGAACGATATTTTCACTCACTGAAAAATCAAGTACAAGTCCGTGTTTATGTCGATCTTCCGGAATGTGGGCTACACCCGACTCCGAGATATGGCGCGGAGAATGATTGGACAGCTCCTTGCCCTCCAAAAGAATCGAACCGCTCTCTACTTTACGAAGTCCGGTAAGAGCTTCAATCAGTTCACTTTGCCCGTTACCATCCACGCCTGCGATTCCGACAATCTCTCCTGCACGTACGTTCAGGTTAAGTTGGTTCAGAACCGAAATACCTTCTTTATTCTTGGCCGTTAATTTACTGACTTCGAGCACATTGGCTCCAGGTGTAGCCGGTTTTTTGTCCACTTTGAATGTGACATTCCGCCCCACCATTTTCTCTGCCAGCTCATTCGGATTCGTTTCCGAAGTTTTGACCGAATCAATTACTTTACCCCGACGAATAATGGTTACTGTATCGGAGATTTCCATAATCTCTTTCAGTTTGTGTGTGATCAAAATAATGGACTTTCCTTCAGCAGCAAGCTTCTTCATGATGATTATCAATTCTTTAATCTCTTGAGGAGTCAATACGGCTGTAGGCTCGTCAAAAATCAAAATATCTGCACCACGATACAATGTTTTTACGATCTCAACTCGCTGCTGCATTCCGACAGAAATATCATGAATCTTGGCATGAGGATTCACTTTCAGTCCATACTGTTCAGACAGACGCTGAACTTCAGCGGCTGCTTTTTTATAATTAATATTGAGACCCTTCGTTGGTTCAGATCCCAAAATAATGTTCTCTGTTACCGTGAACGGCTGTACAAGCTTAAAGTGCTGATGCACCATGCCGATGCCAAGATCGATCGCTCGGTTAGGACTGTCGATGATGACAGGCTTGCCATTCACTTCAATGGAACCTTCATCTGGCTGATAGAGACCAAAAACAATATTCATCAACGTTGACTTACCAGCGCCGTTTTCGCCCAGTAGCGCATGGATCTCGCCTTTACGAAGCTGAAGGCTGATGGCGTCGTTGGCAACAATGCCTGGGAAACGCTTCGTAATTTGTTTTAACTCAACGACGGGGGTTGCTGCACCCATGTAATCACCCTTATAACTGATATAGTGTGGTTCCGCAAACGTAAAAAAAAACGTCTATCGACGTACTTTCAAAGAAGACAGACCACGCTTAGCTGAAGTTTTTCTTGCGATAATCGAATGGTTCAGCTCCGCTAAGAACGTATAAATTCCATTATCTTAAGAAAAGCTCCTACCGGAGCGTTGGTGCACAGTGACCTTGTACAATTGTTATGATGACTTGATCAAATGTTCCTGTTCTTGCAATCATAAGGCCGGTCAAGACCGGCCCCAATGATTATTCTTTTGCAACGAAGATCAAATTACTCTGTAGGAACTTTGATTTCGCCGCTGATGATTTTTTCTTTGTACTCGTCCACTTTTGCAAGTGTATCAGCAGAAACATTTTTCGTGGAAGTATCAGCGACACCTACACCGTTGTCTTTCAAAGTCAGATTCTCAGCTCCGCCTTTGAAGGTACCATCGATGATTTCTTGGTTTACGCGCTTAACAGCTTCGTCAACTTTTTTGATCATTGAAGTCAAAGTGATTTCATCACCAAACTCAAGAGATTGGTCTTTGTCAACACCGATAACCCATACATCTTGACCTTGTTTCTTGCGAGCACTTGCTTCGATAAACACACCGTTACCTGTTGCGCCAGAAGCGTGGAAGATAATATCTACGCCTTCATTGTAAAGTGTTGCTGCTGCTGCTTTACCCAAGTCAGGTTTATCAAATGCACCTGTGTAGTTAGAAATGAATTTAGCGTCAGGGTTAACTGCTTTAACACCTTCTCTGAATCCAACTTCAAACTTTTTGATCAGTGGGCTTTGCATACCGCCTACAAAACCAATTTTGTTGGATTTTGTTGTCAGACCAGCCACAACACCAACTAGGTAAGATCCTTCTTCTTCAGCAAATGTTACGGATTTAACGTTAGGAGCATCAACAACACTGTCGATGATCGCGAGTTTAGCATCAGGGTTTTGCTCAGCTACAGTTTTGATTGCATCAGCCAATTGGAAACCGATACCCCAAGTCAGATCATATCCACCTTTAACGAATTCGTTCAGGTTAGGAATGTACTCTTCATCGGATTTACTTTGCAGGTATTTAACAGCAGTACCTGTTTCTGTTTCAGTCGCTTGCAAAGCTTCCCAAGCGGATTGGTTAAAGGATTTGTCATTAACTCCACCTACGTCAGTAACCATACCGATATTGAGATCGGATTTCGTTTCAGTGGGTGTGCCACCTGTATCTCCTCCGGCATTTGTTTCTTCTTTCGGTTTGCTACCACAACCTGCGAGCATAACCGATACCGCCAGCAACATTACCAAAGACAAGCTGAGCATCTTTTTCATTTCTCTTTTTCCCCCTTAATGATATATCCCTCATTCCAATCCAGCCTACAATTGAACGGTTAACAGATAGCAGGAATGACTTTTATGCAGAATGTATGGTTTCTTCGACATTACAAGCGCATTCTCACCCTTGAAGCATCCTATCATCTGTCGAAAAACCGAACATTATGACATGGAGAGAAAAATCTAGGACTAGCCTACTAGAGGTGATTATACAATCAACCAGTGTTAAAATCCAGATGTTTCATCACCAAATATCACATATTTTTGTTCTTTTTTTATTGAAAACGCTTAATAATTTAGCGTTTTAACACACTAACGTTACAACGATGTGATGTTATATAACAAAAACATATCGCGAACTTTAGTGATGAGAGGGATTTACCTGTTTTTATTTGTATTATTTCACCGTTCGTATTTTATGTATTCCCATGGACCGTTATTCACCAGTTATCTGGTTTCATTGTTCCCTTCCAGACTACAACCTATTCGCTCTAATCATTCAGAGATCCATCTTCGAATTTCTTCCAAGCCGTAAAAAAAGCCGCCATATAGGTACGGCGGCTTGTATCATACAATTTAAGCGTTGATTTTGCCTTTAGCTACAGTAGCCAAAGAGTTGAACGCATTGATGTCGTTAACGGCCAGATCAGCCAACATTTTGCGGTTCATGTCTACTCCAGCAAGTTTCAAACCATGGATCAGTTTGTTGTAAGACAAACCATTCATACGTGCTGCAGCATTGATACGAACGATCCACAGTCTGCGGAAGTTACGTTTCGTGTTGCGACGGTCACGGTATGCGTATACCAGGGATTTCATTACTTGCTCGTTAGCTGTTTTAAAAATACGGTGTTTGGAACCGAAATAACCTCTTGCCAGTTTCAAAACCTTTTTATGACGACGACGTACTACAAAACCGCCTTTTACTCTTGCCATATTAAAGAACCTCCCAAATAAATATAAATGTATCCGTGGTATGTGTACGGCCGTAGCCGATCCCCCATACGGAATCTACTAATTAGAATTAGCCTTTCAAGTTAGCCAAGCCTTGTTTCAAACGTCTAACATCCCCGGCAGCCATAACTGGGTTACCGTTCAGAACGCGCTTAGCACGTTTGGATTTGTGGGAAAGCAAGTGGTTTTTGTGAGCTTTGTAACGAAGGACCTTACCGGAACCGGTAATTTTGAAGCGTCCTTTCAAACTGCTGTGTGTTTTCATTTTAGGCATTTTGTGTTTCCTCCTCCAATGTTATCAGGCTTTAGGAGCCAAGATCATGATCATACTGCGGCCTTCCAATTTCGGTTGACGTTCAACAGTACAAAGTTCTGCAACTTCTACCTTAACGCGCTCCAAAATCCGTTGACCAATCGCGGCATGTGCAATTTCACGTCCGCGATAACGAACAGAACATTTCACTTTGTCGCCTTCGTTCAAAAACTTAACTACATTACGAAGCTTCGTTTGATAATCGTGCTCCTCAATATTGGAACGGAACCATACTTCTTTAATATCAACAATTTTCTGGTTCTTACGGGCTTCTTTATCTTTCTTTTGTTGCTCATAGCGGAATTTGCCATAGTCCATAATACGACACACCGGCGGTTTAGCCTGTGGTGCCACATTGACCAGATCCAAATTCAGGTCAATCGCCATTTGCAGTGCTTCGCGAATGGGCGTAATCCCAATTTGTTCTCCTTCAGCTCCGACAAGGCGTACTTCCTTCGCCCGAATCTCATCATTAATCATGTGATCTTTACTAATAATCGTCCACCTCCAGGTCATTTTGAATATCCAGTTACACAAAAATAAAAGGGATGCCGGTCAAGCTACCGACATCCCTGTAATCAACACAATTCTTCATGAGTATACACTTCATAAATTATTGGGATCGTTGACCAGCCAACATGTTTGTTGATCAGGTGAGAAGTCGGACTTCTGCTTGTGATTCCATTGCTATTCGCTTTAAGGCACTTGAATACTATATCACCCATGAAATACATTGTCAACATTTTTCACAACTTTTTTTTCGTGAATTACCCATTTGTGATATCAGATGTCAACAAAGTATCGCATGCATGTTCCTTACCCTTGTTTGCTTTGCACCTCATCCAACCGTACAACACGTGTATGTTGAGTGTGGCTCCACTGTTTGTTGTTCTGTGTAAAGAAAGCGTAGAACGTAATCGGGTACCAAGACAGCAGGTAGATCGGGAACAGAATCAAATATAGATAAACTTTGGCAAAGGTAACCTTCTCCAGCGCCATGGACAACAGGAACGTCAGAATGTTCAAACCAATAGCCACGAACCCAACCCATAACGGGAAGTATCCATAAATATTAGCAATGTGCGGACCACTGAATATCGCCATGTCTACCCACATCACAGCCGTCATCAGGAACGTAAGCAACACCACATAGACATTGGCTCCATAGATAGCAAGGTCGAATTTCACCAAGCTTCTTTCCTTAATGGACTGCCATAGCAGCGGGAAGAAGTATCTACGCGCAACTGTAAAGTGACCTTGCATCCAGCGCAGACGTTGTCTCGCTGAAGCTTTGAATGTTAATGGCTTCTCATCAAATACTTTGGCGTCATAGTTGAAAACAGGATACACATTACGTTGCACACTGCGCATCGTAAACTCCAGATCCTCAACCAGACTTGTTGCACCCCAACCAATTTCCTTCAACAGGTTGGTCTCAAAGCACATTCCGGTTCCTCCGAGGAAATTCGCCATATTCAAGTTATGACGAGACAACTGCCACAGACGGTTGATGTACCAGTAAGAAACACCGTAAGCTGCAGTAATCCAGGAATCCTCCGGATTTTTCGTATCAATGTATCCTTGGATAACACGTGAACCATTGTTCAAGTCATCATTCATCTCAAGCAAGAAGTTACGGTCAACCAGGTTATCCGCGTCAAACATAACAACTGCGTCATACTGACGTGGCAATTTCCACAGGTACTTAAGCATCCATTCGATGGCGTACCCTTTACCTCTTAAATCGGCATTGGTACGTACACAGGCGTTTAATCCATGCTCTCTGACAATTTGAGCCGTTCCATCCGTACAGTTGTCACAGATGACAAACACATCGTACAGATCTTCCGGATAATCAAGTTGTTTCAAGTTCTCCATCAAGGCACCAATGACTTGTTCCTCATTGTGTGCTGCGACGAGTACAGCGAATGATTTTGTCGCCGGATAATGTTTCTTTTTCTTTTTCTTAATCAGACCGAACAGCGAAAACGTGAATTGGTACACGGCTAGCAGTGCCAGAATGACCTGCATCGTGACGAATATAGCGTCCAACATCGTTCTCTGTTACCCCCTTTTTTTCAAAACCCAGTTTACTCAAGCATTTCTCTTCCTGATTCTGCAATTTATTTTTTTTTGATCTGCAGAATATGACCCTGTTCTTTTGTGTACTACGTGAATATATCAGGCAATGTTTCAAAGCTTGGTTGCTATCAGTTGGCTGCTTTATCGATTCTGTATCCTTTTCAGTCATTTGTCAAAACCCCAATTTCACTTTTTGAAGCAGAAATGTGATCTTTAAACGCTGAATAGACACTTCGTGATACCACAACCTCGCATTCATGCCTGTTATATCTTATTTTCAGCCGTTTACTTGATTTTTATTTCTAAAGTCCCTGCTTTTTTCATCAGCATGTTATTCTTCGTCAGAGGCTCTATAACAAATAACGCAAACAGACCTCAAAAAGTTTGAAACAGAACTCACATTTTTTTACCTCATTTCAGCCATGTTGAATCATTGTATCTTTTTTGGCTGACCCAAGTCAAAAAGTTAAGATGGGTATATATCCACTCTTTAACATGAATTTCACGTTCTTTACATGGGTTCTCCTTGAAAAGGACAACATTTAAAAATATGATAAACATATACCTGAAATAACCTCAAGTTCATGAAAAACGGTTATATACTAATCAGGACGAAACCGGATGCAGAAAATCACCGGAAATAATGCCGCCATTACGGGCGGCCTGACTGGCAGGAGGCCAATATGAGCCGTTTATTCTTAAAGTTTCAAGATTATGATCGAAATGTTTTTATGTGGATCAACGGCCGACTTCATAATCGTTTTATGAATTTTTGGCTGTATTATTTCACCCATCTGGGTGGAGCAACTTCATCTATTGCAATATCGTTGTTAATCTGGCTGCTTGCTCCAGCTCCATGGAGCACAACAGGACTCCAGGCATGTATCGCCCTTGCGGTCAGCCACATCCCTGTAGCTATCGCGAAAAAATTGTATCCCCGCATTCGACCTTATCTGGCCTTACCGGATACAATTACGTTCCGTAATCCCCTGACGGATCACTCGTTTCCTTCAGGGCACACAACTGCCATTTTTTCGGTCACAGTTCCCTTTATGACCACTGATCCAATCTTATTGCTAATATTGTTGCCTGTGGCCCTTATTGTCGGATTCTCTCGAATTTATCTGGGGTTACACTATCCTTCCGATGTTCTGGCGGGTGCCACAATAGGTACTTTAGTCGCACTTGCAACAGTTGCATTCTGGTCTTAAAGCCGATATGTTAGACTCAGAAAAACCTAGCAGGAACAGGTGAAGCAAGCGTGGAGAAAAAAAGAGTATTACTATTATCTGAAGGCTTTGGTACGGGTCATACTCAAGCCGCCTATGCACTGTCCAGCAATTTGCGAAAGCTCTCGCCAGACGTGCAGACAAAAGTGCTTGAACTGGGAAGTTTCTTAAATCCAAAGGTTGCACCTCTGATTATAACAGCATACAAAAAAACGGTTACCAACCAACCCAAACTTTTCGGATACGTATACAGACACCAATATAAAAAATCATTGAACAGGCTGACAACACTGGCGTTGCATAAACTGTTCTATACACACACACGTAGCGTTGTGCGCCAGTTACGTCCCGATGCGATCGTCTGTACACATCCGATTCCAAGTGCTGTCATATCCAGACTGAAGCGTCTGGGTGTACAGGTTCCCCTATGCACAGTCATCACCGACTATGATGCACATGGGACGTGGATTAACCGTGAAGTAGACCTTTATCTGGTTTCTTCAGATGAGGTTAAGTCCAAACTAATGCTACGAGGCGTACCTGCAGAAAACATTCGAGTCACGGGCATTCCGGTGCATCCAAATTTCTGGGAGCATCCCGGGCGAGAAGAGATCCGAAGCAGATTTAACCTCAAGAACATGCCTACTGTACTGGTGATGGGCGGCGGTTGGGGAATGCTCAGCGACAAGCTGGTCCATCCGCTGCTGACACGCTGGCATGAAGATATTCAAATCATTTTTTGTCTCGGTCGCAACGATAAAACACGGATCAGCATGGAACAGAACCCCATGTATCGCAAAGAAAACATTCACATTATGGGATACACCAACGAAGTGGACAAATTAATGGAAGTATCCGACCTTCTGATTACCAAACCTGGGGGAATGACTTGCAGTGAAGGCTTGGCCAAAGGAATTCCCATGTTGTTCCACAACCCTATTCCTGGTCAGGAAGAAGAAAACGTCCATTATTTTACGGCAAGAGGGTTGGGAGAACCCATAACTTCGCCCGACGTAGTGGTTAAATGGATGAACAAGCTGTTGCATCACTACCCGGATGTTGTACGTAAACGCAAACGTCATCTGGCGGAAATCGCCAAGGTTCATCCAATGCAGAGCGCTCAAAGTATTATTGATCTGCTGGAGGACGTTCGTCCTTCATCCGCAGAAGAGGCCCGTTTATGAATTTATCCCATTAGGATGTCGCTTCCCGCATTCTTCGTCCAATCATGCCTCTAACCAACGGCTTCAAACAAGCCTGCAACCACATTGAAAAGGTGCCTTCGAATCAGAAGGCACCTTTTCTTTATGAAGGAAAGTACAAACTATTGTATGCCTGTAGACTTCAAGTACTCCTGCCACTGCTTGGTGTATTCTGCCTGAATTTTTTCCAATCCTGCTTGTTTAGCCTTCTCCATAAATGTGTTCAATCCAGCCTCTACGTCTGCCACCAAACCTACATTAAGCGGATACAGATATTGTTTTTCCACTTGTTCCAATGCAGCCTTCTCGGCTTGGTACGGTGTCCAGTCTTCAGCAAATCCGGTATAAATATCCGGCTTCTTGATTTTGTCGAGATCTTCAAACATGGTCAGGACATCATCAAAGGTTTTATCATAGAGCATGAATTCCGAATTACGCCAAGCCCAGCCATTCATGCCTTCACGCGGGAAGCCGTTGGTTTGTGCATCTCCGACCATTTTGTAGTATCCATTATCTACCTCGAAGTTTTTGCCTTCAACGCCGTATTCAGTCAACCAATTATATCGTTTGTCTGTCACCAGTTTCTCATAAAATGCCAATGCTTTTTCCGGGTTTTTACTGCTACGCGGAATCGCAAAACCATTGTGGATCGGGTGAACCGGTTGTGCAAACCCTTTCGCATTCGGGTACGGGAAATAAGCCAGTTTCCAATCTGGATGAGTAGACTGCACCTTGATAACATCTGCATTAAATTTGTTCGGGTTCTCCCCGGACAGAACAACAGCCGCTTTTCCATTTTGCAGCAATGAGTTGGAAGTATCCTTTACATTCAGTACGTTTTTCGGGAAAAAGCCTTTATCCATCCAGCGTTTGTATGTTTTCAGGTCTTCCAGGTGTTGCGCGGATCCCCAGTAGGACGTCACGGTCGATGGTGAGTCATACATAATATCCAGTCCATATGGAAGTTGACCTGCCGTATTAACCAGCTTGGATGTCAATTGACGAATACCATGGGTATGGTTGGCATTGCTATCCGCAATCGGAATCATATTGGGTTCGTTGGCTTTGATGCCCTCCAGATACGCTTCGAGCGTCTCCAAGGATTCCGGTTTCGGAAGATTGTACTTCTCGCGCAAGTCCTCACGGTACGCAATCCCCTCGGTTACATACTCAATCCAAGTGGATGGAACAGTATAGATTTTGTCATTGATTTTGACAGCATTCCACATGTCATCAGGTACATGAGCTTTCAGCGCCGGCGCTGCTGTAGGCAGCATTTCATCCAGTGGCAGGAACGCGCCCTTCTTGGCATAGGACTGGTAGAATGTCCAATCCGCTGTGAAGATCAGATCGATCGGCTGTCCGGAAGACAGCAGGAGTTTATATTTTTGATCCCAGTCGGTCCAGGAGGTGTAGTTGAATTTCACATTGACGTTCAGATCAGCCTCCGCCAACTTATTGATCTCGGATTCAATGACAGGCAGATCTTTGGGAGCATCCCCAAGCATGTAAAATTGGAGCGTCACTTTCTCTCCTTTGTTCTCGGATGTTCCTCCCTGCTCGCTTCCTTGCGTCGATCCCCCCGAACCGTTATTACATGCGGCAAGTACCCCGGCGAACAACATCAGGGCAAGTACCAGAGACAGGTGCCGAATTGTTTTGTTACGCATACGCATCCTCCCTTTTTGTGGTGAACCTTTATATGTTAGCGCAGACTCGCCATGCTTCAGACCTGAAATGATGTCAATGGCCTGACGCCCACAGCGCGTTCACGTTCTAACCTTTCACTGCACCAATGGTGAGTCCTTTAACAAAATAACGTTGTACAAACGGATACAGGAACAAAATCGGTCCCGTTACAACGATGGCCATTGCCATCTTGGTTGATTCGGTAGGCACATCCTGACTGAGTGTGATCCCTGTGCCAATCGCCATCTGGTCAATGAATGTAATCGTGTTCATCGTGTTGTAGAGATAAAATTGAAGTTGGTACATATCCGGGTTGTTAATGAAGAGGGATGAGGTAAACCAGTCATTCCAGTAACCGAGTGCCAAGAACAGACCTACGGTGGCGATACCAGGCATCGCCAGTTTCAACACAATGCTGAAATAGATGCGGAAGTCATTCGCTCCATCAATTTTGGCGGACTCAATCAATTCATCCGGCACTGCCGAGCGAATGAAGTTTTTCATCAGGATAATGAGGAATGGCGTCATCAACCCCGGGAAAATAAGTACGGTGTACGTATCTGTGAGATTGAAGTAGTTCGCCAACATAATGTACCAAGGCACAAGTCCCCCACCAAACAGGGTTGTGAAGTAGATAAAAAACGAGAACGTGTTCCGATATTTAAAATCCTTACGCTGGAGCACAAATCCGGCCATCGTGATGAGGAACAGCCCAAGCGTAGTCCCCACCACCGTTGTAAAGACCGTTACCCCATAAGCCTTAAGTACCTTTGTAGGGAATGTAAAAACCATTTTGTAACCTTCCAGGGAAAAGTCCGTTGGAAAGAGGTGATAACCATCCCTCACAATGGACTCGTTGCTGCTGAATGAACCGGATAGAATCAGCAGAAACGGTAGCAGACACATGATCGATAAAATGATGATGAAGCTGTAGGAAATCAGTTGAAACATGAAAGTAAATTCCGAATCTCTGAGACGAGTATTCGTACGAGTGTGAGTATTCATTGGCGTGTTCATGATCGTTCTCCCTCCTGCCCTGCGGGCGTTCTAGAACAAGGCGTAGTCCTCATTTACTTTGCGGATAATATAGTTGACGGTCATGATCAAAATGAATCCAAACAAGGACTGATACAGACCAGCAGCCGTTGCCATCCCGATATCAAACGTTACTTTCAGTGAACGATACACATACGTATCAATAATATCTGTAGCATTGTACAGCACCCCGTTGTTACCGATCAGTTGATAGAACAGGTCAAACTGCCCCTTCATAATGCTGCCGAGCGAGAACAACAGCAGGATGACAAAGGTTGGCTTCAGCATGGGTACCGTAATGTACCAGATCCGCTGAAATATATTCGCCCCGTCGATTCGGGCAGCTTCATAATACTCGTCACTGATACCCGTTATAGCGGCCAGATAGATGACCATGCTGTATCCAAGATTTTTCCATAGATAAAAGATGATGATCAGGAACACCCAGATCCAGGGTGTGTTATAAATGTCGACCGGGCCGGCCTCAAAACGTTTGAGCACCGTGTTCACAAAACCCGACTCGTAGTTGAACATGTTGTAAGCGATTACACTTAATAGTACAAATGAGATGAAATACGGCAAGAACATGACGGATTGCGTGATTTTTTTGAATAACCTGCCCCGGATCTCGCTAAGCATGATCGCACAGAAGATCGCCAGACCGTTTCCTAATATAATGAAGGCGAGATTGTAACCCACGGTATTGGTTGTGAGCTTCAGCAACATTCCGGATTGCCATAGGAACTTAAAGTTCTCCAGACCGACAAATGGACTACCAAATAATCCGCCTTCAAAATCATACCGGGTGAACGCATAATAGATGCCGACCATCGGAAAATACGAGTTAATCAGAAAAAAGATCAGCGTGGGCAACAGCATCAGAAACATGATTTTGTTTTTGTTCAATTCTTTGAGCATGGCTCGATCCCTCCCGAATTTCTTGCGGTGCTGCGTGGTGGAGCTCTCTTTTTATTGTAGATGCTCTCTTCACTCACGGATACTGAAGCTTCCCTTCAGAAAATGAACGATTCTGCGAAATGAACTATGAACAAAATGAACGAACCATGAAATGAACAGACATTCACACACATCCGTTCACAAATGTTGATATCGTGCATAGGCTACACCTAGTGAACAATCCAGCGAAAGTTGAACTTTATGTAGAGAAAACAGGCAAAATGGCCTGTCCAGCATTGATGTAAACGCATACATAATATATAATTCAAGTTACTCTTGCTCTTCTGTACATCGATATATGAAGCCTCACATATGTATATGAAATTCTATGTTGTTCACCCAAAATAGGAGGTCTGAGGGGGAAACAGAATGCGTAAACGTTCAGAGGACAGTCAGAAGGTCTTCACACGGATTCTGATCGGCATTATTATCAGTACCGTCGCTACCTTACTTGTGGCTTCTTCTATTTTGTACGTCAACTATAATCGGATTGCTCTTCGCCAGGTGTATCGTACAGATATGAACAGTCTTACTCAAACCAGCCGTGAAGTGGCCAAAATGACCGAGACTGCGAAATCATTGTCATATCAGATTTATCAGGACTACACCATCTCTTCATTACTGCTTTATTCCAAACCAAATATCTATGAGATCACATCGGCGATGGAGCAGCTAGACAACTACCGTATGTCCCTTCCCTTTATCGAATCCATCTATGTATATAACTCCAAAAGTAATGAATTCTATATCAGTTCCAACGTGCGCAATGGGCAGCAGTCCATCTCGGAGATCGATGATCAGGGGATTACAAGCATCCTCCAACGCTTCCATGACTATAAACCTTTTGTGCCCATCCCGCGTACATATCAGGTCGGCTCTACCGAAGCAACAGAGGTTAACAGCTACACCTATCTCTGTTATGACACAATTAATGATAACGCGAAGCTAAACTATGCTGTCATCGTTAATATCAAGGATGATTGGCTCAGTCCAAATATGAATGCTGTGGATCAACCCGGCAAAACCTTTATCGTGAATGAGAATGGAGACCTTTTATCTGACTTTGGCGACCGTGCATTGATGAAAAATCTCTCCAGCGAAGCTTTTATGAAGCCAATTATGCAGGATACGGAGCAATCAGCTTACTTTACCGAGAAGGTCGACGGAGAAAAATCGCTCATCACCTATACCGCTCCCGATGATCTGGGTTGGCGTTATGTGAGAATAACACCTTATGATCTGATTACCTCAGATATACGGAGTATGCGCACACATACCGTTCTGTTTTGTGTTGGACTTCTCTTCGCAGGCTTGCTGCTCTCTTACCTTGTGTCCCGAAAACTATATCACCCTATTGATAAGGTGCTTGTTCGTTTACGTGTGATGGAAGCAGAGCGACGTGGCAGTCTTCATTTGTTACGGCAGGATTTTCTACGAGGGGCCCTACAGGGCCGCGAAACAGTAACTGGAGGTATGCTGGAAGAACGGATGAAGTTCTACGGCTCCTCCATTGATGTTCAGCGTGCATCCAGACTGGTATTACTGCGTATTGACCATTTTACCGAATTCAGCGAAACGTATCGTGATGAGACCCAACTTGTAAAATACGCCATGATGAACATCTGCACCGAGACAGCCGATCTCCACTACAATGCGGAAGCTGTGGACATGGGCGGTGATCTGATCACACTCATCTTCAATGAAAAAGCGGAAAGCCATGAACTTGAGCAACCTGCTCATAACCGGATCGAAGAGCTGCTACGTATGATGCAGGCAGCTGTAATGACCCATTTGAAATGCTCCATCTCCTGTACGATCGGCACGGAAGAAGATTCATTGGAAGACAGTATTGCATCCTACACCAGATCAGCCGAAGCCTCACTTCATCGTTTGTTCATGGGACCGGGCTGTCTGATCTATACCTCTGACATCATGGCTTATCACACCAAGGAGTACGCATTCCCAGCAGGTAAGGAAAGACAGCTTGTTGATCATCTAATGACAGGTAAGACGCGAGAAGCAAAACAAGTCTATGCAGACATCGTCGGCGAGACAGCCGCATATCCATTTACCGTCTTCCAGCTAGCTTTATCCCATCTGACGATGACACTGAACCATGTACGAAATACCCTCAAGAAGAATAATCAACTCACGCTTGATTCAGTCTCGGATGGTCTAATGCTGCCTGTCAAAGACGCGGAAGACATCAGTGAAGTACATGAACACTTCTATCGGATGTTTGATGAGCTTGGTTCCAAAGTCGAGGAGAAACGTACGCTGAAGCACGAAGAATTGATTCGTAAAATCAATGGCATTATTGAGCGGGACTATGCGGACCCCAATCTATGTCTAACTTCTATCGCAGATGAGTTGGGCATGTCGCCCATCTATGTAAGCAGGCTCTACAAACAGCTCACCCTGAAAGGGCTCACGGACGTGATTAACGAGACCCGAATAGCCAAGGCCCAGCATCTGCTGGTGGAGACGGAGAACTCCGTTGCCGACATTGCCGAGAGAACCGGATTCACCAACAGTTCATACTTCTATCGCATGTTCAAAAAGTTCAATGGTGTTACACCAAACGATTATCGCCGCAAAGAATTTCATTCAGAGAACTTTTGAAATCATACCATACCAGACTTGAGTTTATGGAGTAATGCATATGGATTGTTTATGCAAAAAAAGAGCGACCTATGAGAATGAATCATTCACCTCATGTGTCGCTCTTCTTTAATGAGTTTAAGTTAGATTTCGATTTATTCCTGTTCCTGATCTTCGCCAGACTCATCCGAAGCTTCACGAACTTTATACTTGTCCAGACGTGTCTGCTGATACTCACGCAGGGCCTCTTCACCCACAATCACTTCAACCCGGTGAATGTTCATACCTTTACCCATGAATTTCTGCTCGTACTCCGTCATCACATGTTCTTCATTCAAACCATCACGATGCAGATTCAAAGAAATATTGGTCATTTGCAGGCCGAAGTCGGCAATGGCGTTGAGTGAGAAATCAAACAGCGTCTCCGAATCGGTTTTGAAATGAATCTGACCTTTGGGATTAAGCAATTCCGTGTATTTCTTCAGGAAGCGCGGGTGCGTCAACCGACGACGTGCATGCTTTGCTTTTGGCCAAGGATCACTGAAGTTCAAATAAATGCGCTCCAGTTCTTCCGGTTCAAAAACTTCTTCGATCTGTTCGATATTTGCCAGCGCAAGCTTCAGGTTAGGGGGTGTCTCCACATCAGCCTGACTCCACGCATTACGAGCTTTCTCACTGGCACGACGCACCAGTTCATCATACATATCAATACCGATGAAATTAAATTCCGGATATTTATAACTCATTTGGCTGATAAATTGACCTTTACCCATACCAAATTCCACGAAGATCGGATGGTCATTGCCAAACAGTTCAGACCATTTTCCTTTATGTTGCTTGGGGTCCAGTACAACAAGATCAACTTGTTGCTCCAGATTTTCTCTTATCCCTTTTCTGCCACGTAAACGCATTTTATTCCTCCGTTTGTCCCATACTTGTCTCAGACTTATTTTGCCGAAGAACTGGCAAATTGTAAAGAGCAATGAAAAGGGAATCTTCGGATCTGCCACTTTGGGCAAATCTCAAAGATTCCCTCTTCGATTTATTTGGAATTGGGGTCCAACTACTTTAGTAGTTCATAGTCTACCTTATCTTGGTGTGAAAAATCAAATGTCTTTTCGAAAGCATCGCGAACTTTTTGTCTTGCAGCCGCTTTCACTTTCGGATTTCCATTAAAACGAACACCTGTTAAAGCCAGTGCTTCTTCTGCCGTCAATTCAACAGACACATGATTCAACTCATTGTTTTTAACTTGGGAATTCATTCATATCACCTCACGGTATAGTATGGTCCATGACGTCAACGTTGATTCAAATGCTATGATGAATAATACCCATTAGATGGTGTCTGACGCTGATTTAAATATAACATAAGGTGTAAACTATAGCAAGGAGAAAACCTTGATTTTACGGCCTATTTTTGCGTTTCGATTCCCTTTTTTTTTAGTTTTTTGATACAATGATAAAAGTTCATGAAGACACCTATAATCGCTATCCATCGTCTATGACGGAAATCGCATAGCGCTTCTTCTTTTGTTCACGTATGATTACGGTAATTCGACAGCCAAAGGAGTACCCTGAAGATGAATGCACCTGCATTACAGTCCCCTCTCCTGTGGGGAGATAAACGATTCCATACCTGGAATTATGAGATGCGAGATCAATTTAACAATAAGGTTTTCAAAGTGATGCTGGATGCTGGATTCACCTGTCCCAACCGCGACGGTTCCATTGCCAAAGGTGGTTGCACATTCTGCAGTGCGCGTGGATCAGGCGATTTTGCTGGCAGCAGACGTGAAGATCTGGTCACCCAATTCAATACAATTCGAGATAAACAGCACCTCAAGTGGCCTAAAGCCCATTATATTGGCTACTTCCAAGCCTATACGAATACGTATGCTCCGGTTGAGGAGCTGCGCGAATATTTTGAAGAAATTCTTGAGCAACCCGGTGTTGTTGGTTTGTCCATCGCCACTCGCCCGGACTGTTTGCCAGATGACGTTGTTGATTATTTGGCTGAACTGAACGAGCGCACCTACCTGTGGGTTGAGATGGGGCTTCAAACCATCCATGATTCCACATCAACATTGATTAATCGCGCGCACGACACGAAGTGTTATGAAGAAGCGGTTGAGAAACTGCGCAAACGGAATATACGTGTGTGCACACATATCATATATGGTCTGCCTCAAGAGACACATGAGATGATGCTGGACACTGGACGGGCAGTTGCCAATATGGATGTACAGGGAATCAAGATTCACCTGCTGCATCTGATGCGCAAAACACCAATGGTGAAGCAATACGAAGCTGGTCTTTTACGTTTTCTGGATCAGGACGAGTATATCAAGCTGATCGTAGATACACTGGAGATGCTTCCACCGGAAATGATCGTACACCGTCTTACAGGCGACGCACCACGTGATCTGTTGATTGGACCGATGTGGTCCATGAACAAATGGGAAGTGTTAAACTCCATTGATCGTGAGCTGCGAGAGCGGGATTCATGGCAAGGTAAGTATTGGAGGCGAGCATAGATGGGCTTTCTTTCGGTTCTCAGCTGTGCGCATCAGTGGATTGCTTCCCGTCTGCAGCCAGGTGATCTGGCGATAGATGCAACGGTGGGTACAGGAGCAGACACACTATTTTTGGCACAACAAGTTGGCCGGCGTGGTCAAGTCATTGGATTCGATATTCAAAGTGAAGCCCTCACGCTGGCACAGGCCCGGATTCGAAAACAAAATGATGAAGCCAAGCTTGGCTCCATCTCCATGCTTCAACTAAGCCATGATCGAATGGCAGAAGCAGTTCCTGAGTCATGGCTTGGTACGGTTGGTGCAGTTATGTTCAATCTGGGGTACCTGCCTTCAGAAAGTGCAGATTCCTCCATCATCACCGAGACAGACAGCACAATCGCTGCACTCGAAGCCGCACTCGCTTTATTACGTCCTCGCGGCATCATTACGGTTGTCCTCTACCCTGGTCATGACGGAGGGGCACAGGAAGCAGAAGCTGTATTGGACTGGTCCTCTGCCCTGCCGGTGGAACAGGCACAGGTTGTGATCTATCGCCAATTGCAGCGAGAAACTTCTCCTTTTCTGATCGGAATCGAGAAAAAATAATTTCCTTTGTTCACCAAATACAATAAACTAGACACAATCGCAAGGCGAGCTATTAACGGCTTGTTCTTACTGCGATCTGTGTTCTACATCTACATATGCAAACGTATTCACTTGTTTGCTCATGGCGACTACATGCCCATGACTGATTAAAGCGATCCACCATTTCATATACTAGAGGAGAGATTACTGATGTCTACGCCATACCCATTACAATTCCAACCTGAGTTCAAAGAACGTGTGTGGGGCGGTCGTGCGCTGGAGCAATTCGGCCTTACGCCCCCTGAAGGACATATCGGAGAAGGATGGATGATTGCAGATCATCCCAACGGTACAACCAAGGTATTAAATGGAGCACTGGCTGGCAAGGGTCTGGATGAAGTTCGTGAACAACTGGGCACCGAATGGCTTGGAACCAAAGGTGTCTCTGAAAAAGGCGGCCGTTTCCCCCTTCTGATTAAGCTGCTTGACTGCAACGATGACCTGTCCGTTCAGGTTCATCCAACAGACGAGTATGAGGCACTTCCTCCAGGCGAGCTTGGCAAAACAGAAATGTGGTATGTACTTGATGCAAAACCGGGCGCACACATCATCTATGGCTTGAATGAAGGCGTTGATCGGGCAACATTAAAAGAAGCATTGGAAAACGGCACGGTGATGGATACCCTTCGTCAGGTACCTGTAGAAGCTGGTGATACGTTCTTTATCCCTGCTGGAACAGTGCATGCGCTCTGCGCAGGTGTTGTTGTCGCTGAGATTCAGCAAAACTCGGATACGACCTACCGGATATACGATTATAATCGTCCAGGGCTGGATGGCAAACCACGTGAGTTGCATGTTGAAGACTCATTAAATGTCACCGCCTATGAGGGCGCAGGTGCCTCAACGATGAAAACAAATAACGCTACTCCTGGTGAATGGCTCAAGCTTGCGGAATGCCCTTATTTTGTGGTGGAAAAAGGAATTGTGACTGAACGGTGGGAACTCGCCACCAATCCTGACAGCTTCACGATTCTCGTTGTCTGTGAAGGAGAAGGAACTTTGGAGTGGGCACATGCTGAATCAGACAGCATTGAATTGAAAGCTGGACAATGTTATCTCTTGCCAGCCAATCTGGGTTCTTATACATTGAACGGGAATACCACTGTTCTTCGCTCTTATCTGCCCTAAATCAAGCTTATATGTAACCTGTGAAGGAGGAATTACACGAGATGCAGGAATCTACCTTTGCCTTGGTCGCTAGTGAAGGTACCCGTATTCATGTGTACCGCTGGCTTCCCGATCCGGAACGCAACGTTAAAGGTGTAGTGCAAATTGCACACGGCATGGGCGAGACAGCAGCCCGATACGCCGAATTTGCCGACATCCTTACCCAAAATGGCTATGCGGTTTATGCCAATGACCATCGGGGTCATGGCAAAACTGTGGAGAATGCCAAGTTGCTTGGTAATGCTGGTATCGATGCCTTCCGCTGGATGGCGAGTGATATGATCAATCTGGGCGAAGTAGCCGCCAAAGAGAATCCTGGGGTGCCCCTATTTCTAATGGGACATAGCATGGGCTCATTCTTGGTACAACATCTCATGTACGCTGGTCATGAGCAGTACCATGCCTTTATTTTATCCGGGACAAACGGCAGACGCGGTCTGCTCCGGTTTGGAGAGAAACTCGCCTTTTTACAATGCGGCATTCAGGGGGCTACCCACCCCAGCATGCTGCTCAACGCGATTGTATTTGGTGGATTTAATCGCTCTTTCCGCCCTGCAACGACACCGTTTGATTGGTTGTCCCGGGACTCACAAGAGGTTCAGCGATTCATTGATGACCCCCTGTGCGGAGCAGTCTGTACAGCAGGCTTTTTCCGCGACTTCTTCAAATTGCTGCTTGAAGTCCATCTTCCACACAATATGGAGCGCATACCCAAACACAAACCCGTATACCTGTTCTCAGGTGAGAAGGACCCTGTCGGACTTCATGGCAAAGGCGTTCTTAATCTGGTCTCGCAGTATAAGAAACTTCAGCTGGTGAATATTGAGTATCGCCTGTATCCGGATGGACGCCATGAAATGCTGCATGAGATTAACCGAACAGAAGTAGCCCAGCACGTTGTGAGCTGGCTAGAGCGGAATACCCCTGGCTCGAATACTCACCCTAGTCCGGTGAGCCCTACCGAGACGGCTGACTCTATATAATAGACTCGGAGACATATCAAGAGCAAAAAGAAACCCCTGAATCGGATGTACAGCTCACGCTGCGCTCCAGTTCAGGGGTTTTCTTGTTAAGCGATATGAATAATAGCTATAATCAAACGTTATGGATTAACCTTCAATTAACAGGGATTCCGGGTCTT
Source organism: Paenibacillus sp. 10L310 (assembly GCF_056395745.1). NCBI lineage: Bacteria > Bacillati > Bacillota > Bacilli > Caryophanales > Paenibacillaceae > Paenibacillus > Paenibacillus sp. 10L310. The sequence continues at coordinate 384,443 of NZ_JBFTKC010000001.1, read as the reverse complement.
CAAGCAGTTCTTTCACGGTTACGAGGAAGCGAACAGCCTCACTACCGTCGATAATCCGGTGATCGTAGGACAACGCGATGTACATCATTGGACGGTTCTCCATCCGTTCTGCATCAATCGCCACTGGACGAAGCTGGATCTTATGCATCCCCAGAATACCCACTTGAGGTGTATTCAGAATTGGCGTAGACAACAAGGAACCAAATGTTCCACCATTGGTGATGGTGAACGTTCCACCTTGCAGATCAGATAACGCCAGCGTGTTGGAACGAGCTTTGGATGCCAGGTCCGCAATGCTCTTCTCGATCTCGGCAAAGCCCAGACGATCTGCATCACGCACAACCGGTACAACCAGTCCTTCCTTCGCAGATACGGCGATGCCGATATCATAATACTTTTTGAGTACAACATCTTCGCCATCAATCTCTGCGTTAATTGTAGGGAATTTTTTCAGAGCCCCCACAACCGCTTTGGTGAAGAAGGACATGAAGCCCAGGTTAATCTCATGTTTCTCTTTGAACTTGTCCTTACGGCGTTTACGTACATCCATGATCGCAGTCATATCAACTTCATTAAACGTAGTCAACATGGCTGCTGTCTGCTGAGCCTCTACCAGACGTTTCGCAATGGTTGCACGACGGCGAGACATCCGCTGACGCTCCACTGGTTTGGTATAGGTAGAACTTCCAGCTGCCGGCGCACTTGGTGTTGCTGGAGCTTTACTCGCAGGTGGAGCAGCAGGTGCAGGCGCCTGATTGTTATGGCTCTTCACATCATCCTGGTATACCCGTCCAATCGGATCTTTGCTCTGAACCTGATCCAGTTCGATACCACGTTCACGTGCAAGCTTACGGGCAGACGGTGAAGCCGTCTTGGCACTATCGGATGACTCCGGTGCTGCCGCAACAGGTGCTGGTGGTGGTGTTGGAGCTTCAGGTGCTGGAGTAACGGCCTTTTTCTCTTCAGCTGCTGGTTCGGAAGCGGGTGCACCGCTTCCTCCTCCAGAACCAGCTGAGAGTGTACCGATCGTTTCACCGATCACAACCGTCTCTCCTTCCTGACGAATGATCTTCTCCAGCACGCCACTTTCTTCTGCGCTGATCTCAATATTTACTTTATCCGTTTCCAGTTCAAGAAGCACATCACCCTGATTAACGGTATCCCCTTCTTTAACCATCCATCTGGATACAGTTCCCTCAGTTATTGACTCACCCATTGCAGGTACTTTAATTTCACTCACAGCTGTTACCTCCCCAGTGGAATATTATTCTTCGTCGTTTGTTTCAACGCAGATGTAATAATCTGTTGCTGTTCCATACTATGCACAAGCTGATAACCGCTGGAAGGACTTGCGTGTTCCGGGCGACCTTCGTATCTAACGGTTGTGCCTTCCGGGGCAACTTCACGAAGACGAGGCTCCATGTATGTCCAGGCACCCATGTTTTTGTTTTCTTCCTGTACCCATACCAGTTCTTTTACATTGCTGAAACGTGCGAGTATGCGTTTAATCTCTTCTGCCGGGAACGGATATAGCTGTTCCACTCGAATGATGTGAAGCCATGACCAATCTGCTTTATCTTTTTCAAAAGCATCTTCCAGGTCAATGGCAATCTTGCCACTGCACAAAATAATGCGCTCTACGCGATCCGGCTGTGTACCCAGTCCGGCTTGCTCCAGCACAAGCTCAAACTTGCCTTCACTGAATTCGACTGCCGGTGAAGCAACACGCGGATTCCGAATGAGACTTTTCGGTGACATCATCACAAGTGGACGAGCATCTTCCGTTTCAGTCAACGAAGCTTGACGACGCAACAAGTGGAAGTACTGCGAAGCACTCGACAAGTTGGCAACCGTCATGTTGTCTTCTGCACAAAGCTGCAGGAAGCGTTCCAGACGAGCACTTGTATGCTCAGGTCCCTGACCCTCATTCGCGTGTGGAAGCAACATGACCAGACTGGATTTCTGAGACCACTTGGCACGACCCGCTGATACAAACTGATCAAAGATAACCTGTGCACAGTTGGCAAAGTCACCGAATTGAGCTTCCCAGATGACCAGTGTATCGGGTGAATATACGTTATATCCGTATTCGAATCCAACAACGGATTCTTCAGACAACGGACTGTTATAGATTGCAAAGGATGCTCTTGCCTGTGGCAAGTGATGTAATGGGCAGAACTTTGCTCCATTCTCCGAATCATGCAACACCAGATTCCGATGAGCGAATGTAGCACGCTCGGCATCCTGTCCACTAATCCGAATTGGCTTGCCATCTGCCAGAATGGTTGCAAATGCGAGTGTCTCCGCAAGGCTCCAATCCACTTTTTCCCCTTCGTTCAGGGAAGTGCTCCGGCGTTGCAAAATTCGCTGTAACTTCGGATACACATTGAAGTTCTCAGGCCATTTCAGCAGATCGGCATTAATGCTGCGAAGATTCTCAAGCGGTACCGCAGTCGGAGTAATCGTAACAGCCTCCGGCTCACTGATTTTCCGCTGATAATATTCATGTACTTCATTTTTCTTCATCTGGTCATAAGCTTCTTTTAATTTGTTCGTTACTCCATCGCGAATGCTCGTAATGGATGCATCATCGATAATCGATTCCTCTTTCAACTGATCCTGATACAAGTGGCTTACCGTTGGATGGTTTTTCACCTTGTCATAAACGATAGGTTGAGTTGTTTCGGGATCATCGGTTTCGTTATGGCCGTAGCGACGATAACCGATCAAGTCGATCAGGAAATCCTTTTTGAAGCGATTGCGATACTCGGCTGCCATACGAATGGCTGCAATACAAGCATCCGGATTGTCCGCATTCACGTGTACAATCGGAATTTCGTACCCTTTAGCAAGGTCACTTGCGTAGTACGTTGAACGGGAATCACTGCTATCTGTAGTGAAACCCAGACGATTGTTGACGATAATATGGATGGTTCCGCCATTCTGATATCCTGGCAGAGCTTTGAAGTTAAGCGTCTCTGCAACGATCCCTTCTCCAGGGAATGCTGCATCACCGTGCATCAAAATGGTAGCTGCCTTCGTCACGTCTTGCTTCGGATATCCAGGGTCACGACGGTCATCCTGAGCGGCACGAGCAAACCCTTGTACAACCGGATTAACGTATTCCAGATGGCTCGGGTTATTCGCCAGAGTAAGGCGTGCCTGCACAGTTTCCCCGTCTTTCACAAAACGGTTGGCACCCATATGATATTTGACATCCCCCGTCCAACCGTAGTTGATCCCAGTCGAACCTTCCGATGGAACCAAATCTTTGTTCGGAGCATGATGAAATTCAGAGAAAATCTTGCTGTACGGTTTGCCCAAAACATGAGCCAGTACATTTAACCGTCCACGGTGGGCCATACCCATCAGAATGTGGCTTGATCCGGCTTCTGCCATGATGCGAACAGCTTCATCCAGCATCGGCACAAGCACATCGTTACCTTCGATGGAGAAACGTTTCTGCCCAACAAATGTTTTGTGAAGATAATCTTCAAATTGCTCGACTTCAACCAAACGTTCCAGCAAAGCCTTACGTTCTTTCGGCGTAAGTGGAGCCGGTGATGTCCGAGATTCCGCACGACGATTCAGCCACTCACGCTCTTGAACTTCGTGCACATGACTGAATTCGTATGCCATGGGTCCAGTGTATATCTGACGCAAACGTTGGATTGCATCCCATCCGGTTGCTGTCTGCCCATCTGCACCTTCCCAGATCAGGGAAGCAGGCAAAGCTTTCAGATCTTCTTCGTTTAATTCAAAATGCTGAGGTTCCAGCAAAGATGTGTCTGTATCTTCACTGATTCCAAGCGGATCTATATCTGCAGCAAGATGACCATAGGTGCGGATGTTCCATACCAGTTTACCCGCTGTAACCGCTTTCTGTAATAGTTGAATGTCTACGCTTCCGGAAGCCGATTGGGCGTTGCCGGAATTCAAGGTTGTGCGTGCATCCCTGCCAGACATTGGCGGTGCACCCCATTGTTCAAATAGTTCACGATAAGCCGGTGTAACCGAACCAGGGTCTTGAGTGAATAATTCATATTGTTCCTGTACGTATCCCATATTGGGGCCATAGTAACTTTCCCAGGGCTTCTTGTTGCCTTCCACGATCGTCATCGACGTTCCCTCCGTCTTGATTTAGTCATAAGTTTTTGACGGAAATCATTGACTAAGCCGTAATTTGCGTTCGTTCAACATTTTAAGCGAAATTTTTCATGAAGTCCAATAATCGTGCTGTTGGTGGTAGTAACGTTAGTCCGACGCTCCCGTCAAGGTTTGTCTGCGTTTTCAAAATCAAAGTAAAACAATGATTGTATATACCGTCGCACAGATGTCGAATACTGTCCTGATCCGTTCGAAGGTTACACTTTCTCCACTTCTTCAAGTGAAGTCCATGTTCTACTATCTATTCTATAAACTTTTACGCTCAGGAGCATTTCCTATTTTTAGTTCAATTGATGCATAAATTAGATGAATCGAATAAATCGATCAATTTGGGTAGAACAACGAACGCTTAATTACAACAAAATAGGCATACGATCTACCATTTTACCTCCTTAATTGAATTGTGGTCCATTATGTGCAAAAACAAACCGTCAAGTTAAACATTAACCATTTGACGTCACATTCAACAAATAATTGGGGTTTTGTTCAGGAGACCCACAGCAAAAAGCTGGCCCAGACATAAATTATCCGAGCAGCTTCTTTGGATTCATCAAATTTAAGTTAACAATAAAGTTGAGGATGCACATCAAGATGTACTTTTGCTAATCATATACTCTGCAAACGGCGTTAGGGAAAGATCTCTAACTTGCTCCAGTGTAAACCAGTCCGCGCCCAACGAATCTTCACCATCGGGTTCTTTTTTGACATGATCCGGCTGACTGGCTGCGGTCAAAACAACATCATACAACATCCCGATATGGTGCAACTCTTCCGGCTCACCTTGATACACCCATTCCAGTACCGTAGACTCCGCAGAACGAATCATCACTTGTAGATGGGTCAGGCCCGTCTCCTCTTCAATCTCACGATGAAGAGCAGTCTCTGGCTGCTCGCCAAATTCCAGCCTTCCGCCTGGTAAATCCCATTGCCCCTGATATGCTCCGCGAGCCTTATGAATCAACAGGAATTGGCCCTCCCAAGCTACCAAGCCATATACCCCAATATGTGTATGCCGATTCACTTAAGGACTCTTCCTTTCGTTTTCATCCTCTGTAACAGCATCCAGATCTATGGCCATACGGATCATATCCACACAGCGGATACCATCCTCTATAATCTCTTCCTCATAATGCCTCACAAAGAAGTCACGATCAACCCCGATAATGCGGAAACCGCAACGTTGGTATAACTTCAATTGATGAAAGCTGGAGTTGCCCGTCCCAATCTCGAGAATTCGGCATCCCAATCTACGTGCAGCTTCCATCGCTTCCTTAATCATGTGTTTGCCTACACCTTGTCCCTGCAGTTCTTCCTGTACGGCAATATTAACAATCTCCGCAGTCTCTGGACGAGTCTTCAACAATACGAACTCCCCAACCATCTCTCCTTCATACTCGGCAATAAAACAAACACCCCGACTCAGGTATTCATCCACAATTGCTTTTGAAGGATCAGCCATCAACAAAAGTTCGTAGGGTCTCTCTTCTTCCCAGTCCAAAATCCGGAACGACAATTTCATGCCAATCTCCACCTTTTCATCGTACAATATTCATTTACGTTCTGTTTGCAGAAGCCTATGTATGGCAAATCTACAAATATATCATTCTTCATTTCAACAAACTAGTTTACTCAATCTATTAATCACACACTATTACCCACAGACTAGTCATCTCCTATAAAAATAGTAAACTTCATTATATCATAATATTTGGATATAAATATATAGATATGGATGATACATTATGAGGCATTATTTTTTATCCTAACCCAAGCTTAAATGCTCATGGATTAATTTCCATTCCCCATCAAGCGTATAAACAAACACATTCGTTGCCCGACCCTTGCCATAAGCCAGCTCTCCCTGATAAATTCCCTTCCAGTGGTAGGTATAAATACAAACGGCCTGCTCTTTGCTAGTCGTAATCCACTTAACATCTTCAGCACGATACACTTCTTCCTTGACTGTCTCCCAAGCGTTCTCAAAATACGCCCGAATTTCGTTAGGGGTAGTACAAGACGTTCCCGTAAACCAATATACGGCTTGTGGCGATAACCATTTACTGACTTCATCAAACTGATGTGTATTTGTCGCCGCAATGTATCCTTGCAGGGCATGCTGGTATCCCATGATTTTTCCTCCTTCTGACGGTTTAACTTATCGGGTCCCACTCTGTTCAAGTACGGAATCGCTATACACCATAAATGTTTCTTGCAACGTACGTCCGGATGACTTCTCCCAGATCACACTCCGCTCAAAAGTGCCTTTTTGGAAAAAACGTGGGAAACGTTCAGCGAACCAATCCTGCATAGGCAACTCAAAAACCCGCTTCATCGGCACCCATAACAGCTCGCCTTCGGGCGGATCTTGCAATAACCGACCCTCGAATGAAGTCGCCAAATAGTTAAATACCATGTACCGCAATCCTTGTTCGGGATCACAGAACTCATCAAGCCCTTTATACGTAATCTCATTAACTATTAGCCCCGTCTCCTCCAGAACCTCCCGCACGGCACCATCCACGATACTCTCCGGAAAATCTACCTTCCCCCCAGGAGCGATGTATCCCGGAAATCCTTTGCGGTCCGGCCGATTCATTAACAACACCTGATCATTCATTTTGTCCCATACCATACACATCGTTAATATTTCTATCCTAGTATCCATATTCGTCCTCCTGCTAACATGCGCTTCTCTGCTGTACACTAACATTTCTGGGAATAACCTGTGTTTTCCTTCTTTATTCCCACTCTGATTCATTCGTATTTTCACCGGTCTCACAGTATAGTCTATGATGATATAACTGCATACGAAAGGCGGACGCCCTGTACACCTGTACATCAGAAGCCCGCCTGTTTTGTTATATTCTATGTTGCTATTTCCTCAAGCCTGGAGTTTCCAGTTCTCAGTTCAATTCCGTAATCAACACCCGGCGTTCCTTCCATTCAGCCCGGCGATAAGCCTGTTGCATACCAAATTTGCGGATACTTGCCTTTGGTACCGATTTATATGGTAAAACGATCGTAAAGTCCTCATCAAACGGGAAAAAAGACAGGCCTACTTTTTCATTGGATAACCACTCTGCCTGAATCGGTTGTCTGGAACAGGCATCAAATGTACAACTGAGTCCTTCTGCAAAAAAATCATAACGCGCAGCAGGTGTTCCAGGTTCCTCCATACAGAGAAACAGACTGAGCTGATCACAGAAAAGCATAATCTCCACATCACTTTGCAGCCTCTGTTTCAGTGCTTCAGCATCACCACCAAGCTGTTTCTCCCAATCCAGCTGACGTTCGTGTTCTTGTTGCAGATAATCTCGGATGTCATCATCATCCTGAGCATTGGCCCCCAGATTTTTCTGAAATAGCTCCGTGTACATCAAGCTACACAATAATCCGGCGTAGAGGTTTTTCTGACGAACTTCTTCAATCCCTTTATGGTAGAATACAAAACGCGGACGCAATGGAAAGTCACGAAACGAATACGGCGATTGACTGTAATCATTCCAGAACGGAGACGAATCCAGTTCAATCCAGCCACGGTCATGTTCCTTGGCCGCTAGAATCAATTCATCCCGATGCGTAGCATCGGATAATAATTCATTTTTCCAGTGGGAAGCCATCTCTCCGGCTACTAATCCATGCTCATGCTGTGCGGTCAAAACAAAATCATGCTCTCTCTCATATACGATCATGTGCTGTCACCCTTCCGCATGGTATACGTTGACTTTAACATAAATTGGGTTAAACTTTCCTAGTAAGTTGTTTTTCGCTCCATTTTGACGAAAGGCATTATGAAAGGCACAATGTAAAGGTGTTGTCAGTTTCCTGAAATTTGATACACTAAAGGTTGTGTCCACAATTATATTACATACAGAAAGCGGGATCTCATGAATTTATACTCTCCTTACATCGAGTTTAACCGCAAGGAATGGGCTGAACTTAAAGAACATCAGACCACTCTTCCACTGACGGAAGCCGAATTAGAACAGTTAAAGGGATTGAATGAAGAGGTATCGATTCAAGAAGTCGAAGATATATATTTGCCTCTTACCCACTTTATTGACCTATATGCAAGAGTTTCACGAGAGCTGAATCAACTGACGGCCTCCTTTATGAAAAAAGAAGCCCTCCCCACCCCCTACATCATTGGAATCGGGGGTAGTGTTGCCGTGGGCAAAAGTACAGCGGCCCGCTTGCTACAGGCACTGCTCGCCAGAGGTAAGAATAGCCCGAAGGTTGACCTTGTCACAACCGACGGTTTCTTATATCCCAATGCGGTGCTGCAAGAGAAGGGCATCATGAACCGCAAGGGATTCCCGGAAAGTTATGATATCAAATCCCTGATTCAGTTCATGGGTGATGTGAAATCTGGCAAACCCGAAGTGAAAGCACCCGTCTACTCTCACCTCGCCTACGATGTCATTCAAGGAGAAGAGAAGCAGATCTGTCAACCGGATATTCTCATTATTGAAGGTATCAATGTACTTCAGATCAAAAAGGAAACGCCTTTGCTGGTTAGTGATTTCTTCGATTTTTCCATCTACATTGATGCGGAAGAAGAACATATAAGGCACTGGTACGTTGAGCGTTTCAAGCTACTCCGCAATACAGCGTTCCAGAACACGGATTCCTTTTTCCATCAACGATTTGCCAATATCGATGAAGAAGAAACCGTGCGTACGGCCAACCAGATCTGGCAAGATATCAATGCCAAAAACCTGCATGAAAACATTTTGCCAACCAAAGGACGTGCCAGACTGATTCTGAAAAAGGAAGCCGATCACTCCATTGGGCAGATTCAATTGCGCAAACTGTAGACAACACTCGTGCAGTAAACTTTGATGTTATATCTAATTACCCTTAAAAGGAGAGAAAAACACATTGCAAACCCTGATTATACTCGGCAGTATTATGATGTTCCTGGCTGTTGCTTTGGGTGCCTTTGGCGCACACGCGCTCAAGCGCAAACTATCGGCTGACATGATCAAAATCTATGAAACCGGTGTTCAATATCACCTCATCCACGGACTGGGCATCACCCTGATCGGACTGCTGGCAGACCGTCTTGAATCCTCTTCACTCGTCATGCTTGCCGGATGGCTGATGTTCGCCGGGATTATCCTGTTCTCTGGCAGCCTGTACGTTTTAAGTGTGACGGGTGTTCGCAAATTGGGAGCCGTTACCCCACTTGGCGGAGTCGCATTTTTGGCTGGATGGGTTATGATCATGATTGCTGCATTGTAGTATGCCCTGTGGATAAACGAAAAGAGTGTTCTGGCTGATATAATATCGCTGGAGCACTCTTTTGCTGTTTAATCTGTCCAGATTCTTCGAATGGTGGACAGCCCTGCATCCGGTCGTTGTCTCTCCAGCACAAACACATCCGGGTTAGACAGTTTGGTCCACTCTTCATAACCAAAGGATGGTTCATACTCACGAATAAGCAGTGATAACAAGTTTCCATGTGTAACCACGGCCCCGTGCTGTTCCGGTCTGCTCCACAACTCTTCCAGTAGTGCCAGCCCCCTTGCAGCCGCGTTTCTCGAAGATTCCCCGCCTTCTTCCATCCAATCCACATCATCGTATGTACGTTTCAGTACATCCATCCAGTTAGGCAGATCAAGAGAGCTAAGTACCCTCTCCTGGAGGCGTTCATCCGTATGTATATGTTGCAGCGTTGCTATGCCCAGTGGCATAGCCGTCTGAACGGCCCTTTTCCATGGACTGGAGACAATATACGTTATGGAATGATGAGCCAAGATATCTGCAAGTTTTTCAGCCTGCCTGATCCCTTCATCTGTAAGCTCTGCATGGGGTTCCTGCCCTGTGGCCTTGGCGTGACGGATAAGATAAATGGACTGCATAGCTATCACCTCCTATGGTGTAACTTACTTGGAGTTCATCTCAAGATATTGAAGTGCACTGTACATCTTCTCCTGCTCTTCCGGTCGGCCTGATGAACTGAGGAAAGTGACCTGTTCCCCTGTCCTGTCTCCATGTTGAGCCACCAGTCCAAGCCGCTGCTTCAGATGGTTCACTGTGCCTGTACTGCCATCAATAATCTGTATATGATCGGGCAGAACCGTGCGCAGAATGGACGTATAGAATGGATAATGCGTGCAGCCAAGCACCACTGTGCCATACCCTTGAAGATCAAGATCTGCCAGTTTGAACCGGAAATAATCAGCGATTTTGCGCGGATCAAAATCCAGCTGTTCACACCATTCCACAAGTTCCGGCAACGCAATGGAATCCACACTGTGGTGATCATCAACACGTGATACCAGTTCGTTATACTTGGTTTGGCTCAAGGTGAGGGCCGTGGCAAATACAAGCACTCTCTTTCCACTATCACGATTCATCTCCACGGCTGGTTTCACCGCAGGCTCCATGCCAATGATCGGGATATCATACTTGGCGCGCAGATCCTTCACAGCCAGACTTGTTGCTGTATTACAAGCAATCACGATGGCTTGAACATCCTCCTGAACGATGGCTTCCACACAATCAAAAATATGTCCTCTAACCTCATCCGCAGACTTCGTTCCATAGGGGACATGCAAGGTATCCGCATAATACAGAAATTTTTCTTCTGGAAACTGTTGTAATGCCTTATGCAAAACGGTTAAACCACCGATGCCTGAATCAAAAAAAGCAATTTTCTTATTCAAGGATTTCACCTCTATAATGTATTCTTTCGGGTTCCAAGAACCTCTCAATGCTGCTCATGCTGACTGGAGGTGAGGTTTGTACTTCCGGCTCATCACACACTACAGTGCTTGACGGCTTGCGGGAACCATTCCGGTTACGGATCGTTCTTCTGATCGGAGACAAAGGCGAACGCTATCGCTTCTTCAGAATCGATTCCGCCCCCTCCATTACTTCCGCTAAGTCAGGTACTATAGAGAAGATGAGCCATTATTCTACGCTCATTTTATACTGTCTGAGCCAGTCCTTACCACTATGCCACGCCTCTACAGGGTTAAGCTCTCCGAGCATTTCAGTACTTGCCTGAGCCATGATCCATTCCTTGAGACCATTATCCGGACTGGATTCGAGCTGCTGTAGCAGGAAAGGCAGTCCTGCCTCCCCCGTATTCAAGATGTCGTCGTAAGCCTCCCGGTTACCAGCAATATAATCATTCGGATTGCTGCTGGTCAGGAGGACAGGGTCGCTAACCATCTGCTGCAGGTTGCTTTCAATCGATGCTGTTAATGCTTGGTCTTCTGTCCGAATCGAACATGCTGCTACCGTCAATGCTGTGCATACGGATAACAAACCCAGAATCAGTCTTCTCCGATTCACTGTACCACTCCTTTCAACAACGAGTTAACGCAACAGATTCGACTTTCATGCTCAATCCCTCGGCCAACTACAGAACAAGTTCCCATTGTTCTTCGGTAAGCTCCTGACCTGACAACATCTGCTTGCGGACTTCCTTCATTTCAAAGCCCACAGATTGATATAATCTACGCGCGCTGATCAAAGACTCATTGGTCCACAGGATCACAGATGTGTAGTCCTTTTCTTTTGCAAAAAGAACTGCCTGTTTGATAAGCTCCCCGCCCATCCTGCACCACGTGCTTCCGGTTCGATCAGAAACCAGCGAAGTTGAGCCGTATTTTCATTCACCTGAGTAAGTCCTATGGAGCCGGAAGCTGTCTGATCTAACTCAACAATCCATAACATCTCCCTCGAATGATTGCCTTTAAGTCCAAACGAATTCACCGCGTTGGTGATAAATTCAGCAAAGCTATGATCATAATTATACTCGTTTCGATAAATTCGGATATGCGCTTCAATGACATACTTCAGATCCTTTTGTACGAAAGTGCGAATCATCAGACATCACAGTCCTTCCTCAAATCCACAGTTGTGATACTGAAATCCACACCGAACTGAATTAATCCGAGTTTACGGGCAACTTGCTGTGAAGCAAGATTATCCCAAGATGTACTGTAGATTGGCATGCGTCCACGCTCCTTGACATAATACTGCCAGCACTTTACTGTCTCCGCTGCATATCCATGTCCTCTATAACCGGGGGCCGTATACAGACTCGCTTCCGCCCCATGATCGGAGAGCCTTGCGGAGCAGCACACTGCCACAGCAGAATCCCCAATAACATAAGCGGCAACAGGGCTTTTTTCATATAAGTGATCTGTTAATTCAGGAAAATGCTCTGCCAGCAAATAACGCTGCTCCTGACCAATCAACTGAACCTTCTGATTCCACTCGTAAGATATCTCAGGAAAAGCATAGGCGGGTCCCATCCACACACGGTTAACTAGCTCAAAGGTTTCCACCTTGCGAATTAGTTTCGGAATATCCAACGGAAGCTCGCAATCCTTCCCCAACTCATCCATTAGATCCGGCGGTAACTGCTCATGATAATAGATCAGTGAACTGGCAGAAGTCATACCGATAAAAATGGCTGGAGCCTGCCCACCACCCGGCTCGTTGATGCTTAATAGACGCTGCTGCTCGCTGATCGTATATAAAGTACTCACCTGTATTTTCAACATTTCCATAGACGACAGGTTCGATTTTGGAACCATAACTAAGAAGTTAACCTTTGCAATAATCGTTTGCCTACACTGCCTTTACCAGCTTCCTGTTGCTCCAGAAATTCGGATAATTGACGTAATTCTGCAGGACGATATCCAGCCCCGCACCCGCAAATATGATAGGTATAACCATGACGGTACAGCATCATCACTTTGGTCCATTGTTTGGTATCATTTTGCTTGGGCGCCTGGAAATCGTGTCCCATGCTAACCATAGATGTGGCACATTGCGGGCATTTATATTCAAGTTGTGCCACCACCTCAGGGCTCAGGTCATGTCTGGAAACTTGTTTAAATGATTTGCGACAAATGAAACATGCATAGATGTCTTTATATGGTCCTGACAAGGCATATCTGCACATCATCTGCACCCCCTTAATAATTTCCATTATACGGGATTTCACACACGTATACGAATGGATTTTGCACATTTGCGAAAATTCCACCACTCACTCATTGACCTTAAATCGTAGCTTGTTTCCAGGCCTCACCAAGTTCCGCAATCGATGCGTACCGCTCGGACGGATCATCGCTCACTGCACGTATCACAACCTGATACAATGCTTCTCCGGCATCCCATCTGTCATAAGAACGATCTTTCTCCCCACCAAGCAACCCAAACGCCATTGCCCCCATGTTGAATACATTGGTAACCGCATCTATGGGTGCACCCAACTCAAATTCCTCAGGGGACATAAAGCGGGAAGATCCCCACATGCGCCCCATGGTATTGGTAAAAGAGCCCTTCCGATACAAGTCGATATCACAAATTTTCATAAAGTTTCTGTCAAAATCATAGATCAGACTGCCATCATACAAATCAACAGCCACATAACCTCTTCGTTCCACCTCGATATGAAAATTTAGAATCTGCTCCATTGCCCGAATGCGTGTCTCAACAGGAAGCTGTCTGAACCGATAGTAGGGCGAACGCGGATCTTCATATTTGGCCGGAGGCGGAAAATACCAGTGGGAATGCAAACACTCCCCATCCACCCAATCGAATACACAGGCATACCCCTCATCCGTTGCAAAATGATCCGTTAGTCGAATCAACGTGTCATGCGCCAAATCTTCGTAAACGGAAACAGATGATTTCAGATTACGAATGGCTTCCGGGGGACTTCCCGTATGATTCGCATGAATTGTATGTGCTCCCGCATATTTAACGAACAATCGCTTTCCATCCTTTTGCACAATACCAAAAGAGAGATTCCCTGAATCCTGCTGATCGAATACGCGAAAGACCGTACCCAAGGGCTGTAACCAGTCGAAAGAATGAGACTCTTTTAAGACAAAGGAAACACCGTCGATCTCAAGTTCAAATTGATCTGTCATCGGACTCCTCCTGTGCTGGTATCTTCATTCAATGTTGAATGCTCCGTGTAAAAGTAATTCATATGCGCCTCATCATATCCCTGACCGTTGACTTCCAATGCGTTACGCTCGATGCCGAAAACTTCAAATCCATATCGCTCGTATAAACGTCGGGCTGATTCATTCGTTGTCACTACACTCAGATTAATCTGCTTGATGCCTTCCAGATGTCTTCCACGATCCAGCACCTCGCGGAGCAAGAGCGAAGCCAGCCCACTTCCCCGATATGGCGGAGCAACATAGACGCCCCAGATCATGCCTTTGTGCCTGAGCTTTAGGCCATATTCTCTTTTGAAACCCATCATTCCCGCCAAGGTTCCTTCTTCTGTGTATGCTCCCAGAATATAATCATCCGGTTCATTATGTATGCGCTCCTGCACTTCACTCATGGGGAGTTGAATGGACAACTCGAACGAAGCCCCGAAGGCTTCAGGATGTGTTTTCAGTGCTTCCAGTCGCAAAGGCCAGTAGATGTCTGCTTCATCCCGCTGAATATTGCGAATGATATAAGTCTCTTGCTTGCGATCTGCATTCATTCTTCGACCACTCCCTGCATCTCATAAGGATAATCGATCTGAAGTTTTACATTCGCTGCCGCTTCCTGTCCTGCAAGCAACCCAACAACATAAATCCCAAGGTCAATGGACGTGGCCACACCACCAGCAGTTATTACATTTCCATCTTTTACAATCCGCTTCTGAATCACCTCGGTGACATACGGCTCAAGCAAATTATATGCACGGGGATGTGTTGTTGCTTTTTTGCCGGATAAAAAACCAGCCGCACCCAGCAGCAGAGAGCCTGTGCACACCGAAACCTTCAAAGGCACAGACTCAGCCTGTTTCAGCCAACCTACAAAGGCCTCGTCATATCGAAGCTTGCGCGTTCCCATGCCTCCGGGGATAAACACGAGATCATATTCCGATAGGTCAGGCTTCACTCGATCCACCTTCAACGTTAGACCAGACTCATCCGTGACCTGATCTGTCATGGCACAGGTTTCCCACGTCGTTCCTTTGGTAGGTTCAAAGAAATTCAACCGATTGATCACATCATAAAACCCTGCAAAATCAAGGAAAGTCAGTCCATCAAACAAAACGAATGCCATTTTCATTGGTAACCTCCGCGTTTTAATTTGGAGCATCCTGATTATGTTTCTGATTCCGATCCCGTTCCATTGCTTCCTTCACCCGGTCACGCGCTGGCAGCTTGCTATTGATATGAAAGAGCAGACCCACAATCGCAAGAAGTAAAATAATGACGATGAATTCGAATATGGCTAACCCCTCCCGTCTGCAAACTGTACAATTTTGGTTCCTGCCTAATCTCTATTTTAAACCACGGGCGATGATCCACTCCAGCCACTTCCAGGGTAGCAGTACTTTACCTATGATGAGCACAAGCGAACCTTTTCCCAAAGCATATCGAAGTCTTGGTGCACGCATCCGTGCAATTCGGCCAATCAGATCGGCTACCTCCTGTGGATCAGGTGCCGTCTCGCTCGCATGTTTGGAATAACGAAGAACCGCGTCCAGCTTATGCTTATACGGAGAGTCCTCGCTCCGGTGAATCTCACCCAAACCTTTATTCCAGATCGGTGTGCGATAAGAGCCAGGCTCAACTAATACCACCCGAACACCAAACGAAGACATCTCATGCCGCAAACTTTCCGTGAATCCTTCCACAGCGAATTTGGAGGCAGCATATGGCGCATACCCTGGAAAACCGGACAACCCACTGACGCTGGACAAATTTATAATTAACCCCTGCTTCTGTTCACGCATCACAGGCAGGACCGCACGTGTCACAGCGATTAATCCAAATAGATTCGTTTCCATCTGGCGCCGCCAATCCTCCATTGACACTTCCTCAATGAACCCGCCCACCGCAAATCCTGCATTGTTCACCAGCATGTCGATTCGGCCATTATTATGAAGTACGGACCGCACAGCTTTCTGCACCGATTCAGCATCGGTCACGTCCAGTTGCACATATTGCAAACGATCAGCTAACCCCGCCTGTTCAGCCAGTTTCACCAATTCTTCTCTTCGACTCAGATCACGCATTGTAGCAACAACAAGGTATCCCTGCTTGGCAAGGGTGATCGCGGTAAGCATACCAAAACCACTGGAGGTACCCGTAATTAAGGCCACCGGAGCGTTAGTTCCTTCCTTCGTCTTTTTCACTACATCAGAACCTGCATTAATCCGTCCCTGTCCGGCTTCTGTTAAGTTTTCCTCTACTGTCACGGTGTGTCCTTCTTTCCTCGGTAAATTGCTTACTTCCCGTTCCTACCTATACCGCACGGCCCCTGCTGCTTAATCCGCCACTCCATTATGCCGTCTCTCCACCCTGCGCAGCTTCGTAAGTCCCGGTTCAAACGTATACGGTACAAATCTGATCTCAGGTAAGGTGCATTCAAGCCGCTCTCCCAGCTTCATCAGTTCCAGCAGTACATTGGTCTCAACCTGAGCCATCACTGCGTTCCCGCCAAGTCGAAGGGATACCTCCATTGTTCCGTCCCCTTGCTGCACCACACGATAATGTTCAATATCCGGCGAAGCCGCAATGACCGAACGGGTAACGAAATCCGGAAAGACCGGTACCGCCTCACCCGTATGCATGTTTGAAAAATAAAGCGTGTCATCACAGCGGCCTTCAATCCGCTCAATGGCAGTAAACGGGGAACCACAGGCACATGGCAGCGCCGCCTCGGTCAGAATATCATTCAACCGATATCGGATGATCGGCTGTGATGTTCTGGAGAAGTCCGTAATAATGGGCACGAACCGTCGGGTGGCGGGATCAATGAACTCTTTTTCAATATGCACGATATCTTCATTCAAATGCAGTGTGCCATAACGACAGGTTGCACCCAGGAACCCTTCTGTGCACTGATAGACTTGATGAACGGTCTGTCCGAAGACCCGCTCCAACACCTTGCGATCCAGGGGGTCCAGCACCTCGGCAACAGAGATGATTTTATCCGGTACAGCAGTCAGATATCCTACCACATACGCATCCGCCAACAGACGCAGCATGGATGGAGGAGCCACCCACACGGTAGGTTGGTAGGTTTCCAGCCGCTTAACCAAGGTCTCCACACGTTCCAGCAGATCAAAGTACTGAAACTGCAATTTGCCACGTTGCACCGATTCATACAGATTACTGTTGGCCCGCAGGAAAAACGCAATCTTCGCAGGTTTCCACAGTCCACCAGGCAACAACTTGGCCAGCACCGTACCCGTCCACGCATCCTGCTCCCGATCACTCACCAGAAATATCCCCCGGTTCCCTGACGTGCCCGAAGACAGTCCAACCGTCACGCCTTGAATGGAAGGTTTGAAATCACGTGTTTCTTCACTTTCACCTGCAAGAGCCAGAGCTTTGTCCTTGGTAATACCCACCGTGTTCAGTGTATCAAAATGTTCCATCATGGTTGATTTGTCAATCAACGGAAAGCTTCTCCAGTCGGTTGCGTCCACGCCACCCCACCACTTCCGGTAAAACGGAGATCGGGCACGGATCTGATGAACATGCCGAATAATCCGGCGCTCTTGCCAGCGCTCAAGTTGTTCTCGTGTTTTCCATGTTCGCAGCCCACGTGCGAGTGCATAATGAACCACAATACGAAAGGTATTACTCATCGTTTCGGCCCTCCTGTACCCCAAGCGTCCAGTACATCTCGACAATGACTCGGCACAATCCGAATGTGGGGAAATTGCTGATGCAACTGAACCAGCTTGTCAAAGTTACGATGGTATTCCTGTCGATTCGACATAATGATTCCAGCAAGAATATTCGGTCTGCGCTGTTCCCGAAAAGCCCGACTCGACCATACCGCGTCCGCACAGAGAAAATAGTCATGTTCTTCTGTACGCAACAGGAGTCCCATCATGCCTTCCGCATGACCGGATACATCCACCCCAAGCAGACTGCCATCACCAAAGATGTCGTAGACCTCATCAAAAGGGAAAGCTTCCCCCGCTCTTATCCATCGCTCAGGCTCACACGTAACTGGCAATGATCTGACTATAAAATCCTCGGGCAACAGCCCCGCAAGAAAACCTGCTTTTACAGCCGCAATCGGACCAAGTGAGCGCACAGCATCATAGGCTCTTGGCAGATAGATGAATTGTGCCTCCGGGAAATCTCGTACACCCGCGATATGATCGCCGTGAAAATGCGAGAGGATGATATACCGAATATCCGAAGCTTTCAGTCCAATTCGAGCCAAAAAATGAACGGCACTATCCTCTTCACGATAGACCACAGGTGTAATATGACGATACAGTGCGTTAGGCAAATGAGCCGTTTCCTCGAAAAAGCGGGAACTATATCCCGTATCCAGCAGGATCGGTCCATGTACGGGATGAATGATGCAGGCAAATCCTGCCGGGAAAGGTACTGGGCTCAATCGACCACCACGCAGCGTCAGAAACTCTGGATGTGTACAGTAACCCGCCGCACCCAAGTATAGTTTCACCGGAGTTGTTGTCAGCATGATTCAGCCCTCCACCAGTCTGCAAATTGTTGCAATCCCTCTTCAATGGACACCCGAGGGATGTATCCCAATTGCTCCCGTGCATCCGTAATATCCAACGTCTGTGGGATGGATAAGGAGCCGACTGTATACCGTGTTAATACAGGTTCACCCAACGCAGGAATATAGCCATGAACTCGCTCCAGCAACGCTGCCACACCATATGCCATCCGATAAGGAATGTTTCGACGACGCAAGGGCATATCCAGCATGCCAAACAGGCTGCTCACCAACTCACTGAACGCCCTTGGATCGCCATTGGAAATATTGTAGGCTCTGCCAAGTGCTTCTGCACCGACATCGCGGCACAATAATAGGGCATCCACCACATTATCCACACATGTCAGATCGATTAACGCCTGTCCACCACCGATCATGGGCACGCCTGATTTTGCGTTTGCTACGACAATTCTGGGAAATAACGTCTGATCATACGGACCAAAAATGGCTCGCGGTCGAATCATGATCGATGGAAGTCCCTTCGCATGCCCCTCCATTACAACCTGCTCAGCGAGAAGCTTCGTGGCTGCATAATGATTGGCTGGTTTGGATGGCAACGGATCATTCTCATGTACGTTATATCGCGGATTGTAATTAAAATATATACTCGGAGTTGAGACATGTATGAATCGCTGTACTTCATTATGCAGGCATACATCTACAAGATTCTGCGTCCCTTCCACATTGCTGCTATAAAAGTCACGATATCGGCCCCATGGCGAGGATAGAGCTGCACAGTGAAACACCACATCCTGTCCCGTACACGCTTCGTTTACTGTTGCCTGATCCCGTATATCTCCACTCAAGAATCGGATTCCTGCCAACTCAAGTTCTGCACCAACCTTTGGCTGTCGGCCCATCCCAGTGACTTCCCATCCCTCTTTGGCAAGCCGCATCGCGAGGTGCCTTCCCAGACATCCCGTAGCTCCTGTAACCAATGCTCTATTCATTGTTGTTACCGTTCCATTCTATGTCATGAGTCAAAGCTTCAGTCAGCGAGCACTTCTGTGATCTTGCCAGACGCCATGCAGCTAGCACCACTTCGAATTGTTCAAATACAGGCTGGATATCCTGCCCTACATAGACCACATCCCTGGTTCCACGCCACGCAGCTATCCATGCACGGAATTTCCCTTTGCCAAAGATCTGCTGTACTCCGCTTCCCAGCATGGGGAGCATGAGCATGGCTTTGCTGCCCCGTGCGGGCGTGATCATTTTTCTTTCTTTTACCAACGTCTCCGGTTCAGTTAGTGCACGCACCAAGTCATCTCCGGGGTGAAACAGATGAATCCCACTCGTTGCCCTCGGATTACACTCAATCGCGTACACTCGCCTGTCCTGACCTTCTATAAAATCAAACCCAATCTGTCCACTAAAACCCGTTGCCTCAATAAATTGTCTAACCCACGCAAGGGCACCTTCATGTTCCACCTGTTCAAAAAAAACACTGGCTCCCACGCTTCCTGTACGATAGCGACTGTCGTAAGTGGCATGTGCAACCAGTTGCCCTTCATGCGCTATGCTGTATGTACATAACATCTGACCAGGAATGTAGGCCTGTGCAACCCAAGGTGAAATAGAGGATAATTCCGCGTCGTCCGGAGGGTCGTTACGGAAATGTCGACGTTTCTTTTCGCTTACGTTTCCTTGCTTATCACTCCCTGCCCCAGCGTCATCGGTCATGAGTGTTGGCATGCGAACTTTAGATGCAAAGCGGGAATACACCGGTTTCCACACCCAATCTCCTACTTTTTCTATAACAGACTGGGCTTCCATCCATTCCTGCCGACTGTGGATCAGACGTGTATCCGGAACCGAAAGACCGAGTGACCTTGCAAGCTGGATAAATTCATATTTATGGTGCAACTCATGCAGCTGCTCCAAGGTTGTAACCAGAACACGGCAATATACACGCAGTCTGTCTGCCCCTTGAGCAACATAAAAGACTTCTTCACACATCGGAATCAACAGGTCGATCTGCCAATCCTGTGCCAACCGTTCCAGCTCTGCCAGATACGCACGTGTGTTATGACGCGGCGATGGGACCACAGCGCACTGTTCCACTGCACTGGATGATCTGGTCAGATGCCGTAAGGCACTCTCCGCAACATAGACCCGATGGCCTGCCCGATGAAGCATGCGTGCCAGATCCAGCGTTACGGGAGCCCTTCCGCCTGTAAGCAGCACACGGAGAGAAGCAACTGTACGATGTCTGGTTTCCCCAGATCTAGTAGTCAAAAATGAGTCCTCCCAATGATAATCCGGCAGCCGTGCCAATCATCAACACCCGATCACCACGCTGAATACGCTGTTGTCTAATCGCTTCATGCAGACCCATCGGGATCGATGCCGCAATCGTATTGCCGTGATTTCGTGTGATGTCCATAAACCGATCTTCAGCAATGCCAAGCTTCTTGCGAATCAGTCTCATCGCCATGGCACTTCCCTGATGGGGAATGATCAATTGGAAATCCTCCATTCGATTCCCGGTCGCCTGCAGCATATCACCAATGAAGCCAGGCAAAAGTCTGGAAGCCATGCGGAAGATCGCCTGTCCATCCATATGAAAAAGGTAGGGTTCAGGCTGATCCGCCTTATAATTCGAAGCATGCAGCCGTGTACCTCCACCTGCAATCTCCGAGAAGCGAGCACCTCGGCTGTAGGTTTGAAGGGAAGCATGTACAATCTGAGAGGATGACCCTTCAGGCGAACGCTCAATAATAACAGCGGCCGCTCCATCTCCGAACAGGGCCGCACTTTCTTTATCCGACCAATTCAGTCCGGCTGAGGCAATCTCAGTGGCTACGAGCAGTACTCGCCGGTAACGTCCGGCATCTACCATATAGGAAATCACATCCAGTCCGTTCAGGAAACTTAGGCAGGTTGCATCCATATCAAAAGCAGGTACGCCCGAATCTTGCTGCCCCATGGCCTGCTGGATAAATACCGCCGTACTTGGCAACGGTTGTTCCTTCGTGCCACTGGTACACACCAGACAGTCGATATCACTGAATTGTAATCCTGCATCCGCCAGTGCAGCTTCCGCAGCCCGTGCGCCCATGAAAGAGGAGGTTTCTTCACCCGAAGCATAATGACGTACACCTACGCCTGTAGCTTTGCTAACCCAGCCCGTAGGCACGTCCAAGCGGCGATCCAGTTCCTCATCGGTGACTTCCTGTTCAGGCAGGTACTTCCCTGTTCCCGCGATCCTTACTCTTCTAAGTTGCATTTCCCCAACCTCTTTCTGTTCATCTGACTGATTAATTTGAAATTTACACTCCACCTCAAATGGCGAAACACCATGAAGTAGAAGCTTTGAAATATACAACAGGAAGGGCAGATGCCTCTGCCCTTCCTGTTGTATTTTCTTTTGTTATGAAGTGTTATTTCTTCTTATTCAAAATCTCGGCAAGAGCGGTATCTAGTGTACCGTATGTGAACGTGAAGCCTTCCCTCTCCATTCGCTCGGGAATCACCCAACGGCTTTTGAGAACCAGTTCCGTCTCGGTCTGAATAAAACGTGCGCCCAGTTCAAGCATCCAGCGAGGAGAAGGTAGTCCAATCCGCACACCCATCTGTTCTCTCAGACGCGCCATTAGCTCCCGATTCGTTACCGGATGCGGAGAGGACGCATTGAACACACCATTCAAGTGTGGATGCTCTTGCAGATAAATTACCATGCGGAAGAGATCCTCGATATGAATCCAGCTGAACTGCTGTGTTCCTGCGCCTTGAGATCCTCCGAGTCCAAAACGGACGAGGTTCGTCATGGGCACCATCACGCCACCCTCGCCCAGCACAATCGCGATCCGCAGTGCAATCTGACGCGTAGACGGCAGACTGAATTCAAAGAAAGCCTGTTCCCATCCCTTGGCAACGTCGACCGAGAATCCGGAGCCTATCTCGCCCTCTTTTTCCGTCATGGGACGATCTTCAGCATGTCTGTATATGGTCGCTGTACTCGAATTAATCCATAGTTCAGGAGGATGATTACAAGCCAGGACGGCTTCGCCGAGAATGCGCGTTGTCCGGGTTCTGGATTCCAGAATGGCTTTGCGATTCTCCTCCGTATAACGGCAGTTCACCGATTTACCTGCCAGGTTAATCAATATTTCTGCTTCTTCCAGTGCCTCTATAATTCCTGCACGATCCTCCCAGGCAATATGACCGGGCTGACGCGAGATAATTAATACCTCATAACCTAGTTTCTTGAATCTTTGGGCAAAATCCTGTCCAACAAATCCCGTTCCACCAGCTAATACAACCTTCTTCACGGTATCCCCTCATTTCCCATACTGGGTAAAGAATTCGCAAGATATAGATTGGAATGTTTCTATGCATGCAAAATACAGATATTAGATTAACACCGCCGGTGACCCGTTGGTTTGATTTATTTCGCACCCAGAGCTGCGTACAAGCGATCCCGCTCTTCGATAGCCCATGCGTTTGCAGGGTTTTGTTCCAGCTGATATCGGAGTTCATCATAAAAATCATGGATCATGAATCCATCTGGCAGATTGCCAAGCATGGCTGTAAAGTTATACTCGGGCAGTGTTCTCTTTCCTTCACTGATCTGCTTCAGCCAGTCCATCCACTTTGCAAGAGTAAGCACTTCCTCCTGCCATAACTCAGCCTGTAACCCAAGCGCATCCTGAAGTTGCTCGTACGCCAATGGATCGGCGAAGACCCGGCAGGCCTGAACAGCTAGTTCGTACAACTCGGTCACTGCACGGCGTACCTCATGTTCAAGTTCGACCTCCAAGCCTCCCATGTAATCCTGAACCTGGATGCCCTGTCCATCATCATATAATAGTGGTGCCTGCGCCAACAGGCGTACAATCTCTTCCATCGCTTGCATTGAAACTCGCTTCTGCTCATAAAGAGCAGGTAATTGATATGCTGTAATAATCATTCACTCCTACATCGTTCTTCTATTAATGACCTATATTATAACATGGTTTGGCAATCATCTATCAGGATAACTTGACTATCCACTACAAGTTGTAGTAGTTTATACGTACTACGTAGTGTAGTAATACGTACGTTATGGACGCATAACGATGTTAAGGAGTGTTCACTGTGAACCAGATTCAAAAATTATCCGAAACAGAAATGGAGTTAATGGTTGTTATATGGTCATGCGCCCCACCGGTCACCTCGACAGAACTATTAGACATATTTGCTGAGAAAGGGAAAGCGTGGAAAGCGCAGACCATGTCTACCTTTCTGTCACGGTTGGTGGATAAAGGCGCACTTACCGTCACGAGACGTGGACGAACCAATGATTATGAACCTCTTCTAAAGCCCGAAGATTACAAACTACAGGAAACGCAGCACGTTCTTGATGGACTCTACCAAGGTTCAGTTAAAAATTTGGTTTCGGCCATGTATGACGGTGACAAACTTTCAGACGATGACATTTCAGAATTGAAAAAATGGCTTTCGGAAAAGTAGGTGCAGATGATGAATATCTTTTTTGAGATTCTGTGCAGCCTGACCGTGGCGGGAAGTATCGTTTCTGTTTGTATTTTGGCACTACGACTTATACCCGGTTCTGTTTTTCCGAACAAGTGGCTCTACAGACTCGGTAAACTGGCTATCTTGTTTTATCTGTTCCCGGTCTCTCTTGGCCTTTCATGGCTTTTGGATATTGCATTCCATACGACATCAACTATACCGGGTACGGAGAATGCAGCAACTTCGGGCGTACTTGCAGGAACATTTATCCCGGAACAAACCATTTCGGTAACCACAGCCTGGTTCTTGTTATGCGTCTGGGGCATTGGAGTCATTGGTTTTTCTGCATGGCAGGTGTACTGTTATCGAAGATTTCTGAATGAATTATCTCGTACACGTACCCCAGTCCTCTGTCATAGTGAAGCAGCTGTACAGCTACCATTAATCAAAGAGGCTTTGGGTCTCAAACGTAATATCACGCTTGCTCACAGCACGCTAGTACGAAGCCCTATACTGGTTGGCTTGTTTAAACCAACGATATATCTGCCACCCGAAAATACGGTGAAAATGGACATCAGCATGGTAATTCATCATGAGTTGGTACATCTAAAACATAAAGATCTGTGGGTCAAAGCTTTGACCTTGGGGGTTAGTGCCCTGCACTGGTTCAATCCCCTGATTCATATCATTCGCCGGGACATTCATACCTGGAGCGAGTTGGCCTGTGATGAAGATGTGGTGAAAGAGATGTCCCACGAAGAACGAAGACGATATGGTGAGACAATTTTAAATGTGATGGCGGGAACCAAGAAAATGCCTGCTCAATTTTGTTCGTCCCTATCGGGTGAAGGCAAACAATTAAAAAGGAGATTGATGATTATGTTTAATGTAAAGAAACTGAAAAAGAAACATTGGATGTTAAGTATGGGAGCCCTCCTGCTTATTACAGGTGTAAGTACGTCCACCGCCGTATGGGCATCAAACCACACAGTTAAAGTGGAGGCTGAGGCTTCTGAAGCTGTGACTGCTCCTTCTACGGGTGGATCTTCTGAAATCGTAGCTTCTCCCAACAAGGTTGGAATTTCCGAAGCTGTAACTGCTCCTTCTACTTCCGAAACTCCTGAGATCGTGGCTCTCCCTGAGGATGAAGTTTCCGAAGCTGTGCCAGTTCCGTCTGTTACTGTACCTTCTACTACTGTTCCATCTACTACTGAACCTTCTGAGGCTAAAGTTGTAGAATCAGCCACTGTTCCTTTTACCGGTGAATCTCCTGAAATGGTAGCTCTCCCTGGGGATAAGGTTTCAGTAACTGTACCTGCTCCTTCAGAAAAATAACCTATCGTTAAGGAGCAATAGCCATCCTTATATGGAAACAGGACGAAGCATAGATCATAGATCTCCGCTTCGTCCTGTTTCCGTTTTTCTGTCATGTGCATTAGAGAAATGTTTTGATCGTAGCAAAATATTCGCGGATCATGTTGACGGGTTTCAGATAACCCGGTGACGGAGCCGATATGCCGTATTCTGCTGCATAACCGTTCTTGGCAGCGATGTATTTGGAACGGAACATATGATAGTCACTGGTGACAATCATGATCTCAGGGTGCTCTAACCCGGATTCAAGAATGATTTTTTTGGAAAAGGCCAAATTCTCCTGTGTACTTGTGGAGCGATCTTCCATAATCACTTGGGCGGGGTTAATCCCCTGTTCAATCAGATAGTTTTTCATGGCGAGCGCTTCAGGAATGGATTCTCCAGGTCCCTGCCCACCCGATACAATGACCGGTGTATGAGGGTGGCTGCGAATATAGTCCAGACTGGCATCTAACCTTTGTTTCAGGGTCAATGACAATTCCGTTCCACGGATGCCTGAACCCAGAATAATGACATAGTCCGCTTCTTCCGGATCATTCGAACCAAGCTGTGTGAATACAAGGGCTTCGATAATGACAAAAGAGACGACAGCCACGCTAATTCCGGTAAGGATAATCCGTTTCAGAATAACATGCTTCTGATAGTCAATCCGTCTTAGAACGATAAAAGCCACCGTGATCATTCCGAAAAACATGACTGGAAATCTTTGGCCCCAGAAGGCCAGGAACGCCACAAAACATACCAACAGGACAAGATCAATGATCAGTCCATTTTTTTGTAAGAACTTTTTTATCAAATCCCTAGACACTCCTTCTTGTACCCGCTATTCCGCAAATCACTTATTATTCAATAATTACGAATATATCCTGCACCTATGTAACTTTGAGGCAAATGGAGACTACGAACTCTCCGCAGGTCATGCATTAATTGCTCGTGTTGGATGATCGTCTGAATGAATGGGTCCTCATATAACATATCTGCCTCCTGCGGTTTACCTCATTGTCCTCTTATAGCTGTTAACCTTCGTTCCAATATATCATGTTTACCTGGCTGCAATAAAATGAACAACGCTTGAACATCCTCTGTACAACTTCGAACTCTGATTAACCACAACCAAATAACCCATAAACAGCTTCGGTTATCCGAATGTTTATGGGCGACAATGATCGAGTTTGAAACGGTTAAAATTTATTTAATCGGTATCCAGATTTGTGGCGGTTGATTGGGCCCCGGGTATACTTCCAGCTCCGGCATATATGCGTGCTCATAAGGGTTGGATGGAAACCATTCCGAAATAATCCGTTTCCACAGAAGCTGCATGCTCTCCGGCATCGGGCCTTCTACCTCAAATACACTCCATTTGGAAGCAGGCATGGTAAAGCTTGATAATCCTTCCGGTACTTTACCATCGTAAGTCGTAGCAATCCAGTATTGCATCTGTTTCTCCTGAATTTCGCTCTGATCCACAACGACACCGAGTAAACCTGGAATATCCCCGTTGTTCAGTTCAAACAAACGATCCTCTGTACCGCTTGTCCACGCTTCCTGCCACATCTTCCCGATGCCTTGCAGATGTTCTCCATCTGCATATGAGAAAGTTTGCTTTACTCCGACCAACGTAAATTCGGGATGTTCAACAATTTTATATTTCATCGGCTCTGCTCCTTTTAGACTCACTTGAATCACCAGACGATTATACGATTGGACAGCGTTACTATTCTTACGAGCCTCACTGGGTGCGATCCCATGTTGTCTACGAAATGCTTTGGAGAAAGATTCCGGTGTGTCGTAACCGTATTTAAATGCCAGATCAATGATTTTGTGATCACTTTGAAGCAGCTCATGTGCCGCCAGTGTCAATCGTCTGCGTTTTATGTACTCGGCTACAGTAACATCAGTTAATAAGGCAAAGGTACGTTGAAAATGAAAAGGAGAGATATGGGCCTGCGCTGCAATCTGCTCCATCGTCATATTTTCGAGTAAGTGGTCTTCCATATATTGAATAGCGACCTGTAATGCGTTGATCCAGTTCATGTAATAATCACTCCTTGATGTCTAATATAACGGATAAACCACCCAAAAACCTGTCATGTTGTGCTCTCATATGTCCGGTTAATGTGCAACGACGTTGTTCATATAACGCCCTGCCCAGGCTTTGAACTAACCAAAGACAAGAGGAGTCACAACATTTGACAATGTAAAAGATATATTATAGCCTACAAGTATAATGATCGTTCTATCTTATTATGAAGGGAGAGTATCACTGATCATGAGCAGCAAAAAGGAAATGCTTTTGAACGTGGCTGAAGAATTGTTCTACCTTCACGGCTTCCATTCCATCGGCTTGAAGCGGATTATCACGGAGGCCGGGATTGCCATCATGACGTTATATAATCATTTTGAGTCCAAGGATGATCTCATTGTCCAGGTACTCTTGCGACGCGAACAGCGTTATTTAGAACAGCTCAGGCAATATGCAGACAATAAAGCACAACCTATGTTCCTCAATCTGGCTGAAGGACATGCAACCTGGTTGAAGGAACACGAATCAAGAGGTTGCTTATTTTTACGCGCCAAAGAAGAATTCGGAGGTCATGCAGATCATATCATCGTGCAGACAGTAAATGCGCATAAAAGACATATGCGAACTTTAATCCAAACATTGGCGCCTGTTGCAAGTGATCGAGATCTATTGCGATTCTCCCTGCTGCTGGAGGGTTCCACGGCACTTGCTGAGACAGAAAATGTAAATGACGTCTGCCTTGAACTGATCCATATGACGCAGACCAGTTTCAAATAAAGCTATTCCGGGTGAGTTAATATTTCAACTCACTTTTTTATTTAATAAGAAATATAATGATCGTTCTATCTAAAAGGCGGTGGATTTAATGAAAAAAATTATCTTTCCAGGCATTGCACTTATCGCTGTATGTTATGCATTCGGGCGATTCAGTTATGGATTGTTTATGCCGGAAATTTCGGAAGCCTTACAATTAAATGATGCAGCCTCTGGCGCGATTAACTCAGGAACGTATATTGCCTACTGTCTGTCCCTTCTAACTGCACCACTGTTGATTAATCGCAAGGGACATCATTATGTCATTCAATTGGCAGGGATCAGCGCAGTGCTCGGATTAACCGGCATCGCCTTGGCTCAGAATGCATGGGTTCTTACATTTAGTATATTTCTAGCAGGTTTGAGTACAGGCTGGGCCTCTCCAGCCCTCGGTAACACGGTTAATGCCGAGCTTGCTCCCGAGCTACAAGCAAGAGGCAACAGCTGGATTAACACAGGGACCAGCTTCGGAATTGTAATATCAGGTCCACTCTACTGGCTGTTCACGGATTACTGGCGTCTAACCTACATCCTGTTTGCTGTAATCGGTGTTGTGGTTCTTTTGTGGAACAGACGTGTTATTCCGGCAACCAAGACACTGCCTTGTACCAAGTCTCTCTGGACATGTATGAAACCTACCAGACCAGGGTCTGCTCTGCTCATGGCTTGTCTGTTGACAGGTTTCAGTTCTGCAATCTACTGGACCTTTGCCCGGAACTTCCTCACAGACGAGAAAGGGGCCTCCGATTCGGAAGCCGTGTTGTTCTGGATTGTGATGGGGGTTATGGGGATACTCGGTGGATGCGCTGGTCGCATTATTGAACAGTTCGAGATTGGGTGGTCCTACCGAATAGGCATACTTTTATTGGCTATTTCGCTCGGGGTTATCCTTCTGCCTTCAATGACTGCCAGTCTCATCTCTGCGATCATATTTGGCAGCACGTATATTTTCCTGACCAGTGTATTTATCGTTTGGGCGACGAGACTATTCAGTCCAAATGTGTCCATCGGAATTAGCCTTGCCTTTCTCGCGCTGGGTGTTGGGCAATTCCTTGGATCATCTATGGCAGGTTATACGATCGAAGTGTTTTCCAATACAACGGCATTTCTGGCCTTTGCTATACTCGGTCTGTTCGGAATGTTAATTCGGGTGAAATAAATGACAGAACAACCTTCTGATCGCTGTCATTTTACCCGGCGAACACTTCCGGTCACTCCATGTTGAAGCTGTACGTCTGTAAAAGTAACCGTGGTCCCTTGCCCAATGGGGGATTGGGCCACAATGCCAACTTTGATCTCTTCCGCGCAGTCGAGTCCGAAATAACGAACCAGCTTCCACTTCTCTCCATCCTGAGAATAATGGAAAGCAAAGCTGTTGCCTGCCCGGGCTACACGTAAATAAGGCTTGTTAACGTCTACGGGTGCTGATACACAATCATCCGAGTTACCACGAGTAACGACACTAAGAATAGACGGCTGTTCTTCAAAATATTCGAAGCAGACTTTAGCCCAATTCGTATCGTCCACCCTCACCATCAGGCAGCCTGAGTCATACTGTTCTTTCATGTCGACCTGTACTCGAGTGACGATGCTGAAATCTCCCTTGACTATCGTATGTAAAAATGGAGCTGAAGCTTTCACCGGCTCACCTCCCGGATCAATGAAAAAGTCACTGATTGGCGAAACGGTTATCGTTACTTTGCCGTCTTCAATGGACCAATCTGCTGGCTCGTTCAGCCATCTCAGGTTGGCAGATAATGTTTGACCTGAACAATGTTCGAATAGATTCGTCATGTGGCACACCCTTTGTCTCTGAGTTCTGATTCGCTGATTCCTCTATATTATCTATTCGGTACATAACGGAACGAATCCTCTCGGATCAGTTCAAAGAAAAAAAGCGACTCACATGAGTCGCTATCCGTTTCTTTTATACTCCAGACCTATAGCCATGCTGTGTATCCAGTATAGGAACCATCACCTTTAATACTGAGAGTGAGCTTGATGTTAATAGGCTGTATGTTATTTCCTTCCCAAATATCCCAGCTAAGTTTAACCGTTCCTGTAGCCCAAATGCCACCAGGGTACCCAGGGTTACTAGTTACGCTAAGAGTTTCACTATCAACTCCCCAAAGGCTATACCATACTTTATCGAAAGTACCATAGGGGGATCCCTCATTCCATGTGACTTTCGTTCCATTTGTGTTATATTTTTGATTAAGTGTATAAATCCACATATTTCCGCCAGTAATAACGCTTTCTCCCTTCATTGTTACACTAGCTGTATATTGACCAGCCGCCAACATTGGGGAGACTTCACCAGAAGAACGATTTTGAGTCGTCAAACTTGGCGTAACAGTAACGCTGACTTCAATCGCACTTCCATCTTCAAACTCATGTCTCGTAACGGGGTTCTTATCACTTATTTCTATGCCATCTAAGACTTCAGCGATTTTTTCTAAATTATTTGCATCAAGTTCTTTAATTTCCTGTAGTTTCTGAGGATCCTGAATCTTTTGGATACTGTTGGTTACATTTACATTTTGGGGTGTAGCCTCATCAGCAAATGCAGCAGTTCCAAGAGAGAACATCAGTGCCGCAGCCATGGTACTACTAATCAAAGTTTTTTTCATATTAATTTCCTCCTTTTTATATTATATCAATAAATGACAAATATTATAATATCATTAATTCCAACATATTTCCATATAAATATGTTAAAATACAAAATAAGGAGGTGTTAACAGTGAAGAAATTCAGGATATTAGATTATGTTGTTGTGTTCTTTATTACTTTGATCATTGGTGTCGTTAATATAGTTAAAACAGATAACTACTTACCTGTAATCGCACAACTCTTGATGTATGTTGTCATTTTTAGCTTGGTGGTGGGAACTGTTACCAACCTGATATTTAGATCTTGGTCTAAAAAGAAAGAAAATTAATTTATGTGATTCTTGGGATTTTATTTTTTAAGGGAATAATTCACTACAAAGATATACTTATGCGGCCTTGATGTATGAGTATTTTGAAGGATTATTAGCAACAAAGAAATAGCAGGCTACCACATCTTTAGCGAAAAACTAAAATAACCATTCCTCGATTCAAGAAGGAAATGGTTATTTTTGTTACCAGCCACTTAACCCACTACACCAGAACGTTCAATGCTCTCAACGAAATACCTTTGCACAAACAGATACAAAATAATTAACGGTGCAATAGCCAGCAAAATGCCTGTATCCACAATCATCGCCACATAGTTTGGATCGGCCTTGATGCCCGAGTTCGAGCCAAAGCCCATCAGCTGCGGAATCAACTGGTTCGCCTGAGCAGGTAAGGAAGCCACTTTCAGCGAGATCAGTGGACTTTCACTCATGAATAATGCCGAATAGAAGGTATCGTTATACTGCCATACAAACGAAAACAGAATAACCGTAATCAACGGCGAGATTGCATTGGGCAGCATGATTCGAGCAAACGTTTTGAATCCACCTGCGCCGTCAATCAATGCAGCCTCCTCGATTTCCTTTGGCATGCCCTTGAAGAACTGACGGAAAATATAGATGAACAGCCCCGCCTTCAGCCCTCCCGCTGTAGCAGCCGTGATCATGGAAGGCCAATACGTATTCAGCAGATTGATGCCATTTTTTCCAGAGAACAACTGGATGATGCCCAGAAAGTCAAAGCTGCGGAAATGCAGATACATCGGCACCATAAGTGTGCTTGTCGGCACCAGAATCGTCAGAATCACAAGGATGAAGAGTACATTACTACCCGGAAACGAAAACCGGGCGAAGCCATATCCGGCAAGTGCACAGGATATCGCTGTCAGAAGCGTTGTGATGGTAACAAACAATAACGTGTTCGCCAGCAGAGGCAGGTAATCCATCACTTGCGCCGCTAGCCGGATATTATCCAATGTAAAGTGCTGGGGAATCATATAGATCGTTGGATTGTAGATATCCTGTTTATCCTTAAACGCAACTGACACTTTGAGAAATAACGGGTACAAAATAATAAATGAAATGCCGATGACCAGTGCATATCTGAATATGGAATAGAGAAGGTCCGATGTTTTGTTTCGCACCCGATGCATGTGATACTTCTGCTTCGGAACTACCACCATGCGATCTGTCCCTGATGCAGCCATAATCTGAAGCCTCCCTTAATGTTAACCGTCAGTTGTAGTGAACCCGCCGTGACAATACCCAGCCCACTACGATCAGTACAAGGCCAATCACCAGTGTGTACAGCCAGGACATCGCCGAGCTTAAGCCAAAGTTCTGCGTTTTGAATGCGGTTTGGTAGATGGCCTGTGTGACTGGACTCCCGGCAAATGAATCAATGATCGTATAGATGACATTTGTCAGAATCAACGGACTGACCATGGGAAATGTAATTTTCCAGAATGATTCATAAGCTGTCGCCCCTTCGATCTTCGCAACCTCATACATCGATCCCGGTACCGATTGCAGCGCGGCGAGGAAGATCAGAATCTGAACACCTGAGCTACTAATAATCTCATATATCCGCATGATGGCTTCTACAATGTAATCCACATAGGCCATCGGTAATCCCACATCCGCCAGCATCCGCACAATGGATACCACGTTGAACGAAGCACCGCCATCGGCTGATGCATCCACCGCACTCGCATCCCCCATCAGATTGATTAATCCCGCAGACTCAGCTGCTGCGACTGCACTCGAAGCCAGAATAACCGGCAGGAAAAAGATTGCACGTGCCATCGTTCTGCCTCTGAACTTCTGGTTAAGCAGTGTGGCCGTGAACAAACTGAAGAACAAAATCATCGGCACGTTCAGTACCATCGCTCCAACTGAATCCACCAGAATCCGGTTGAATGTAGCGTCAACCAGAAGCGCATCCTTGAAGTTTTTAAATCCAACGTATTCCAGAACGTACCCGCCCGGAGCAACGGACAGATTACTCAGACTGAATCGAATCGATTGCAGGAGCGGTGTGGCAAAGAGGAAGATGAAGCCGACCAGCCACGGAGAAATAAATGCAAGTCCAAGCAACGCTCTCCGTGACTTCAGCGATAATCGAATGGTTCTCATCGGCTCACTCCCTCCACCACATAGTCCGTCCCGCCAACCGTTGTTCCATCCACGTTTACTGCATCCGCATTGTAATTCACAAGGATGGATGTACCGCCAGTATAGGTGATCCGGACCACGCCATCCTGGATGCGTTCATGCTTGAGAATCTGCTCATTCGCCAGATTTCCCAGCACTTCATTGGCCTGCTTATACAAGGTAACGGCTTCTTCCACCCAATAGCTGTACTCCGTTGCGTATGCCGAATCATAATTCGTCAGCTTCAGCCTGGATGATGGTTCATAGGTCCATTGAAAATATGGAGCTGCCCCAAGCTCCAGGCTGCGCAGCAACTGTTTGCGGAGATCCTGATCCCCCGACGTGTTCATTGGAGATGCCGCATAGTTCATGTATCCATGAATGACCATCGCATAAAAAGGAACTTCTTCATCGGTAATATTGAACCGACTCGATCCTGCGGGCACATTTACAACATGTTGCGCACTTCCCCAAGCGTAGCTATTTGCTGCGGATACCATCAGGTTCGGATAGGACTGTTCCAGCTTGCCCAGCTGCTCCTTCACAATGTTCTTCGCCGTCTCCCGATGAATCACCCGACTATCCCGATAATCGGAAGTCAGGACCTGCCCGAGATCACGAAGGGATAACCCGCCGAGATCCAATTTATTGAATTTGTCAGCAAACTCACTCACTACATAAGGAAGCTTGGCCGCTGAGAGCAAATAATAGCTGTCCCTACTCTGATCCATGCGATTAAGTGCAGGATTGTACGGATACAATTCTGCTGTCTCCTTTGTTACAAACCGCGCTGCATCCGAGGAAGGAGCAAAGCGCATATCATCGTGATACATGTGCTGGAAAGCCACATCCGGGAACAGAGCTCCACCCGACTGCTCCAGCTTGGTGGACAACGCCTGCAGTTCGGAACGACTGCCCACTTCACTGTCCAACTTCACCTGGGTTGGCGTATGATGACTGATGCCGCCGCCAAACCATCCTTGATACCGCATTTGTACACGTTCAACACCATCCTGCTGTAACTTTGCTGCCATTTCTGTAGCCTGTTCGTACGTGGTCATGGCTAAAGTGGTCCGATAGGGTACACTCAGGAACGAAGCCTTTTTATCCACTGCACCAAGCACATCCACATAAAACGGCAACTCCGTCTGTTCTGGGAGCGGCTTCAGTACATCCTGCTCTATCAACTGCTGCTGATACAGGCGGGCCATACCCGAGTAACTGGCATCTTCTCCATGAAGGAAATGATAACGGACCTGAATATCTCCACGGTAAGGCTCTTCGCTAAGCAGCTGAATCTCCTGCATTTTCTGCGAGGTGTACATTTCCAATTCATCCTCCCCGCGTAGGGAGAAGGTCGCGTGTACATGGTTGTAGCTATTCTGTCTGCCTCCAATATCCGCAGAGATACTGGCAATGCCGTCCCCTTTTTCAATCACCGCAAACCAGGCATTCTCCCCGTTCTTCAGACCAAACACAGGCATATACGCGGATTCACTAACCTGAGGACGACTGAGCGAATTATCATTTGGATCTGCGCCATAGACACGCTGTACATACTGCTCTTCCTGGGTTTTTCCGTTGTTCAGATGGATCAGA
Source organism: Paenibacillus sp. 10L310 (assembly GCF_056395745.1). Lineage (NCBI taxonomy): Bacteria > Bacillati > Bacillota > Bacilli > Caryophanales > Paenibacillaceae > Paenibacillus > Paenibacillus sp. 10L310. Next base: position 349,431 of record NZ_JBFTKC010000001.1, on the reverse strand, counting down.
CTGCCGGAACCATCAGGTACGAGCATATAACCCTCACCCTTTGTATCCGCAGCACCAAAGTAAGCGAGCAAGTCAATGTTCCGAATGCGGTATTGCCCACTTTCTTCTATTTGGCTTAGAGGTACAGTCACAACGAGTGCCCCCTGCTCAAGTCGATATTCCACAGAAATGACGAAGCTCGGCTTATCCGACACACCTCCGCCTTCGACTCCGTTCTCCTGATTGTCAAAAGCCAGATCGTCCGCCGTATACCCCGCCGTCTCAAAGGCACCCAGCATCTTGTTCAGCACAAGTTGCTTCGAAATCTGTCCATCCAGCCGTTCCAGAATATCCGGATTGCTCTTGGTTGGATAATATCGGGCAGATGTGTACCTTGCGACAGTAGCATCCAGCTTGGAAAGCACTCTCTCCTCCAGCCGCTGCTTGCTAATCAGTTTGGGCAGCGCATCAATGCCAAGTGACGTATCCCCAAGCGTATAGTTCACCCGAATCCCCTGATCGATGTGGCCCACTGTGAATTGTTTGTTGCTAATGCTGGAGCTGAAATTCGGAAAGTTCTCCAGTGTGCCCATCGCATCCCGGAAAGACACATTCAACTGGGAGGACAGCACCTCTTTTTCATACGCGGAAGCAAGACCGTCCTCAGCCCGTTCTTTCGGGTTGCTATACCAGATCTCTCCACTTTTCCCGTCACGTACTGCAATTTCCGTGGTCTCCTCGTTATAGTACAGGGCGAGTCCCTGATCTTCAGCGACCAGTTGCATACCAGGCACACCCTGCGAGGAGTCGCTAAGGAACTGCAACGGTTCTTCCGTGACGGGCATGGCTTTGGTTGTCGTATCCAGATAAGCCGCGGCTTCTACGGCAGGAACTCCCCTGTTGTTTATATACAGCAGCCCGGCTGCAATCATGATTACAGCTGTACCACCAGCCAGCACCGTATATAATCGTTGCCTTTTGTTCACGGATGCCGCCTCCTTTAGGTCCGAAAAATCAACTCGCGGTAAATGTTATAACCGAATTCGTACAACTGTTGCAACATGCTGAAGACCAGCGCGCCAAGGAATACGATAATGCCCATCACAATGAGCGTCAGCACCATCGTAATGATTGTTCTAATCACCGTGTACTGGTGTACCGTCATCATGCCAATGAACAGAAGCAGTACAAACCAGAAGAACGCGATACTATTGAACAGATAATAAAAAGCAGTCTCCTCCTGCACCATAAAACGGCTGATCACGATCATTGGGGCATAGATCAGAATAACCGGAATGAGCGAGTAACCTGTCGCCAGAACGATTTCCTTGAACTTGCCTTCCCCTTCCATCAAAGTTGTTACCGCCCAGTTGGCCATGCACCATAGAAAGAAAGGTACTGCAACCGTGGCGATTTCGATGATGCTATTAATCGTACGAGGATCGATGTAATTAACGAGAAATCCTGCGTACTGCTTTTGCAAAACCATCATAACAATGGTAAGCGCCAATGCTGCAAAAGCAACAAACAGCCGTCCCCGGTTATCCGACTTGAGGTCCCAGAATGCATCAATGGGGTGAAAAATGAGATGCAGCGGAAACTTAATGAAATCCTGCTTCACGATCAACCTGCCTCCTCCGTCTCCATTTAACTGCTACCCGGGTCAGGATCAGAATGACAATCAGCGCGATTGCAACGGTCAGGAATGTACCAAAATGTTCTTTCATCATCTCCCGCCGATGCCTCTTGAACGCGACAGAATAACTCTTGCGGTCCATTCCAAGTTCGAAGTAACCTAGCGCTTCCTCGTTTTTCTTCTCCATTAATAAGGACTTGCCGATACCGATATAAGCGATGTCATAGTTGGCATTCAGCTTCAGCACTTCTCTCCATATATTCACGGCCTCCGTGTCCTCGCCCCGATAGTGGAGTACCACCGCTTCATTCACACGGGCACCAAAACGGGTTGGCGCATAAACGACAAGGTTGTTTTTGCCCCGATCCAGAACCAAGTGATGCTCACCCGATTGTTCAATCGCGACAGGTGTTTTGAGCGTGCCCACCTGATTTCCTTTGCCACCGTATATGTAGAGCAGATGACCTTCATCGTCGTACGTGAACACCCGGTTCTGTGTCGCATCCAATACACTGTACATGCCGTCGCCCAGCACTTTCACATCGATCAGTTTGGATGGACCCGGATTGTTGCGGAACCGGATATCACCTTTGACATCGTAATAACCAAACCGTTTCAGTACATCTTCACCAGACGGGTTAAGCCGCTTAATCGGTTCATTCGAGCCGGGATCAATATTCGTTGCATACACAAATCCTTTGTGGTCGATATCCGCATTGGAGAACTCCGTTGGGACAAACAGGACCATCTGTGCACGCTGGGCTTTGGTGGATAACATGCGCCAGATATATTCGCCGTAGTCCCGCTCCACTTTGTTCGTACCGACGTATCCGATAAATTTCCCACTCTCGTCAAACTGCATGATACCTTCGTAGACCCCTTGCGCCACAACGTACACTCGGCCTACATGGTCAACCGTCAGCTTCAAGGGCTGAAACTGGAATTGGGTCGATAGGATATCCGACTCGGGCTTCGTGATGGTTTGAATCAGCGTCCCCTCTCCATCCAGGACAACCACACGACCGTTGCCTGTATCGGCGACGTATATGCGTTCTTGTTCATCCACGAATAATCCGCCCGGAAGGTTAAAGGTCTCCTTGCTACCATCCATCATGAATCCATCAATGACGCGCAGCAGCTTAAAGTCTGGGTCCAATACAACAATTCGGCTGTTGCCACTATCCAAAATATAGATCAATCCGGAGGGTGAAACGTTCACATCACCAGGGTCTTTAAACTCACTAATGCCGAGATCACGGCCTGATATGGTACGCTCGGGCAGATAGGCATCTGGTGAAGGTACAGCCTCTTTCCAGTAGTTGTAGTTATAACTCTCATACGGCGCCGGGGAGGCCGCCGCAGGCACGGCATTCACCAGCAGCAGAGATACTGCCGCCAGGAGAACAAGCCATCTTTTCACTCTGCGTGCCATATCGTTCCCCCTTAATCCTTCATGCCCGAGCTCGCCATCGTCTCAATGATTCGGCTCTGAGAGAAAATAAATAGCGTGATCGGCACACTCATCAAAATCAGTGCTACCGCAGCACCCGCTCCTGCCCGGGATATTCCGCCCTGAATAATCTGACCTGCTGCATAATGCAGGGTCTTGAGCTGCTCGCTGTAGATGTACCCATTGCCATCACTGCCCCATAACATCTGGAACAGCAGTATGATCAATGTAAGCCAGGCTGGTTTCACATTGGGCATGACAATGGACCAGAAGATTCGGTATTCACTGGCACCGTCAATCTTGGCTGCTTCCAGCAGTGCATCCGGGATCTGCTCCATGAACTGTTTCATCAGATACAACCCGAGTGAATAGGCAAATGCCGGAATAATAACAGCCCAGTACGTGTCGATCCATCCGAGCCATGACATGATCATATAGTTTGGAATTGCCGTTACCGCAGGTGTGAACATCAGTGACAGTACGACCACTTGGAACATGAATACTTTGCCCGGAAACTTGTGTTTGGCAAGTGGGTACGCCGCTGCGGAAGCTAGCAGTACATGGCCTACGATACCGATGCCTGTAATAAATACCGTGTTGAATATATAACGTGAGAAAGGCACCCACGAGTCACTCAGCAGATTCAGCAGATCTGTAAAGTTGCTGAACGTGGGATTTTTGACAAACAGCGTTGGTGGAAAGGTAAAAATCTCATCCAATGGTTTAAATGCATTGTTGATCGCATAGATCAACGGCAGCACCATGAAGGCACCAAAAACGAGCAGAAGGGCAAACAGGGAGAGGCTTCCCGATAGCGAGCGATTCACCCGCTTTTTGCCTGTCGCAATTGCAGCCATAGCTATTCTCCCACCCTTCGAAGCAGTTTCTGGACCAGCAAGTTGGTGCCCACCATAATCATGAACAGCACGGTGGCAATCGCCGATGCATACCCCATCTCAAACCGCGTAGTACCAAAGTCGATCAAATGGGTCACCACAGTCTCTGCTGCATAGTTCACACTTGGGAACCCGGCCAGCGCGATCGACACATCGGCCACGGCAAACGAGGTTGTCAGCTGAATGACTGCGCCGAACATCAACTGTGGACGCATCGAAGGCAGGGTAATGTACCATAGTTCCTGCCAGCGATTTTTGATCCCATCCACCGCTCCCGCTTCGTACAATGTCCGGTCCACCGTCTGCAAACCAGCGATAAACGCCAGAAATCCGGTTCCGAGACTCAGCCATAGCTGCACGAGAATGAGAATAGGCATAATGTAGGCTTCCGTCTTCAGCCACTGGATTGGCTCCAGCAGAAAACCCCATTTGATCAACAGCCCATTGGCAATACCATAACGATCTCCCGAGAAGATCATCAGCCAGATAAAATACACATTGCCCGAAATGGAAGGCGCGTAGAAGATCAGCGTCATGAACGCTCTCCATTTCGGTGTTAACTCATTAATGATCCACGCGAAGACAAAGCAAGCAATATAACTGATCGGTCCGGTAATGATGGCGAACAACAACGTATTCTTGATTGCAATCAGGAATACATCATCCTCCAGAAACAGGCGAGTATAGTTCTGCCAGCCAATAAAACGCGGGAATTCCAGCATGTTAAAGTAGGTGAAGCTGAGTATGATCGAGATGACAACCGGAATCACGGTAAACATGAGGAACAGGAGCATATAAGGTGCAAGCAGAACATAGGAATGTTTGCTGGCCTTCATTTCCTGGAGCTTCCAGCTCCACCACGATTTCATGCCCATCCTTGACGCTTTCTCAGGAGGACTGTTTTGTCCGTCTCGGAGTGATATTTGTGGCACGATTAACCCTCCCTCTGCTTACGGAAGACTAAATTCATTACGTTTGACTCGAATCTCGTCCTGAATATATTGGGTATAATCCATGATGGATTCCCTGGCTTCCACTTGGCCAACAACGGTTTTGTAAAATGCATTGAACAGATGGCGGCCTGTAAAATAACCACCGGGTACTTCAGGAATGCCCTTCACCGTTTCGAATTGTGCCTTGAGATTGGCGTAATCCTCCGCAGGCCACGGCAGGGAATCCAGCGCCTTGATGTTGGCCGTTGGATACCGGGCAGCGGCACCCATCAGCCCTTCCATCTCCCGCCCGAATTCAGCTTGAATCGGTGTACTGGTCCACCACTTCATGAACTCCCACGCCGCATCCTGATCTTTGGCACCCTCCAGCATCATGACTGCGCTACCTCCACCCGGTACGTCCCGATTCAAGGTTCCATCTGCTTGAACGGTTCCCGGGACAGGAACGAATCCCCATAGTCCGCGAATCTCCGGTGCAAATACGGACAATTGGTTGTACATGGTGTAATCCGTTAGTCCGATAGGCATCTGTCCTGTCCGGAAACGGTTGGCAAAATCATATTCCCGCTCTAACTTGTAATCGGTATAGAACTCCGTCCACTGCTTGAACGTCTCAATTCCGATCCTTGAATCCAGATCCGACTCCTTGTCATCGTTACGATAGAAGGCGCCGCCGTTCTGAAGCAGCATCGTGGCATACTGAGAGTTCGGCGGAATATTGACACCCTGCATATTCGCTTGGGTCACAATCGGCATACCAAATTCCATATGATTTTTGCTCAGAATCGCGAGCAGAGCTTCGACATCTTCCCAGTTCTGAGGCACTTCAAGTCCGAGTTCTTCGAGCACGTCTTTACGATAAAACAGCATGTTAAAAGTTTGCGTTTCCGGCAGGGCATATACGCCTGAATCATAGGCATACGGCACGATTGCACTTTCCCTGAACTCCTGTTCCACGGTGCTATAATCACTGAATTGCGTCAGATCTACAGCCGAGTTCCGCATCGCAAAGTTCACCGGCAGATCATTGCCGATCTGCATCGCTACATCCGGTCCTTCACCGGACAAAGTCGCTGGTAGCAAGGTTCCCATATTCACCAGCTTCAGATTGACATTGATACCACTGTCTGGTGTGAAGGTCTTGTCAATCATCGCTTTCATCGTATTCGCCTGATCACGTCCGCTACCAATCCAGACGGTTACCGTACGCTGATCTTCAGATGTAGCTACATTACCAATCTGGTTATAATCAATGAAGAACGAATGATAGAATATCTTCGCTTCATGACCAAGCTTGGCAAGTGGCCCCATACCTGTTCCAGGAATATCGCGGTCAATCGAAGTGACGTACAGTGCATCGATTTCAAGGGGCTGCTCTCGTGCCTGCTGCACCCATGTGCCGAGACCGCCTGTATTGGTTTTATAAGCCGCAAGCCGTCTTGGAATGGTATCTGGCTTGTCAATCATCTCGTCCAGTTGCAGCGCCATCGTCTTAATCAGTGCTTCCTGATCGCTGGACTGTCCTGACAGAAGACGAAGCTGTGCGGCCACGTCCTTGAGACGTTTACTTTCTCCGCTGAATACTTCCAGCAGGTTCGGAATCTGTTTTTCCACCCGGTAATCACGGAATTCATCAGGCTTGGTGCCTGTAATCATCAGAATACGTCGGTACATGGAGTTCAAGTTGTACAGACTGTCCTCCACATTGCGGATAAGCGGTGCGAAGTCCCCGAGGCTGTTCTCCAGCCGCAGCACATGTTTTCCTTTTTCCATGTGAAACTTGTATGCTTCCTTGCCGCCCATCACGTCAATACGATAGTCACTTTCATAACGGAAAGGTGCTTTCGCCATCTCTGCAAACGGAACTTCACCATCGATGGTCAGTTTGCGTGTAGAATAGATGCCTTTGACAAAATTCTGCTGTGCGGTAAAACCGATATGATAAAGTCCACTCTCAGGCACATCCACTTCCCATTCAATCCATTGTCCTGGCAGACGCCAGTTAAAGCCGCCAATCGTATTGATGCGTACTTGGGAAGCGCTGTAAGGAGATACAGCAGAACTTGACCTCTCGCTGGTCGGGTATAACGTAGGTGAAGATTTGGCAATCGCGGCTTCTCCTTCAATGCGAATAAGTACATCCTTCGGCTGCCCGGAGGAATCCGACTGTTTTGCACCTGCAGTTTCCCCGTAAGGAACAGCTGTCTTCTCATTGAAAAGGCGAATGGACCGGATCACCATGGGTTCACGCGATGATTTTAGCGTTAGCGTGTGTTCCCCTTTTTCCAAATAAAACTTGAATGGAGTCTGTTCGTACCCGTCGGAGTCCTGAAACGTTTCTTCCAGCCAGCGTGGTTGCTCCACTTGTCTCGGGCGAAGGTCATTGCCTTGGTTATCCTGTTCAACGACATCTTTCTCATTCGCCCATACCCGGTCAAACTGCAAATAGGCGGCTTCCGCAAAAGGAAGTTCACCATCAATGTACAATGCACGCTCAATGGCCGAACTCTTGCCTTCTACGGGAAAATAGATTGCGGACAGGTTATACAGCCCGGTCTCCGGCACATTAATCGTCCAATCGACTTGTCCGGTCTCTCCGGTATGGAGAGATACACCATCCATTCCTTCATAATTAGTCAGTTTGCGGACGTCTTCACCTTCGGCTTTTATGTAATCTCCTGCTTCAATGGTGATGTCCACATTCGGCTGTGTAGCCTGATCCGTTCCGGATCGATACTGTTCGTATCCCTTTTTCTGCCGGGTCTGCTGCAAGACTGCATCCACTTCAATGGCAGGCAGACTGCCAGGTGGAATGTTTGCACTCTTTCCATCAGCGCCGGAAGTTATATATAGAATGATGCAGGCTGCCGCCACGATGATTACTGTGGACAATATCCATGTCTTACGTTGTAGAATTCCAGCCATCCTACGAGTCCTCCTCATCAAGGCTGATGCCAGCAATGCCGATTTGGTGGTTCAGGAAAAGGGGCTCCGTGCAACATTGCCGACACGAGCCCCCTGCCTGAATCGTTTGCTGGTGATAAGTGTTGTTATTGTTTGCCGAGTTTATCAATTGCAGCTTGTGCCTGTGCTTTGTATTTCTCGGCTGTTGCTGTCACGGAAGCATTGTTTTTGATGATATCGTTCACATAATCCCCGAAAGGGTATCCTGTGTAGGCATCATCCAGCAAGATGCGGCCGGTTCCAGCGATGTGCTCGCGAATGATCGCAATATCCTTCTCGTCGGTATAACGACTCTCCAGATAATCTTGACCTGGATACTCTTCAATCTGCGGGATGTCGAAGGTCTCTTCATAGATTTGGTAGACGATCTTTGGATCTTCCACACCTTTTGGAATGAACTTCGCTGATGCTGCATTGTTTGCATACGTTACCTCTTTGCTACCCTGTGGCCCGTTCGGAATCGGCACAACACCAACAGCAAAGGTGAGATCGCCCAACTGCCATTCAGCAGCGGTGAACAGAGCTACATCTCCATCTTTGAACGTATTGCTTTCCTCCCAATTGGTTTTGTCGCCGGTTTTGACCTTCACGACATTTTCCACGTTATACAGGCGTTTGACGAATTCGGCAGCTTCAATCGTTTTCGGATCGGACAATCCTTCTTTGCTATTGGTATCATCCACGATCGTTCCACCATTGGCTGCGGTAAAATGACGAACGACATCAAGCGCCCAGCCAGAAAATCCGTATACGTCAGTTTTGCCGTCGTTATTGGTATCTTTGGTTGCCTGTTTGGCAAGTTCCATGAATTTGTCCCAATCCCATTTGCCTTGGTTATACAGTTCTTGAGGATCAGGCAAAGATAATTTTTTGAACAAGTCACGGTTATAGTGAAGTCCCAGACCAATGCTGGTTGGAGATTCGAAGGCATATTCGTTGCCTGCAATGGCAGGAAATTTTGCAATCAGGTTAGCCTCTTGGTTGATGTTATTCTCAGGTGTAGTGAATTCGGAGATGGGCAATAGTTGCCCTTTGAGGATGGCGGGTAGTGCGGATTTGTACTCCATCTGAACGATGTCGGCGAACGGTTCGCCAGCCAGTGCAGACGTTGTGAATTTGTTCATGTATTCTTCAAAAGGTACGTTAACAAACTCCAGTTTTACGTTGTATTTCTTCTCGACCTCTGCAATTTTATCAAGTCTGGCCTTATCGGAGGCCGTCTCTCCCGCCGGTTTCAAGTCCCACCAGGCCGCGACCTTGATGACACGCCCACCCAGATCAGGCACATTAACCACAGCTTCTTCCGCTTCGCCCTCTTTCTCTGTCTCAGCGACCTCGGTGCTGTTACCTGAGTTCGTTGTTCCCTCTGCTTCGGTCCCCGTCTGCGCTGTCCCCCCACCACTGCAAGCGGATACAAAAATCATCACAGCCAATAACATCAGAGGTAGAACATTCCATCTTCTCATCATGATTTTAACAACCTCCCCGAATGTGTATACCAATCATGGTTCACCCTAAATCGTTAACCCCATTCATCAACCAATCGAAAATAAACAACCACCACCATTTGTTATTTCTTTGTTTGCTTTAGACAAACAAAATTTAACACAGCAAAATGTAAGCGTCAACATTTTTGTTGTTAACATTTTCTAATTTCTCTGATAAAATGCTGATTAAGCTGTAATATTCCTGTATCACAGCTTATTCAAAATCCTGGACTCTAAGTACAAACATATTAAACCTTAATTCTAACTTTGTTTATTTTGTTATTTTTATAAAATAACAAAATAATAATTCAACAGACAAAATTCGTCATACTATCTGAAAATATGCTTACCGTCACGTTGAACGTTCTTCCTAAAATACTGTGCATCACTAACATTTTGAATTCTCTGTCCGTTATTAGATTAAGAGAAATACATCATGTTATACTAGGGCGTGTCTTAAATCTCACTTAAGGGCATCTTTCACCGCCTTTTCGCCCCCTGCTGCGTCACTTTCTCTTGACGTACCCCGGTACGCCTGCGAAAAAGTTCCTGGCCTGGAACGAAAATTCGGCAAAATCTGCTCCTTTCGGAGTTATAAGATACGCCCCGGGATCAGTTGGATATCGCTCCAAATAAGGAATACGGCAGAACTACGAGTGTAAGGATGGTATGATGAAGACAAAGGTAACAATTCAGGAGATTGCACATTTTACGGGTTTGTCGAAATTCGCGGTGTCACGAGCTTTGTCTGGAAAATCGGGAGTTAGCGATCAAACGAGGGATGTCATTCTCAAGGCCGCTGGCAAACTTGGATATTTCAAAGATAACAGCATGTTGTCTGGTGAACTGTATAACAGCCATGAACTTCAGGAACCAAAGAACACACGTTCAAGCGGAACGGTCTTGATTTTGTTCCCCAATGTTCGGTACCAAAATCAAGACTCCGTATACTGGGGACCCGTCTTTAACGGGATCTCTTCCAAGCTGAACCAAAAAGGGATTAATATTCTGACCTTGACGGAACCCTCAGCAGACCAGCTATTTACCCTGCTCAACCCGGATGCCATTCGAGGAATCATTACCGTTGGCTCTATCTCTACCCCGATTCTGCTTGAAATCAAGCGTCTCAGTATTCCGGTTGTGATGGTGGATCATCTGGACCCTGTTTTTCACAGTGACAGCATATTCACCGATAACTTTGCATCCATGCGAGAGATCATGCTCTATTTGCTCCGCAAGGGCTTCAAAACATTCCAGTTCGTTGGCAATATCGGGGATGCTCATAGCTTCTATGAACGCTGGATTGCGTATACTTCTGTGCTTATGGGTCATGGGATGGAAATACATCAGATTCCCGAGCTGAGTAATCAGGCATTGGATGAGTTCCGCCAGACGTTCACTTCGGTGATCAGTGAGGATAACCTGCCTGAAGTGTTTGTATGTGCGAATGATTTCTATGGGCTATACACCATAGAAGCCCTTGAGAGTATGGGTATTCGTGTACCCGATCAGTGTGTTGTCACGGGATTTGATAATCTATACGACAATATCCCATTACTTGCCACAGTTAATGTGAACAAGGAGTTACTCGGTGCGCGTGCAGTGGATCAGATGTTATGGCGCATTGCGAATCCAGAGAGCAATGTCGAGAAAAAGTTGATTCTTGCTGATGTCATTATTCGTGAACAGTTTGGCAGACATAGTGGGTAATATGGCAGAATATCAAATACCCCTTTAACCGTATTTGTGCGGCTAAAGGGGTATTTGCATTGTTGTATGTTGTGTCATTTTTATTGTTTATTTACAATAGGCCGTCACATCATCCCGTTCTACGTATCTGTACGCACATCATCCCACGCCAGATCCAGATAACAGATCAGCCAGTTCAATGCACGGTGACGTTCATAAGCCACTCCACCATTCAGGCCAGCGGGAGGTGTTTTGTCATTCACCCGACTATCCACGCACACCCAGTTATAACGGTAGATCAGATCTGCTTCATCCAGAATCTCGCTTTTGTTACGCAGAGATGCATCGGAGAGAAAGTCGGTAAAACTATCCTTCTGCTGCAAATAACCGACATCCTTCCCTACGTTACATAACTCCGTTGGTGCACCTAGTTCCTTCACATAACCAAGCGCCCACAACATTACGTGGTACGCTTCATATCCCCAAGAGAAGGAGATAATCTCCTGCTGCTCTGCTCCGTGCTGGTCGATAAACCTCTTCTCTGCGGGTGAGAAAAAGGATTCAGCCTCATACTTGTCGATCACTTCCTGAACCAGTGCTGCGGTATCATCCGCACTTTCGCCGGCTCCCAGACACTCACCCTTAAGCGCGGCAAGACATAGGGCAACCGCACGACGCGCGACTTCCTCTTTACTCCGAATCGTGGTGTGCTCGTCTCCGGCCCTTACGGGCAAGTTCGCATTATACGGAATGCCTTGTTCAGTCAACAGTTGCTCTGACCGCGCTTTACGTTGAATGCCCGACTCCGACTGCGGTCTGTTACCGTCAAGGAAACTGGTGTGCGCTGTCACCTTGTAATCCTCCACCTCAGATTCTCTATTCACATCCAGCAATAGCTGACCTTGTGCATTCAGCAGAGATCCACCTCCCCAGAAGATAACAGCATCCAGCGCATCAGCCAACCGTAATAACTCGCCGAAGAATTCTTCCGAGATATCCTCTTCCGTCTCAATACCAACCACCATGTTCAATGTGGAACATTTGATCAATACCTTTTCCTGTAGCGAAGCATTGCGCCCTTTAATCTGACCCAAAAATCCAAGCATCCCCTGAATCATTGTCGTAAATTCCTCAGGATGTGTCTGGCTGGTCATGATATTAAAGCCTTTGGTTTTCTTACTGAGCCATTTTTTCTGAGTCACTTGAATATGGGTCTTGTCTTCCCGGCGTTCAATCGTACCCTCAGGATAAATGGATTGAATCACTTCAAACAGCTGATCCAGGTCAAACTGAGAGCTATATATCGCACAATTTCTCATGAAGTTCACCCTCTTTTCTAACTAATCCTTGTATGGATCGAATTCATTACCTCCGGCCATGGCGACACCAACGGGACGCAGCACATGGTTGATCTTCAACGTATTCGCATGTGCGTTCAGTACGTCTTGCAGTTTCTTGTACACAAACGGACTTTCGTCTGTGCCCGCTCCCCGCAGTTCGACACCATAGGCACGAATCGCCTCATGCATCTGTGCTTCGCTAATCTCACCGCCCATGCGTGTGCGCAGCTTGTAATTCATTTTGCCAGCCGCCTGGGTTCGACTCATCGTGCGCCCTGCCCCATGTACGGTGCTGCGGAATGACTCGGTATTCTCCTCGCTGTGGATCCCTTCCACAATTACCGAGATATCACCCATACTGCCTCCGACAAAACCGAGTTGCCCGGATGCAAGTGGCGTTGCACCTTTGCGGACCACAACTACCTCTTCACCCATGTGTTGTTCCTTCCAGGCAAAGTTGTGATGGTTATGTACGGCGTATTCAGCACTTGCCCCCAGAATACCGAGCACCTGTTCAATAACATAGTCACGTCCTGCATATGCGTATCGGCCCGCCAGAATCATTCCATCCCAATACATATCACCCATTTCGCTGTTCAGGTCAAACAACGTAGGCGGTTGATCCATCGATTCGCCAGGAGCTTTGCCACTGAACTGACGTCCTGCCGCAAGGTTAAGGAACCCACTCGCCACTTTATGACCGAACCCGCGGCTGCCAAAATGATTTGCAATCCACACCTTCCCCGTTGCCTCTTCTACAAAAATATCCACGAAATGATTGCCACTGCCTACGGTTCCAAGTTGGTTGCGTGCAAGTGTCTTCAGCTTATGTTGTAATCCCGGTTCAATGGTATCAAACAGCTTCCAGCTCGCGTCGTCGAACAGCTCATGATCCACGGGTGTTGGATTGTTACGACCCACGCCGAAAGAAATGGTCGAATTGATGTCATCCATGATCGTTACAATCTGATCCCCAATATCTTCCCACATCAGATTTGTACGCACAGCCTTATTGCCACAGGCAATATCATATCCGACACCTGACGGGCTGATCATATTCCGATAAGCGACAACACCACCGATGGGTTGCGAGTAACCTTTGTGATGGTCGGCCATCAGAGCCACACCCAATACATCTCCATATTGCGAGCAAGTCACCGCCTGACTTACGGCGTTCTCCAGCGGCTCCCCCCAGACTTTAATGTTATCTACGATCCGCATGATTGTGTTAACCTCCTATGTACTCTTCTTAACTCGTTTAATTTAATCCATTCTATCAGAACTCTGACTCTGAGACACGAAATCCGTATATGGGGAGTATAGGCCAGCTACAGAGAGCCAATTCCATATATATATGGCCTGCTCCCATCATCCTAAATTCACTAGATAAGTCCCAACATTTGCAAAAATACAACATTAGTACTAACATTAAATATAGTGTAATTAAATCCATATATAGCCTTTATCTCAATCATTTTCATTTTATTCACTATTAAAGGAGGTATTTATTTGTATCATTTCAGAAAAAGGAAAAGAAAAAGAGTTGCCGCTCTTACATTAACCACAGTTATTTTGGCTACTGCAACGTTGTTTCCCACAGGGCAAGTCCATGCCCAATCTTCCATCGAGACCATACAGGGTCATGTGACTGAAGTACAGACAGCAAGAACATCAGATGAAAAAATTGAACTGTGGAAACAATGGGCCAGAGAACATGCTTACCGGATAAAGAGTATTACACCTGTTCATGAAGATATTGAGAGTAATAGCTTTACAGACTTGGATATGTTAAAACCACTGCTCCAGGATAAACGAATCGTATTTCTGGGTGAAAGTTCCCACGGAGTAGCAGAATTCAACTTAGCTAAAACCCGATTAATTCAGTTTCTACATAAAGAGATGGGCTACAATGTGCTCGCCTTTGAGAGCGGTCTCTCTAATACATCACTATCTAACGCCATAATAAATCAAAAAAGCGCAGAGCAAACAATGCAAAGCTCCATTTTCGGCGTCTGGTGGTCCAAAGAAATTTTACCCTTGTTTGATTATCTCAAAACGAGTGCTCAAACTGAACAGCCATTAATTCTGACGGGTTTTGACATGCAACTGCAATCCCCCCTACTTGATGGTCACTGGCTGAAAGATCAGAAACTCGCCAAACAACTAGCACAAACAGAAAAACAATTGTCCGAGTTTTATATCGGGGCTGACCTTCAATCCTACCGTGCAAAGAAACAGGAAATGATTCAAACTTACAAAAATATTTTAAAATCACTGCAATCCAAAGAGAACCAAACCTATCTGCAACAAGAATATCCCAATCATCCGGAACTATCCAAGTTGCTGGAACGAAGCCTCGAAGATCGAATTCGTATGGCTCAGGAGTATATTGAAATTTCTATCCGTTCCATGATTGAATTGGAGGAAGGGAAGATGGATGCATTTCTGGACTCCCTTGTTTGGCGGGATAAAGCCATGAATGACAATCTGATCTGGTTAGCTACGGAAGTATATCCGAACGAAAAGTTCATTGTGTGGGGTCATAACGATCATATACGTAAAGCAAACAGCAAAGTGATGGATTCTTCATATCCAGTTCCACTAATGGGAGAGATCTTCCCCGAGGAATTGAGAGAAATCAGCTATGTTCTGGGGTTATATGCTTCAAGTGGACAAACAGCGGATAATGCAGGCGAAGTTCACAATGTCGAACCAGCGTTGCCTGGTTCAATTGAAGCTATCATGTCTGCGACAAATACACCCTACAGTTTCCTTGATCTTCGTTATCAAAAAAGAGAGGCAGGGAACGCCTGGATGTTCGAACCTCGATTTGCTTATAGCTGGGGCATATATCCAGAGAGCTTTGTTCCAAAAGAGCAGTTTGATGGTATTCTCATGATCGACAATGTTCATCCACCTCAATATATGAGATTCAACTCGTCTAACTCGAAAGAGTAATTGTAAAAGTAAGATCACAAAGAGAGAGAGCCACTGCCTCTCTCTTTTATGCATCTTTAGTTAAAGATGCTTTCGGTAACCCTGAACCTTCTCATCCTTGAAACCTAACTTCTCATAAAATATATGTGCTTCCTTACGCTGATCGCCAGACACCAGAATCATGTAACCACAACCCATATCTTTTGCAATCCGCTCAATCTGGAGCATTAACCTCTGCCCAATGCCCTGCCTGCGTACCTGATCCGATACAATCACATTCTCCACAACCATGAACGGTTTGCATGGCCCCACCAGATCCATACACTCAACCCCCATAACGGACCCAACCAGTTTGCCATTGTAAAATGCCCCAAGCACATGATAATGACCATTCTGCTGTATGTAATGAAACATCTTTTTCATCTGCTGTTCATTGGTAGGCATTCCCATCAACTCATGGTATAGCTGGCTTAGTGCCGGTAAATCTTCAAGTTCGATTCCTTTAATGGTAACCATGATAACCCTCCTGATTTTGTCCTATTTCGCACGCTTTGTCTTACATGAGGTCCTTTTTAAAATAATAATGACTGTGTCCAGTCGGTGCATTCTCGATCGTTGTGATCAATTGGTAGCCATGTTTCTTGTAAAATTCCGGTGCTTGATAGGAGAATGTGTTCAACATGACAAAATCACAAGATTTCTCTCGCGCAATTCGCTCAACTTCAAGCAACAACTGGGAACCATATCCCCGATCCCGTTGTTCAGAATCCACCCAAAGAATATCAACCTCCAGCCAGTTCCAGCAAAGTGTGCTAAGCACACCTGCAACAATCTCGCCGGTCTCATTTTTGATATTGAAATTCAGTTCTTCGTACCGATGCCTTAATTCCTCGCTCACATGTGCAGCATTAAATGCGATAAGTTGCTGGCGAACATACTCTGAATCCTCTGAAGTACTTGGATTAATATTTATTTGGGACATCTCCTAATCACTCCTTTTATCTCAACAGTTTATAATTTACGATAATGTAATTCATTCCGGATAAGAGAGTAACGCCTGTTGCAACCCATAGCAATGCCACATCTACTCTGATATCAGTCAGCAAACTAAACGGAACATTGTTCAACAAAATGGCAATGATGGCTGCCACCTGAAGCACCATTTTGATTTTTCCATAACGATCAGCTGCAAGAGCAATACCCTGTTCTGTGGCTACCATTCGCAATGCAGTAATGACAATTTCACGTCCTATAATGATTACAGCAATCCATGAACTGATCATATTCTCCTGAACCATCATGACCAGCGCAACCGCAATCAACAGTTTATCCGCCAGTGGATCAAGCAACTTTCCCAGATTCGTGATTTGGTTATATTTCCTCGCCACATATCCATCCAATTTATCCGTACCTGCCGCTACTGCAAATATAATTAGTGCAATCATCACGCTTTGCTGATTGAGAAAACAGATCATAAACAATGGAATCAACGCGATTCTAGCCAACGTGATTTTATTTGCCAGATTCATTAGACATCTATTCTCCCCTCATCCATGTTGGCTAAGTGACCTTTTTTCCATTTACGTAATCGGGTCCGAAAGGATTTAAAAGGAGCTACCGAATTAATCTGGATCCACTTCACCATAGCCCATCCGGGCTTGGTCCCCGTCCACTGCCTTATCCCTTGTACAAATAATTCCTCTTCGCTCAGCGAGTCAATCCAGTTCTGCCACTTTTGTTCTGTCTCCCGAAACAAAGAGCGCAGCTCCTCCAGCGTATAACCTGAATACTTTTCGTAAAATGATTCATTTAATTGCCCCAGTTGGTTCCATTTATACCCTGGTGCCGGCATATGACATTCATGTCCCAACTGTTCATTTCTCTCCCACTCCATCACCAGGTTCATCCATCCCAGCTGGTACGCGATCATCTGGGCAGGCGTCTTATCTACACCTTCAACCCACTTATCTTTGTCGCTGTTATGGATGTCATTGAATTCACCCTCAAACAATTCATAGGTGCGTCGAACCGTCTCACTTAACTCTTTCTTCGAGGCATATAGAACTCCAGGCACGCTACTCCCCTCCTCTTGTTTCACCGGTATACATGAATCAGAAGCATGGACTCTATCATCATTTCGACTCAATTCCATAATCATCCTTTTTTTCATAAAGCTATATTTATTTCTGCAAGAAAAAAGGGCAGTCTGTAAACAATACAGCTGCCCTTTACTCAACCTATTTTGCTATATCAGCATACTCGTGATCCCAATTCTACAAAGCTTCCTTAATCACCCGTTTATAGTACCACACAGACAACAGACCAAAGATCGAATATAACAATGTATAGACTATCATGACAATGACCGTAGGTGTCGCCAGCTCCGTACCAAAGAAAAACCAACCTGATTTCACGGCAAAGTAACTATGACTCAACCCCACCATAAGCGGAATACCAAAGTTAAACAACTGCTTGATCTGAATTCCACGCAACAGATTGCCTTGCGTAAATCCGAGTTTTCGCAGAATGGTATAATTGTCCTTCTCCTCTTCACTCTCGTTCATTTGTTTAAAGTACAGGATACATCCCGATGTAATCAAGAACGTCAAACCAAGGAAACCAACAATGAACATAATTAAGCCCATATTATTACGTT
This sequence comes from Paenibacillus sp. 10L310, assembly GCF_056395745.1. Taxonomy (NCBI): domain Bacteria; kingdom Bacillati; phylum Bacillota; class Bacilli; order Caryophanales; family Paenibacillaceae; genus Paenibacillus; species Paenibacillus sp. 10L310. The sequence goes on along the minus strand of NZ_JBFTKC010000001.1, from coordinate 331,444 downwards.
GGTTATTTCTGAACTCAATCTGGGAGAAGCTCGGTGCTTCCAACTGTAGCTCCTTATATACGGCATATGCCTCTTCAGCCTGCCCCTCATTCAGAATACGTACACCATAGTAATCCGCCCACTCGGATTTTTGCAACTCGGGATCGAGATCCTGCCGCAACTGCTGGTATACCGTTTCATCTACTACCGCTACAGGCGTGCCCCCAGAATAGTATCCAGGAAGAACCCCCTTTTGGGTGGTTCCGATCAGTTGTTGGTCTAGCGTTCGCTTCAATCCATGCAAGACAATTGGACCTGTCTCCTGAATGGAAATCAACTGCTGAATGGCATTTCCGTATCCCATGAAGACCGCTTCGCCTGGTTGCAGATCAATGTTATCTACCATCTTGTCACTCAACACACTACTGAATAGGTACTTTTCCGTCATGGACTCATCCATCACTTTATGAGCATCAATTTCAATATAAATGGGCTGTCTATGCTTCTCTTCATATGGAATCTGTTTGTGTTCCAAATCCGTTACAAAGCGATTTTTCACATCAACCTGAGCAAAAGAGAAATCCTCCGGCAAGCTTTCTTTCGCCTGAGCCTCTGCGGAATAATACGAAATGTAACTGAGTGACAGCATGCCAATAGCAAGCGCCGATACGGTTGTAATAATTGTAAGCAACAATGCATTGGACTTCATGCGGAACATGATTGAAGATAAAGACAACACCTCATGAATGGATAGGTAGCCGTTTTTACTTTTGCGAATCAGATTAAAGATAAAACTTACCGAACCCTTATAGAACAGGTATGTCCCCAGTATGACCGAGAAGAGAATCAGGATCATCGTATACATCAACTGCTGCATATCCATTGCCTCACCGCTGAACAGCCGTGCAGACATGAAGTATCCATACACAATCAGAGCAATGCCCAAGACGCCAACAATCATCTGTCCGACAGACATCTTCTGCACCTGCTGCTCCGAAGTGGCCGACACCCGAAAGAGTGAGAGAATGCTCTGTCTCTTGATAAAAGTGTAGTTCATCAGCATGATGAGCAGATACATGATCGTAAAAACAATCACCGTTTGCATCAGTGCCATCGGAGAGAAGTACAGTTTCGTAATCGCATCCACACCGAGAATTTTGAACAATATCATCAATACCAGCTTGGACGCAAGAAACCCAATTAACACACCGATAGCCATGGAGCCAAAATAAAGAATACTATTCTCCGCACTCAAAATGCCAAAAATCCTGCCTTTTGTCAGTCCGATCAATTGAAATAATCCAATCTCTTTGCTACGCCGCTTGATAAAGATCGTATTGGCATAGAGCAAAAAGATACCAACAATGACGATTAACAGTACCGAAGATGCGCCTATAGCCGCCGCACCTTTTGTTGAAGCAGCCACCTCATCCATGGAAGGATCATACTGTAACGTCACAAAGGAAAAATACAAGGCCACACTGAACACAAGCGCAAATACATAGAGATAATAATTCTTCAGATTTTTTCTGAGATTGCGGAAGATAATATAATTCAAGCTCATTGCTGCACACCACCCAATACGCCCTGGGTTTTGATAATATCGTTGAAGAACGATTGCCGTGACTCGTCTCCTTTATTCAACTGGGTGTAGATCTGACCATCTCGAATAAAGATCACTCTGCTGCAATAACTTGCGGCAACCGGATCATGGGTAACCATAATAATAGTCGCTTTTCGTGCGCTGTTCATATCACTTAACTTGCCGAGCAGATCCGAAGCGGACTTGGAATCCAGCGCTCCTGTCGGCTCATCCGCAAAAATGATACTCGGCTCGTGGACAAATGCTCGTGCTGCCGAAGTCCGCTGCTTCTGACCCCCTGAAATCTCAGATGGATACTTGTCTTTCAACTCGTAGATTCCCAGTTCACGTGCGATCTGTTCAAACTTCTGGTGTGCCTCCTGCTTTGGAATGCTCGTAATCGAGAGCGGTAATAATACATTTTCCTTCACCGTAAGGGTATCCAGCAGATTATATTCCTGAAAAATAAAGCCCAAATGATGTTTGCGGAACTCAGCCAGCTGTTTCTCCTTCATTCCGGTGAATTCCTTGCCCTCAATATCAATCGTGCCCTGGCTCACCCGATCAATGGAGGAAAGTACATTAAGCAGCGTTGTTTTACCCGAACCCGAAGGCCCCATAATACCAACAAACTCTCCCTTGCTTACCCCAAGATCAATTCCCTTCAGCACTTCCTGTTTATTTAATTTATTACCATAGACTTTATGAATTTTTTTGGCTTCCAGTATCCACATATCCCGCTCACTCCTCTTAGATCTTCTGCAAAATGCTCGTGTCTATATCATAATCGGAATGTGCAGTGTTATCGTGTGATTCACCGAACAAAACCAAAAAGCATGTGACATTGTTGTCACACGCCTGCAAGATGCAACATGTCGTTTTTTCGCGGAAAAGTAAGTGTGACGGTTGTGCCCTCGCCAAGAGAAGATTCTACTTGAATGTTCACATGAAGCGTCTGGACCACCTGACGAACCAGATACAGCCCCATCCCGGTAGCCGCCCCATCCATTCTGCCTCGGGTGGACGTAAATCCTTTATCAAATATACGCGGCAGATCTTGAGTCTCAATCCCTCGCCCGTGATCCTGAATCATGAGTATGATGTGTCCATCCTGTTCCCAACTTTCAATGAGGATGTCCGATGAATCGCTATATTTCACCGCATTACTCAACAACTGCCGGAGGATGAAGCCTAACCATTTGCTGTCTGTGAGCACGCGCGATACCATTAAAGACACATCAAAGCCAATGCCTTTGGAAATGCACCACGATTTCAACGCTCGTATCTCGCTATTCAATACTGGTTCAAGTTCCGTCTCTTCGATGAACAGATCATTATGCATAAACGGAATACGCTTCTGATGAAGCTGCTGATCCAGCAACTGATGAATTCGTAACCATTCATATGTCATTTGGCTCTGTAACTTGTCATCTGGCAAGCGCTCGATCATCAGTTGCAACGCAGTCAGTGGGGTCTTCACCTCATGAATCCAGGACAACATCTCGTCCTTCTCCTGTTCCAGAGCGATAAAATGATGTGACGACTCCTTACGATACCGCTGTGTCTGGGAACTGACGGCCTCATGTACAATCTGCTCATATGGACTTTCGGCGATATCGAGCTCTCCCAGATCATAGGTATGATCCCAGATGCTCAACTTTTTATAGAAACGGGTCTCTTTCAGGTATCTCGCCCAGATAAAAACAAGGCATACCACCACATTCAGTCCTACGATATACACCACAGATTGGAATGGAATGGACGAGTCCAGGTAGGCCACCAATAAAATAATAAGTTGCATGCTTACCAGTAGCCATAACCAACTAGCCCTTTCTCGTATGTACTTTCCGATCATGCTTCTGCCTCTTCCGTTGCCATGTACCCCTGCCCTACTTTGGTTTCAATGTACCGCTCCAAGCCGATGGGTTCAAGTTTCTTCCGTAACCGATTAACGTTAACCGTCAGCGTATTGTCACTCACGAAATGCTCATGATCCCACAAGCTCCGGATGAGGTCCTCACGGGTAACAATCTGATTTTTGTGCTCCACCAGCACTTTAAGAATGAACATCTCATTTTTGGTCAACAGGACAGATTCATCCCCGCAGGTCAGTGTATTTTTCACATACTCAATAGTGGCACCGCGCCAGGTTCGAAGTTCAATATGCTCTGTATTATAGTTATACACCCTCCGCAAAGTCGCTTGGATCTTGGCAATCAATACATCGAAATGAAAAGGCTTCTGGATAAAATCGTCTGCCCCCAAATGCATGGACATAACCATATCCGCAGGATGATCCCGTGAGGACAAAAAGATAATCGGCACATTGGAGTGCGAACGAATGATCCGGCACCAATGGAACCCGTCATATTGGGGTAACTGAATATCTATAATGACCAGTTGCGGCTGAATTACGCTGTACTCCTGCAATACCTTTCCAAAATCCTGCACACCATACACGTCATACGACCATTGGGACAATCGTTCCTTGATTTCACTGAATAACGACTCGTCGTCTTCAATGAGCATAATTTTAAACAAGAGACTTCACCACGTTTCTGATCTTCTAAGGTTGAATAAGGTAATTAGACTCCGTTGTTGCAGGATCACCTTTACCGTAACGTATCGTTCTTCCGATCGCTGATTCCAGTGTACAGGGAAGTTGGGCTTATATCAAAAGGTATCCATACTTCGTAAGAAAACGAGCTGAAAGAAGTATCGTATATCATATTAGCTCTCAACAGTGTGTATAACATGGCTTGAATCACTATTTTCGTCCATCCGCTCGATCAACTGCATCGCTACGTCTCGTGGCGATCTTAATTGTCCTGCTTCATATACTTGATTGAACATACCTGCAAGAGCGAACTCCTCTGCACTTTTGCCTCGTGCAACAGCCTGCAATTCCGTATCGACCATCCCCGGATCAAAAGCAATAATTTCAACAGGGTTCTGTTGGCCCGTTTGCTCCAAAGATACGCATTGGGTGAACATGTTCATCCCAGCCTTCGATGTACAGTACACTGCCATTGAAGGCGCGGGATAACTTCCCGAACCAGATGAGAGATTGACAATTTTACGTCTGGCGGACAGATGATTTGTTTGTTGAATAAAAGAGGAACTCAATATCATTGGTGCTGCGAGGCTGATGTTAAGACTCTGACTTATCTCTGCCGCACTGCATTGATCGATAGGTTTTAGAGGCTCCAGCATCGCTGCATTATTAATGAGTCCAATGAATTCAGCTTCCTGAGAAGGTATTTGGTCCAATATGCGTGTAATCAAATCATCGATCCCATTCAGGTCGGCAAGATCATACTGAACATGGCGGTAACGCCCGCTCCATTCCTCGCTTGATTCCAACAGATCCGAACCCCCGCGTGAAATACCGTAAACGTAATCCCCCTTAGCCAATAATAACTCTGCAAGTTGTAAACCGATCCCTTTGGATGTGCCTGTAATAATAAAGTGTCTTTTTCCTGTTTCTGTTCCCATTCCGATACCACTCCTCCTCTATTTTCAATGCATGTTTATTTCACTATTCTTACGAGTTTTTCTTTCTCCACAACGTGGCCCAGAGAAAAGGTACACCAAAATACGGTTCATGTTGCTCCAGCGACTTCATTGCACGGAACTCCACACATTCAAAGCCATCTTCCAGCATGTAGCGAAGCTTCTCCTCCGTGAACGCAAGACCACCGCGCATCGACTTCTCTTGATACACCTGCCAATCATTCATAACGATCTCAGGCCCACCAATATCGCCAAAACCAGGAGCAAAACAAGTCATTCCAAAGTATCCTCCAGGCCGGAGTGCATTGTGGATCATCTCTATGTAGGGAATGCGCTGATGTGGCAACAGATGGTGCAGACAACCCGAGTCGTAGACAAGATCATATTCTTGCTCTGGGGATAATTCGAACACAGATCGACATTCAAAATGCACGTCCAGTTGCTCCTCTGCCGCCCTCTCTTTAGCCCAAGCAATAGCTGTCTCCGAAAGATCATAAGCATCTACCTGATATCCTTGGCGGGTTAAATACAACGCATTTCTGCCCGGGCCACACCCCAGTTCCAGTGCCTTGCCGCCGCTCAGCACACCTTCGTTCACATGCGCTACCAGATTCTCATCCGGTTTGTTTGGGAAAAAGGGGATTGGTCTGTTCCGATCCTCATAGAAAGGTTCCCAAAACTGCTTGGCAGATCTGAAATCCGCATCGAGCATATCATATAGATCCTGTACACTTTTAATCGTCTTTTCCACAACCACATTCCTCCTTAACTGCTCCATTCAAACCTTCATTTTCGATTATTCATTCCTCGGCATTTTCGTTAAATCAGCCACACTCTATTATAACATTTTTACCCAGTAGTTCTCTATTTTTCTTGCGTTTTTCTACTCCAAAACATAAGCTTTTTCCCAACAAAAAAACGACCGACATGAATGTCGATCGTTTTTTTGTTGGGGTTTTGTGTTGTAACTTACTTCGCCCGTTCCAAAACTGCAAAGTAATTCCCTTCGTTATCAGCAAAGTTGAAGACACGCCCCGTTGGCATCTCGACAATCTCTCCCACCGTTACATGTTTACCAGCCAAGTCGGCATATAACTGATCCAGATTTTCGGTGAAGAACATTAACGAAGGTGTGCCCAGATTTACACCCGCCGACATCCGTTCAACGAACTCTTTGTCATGGAGTATAATGCTTGTCTGCGAGTCTGCGGTAGGCGCAATCTCAATCCATCTCATGCCCTCGTCAAGGTTTACTTCATCCACAATGTGGAATCCTGCAACTTCCGTCCAAAATGCCAGTGATTCATCCTGATTGTTGACATACAACATAATCTGGCCGACTTTGCTAAACATGCATCATTCACTCCTCTGATCATCTAATCTCTTAACATCCTGCTTATCATTCCTCAAATTCCAATAGAGTATAACATGCAGGACAGCTTTTTGATCATCTTTCTTTGCAAGTCCATGCAACTTAAACTGAAGTACACTTTTATGCTTCCACTTCAATTAGTTTTTTGAAGTTTCCTTATAATGTTTTAACAAGTGAAAGTCTATGAAACCCCGAGGTATAATAGTTCATATCAACACCTTCTTTTTGAAAATTCATTCGTTCATAAAATAGGAGCGCTGCTTCATTTTCTTCATGATCAAGTGTGTAAAGCATGACATCACCACTGCCGAATTCAGCTATTTTTATACATATTTTTGTAATTAGTCCACGTGCTACTCCCTGTCGAAGGTGTGATTTGCATGTAACAACGCCAACGATTTCATATCGGTTAACAGTAGGATGAAAGATATAACCAGCATGACCTATGACAACATCTGCTTCGTCAACCATGACATAATAAGCACTGATACGTTCATCCGTCATTTTTAAAAATAAATCCCAGCGCGCAGGATACTGATCGCGTATAAACGAAGGGAATTGAAAATCATGATCCGTCATCATTTTCAGCACTGCTGGTTGATCAATCGCTTGAAAAAGGCGAATAGTCATCTTTTTATCCCCTACCCTTAGTGTGCATGTAGACATCTTTTAAGTTACCAGCTTCATAATATGGATACTCTAGTTTTTGTTGAACTTGAAGGACGATCTCCGTAGACGTTAACATTTCGACCAAGTATAGTCCCAGGTCAATGGAAGCCGTAACCCCCGCACCCGTTACCGTATTACCATCACGCACTACACGCGCTGAGATCACTTCTGCACAATAAGGATTCAATAAATCATAAGCAGATGAGTTGGTAGTAGCCCTTTTTCCATTCAGGAAACCTGCTGCCTCCAACAGTAAAGCCCCGGTACAAATAGATGTTTTATATGTGACATTTTCTGCCGTTCGGACCCATCGCATAAAATCCTCATCAAATCGAAGCGTTCTAGTTGATAATCCACCAGGAAAAAATACTAGGTCAAAATCCCCTAGATGAGGTAATACTGCATCGGATTTCATTTTCAGCCCACGGTCATCCGAAATTTCCTCCTTATCTGCGCAGAATGTCCATGATACGTTTTCCTTTGCTTTCAGAATCGCTAGCCAAGTCACAGCTTCATAAAATCCAGCTAAATCCATGCTTGTCATTCCATCAAATAAAACAAACGCCATTTTCATTGCCGCCACCAGTCCTTTCGTTCCCTGAATAATAAATAAAGTGTTTGATCAAAAGATCAAACACTTTGCCCAGGCGTACGGCATATAATATATGTGCTCCCTCGTGGTTCACTCCACGTTTACGCCAGTCACACATAACAGATATTTACAACTAATATACATGACATCTTTCATATTGTATATATTATGAAATTATTGCGTGGCTTTTAACTTCTTCGTAAGATAAAGTACAACATCGTCGTCCATAATCGTTTCTTCACCCGGCTGAATGTAATGATCATGTTTGTGTACACCGTGACCGTCTGGTATGTACCCGCGATGGGCATATAGAACTTGCGCTTTGCCATAATCGGAAAACACACCTACACCAATGCCTGCTACATCCGTTCGTTCCAGAATAACTTCCTCTGCTCGGTCCATCAACCGTGAACCAATACCTTGGCGCTGGAACTTCATTAGTACATTAAAATCGTTAATTTCGGGAATGCCTTGTTCCCTGAAAGACGGGTAGCTGGAATTCCACAATACATTCACGTATCCGGCAAATTCTCCATTCAACTCGGCTACCAAGGTTACGCGTTCCCCATTCTGTTGTTCAGCCAAGTAATGAAGATACTGCTCAGGGGATCTCCCCCAACCCTGCTCCTGAAACGCCTTTGATATGATTACAGGATCGTTCTCATTTAATAGTCTGATATGTACACTCATTGATGAATCCTCCTTAAAAGATATTTCTAATAGCTATATTCCCAATCTATCCCGAAGCGATGTGATGTGAGCAACATGGTGTTTGCCGTGCCAAGCATACATGCCCAGATTGTAATCCAGTCTTGTCGTTTCTTCCGATGAGGGATGATAAAATTGTTTGGCATAATCTGCATCTGTCAGCGCGTTTAACAGAAACACCCAACGACGATGGAGGGCATCCAGAATCTGAAGCGAGAATTCGACATCCAGGTCTCTTGAATCACTCAGTTCAGCCCAGCGCTCTTCATAATAAGGCCGAATCGTTGGTGTATCCTCTGTCAGTGCCAACTTGAAACGAATCATACTGTTCATATGGCTGTCTGCCATGTGGTGAATAACCTGTTTGAGCATCCATCCACCTTCTCGATACGGCAGACTTAATTGCTCTTCACTCAGTCCCTTTACCGCTTCTCGTGCGCGTTCAGGCAACTCAGCAATGTCCTGAATCCACTTCTCCCGTTGTGCCAAAGTAACTTCACCCGTGTGTACAAATGGTCCTATCGGAAATCTTTCATCCATCCATTATTCCTCCTTGTTTATATGATTCAAATAACTTTAAGCAGGATCTACAGGGCATATTCCATAAGCCAACAGTCTCGCATCTGTCCTTCGTGCTGCTCATGTTTCTCCAACAGCTTAATCTTTTGGAAACCACATTTCTCATAACAGGATATCGCTCGCAAGTTCCAGGATTGAGGGTCCATAACCACTTTACGGGCTTGTTTTTCATTAATCAGATAAGCCAGCATGGATTGCATCAACTGTGTACCAATGCCTTTATTCCAGTATTCTACCTCACCAATAAACTGATCCGTTCCATAGATGATCTCATCCGTGTCTCCATAACCATACTCCGTTCGTTCTTCTTCCTCAAGCTCATAGAACTGAATGTATCCAATCGGATGTCCTCCATACTCAACGATACAACGAGTAGCACCATCTTTCTGATTGTAAAAATGCTCTCTCACCTGTTCCAGATCATGCGGCCGATCACGCCCTTCATAGTATTGAAGAACTTCCGGGTCTGACAGCCACTTCACCAGATGTTGTTCATCTTCTGTGTCCAAGAAACGTACAGTGATTTCATTCGATTCATATACATTCATCATTCTGATTACTCCTTATTGATCTCCAGATTCTCACTCGTAACCCAACTCAGATCCTTCCCTAACAAATGCTCGTTGTGAACATAATACACCACGGGATTCTCAAGCGGCTGAGTCGTTCCATCCAAAGATCTGAGCGTTAACCGCAACTTGTAGCTCCCTATCTCATCAGGTATCGCAAATCCTATCAGATTATCAGCTGATTTCATGGTCTTCCCCTGCGCCTTTAGATACTTTTCCAAAATGACTTGATCAAGATAGGAGCTGCCAACAGACGAAGGCATGTACCACGCTTCATCTTGTTCTTCAGTGAATGTGACCCCTTCCCATCCAGGGACAACGGGATACACCATATGTTGATCCTTGTCTTCTCTTTTTCGCGTTATCTCTAACTCTACCTCAACTACATCCGTATCAATCTGCCTGATTGTGCCTGCCATCACAACATCCTGGGCACTCACACTTGGAATAACATAGCTGTATATGAGCAGAGTCACCAAGAGAATTATCGCTATTCCCGTAATCCAAAATATTGTACTTTTACGCATCTGTCTGATCCTCCCCTCTGGTTAATCATACTTCTGGAGTAGCTTCTTCTCAGTTAAAGATTGAGTTAACCTATCCAACTCAGGGGATGCCGTCCAATCACTGGATGTATTCAATCCATGCTTGATGGTATGTATCGCGCTATGTGCAGACATGTATATATTATGGTGGATTCCAGGTTGGACAATGATGTGCTCTCCTGCACGCATCACTCGAATCGAAAACATCTGATCGTCTCCATAACTGGCATACGCAATCCATCCGGTTTGCACCACATAAAACTCCGTTAGATTGATATGTACATGACTGTTTTGCCATGCTCCGTGGGAAGAAGCAACGGTTCTACAATAATAACTGCCATCCTCGGCTATCATTTTATATTTCTGTTCCCCGTTAGCCATCTGCTCAAAGCTGGTTTTAACACCCGTTTCACCATATTTCTGTTCTGAAAATTCTGTGTTCAATCGGCTTCACCTCCTGACAAAAATTCCCTTTATTTAAACATTCGACATGGGTACGTCGATTCTCCTGTTTGGATATACGATATATCTTTTCTAAAATATGAAACGCTTCTCTTCCAGCTTCCGTATTAAGGTCGAAGCCGTATGTATCCCATATAATAAACCATCTGATCTGGAGGTAAAGCGCATGTCATTTTTCAAGAAAATGTTAGCCAGTGTAGGTGTTGGAGCAGCCAAAGTAAATACGGAATTGCATACACCAGAGGTCACGCCTGGAGGAATCATCTCGGGGGTTGTGTACATTGAAGGTGGAGATGTGGAACAGAACGTAGATCGAATCTATCTTTCAATCAAAACCCATTACATACGGGAGCACGATGATCGTAAAGTAAAAGAAACAGCCGTCATAGCCAAATATCTGCTCACCGAAGGTTTCACCTTACAGCCTGGAGCCAAATTGGAGAAAGACTTTTCATTTGACCTCCCAGAAAATCTGCCAATTACACTGCATCGTGCAGAGGTATGGGTGGAGACGGGCCTCGATATTTCAAGTGCTGTAGACCCCTCAGACCGGGACAGACTGCAGGTTGTTCCCAGCAAAGACATGAACACCGTGCTCGATGCAATTGATATCCTTGGTTTCAAACTGCGTGAAGTGACCAATGACTATGCACCAAAGCTGGGTGGCAATCTGCCATTTGTGCAGGAATTTGAATTTGTACCAACAAACAAATTCCGTGGGCATCTGGATGAGTTGGAAGTGCTGTTCTATCCGATGGGCGATTCGCTGGAGCTGCTATTACAGATCGACCGCCGCGCTCGTGGACTCAGTGGAATATTCTCCGAAGCGATGGGAACGGATGAGAGCTTCGTCCGCCTGCATCTGTATGAAAGACATCTGGAGCGGGGTGCGCATTCTGTCGCTCAAGGACTGGAAGAAGTCATATCCAAACATATTTAATCAATAGTTTGTGTAAACGAATAAAAACCGTCCTTTATCAGACAAATCTGATGAAGGACGGTTTTTCCCTTTCGAAAAGGGGATCAGAAAAATCTGGGGTTAACAGCGATCGGAAGGTTATTCTGTCATCGGAGTGTCAGTCGAATTATCCTTAGTGAACTTATATATTAATACGCTTCGGTACTTTTTAGACTCAACGTTTCACATACAAGTTGGGCAAAGGCATCGAAGCTGCCACAGGAGCGCAGGCTTTCCAACTTCTCCTCCTGCCGGATCAATTCTACAAACAGATCATAGATCCCCATCGCCTGTTCGTAATCCTCTTTGCAGATAGATAACATAAATACAGCATGTACTTCATTCTCCTCATCCCACGGAATCGGCTTCTCGAGCAGACATACCGATACGGTCGTACGAGTTGAACTCAGCTCCATGGGATGCGGAATCGCCATACCTCTTCCAAGCGCGGTTGAAGCCATCTTTTCCCGCTCCTGCACAGCTGGCCAGAATTGCTCCGTCACGATTCCCTTCTCCAACAGCGCTCCGCTCATCTCAGCCATAAGTGTCATTTTGTCAGGCTGATCGGACCGAAACATGAACAACGCTGGATCAAAGTAACGCAGTAGCGTCATTTCCTCCTGCTCATCACTAGTTCGCACCAGATGAGTGATCGTTGCCATGTCTCGTTCCGATGGAATCGCAGCAATGACAGCTGACGGCTTGCCTTTGGACTCCCGTAACCGGATCGTGGAAATGACCAAATCTTCGGGCACACTCCCCATCTCCTCGTACTCCCGTAGCGAAACTACACGTGAGACCTCCAGCTCTGCAAATAAAGAACGCAATCTGGATTCAAGAATACGAGCTGTGCCGTATCCTGACCCACAGACGAGTAATACGGATTTCCGTTTGCGATGAGGAATCTGGTATTTACGTTCCAATGCTGCACCAATATGAAGAGCCAGGTAACCAATCTCACTGTCATTGATTTCATGAGGTACGTATGTCTGTAGCTGTTTCACTGCACTTATCGTAATCTCATAGGCGAGTGGATAATATTTACGTATATGTCCCAGCAGTGGATTCCGCATATTCATGCCATGTTCCAGGCGAGTAATCATGGGCTTCAGATGGGCATACAGATCATTTGGCAAGCGTTCATCATCCCGCAGATCATAGGTGTACCGATCATAGATATGACCCAGCATCTGCTGTACAGCAACATATAACGGGTCACTTCGAAGTCCATTCCAATCGGTAGTGGTCATTTTTTTGCTAACAATATGCAACAGCAGATAATCTCGCTCTCCAACTGGACAGTGAATGGAATATAACAACTCCAGATCCTGAATAATCTGCTGTGCAAGTTGCTGATCCTGAACATTGGCCTCCACTTTCTCGAATTGCTCCAGTTCATGTCCCTGCTTAATACGTAGTACCATAACAGCCAGATGCGTAATCAAATCTTTCAGTGCCACATCTGCAATACGAACATCCTGTTGGCCTACATGGCGAATGACGATCTCGCGGATGTGCGCGGGTTCGATTGGATACAACAAACGTTCCTGTGCCACGGTCATTCCTTCGGGGCCCAGTTCTTCATCTCGCGAATCGGCGTACTCGGCAAGGCAATAGCGGAACCTGTGCTCGTCCCCGACAACTTTCACACCATGTCCTGGCTTGATCTGAAGCTGAAGCTGGTAGTTCTCCAGAATCTGACGAATGATTTTCAGATCATTGTTCATCGTTGCACGGCTTATATACAGCTGATCAGCGAGGTCTTCCATCTTGATATGACCCGTTTCACCAAGCAGCTTGAACAATTCATACCGGATACGCTCATCAGGCGATCCAGGTACTGGCGCACCTTTTTGCCGATCATCCTTCCGTTCCTCCAACAGCTCAGTATACCGCTTCGCATCATGCACACGAATGGAATAACCCCGCCCACGCTTGGATTCCAGGCTCCCACCATGCCCAGCAAGGATATGATCCAACTTCTTCAGATCATCCCGAATGGTACGCACCGTAACCTCTAGTCTGTCTGCAAGTGCTTGGCTCGTCCAGGCCTGTTCCTGCCCTTCACCATGAATGAGGTGGAACAGCTTTTTCAACCGTTTAGTTGGAAAAATCATACCGATATCCGACCTCCCTTCTGATCAGGATTGTGTCAAACTAAAGTTCAGCGTATATGGATACAAGTACCGTCATTAATTTGCAATGTTCGAGTTCCGGCAAACGAACGACCTCTTCTCCCTCGGTTAACCTCTGCTGAGGCTCCAGGGGTTGTTCACCAAGAGATACACGCTCTGCATGTACAGGTTGATTAAAGTGTATGTTCACGTTTGCAGACTGCGCCAAATATGGATTGAAGACACGTACAATGTAACCCTCACTCTGCTCTGCTTTCTTGAAACTGCTTAACACCACGTTGGAATCGTCGCTGAACGACATGAGGCTGTAGTCTGTATCAAGAACACGTTCCTCATCGCGGAAAGCAAAGATCAGACGTCCGTTCAAAAAGTCGCATTGCTGATAACTGCTGATCGGTGTCAAATATTCACGTGCAGTCCGAGCTACATTCGCTTCGTCGAACCCGGAAACCTGGATATGCAGGCCGAAGGTAAAGGAGAGCTCGCCGAGCAATTGCGCGTCAGGTGTTGTCACAATTTTCTCACCGGAGGCCCGTCCGGGACGATACAAGAGATTTTCCTTACCCATGAAACCGAAAGTACGGAACAAGGTCAGGGCAATGGTATCCATTTGCTCGCCAATAATCTCGTATTCACGTACACCTTCCGTCAACACAGCCATACCATGGGAACCGTTGTTCAACCCAGCATAACTCTGCATCGCTTCAATGGTGATCGGTTTCTCCTGCCATTGTTCGCGCTCCCATACGTCCACTTCTGGCAATGAGGTTGGACGAGCAATCACACCGAAAGGCTGGTCTGCAATGGATAGGGCGGAAGCAATTCCTGTATCAAAAAGGACACGCAGACGGTGGCTGAACACCTCATTCTGCACCTGAACCTGGAAACGGATCAGATTCTCTCCTTTGCGAAGAGATATCTCCACTTGCATTGGCAATGCTCCCGACGTGATGCCTGCGGCGCGCTCTTCCAGATCGTAGGGGACATCCAGCGTGAAACGCAGGGATAGTGTCTGAGATACAGACGTTTGGGTGGTCGTTGCACTCATCTGGCTACCTGCCGAAGAAACAATCTGATCCCGCTCGGGAGGAGAATAATTGTAGGAATCTCCGTCATCCCCGTTATCTTCGAAGACCATTTGATCCGCATACACTTGGCCAGATCGCTTATCTGTAATTTGCAAGGTGCCGTTTGCTTGTAGCGCAATGCTGAAATGTTCATTTTCAATCGTGTCTCCGTTACGCCGCTCAATAACAGGTGTAGCGCCCTGACTGAAATCAAAAACAATCTGGGTGTAACCCATCGCCGGGACCTCTTGCAGTTCCACCAGCAATTTGGCGCGATATACGCGTTCTGGCAGATGCACTTTGCGACTTGGATTCAGGTCAATGTGTTGTCCAAGCACATAATCGGTCTGATCTGCTTTTTCTACAATGGTGTAATCCAGCTCGCGTCCCTTCGTATCCCGAATGACAAAGGATTCTTCCGGAATATAAGCTTCGATTTCGGTAACCCCACCTCGCACATACGGTAGCGTGTTGAACAGGGTGAACGCAAATGTCTCCTTCTGCTGTATCGTTGAAGCAATCATCCGCATATGCAGGTCGAGCAGATTGAGTGCGATATCATAGGCCTGTTTGTAACGAAACGCAACGTCCTGATTGGTTGTATCACTGTTACAACCACCGATGCTGTCATGTGCCGCATTCTCAAACAACAGCTTCCAGATATCCTCCACAATACGATGCGGGTAGTCATGTCCGAGAGAATGGCTAATCGCAAGTACAGGTTCTAGCGTGTTAGCAATCAGATTCTCAATTCGGTTATTCTGTTGCTTGAGATCTGCACGGGTGGAAAAAATGGACTTGTGAATCCGCATGTGCTTGGCTTCCATTAATTCACCCCGAAGTACAGGCAGATCCTGACTATCCGCTTCGATCTCCGCCAGAAAACGTTCCGGTTCATTCATCACATATTCGCGTTCTGTATCCAGTGCATTGAACCGTTTAATCAACTCCGGCAGATTCAATCGCACAGGCGCCTGATCAAACCCATTGGGGAAATAGATATGTTTGGTGGAGGCTTTGCGTTCCAGCGCACCAATCTGTTTCTCCAGATAAGGGACCAGACCTTCTTCATTTTCCGGAATGTTACCACCGTAGTAATACCCGAATGGCATCTGTACAGCAAATACACGACTGCCATCCGACCCTTCCCACGTAAACTCGGTATGTGGATTCGTATTATCCGAGACACCACGCCAGAACAGGAAACGTTCAATGCCAAACTCCCGATAGATCTGCGGCATCTGTGCCGATTGTCCAAATGCATCCGGAACATAACCAACCTTCATCGCATGTCCGTACTTTTGTGCTGTTTTCATACCATAATACAGGTTTCGGACCATGGATTCACTGGAAATAACCAATTGATCCGTCTGTGTATACCAGGGTCCCGTCATCAGTCGTTTGGCAGAAACCAGTTGGCGGATCCGTTCCTCATCTTCGGGACACCAGCGGATGTAATCATCCAGCAGCGAGCCCTGTGCATCCAACAGGTAATAATGGAATCCATCGATATTCTCCAGTGCATCCAATACTTCCTTGACGTGTTTGACGAGATACACTTTGGAACGGGAGGTCGTAAAATACCATTCCCGATCCCAGTGTGTATGTGGAATCACATGTACTTTGGTACGCTTGCTCTCACTCATATCTCTATATCCCTCCAGGTGCTTTTTAAAGGTTGTTCAAGATACTGAAAACCGATCTTTTTGAACATGTACTTTTAGTCAAAAACGAGTTCGATTTCTTCCCCGTTTTTCTTCACTGAAGCTTCCTGAGTCTTGGCAGGCTGTTTCTCTTCTTCATCGCGGAAGTTCACCAACATGGTGCCACCCGCCACGATCAGTGCGCCGACAATGCCTCCGGCAAGGTACGCGATTGGGGTACCTACTGACACAGCTCCATATAATCCGCCAATTGGTGGCATGATGATATGTGCTCCCAGCAGTGCAGTCAAGGCAGCGCCCGTTGCACAGGCAAACATGTTGACCAGAATCATTTTGGCAGGGTTACGCAGTGTGAACGGAATTGCACCTTCCGTGATACCGATCACACCCATAATCACTGCACCTTTTCCCGCTTCCTGATAGGTTTTGGAAAAACGTTTCTTCATCAGCAATGTTGCCAAACCATAACCAAGCGGCGGAATGCAGATGGCAATATTAATGAAAATATTCGGCAGATAGACACCGGACAGGAACAGGGCATTTCCTGCCATCCATGCCGCTTTGTTGACGGGTCCGCCGAGATCGAATCCAATCATTGCCCCCAGAATAATGGCAAGCACAACCGTATTGGTTCCGCTCTGGCTCATGTTTTGAACCCAAGCAATGAGATACTCATTCAGCGCGCCCAGCGGGCCACCCAAAATGACTGCCATCAGAAATCCGGTTAAACCTACGGTAATCAGCGGTAAAATGATTAACGGTACCGAGCCAGCAGCCGGACCTGTAATCTTAACTTTGTTTTTGACCCATAAGGTGATGTATCCGGCAAAAAAACCGGAGATTAATGCGCCCAAGAAACCGGCATTGGTCTGCTGTGCCAGCACCCCGCCGATCAGACCTGCGGCCAGCGCAGGTTTGTCAGCAATGGAGTAGGCAATGTAACCGGACAGGACAATCGTCAATAGTCCGATGCCGCTCCATCCTACATTTTGCACGAGATATAAAATATGCAAGAATCCGCTTCCATCTTTGTACGGATCAAGATCAGTAATGCCCATTGATAGTGCGATAATTTTACAGATGGCAACGACCAGGGAACCCGCGATAATGACCGGCAGCAGATAGGAGATACCTGTCATTAGATGTGTTTTTGCTTCACCAAACCATTTTCTCATCGTACTCTCTCCTCATGTGGAAGGTGGGGTTAAGCTTGTGCGTTCACAGCCTCGACGGCTTTGGTTAATACCGCTTCTGCCTGACTTACGGCATGACCGATTTTGACACGTACGACTTTTTTGTCGCCAAACCGATCCATGTCTTTCACCGTTTGATCCGCTGCAATCAGTACAAAATTTGCTGCAGCAATATCTTCTTCCGTCAGCTTATTGACTTGTCCCATGGCTCCCTGCTGTTCCACTTTGATCTCATAACCCAGTTGTTGAGCTGCTTTTTCCAATGCTTTGGCGGCCATCGGGGTATGGGCGAGACCTGCGATACAAGACGTTACACCTACGATTTTCATTATGACACCATTCCTTCCGTATATTGATGAAGCAACGTATATACATCTTCCGGCTGCACCGCTTCTGCGATGGCCTCTTTGAATGAATCTTCCAGCAATAAGGTGGCAAGTGAAGAGATAATTTGCAGATGGGATACGTCTACATGACCTTTAGGCACAAGGATGGCAAAAATATATTTTACCGGCTTGCCGTCATGAGATTCCCAATCAATGGGCTCCCGCAATCGAATGACCATCACTGCCGGACGTGTTACAACTTCACTCTGGGTATGGGGAATTGCAAAGTGATCCTGAAGTCCGGTGGAGTAGACACGTTCGCGTTCCCACAGATCAGCCGCAAGTTGTGCACGGTTTGTAGTGATGCTGTAACGCTCTGCCTCCGCAGATATAAAATCAAATACATCCTCTTTACTATGCAATGTCTGATCGAGATAAATCTGATTGGTTGTAATCATGATCTCTGTCTCTCCTCCTCTCTCTATCCAAAACGATAAGCGCTTACAAGATCATTGTAACGGATTCTTCCTTGACCTTGGATCTAGAAAATTTCCCCTTCGAAGCGGAAAAACATTAGCCATAGTAAAAACCCTGAGTCTAATGGACTCAGGGCAATTGCAAATGAAATTCAATTGGTATGCTGCAAAGGCAGCGTAAGTAAGTACAGAACATGGACTCTAAGCGGATAAAACATCAAGAACGCTGTGTCCAACGCTGCATTCCTGATCGAAGACCGTAATATGCGGCGGCTAGCAAAATAAATCCGGCAACAGCCATAATCATGGATGTTGTATCCCATTGAACACGGCTTCCAAAAGCAATCTTGGATTGCAATGGGGTAACAGAAGAAGCGGTGTTCGTAAGATCAGGTACATAATTCATGGTCATGATCATGCCTTGAACGACATTCCAAGCTACAAAACCGATGATGAATAACAAGGTAACCAAAAAGGATTCCAACGCTAATCGTTTGTTCATGATTGTCATTTTGCCTCCTCTTCCCACTCAATTAGACAAAGCGTGCTGCATCTCCTGTTTCAAACGTTCTTTATTTTCGTCCACATATTGATACAGCAGGTCAAAGCTTTCTTCGTTATCCGATTGCATGCTCAAATTCGCGGCTTCCAGTTCAATCTGCTGTAATACCTCATGAATCTGTTCCCCGTGTGTTTGCAGGCTTGTCGTGATGTCATCTTCGGACAGGCCATTCACATTATCTCGTAATTGCCCGTGCGTTACACCGCTTTCGGACAACATCTGCTCTATCTTCTTCAGGATCACGGCATCTGCATCATTGCCAATCCGCTCCATAGCTGTTATCGTCTCACCCAGATACTGTCCGCTGGAATTCTCAAGGAAACCGGTCATCCCGTTCATGGACAGCTCGGTATCCAGATCAATGATTAGAATGATATCTCTCAATACTTGCGGAAGTTCCGGCCCACTTTCTCGAATCGTCGAAAATTCAGCCCGATAAAGGTCCATGGCAACACTCCCCACCACTTCTTCACCTGACATCTCTTCAAGCTGATCAAATGGTAACAACTCCTGCAATTCTTCTTGTAACTTGTTCATCTTTCTCTGCCTCCTGTATCTCTCTGTCTAAATAGTTTGAACGTGTTTTTTACACTGGACCACTACGCGGTCAGAATAAACTTCCGATCGCTGTTATCCCCAGATTTTTTCAATCCCTTTATTAAAGGGTAAAATCCGGTGATAAAGGCGAAGTGTAAGCTTCCGAAGCAGCTTTCTTGCAGAAAGCTTTTAGCTCCGCTTCTTCAGTTTTTTTCTGCCCTCTCCGTTTCGTGTAAATTTCAAGTTCAACTACGCCGACACGTTATTACATCATATCAGAATACGCTATATAAGTTGAACTTATGGAAGTTTACATGTTCGTGCCGAAGTCATTTTACAGGGAATATCGTCAAGTTAACATGCACTTGACCTCTGGAAAATATTCCGCTGTTATGATCTTGGCATCACGAGTCTTGGGAGGGGTAATGATGCGCCTGGCCTTGTTCACAGACACCTATCTTCCGGAAACCAATGGTGTTGCTGGCACGCTCCACCGCTTGAGTAACCATCTGAACCGCAGAAGAATTGAACATCTGCTGTTTACTCCGAACTACGTCATTGAAGGAAGCCATGAGACTCAAGTCCGATCGGTTGCCAACATCCCTTTTTTTCTGTATCCCGAATGCCGCATTGCTCTACCCAACAGAGCAGACACGCACAAGCAGCTACAAACCTTTCAACCCGATCTGCTGCATATCGCCACGCCTTTTAATATGGGGTTGCTTGGTCTGAGGTATGCGCTCAAACACCATCTTCCCCATGTTGTCTCCTACCATACCCACTTCGATCGTTATCTCGAATACTACCGGTTGAAAAGTATGATTCCTCTCTACTGGAAATATATCCAGTGGTTCCACCGTGCCTGTGATGCAACCCTAACTCCATCGCAGGAAACGTTAAACACCCTGCAAACCCAAGGCATTCAGCGTCTGAAACTTTGGTCTCGCGGGATTGATTGCAACCTGTACTCCCCTGATAAACGCAGATCGGATATCCGTGAACGATACCACATCACCGCTCCCCTTATTCTACTCTACGTTGGACGCATTGCCCCGGAAAAAGATATCGCTACACTCACGACTACCATGCAGCAGTTGCCCCAGGAAATGCAGTCCCGTGTACACTGGATCATCGTTGGCGACGGCCCATCTCTCCCGAAAATGCGTCTGCAATCCCCACCCAATGTCACCTTTACAGGTTATATGCATGGCGAAGAACTTGCTGTTATGTATGCTTCGGCAGATCTGTTTGTGTTTCCTTCCTCTACGGAGACATTTGGCAATGTGGTACTGGAAGCGATGGCTTCAGGACTCCCTGTGGTGGCGGCCAATGCTGGAGGTGTAAAGGATCTGATATCCCCTCACCGCAATGGTGTGTTATTCGAGCCAGGTCAGGCTGATGCACTGATTCGGGAGATATGTCTCTGGGGAAATCACGTGAACCAATTGAGGATAATGGGACTGGAAGGCAGAAAGCTGGCTGAACAGCGGTCGTGGGAGCATATTTTTGATACACTGATCGGGGATTATGAGGAGGCTATAGAACATCGGAACAGACAAACGAAAGATCGAATTATTACAGCGTAGTTTTATGAAATCAGTTTCTTCTACCAACCCATAACTACCGCCTCTGCCCTATGCTAAATTAAACCGGTTCGCTCGTTCAGGCTGCCATAGCATTTACACTCTGCTACGGTCAGCCTGAAACATGTTTCCATACGTTTCATAACAAAACCTCCTTCTTGGAATGGGTTAAGCTATTTACACGGTATGTAGAAACATAGAAGCCGAAGTTATTGAAATTATTTAGAGTATTTTGAATGATTGTATATATAGAAAAAGACATGACCTCATTGAACTGGATCATGCCTTTTATTACAAACAATCTATTGGTTGAATTTACTGAACGGGACTTTGATATCTACAAACCCTTTAGCGTAGGGTGCAACCTCATAAGGGTGGAATCGGATGACGATACCTTTGTCATATAAAAAGAATTCAGATGTTTGATCAAGCTGAAAATCATAAATATTTTCTTCAAAAATAGAAACTCCTGCATTATACATGGCTAATAGACTGTTGGAGATTGATTTCTCTACCTTCTCCATCTGAGTATCGTCTTTGACATACTCGCTTAGCTTCAGTTCTTTTCCCGTTCTTAAATCATAGTTATATGATTTTGTCGCATCCATTCCATGTGCTCCGCCAGTGTACACATGATCTTCATATACCACAGATAACTTTTCTTTTGCATTGTATTTTACACTGGCCATGGTGATGTAGAAATATTTTTTGTTTGATTTCTTTTCTTCTTTGTCCAGGCGAGCTGCTTTCACTGCGTGGAGTTTAAATGTCTTGTTCAGCTTATCCGTCACAGATTTATTTCCACCTGTTAGATGTATGTATGGCTGTCCTTTGTAATATTGGACCTTCGTTTTCACTGTAATCGTGCTGCCTGCCTCTACATGACTACTCGGAAGAATGATAGCAATCAGTACAGTGATCAACAGGTAATTTATCCATCTCAATTTTTTTCTTTCCATTCTATATTTCAACATTATCGATTTACCCCCTTTGGCTCAAACGATATCGTTTCCTGCATTCTGTTCCATATTACCTGTGGAGTGTTCTTTAGGTCTGTTCCGCTCTGAACGTTGCCAATCCAGATGTCTTCTGCTCCTGGGTGTTGTAAATAGTGCCTAAGCGTTGCTTTGATCAGAATAGACGAATGTAAGTCCAACACCTCATCCAGTGGTATCCAGAATAACTCGCCTTCATCCGAGGGCACAAAATGTCGATGCGTCGTCTCTCCGAAATATACAAACTGCTGCCAAATCTCACCACCGTTAACTTCCAACAGAATATATCGAAGCCGAAAGTGTTCGACATCCTCTTGCGTGAACCCGGTCTCTTCTTCAATCTCCCGATAACTGGCGCTCATGGGTACGTTCAGTTCCCCTTGTTCCAGATGTCCGCCAATGCCACCCCAGAATTCAAAATCAAACAATCTGCTACCCGCCTTCTTCATCATCAGCATGTCTGAGCCATTGCTCAAAAACGCTGTAGCCATCTGTCTAATTTCCATATGTTCCTCGCTTTCCAGACTGTGATTATAGGAATTCACTTGTTTATATAACCGTCTTCTAAAGCAGTTTCTTCAGCTCACTTAGATGCTTAATCGTATGTAAAGGACTAGTCGTAATCCTGTCCTGCCACGGCTGGTTGACCTTCATCCAGATGGTGCTCATGCCTACGCTTGCCGCTCCCTCAATATCGTTCACCGGATGATCGCCAATGTAGATGCATTGCTCAGGGCTTAGACCGAAATGATCTAGCGCAAGCTGAAATATGCGTGGATCGGGCTTTTTGACTCCAGCCTCCTCTGAAACAATAATATGGTCGTAATCCTCCCGGATACCGAGTTGATCGATTTTTCCATACTGAATATCGGTCTGCCCATTGGTAATTAACCCGGTTTGGTATTTCCCCCGCAGATGCTGAACGACTTCTCGCGCCTGTTCCATCAGAACTGAACTTCGCACATACTCTCTGCCATAGAACTCCATCAGTTCTGCATGTGGTGGATGCTCTGCCCAAGGCAGTTCATTCAACAACTCGTTGAACAGAAGGGGTTTGTCCTTATAACCATCCTGGTCGAGTTCAATAATTCGTTTGCTTATATCTTCGGTTGACTCAAGGTGACCAAAATAGGTTTTAATCAAACTCTGCGTGAAGCCGTCAAAGGTCATCGTTCTGTTCAGAATTGTATTGTCCAAATCAAAAATAACGGCTTTAATATGATCCATCTTCCTTCTCCCCCAATTCCAGTACATGCGTTATCTTCTCCATACTCTTCACTTCTCTAAATCCCAAGTCGCGATAAAAAGAGCCGGCAACCGGTTGATCCGTGTACAGAACCAGTCGAGCGTAATGATTTTCCGCTTTTTGAATAACCGCATCCATCAGCCTGCGCCCAACCCCATGTCTTCGAAATTCTCTCATCACATAAAGCCTGCGAATTCTTCCGGTATCAGTCCCTTCAGAATAAGGATCTCTGTTCAGACCACAGATCCCAACCACCTTATCGTGCACTCTGCATTCAAAAAGCGCTTCATCTTCTTGCTCGAATGTATTGATTCCTGTCTCATATTCATGGATTAATCGCTCGATATGTCTGAACCCCTCACTGGAGCTTTCGACCAGCATCGCCACTAAATCGTCATGATTCCACACCGATATCTCCTGTATCTGCATGGTGTAACCGCCTCCATCATTCTAAATCAATGCTACACATGCAAACCCAACCATATATTGAACGATGGCCGGGTTTATCTTGTACAGCTCATTCTCATTTTTTCTTTTTGTGATAGTGATAACCTGTGCACAGACCCTTTTGTTTGGATTTGGCTGAACAGTTATGTCCACCGTTCTTATCCAGTCTGCCTGGATGAGCATAAGCGGAAGAGGATACACCAACAAGTACGACAAGAGACAGGATTACGATAACAACCTTTTTCATAAGTCACCCTTCGATCAACACCCTATGCTTTAGGGCTTAATACGTGCTATATCATTCTACATGAAAATCCACAATTTGGATATCCTTCATCTTTTTAGCCGATCCATTCTCATAAAATCTTAAATTGCTTCAATGCATGGAAGACCCCATCTTCACTTGCCCGCAGGGTGACATAATCAGCGCTTTGTTTAATCCGTTCTCCGCCATTTCCCATCGCAATTCCGATTCCCGCATACACTAGCAGATCCACGTCATTCTCCCCATCGCCAAAGGCCATTGTATCCTCTCTGGATATCTTCAGGTAGTCGAGAACTTTCTCTGCGGCTATAGATTTGCTGACTTCGCTCGCTTCCAGCACATTCACTACATACGGATGGAATCTCACGAATCGTAAGGAAGGAAATCTGGATTGGAATTTCTCCGTCTCCGCTTCATCCGCATATAAGCAAATGCAATATACGTCCTGTTCCAACGTGCTGATTTTCTGTGGGGAATCCATAAGTCCAAGCGTATCTCTTAAAGCGTCAGTAACACGACCATCTGTTGTACACAACCCGTTCGTCTCAAATGATTCTGTAAAATATGAAATACTGTGCCCCTGCAACTCGGCAAACTCACTGAATGCTCTAAACATCTGTGCTGAAAGTACAGACTTATGTATCACTTCATCACCTGCTTTGATCAATGCCCCATTAGCCGAAATGATTGTATCGATTCCGAGATTTCTGAATTCTTCGCATAAATTATAGGGCCTGCCTGTGACGAGTACAACTTGAACGCCTTTACGAATCAATTTCCGGATTGACTCAGCTGTACGCGGTGATAAACTCCGATCTATTTCGCTCAGCAATGTACCGTCTACATCAAAGAATACAGCTCTAATCAAATTTTTCTTCCTCCTCTGTCTTCAATTAAAAAGAGCAAGCACAGAATAACCTGATGTGGTCTTCCTGCACTTGCTCTTGCAATTAACGGGTCTGAACATCTTGGGTACGTCCCATGTACCAAGATTGAAATGATTTCGCCGTATCCAGGGAAATGTCATGTGCCCGATGATGCAGTACTGGTTTGGCGCGGTTTACCGTATGAATGGAAGCCAGACCGAACCAACGCTGTAACACATTACGGGTGATCTGCACTTCGATGACTTTCTCACGTTTGGAGATGAAGAGGGTTGAAGTGAGCGCACCGGTTCGAAGTTGAATGAAATTCTGATGCAGAATGTATCGGGTATGGAAAAAGTCCATCACTCTGCATGTTGCAATCCACACGAGCAGAATCGCGGAAATCATCCACCAGGCATGTTTCTGCCCAAACACCACTGGTTTGAAATACCACAATAAACCCGTAATTATGATCCACCCCCAGCTTGGTTTGAGCAGGCGCAGCCATAGTGATATTCGTGGAAGTTTTTCCATCTCCTGCGTAACCCGATAGGATGGCAGGATCTCCTCAATCAGGGTATAGGCTTGCTTCACAGGCAAGAAAGGATAGAGCGAGTTCACCTCCTGCTCGGATTCCCCCAGACTACCTGCAGTGGTCAGTTCTACTTCCGCTAATCCAAGCAGCCTTTTCATCGGTGACTGTGTAATTTTCACGGCCTGGACTCGCTCTTTCAAGATTGAAAATGACGTTTGCTCCATCATGCCCTTCGAGATATAGATCCGTTTGGCATCCGAGGTGATCTGGAAATTGCCATACTTTACAAAGGTTCTGACTATGCCCAGAGCAATAGATATAATCAATAAAACTAAAATCATCAAACCGGCAATCCACCAGGAATCAAGCCAGGTTAATAACAAACTTTCCGTTACTTCTTCATCAGGGAAGAAGTCCTTCACCCAGGAATAGAGCGTAGCCAGGACCGGAATCAGTACGAGAAAACTAAGCGAGGTAAAGGATGCTTTGAATATGTCCTTGCGGGTGGAATGATAATGAACAACCCGTTCCTGTTTTTCTTTTGCAGGTAGAGACATGACTTCATCCGTTATAACAGGTTCGGATTGCGCCTCTCCCTCTTCCATAACCTGAACTGCATCCAACGTATCATGTTCCTCTGTTGCTCCTGCTGTTTCTGCTTCTTCAGCCATATGACCTGCTACAATCTTCTCCAGCTGTTCCGCTTCGGAAAGTGATACAACGTGTAACTGAAAGGTAGCATCTTCTCCCTTAATTCCGGTCTCGAATCGAATCGACGTCACCCTGAATAACCGATGAAACAACGTTGTATGACGATTCACATTCTGGACCTTCGTATAAGGTATCGTTCTTCGGGTACGGTTAAACACACCACTATAGATATGAAAGGCTGTATCGTCTGCTGCATAACGCGAGGTGAACCACTTCAGGATCATGGACAGGATGCTAATGGAGACACCTACATAAAAAGCGATTCTTCCATAGAATATCCATTGGGACTCCGAGCCCTGACGGAAAACAAACAAAAAAAGGACAATAGCGAACCAATTCTTTACCCGTTTCCACAAGCTCCACAGCATGGTTAATGGATGATGTCGCTTCATATCGATCATTCATCCACCTCATTAATTCGCGCATAGGACGCAATCTGATGACGGAGTGCAAGTGCAACTTCCTCTGGCAATGCCGGGATTTCATGCGATGAACCCATCGTGCCAACCGATACGGAATAGAGTCCGTATTTTCGCATTAAAGGTCCCTGATTTGTTGTAACCGATTGCACTTTCGCCATGGGGATGATCTGATGTACCTTGGTTAGCGCCCCGCGCTTCAGTTGCAGGAACTCCTCATTCACATCATAGTACCAATGCTTGTATAACCATGAAGGCTGGATGAAAATATCCCACACCGCATAGAGCACCGATATGCCCGTAACGCCCCACAAAATCCAACCAATCCACGTCTTCCATCCATAGATGGAGTCGAGTATTAACAGTACGGCAAGGATCAGGAAACCTATTACATTCCATATGATGGCGCTAATTCTCCACAAGTTTACCGCATGAGGGGACAGCCGTTGTTTGGGTGTATTCCACTGTATTGACATATGTTCACTCCTTTTTTCCTCGGGTACATAAAAACACACATGATACAATGTACGAACAATCGTCCACGATCGATGCAAAAAGATAAAGAGATGACCCCTATACAATACAGGTCGTCATCTCTTTTGTTCATTTCATTTTACTATAAAATCCTGTACTTCACACAGCCAAACCCTATGATCTGTTCCTTCTCCCCAATAGTTGTTCGCCACCACATAGGGTTCACCGAATTTGCGTTGCCACTTCTTCTGTGCGATCTGGTAACCGCTATCCAGGCAGAATTGCTGAATTCCCAGCCGTTGCAGTTCAGTAACCAGTGCAAGAATGAGCGCCGAACCAACCCCCTGTCCTTGAACCTCGGGCAACACATACAGGCTACCCAGTTCTCCGATATCGTTCAGCCGGCCCTCTGTACATTCTCGAATCTCCTTACCACACGGTCCATACGAGATTGTGCCTACAATAACATCTCCCCTTTTGGCGACGAGGAAAAATACACTTGCATCTATATTGTCCTTTGCTTGCAATGCCTTGTGAACCATCGCTTTTTTCTGTGTTATTTCATCCTGAATATCATCTAGAAGCGAGCCTATTCCCTCCTGATCAAATGCTGCGGGAATGGTTGTCTCGAACACCTGATACACTCCATCTGCATCCGATCGCGTCAAAGGTTCAATGGTAATTTTGTCATCCACAGGTTCTTCTCCGTCCCATATACCTTCTTAATCTATACGTCGCTGAATCAGTCTTCTTAGTTGATTCGCATCCTCAAGAGGAATGCTATATCCAGTATGCGTGTCTTCCTCGTTTACTAACAAGCCTTGCATCTTGGGATCCATTCCTAGTGAAAAATCATACCGTGTTATCGAGCTGTCCGCATTTGTTATGCTCATCTTGTACTGCGTACCATAATCAATAATACCCGGCATACGCTCTGCCTTATGTATTGCATCCATCATGATTCGAATCTCGTCAGGTCGATCAAACTCAACATCTTGGCATGGTTCCGAGGCAAGGTTGGGATTACACGTTAAAGTGATCAGTACAGGAAGCCCTTCTTCCGCGTTCGATTCATTCGGTTGACTGCACCCTGCAATGAACGTGGCAAGGACAAATACGAGCAACACTCCTACATATTTCACCATACTGCGTGCCTCCCTTACTTAGTATTAAATAAACTAGTAATGAGTAGAGAAGTAATAAATACAGTATATAATGAAATGACTCAACTGCACTAACTATCTATATTCATATCAAGTTACGTAACTCCGGGTCCCATGAAGACAACATAGAGATCAGTCGCTCTACGGTCTCTTCCACAAATACTTGAACTCTCTCACCCGTGATGAACTCAGGAGTAATTCCCGGTTCTTCCCCATTAAGAAAAGAAAACGTGTGGTCCCGCCAGCGCACAATCTCATCAGCAGTTAAACGGTCCGTCATGTCATAACCCGGTGAGCTGTTGAGCACCTGCCATACTTCTTCGCTCCAACTTGAACCTTGATAGAGATTAAAATCGATCTGGTCCGTCTCCTGGTAATATAAACGCGCTAGTTCATCCTTCGATCTGCTACTGCCTGTATGATGGTCTACCTTGTTGACCCGTTCGACGAATTCGGGATGCACACTACGGAACCAGTAATAGTCTGTTAGCACATGCATAAAGTATCCTCGCACAAAGCACTTCCATCCTTCATCGGTAAGTTGTTGCATATAGCTTGAGTAGAGATCCTTCAGTTCACCAACATAATCTCCATCATCTTTCGGGTTAAAATGGGTGTATTCCTTATCATCTCTGGTTGTACCTTCGCGCATATGTATGGAATCTGGGGCGATGTTCCCCAGATAGAATGAACCTCGATCAGCCTGCATTTGCAGCGAGTCTGCAATCAGATTAGCGATATTGAGATGAACCATAGGTAACGGCATAGAGTTAATCTCCTTTTATCGGGAAGTATTCTACTATACTTAGTAAAAAGAAACGATATAACCTACTGGTGCAACGCAGATCACTGGAATAGTGAGACTTCGATGTTCCACCTTTTTTCACCGTAGATGCGTGATTATCCCTGAATTCTCTCCACTTGCATGCGGTCAAACAGCTGCTCCAGATCCGTATGGTACTCCGGGTGCTCCTTCACAAGCAGACTAATGTATTCCGACCCACATTCATAGAATACTAGACGATTAAACGGAGCTGTATCTCCAAAATGATTGCTCTCCTGCCCGAATTTTGCCCGAATCAGATTCTCAATATAACGCGCGTAACCCTCGTTCCACTCTAACCAGCTCCAGTACTCGGCTTGTTCTTCATTTAATGAAGTGAACAACGCCTTTCTAGCTGTCTGTACTTGTGTCAGGTCTTTACTCTTCAAAGCAGACAACAATGAGTTAATCCGTTCCACAACGATTTCATCTTCATACGGAAATTCATAATCCAGTTCCCATGTCACACGCTTCAGTTGGTCCATTTTATGTTTAATCTGAAGACGGTTCACGATCCGTTCATCATATTTCTCATATACATAACAATGAACATATTCGTGGAACAGATAAACTTTCTGCTCCAGATCTTTGAACGCTGTATCCGTTACAATCGCACACATTCGTCCGTTCATATGATGCACCGGCATCGCAGCAAGGCATTCATCTGGAATATATAAATCGTCCGGTACCGTCTTCACCCACTCATATTGCTGCGTTTTGGACGAATAATCATAGATATATAATAAAGCTTCATAGGCTACAACCACTGGATAATGTTCTGCAAACAAAGGATGTAGGCTAACCAAGTCTTTCTGAAGCTCGTTTAACTCGTTAATTTGCTCTAAAAAAGCATCCATGTCATTAACCCTCTCTTTACTGGATTGATGCGTTAATCATACTAGATCAGGAAAGATAAAACACTGAGAGAAAAATGATAATTCTGTTCGAGTGTGAGATGGTGAACGTTAAAAACGCTCTCCCCGTTTCTCATACAGGTAGATATCCAGTGCCTGAATCCCACGTCGGGCTAGCTTAATAAACAGGATCAGCGCATACACGCCCAGTCCATATAACAACACATTAATCAACATTGCAAATATCGTAACTATAGAACCAACCATCATTATTATTCCTCCTAATTGACCCTTTTAAATGTTCACTCCCTATTCTAGCATATTTTTCCTTAGTTCATTTTTGGGTAGATGTAAGAGTTGTTTGGTATGTTTAGTGGTTCAAAACGAAAAAACTTCCACATCCGTATGTGAAAGGTGGAAGTTTTGTAATCCGGTATACAGTTTCCTAAGTTCGCTCACCACTGACTATATGCCAATGCTGATGCTTCGAGTCTTGATAACTGCCCAAGTTAGTTATAATCTTCGACGAGCCTGTCTGAGCTAACAAGTCAGCAGCAATCTTTTTAATGACACGCATCATTTCTAAGAGTAGTTCATCATTATTCTCTTCCTCTTCTGAAATGAAGGACTGAATATGAATCTTGGGAATCACCACGATATGGTGTTCGTAGTATGGTCGGGTATGGTGATAAGCCATAACGTTATTTGTTTCCATGACAACTTTGACTTGCGTTTTACCACTCAGCACCTCATCACAATAGAAGTCCTGCGTCATAACATACCCTCCTCTTACTAGTTAGTTCTAATATATCCTGCCTTCTTCAACACATATTCCGTAAACGGATTGATCTCAGGGATCGGCTGATTCAGATCAAAATATCGGAGTTCCAGCCCTTCATCATCCAAAATGGTTGGGCTGCCCTTGATACCTGAAGCTTCATAAACAGCCATGACGTTGTAAACTTCATCACCATGTGGGTACTGATAGTACATGTCCTCACCTGAAAAAATGCTAATGAGTTTGAATGATTCCGCTCTCAGTCCGGCCTCTTCATACAATTCCCGCGCAGCTGTTTCCTCCAAAGACTCCCCGGGTTCCATGGATCCCCCAAGTGTCCCCCAATCCAAGCTATCTGTACGTTTTTGTAGCAACAGGTGACCTTCCTCGTTGAACACGAGTACACATGAGCCCGCCATAATTAGAGGACGCGGGCCCACCAGTTTTCTTAGCTCCATGATATACCCCATTCATGCTTCTCCCCCATCTTCAAAGTGCATACGTGAAACCTACCCTTATGATTTGGTCAAGATTCCCTGATCTACGGATTTCTGAATAAGCTGCTGCGCATACTCCCACAATGTTTCGGAACCGTTCGCAATCTCACGGTTTCTGTTTAATACCTGATCACTTGTAATGTTATATTTCTGCCACGTATCTCCCTCATTCTGATGATTATGGATCAGAGGCTGCAACCGATCCAGAGATGAGGCAAATTGTGCTTCAGGCGTCTGCTTTGCTTCAAACTCTAACCATAAATAGAGTAGTTCTTCCGCCTGTTCCTTAGGCAATATACCAAACAGCCGATGAGCTGCTTTGAGTTCACGATCATATTTATCCGTGTGTCCCACCGTATCATAAGCGAACGTATCTCCGGCATCAATCTCGACCAGATCATGAACGAGAAGCATCTTAATGACTTTGAGGATATCCACATCCTTGTTGGCATGACTCTGCAAAACCAAGGCCATCATCGCCAGATGCCAGGAATGCTCCGCATCATTTTCAAGTCTCTCACCGTGCATAATTCTCGTCTTTCGTTCAATCGTTTTGAGTTTATCAATCTCAATGAGAAAGTGAATCTGATCCTGTAATGATTCGCTCACAGCACATCCTCCTTCATACCCATCTATGTGGATAGATCATACCAGTAAACTCTATAGTTAAAATCGAGTGACATCCCCACATCTTGTGCCAGACGAATTGAGCCTGCATTGTCCGGTGAACAATCCCAATACGGATGTATACCTACACGACTGCATTCTTCCACAAAAGCTTTTGCCACCATCGCACCATAATTCCTTCTTCTGTAGACTTCAACCGTTTCAATATCAACCGCATGTGTCTGATCTACGATAAATGCCGAAAAGCAAACACTCGCGATATCATCGTTATGCACTGCAATATAGCCAAAGCCATGTTGTAAAAAATCATCTATTGTCTTCCAAAAGTGAGAGATTTTATCTTTCAGGAATGGAGAATTGTTATATCTTTTCTCTCCTAATAGTACTTCATCTATCCTGAGAATTCTGACTTTCTCGTCCTGTGAAGCACATATGTCGAGAGGTGCTTGCTGACTTATCGAATTTGGATTCAACTTGAATACATGCTGAATATCACTGGAGATATCTCTTTTCCCGGAGATGTGCCGAAGAACATCTTCCCAGGCTTCGTCCACCACACCAATTTCAACAGCATGCATATGTAAGTCCAATAACTCAGGTTCAATACGTTCCCGCATGTACTCTTTCAATTCATTCAGAAAGGGCTCACTTCGAGAGTCGCCGATCAACTGAAAACCAGATTGTCCATGTACCCAAATTAGAGCTGCTGTGATATTCTCTGCATCATCTACATAGATCCGTCCCGGGTTCAAGCCAGACGCCACCGCCTTGACTTCAATATTCTGACACGAGTCCGTGAGATGTTTTACTTTGTGGAAATCATGTTTATTAATCTGGGTAATCATAGGTTCATTCCTCCTATAACGACAGCTCAGGAATTATTACATCAAGCGTGTAATCAAACCAAGTATATATTAAGCAACTCTTGAATCCTAAGATTATGCTTTTCCAGCCAATTCATGTTCCTCTCAAACTGTTCAATCATAAATGTGAAGTTGTGTTCAATCGTTGCTCCGGCATAATACTGACCAATATAGAAATGAAGTACTGCTATATAATAGATTTTTGTAAGTAAAGGTAAGTAACTAAACTCAAGCGCTGAATGCTTGCGTTCACTTCCATATCCTTGAAGAAAGGACTCAATCATTTCCATTGATCCTTGGGATTCCTGAACCACATGGTTAAAGCTAATTGTGAATTCCATAAACGCAGCATCCATACCAATAAAATCAAAATCCAGTACACCAGTGATCTCCTCATTCTGAGCCAGCAAATTATAAATCAACAAATCATGATGAACCAACTGTTGTGGTAATATCTCTAACTGCAGATTAGAACTCATAATTTCTTTGATCATTTTCTGATAAAAGGTAACCTTTGAAACTGATAATTCAAAAGGTAGATTTTCATAAAAAACTTTAATCGATTGACGATTAGCTAACGGATGAATTTCGTACACTTTAGTAAATGAAATTCCCCTGTAAACTTGCTTGCCTATTGGGAACCCTTGCATTCGTGTCGAAAACTCACCCACCAGCTGCCCAAACTTCTTAGATTTGTCTACGCTAGACAATTGGGGTACAGTACCTTCTAGAAAGGTAGTAATAGCCGCAAGCGTCCCATTTTCTAATAATAAATAGTGTCGGCCATCTATAGCACTATGAAAAAGTGGGATCTGAAACGAAGAATGAGTGCTTTCAAGGAAAGCTGTCACTTTACATTCCAGTTCAATACCATCGATCGTTTTGAGATGTCTATTATAGATACGAACGATAAACCTCTGTTCTTGTATTTCAAGGATTTTGGTCGTATTCGTCAAGCCAAATGGAACGGCTCTCAAGGTATACTCGATATCTTCGAAATAATGAGAAATGATTTCATTAAATCTTATATTCATAGATTCTTGTCTCTTCATCATCAAGCAAATATCCTTTACCGATATAGGCCCAGTTATTTTTTTCATAATAATCAGTCAGATCAGTACACAAATACAGCTTGTCATACCCTTTTGCTTTCACCTCATTCATCGCATGGGTCTGAAGTTGTCCACCCAGATTCTGGCCCCGATATTCTGGATCAACATGAAGACACGCAAACCAGGGAAAAAGATCCTGCCTGCTATTCAGATCACTTCGCAACAAAGCGCACCCACCGATAATTCGGTCTCCGTCCAACATCACATAAAATCTTGGTACATCACTCTCTGTATCCACAGAACGGTCTATACAATCCCGATAGAAATGGAAGCTTGATTCCGAGCCCCATTGTTTCCAGAAATACTGTACTGCTTCTTGCAACACCTCCGGCTTCTGCCGAATATCAAAAATTTGCAAAATGTTAATCTCCCTTCAATTGGATCTGATTCAACATATATTTCGCATACTCCCGAAGTAAGGCTTCACTCAAATTCACATTCTCCAAATCACCATTGTACTTTGCAAGACATTGTGAGATGACTTCCTTGTATTTAGTGGGAAGGTTTGTAAGTGCCCATTCTCCTGCTTCTCGCTTGGAATGAATGACTGAATCTTTCACGTACAAAAGAACCCGGGATAGACTCAATACATAGTAGACTGGGTTGTCCGCAATTTCTTCCATAGCTGAACTCACGTCCGATGTAATTGAGGCAATCATATGTTCACGATTTTCCGGTTGGAACAGATCCTTAATGGGTTTACCATCCAGCACAATACCTCGATCATAGATGACAGCCATATGTGCTACCAGATCCGGATCTTCATATCCACCACAGAGATATTGCTCATCCGTTCGATATTTCTCCCGGTGATAGGCAGAATAATGAAATTCGAAAGGAGTAGGGTATGCCATACTTACAATCGTAGATTCCAGTACAATACTGAGTTCAAAACCTTTCGTAATGTGCATCTCATCTTCAATATGCATTAGCTTTTTTGCTATCCTTCGATAAGTGTCGGCAGATCGCTTTTCCCGGCTAACGACCAATATATCGATATCACTCTGATTTGGATGAAAGCATCCCATGGCCATGGAACCGTGTAAATATATTCCCACCAAGGCATCCGTTAATTCTTCTTTCAAGACACGAGTAACGCTATCTAAAACAGTCTTTTCATTCAATAACAGTCTCTCCTTTATGTAGAAGATCAGGTGTCCAATTCAACGTTCAGTTCACGCACAAAAACAGCTGTCCCCTTCATTCTGACATCCATATCCTCACCATCCCGAATCACACTCACTTGAACCTTTCCATCTCTACCAATCTCATGCCCTTGCTCTACCACAAACTGTACCTCATCAATCTCCGGTTTCACATAGGTTAAATAATAAGCACCCATCACCCCGGAGGCTGTTCCAGTCACTGGATCTTCCGTCGTACCAGAGTATGGTGATGAAAAATGTCTGGCATGCATCATCGCATCGAAATCACGGGTTTCGAAACAAAAGGGATGCAGGGAAGCTTTGGGATTCTCAATTAAAATTCCTGGGAACAGGGAAGAATCCGGTTTCATTTTCATAAAGGAGTTCAGTTCACGAATCGGGATTAATAACGTCCAGGCTCCTGTACTTCCATAAACGATTGGCGTAGAAAGGTCAACATCATCCAGAGTGAGATTGATGGCGCTTACCAGCTTCTCGATATCCCCCTGGAATGGTATAAACTGCGGCTGATCCTGTTTCATTTCCATGTAAATGGTGTCGGCATTGCGCTCAAATCGTATGGGTAATGTACCTACATTGGTTTCAATCGTGATTAACTCTTTGTCACTCAACATCCCACGCGTCTTCAAACCATACAGTGATGCCATTGTGGCATGACCACACAGATTAATCTCATTCCCCGGTGTAAAATAACGTAGTCTGACGTCAGCTACTTCAGAGTTCAACACAAATACCGTCTCATTAAAACCAACCTTATAAGCGATCTGCTGCATCTCCGTCTCACTGAAATGATCAGCATCAAAAACCACTCCTGCCGGGTTACCTTGACCCGGAACGGTAGAGAAAGCATCATAATGATAGACCGTAATATTACTCATGACCAGACCCACTCTCTCTGTAATCTAAGAGACGCACATGTCCATACAACTCTATGCTTTCACCATCCATTACAAGCCCGCCACCATCTTGGCACGCATAAACCGCCGTACGGTTAACGCGCGTATACTCTCTTAATGAATTCAGGGTATCTTCCGAACCATCCCAGTGCGGTGCAATCT
This sequence comes from Paenibacillus sp. 10L310, assembly GCF_056395745.1. NCBI lineage: Bacteria > Bacillati > Bacillota > Bacilli > Caryophanales > Paenibacillaceae > Paenibacillus > Paenibacillus sp. 10L310. Next base: position 295,474 of record NZ_JBFTKC010000001.1, on the reverse strand, counting down.
CAAAATCAACGAGCCCCAGCGCTTTTATATCATTCAAACCCACTTTATTTTCATCTGCATCTTCCCCATACCCAGCTATCTCTATCGTAGGTGTAGTCAGAACACTGCCTGCGCTGACCCCAATCAGAATGCCGCCACTCTTCACATACGAACGTAGCAAACCAACCATATTTCTCTTCTGTAATAAACTTAGAAAATAAAACGTATTTCCGCCGGATAGATGAATCGCATCACATTCGAAAATAGCACCAAATGTGCTCTCCTCATACTCCAGATCAAGATCATAATATTGCAGGTTATCTATTCCTATTTGATTATAATAACGTTTAGTATGTTCATAATATTTCCGCTCCGGGTCAGAGCACGAAGGGATATATCCGATGGAAGGCTGTTCACTGTTGAATAAGCTTCGTATTCTCTGATCCAATTTATCATTAGACTCGAAGAGCAAATCACTTAACAGAACCAACGTAGTCATCTTATTTCCTCCCGTACCTATTAGACTGACTTAAATTCTCTATCCAAAATCGAGAAAAAGTACTGGTCGGTCCACTGATTGTTCCACCATAGCTCTTCCTGGAAGATGGCCTCCCGTGTCATACCCACATGCTGCATCAGTGCGGCTGAGCGAACGTTTTGTGAATTGCACATGCCGACGACCTTATGAGCTTGTAACTCTTGAAACGCAAATCGTAACAAAAGACGGGTAGCCTCGCTCCCATATCCGTTGCCTGCGTATTCTGAAAGTACAGCGAATCCAAGTTCCCAGCTTTTTCGGTAATCCACATAACTCCACATCTGAACTATACCAATGGGGGTATCTTCCGGATCATTTATGCGGCGTATAACGAAATCATAGGCATATGGTTTCTCATCTGCGAGAGCAAAATGGCTGCGATATTTCTCGCGAACCTTCTCCTCATCCGTCTCAACAGTTTCCTCAAAGCTCCATATGTTTGCGTCACATTCAAGTTGACATATGAAGTCGAGGTCCTGCTCTGTGACTGTTGTTATTCTTACTTTCTCTCCCACGAATTCCATATGAATTCATCTCCTTTGGATTATGCCATCGTTCCCATAGACTACTGCATTTGCCCATTAATATACCTTCTGTGACTTGTAGCTGCTTCCTGAACCCACAAATCCAACTCCACTCTACTAACAAAAAAATTATCCTGAACCTTAATGAACGGAAACATTCTCCCATCAAAGAAACCTGACACCGTAAAACTCCCTTGCTCAGCCTTAATAATACTCATCACCTGTTCTTCAGTCATACTTAGATACTCGGCAGTTTCTTGAATCGTCATTAATGCTTTATCATTAGGTACTTTTTGCTCTGCTGCCTGAGTCAGTTCACTATTTCTCTCCTGAGTCGTTAGCAATATACAGCCAATAATAAACGAAATACCTAAAATGACACTGGCTATAAGTATAGAGAACGGAACAGATTTCATTGTTTAGGAATCTCCCACTCTGTATTGAGCACACCTCTACCAATATTCCATTTGGCAAGCAAAGCCCTCTGTCTGTTTTCCAGATCAAGATAGGGTGCTGCAACACAGGATAACGTGTCAAACATATGGATAAAATGAGGCCCTTCCTTGAAACGTCGAAGCCCTCCATATTCTTCATCATCTGCTGCCCATACAATCTTCTTAATCCCCGACATTAATATGGTGCACGAACACATGGGACAAGGCTCACAGGTAGTATAAAGCGTCAAGTCTTTCTTCTTCGAGAATTTCTTCTTCTCTACATCCAGCAAATGTTTTCCTGCCCGACGAATGGCATCCACCTCAGCATGTGCGGTGGGGTCGCAATCCGAGAAAACTCGGTTCCTGCCTTTACTCACGACAATCCCATCCACATCCACGATTATCGCACCAATCGGATACGTTCCTTCAATAAGTGATTGTTCTGCTTCTTCCAGAGCCAAAGTTAAATATTCATAATCCGATAACTTCATTTGAAAGTCCCCCTAAGTGCAGTTATAGTCGCTTATAAAGCAGATTCCTTGTCTAATGTGTAGTAAAAGAGATTGACGGAATCTCCTTAGATCGTTAAAAGTTCCTGATCGTGTACTGCTCTGCTTCACCAAGAAAATCACTTTTGGTTAACTCTTTTTCTCCGAGTAACATCCTGTAGTTCGATATCGTACCATCATGTGAAATGATAAACGTATTGCCGCTCTGTTGCCTGCACCACTCAAGAAGCTGTTCAGCTAATATCTGGAACCGATCTGCATCCATCTGATTAATACTTTCTTCCCAACAATCCAACCCCAAATTAAGCATTCTTATGTCAGTATACTGACGACTGAGCTCTTCCTTGGAATAGATCTGATCACAGATGAAAGGAACAAACTCTGGATTCTGAGGAAACATTCTTGGGCCAACCAGCGGGCTGAAGAATACAAGATTTTTGTTAGTGGTTAGGAGTTGTGCTGTTTCAATAGTACGTTTCGTTGGACTAACCAAAATGACGTCTTCAGGCGCAAAAACCACTTGTTTACGCAACGCTATGACTTGACTTTCTCCCAATTCAGTGAGGCCAGGATGCAGACAATTTAATTGGTTTGGATAATCCATCAAGTGTTCGCCATGACCATGACGAATAAATGTAATGTCCATAGGCACCTATTCCTCTATTTCTGAATGAAGTGTTTGATGCCTTTTGCATCAAGAAGGTTAGTCAGTTCCTTTTTCAAAAACACAGGATATACTTCCATCCGCTCCAGTTCGTCCAAGGAAAACCATTGGAAAGTTAACTTACCGTTATCTTCTAAACCTTTGAATTCAGTTTCACTATATAGCTTATGGGCTTCCGGCAATGTGATGAGATAATAAAAGCCAACTTCATGATACTTCAGGCCATCATATTCAAAGAAATCTTCACTAACATATGCGAGCCTTTCTGCTTCTACATGAACACCCAGTTCCTCCATCATTTCTCGTACAATAGCCGCTTCTGTTGTCTCGTTTAATTTCACCCGACCTCCGGGCAGATTCCAGAAATCATCCTGTTCAGTCGTATGCAAAAGAACTCTTCCCGCATCCATCACAATACCTGCCACACGGAAGTTGAATTTGTTGTTATTTTGTTCATACGATACATTATTGTTATCTGCAGTGGTCATCTCGCTGACCATCCATCAGCAAATCCGTCCATGAATCCCATGATGAATGAGGGAATGATGAGTACGAGCAATAAAATTAAACTGGCTATGCCCCATCTAAGAATTACTTTCCGTTTGCTTCGAACACCTATAATAATTAAGATTGCGGTTGTTGCAATTAAGGCTACTCCATAAAATGTCATAAAACTGACCTCCGGTATGTATTCGTATTTCATTAAGGTTACTGCAAAATCTTTTCTAGTTTGCGCCTACAAGCCTCGCGGTCATAATCCGAATTATCCAGCCAGACCTTATCCATCTGAAGTAACCCATAGATTTTGGACTCTAAATTCTTTCTTTCCTGCAAAACCTGTACCGTACCTTCAATACCCTTATAACCCTGTGCTTGCCCAAGACCCTGATTCGTATAGTAGTCAATAAAACCTTCTGACCATTCTTTTGGTCTTTCACTAACTGCCTTATCAAATGTATAGGATATATCTTTCTGGTCGATATAGATGAGAAGCGGATTCAGATCATGAATGATACGCCCCAGTTCCAATACATACTGCACGTTCTGCTCTTTGGATTGATTGCATTTTACAAGACCCATAGTTAGTGGATTCTGGATAAAACAACACTCAAATATCGTGATGCAGTCATCATTCGTGCTTAACACGTTTTGGGCGAAATCTTGCCACTTCTCGGTGATCAGCTTAACATTTTGCTCAAAAGGAATTTCGTAAATATCTCGGCTGAAAATATCCTGTACAATGTGATCGGGCAAATCTATTCCCCACTGTTCTTTCATCTTACGATAAGGAATCAGGAAACCTTGATCATGGACAATCGCATTGCTTTCCAAAATCTCTCTGTATTCTTCATGTGTTTTCAATAAAGCCTCGAAGTCTCCAGCATAATAAAAAGATACGCCTTCGTAATCAGCAGGGTGATCCAAGTCCCCTTCTTGAAATAGTTGTACCGTCTTGCCTTGTTCTATCAAAATTTCGGATACCATATTGGCAACCGTCGACTTGCCTGAACCCGGTAACCCTTCAATGAGTATTAATCGCCTATCCATCATTACATCATCCTTTAGGTTGTATAAAATTTTCAGCTCCATGATCAAGACAGTGTTCTACTGTGCTTAATCAATGTCTGCAAAAATCCATTGCGCGTTATCGCCATCTTCTTTCTTTTTCCAAAACACCATCGTATTGCTATACTCTTCGTCGTTCTCATTTAACTCATTAACTATCACCACTGCCTGATAGAGTTTCCTTTGCTCCTGTATAGTGATATCGCTCATGGAAGTAACCTTTAGAACTTTGTATCTTCCCATACCTGATATAGGAGATTCAGGATCAATCAAACTCATATATGCTATTTCATCCTTTTCGTATAAATAACGTATACGGGCATTCATAAGTTTGACGATTTCCAATTTGTCACCGGTATAGTTTGTTTCATCGAGATACTCTGGTGGGATGTCTTCCTTCTCATGGGATGTCGATATTTCTTCATCCTGTTGTGTCTCTTTTGCTGTGACACTTTGAGCCAAGGAATCTATTGATTGTTGTGCATCTTCAGTGTTTTCCTGGTTCTGACAGGCCACCAGAAGTAGTAATAATAATGAAACTACGTTTAACTTTTTCATAGTCAGCCCTCCATTCAATCATGGATAATACTCCCCTCGTAAAGACCTTAAATGCCTTTAATTTAAAATAGAGACTTCCTATGTATGTAAAATTTTCTCTCAAGGTACATCATAACCCATAATGTGGAATTTGCGAATAAACGAAGTTAACCATCTCTGTTTCTATCGCTTTATACGCAAAAAAACACGCTTCTCTGCACGAGTTACATCATGCAAAGCGCGTGGTTATCAGCAGAACTTTCACTCAACTTTTGTAACTGTCCACAATCAATCTACCTATCTATCAAATAACATATTCATTATACCGACCGCTTCAATCTGGATCTCTTTTTCTTCATTATCCGCAAAACGGTAACTGTATGTTGAAAAAATCCCTATATGCCCTATATGTCCGCCTTTATAGTGAAGCTTCTTTTCCTCACCGTCGATCGTCTGCGTAAACGTCCTGCCATCATTCACATCATACGAAGCATGGATGTCATGTTCACTTGCGAGCCACGCAACAAAATCTTCTTCGTTTGGATTGGTCATGACTAGAATAACGAGCAGAACAACAAGAACAACAATGCCCGTTCTTAGTCCTGCGCCCTTCTTGCCACCATGCTGTGTGTATTCACGCTCCATCCCGTTCACCCCGTTTCAATAACCGATATTTCTACGTTCTTTGCCAAAACCCAACCACTCAATCCATACGAGGATGAGATCACCATGTACTTGTATTTCTCCTCGATCAGGTGGATTTGCAATTCATCATAGGAATCATAACTGACAGGCCACCCTTGACCCATCCCCGATTCTAACAACTCTCGATTATAATGGATAAAATGCTCTATATCCCACTCATCCAGATCCAAAATAATGCTGCCATGCAGCGGTGTATCAAACATATGAGCCATAACACCAGAGAATAAAACATCCATATTTTTCGGCACATCATGACTTGAACGAGTACGCATCCTGATCCTTTTGTTCTCTAAATCAACTTCGTAGCTTAATATGATGTTGTCATGCAAACTTGGCATAGCCCCCCTCCTTCCAGTATGTCTGTTTGCTCGTTTATTCCATGCCTATGAATTACCTCATCCCGTATGTTCATATATTAAACACCATAATATTGTTTATAGTTTGAGACCCATTCCGCGTTGGAGAAATCAACAAAGTCATACGGCTCGCACTGTTTAAGGTAAAGCAACTCCTTGTGCGCCTGTTCCCCGTCCATATTATTTTCCAGGTAAAACAATGTCTCCTCATACCCTGCACCACATAATAATTGCACATCAATATAACTGCCCGTATCCTGATTCTTTCGTTTGGCTTGCCAGATCAGCCTGGTGTCCTCCACATTTCCAATACAGAATAACATGATGCACAACAGTCTCAGAACCTCGTTATCCTCTGACTTCCGGTTCTCAATCTCTTGCTGAAGCAGCTGTCGGATGGCCTCCCGGTTTACCTCATCAGGTTCCAATCCGTACAACTGCAACAGTTCTTCCTCGTTCATACGTGTACTCCCTACCTACTTGAGAATGTTATTTAACTCTTCCGCTTTTTTCCTGCTATCTATTCTAGCATAAAAATAAAAAGCGATGACGTGTAGCACGATAGATAATAACCACATGCCGGGGAACCAGGGAGCGATGAATTGGAACATGTCTACCGAGAATAACCATATCATCGCCATACCTCCTGCAATATTGAATGTGGAAGAAATGACGATATTCCATACCGGTTTTAACGTAAAATAGTTCCACAGTATGTTATACATCATTCCAAACAACAAAGCTGCAATAAAAGCAATACCCGCTATGTTCCTTAAATAGGACATCTGAATGGGCAGATCACCAAAGAATATTGTAGCCAAGAGTGTGATCCATAGCATCATTATAGTGAATACTTGAAAAAAAGAATTTCTAAGTTGAGTAATCATGATAATTTCCCCCTAAAGTTTTTAATATAAAATCGGCTTACGAAGTAACTGGAGCTATCGCTCAGGTCTACCTTAATTCGAGCTTGGTCTGTTGCAGAGAATGCGGTGATGTACCGCGTATTGATGATCGTTTGATTATTTATTTTTACAAAATGAAGGTCATCCAGATCCTCTTCTACAAATTTCAGACGTTTATGAAGCAAGTACCTCTCACCTGAGATCACCCGGACACAGCACATCCGATCCTCTGATTCAAAGGCAACCACCGAGCTCAACTGGATCTGTATATTGCGATTATTCTTGGCATGGATGACCGTTAATTGAGTTTCCGATTCACAGATTGCCTTCTGAATACGGTCCCACTTCGACTTCTCCGCAGGATGGGTTATGACCTTGGCTAACCTTTTTTCAACTGTCGTGTCCTCTTCAAAAATGACTTTCATGTGTTTGCCCCTCCTCTCACAACTCATATTACAAGCATAGTTACGGCAATCCCACTGTATTGCGTTTTGTTGCATGATTTTGCAAGTTTGTTGCATCGGTACTGCATAAATACTAAAAAGAACCACTCCATGGGAGCAGTTCTTTTAATATAAGGAGGTGCTACGTTAACCTTACTCAATCTCCAGATACATATCCCGATTTTGCAGGATCATCTCATTCATATGTGTAATAGCTGCTTGCGCCACGGTCTGATAGGTGTCATATAACACCTCTGTTCTCTGAAGCAAGATTGGGTCCTTATCCAGATCTGTTGCCAGCACCTCAAGCCACTCTTCACCCACTTTATTTTTGTCCGTAATGAGACTTTCAATCTGTTCAAGTACATTAACCATCTCATCTAAATGAAAAAAGTGCATCCCATTTTTTATTCCATTCCAGCTTTTGATCTCAATGATGTTATATGCCGAAAACCAATAAAATTCTGCCAGACTTTTCGTGTGATTGTGATAGGAATAGAACAGAAATAAAGCTTGTTGCCCTTCGTGTAACATTCGGTATATCTCTGTTTTGGCTGCCATATCTCTGCCCCGTACCGAAACAAGCATTGGTTCAATACACAGCCAGCTAAGTTGCTTTGAATATATATCTTCTGGTCGAAGTTTAGCCTTCATAACATGCCCCTTTCTTTTTACCTATTTAAGGATTCTCTGGTACTTCCACGGCCGGGTCATTCTCTCCGCCCATTCTGCGTCTGGATGTCTCCATTTTCCCTGTCGAAGGCACATGGTCAGAAGCTTTAGCTAATCCGAATTTGGGCATGTTGGCGTATATGGTCTCGAAGGAACCCGACTGAGCCTTGTATGTTTCATGATATATCCCTACTGTTCCGTCAGTACCAATGGATCGGTTGAATTTTTTCCAAGCTTCCAAATGTAATCCGCCTCGTGCGTATTTCTCCAATTCATCGTAAGAGCGCCAGTATTGTAGTAGCGTCACCCCACGCCAACTTATAAAATACTCTGTACTCAGAAATCCAGTCTCCGGATTCATATACAGTTCTTTAATCATCGGTCCCATGGACTTAAAGACAGGCAACCATTTGTGTATAGCCCACAGACGATTGATCCTCATTCCGATAATAAAAACAACAAATTCTCCCTCAATCTGAGCGGAGTATCTTCCCTTATGTATGTTCACCATGTCACCCCTCCTTCTCGTCAAACACATTCGATTTCATCGGATCTGGACGACCCTGCCTATCCGCTCATAGGCATTCAGGGGAAATTCAAAACTCCACCGTTTGTGATATTCCTCCGGTCCCATTTCCTTCATTCTGCTTAATTCTCTGTAAAATAGCTTAGTCAACTTGACCAAGGATAACTCCTCAGACATAAGCAATCGCCCCTCTGTAACGGCTTCCGTGCTAAAGTTATCACTCATCTCATACACCATGAATTGAACGATTACCTGCGAACGTTTCTTGATCCAGAAGCGATATTCTCCAGGTTCGGTCTGCATGGTCATGGTTACCTCCGTGGCTCCTTTGTGCAATGCAACGAACTGACGTGTTATCTCATCCACCGCATCCGACAAAAAAGAAACCGGAATCTCAATCTGTTCTCCCTGTTCGGGTTGAACCAGGATATCCAGCCATCCGTGCGGTTCAAGCGTCATAACGATGTCCATAGTCATCCTCCTTTATGTGATTTCATGATGCAAGATTAACTGGAGATCATGTCTTTCAGATATAACCGCTGTGCCGAAATATTTCCTTCATTTACAGCTAAAATAATCTCATTAATCTCCGAATGCAACTCACAAACGCATTTGTGCAGTGCCTTCATTGCTGCGTAAATCTTCATACACATTCCAACTTGTATACAATTCTTTTAGCGCTAACGCCGTTTTATGTATGAACTCTTCCATAGCTTCCATGGATAACATATTTAAATCACCCAAAGGTTCGTTGTCAGGGTTAACTAAAAACTCAAGTTTCTCTTCTCTATACTGGTACACCTCAGATTCCAGCAATCCGCCTAAATCAAATGCTCTTCCCACATTCAGCTCATTTAACCAATCATTGGCCCTGTTCCAATTCCGTAAAATCATAAACTCCAGCTTTGTGACATCCTGTGTATACACACTTCTTCCGTTGGGATGGACTTCATATGCAGGATAGATATCGAATGTCCACGCGCGATCCGTATAGATATGGGCGATGTAACCGCACAGATATTGCAGGAATTTGGGATCACTATAAGCTAATTTCTTGTTGGATTCAAAAAATCCTTTAAGTTCTTCGTCTGTTGCGAATCTTCCTGCCTCTGGCATGAGGTGGGTTTTCGCCTTTTCTGTACGAAGATTAGTTCTTACATGGATCGAATCAGGAGCAAGGCTCCCCAATAACAATTCAGGGAATGGTTCGGATATCAACTCGGATGCAATTGCAAAATGTACCATCGGCCAAGGCAATGTAAAAACTCCTTTCTTTATTAAAAGGCTCAACTATGATGTTGTATGACTTACAAAGCTAAGTGCTCACTCTCTTGCACATGTATCAATTCAATATCCTCACAATAAAATCCTAATATTCCGTCCTCATAGTCTTCAACGTAATATTTCATCGGATGATATCCGTGGTCTTTCAGATCTTTAATATTAAACCCACTTATCTGAACTAGAACACCATGAGGCTTATAATGAAAACTTTCAATATTAGTGAATCTAAAAAGTAATTCATATGTAACATTTAATAATTTTATTAAAAATGTAATATCTGCAATCGAAATATTTTCATAATATTTGTCTTGTTTTATATACAGATTCAACCCAGCAACCCACTCCAAATTTTGAACAGAAAATGCTGGAATAAAAGGTTGAATTATTGCCATGTTTTTCACCATAATCTAACCTCTATTCATTTTGGGCTATTATATTTACGCAATCACTGGCGTAGCAATTTAGACTCTCCTTGCTTCAAATCTACAAATATAGGCTTCTGCACATTGTTAATTGTGGAAATATCAATCTCATCCAGACTTTTAAAAACAAGCTGTAATGACTCCTTCTGTTCATCTTCAAATAAAAGAGTTAATTGATCATCACAGAGTTTTCCTTCCAACTCCGCAATAACGTCAAATAAAAACATTACAAATACTACTTCATTTCCATCCGGATACGTATAGTGCATCCTCTCGCCCGTATAGATGGAGGCCAATTCATAAGAACTCACCTCAAGCCCTGTTTCCTCTTTCACTTCTCTAATCATGGTTTCTTCGATTCGTTCACCTGGTTCCATACCACCACCGGGTAATCCCCAATCTCCATAATCTGATCTCTTTTGCAGCAGAACCCTCCCCATATAATCTCGAATAATAGCTCCACCCGTAACTACAATACGACTAGTCATTACTCTTGCTCCTCTCTGTTGGGTTGCTTTCAACAGCTTACGATTTTAATCAGGAACCTTTTCTATTGATTCATATTCCAAAATGCACAATGCATTTCCCATTTTTCTCAGCATACTTTGCCATGTTCGCAAGCTTATGTAATTCGTTGATTAATTCAACTCTGTTGTACACGAGTTTCTCGTAGTAGCCCTTCCGTTCTTCTCCATCAAAACAGTAACTCCCTGTCAGAACAATCGGATCCGCCGCATGGCTGAATAGATCAATCCAGGCCTGAATCAGTTGATGAAACTTCAACAAAACATCCTGCTCTTTAATCACGGTTATTCCATAGTTGTTCAGTCCACTACATCTCATACACGTAGATGGATTCCATGTATCCAACCAGCAAAGGGAATCATAGATGTACGCAATGAATTCGTCTTCCAGGGTCGCATGATTCTCTGGCGTTAACCCACTTTTATGTATCAAGTCCTGAGAGTCCCAAGAGTAGGAAGTATGGATATACTCGTTTACTTCCGCTTTGTTTTCAATAACAAAATGATGCTTCGGCATGCTTATGCCCCCCTCAAACACTTCACTCCCATAGACTCCTCTTAATTCATCATAACCCATGTATTGGAAAATGGAAATTGAAAAAGATCCTATCTATCTCCCAACTCAGGAGAAGCACATAGGACCTTGAGAAAAAATTCATTACATTTAGAAAATCCTTCTTTTACTCAGAAACTCTGTTCCTTCTTCACGATACATCTCTATAAATTCATTGGTCACATGATCATGCCTCAGTGCTCCCATATAATCTGTTCCAGGTTTGTTCGATCTATAATCTGAATCAATCGTGTAGATATTGAAGTGCACCTCATCTTCATCCTCTGACACATCTGTTTTATCAAAAAGTGAAATCACTTCATCTTTACCAAGAAACCTAAATGGAGAATCCTGACGCTCTATAATATAAAAAGGATATGTGATTTTCTCTACCTGAACGAATTCCTGGTATTCCTTAAGTTCATCAGGTATGAGATCCATGTACAGTCTAGCTACTTCTTCTGCCTGAAATACACCTGAGACCCACTTCGAACTCCCTTTGGTTGCTACGATAATGAACATACTAATCACCTTCTAATTTAAATATTCCTATGATATACGGTTTACTGTTTGTCTAAATATTGTGTAAATACCTTTAATACGTATTCATTATCTGCATCATTCTCATTAGTATCTGTATCTTGGGTTATCTCAACATAAACATTCGACTTCAAAAAAAGATCTATAATTTCATCAGGCTCACTCACATTCTGAATTTTGCATCTGAAAGGTAGCTCCTTATTGCTATCCGAGATTAGATTAAATCTTAATTGACTCGCCATAAAATCAAACCATAGATAAAATATCAATCCGCTCTGCTTATTCGAATGATTAATCTGATTCTGACGGTTGGCTATGACGTTCATAATAAAAGCACTAAAATCACTCAAGTTCACTTCATTAGACATTTCTTCTGAAATTGAAATACACCACATATTCGTTTCTATTTCTTTCTGAAGTTCTGAATCAGAAGAACCTATATAGATCACATCATGAATAATTTCTTCGAGGTCCTTGAAATATTGCTCTTTAGACATTTAACCTACTTGCTCCCTTCATACTTCTATACCGTCATCCACGTACAAAAGTCTGAGACAAAATCCGGTGGCTACCAGCGATGTTGTCAATCTCAATGTTATATTCAGACTCAGTGTATTCAATCTGATGTTGCTCATAATATTTTTTCCAGAACGAAACTGCTGCCGCATTATTAGCAAGCTGTTCCACTTTAAATGTACCCTCAAATTGAGCAAAAACCAAGTCAATCGCTTGTGCTGCCAGCCCCTGTCCGCGATATTTTTTGACCAAGAACAGCTCTTGCACGGTATAATCCACACCTTCCGGCACATATGGAGGTGAGCAGACCAGTACGAATCCAATAACCTTTCCTTCATACTGAATCAAAAACGGATGTAATTCATCGCGTTCCAGATATAGATAGGTGTTCGTTGGATCATATTTCCCCTCTTCAAGTAGATCCTCGCCAGAAAATTCGGACAGATCATATAAGTACAAGTTGTACAGGTTGAGGAACAATTCCTTTTGTTCTGCCAAAATACTCGTAATTTGCACATTCATCTTCATTGCACATCTCCCTTAGTTAATGAGTTGGTTAGTGGTCCATACATGACATTACCGATGTCCACAACGAGTTTGCTGTGCCCTGTTCTCAATATATCCTTTCAACCACAGCAGATATAGGCAAAGTTTGGTTTAAACCATGGAGTAACCTACTTTCACAGTGGACATGAACAAAAAAAAGACTCCCTAAAGAGTCCGATTATTGGTCTTGTCTTTATTTTTCACCAAATATCCACTGGCAAGCGCTGCGGGAGCGATAAAAGGTAAGAACGTCAACCAATCCATGAAAAGAAGTATAGGAACGAAAATAAATATTACACTGAAATACATCATGACTGGAGATTTTTTCTTCAACCCCTGAACACCGAAAACAACTCCTGCCAATGAGATCAATAGGACAAAAGCAACGTTAAGCACGTTCATAACCATCACCTCCACTGGCATGTAGCCAACACTTATTGAATCAGATAATCAACCACAGGATATGAGATCACATTGCGATCTCTGTACGTTGAAGCCACCGCTTCGGGATGTGTGCTAAGAATTCCATTTTGCAACATCACCGGACGGAAACCTCGCTCCATCGCTCCGTTGTAGGTGAATAGAACACATTCCTCTGCGGCAAAACCGGCGATGATCACCAATTCAACTCCATGACTCTTCAACACCTGCTCCAAATCGGTCTGCCAGAAGGCATTGGAGGCTTCCTTGGTAACGGTGAGATCCTTCTCATTCACATCCACCTCGGGTATGATGCGATACTCATCTGACACTGCCTCCTCCATGCCCTCCACATCCTGCACGTAAACGACCGTATGATCATTCGAGCGCAGCACATTAGCCACATGGTTAATGTACTCACAGGCATGGTCTATCGAAGTCTGGTCCATCTTTTTACGCACAATACTCTCCTGCATATCAACAATCAGCAAACCTACTTTCATCCAATCTCTCCTCATAAATAAATTTCATGTCGCATGGTTGAGTGACTTCCCTTGTTAAACTGAGAACTTAATCTTTAAATAATTCATTCAGCATCCGGTCGCGATTCTCCAGAAAGCTGCGAGTAATCTGATAGTGATCTGTCTCCTCATAGGCTATCTCTTGAATATGGCTATCGTCAAAACTTAAAATCTCTGCCCCCGGATATCCCAGCAAAATGGGTGAATGCGTCGCAATAATGAATTGTGAAGTGCCTGACAGATCATGAAGGATACGCAATAAGGAGAGCTGCCTAGCTGGAGACAAAGCGGCTTCGGGCTCGTCAAGCAGATAGATGCCTTTGGAACTGAAGCGATTGACGAACAGACTGAGAAAAGACTCCCCATGTGATTGTTCATGTAATGAACGCCCGCCATAATATTGAAGCGACGCCGGCATCTCATCGACATGTGATGCGAATTGATAGAACGATTCAGAGCGCATGAAGAAGCCATTCGTTATTTTGGGTAACCATGCCAGCCTGAGATAATTCCCGAGCGAGGATTCTGAAGCATGTGTCTCATAGGTATTATTCCTGCCGCCCCCTGCGGTATTGAATCCACATTGATGAGCGATGCCTTCGAGCAGCGTAGATTTCCCTGAACCATTTTCACCTACAAAAAAAGTAACGTTATTCGTGAGCTCCAATCGTTCCAAGGACCGGATCGCGGGGATGTCAAAAGGATATTGGTTCCGATTCTCGATCTTGGCCGACAGGAGTTCCACACTTCGAAGATACATAATCATCCTCCCACATTTATTTTATATAAGTTCAACAAAAGAACATTTACACTCGAACTTCGCACACTTATCTTCAAATTAAAATTAAGTTTACTCTGATTGGTCCAGCCATGGACGAATGATGTCCTTGCGGGTTATGATCTCCATCGTTTTCATGAAAAACCAGGTAAACCCCGCATAAAAACCGATAGGAGGATAACGAAAAGCTGCGGGTTTATTGCCTTCATAATAGAAGTGCCCCATCCAGGATAAAACGTAATGGGTTACAGCGAGTAGGAGCGTGACTTTGATATCAATAAACAAAAAATTCCATGCCACAAACGCCGACAAAAACGCGAAGTAATGCAAAATGCGGTTTTTCCGATCCTGATGCTCCTGAAGGTAATAACGCAAGTCCTTGCGCACACGATTCAACATCAGTCCACATCCATTTCACCTAAAATAAGGCTCCTTATATCCCACTCCATCGTAACCTATTTCGGGGTACATATGAAACCGTTCCAACCAAAAAAGAGCAAGCCATAGGCTTACTCTCTCTTCAGAGTTAATAGACAAATCTGCGCTGTGCCCAATAGCTGAACAGGAAGATGGATACCTCGGTCAGCAGCTTAGCTGTGAGCAGCGGGATAATTAGTTTTTCATTATAAAAATACAATAAACCGTAGTTTAATAACAGCACCAGTAGGACAAGTGAGAAATATTTGGGCAAAGACTGCCGAACCTTAGAGGTTCGTCCAGCGGAAAATACGTACTTCCGATTAATCGTATAGTTGAAGATGGAGCTGCACAGTCTTGCTGCGACAACCGACAGAAACAGATTATGCGTCAAATACTGGATGACGAACAGTAATCCAAAATCAATCAGTGCCGATAGCACCGAAGATGTGCTGAACATCAGGATTGGCATATAGATCCGGAACGAATCAACCAACGGGCGGAAATGGGAGGACTCATTGTGATCCAGATACACCGTATCAATAAACTCCTCCGTAATCTCATACCCTTCCTTGTGTGCCGTTAATAACATGTTCATCTCATATTCAAACCGATCCCCAGGAATCTGGTTCAGCCAATCCAGCATGGAGTAAGGAAAACCACGTAGACCCGTCTGTGTATCATATACCTGGGTACCTGTTGTGAGGGAAAAGACCGCCCTTGTGACTGTATTGCCAAACCGGCTACGTGCTGGAATTTTACCACTGAAGCGACGGCTGCCGAGTACAATTCCTGGTGTCGTCTGTGCGAGTAGCACTTCGAAGATACGCTTAATATCATGCGGTAGATGCTGTCCGTCACTATCTGCACACACCACACCGCCCTGTGGTCCAAACTCCTTAATATACTGAAAGCCCGTCTTCAACGCCCTGCCCTTACCTAGATTGACGGGATGTGTCAGGACCGTACAGCCATAGGCTTCTGCCGTTTCAAAAATCCCACGGTAACCGGGGCCGCTGCCATCATCCACAATCACAATAGGGCCAAGTTTAAATGTTTGCAGTTGCAGAACGAGATTCAGTAAACGAACATCGGGTTCATATGATGGAATTAATATCGTCATGATCCTTGTCCCTCCGTCAGATAAAGAATGTCACTTACGCCACGTTCCTGGTTACGCCCCAGCGGGTTATTGACAACTCTGCCCATAAAATACATCGTGGATGAACCGCCGCCGTCTAGATTGTAAGCCCCGGTTGCTCCGAGGCCTTTCATGACATCCGCCAGTTCTGCCAGAGTCATGCCACGGCTGTTGTCCTGCCGTCCGTCCACCACCACAAAGACATAATGATTCGGAGCAATCATGCCGATCGCTGTTCTTGGATTTGCGTCTTGAATGGAACGATTACCGAAGTTATTATCGATTTTCACACTGCTAAAATCACTGACAATCTCGCCATCCTGAATCAGAATGGGCCCAAAGGATAGTGTATCGGTTGCACCTTCGGCCAGCAGTTCCGAGGAAGAAATCTCGTTCTCGTTATATGTTTTCATCGTACCATCGTTGAACAGGGCAAGTGCATCCCGCGTGGGGCTGTCCCGATACAACGTTCCATTTCGGATAATGACACCATCATCACGGAATCCGTAGTAGTCACCATTAATGGCAAAGATCGCATTGTTGGCTGCGGCAATCTCTGACGTATTCTCGGTGATGTTCGTTCCAAAACTGTTGTCCGCTAGCGCAGTTCGCAGGCTGCTTGCATCCGTTAGCTGAACATCGGCGACATAATACGTAATCTGATCCGAGCCAGAGCCGGTCTGTACCTTTTCAATATTGACTTTCATATCATCACTCGAATAATTCCAATCATCTGACGTTGCACTCACTTCAGTTGCGGTGGTCGAAGTACTGCTGGAATCATTGTTGGTGCCCGTTGCTACCGTTGCCGTGTTCTCATCCGCTACAACCACCTGTACATGCCGGATCAGGTAACGGTCAGCCAGACTATACAGGATTCCACCTACCGCAAGCACGATGACAAGTGTGATGATGAGCCATCTGCGCTTTCTTGGAGAGATCGGTCGTTTATGTGGTTCTTTCCGGGTTGGTTTCTCATCAATCTTCATCATGTGAAGCTCACCTCTTCATCTAAGTTCTTAAAGCCATATTAGGCCAGGTAGCTTAAATGAATCTGAAACCATATCAATTGAACTAAAGATTATTTACACTAGCCACTCCGATGACAGAACAACCCTCCAATCGCTGTTATTGTGTAACTGAATAGTTCAATAAAAAAAGGTGATCCGTTTTCCCATTGAGGAAACCAGATCACCTTGATTTCAGTCTATATAACCCTAAATGTCACTGTTATCGTGTACATATTCGTTCAACATTCATATCACATATCTTCATCAGGTCTTCCTGTTATGCGTCTGCAAAAAGAGCATCGTACGCGGGACAAGGCCGCTTTTCCAAAAACTCCGTTAACGCCGGCGGCTGCTGGGTATAGATATCCTTCAACGACGTTCCATTGTAGATGTTGCCAATCACCACAGGATGGCATAACTCACAGATGATAATATCCCCGTTGCCGTGCAGGTGCAACTGTTTCGTGCCATCCACACAATTAGAGAAATACACACCAGGTTGTTCGCGCAAATTCAACTGTTCAGCGAACCGATCCATACAGGTGAAATAGAGCGTTGTATCTGGCTTTTTATGTTTAATTAATTCCGTAACAGATCGAACAAGGGACTCTTTGGATACAATCTGGGTCCAGTCGGTATGCGGCATCTTAATACTGTTCTGGATCTCATGGATGCGCACACCCAGATCATACACCTTATCGCTAATGGCCTGCATGTTCGCTTGATTACCTTCAAATAGTAACGTTTCCAGCACCGTCTCCAGACCGGCTTCCGTGCACAGACGGATATTCTGCTCCAACCTTTCATACATGCGAGGATGCACGCGGTAGTACGTAGCATACGACTCCGCATCCGTATAATTGAACGAGATATGAATGTTGGACAAGCCTGCATCACGCAACGCGATGATTCGTTCTTCAGTCAGCAGACTGGCATTACTGTTCAATTGTGTATCGATGCCATGTGCCGTACAGTACGTCACAATCTCCAGGCAATCCTGGTATTTCAGAGTAACTTCTCCCCCTGACAATCGCACTCTCTTGAGACGAGGAAGCTCACTAATAATACGGATGACTTCCTGACTATTGATACACGCTCCATCATCCCGATTGTAGGCGCAGCAGTAGTCACATTTATAATTGCAGTTCGATGTCACTCCCACTTCAAGCCCTTCTAGCTCATATACGCCGGGGGTTTCCAGTTCGAGTGATTTATATCTGTTTTTGGTCGTCAATTCGTTGTACCTCCTGGTTCCTTCATTCAATCCATGTTTTAATAACTTGAAGATTATAGCGGAAAGCATCAGGTTCAAGATATGACATTATGTACGTTGCTTGCTGAAAACAAAAATAAAACCCATATCCTCAACGATCAGGAATGGGCCAAAGCTAGGCATATAATTATTGAATTAGACAATATAAAATACGATACCTTGACCTTTTGATGTAGCAATTCAAGCTATTTCTTACTTCTGCTTTTATTGTGTATCACTGATAAATTTAGGATTATAGGAAAATCTATGGCTCGCCAGCATGATAAATGACACACGACTTTTCAATAACACGTTCTTTATTTAACACGAGTAGAAGTCTTCTTTTACGATAGCATACATCTTCAGATCTTGAAGCTCATTTTTTACCTTCATGTATTTCCTCAGCACACCTTCGAATTGCATGCCTGCCTTCTCCATGACCTTGGCAGAACCTGTGTTTTCCACTAAACATCTGGCCTGGATTCGCTCGAGCCCCACTTCATCAAATCCAAATTGGATGATTCGTTTCACTACCTCGGTCATGTAGCCCTGATTCCAAAATTGATTAGATAACACATATCCCAGTTCAACTCTCCTGTTATCGCTGTCACACCCTAGATAGTTACAACTACCAATCAGCCTCTTAGTGTGTTTATCTTCAATCCCCCATGGGCCTATTAGATCCGTTTCATAGCGACTCATGACAAAATCTAAAAAAGCTTTAGTGTCTTCTTTGCTCTGATGCGCGTCCCAGGTCGTGAACTCCGATACAGCAGGTACAACGCAGTAACTGTACATATCCTCCAGATCATCATAGGTAAGAGGTCGGAGTAACGTCCGTTCGGTTTCCAACATGGGAAATGGTTCGAAGAAACTTTCAATCGTTTTCATAGATTTATCCTCCCTCAGATTGTTAGGAAAAAGAAACACACAGCAGCTCGCTTCATATTGCCTGACTCATCTGTTGTACAATCAAGGCCACAATCTGAGTGACTTCCACTGCCCATCTTGCATCACATATTGGACTCGTACATGCTTGCGTTCCGAATCTCCCTGCCAAAACTCCACCTCTTGTGCATTCACGGCATATAAACGCCAATGAGGTGTAACAACACTGGGGTCACGTCTTATCTTTTCCTTCTGAGCTTCAATGGAACTATCCAGCACTTCCTCGCTATCCAAAACCTCACTCTGATGTCCTGTCATAGCAACTGCTCTTGCTCCAGCTGAACGTTTGCGGAAATCATCAGCACCCGCTTCATCTCCCCGATCCTCCGCAATTCCCCTTATCCGAATCTGTCTTCCAAGGGAAGGCCAGTAGAATGTCAGAGCGACATGAGGATTCTCCTTCAACTGCTGCCCTTTTCGGCTCTCCGAACTGGAGGCAAAATAAAACGTTTCGTCGATTACGTTCTTCAAAATCAACACCCGCGCATCAGGATAACCGTCTTGATCCACGGTGGATATTGTCATAGCATGAGGTTCTTTCACTTCGTTCTCAACCGCCAATCTCAACCACTCCAAAAATAACTTCCCCGGCCGATCCGGTAACTGCCCCATATCCCACGTTGGAAATGGGCCGGATAAAGATTTTAAACGTTGCAACAGTTCGATTGGTTTATCGCTCATGTCATCGCCTCCATCTTCTCTTTAGTATATTCGTTTATTTTTATCCTTCACTCTCCGCTTCCCATGTAAGCAGATCTTTGTCTTCTTCAAAATAAATACTCAAGAGCATCCGTGGTTCACCCATTCCATCTACATATAACTGCACCAGATCACTTTATCCTCATTTTTTCCAAGCTCAGTTACTTTCTTAAAATCCATAATAAGTTCTGCTTCCTTTATTCCAACGTACTCTCCAATATCTGGATTATAATACTGAATGATTTCTACCTGATACGTTCCGTTTTGTAACTCAATTCTATATCTGGCGCAATTATCGTCTGGTACGATACAATCTTCAAATTGAGCTGCCATGGTCAGACAGGTGTAGTCCACCAGATATAACTGATTATCAGTAACCTGGATGTATCCTTTAGCTCTTCTATAGCAGCTTTCAACGTCTATATTATTTTCAAAAGTAAACTCCGTTGTCCATGAATGCTCAACACCTTCATTAGTCATTTGGAGAACTAATATGTTTCCAATCTGCATCTCCTGAACAAAATGGTTTAACAGCATATCCAGCTCCCAGTCTTCACTTACGTACGTCTTGTATTGATCCGCGTTGACTAATGCAATAAAATTGGTGTCTCCGTATTCCATCCTAAACCCCATGTGTCATCTCCTTAATATGTATCAAATAAACCCGACCTCAGATAGCTTCTATCCAAGATCGGGTATTTCCTGCTTACCATTTATCTTACAAATGTATTATGAACTCGCTCGGATTTGATAAAATAAGGAATCCAAATGGCACAAGTGATGACAGATTTAGCAATTTCTCTGATCGAGCTTCCATCTTCCAATTCTTTTGCTAACGGAATCTGGAGCAATAATAGGTAATCAATAATACCTACAATCAGACTGAGACCATAGAAGATTATCATCAGACGGGGTAATATTGCTTTCTTGCTATAAAACACAAAAATTGTATATACACTGAATAATAAAAACAGCGTATTGTACACCATCTCAAAAATAAGTACTGGACCCCATAATGGGTGATAATAGTCTGATTGTTTGGAAGTTAGCATTTCCCAAGTCTCAGTTGTGAATGTGGGTATTATCTGCTGAAATAATTGCACTGCAAGTAGAATTACCGTAACAAATAATCCAATCTGGATGAGAATCAGCCAACCACCCAATCCCGACACACCTAGTGGACGGTAGTCTGTTTTTTGCTCTTCAATATGTGGTTCCACCTCGTAACACTTCCTTATGCAGTTTTGTTTTTCTGAGATGAGTCTTCCTCGTAATAGTAATAATGCCAATCGAATCTACGGGTGCTTCTATCCCTTTACTTCACGTGCGTTGTATGTATTTTCACACTCTCCTTATAGCGATCTCTCCGTCCTCCTCTCATATAGAATTTTACACAACTTCCTTATTGTACTACGAGTGTCAAGGCACAGGTTACTAGTTTTATCAGGTAACGATGAAGGAGATTACTTCCGTTGTGGATTAAATGACAGGAGTGAAGAGGGTCATTTCTTAAATGACAATCCCTCTTCTTCCAATGCGTTTCGCAGTTTAGGCATGGCAGATGGCCCGATTCCGTGAAGTTTCAGGATCTCTTTCTCAGTGTACTCCGCAAGTTGCAGTAGTGTTGTGATGCCTTCATTCTCCAAGGCCCGTCTGGCGGGAGCTGACAATAAGGCTAGAAATCCCTCTGTCGGTTTACGTTCAGCTTCGCACGTCGGACAGGTTGGGCAATCACTTTTTTTATAATACAAATGTCCTTGTTCGCATGTTCTGAGTGTTCCTTTATCGTTTGCCATGTGGGCATCACTCCTTATAAATTGTATAATATAACCAAGGCAACCTGAATGATAGTTTACTCATAGGAGTGTGTAGAATGGAATTAAAAGACAAGTTGTTATTAATAAAAGAGAATGACTACCAAGCACCTTCAGATATATTTCCATTAGTACAAGAAATGATACATAACATCGGTTCTTTGGATGCCCAGCTACGTGATGAATTAATTTACACAACCTTATCGAATTGGATTCCTGCTCATGCTCTGACTGTGTACGAACTAGAGCAAATCTTACCCGTAGTCTTGGATGAAAACCATTTGCATTTTAGACTTGGAGACACGAATTCAGACGCTGTATTCACTCGATCTTTCTCTATGTTGGTTATATCACTCTTTTTATCCAGACATAGAGAATCACCATTTCTCTCAAAAGAACACATTCATCAGATCAAAGAGAACGTATTCTACAATGTACAAAAAGAGCGTGATTACCGTGGATATGACGAAGTAAAAGGCTGGGCTCATGCCATAGCACACGCAGCAGATGTTTTGGATGATTTAGCTCAATGTACCGAACTAGATGAGACGGATCTCTTAACTATCCTCGACCTAGTTTATCAAAAGATAACCGTTACAGACTGCGTATACTCCGATGGGGAAGATGAAAGAATGGTGAAATCCATCATTAGTGTCTTAAATAGAAAGATACTTAGTCAGACTTACATAAAGCAATGGATTGAACGTTTTGGTGATGTCGAGAAAGACCCAGAATTTCTTCCCTCGTTTAGGCAAAAAAATAATATAAAAAACTTTCTAAAAAGTCTATATTTCAGGATTAAATTTCACCAATTGGATGCTGATCTCGGTCCAACTATTGAGCACACATTATATAAAGTAGAACCCGTATATTACTCATGATTATCAGTCCTTCCAAATTAACACCTTTATCTCAGACATATTACTGGAAGGAACGGTAAACATGGGACGTTTGTGCTTAAAAAAAATGGAGAAACCCGGTAGATTGAGCAAGGGGTAGAAGATTGAATTGATAAATGAAGATGATCAGCCTTTCAAGCGGGCACGGCAGATGGCCCGATTCCATGCAACATCAGGATCTCTTTCTCCGTGTACTCCGCAAGTTGCAGTAGTGTCGTAATGCCTTCATTCTCCAAAGCACGTCTGGCGGGCTGACAGAAAGGCTAGAAATCCCTCTGTTGGCTTACGTTCAGCTTCGCACATTGGACAGGTTGGACAATCACTTTTTTTATAATATGAATGTCCTTGTTCGCATGTTTTGAGTGTTCCTTATTTAAGTATTCAACCAGATCTTAAAATCTGAAATCATATTTTCGTATTGTTTTAAAGCATCTAAAGTCCAAATGACTTGTGATGTTCCTACTAACTGTTCATCTACGTCCGTACATTCAATCCACAGTGACCGTTTTAGACTATATTCGAGCCAATCCAACTTTCCAGCAAAACCATTATCCAGAACCACTTCCCAATTGGCTGTTAGACTACCCACTCTCTTCTCATATCCAGCTATAAAAGCCAAGAACTTCCCCTTGTTTAAACTTCCAGAGCTATCTACTGACCAATACACAGCTGTTTCTACCAGATCATGCATTGGATTAATATAACCTGCCGATTCCCAATCTATAATAATAGGTATGTCTTCTCTCCACATCACATTCTTAGGCTCCAGATCTCTGTGACTAATAACATTATCGGATGCTAGAATTGAAGATGAATTCTTAGCCTTCATGCTCCACTCATACAGCTTATCCATATTGGAATCCAAAATCTCAATCCATTCCGAATTCTCATTTTTTCCTTTGTTCAGATAAAACATCCAATCTATTTTTTTAGAATTAGTCACCTGTGAACTATCCAATTCTAGTTGTCTAAAATCCGTTTTGTGGATATCTGCAAGGATCGTTCCCATCAGAAAACTGTTATTGATAGTAACTTCATCTTGTTCCAAACGTTGACCCTCAATCCAATCAAATATTAGATAGAATTGATTATCAATGTTATGCATATAAGCACCCTTTAACCTTTTTGCAGGTTGAGCATGGATATGTTCAGCTACCACGCTTGCTATTTTTTCTGAATCAATATAATTTTGCACAGCAGTAGGTCTTATCATGATCTGGGGATTCAATGCCTTAACTGCATAATTAGCTTGCGTCGTTTCAATGGCGTACATTCGATGAAGAAGTCCACCTGAAATCGGCTTGGGCGAACTAATCAAATCACCAAGCTGTAATTCATTACACAGTTTCTCAAAATTTAAATTATATTGAGTATCGTTCATATGTTATCCCCTTTCATTTTGGCTATTTGTCTGGAGCAAAGTTTACAATCCATACTCGGCAAAAACGGCTGCATATTTCTTTTCTAATATCGTCCAGCGCTTTTCGGCTCCGTATTTGGCGTGCAGTTGCTGTAAATAATGCTTGGCTTCTTCCGTATCGCCGGCTTTTAGCAGGAAGCGGAAGGTTACTTCGCTTAAATGTAGCGCTGTCTTATCCATATAATAATGGACTATATCTCTGGCCCCTGTCAGCGAGTGTAGGAATGAAATGCCCTCTTCCAAATGTGACACCAGTTCTTTCGATAAAGCGTCTGGATCGATATCAGGCGTTAAGGTATAGTGGGCCGGAGCGGCAGGGGCTATTTCTCTGATTCGGCAGGTAAAATGAGATGTGAACTCCAATATGTCTCCATTCAATCCAACGGAATGCAACTCCGCAAGTTCGGTGGAATGAACACCACAATTAACATAAAACTGGACTTGACGAATGGTGTTATACTTTGCTCTTTGAATGTTGAACTTGTATGCGAGATTTCCATCCGCTTTGTAGAAATTCAGATTTTTCTTGGAATAGCCGTGTTTGGCAAATACGGGTTTGACTTCTGTATTGATGATCTTCTTAAAAAGTTCCTGCATTAGATATCACTCCCAAGGCAAAGTTTATTTAATACGTTGTTACCTTTTTTTGTTCAAAATCATGCTTGTTCTAATTTATAAAAATACTATTTAGCTTCTTCTCGTAGCATATGAGCCAGTTTGTACATTTCTGCAATGTCATGCCTGTTCTGTTCCTGGAATCTTCGGATCGCCTCATCAATCTCTGCTACTTCAACTGCAACCACCTGCTCGCCATCTTCCGGATTCAGCGGATCACCGACAAGTTCAACATCTCCATATCCAATGATTCGTACAAAATGGGGATGCGGGATATGCGGTCGATACGGTTCCAAAGCACTGGATGTGCAATAGAATTGACCAAAGATCTGATAGGACCGCATTTCTGCCCCAAGTTCCTCCATCAGTTCACGCTTCAGTCCATCCATATAATGCTCACCTGCTTCAAGCGTCCCCCCAGGCAGCTCCCAAGCTCCATTATCCAGTTGGAAGACAACACATTGATCCCCGACAAACGGAATGATGCTAATATTACTCACCAGCTTTTCATCCACGATGTCGTTCAATCTAAACTCCGCCTCAATAATTCCCCAATGAATCGACGTACTCAGCGCCGGAAATAGTTCCGCACTCAAGCTACTCATCCGCACCCGATCCTCTCTATCTAATTCCTCTATTCTTCCAATTATAGTCGAAAACACAGAAAGAAGGCCACCTTCCCACCGGGGATACGTGACCCTCTTCTTATACTCTCTGCCCTTAAGCCTTGGATCAGTATTCTCTCCAGACTCTCAGACCATCTCCTTCTAATGCTGCACAAGTTTCCCATTTTCCAAAAAAAGAACCCGGCTACAGAGCGGCAAAATCCGCTCATCATGCGTAACCATCACTGCACTCTTGCCCTGCTCTTTCACGAGCCGTGCAATCATGCCGACAATATCCAGCCCACGTTCCGCATCCAGACTGGCTGTCGGTTCATCTGCGAGCAGGACAGCCGGATCGTTCATCAATGCCCTTGCAATGGCGACCCGCTGACGTTCTCCGCCAGACAGCTTCTCTGCATATGCCTTCCGCCGATGGGTCAAGCCCACCGTGTCTAATAGCTCATGAACGCGCTTCTCCGCCTTGTTTTTTTCCGTTCCGGCGAGCTTTGCGACCACCATGAGTTGTTCTTCTACTTTCAGATACGGAATGAGGTTAGCACTTTGAAAAATAAAGCCGAGCTGCTGAAGCCGCATATCGGATATCTCCTGTTTGCCTTTACCCATAATCGAGGCCCCATCCAGTAGAACCTGCCCCTCCGTAGGTTCAAGAAGTGCGCCAGCAATGGACAGGAATGTACTTTTACCCGAGCCGGAAGGCCCCATTACGGCCACAAGTTCCCCTTCGGCAACCTCAAGGTCCAGTTTGTCCAGAATCGTGCGTTTGCTGCCGCCATCTTCAAAGGTCTGTGTAATTCCCTGTAATACCAATCGGTTTCTCATGCTGCTGTCCTCCCAATCGCATCAAGTGCATCAATTTTGGTAACCTTCCACACCGAGAATAACGAACCCGCCACAGACATGAGTATGAATAATACACAGGTCAGTGCGAGGGTGGACAAGCCTAATTGAAACGGCATCGATGCTGGTAGAATGGACTCGAACAGTCGAACCAACAGTACGCTAATGACCAGACTGCCAACCGACAGAACTAATACTTGTAACGAAACACTACCCGCCAGATAACCATTCCGTGTTCCGATGGCTTTTAATATCCCGAACTGACTCGTTTTCTGAATCGTGATGACATAGAAGAATACCGCAAGTACAAACGCCGAGATGACATATAGAAAAGCGATCATCATGAGCAACGATCCCTGCTCTTCCTTATATCCAGGAATGGCCGATACGGCATCCGACTTTGTGATGACTTCCATATTAGGCATTGCAGCACTCAGGCGGTCTACCTGATCGCCCCCATCCTTAATCGCAATAGCATTGTATATCGGAGCATTGGCATTGGTGTCTGCTGAACCTTGCGAAGTTCGTGAACCTCCTTGAAGCGTAAGCCATTCCTGTTCATTCAGGAACATCACTGGGGAGTGACTGAAGGACTCATTTTGTACAAATCCACCAACGGTCCACTCCGTTCCCGAAGCTTGATCGACCAGAACGGTACCAATCGTGACACCAGATTCAGACAACTTTTGGTCCACCACAACCTGCCCTTTTGTCTGATCCGTAATCGGAGACCCTTCAGTCACCGTTGGAGCAAGCCAGCCCTCCGGATTAACCATGAACAGCGTGACATCGATCTTTTTTGTGTCGCCGGTTGGACTGACGGTTGTCATTTTCACACCGAGTGGCTCAGCGTTCTCTTGCCCCACTACGGAGCGAGCTTGATTAAGTTGATCCTGATCCACTTGTGACCGGGTAAAGCGATGATTCGAATCCTGCTCCAGCACAAAGTGGGTTGCTGCCATATTTTTGACCGAAGCTGCGTTATCATACGCCAGCCCCTGTGCAAGACCTGTAACAAACAGTACCAGAAATGAAACCAGCACCATGATTGTAGCAATTAAGGCATAGCGCCCTTTGGCATACCTCATTTCCCGAATAGCCAAGTACATGTTCTGTGACCTCCCTCTTGATAATCCAAGTATAGGAGGCGAAAATGAACGGCAAATGAATAACAGATTACATCTGCGGAAGTGTCACGATAAAGACCGTACCCTCAGGCGAACTGGAAACCTCGATTGTACCGTCATGAATTCGGATAATTTTCTGCACAATGGCAAGTCCAAGCCCGGTTCGTCCAGAAGAACGTTCCCGCGCACGATCCACCCGATAGAATCGATCGAACAGGAAAGGCAGATGCTCCGCAGCAATTCCGTCTCCTGTATCCCGAATCTGAATCACACACTGGTTATCTGTCTGCTCGGCGTGAATCTCAATGCTTCTTCCCTGTGGTAGATGGTTCACCGCATTGCCCAGTAGATTCATCCAAACTTGCATGAGCAGCACTTCATTACCGACTAGCTGGATGGATTCAGGCACCGAAATCCGAAGCAACAGTTCTTTTTCTTCCAATTGCCATTGCAGCACCTGAACGGCTTGCCGGAATTGATCTCGCAGAGAGAACTTTACTTTGCTCAGATCTTCGTTGCCTTGTTCTAGGGAGGACAGGAGTAGCAGTTGTTTGCTGAGCAAAGAGAGATGACGGCTCTCCTCCTCAATGATTGATGCATAGTGCTCTCTTTCCTGTTCAGGCAGATCCCGATCCGCCACCAATTGGGCAAAACCCTGAATCGAGGTCAACGGTGATTGAATCTCATGCGATACATTCGATACAAACTGCTGCCGCGCCTGATCTACCCTCTCCAATTCACGACTCATGGTCATGAAATGCTGGGCCAATTGCCCAATCTCGTCACGCCGTGCGGTAGGCAATTTCAGATTATATTTTCCTTGCGCAATCCGTTTGGTTGCCTCGGACAGACGTTCAATCGGATTGACCAGATAACGGGTACTGATCAGAAAGATCAGGATACTAATACCTATCGTCAATGCTCCAATCAGCGCAAAAAAGATCCGTAGCTCACCGAATTGCAGAATTACATCCGGACGCATAAAGAGGGCGTAATTCGCACTGCCTAGCTGTAGATGAACACCCACGGTATTGCTTAATTGATTATCAAAGAAGCCGGTAATGAACGGTTTGCTTGGAAACTGGGCGACGCCATGGTATACCTCACCATTCAACACCAGTTCTACAACTTGCTTGTCCAGATCTTTCTCACGGAATTCGCGGCCGTAGAATTGGTCGTTGCCTTTTCCATCCGTCACATAGATTTCGTACCCGAGTGCGGCAGCATTGTTCAGATAATCCTCCATTGTACCGGGTTGCTGTTCCACAAATTGCTTCATTTGCATCGCGATGCCCACCAGCTTCTCATCATTGAAATCCTTGAGCTTTGTATGATAGTAGATGTTGGACAAAAGAAAACCAAGCATGCCGCTGACCATAATCACGGCAATTGTAATGAGGAATACCCGGACGTACAAGGTCCTCAAGGTGCTTTCACCTCCATCTTGTAACCAATACCCCGCACAGTCTGGATGATGAAATCGTCCGTATAATCGGCAAAACGATCACGCAATCGCTTGATATGTACATCAACGGTACGGTCATCTCCTTCGTAGTCTGCTCCCCAAACGAGCCGAATGAGCTCATCCCGCGAGAACAACCTCCCTGGAAACTGGGCAAGCTGTGAGAGTAATTCAAATTCTTTCATCGGTAAAAAGAGAATGGATTGCCCATCGGTAACCTCCACATTGTTACGGTCAATGACGATCCGGTTCATACGGATAATATCGCTGGATGTGCGATGGTACCGACGAAATAACGCCTTTACCCGGTAGACTAATTCTTCCGGTTCAAATGGCTTGGTCACATATTCATCTGTTCCTTTCAAATAACCATCTCTCTTGTCAGATAGCTGATCTCGTGCCGTCAGCAACATAATTGGAATATCGTAGTGCTGCCGAATGTAATCACATAACTCCAGTCCGTCCATGCCGGGCATCATCACATCGAGGATCGCCAGATCGATCGGCGTTTCTTGCATCAGTTTGACCGCTGCCAATCCATCCTGCGCTTCATGGACCCGATACCCTTCTTTAGTCATGACATGCCGCAGGAGTGCTCGAATATTGGCATCATCGTCTGCCAGCAGCAGATGTTTCATATCGTTGTCCGCCCTTCTATGTAGCGAGTATATCTCACTTTGATCCTGCACAGATGGTAGCATAAAAGCAATCTTATTCGCCAGCACATGCATGGAGACACCCTGGACATGTTTATATTTTCTTAAATCTGGTTGACACTACTAAGAGGCAGAACTATAATAAATCCATAACATATGAACGAACGCTCATATATTCATTTGTAGATGATCACACATTGCCAAAAATCATCTATATTCCACACTAGAAATCATATTACATAACGGAGCAAGGCTCCAAAGGAGAGGATTTATATGTCCGGACATCATCACAGTCATAACCATGGGCAAGATCATGGACACAACCACGCTCACACCACCAATAACAAGAAAGTCCTGTTGTTTTCCTTCATTATTATTACCATCTATATGATCGTTGAAGCCATTGGTGGATTCATCACCAACAGTCTCGCGCTTATCTCGGATGCAGGTCATATGTTGTCCGATTCCATTGCGCTCGGGATCGCTTTGCTGGCGTTCACCTTTGGTGAAAAAGCGGTGAATACTGGCAAAACGTACGGATACAGAAGATTTGAAATTTTGGCCGCTACGTTAAACGGAATTACGTTAATCGCCATTGCACTCTACATTTTCTACGAAGCGATTGGGCGTTTCATCAACCCGCCAGAAGTCGCAACCGTAGGCATGTTGATCATCAGCGTCATTGGGTTGCTCATCAATATTCTGGTGGCCTGGATCATGATGCGAGGTAGTGATACGGAAAATAATCTGAATATGCGCGGTGCTTATCTCCATGTCATTAGCGACATGCTGGGATCGGTTGGGGCCATTGCGGCAGCCCTGCTCATGATGTTCTTTGGCTGGGGTTGGGCCGATCCACTTGCAAGTGTAATTGTCGCGGCGTTGGTATTACGAAGTGGTTTCTATGTCACCAAATCATCCCTGCATATTTTGATGGAAGGCACTCCAGCCAATGTCGATGTGAATGAACTGGTGCAGACCATCAAACAAGTCGATGGCGTTAAAGGCGTTCACGATGTGCACGTCTGGTCCATTACCAGTAACTTGAACGCGCTGACCGCTCATATCGTGGTGGATGGAACGATGGATGTCTATGCATCCGAGATCCTGATTCAGAAGATTGAACATATGCTGGAACATAAAGAAATCAAACATGTGACGCTCCAAGTGGAGTCCGAAAAACATCTGCATGACACCTCGGTATTATGTACCGTCAAAGGCGACGCACCAGATGCCCATGCGCATCATCATCATTAATTAATTCCACGTTACTGATAGTGCAAACGAAAACAGGGCAAAGCTCCGTAAGATGGAACTCTGCCCTGTTATTTATTTAGTAAGTACTTCTCTGCAAACCGGCTGCCTGCCACCAAAATTATATTTTACATTCAATATAACTTGTGTAAATAACGTGCCAGCATTTGTTCCTCCACAGACAATCCAAGCGAAACAAATCGGTTGTGGATCGCTCGAAACACATCACTATTATCGAATCCTTGTGCCTGAACATCTCGTAATAAACTAAACAGTCCTACCTGCTCTGCACTGGAGATATAGGATATAAGCTGTTCATCTTGATCATACGAAATTTCCTTCTCATGCCACGGATGAGGAACTACTCTCTTGGAGTAATCCACCAATGCATCTCCCACTCCAACACCAAGACCATCTAAGGTATCTAAAATAACTTCATTTCGCCTTGTTTGCCGAACTTCCTTACTATAGGAGTATCCGTCATGGATAAGCTGAAATCCAAAACGTTGCACAGCCAAATCTCTCACCTTCTCTTGTTCTCGGTCCCACTTTTTCTTGTCAAAATACTCACTTTCGCTCGTGTTGTCCTCTTGCTCCTTCACGTAGTCCAAATATTGTTGTTTCGATTCAAATTCATTCAACAGAAGTCCCTCATGTCCCGAGAATCCAAAGGCAAAAAAATCTCTAATATTTCTAGCTACAATCCTCGCATAACTTCCAAAAGCCATGGGATCAACCCGAACAATAGGCACTACACTCAAATCAGTAACATTTCCAAAATCAGTCAAGAAGGAGAAATGAATACCACCCATTCCGGTACGTGCAAACATGATTGCGTCAACTGGAGAACTCATATACCCGCCATTATCATGTGGATCAAATTGTAGAAAATAACCTGTTGGTGTCTCCAAATAAGGAACTTCCTGTTTAATCTCTTCCTCCCATGTGATGATTTCTTTCAGCAAATGGGGTATCTCGTAGGAATTTGTCATTAAGCGATCTCTCCTCCCTATAAAAGCAATACATATTCACTATAGTTTACCTCATTAAGTCCGTTAGCTCTTCAAAGATGAGCCGCTATAAAAAAACAGCTGACTATATAGCCAGCTGCCTGCCTAAACCATTACTGTGATAACAATATAAGGACTATCTAATCTTTTTGGACCTGCAAGATTCGATCATTAACCATTGCTTTTAGAAAAAAGAGCTCATCCCCCACCGGAACACGCCGCTGTTCTCTTTCAAACAAACTTATGGCCTCCTCCAAGGAAGCAGTTTTCACTGATTTACTGCAAGCGATTAGCTGTTCGAAGAATATTTTCATCTCTTCAGAATCACATATGGACTCGTGCCCTAACAAGAAGTGCTCCGCATCATATCGCTCGATATCCTGTATCATCGGTAATAACAAATCCTGCTTATAATGAAATAACGAACGAGTCGTTGTAGAATACGGACTGTCTCCAAGGAAAATCGTCTTTTCATCCGGAATATATACAATGGTTGAATCGTCCGTATGTGTACTTCGAATCTGATCCAGCATGCAGACCTTGTTTCCTAGATCGATCTCGAGGTATTGTTCAAAGACGATACCCGATCTACCCAACACAAAAGACTCCCTTTCAGGTATCTCATTCTGTATAACCGCCATACAGTGTGCACTAATCTTTTTGGCCTCTACATACTTACATAGGTAGCATCATCAAATGAATAATCTCTCCATTCATTCAAGCGCTTATTAGTTAAACGATTAACGATAATCGTCGCACCGAATTCATTCATTCCCAAAAAATGATCCCAATGCGCATGCGTAATAACCACATACTGAATGGGCGGCACATCTAAGCATCGAATTTCCTCGATAAAATCTCTGGCATGTTGAACCGAATTTCCACCATCGATCACCAGACTATGTTTTTCCCCACACACCAAGCCTAGTACCGGTCTTTCTCTATCATTATCGTTGGACATATAATAAATGGAATTGCTTAATTGATTTAACATGTCAATTCTTCTCCTCTATATGAGTATTTTCATATCATAGGCAGAGAAAAACCGCATGTTTATTCAAGCTAATACATGGATTTTTCTCCGTTTATGGATTTACCAATGGAATCACCTCTTTCAATCTGTGTTCCCATACACTTCTCGTAATCAGATTCAAAATCGTCCCAAGTACTAAATACGCGACGATAAACCAGATTGCTGTCTCTGCAAAAACAGACCACTGAGGCCAAAACAACCCTGCTTTACTCAGAACAATGATACCCATGAATGCCAAAATCGCAATCTGAACTATGCAGGCAAAACGCATGGAGATGGGGTATTTCCCGGGAAACTTCCCACCCATAGCATACTCGCCCCACGGCACACCTACCGCTAAAGCAACTTGAAAGAGAATCACGATTAGGATCAGGAAGGTAAATGCTATTGCTGACGTTAATACGATCATGACCACACTCCTAAATCATAGGTGATTATAATGGTTTATCATAAGTACCCGGGCTTGATCACAGTTCAATGGTTCAGTAAAAGGTACTTCCAGGAAGTATCCAAGCTGCCACTGCAGGGTTTTGTGAGCCTGCTTACTTGTTGGCTTGTCCCAAGGCGGATATACACGTATGGCGCGCTTGCCACCTTTGCCTTGATCCGATATGATATCTCGCTGTAACAATACATGCTTTGGAAATACAAATTGACCAAAGTGGTTGCCTGCGCGCGTACTAATGACATACACATCTGCTGGATCTGATCCATCATATGGCTGTGTCGTTCCATCCTCACTCCGCTGCCATAGGGTAACAAATTGTCCAAT
This sequence comes from Paenibacillus sp. 10L310, assembly GCF_056395745.1. Lineage (NCBI taxonomy): Bacteria > Bacillati > Bacillota > Bacilli > Caryophanales > Paenibacillaceae > Paenibacillus > Paenibacillus sp. 10L310. The sequence continues at coordinate 262,017 of NZ_JBFTKC010000001.1, read as the reverse complement.
CTTGGTTGGCGTGGTTTTGGCGACGCGAAATCGAATGGAGAGAGCATTTATGGTGAACACATATGCACCATATTCAGCATTTTGTGCTTCTTCATGTGGTTGTGAGCATACAAAGCCACACTTGTCATAGATAAGTTCTTTACTGGCAAGTAAGTCACCATGGTGCTTGTCTGAGGTAATCCATGAATTATGGCTGTTCGAACTATTCTTCTCATCCAAATTATAAGGTCTTCTTAAACTCCCCATTTGATTATTCAACAAAATGCTCCCTCTCTTCCTGTTTGAAACTGAACACATAATCTGGATGCTTTTTGGCGTGAGGTGGAAGATGATGTACAGGGGAAAATTACAGATCCTGCATTCAAATACGAGCGCTACGTATTCAACTTGATGACTATTGGGAATTGAAAAGATTATATAATTTCCGTCTAGTGGCAGTGAATGATTGCTTGGTTTGATTTCGCTTAATCGTTCTATTAATTCTGCAACTTCAGATTTCCTAGTTACTGCCATCACTTGAACTTCATTCTTACGAATACCTTCACTATAAATCTCAGCGCTAACCCCCTCTATGTGAAAAAGAACATCATCATTAGCGAAGGTAAAGCCCAATACTTGAATATTAGTTACCGATGCTATGCCTTCTTGGATTCAACTATCGATTGCACGTTAGCAAAGCGGCTTATTCGCATTAACATCTAGCACATAGTCCATACCTATATTTAGTGAAATCCAACTTATGCTTTAACTTGGATTGAAAGAAATCTTGATGATCTTGCATTATTCTAAAATATCCAAAAACAGGATGCTCTTCTGATAAACCAAATACCTCGCGGTATTCCTCTAATGAAACATGTTGAACTTCCTCTTCACCAATAATGACTGGAACATCTGCGCCCACTTCACTCCATTCAACCGATCTTGTTACATCAGATTCCTCAAAATAATAGGGTGAAGTACATTCTTCAACGAATAAGTTTTTACTTTCAGCAAATTTAATGGCCTGATATGAATCATGACTACTACCGATGAACATATAATAGTCCCAACCAAAATGCACAAAAAAATGATCTTTGGCATACAATTGACAGTCAGCATAATTTCTTAATATCATCTTACATATCGTGCGAATTTCAATAATGCTATACGTCATATCTTCCTTAATACCGATGTCGCTAAATTCTTCTTCATATAACACAGATCGTTTATCTTCTTGTGAGATCGATCGATCCGATACTTGAATAGCCCGTAGAGTCTGCTGTCCTGCTTCCTTTAGAAACGCCATGATTGTATCTATGTACGCATTTTCAACGATAAGATATTGTTCAAAAGCGAATACATTCCCCTTAATTACCTTTCCAATTTCGGATGGGCATGTCCATTCATCTAGTACATTTTTGATTTGCCATTGATAATTAATTTTAATTCTCTCCTATAGGCATAGTTTGTTCTACTGCTCTTAGCTCAATAGAGCAAAACTTTAATACAAGTCATTACATTTCTTCTTAAACATTAATCTCGTCCCAATGTATAATGACATATCCAATTTGAATTAAAATCAAAACCAGATAACTTATACTTACAACGAAACTGAATGTAAAATTTCTCTGATTAATCATATACTCTTCTGTACTGATCTTACCATAATGTAATCGGGATTTAAGTCTAGTCTTTGTTTTCAATATTAAATATACCTCTATAATTCCGAATACTCCCATCCCAAAGTAAACAGCAATAATCCAGCATTTGAAACAGACAATAAAAAGAGTACGCCCTCATCCGAAGACACTCTAAATCTAAAACTTAAATTTACTACTAGGGTTAGGATAAATAAAACAATGCCAATGTAACTATAATACGGTGTGTATTTTGAACTTCTCAAGACCACTCTTCCTTTAGGGTTATTCTCACTCATTTCTCAAAACCAAAAATCGTAAAATTCTTCCGAAAACCAAAACCATAAAATCCCCAACATCATCATAATACTTCCAATTACTTTTAATAGCACTTCTACCCATCTTGGAATCTCACTGCTCGGTGGATTGTCTTCAAATTCCCAATTGGGTTTAATACGTCTGTATCTCAAGAGGACGAAACACTTATATAGAATATCTGAAAAAAAATAAACGATTACACCCATGAGAAACACCGGGATTGATATATAACCAAATGTACTGCTGGTCCACTCCATATTGATCATTTCTATTTTATTTCGATACAGGTTCAATGGATTATCTTTCAAAATGCGCCCGTTCCTCTTGGTTGGAACTAAAAATATAATCTGGGTACTGGTTTGCCATGGGTGGAAGCTGATCCTCCGGGAAAAACTGCAAATCCTTCATCTCCTCATTATCGGGAGAAAGTTGTCCGGATCTGATCCCGCATTCAAATACGATAGTCAAATATTCAACCTGATGACCATTGCTGTATGTAAACCGTCTGGCTTCACCCCCGTATATTCCGATAATCTTCTCCGGTTCAACAACTAGACCTGTCTCTTCCAGTACCTCTCTTACTATCGCTTGCGCCGGTGTCTCACCAAGCTCGATTGCTCCAGCAATCAGCCCCCAGGTTGATTCGTTATGTTTACGACCGAACAGGATCTTCCCTTGTTCATTTCGGATAATCCCAGCTACACCCGGCATAAAAACAAGCTCGTTGCCGATCTTGTCCCTCAGGTTTTTGTAATAGTCTGACATGCCCATACACAGGTACCTCCTGTCTTTTATTCTCTGAATTCCCTTCCATGAATGATCCATTGTACGGCATCCCAAATATCTTCTGCGATATAATCAGGTTCGGTCTCCGTCCATTTGTCTCTGAATTTGGTTAATGAAGATTCCCCCCAGCCTGTTCTCACCATGATCTTGGTCGCTCCTACGGCATGGGCAGCAAGCATGTCTGTATCTCCTACATCTCCAATAACGATACATTTGGATAAATCCAGACCGTGTTCCTCTGATGCCTGTAATAACATTCCGGGTTTAGGCTTTCTGCAACTGCATTCTTGCTCATGCGGACATATATAGGAGTGATCGAATCCGTACTCGCGAAATTGCTCTTCAAAATCCTCAACACTCGCTTCTCCACGTGAGATTCGATATTGATTCGTAAAAGCCAGTACCATAATTCCTTCTCGCTTTAAATGCATAATTGCTTCTTGAGCATTGGGGTATAATCTGAAATCTCTCGGATGAATAAAATGACCTGTACCACCAATTGTTCCATCTCTGTCTATAAAAACAGCTTGTACGTTCACCTGTGGGTTCATCAAGGTCCGTTCCCTTCTCAGAAAAATTTCAAGGTGTTCATCTATACTTTCTCATCAATAATATGCTTGCTACCATCTTGCTGCTTATGGTGTTGCAATTTTTTAATTTCAGTTTTCAGATAGTGTACTTCTTTGATTAATACATCCAGCTTTTTCGATGTTCTGGATGAATCTATCGCATAACGTACAATTGCTGCAAAGATAAGAACGACAATTAAACTTATAATTGAGATCACTAAAGTCCAGATAAATTCAAAAATGGTGTCCAACTCCTTGCTGTCAAAATAATAAGTCATAAAACTCTTTCGAAAACCAAAACCATATGATCCCTAGTATAACCATTATGGTGCCTAGTACTTTTAATATTATTTCGATATGTTTAGGGATATCACTATTAGGTGGGTTATCTTCAAACTCGTAATTCGGTTTAATTTCTCGATATCTCATCAGGACAAATATTTTGTATAGAAAATCAGGAAAGAAGTAACATGCAAAGCCCACGACAAATACGGGAGTAGATAAATAACCAAAGGTACTGGTGGTCCATTCCATCTCTATTTCCTTCATCCTCCTTTTTCCTTACTGAATTCCTGCCGTACCAAAAGTATTTTCGATGGCCTGTTTATAATTTTCCCAACCAAAATAAAACGGGCCTACCTGTAGGTTCTTGTCGTTCAATATGAAATCTCTCCAGATCACAATATCCTCTTCCCTATCAATCTTTACAGAAATAAATCCACACTCCTCATCCCCACACCAGGGACACACTAAAATGGGATATCTATAATACATGGATTCATGTGGTTTCTTAAGTAAAAAATAATCAATAAGAAGCCTTTGATATTCATCGCTTCCCCATCCGAGACAAGGTACCAAATCATGTTTTTTCAGCCTTTGATAGAGCGATGTACCATCAATAATAATGTCAGAGAACTTCGTATTTTTATTCCCATCCTGTTCAGGATCGAACTCATTGTATCTTGAAGCTAATTTGGTTTCTAAGGTGCTAATCTTCACTATATTTCCTCCATGTTCTTCCCCTTAGGCTCTCTCATTCTTCCTCTACGAGGATATCAGCACAGCGAACAATCAATTCAGGCATATGCTCTCCATCAAATAGAACATGAAGCTCATATCCGTTATCGATTCGATACAGCTCTTGATACAGCCAGTAACTGCCTACAATCCCACCGTCTTGCTTGATGATTTCGGGTGCAACCAGCGTAAGTTTATTTATGTTGGTGAAGCCCCCACGGGTGTCAAAACGAATGACGACCTCATCACCCGTCAGTAATTCCGTTACCGTACAATCATGATATTGAACCCGATTATGTATTTCATCGGAAATATCCTGTGCCATCATCACTTCTCTAAATTCTTTCGATATGCGTTCCATTTCTCTTCTATTCTCTGCACTCTGTTTATTCAGCTGGAGCATAACTTCTCTCGTGCAATAACCCAACGTAAAGACACGAATATCCGCAATTTGTTCAACGATTTCCTGTGGCAAATTCTCCGCCTTGTATTGAAAATTCCACTCTATCGATTCTTTGTACTCTTCCTTACATTTCTTCTCATCAAACGGAGGACGTACATCATATTCTGCAATGAGTTTCTCGATATGCGCTCGTTCTTCCGGAGGCATGTGATAAACGATCTGATCCTCTTCTGTCACTTCTTCCTCACCGAAAGCTTTGTCTACACGAGTAAGCACCTGTCCATCATGCTCCAGCATGAAACGTGGGTCCAAGTTATATAGCTCTCGCTCCTGCTTCACATGTGCTTTTTCCTTTCTTTTATACAGCCTTAAAAATAGATTCTCATCTGACTCGTTAGCTCCGTTATGTACTCTTAAACCAAAATGAAGATGTGTCTGTTGACACAGCTCATACCATTCTTTCGTTAGATATCTCATAAGCACCTCTCCTACTGGTTTTTAGAAATCTACGTCAATAATCGTGTTAGCGATAACAGATCTCGTAAAGCCTAACACCTCGACCACTTCAGATCGATCTCGTTAGAAATTGCTCTATTGTTTGCATCGCTACTCCTCCAAAATCTTCAGCCCCAACGATTCCTTATACTCAACAGACGTACTGGTCTACCCCACGGTTTGAAAAAATTTATGTTTGATCTCTTTGTCGTTTCGCGCCGCCCATTCATGCACAGCTTCTACGCCTGCGGACTCCTGACCTCGTTGAAAATAAAAACATAGATCCATCGGCACTAACCGTTTACCATAGAGTTTGATGCCAATCCGTCTGTAATTCATATAAATACACTCAATCTGAGATGCATCATATCTCTGGTTTTTCGTAGAAATCACATGATCGCTTTCCAGCGTAATACTGGGTTTAGTGAAAAACAAACGCCAGAGCAGAAAAACGATATAACCGAGAATAAAGGTCAATATAACGATCAGGAAATACTTCAGAATACCATTTTCATCATAAATAATATTTCTGAAAAACATAGCTTCAATGACCAACATACATAATAGGCTCAACCATGCTCTTGGATAAATCGTCTTGTATGTGATGAGTTCCACCTCCTAATTATTCTCTTCATTAATCCGAAGCCACTCGGAAGGGGCTTTTCTGGCAAAATGCTTTTCAACAAAATCCAAAATGTTATCAATCCCAGGCAATGCCGCATTTTCTTTGGCTTCGTCAAACGTCATCCATTGGTACTCGGTATGTTCATGATTTAACCGGACAACCTGGCTTTCATCCACATATCCTACGAATACGGGAGCGGTATAGATATACTCCCCCATGGGTGAATAATATTGTTCGAATTGATTGGCAGAATACAACCGGACTTCCGTAATACCTGTTTCCTCATGAACTTCTCTGAGTGCAGCTTCCCATGCCTTCTCGCCCTTTTCTATCCCGCCGCCAACATAACACCACTCGTTATGCAACATACGACCAGCCCGCTTTAGCATCAGTACACGGTATTGATCGAGGCTTTTCTTCAACAGAACTACAGCCACGCCTTCACAACGAATGGGAACTACCTGTTTCACGTGCTCTGCACCATCCACCTTCTCGTGCCCCTCTCTTCAACTTTCCTGAGAATCGAAATCCTCCAATACTTTAAACTTATCCCCGTGGATTTTGTCCAGATGCTCTTCTCCCCAATAACATAAATGGTCCAGCGCGGGCTTGAGTCCCCATCCGTAGTCCGTCAACTCATATTCCACTTTGGGAGGCACCTCCGAATATACTTTGCGCTGTATGATCTCATCCTTTTCAAGTCCTCTGAGCTGTGTTGTCAGCATCTTCTGTGTAATGTCCGGTATCAATCTTCGAAGCTCCGACGTGCGTTTACGTCCTGTCATCAAATGATAAATAATCAAAGGTTTCCACTTCCCGCCCATCACTTCCAGGGCCGCTTCCACGCCTACTTTATATTTTTTTGGAGCACTCGTTTCTCTATGTTCTGTCATTTTTGAACCCCTCCATAAATAGGCTGTATCCCAAGTGAAAATATAAACTTTTTGCTACTCTTCTTTCTATTATTCAAGCCCATTTCGAGCCATCCATTTAGGGTACTTTAATGTTCCTATGGCACTTCATTCTTCCTATAGAACATCAAAGTGCGTACTTCCAGATGTTTTCATACCTGTTTATAATAGCATCAGCCACTGATTTATGGCTACAAGACTGCAATCCAGAAAGGTAGTGAAAGATAAGATGAACGTACTCGTTGTAGTATCCCACCCAAGAAAAGACTCCTTGACCTTTCAGGTAGCTCAACGTTTTGCACAGGGTCTTACCGATGCCGGTCACGGTTATGAGATATTGGATTTGCATGGGATTGGCTTCGATCCAATTCTCCGAGAGATGGATGAACCAGACTATACCCAAGAAAATCAGGTGTTCTCGCCTGAGGTTGAAACCGAGATTAAGCGGTTGAAGAAACACGATGCTGTGGCTTTTGTGTTTCCTCTCTGGTGGTGGCATCTGCCAGCCATGTTGAAAGGTTATGTAGATCGTGTCATGAACAACGGATTTGCCTATGGCGCTAATAAGCTCTCTCATCAGCAGATATTGTGGATCGCTCTTTCGGGTGTGACGGAAGAACAGGTGCAGAAGCGCAACTATGGTCAATCGATCGCCAACCTGCTCAATGTGGGAATTGCCGATTACTGCGGCGTGTCCCAATCGAGGGTTGAGTTTTTATATGAAACGTTGGAATCCAAGCCTGAGCATTATGAGACACTGCTGAACCATGCACATCACTTGGGACTGAACTATGCCAACGATATTCCGACTCCATGATCGTATGAGAAAAAAAGGTATGACCCGAATATGAATTCTGAAGTTTAGTGGTACGTTCAATGGCGAATCACTACGCTTGAACACGGCAAAAAGGTCGCTCCGAAGAGCGACCCTGCCTGTGTGTCTTTCATTATTTTACTGTCGAGAGAAGAAACTTCTCCAACATAGTGATATCGGTAATGCTATGGTTGCAAGCTGTGTTATCCATGCATACGTACTGGGCAATGGAAGAAAAGTTATCCGGCGAATGAGCCTTGGTCTTCACGTTGAAGAATCCGAGCTCCTGATGACGATGACAGAACATGCAGTACCCTTTTTTGTTCGTGGGTGTAATCCGTCCCTCAATACCGAGGAATCTGCCTTCGTACGGGTACACGATGAACAAACGGCTCGTCGCAATGTCAGTCCATCTCAGATAGGTAGTACGTGCGTAATCGACTAACTCCAGATCCGGCACTTTGAGCTTTTTGGCCTTTGGAAACAGCTTTTGGATCTGCTTTGCCGATACTTGCGGATATGGAATCAGATATGATTCAAGCTGATTCAGATACGTCTGCAATTCATGTGTCGTCTCGTACGTGGATAACTGCTCCAACAGTTGCTTCTGCCCCGGAGTGAGTTCATCGAAGTTGCTCACCGCATTTGTGCCGACCGTATAACGGACGGTTTCCAATACTTTGGGATCCACAACCGAGCGTAGCGTTTTGAGCAGGAAATCAGCTTGTTTTTGAATATAATTATATTGATGATTTTGAATAAATGGTGTTTGCATGGCGTTCAGCCCCTTATTTTTATTGGAAGAACAAATAAGGTGCAAAGCCTGCGGGATGTAACATTATGTTGATATTGATTTCAGGGCAACAATCTCATTTTTGTCGCGCCCTACACAAAGTCCGCCCCTATTCAGGCTTTGCGTAAGGCTTTCTAGCGAACGAGCAATCCGGCATTATCCATATTGCCACGTCATAACCCCCAATACGATAGATATATCGAAATTATAACAGGGCATCATAGTGTAGGCAACGGGCTTCGTTCCAATTTCCTCTGTTCAAGAAATATGATTACATCTCAGGCTTTTTTCCCATTTTCCACGAAATGATCTACCGCTGACTGCTCAATGGCCAGTCCTTCTGTGTAACGCTCCATGAACAAGGCAAATCCATTCACATCCGCGCTATTTGGAGAAACCTCTTGTCCTTCTGCATCAATAAACACCTTGGTAGTAAGGTACTCCGCCAAACCCTCGTGCTGCTGCTTATTAACCATGTAGGAAGCCAAAATAGCCATTCCCCATGCGCCACCTTCACCAGCGGTAGACATGACCGACACGGGAATATTCAGTGCGGTTGCGCACATTTTTTGAGCGACTAGTGGGGTTTTGAACAATCCGCCATGCGCCCAAATGTGCTCAATCGTTACGTGCTCCTTCTGTGTGAGAATATCCAGCCCGAGCCTTAGTGCAGCAAACCCAGCAAACAGATGGACTCTCATAAAGTTTGCCAGATTGAAGCGGCTCTCTGGAGAACGTACGAACAATGGACGACCTTTTGCAATTCCTGTAATGTTCTCGCCTGAATAGTAGCCATAGCTCAGTAAGCCACCGCCATCAGCGTCAGCTTTCAGTGCTTCATTGAACAACACACTGAATAACTGGTTCATATCGGGCTTCTGTCCCATCGCCTCATAAAACTCACGGAACAAGTCGACCCAGGCATTAATATCGCTGGAGCAGTTATTCGCAAGAACCATAGCCACAGGATTGCCATCAGGTGTAGTCACGATGTCAATCTCAGGGTATACCCTAGATAGGTTTTTTTCTAATACAATCATGGCAAAAATCGATGTACCTACGGAAATGTTACCCGTACGTTTTTGGACACTATTCGTAGCAACCATGCCTGTTCCAGCATCGCCTTCCGGAGGGCAAAGTGGAATATTGGATTCCAAGTAACCTGATGGATCTAACAGTCGGGCACCAGCTTCACTAAGATATCCGGCATGTTCACCTGCAGTGTACACTTTAGGTAAAATATCTTTAAGATTCCACGTGTAGCCTTTGTCGGCAATTATATCGTCAAACTTCTTCAACATATCTTCATGGTATTCCAGTGTGGATTCATCAATTGGGAACATACCTGAGGCATCCCCTATACCAATAGCTTTACTGCCAGTTAACAGCCGATGTATGTAACCCGATAACGTCGTAATATAATTGATGTTCGTAACATGCTCTTCTCCGTTCAAAATCGCTTGATACAAATGTGCGATGCTCCAGCGCTCTGGAATTTTAAACTGGAATTTCTCGGTTAGCTCTGATGCAGCCTTCCCCGTTGTGGCATTACGCCATGTACGAAACGGAACCAATAACTCCCCATTTTGATCAAGTGCAATATAACCCTGCATCATAGCAGAACATCCGATTGAGCCAATTTTTTGTATCGTTACACCATAATTTTTTTCAATCTCTTGCTTTAATTGATGATAAGTTTGTTGCAACCCATGAATCATTTCATCGATATGGTAAGTCCAGTAACCGCCAATCAATTGATTTTCCCACTCATAACTGCTTGAACAGATGGTATTAAAATGGTGATCCATGAGTACAGCTTTGATTCGTGTGGAGCCAAATTCAATGCCTAGCGAAGTTTCTCCCCTGACTATTGCTTGTTTCAAGTTTTGATCCATCATCGTATTCATCCTCTCTCAATTTGGGCTTCGCCCGATTCGGAAATAGGTGATTTGAATAGCCCAAATCAAGGTGTAAATTTCATGAAGAAAGAGCAGGATTGGAGCTGTAACGGACAATTACAAAGTTAATACCGCCTGTACTTCGCCACATGCCAATATTTCACCAGTTTGAATAAAACCAAGAGAGTCATAAATTTTCTTCGCAGCTAGGTTTTCAGGTTTGTAGGTGAGTTCTACAACTTTGGCTTTTCCACGTGGGAAAGTTCTCGCATACTCGATTGCTTTTACTACCATTTCTTTACCATATCCCTTACCTTGGTATCGCTGGTCAATCATCATCTTGAAGATGCCATAACTGCTATAATCAAAATTGCCATCCCCGTCATCATAGTACATCGAAATAAAACCTACCATATTATCTTCCTTATAGACTGCAAAAGTAATAATAATCTGCCCCTCATCTGAGGCAACGTACGCTTCAGCAAGTGCATGTTGGTTCGAGGATATGAATCTTTGTTGGTCTGGAGTGACTTTAAGTTCAATACATTCGATAAAATTATCCCAAGTTATTCTTCTAAATTCCATTTTGAATTCCCTCCTGCATTTATTATCATTACTATTTTCTTCTCTATCTAACTGCACTAGTAAAACTCGCTTTAAAAATAAGATCATATTTCTCATCGTACCATTTTATTCAAATAAAGGTAATACACTACATATATGCAACGTTCTTTATCCATACACAAAAAAGAAGCCACCTCCCTGGCCTTCCCCAGTTCAGTGACTCCATTTTACAATCCTATTCATTTCCTACATTCAACTACTCTTTCACAGCCCCAACCACGATTCCGGTCACAAAAAAACGTTGCAGGAACGGATACACGAGCAGGATTGGCAGTGCACTGATGAAAATCTGTGACGCACGAATCGTGCGCTGAGACAGATTGGCGACAATTTCCGGGTCAACTCTCGACATATCGGCCTGCACGATGATCGTCTGCATGAATGTCGCGAGTGGCAGTTTTTCCGCATCACGGATGTAGATGATTCCGTCAAAGTATGCGTTCCAATGCCCAACCATCATGAACAGGGATACTGTAGCAATGACAGGCACAGACACGGGCAGATAAATTTTGATAAACGTCTGAAGGTGTCCTGCTCCATCGATAAATGCAGCTTCTTCAAGATCTTTGGGCACGGTACGGAAGAAATTGAGCAACAGAATGATATTAAACACTGCAACCAATCCTGGCAGGATCAGGGCCAACAATGAGTTCATCAGGCCAAGCTTCAAGATCAGGATATACCCCGGAATAAGGCCGCCGCTGAATAACATTGTAATGACAAAATACCATAGATAGATGTTACGTGCACGGAACACCCGTGTCTCCTTGGAGAGGGCGTATGCTGCAATTGTGTTCACAATTAGCGCTAGCCCTGTACCAAGCACCGTCCGCTCAACGGACACCCACAAGGAGGAGAGAAAATTGGCGTTAACAAACGTCTTCGCATAGGCCTCCAGTGTAAAACCAATCGGCCAGAGCGTAACTAACCCCGCATTGGCAGGTGCAGATGCGCTGAGCGATACCATAAGTAAGTGATACAAAGGCAGCAAACAGAGCAGGGAAATGATGGTTAAGAACACATTGTTGAATATGCTGAATATGCGGTAGGACATCGTTTTATGATACATCAGTTCGTCCTCCTTTCTAGAAAATTCGGTATCCGGCGAATCGGTAAGCCAGTCGGTAGGAGATCACAATCAGGATCAAACTGATGACGGATTTGAACAGGTTCACCGCGGTAGCGAAACTGAACTGCCCACTTAGCAGACCTTCTCTATACACAAACGTATCGATAATATCCCCCTGTTGATATATTAATGGACTATATAAGTTAAAGATCTGGTCAAAGTTGGCGTTGAGCACATTACCCAATGCCAGCGTTGCGATTACGATCCCAATCGGAATAAGAGCCGGGATGGTAATATAGACCGTTTGTTTCCAGCGTCCCGCCCCATCTACTTCAGCCGCTTCATAAAGTGATGGATTAATGCCGGATAATGCCGCGAGGAAGATAATCGTGTTGAATCCAAACTCTTTCCAGACATCACTTGCAATGACCGTAAATCGGAACCAACTGCCATCCCCGAGGAAGAAGATTGGTTTGATGCCAAAGATCGAGACTAGAAACTGATTTAGAATACCCGTCTGTGCCAGAATGTCGATCAGAATACCAGACAGGGTGACCCAGGACAGAAAGTGAGGAAGATACACAAGCGTTTGAATCGTTCTTTTCAGTGCCATCTTCCGTACCTCGTTGAGCAATAAGGCGAAGACAAACGGAATGATCAGGTTCATGATGATCTTCGTACAGGCAAAGAACAACGTGTTCCACGTAATCTGCAAGAAATAATCATTTTCCCACATGTACCTGAAGTGCTTCAGTCCTACCCATTCGGAATTGAAAAATCCCAGTGCAGGTTTATAATCTTGAAATGCCATCAAAATCCCGGACATCGGAATGTATGAAAATATAAAGACCATAATGGCCGCCGGCAACACCATGAAGTGCAGAATCCATGGCTGTTTGTAGCGTTTTTTTCTCTTTTTATCCAGCTTGTTCCCAACGCTTTCCTGCGGGATCCGCTTACCCTCCAATTTAGCCTCCATAGCGCTTCTCCTGTTCCCAAAAAAAGTTTTTGTGTGTGATCGGGTTCTCTGATATAAATAGTATCAAGCCATACTGAGGTCTGCTATATAACATTGTTAGGCTTGATAGTGTTTTGTTAGGGTATCATCAGAAGAGGTAGTTTACACACGAATTAGAAGGAGACTTTTTATGTATATATGGAAGCGCTTAATGCCTTTTCAAGGTAAAACCAGATCCCCATTCAGTCTTTTTGCCAAAATAAACTTGTTAATTGTGGTCTTGTTCATCCCCATTCTAATCATGTACACCTACTCGAATAACGTCACCTACGATGTCGTCAGCAAAGAACTGCAGATCTCCAACACAAAACAGCTCACGTTTCTGTCCAGTCAGATCGACTCCCGCATCAACCAGATGATGGATTTCAGCCTCATTCTCTCCCGTGATCCGAATGTCAGAGCATTCAACGGCCTCAATATGTGGGATGATCGGTATGACCGGATGCAGACCCGTTATGTGATACAAGAGAAGATGACGTTGCAAACCGGCGTTACGGATATATGGCCTACCCGATATGCGGTGCATTCACAGCAGAATGAGGATGTCATCGCCAACTACAATCGAACCACAGGATATGATGAGGAGTATCTGAAAAAAAATATGAGCGGACGATGGACCTATGGGGATCAAGGAGCCGTATCAGAGGATGAACTAAATTCCTTCTATTGGTTCTATACCGATTCCTTGGCACAGCCGGGGATGCTCACGGGAAGCAATCTGGTGATTGAAGCCAGCTTCAGTTATGAGAACATTCAAAATATGCTGGATACGTATAAAGCGGGTGGACAAGGCGATCCTTTCTTGTATCACAAAGGAAATTCACCCATTCTGAATCGCAGCGCGGACAAGCAGTTGTCCACAGAACTCATTCAGTATCTGGACACGCATTCTCCGGAAGATACTACACAGGATGTCGTAGAGCTGAACGGTAAGAACTATCTGGTTAGCTCCGTGAAGTCCACTTATCTGGATTGGCATCTGGTTGACGTGATTCCACTGTATCAGATTTTGAAACCTATCTCGCTGAGTCAGAATCTGTTCTACACCTGTATGATTTTGCTGCTAGTAGTGGGTATCTCTGCGTCGATCCTGCTGTACCGGAATGTTCAATATCCGATCAAAAAGCTGATCAAAGGTTTACGCCGTGTAGAACAAGGGGACTATTCTGTCCGACTGTATAGCAAAAACCAGAATGAGTTCTCATTCCTGTTCCGCCGATTCAACGATATGTCCCATCAGATTCAGGATCTGATCGAGAATGTTTTCCATGAGAAAATTAGAGCCCGGGAAGCTACGCTGAAACAATTACAAGCGCAGATCAATCCGCATTTCCTATATAATTGTCTAGGTTATATCATCAACATGGCCCAGATGAAGGACGAGCAAGCCGTGGTCTCCATGGCGCATAACCTAAGTGCGTACTATCGCTACACCACCCGTATGGAACGGGAGACGTCGTCGCTACAAGAAGAGATCAAGCTGCTGATCAACTATCTGGATATCCAGAAACTGCGCAATGGTCGCATCGAGTATCACATCGATATCCCAGAGGATATGCTTGCCCAGTCTGTACCACGATTAATGCTTCAACCGATGGTCGAGAATTCCGTGATACACGGCGTGGCGAAGTCCTATTCATCCGGGGAAATCCGAATTACCGGGGAGCGCTTGAATGGTTTTGGCAGAATATACATCGACGACGACGGCCCAGGCTTAAGCCCGGAACAATACGAAGCGCTGAACTTGAAGATGCAGGAACCCTTACAAGAAGAAATGGGCTGCGGCCTTTGGAATACGTACCAACGAATCACGCACCTGTTCGGCAGCCATTCCTACCTCCTATTTGGCCCATCCCCACTTGGCGGATTCCGAACCGAAATCATCTGGGAGATACCAAAAGAGGATACCAATTCCGATAAAGGAAATACCGATACGAATTTAAGTTAATACAAACAATAAATTGACGATTTAATTTTGAACAAGATCACGTACACGATAACGCAGAGGACAGAAAAAACCTGAAGAAACGGAGTGCTCGCCTTTATCACCAGATTTACACATTATAAAATTCATTCAATAAATCTGGGGATAACAGCGATCGGAAGGTTATTCTGTCATCGGAGTGGCAAGTGTACAGATGTCTGGGTTCAACCACCAAGGAGACTATACAAACATGCAAATGATGATCGTAGACGATGAAGCTCACTGGGTCGATAACCTGTCCATGACCAAGCCCTGGCATACGCTGGGGATCGAACATGTGCATAAAGCATACTCAGCACACGAAGCACTACAAATGATCGACACCCACCCCATCGATATCGTGATCTCGGACATCCAGATGCCTGAAATGACAGGTATTGAACTGATCGAACGCATCCGCATCCGGGACAAAAAAATAAAATGTATTCTGTTATCCGGATATTCCGAATTTGACTACGCCAAAAAAGCCATCCAGTTCGAAGCTGTGGACTATCTGTTGAAGCCGCCAACAGACGATGAATTAATGGGCGCTGTCCAGAAGGCCATTGATCAATTGAACAATGAATGGGAAATGGTCAGTTCACTGACACGAACGCAGTTTACGTTGCGAGAGAATCTCCCCCATTTGCGGGGACGACTGCTTCTGGGGGCTTTGCAGGGACAACGAATCGCCGCTGCGGAATGGGATCGGAAGCTCGCCAATTATGCTCTGCCCTTTCACACCGGGGATGCCGCATTAATGCTGGTTCGTTTGGAAGAAGAATTCGGACACTATGACAGCAATGATCAGACCCTGATCGAATATGCGATCATCAATATGGCGGAAGAGATTATGGGTGAGTTTATGGAAGTGTGGGGCGTCAAGGAGGAGCACGGATATCTGGTGTTTTTGCTTCAGTTGAAAGAACGGAAAGGCGATATTGGGAAAGAAACCATTCTGGAGAAGCTATCGATTCAGCTCCAATCCAAAGTAAAACAGTTTCTGAAAGGCTCCCTCTCCATCGTTATCACCGAGTGGTTCACCTTTCCGGATCAACTTTACGATCGTTTCCGCCAGGCTTCCGCCTATTTCCGGCAGATTGTTGGCGACGAACGCGAATTTGTTATGCGCGTGAGCGATGTTGAGACACCTGCGGCGCAAGGTCCCTTGGACGTGCTGTACACCCCACCCACCTTTATTAGTTTGCTAGAGAGCGGACAATGGGATGCCGCCGAAGAGAAAATACGCGCGGTCTGCGCGGAACTGGATGAGAAATGGTCGGAATCCTGGGAACATTGCATGGAGGCTGGTTTTCTCATTACGGCCTCATTCACCAATATTGCCCATCGGAACAAGCTGACTCTGACCACTTTAATGGGCAATGATGTCGAGGATTTGCAAAGTGGGGAAGTTTTCGCTACCATCAGCAAACTTCGGAAATGGTCGCTCAGTGTGCTGGGCAAACTCAAGGAAGGCACGTCCAACGAGATCAAGGACATCCGTTCCGAGTATGTGAAGAAGATTCAGGATTTTACAGATAAGAACCTGCATCTGGATGTGTCTTTGCGTGTGCTCGCTGACCATGTTAATCTGCACCCGACCCATTTGTCCAAGATCTATAAGATCGAAACGGGCGAAGGCATCAGTGATTATATCTCGCGCCTGCGTATGGATCGGGCCTGCCACAAACTGGTCACGACCACCAAAAAAGTGTACGAAATCAGCATAGAGATTGGTTATATGGACCCTGCTTATTTTATCAAAGTGTTCAAACGCCAGTTTGGCGTTACCCCGCAGGAATACAGAGACCAGCACAAATAACATCTTAGAGGTTGTTCAAAAAATCCGCTTTTGATTACGAAGGATGCCTCACGGCATCATCAGCATCGAATATGGAATTCAGCCGAAATGTCCGTTGCTCACGTAGTTTGCCTACGCTCCGCTACTCCATTTCTATCTTCATTCCATCTTCTCGGTACTGAAAACCGAATTTTTTGAACTTCATTTGAACATTCATTTGAACATTCACTAATAGAGTCCTATGGAAACTAACAAACTCATATAGATGCACTCCCGCACAAATTGGTACAGTTACACTGTAAAGATCATACACCGTAGGGGGATTGAACAATGATCAAATTCAAAAAAACATGGTGGTCAATGCTCATGGTTATCGCGCTCATCACGATCACTGCGTGCGGCAGTGGCGAGACAGGCAGTGACAATGGTAATAATACGCCCGGAACTGTCGGCTCAGCTGAAGCAGAAGCTGCTTTTGCTAAAGGAAAATATGACCCACCCATCGAGTTCAGTTCGGTATTGATGCCGAAGAAATACGTGCAAGGGGATACCAAAGAAAATAACGTACACGATCGCTGGATGCTGGAAACGCTGGGCATGAAGCATAAAGATACCTGGTATCCAGCCAGTGATGATCAGTACAGACAGAAACTTCAACTTGCTGTCGCCTCTGGTGAGAAACTGCCTGATTTCGTAACGGTACCCACCAATGCGGTATTGACGAATCAATTGATCGACTCTGGTCAATTCATCGCCATTGATGAGTTGTTCGACAAGTATGCGAATAAAACGCTCAAGGACCATGCGGCAGCGCATCCCGAGCTCTGGTATCCGTTCACCAAGGATGGCAAGAAATACAATATGCCCATCATGGAGTACACGGATAACGACGATACCCTGCTGTGGCTTAGAGAAGACTGGATGGAGAAGCTGAATCTGGAGGCTCCTAAGACTATCGCAGATCTAGAGAACATCATGGATAAATTCAAAAATGAGAATCCGGATGGCCTATCTCCAAATGAAGTTTTCCCACTCGCAATCTCGCTGAAAAGTAATACGAATACCTGGATGGGCTCGCTCGACTGGTTATTCGGCGCATACGGAACAGTCCAAGAGCAATGGAACAAGGACGCGAACGGTAATCTGGAATACGGCTCTGTTAATCCCGGAGCAAAACTAGCACTTGCCAAGCTCAGTGAATGGATGGAAAAAGGATATATTCATGCCGACTCCGCCCTGTGGGACGAACGTAAAGCAGCCGAAAGCTGGACCAAAGGTGCCGCAGGTATTCTGCCTGGTGCCAACTGGGTTCCAGACTGGCCTGCTCCCGACCTCATCAAGAACTTACCTGACGCCAATTATAAAGCTTATCCCATTCCAGAAGGTCCAGATGGCAAAATCGGAACGAAGTGGCAGAACTCTGGCGTCAACGCGAGCATCATGATCAACAAGGATGCGAAACATCCCGAAGCGATCTTCCTGTACTACAACTATCTGCTCGATAACCTGGCGAACCCCGCTACGGGCAGTGAATATGAACACGGCTTCGCCAAAGGCTACGATTGGGACATCGTAGATGGACAGCCGACCAGTAACAGAGAGAAGATCAAAGACTTCTCCAACGAATTTCCGTTCCTGACTGGTCCGGCCCGTATCCCGGATCTGTATATGAAAACACTCGTGAAACTGGCTAACGGCGAGAAGCCCGAAACACCTTACGAGAAACAAATGGCTGAGTTCCGTAAACCGGAAAACTGGGACGCTGCCAAAGTCGTGATGTCGCAAATCGACATCCGTAAGCAAAACTATTTCACTGGCGCTGCAACACCAACCATGGTATCCAAATGGAACCTGCTCCGCCAATCCGAGATGGAAACCTTCAACAAAATCATCTACGGCAAACTGCCGGTTGATGCCTTTGACCAATTCGTCGCCAACTGGAAATCCAATGGCGGAGATCAGATCACGCAAGAAGTGAATGAATGGTTTAAATCGGTAAGTGCGAAGTAAGGATCGAAGAAGTAACACTAAGTAAAATAAAAGAATTAAAAAACAAGCCGAAGCGTGCATTGTCATCGCTTCGGCTTGTTTTTCTATATCTAGTTAACCCAGCACTTTATAATACAGGAATTTCAACAGAATCTGTGCCCATAACTCTTTTTCCAGCTTTATCTTCTGACCCGACCTCAATACCAATGTTTAATGACTCAGAGGGGGACATCCCCTTTTTATCTGGACTTAATTCGATCACAATCGTTCCAGTACCTCCGCCATTTGCTATGTAATTTCGTTCTCTCCCAATTTCAATCATTGTGCGCCATGAAGAGTCATCAGAAGAATCCATCCAGGTGGATACATACTCAGCAGGCTTCAACTTCGATTGATGTTCAGGATAACTGCTGGTGATGCTGGAGACACTCCATTGATCAGGGATATAGAATGCAACACCACCCCAGTCAGCGGGGTCAATCTCTATATGTGCTACTATTTTGATATGATCAATATGCTGCTTCTCACTCTCAACGAATATCGATCCTTGTGTCATTGTCTTTAAATTCGTTGATTTGGCATCCAGATCAAAGTTTTTGACTTGAATAATATTACCATTAACCACTGGCTCATTGGCTTCATTTTTGTTGGTATTCGAAAAAAGCAGAACAAACACAATCGCAATAAACATAAAAAGCACGATTAAGTATTTAAATCTTTTTTTCATAATAACCATACCTCGCTTCTACCCTTGTTTCTTTAAGCTTAACACATACTCAATGCCCTCCTTTCCTTAATTTAGAATTTGGAAAAGTAGAGCATTAAAACCGGAGCCGAAGCGATAGATTCACGCTTCGGCTCCGGTTTTTAAGTTAAGATTTAGGCAGCTTCCCCTGACTTATGGGTTCGCCTTAGTGGATCAAGCTTCAGTATCGGTCTCCTCTGGTATCGAATGACCTAACAAGGATACTGTGAGCTGAATGCCATCTCGTAGTCCCTGCATATACAACCTCTCATTTTCTATGCCTTTGCTGACAATATAACGATTCTCCCACTCGGTATATTCAGGTGTTTGCTCGACATCTTTACCTGCAAACAAAACTTCAAATGCTTCGTCTGTTCCCCCACGTACTCGACTCAGTTCAGGATCATGTTCAATCCGGGCAGTCACCTCATCCAGCCTTGCTTGAATCGCTCGTTGCATCCACGGTGGAAAATTCATTGCTTCTCCTCCCCTATATGTACCGTACTCATCACCGTACCACTCGACTATGCTTCGCCCTCATTTCACTAACTCGTGCCACCAGTTCATCCACCCTTCGGCTCTGTTCCTGAACCTCAGGGTTCTCCCACAACGGAATCGCTTGCTTCAAGGATGCCTCACCAAGCTGATTAAGCTTGCGCCGTTCCTCTTCCAATAAGTCAAGCAACCGGCTGCTCATACATGCACCTCTCTGATGGGTCTATACTGCGCCATGTCTTGTTAAAACTAGACGTGAGCAGTCATTTTTAATGCGATTATCTGTGTTCAGAAGCTGTGTTCAATATCTTCGTCTAATCCAAATTGTAAGATAATTTATAAAACCATTAATGCAGAAACCGAATTAAAATAAAAAAACACCGAAATGAACATACGGTGTAAAACAATTATTTGATCCCGGATTGTAAGTATCAGTAAAAGGGCTTGCTCAATTGTTTCACTTAAAGACGTAACAACATGAAAATAAAGCTACTCGAACGGCGTGCCTATTGCAACCGAAACGGGACTCACTTTATGCACTAAATCCGCTTGGAAGGAGGTCCGACTTTTGTAAAGAACAACTCGTGGTGAAAATATAATTATTTACCTCATTGTTGTCTTGCCTTCTAATTATTGGTATTTTAAGTGTTCAAGTAGCAGGGGCTAGTGGATTTAGCACCACTACCACTAATGAATCGGTGCATACGTTATCCCTACTGAGGATGGCAGTACATTGGAAGTTTCAATTGTAGAAACAGTCCACTCAATATATATTTAAGATAAGTTGTCGCCATTAATGTTAGCTTCAACTACTTATTCAAAGGAGATATGATGTATAGAAAACTAATAATTATTGCTTGTCTGATAGAAGTGTCTTTTTTAATTTTTTTACAAAATCGTTACAATAATATTTTGAATTTGTTTCCTTTTATTGGAGTGTTAGTTTTTTTCATGGTGTTGAGTTATTTCTTAAAAGTTCAACTAAGCAAAAAACGTAAAGAAATAACACTTTTTTTTACAAACACTCTCTTTGATATTTATTCCGATTTATGTAATTACAACCCTTCCTCAATACACGTATGAAAGTGCGGTAGATAAGGTCACTCAGAACTTAGAAGAACTTTATGTGGTTAATAAGCAGAAGAATACGTTATTAAAAAATGAATCTAATGAATTAAAAAAAGGTTATATGTTTTCTGTGGAAAAAAATTCAAAAGTAAATTCATACGTTTTTGATCCGTGGACGGGTATCTATCATGAAGTACGAGATTGAGGTAAAACTGGCTACTCGGTTAAATTGATGTAGAGATTGCTATCATGTGAGAATTGTTTTTTTAACGCCTTGATAATGAAACTTACTTAGAGAATCGGTTCGCCGATTCTTTTTTCTTTTACGTTCTTACGCTTCATATCATGCATACCGGCGAATACAAGACCCAGAACGTGCAACATGAATATGTAAGCGGAGTGCGGACAGTATAACTTACACATTAAATTCTAATTATTATTATTTATGTAAATTGATCTATTATTTTCCTCACTTTTACTATTTGATTTGGTTTTATAGGCATAATCAATTCATAGATAAAGTAGTTATGGCTATGAAATAATATCTCTACCTTTGTTCCCCCACATTTTTTCTTTTCTTTATAATCTTTAAAGCTTTCTTAACCTAGAAGTTCATTTAAAGGAATTTAAGTTTAAGTTTAAATTCCATTTAATAAATTAATTCTGTCGTATAACGTTCCTCGCATTCACGAACCTCCGAAGGAGGTTGTCCGTAGCTCCAGCTTCCCTCGAAATCTCGTTTGTGGACCGAGGCGCCAGTCCGATGCGTGAATGCCGTGTTATATAGAGTTGCTGACTTCTTGGGTATCTATACAAGTCAATGATCTAATCACTTTTATAAATCTTTTTAAACTCTTTGAATAGATGAGTTAATTTTTTTTGGCCCTTCAAATACGTCATTTTCATTTGGTTTTCTTACAAATTGGATACATCTCTCTTCACAAGCTCCAAATTTAAGAAAATTAGATTGTCCCTCTCTTAATGACACTACATTGGCCCCGCCTGCATAATCAGGATCATCCAATTGAACTCCATCATCTTCCCAAAAACAAATACTACAAATGTTATATGTTCCAGATGGTTCTTCATCTAGTGTTTTATATCCACAACATGGACAAGTAAATAAATTAGTCATTAAATCATTCCCTTTCAAGAATTTCAGCACTTTCATATAACGTTTCTGTATCCATGAATCCCAAAGGGATTATTCGCTGAAATTCCTCTTTGGAAATCCATCTGGCGAACCAAGGCTCCGTTAAGAGTCACAGCTTGGATATTATGTTAGCTGAAATTCAATTCTTCCTGAGCAACTCTCTTAATTCATGAACTTTCATCCAAGGTCTTCTTCTGTGAAGAATTTTATGACAATTCGAACATACAAGTTTTAAATCAGAAAATTTAGTACCTTTAGTTTGATCTCCATAATATGAAAGAGGCACATCGTGATGACATTCTATATATCCCTTTCCAATCTCGCCATAGTACTTATAGAAGTCAAATCCGCATACTTCACAAAAAAGTTCCCCATCTTTCTCCTTTTGTTCCTTTAGCTTTTTTATTTCTGTAGTATTTCGTTCTCTTAATTTATGAACACGATATATGATATTTCCTTCGGGGAACTCATCATCTTCCTCGGCTAAGGAAATATCAGTCTGAATATTATCTATTATTATTTTAGAAACAATCTCCAACTCTTTCTTGTTGCTAAAATAAGTATCCCAAACCACTTTCTCAAGTTTACTACCTTGTTTTAATCCAACACCTTCATATGTAGGATCATATCTTAGAAAGTTGCATAACTTCATGTATACTCCATTAGGATTTCTAAATTTTCGAGTATCAACTTTTTTTATATTGGCCGAAAGTTCATTCAATTGTTCACTTAGTTTTATAACTTCAGGATGGTTTTTATTTATGGCACTAGGTTTATATTTGAAATAGAGATTCAAAGCTAAAGTCAACTCGTCCTTAGTCCAAGCAGGATTTCTCTTCTTTACTGCATCTTCCACGATGTCCACCTTCAATACTTTTTTTGAATTTCACCTAACGTTCCTGTATTCACGACCCGACACATGTCGGGTGTCCGGCGAATGCCGGGCCAAGGACGTATGTCCGCAGCGTGAATATTATGTTATACGAAGCATCTGACTTCTCCGATTTAGCGAAAAAAATTATGGAAATAAATATTTGCTTAATGCTGATACATTCATTTGTTTATGTAACATTGATTTATTAATTGTTTGCCTTTGCTTTGTATTATTTATTAATAGTTTTGATTTATCCAATGGCCTATATTTAACATCCCATTTTGTGGGGGTTGAAAATACCAGGTACAAAATAATAATCTCCCCATGAGGGTTGTTGATTAAAGATGTATGAATATTTCCCCATACTTTTGTATTTACGGTTGTTTTGAGTTGGATGTATTTAGTTTGTCCATCGCAATGCAAAACCACATCATATCCAAACTTATCTCCTGACTTTGTCATTAAAACATCGACTTTTTTATTTCTATTTGCTAAAGCTTCCATTAATTCAGCTATAAACTTGAAAGTCGTTACACTTTCTCTATACGTTGATTCTTTATATGAATCATTTAAACCAAACATGCTTTGCAATGTCATATGCTCCTCCAATTTTAAGATATCTATTTAGATGATTTCCTATAACGTTCTTGTATTCATGACGTGCGCCGTAGTCGGATGTGTCTGCTGAAACGCTTCCTTGAAATCCTTCCAGCAGACCTAGGTTCTGTAGGGAAACGCAGCTTTGAATATTATGTTATGAGATGTTATTGCCATCTTTGAAATCTCTCTCAAGTTGGTTCCCATGAAAAGCTTTTATCATAAACTCTCTGTCTGGAACGTTTAACTGCTCAAAAGACTCCAAAAATGCTTTATTATCATATGTGGTTCCTATAAGTTGAACACTCATTGTTCTTTTTTGCACTTCTACTACCGCGTACCTTGCTATTGCATAATCATTACAACCTAATGCTCCAGGATTCAAATAAATCCTTTGATCTACCTTGAAGTAATGGATTGGATGATGATGACCAAAACAAACGAGACTATAAGGTGAGTCTTCATACCTTGCGTCTAATTTTAATCCCGAAGGGGTTTCATCTATTATTTCTCTTTCTCCTTTCTTCATATGGTAATGCGTTATTAATATTTTTTGCCCCTCTATTTCAACTTCTAATGTCTGAGGAAGATTTTCTATAAATTTGATATTTTCTTTTTTTAGTTGCTTACCGATCCACTTATGATGTTCAGCGATCATTTCATGGCCCGGTAAGGTATCCTTCCCTTGCAGTAGTTTTAAAACTGCCTCTTCATGATTACCAGAAACCGCCGTTACATCCTTTCGATTCATTATCTCTTCAAGCACTTCGTTAGAGTTAGGACCAATGCCAATCATATCACCCAGACAATATATATGTTCGATGTCCTCACGGGAATCAATATCAGATAATACCGCACTCAATGCCGGATAATTACCATGAATATCAGTTAGAATTGCAATCTTCATTTAGGCCGCTCCTTCAAAAATTATTATTTATCTTTGATTTTTCTTGCAATAATTTCTCATAACGTTCCCGTATCCATGACGTCCCACCGACTTAAGGCTCCGCCAGGAGCCGGCCGCGATGCGGTTAGTCGGTGCAAGATATATACGCCTGAATCTACTCCCTGCAATCCTCTTCGGGCGGAGCCGCCTGGCTCCGAAGCCTGGATATAATGTTAGCTGAAGATCCTGACTTCCTGAAATGCATTCATAAATATTCGTCTTTCAAAAACCAGTGAAGCATTTTTTGCCTCATTCGATTTGCTATTTCTACATCTCTTACCTTAATCCATTTATATAATGGTTCTTCTATAAATCCTAATAAGTCCTTTTTGCATTTCTCTAGGCTTTCTACCAGTTCATTACTGGTAAACTTAATGCTTAATAGTTCTTCCTTATGTGTTTCCGGATCATCTGACCATACTAAGGCATAATCATCAAAATACTGAATTTCAGGCGATGGGTCATGTCCAAGCCATGGACTTTGTTTAGCTTTAATTGAATAATCTATTGATTGTATTTCTTCAAGTCCACAACAGCAGCTAGGCATGATAAATGTCTCATTATCCTGTAAAAAAGCAACCCCACCTAATATCGCTACTTCATCTTCGTTTAATAGTACTTTAAAAGATTCTTCAAAAGAAATTGAGGCATCAATTCTGTTATATCCAAATAAATGCAATAAAAACAATTCTACTTCAGCTTCACTGCTATCCGAGGATAAAAAAGTGAACTCCTTTCGAGCCACTTCATTTTCAATCCATATTGGTTTATCGTAATAAGGTTCTCGAATTACTGGTTTCATATAAGACATCTTGAACTCCACCTACTTAATCTTTTATATCGATTTAAGGAGTTTCAGCTAACGTTTCGTATATTCACGACGCTCGACGAAGTCGTGTGTCCACAGCAATTACATCTCGAAGCCGCTTCTGGGACCGAGGGTGCAACCCGAAGTGTGAATATGTTGTTATCTGATTTTTCTACCCTCTTCGAATAACTTTTACATTTCATTCCTAATGATTACTTGAGTCCGTTTTTCTCGTGTAGATTGATGCTTCGAAAGACCACAAAGTGAGGTATTTGTACTTCTATACTATTACTTGATTTTTACTCTTGATCTTGAGTAAGAACAAAACCCACCATAGTAATAAAAATAAATTACCCAAAATTATATACATAGACCAAATTTCCCCTTGTTGTAATTGACTAATTAAATGTTCATATTCATTTATTCCTTCTGCCCTTCCAATACTATTTATCAGCCCAATAATTGGAATCGTTACAGTGAAAGCAATGGCTACCATGGATAAACTTCTTATTTTCTTTCGTATAACAATAAATACTGCAGTTACTAATGTTGTTAATAAAAACAAGTAATATAGTACCCAAAACCAATTAGGAAGGGTTTCCCAATACATTTTTTTTCAACTCCTCATAATAAGTTGGATTAACCTAAGATCAAGTAACTCTCATTTGGATTTGAATGGTTTTCAATATTGCAGATGTTTCAGATAACGTTCAAAGGTTCACGACGGGCTTCAAACCTTAGATAGCTCTTATCTTAGGATGAAGTCTGTGTTGGTGATTTACTTCTATTGTATTCACATCTTCCAAACAAGGACGAATGTCCGCTGCGTGAAACTTGTGTTATAGGATGTCAGCGCCTTCTTCGATTCACATGCAAAAGGTCTTTTATTCCTTGTTAACTTATAGAGTAATTTCTTTAAGAATCTTATCCTTACTCATCTTAACTTGTTCAATCATATGCCCAATATTACCCTCACCTGCAAACAATGACATATCGAAAAAATCCTTATTTAAATCGGACCAGTATAATTCATTTTCATCCCCGTAGACGTCTACATCATAATTTAACTTGCCAAAATAAACTTCCACGTAACATTCTTGAATATAGTATTTGAAGTCCATTAAATGATGTAGAATAATATCTTTATTAGATATGCCAGTCTCTTCAAATAATTCTCTATATGCCGCCATAATGCCGGATTCTCCGTGTTCAATTTTACCGCCAACAAGATTACTTAAACCCTTATATGGATTCCTTGATCGCTTGCACATAAGTAATTTATCCATATCTTTGCTGTAGATCATGAGCACATTATACCCTTGCACTATTGATCCCCCTTTTATAGACATTTAATATTGTGTGCTAGTTGATTTTTAACATATGTCTTTAATATGTTCTTTTGCTCTTAAACAAGCATTTTTATAACCTTCACTTCTCATACTATCCGCAAGAAAAACCATTTCAATTATTGGATCACTTGGTTCCAACTCGTATGCTTTTGAAAGCATGTTTTTCCCTATGCTTTCCCAATGCTCATAGTCTCCAAAATGATGAGGAAACAACGTTATCATATAACCGAAAATCAATAAAAATTGCGTTTCTGTCAAGAAATTATGTATCCCTTCCTCTGTAACTTCGTTTAATGTCAATTCAATCATTTCATAATCGTTTTCATTAAGACCCTGAGTAACAAACGTATTTCCAGATTCGACACTCAAATACCAGGATAAAAAACCTAAATTCAAGCATATACTCAAATCACGCTTCCCTTTGTCCCACTCTCTTTTCGTCGACAGAAAGGCTTCTTGATAATTTTTTGCAGTCTCAAATTCATTTATCTGATCTCCATCAAGCATCATTTACCTTCCTTTCAATTTCGCCTCGGAATTTCACTTAACATCTAATCTATGTACTTCGTAAATACCACACATACTGCCTGATATCCGAACTACGTATATGATAACCTATACGGTGATTTTTGCGAAGAAAAATTTGGTGAAAAAGGGAGAATTATAGGGATGCTCAATTCCCGTATCCATATGATCCGATTGGCTTTGAATACGATGAATATTTTTCATACTAACATGCGTATAGCGCTGAGTTTGTTCGTGCACACGTATAACCGAGTAGCACCTGGATGTACCGTAGATCTTTCCCGTTTTCCAGCAAATGAGTGGAGAAGCGCATGAATACTCACCTTTTTTTGCAATCCCTGCACGCTGTCTAGCTTCTTCAAAAAACTGCTGTAACGATTCTTTGATCGATTGGTTTTTTACTTACTAGCAATTCATTGAAACAATCTACTTACAGATAACGGAAAATACTGATAGAATATACGGATGATCAAGTTGTTTTCACACAGTGATATTGTTAGTAGTACACACATAAGGATGGGGTATATTTGAATAACAAGAAGCTAATAATTAGCGTTGTCACACTTTGTATTCTAATCATATTGGGTTTTCTCAGGTGGGATAGTCTTGAATCCAGCGCAGACTTTCATTATAAGTATGATCGATGGGCAGGTCAGAAATGGGTAGAGTTCTATCCGCCGCTAGCTGCTTCTTCCAACAGCATGGAGTTTCCACTTATATATAGAGAGGAAATTCATCCGAATGATATAAATAAATATTTAGGAAAACAAGCTCTCTCTGGAGAGTTAGTGAATAAGTGGATTGAACGAACAAAGCTAACAGATGGATATATAGGTCTATTATTATTGAATATTCTAATGGTCATTTACAGTTTCTTCAAAAGCCAAAGAGCGTATAAACACAAAGACAGCAGTCCCCGATGAGGAACTGCTGTCTTTCACTCCAATCCATCTTCATAAGTGCCCTCCTAAAAGTACAAATCCCATCCCACAATAAAAGTAGCAAATAGGAAAGCCGATACTCCGGTCATGATATATACGACCTTTCGCTTTTTGCTGTAACTTATCTTCCACAGTTTGTAGATTAGCAAGACAAGATATGCTAAAGCTAGAATCACATAAATCAGGTTAAAGATGAGATGAATTCGTAACGAAGAATAAGAGGCGTTTAAACTCAATGCTCGCATGGCTAGTACTGTAGTATTCAGTAGGAATGCCAGACCTGCAATATTAATGGCAACATGATATTTATCAAACCCTGTCCCGGGTCTTTCCCATTTTTTCAATCTGTAAAAACATAATCGGATAAAATAGCCAATCACAGCTCTCAAATTGAATACGATGGCTATTGCAAGAGCTATTAAAGAGGCAATGATCCAGATCATCGTTGAGCTTGATACACGTACATAATCATTGTAAGTAAAGGATACCTTCTCAACGACACCATCTTTCTCAACAACATTGGTGAAGTTACTAAGATCAAATGTGGAATACTTTTTCAGCAAGAGAATCGAATAGAGCTTCGTAAATCCAGAACCGGAACGTCGTGTAGTGAGATAATATCCATCATTTCCAGAGGTTACAGAGCTAGTGCTGTAATTATCCCCAAACAATTTCTGGACAAGACCGAAACAATATACCTCTTCTTCGAACTGGTTGGTCATCACCACTAACCCAAAATTAGATTTCGGGTCAAAGATCAATTTATTCGAAAACCCCAATGTATTTCCACCGTGTTCCAGTGCAGGTGTCCAGTACTCTACCTCAATGAATCCATGTGCGATTCGAGGGATAGAAGTTCCATCATAATACAGACTGGTTGACAGCATTTCGTTTAAGGTTTCTTTGTTCTTGAATAATAAATTACCACCATTGATTGGCATCAGGGCTGCTAGGAATTTTGTTGCATCTTCTGCGGTGCCCATGGCACCTCCTGCAGGATATATGTTCATGTATACTTTGGTTTTGGGGATGCGTTCGGCATTAGCAGTATAGCCTTGAATCTGGTCCCTTCTCAGCACGAGGTCTGGACGATCTTGATGTGACGGATGAATCGTAGTTTCTTTCATATCCAGTGGTTTAAATATATGTTCATTCACATATTCGTAAAAAGATTGTCCACTCTGCACTTCTACGATGTAGGCAGCCATAGCAACACCATAGTTTGAATAAGCAAATACACTCCTCGGTTCATAGATCTGTCTTGGCTCAAATTTTTGCAATGTTTCTCCCAGATCCATAACTTGATTCTCGGATAGATACCATAACTCAAGCATCCTATCCTCCCAACCAGCTTGATGATTCATAAGATCTAATAGCGTAATGGGGGCATCATACTCCAGCTTCTTTAGAAACCCTTTCGGTAGATATTCCTGAATATTAGTATGTAGATCAAGCTTTCCCTGCTCGACAAGTTGCATTACACTCGTCCAGACCAACAGTTTAGTGACGGAACCCCATTCAAAAACAGTAGAGCTGTCCGCCTTTCTCTGTTGCTCAATATCTGCATAGCCATAGGCCTTACTATAAATCGTTTCCCCGTTCTTGATAGCCAAAATTGAAACGGCAGCGGTGTTTTTCTCATGCGCAGCCACATAAGAATCGATCGTCTCCTCTAGCGAGGACAACGGGATTCTGGAAGGCGTAGTCTCCACATTCTCTATCTCCGCGTAGACAGGTACCCCGCATGCCATAATGAAAAACACGAATAACAGAACACAGGCGACCACTTTGTTAGCATAGCGATGCCTTCGAACTATTTGCATTAGCTACTCTCCTTTAACATTAAAAATAACTGTGATCTCATTACGATATAAAGGTATTAGGGTAGCGCAACCTTATAGTCCTGCATTTGCTCCGCCTTTACGAATGCGTTTTCAAAAAAACCTAACCAAACCAGAAAATCATTCTTACATCTTCCGCACTCCCTAATTTCAATAACTTTGGAATGGTTACATTAATAAATTCAGAGCATGTATTTTTAATATTTCTGTACTCCATAAATTGATCACAAAAATAACTTTGATCCCAATTGAACTGAATGATCTCCTCCAGTAAAAGCCAACTGTGGTCATAAAAATCTTCTTTATCCTCAAGTACAATTTCATTTAAGTCTGGCGAGGTATCTACCGGAATTCCTCGTGGCGAAGATATGAAAGGCAGATTTTGATCATTCCTGGTGTTTGATAAAACACTAAACAAATCATAATTACGCCCCCCACTATAAAATTCATGAGGATCACTTGGTTTCAATTTAGAGATCTTTTTTTCTGGAAACAAGTAATAATCAGGATTAATCATCCACTTATCCATACTGATCCAGCGAGCAGTACTATTCAATTCTTCCTCACTCTTTGTTATTTCTCTTACAGCACCATTAATCCATTCATATTCTCTCCTGTAATGCCTTACCTCTACAAAGAAACAAATGTCTGTACCCATGTAACCTCCTGATTTGTTTGTTGTGCAATCTATTCTACAATGTTCTCTTCAGACCTTTGGGATATCTGAGAGCCTAGCTTCTTATGCAATGATTTTACCTATCCATTTTGGCGTGACCGCTGAATTACTTCTTAGAATAATCATACACGTTATATCCATCGTACTTCACATAGAATCCCTCACTTATTAATTTCTGTTCTTCCGTTTCAATTCCGAATGAGAACGATGCTTCTGGACCAATACCTGTCTGTCCTACGGAGAGCTGATTCATGTTTTTATCATATAACCGTACTTCCTCTGGTGAATAAGTAAACGTTCCACCCGCATTAAACAGACCATTATATATGAACTCCCCAGATGGATCATCCATATTAAACGTGGTCCTAAAACTAAAATAAATATCATCATCTCTGTTCTGCACATCTAATATCAAATTGCTGCTATGAGTCTCTAATACTTTGATATCTCTTTTAAGAGGTTCACCTGCACTGAATGGAATCCATTCAGATTTCACAAAAATTTGAATCGGCATTTCTGGAGTTCTCAGCGTCAGTGCATATCCATCTTGATTTAGAACCTTGTTTGTTATACCCTCATTCGTATAGTTTAACGTGTAGTATTTATAGATGAATAAGAAGATTAAGATAAAACTGACGGATAACAAGACCACTATATTTCTCTTCCTCATATTCACTCTCCCCCTCATTTTCCTAATACAAATCGATCTGTTCCTCCACAGAAAGCAACTGAATTCAAGAATCTTTGGACTATCCACACATCCTAGTCAGTATCTTAGTTACATCTATGATGACGATGTCACCTTCGAGGATCTTTCATTAGTATTCACCGTTATATTCAACGAAACTGGTTTGTTTAAACCGTGTAATATGATAAGGAGTATACATATTCTTAGTAGCTGGACTGATTTTTTCAATTAAACTAATTGCTGCATCTATATGCCCATCTGATGAAAAAACGTCCTCATCTAGGAATCCACTTAAGAGTGCTGCATCATCTTTATTTTTCAAGCAAAGATATCCATACCCAGGATCAACTATTACTAGATTTATTATGTCAGCTTCTGCTTGTTCTTTAGATCGATCAAAAAACCTGATTATAGTGTCATTGTCTTTGAGATAGATCTCAGTATCACAAGAAAAATTCTTATAATTAAACTTCATGCTGTTTGCTCTCCCACTTTTATACGTCTGTTTTTATTCTAATTGTAACTCTTTCTTGTAACCTGTTATGTTCACGAGTCTGTAATCCTTAAGTGACTAACGAGGATGATTCGACAGCCTGAGAAGTGCAAATTTGTCCATTAACCCCACTGATATAGATCTAAGATAAATACTTCATTACCTAGCGAAAAATAAATCTGTTCCCAATCAAACTCATCTTTCCATTCAATCTCTGCCATCTAATTCGCTTAGTCCTACATATTTAATATCTTTGTGATTTTTTAAATTACTATCAGTATTATGAAGTTCTATTGCTCGTTCTATTGGCGAATCAATTTTTATAAACTGATATTCGTGCCCATAACATCCTCCGAAGTAGTAATTAAATTACTTACCCCTTCTAAATATCCATTAATTTTGTTGAATAGTTCATGATTCATACAGTCACATCCAATATCTTAGTAAATTGATTTTGTCTGTTCTACAATTAAATTCTTCATTTAATCCATAAACTCTTAATATCTTCTACTATAGTTTTTGAAATATGTTTGGATGAATCCTGCGGATACAACCATACTGTTACGATAAGAGTTAAACATATCGTTAATCCTAGAATAACTCGCCCAACAACTCTATATCTGGTGTATCTAAGCAAATAATAAACTAAACTGGATAAGATCAGAATAATCATACCATTCACCAAAAAGGTCATGGGCAGGCTTATAATCCTGCCTAACCCGGTGTTAGGATATTTTAATAAAAGTAAAATCTCTAATACTATAAATGGAACTGACAGTAGAACAATATAAAAAAAATGACTTTTGAATTTTCTCTCCACCACTGAACTCACCTACTCTAACTCTTTTAATACAATTGCACATAGCGTTCTTGTGTTTACGAGCCCGAGAACCCTAACTGACCAGTAATTATTCTTTCTTCCATTGATGTGATTCGTGTAGTTTACCAGTTTCATAAAAATACTTTAGCACTTCAAGCATGGGTATTAATTCTATACAAATGTTATCGCAATAATTTCCTAACTGACCACCAATAACTAGAGAAATTTCACTATTTCCCTGCTTATCGTTCATAAGCGTATATATATGTTCATCCATTGTAATAGACACTACAAAATATTCCGGTCCGCCTCCAACTAATGCTGAACCTGTGTCAGATACCTCAAAAAAAACTAATGTAAATTTATCTCCATCGAGCTTTCTCAAAAAACGTAAACTGTCTGCCCATGTAGGGTTCATAACTATCTCTTCATTAAATGTGGTCCCATTCCGTTCATCAATGCTAATAGAGTTTATCATTTTTTTCTTTTTATCCTCTTTAGATCATTTTATTTGTTTAGATCCTCAAACTTAAATGCTTCACTATAGATTTTACGCAGCTCAGTTGAGTTGTCATGCCACTGAATGAGCATACCATTGATGATCTGCACCAACACATCCCGACACCTATGCCATCCTGCGGCGGTATTCACTGCCCATGAATCTCACACCCTCGTTCATTCATCACATATATCCATCTTCAGGTTCACCAACATCAAAACCCAAAACTTTTGTCGCTTCCAACTTAAATGTTTCTATCCAAGACATCCATACATCGCTATTCATCTGTGCATAAAATGATAATCCACTAGGCTCAACGGATGCTTCAATGAAAACATCATCCTCTTCAGTTCCGAACCAATATGGAATTTCACTTTTATAACCAATCCACCCTGGCATCCGCTCATATACTTTAGAAACTTTAGCCCACACCTCATCAGGCAGGTCATATCTTATATTTAGATTGCAATTATGAGAGCTTAAGTTGTTCATTTACATTCTCTCCTTCTACCTTAGACGTATATCAAAATTCATCCTCTATTTTTATGTAAAGTACTACAACTCTTCCACCACTTGCTCAAAGTTGTATCTCTTGGTCCTTATAGACTTTTTTCGTTTATCGTTTACCAAATATCTTCTCCCTTTAAGATTTCTTTTGTGGGCTGGTCTACAGCTAACCAAGTAGAAATATCCTCTTCTATTTTTCTCTTCCAAGCTATTAAAAAATGTACTTGGCATATCTGGTGGGAATTAATCTCTGTCATAGATACTTCAATGCCTTGATCAGAATGTAAGACAAAACTACACTTCTCAAAAGCAAAGTTCAAAGCAAGAGATTTAGGAGTCCTATCACCTTGTTTTCTTTTTCCCATTATCAGTGGTTCTTCTTGGGTTCCTATGTGTAAGCGGTACTGTTCATTCTCATATTCGACAGCTTCAAGATTTTCTCCCGTGTCAGATCCGTAATCTTCCCAGCTGTATCCCTCTTTCCACAAAGCAGAAAAGCTACAAGTGCTTATCTGATGATATGCATTGGGTTTGATTCTAAATACGGCTCCCCAGCATTCGTCTACTTCCTGAGGTGAAGAAAGATTGTGGTTCAGATTACAGAGCACTAACTCGCAATCAAACGAGTCGTAGTAATATTGGTAGAGCAATCCGCCATGTTTGAGCTGAGAACAGTGAGTAGGAAGATAACATTCGCTGGAGACAACAAGAGAGAGTTCAATTGTTCCAAGAGGCGTATATATTGAAGGTTTTATAAGATCAGTCCCTTGAATTAAGGCTTCTTTTCCACGAAAAAGCTTCATTATGTCCCTCCTTATAGTCTTTCACTTAACGGTTAGCATACTCCAAGTTTTTTAATACTTTTCATCAGTTCCCCAAAAGAGTTTTATAGAGAGTTTTATAAAGTGTTCGTGTCTCTACAAACCCTCACTACCTTAAAGCGTGCAGCGACTTGCCGCAATGCGGTCAGGTCGTGCAGGGTTACCTGTGACTGTTTCCTTCGAAGAGCCGTCCTCTAAGCTTTTTATCACATTATCTAATTAAAGATTGATTCTTTTATACCCATTTGAGTTCCATGATTTAGTTTAACCGTGTATTCAACTTCTTGATTATCTTTGTACGCTTTGAATTGATAGTTGAAGTACATGCTTATTACCAATCCAACCATTAGTATGATTATTGCTATATTTTTTTCATTGAATCCCCTCCTACTAGTGCCTGAACTACGTATATGATAACCCATATTGTTACAAATGCGAAAGGTAATTGGCGAATAAGGGAGATTTATTAGTTTTCTCAAACCCTTATCCAATCGATCCAATGGGCTCTGAATACGCTGAATATATGCAGGGTTGTACAGGACGCGAGTATGCAGTCGAACCTTTCGTTATAGTAATAAAACAAAAAGGCCCTTCTTCATCCCATAGGGAATCCGACGACCTTCCGATGCTTTGGAACATTTATGATGTTGTAAAAGTAGCGATGAGCATAGCAAGTTCAATAGCAAACCTCTACTCCATGTAACTTCACCAAAGCATACACTACTGATCAATTTGTCCTGATGGATAACAGTAGACGATTGAACCAGCTGGTATTTTGTTTGGGGAGATCCCTTTTCCCAAACATAAACCGATATTCTTCTTGCCAGCAATAGAATGGTTAATTTGAGTAGAAACAACTTCAAATACTTGCTCTTTCCCATCCGTTTTTTTGATGATAATCTGGTCACCGATCATCTCTTGGATTGTTGAAGGAAGTAGTTCATCCAACTCTTCATTGGCCCCCATAACGATGGTTCCGAATTCCGGTGTATCGAAGACTAAGCCAACGCCAAACAGCATTTTAGCTTCCATTCTGTGACCACCTTATCTCTGATCTATGAATAGCTCGCCTTTGACATCTCTTACCCTGAGATTGGCATTACGAAGTCTAACCATGGCATCTATCAATAATGCTTAAGTTCCCCATTTAGCCTCTGCCCTTCTAAACATACAAATTCCATCCCACAATAAAAGCAACCAAGATGAACGCCGAGATGCCAGTCATGATGTACATCACCTTTTGCTTTTTGCTATAACTGTTCTTACGCAGTTTGTACATAAGCAAGCCAAGATACGCCACTGCTAGAACAACATATAGTAGGTTAAACATTATATTGATGCGCAACGAAGAATACGCAGGATAATTTGGAAACCTCAACTTCGTCTGTAGGATGAAAAGATTAAGAAGGAGTACCACACCAGCAAAGTTAATTGCAAGATGATATTTATTAAAATTGGTGGTAGGATTTCCTCGTTTATATAGCTTGTTAATAAGCATCTGGATTACATAGCCGATCAAAGCAATTAAACTGAAAATGATGGCTAGCGCAACAGGAATAAGAGATATCTTAAGTAAGTTCACCTTTACATTCGATACAGGCAAATAATCAATGTAAGGAGTAAAGGAAATTTTCTCAACAACACCATTATGCTCGACAACGTTATAAGAACTACTTAATTCAGCTTTTGTGAATTTCTTTATATCAAGGGCAGTAAATAAATTAGTAAATTTAGATGCTGCCCGTCGTGCGGATTGAAAATATCCTCCCCCCTCCGAAGTAACTCTATTAGAATTGACGTTATCACCGAAAATCTCTTTAGTAAGTCCGTAATAATAAATTTCCTCAAAAGATTGATTTGTCATGACCACCATCCCAAATTTAGATTCGGGATCAAAGACAAGTTTACTGGAGAATCCTTTCAAATTCCCCTCGTGCATCAGTGTAGGCACCCAGTATTCCATCTCAACGAACCCATGCGCAAATCGGGGAGTAGAAGTACCTTCATAATATAGACTTGTTGACAACATTTCGTTTAACGTATCCCTGTTCTTAAATAATACATTGCTATCATCCACAGGCATCAACGCTGCAAGGAATTTGCCTAAATCTTCTGCTGTCCCAATCGCTGCCCCAGCAGGATAAAATGTTAAGTATACTCTATTCTCAGGGATCAGTTTCAAATCTTTTGTATACCCTTCAATCTCATTTCTTCTATGTACTAGGTCTGGATGATCTTGTCCCGTTGGATGAATTGAAGTGTCGTTCATATGAAGCGGTTCGAAAATATGTTGATTGACATATTCATAAAAAGGTTGGCCACTTATCTCTTCCACGATGTAACCAGCTAGACCAACGCCGTAGTTCGAATAACCCACTATGCTATTCGGTTTATAGATCTGTTTCGGCTCATTTTTACGCAGCGTTTCTCCTAATTCTAACGTTTCATCCTCGGAGTAATAAAACACCTCGGCCGCTGTTTGATCTTCCCAACCCGCATTATGATGCATCAGGTTCATTAGGGTAATCGGATCATCGTACCTCAGCTTTTTGAAAAATCCCTCTGGCAGATATTCTCTGATATCCGTCTCCAAATCAAGCTTTCCTTGTTCGACAAGCTGCATCACACTTGTATAGACCAACAGTTTCGAGATTGAAGCCCATTCAAAAACAGTAGAGGTATCCGCCTTTCGCTGATTCTCAATATCTGCGTAACCATATGCCTTATTCACAATGGTTTCACCATCTTTGATAGCCACAACCGAAACGGCAGCGGTGTACTTCTCATACGAGGCAACATAAGCATCAATCGTTTCCTCTAACTTGGATAAAGGAATTCTGGATGGTGTAGTTTCCACCTGTTTCTCTTCAGCGTGGGCAGGTACCGCTATTGCCATAATGATAAATATGAATGACAGAACACAAGCAATTACTTTGTTTACCGTGTGATATCCACGTTTCATCTGCATTAGCTTCTCTCCTTTTATTTAAATGATAATTACATAGTCTTGTTTTCACGTATGCGTTTTCAAAAGAGTCCACACGAATCTAAATTATTTTCAAATGCAATTACACTCCATTCAGGAGAGAGGCCGAAGAATTTCACCTTTCCAATTAACGATGTTTATTTCTTTATCTTTCAAGAGACACCAATCAATCATTTCACCTATCAATTTTGGCGTGATGATCTCATCGCTCCATTGAGGTGTTAATACTCTTCTGTATCCTATATATTCTGTTGTCCAGCCTTCAAATTCTTCTCCGATGATGACTATAAATGGGGGCTTGTTCTTAATACTGTGTTGTCCCACTTCATAAGTGACGATTAACTTCTTATCCTCAGAAACGATATGTAACTTGATTATTCCTTCATCGTCAATATCCGGTTCAACATACCAATAAAATAATCGATTAGAGCGAATGATTTTACGTTTATATTTTTTTCTTACGCCCATAACCCACCTCATATATTTCTTTTTCTTTGATCGCAGTATTTGGTCAGTTATCCAAGACACAGCTAGAATAGCTTTGAGATCTGATATCAAAAGCCACACTAAGATTAAGGAGTAGTACTCTTGTAAAAATCAATTACTCTATCAAAGATTTCGATCTCTCGTTTTTTTATGTCCGGTAATGTCTCGCTATGCTTTACAATATGATGTATATTATCTGCTACAGTCTCTGCTTTATGAATCCCTACATATCCTGGTACCAGTTCATTAAGATAATGGAAGTATCTCATTTGAGGTTCAATCATGCGCAGATGTTTATCAAAATTTCTTCTGGATCTTGTCTGATCCATCTCCTTTCGCTTGCGCAGCTCGTCTTCTTCAGCCCAGAACAGTACATAAGCATCCGGTAATGATATTTCATTCTTCAATAACTTCTCTCTAAAAAAGTTCGCTGTTTCATCTAAAGATAGGTGCTCATAACCATATATCCAGCTGTACCAAATCTTAAATACATCGCCATCCAAAATCACATACTCATGTTGTTGATTCTTCTCATATGCTATATGCCATCTATCGATTTGTCTCTCCAGCAACCACATCATAAGTTCCTTACCGTCAAGTTGAGGAGATTCAAAAAGAAGCCCTGTTTCTGGAACAATAAATGCATCATATTGTGTAGCGAACTGCTGACAAGTGGTACTTTTACCTACAGAACTGGCACCTTCGAGACAAATTATCGTCATTCAATTACCTCCAAATATTACTCACAAAATGATTAATCAACCTTCACTGGCTCTTAAGCGATCATGTTGAATTTCATTAGACTATGTACTGTAGATTTCTTTGATCTTTAGCCAAGTTTCATACCAGAATGTTTTTCTTTTAAGAGGTTTTATTACCTTAATCTCGACTTCTTTTCGTTTCAAATAAACCGTGCCACCCTCTTCAATGAGTCTATCGCCAAATGAAAATACAATATTCTTGCAGTCTTTGTGATACTGGTTCTCTCTTGTTTCTGACCACTCCGCTTTTTCAATAGAATGTCGTTTTCTCATTATTTAAGATCCTCCTTTAAGAAAAACACCACTATTTTCAGCAAAAAGGATACCTGTCACACATCATAAACACTTTGTTATCCGATATTGATGAGCCTTAAGGTTCGTTTATTCCTATGACTTGTTCAAATGCTATATTAAATTCTTTAACATTAATGTTTAACTTGATTATTCCTTCTTTATCAAGCCCTTTAGTATCTAATTTAAAAGTACCTGTCAGTGCTTCCGAAGTATTACCATCAACTTTCTTATTTATGTCCAATTTAATGTCTCTATCGATTAATCGCTCCTGAATCCCATTACTTATAATTGGTTCAACTGTTTTTAGGATTATTGATTTATTGGTCCTATTCCATAGATTGAAATGATATGTTACGACTGTAATACCTTCATCTCCTTCGCTCCCTCCCAGTCCAATTGATATCGAGTTTATGTTCAACCCATTCTCAACAGTTTCATCCGTCTTCACACTGTTTGAACTACAACCAGTTAGGGCTAGTAATATTAAAAGAAATAACAAAATTATTGAACGCTTTTGATTCTTCAATTCGGAAACTCCTTTAATTTTTTCTCTTCATCTTGAAGATCCCTATTTGCAAGTTCAAGTGCAATCGCTAGTCTAATCTGTGAATATTTACTAAGTCCTTTTAAATAGACATTGTCTAGCTGTTTGCTTTCAAATATAGGTTCGTTTTGATTTATTAATTTCTGGAATGTACCAGCATCACGACGCCCCCCTTTAGATAGCCTTATCTTAGGGAATGGATGTAACTGCTTATCCATTTCACAGAAATATTACGGGCAGATCAAGGGGCGCAAGCCCCTACGCGGGAATATGATATTATACGAAACCACTTCTAATTTAATTTTAACTTGTATATTCTGAAATTTTGTCAAGTGGCCCTCTTGCTATCGCATAAGACTACAGAGGTCTCAATTTGTCTTTCTGGAACATTCCAATAGGTATTTAATAGCTTTTTCTTCTCATCAGGTGATACCAGTTTAAAACCATTCTTTAAGTAAAATTTCTTAGCCCATTCAGCTGAGTCCCATGTCCCTATTAAGATCGGTTTATTTGTTAAAGCCACCATATGAGATAAAAGCTTCGTACCTATTCCGCTATTCCTTTGGTTTGTTCGTACATATGCGTGTCTAATTAAACATACATCACCCTTATCTTGAATTCCCATAACTCCTAATAATAGATTTTTTTCTTCAAACCCCCAAAATACTACACCATCGTTCATTTCGCACTTTAGCTCTTCCAATGTCATATAAGGCTCATGATACCTATCGTCAGGAATTACTCCTTTGTATGCCTTTGCTGCATCATTAATAATCTGATACATTACATCCGTATCCATGCTTTTACACAATCTAATCACGTAATTGGCCTCCTTATGGTTTGATGTCGTTTCGTAGATGCTAACCCACCACCGGCTTAAAAGCACCCGAAAGGGTGCGGCTGCATGAGCACAGTTAGTTGGTGCGGGGTTATCCGCCTATATCCATAGTCTCTCACGAACTCATTATAAATTGTATTTCATTTTCATTCTTTCATATAACTTATAATCCGTATTTCGATTTACAATCTCTCCAATTAACTCTTTCCATTTGTTTTCAATCCACTTAGGACTTTGTTCTTTCAGAATATCCTCGTTAAATTGACTATCGATATACTCCAAATCTTGTTTAAGCACTCCTATATCCTTAATCAGTTGATTTCTCGATTCTTTTTCTAGCGATATCTTATTCGATAAAATTTCGCCTATGATTTCTACTCTTATATGCGTATACATATCTCTAAACACATTATAGATTAAATAAGTTGATGATAATTGATCTTCCCTGAAGTCGGATTTCAGGAACACGAATGATTCTTCGCCAACTTTCAAAGATACCGCCACATTTCCTAAGGCATATATGACTGTTTCCTTGGAAGAGCCGTCCTCTAAGCTTTTTATCACATTATCTAAATTGTAGATGGATTCTTTTATACCCATTTGAGTTCCATGATTCAGTTTAACCGTGTATTCAACTTCTTGATTATCTTTGTACGCTTTGAATTGATAGTTGAAGTACATGCTTATTACCAATCCAACCATTAGTATGATTATTGCTATATTTTTTTTCATTGAATTACCTCCTCCTAGTGCCTGAACTACGTATATGATAACCCATATTGTTACAATTGCGAAAGGAAATTGGCGAATAAGGGAGATTTATTAGTTTTCTCAAACCCTTATCCAATCGATCCAATGGGCTTTGAATACGCTGAATATATGCAGGGTTGTACAGGACGCGAGTATGCAGTGGAGCCTTTCGTTATAGTAATAAAACAAAAAGGTCCTTCTTCATCCCATAGGGAATCCGACGACCTTCCGATGCATTTGGAACATATCAAATTTTCTAAAAGGTAGAACGTATCGCTTCGCCACATCATCTGAATGTCATAACTTCGTGGATTGATATTCAGGCTTTCTACATTACAACCCTGTGCCGATCTTTGTTGCTGCAGAATCTGCATACCACTGTTCGAATATCTCAGCTCAGCATGCTGTGCTCCCTCCGGTCTCTGAAGTCCTCACGGTCAGCTTCCTCCATCCTGTGAATATATCGTCGCAATGCTTCTTTATGCGCCTCCAATTCATCCATTCGGCTGGATGTCCCGTTCAGGAAAGATTGCATTTTGAATCCTAGCGTTGTGGCAGCATTTCCTGCCCAATCTTGCTCCAGTCTACTATGTATTGAACGCATCTTCTGCTCCTGCTGCACTAAGCGCTCCTGCAACTGCTCACATTGCTGAACGGCTCTTCTCAGATCGGATAAAGATACCGATATTCTTCCCATGTCAATTACCTCCCGTTAAGAACTGGTCTGCTTGAACGAAATCTTCGTGCTTGCGTTCAATGTACTCGGCAATCTCGCTGATGGATTCCTGATACCAACGGTTAATTCGTTCCAGTGTCGCCGTAGCTTCGTACGCGATTGACGTGAAGGAATGGCTTTCACTTGTGGAAGTATAAGCCTCGAACATTCGGATGGAAGCTTGTGCATCATTGGAAAACCCGCTCAGACTAAAGCGCATTTCCTTGGCTGCCTGTGCCAATTCCTCCGGCGTTAGTCGGATTGTCCCACCACCTTGACCTGACTTTCCATTGGATACAGCCGCAATCAAGGGAGCCACAAACCCGCCAACGAGGTTTGACAAAGCCATCCGTGATTCCTGATAAGCATTCCAGCGTGGTGAGATGTCAATTTGTTTCCCCGTGGCGCGATCTATAAGTGGACCGACCAAGTTTCCCTGTTCATCAAACTGATACTGGTTCATCGAGTGATATCCTTTGCCTTCTTTTTTGGAAAACGAGTCCATCAATCGAACAATATTACCGACCTGAAACTTGTCCAGATCGATATCAATTGGGAAATTGTATGTGACTAACGGGCCGCTGGGCCCCATCGGACGAATCGGTACCATGAGCTGGAATTGCAGCCTCCAGTTTTGGTACATCGCATTGGCCGAGTCAAAATCCTGGCCTTTGTAGTACGTGCTGCCAACATGTCTGTCATATTCAAAAAGTCCTCCTGCACCTACTGAATCGTTTGGCTGAACGATGTTTACCACTTTTTTATCATAATAACCTTCGTTCACTTTCGCCAAGCTTGCATCGTCCAGCAGATTGGTTACACTCGGAGCACTGTATGTCATGGCCGACAAATCCTGTCGTGCTGCCACATATTGTGCTAAACCACCTCCAAGCGAATGTCCCGTAAGAGAGATACTTGCGTCAGGATATTTTGCTTTGACTTGTTCATAAAGTACTTCCGCCTGATGAAATTGATTGTTCTCCCAATTGATATCGTCCTTAATGGATTGAATAAAACTTTTCTTGAAAATGTTATGATGATTAGGGTCAGTTACGGCATCCTCCAGTTCTCTGGTGCGTCCACCTAAAACATCGAACACGTCTGTTTCGTAATCGGCTGCTCTCCCAAGCCAGCTCCCACCTGGCTCTGTTCCGCGGTAACCGATGACAATCTGATTCGTCTGATTGTTGTGGAGGATGACGGAATCGAAACCCGACACTTTATTGTGGAGCTCGGCACCTTCAGGTTCAATGACCTTCCATTGTGCATAATCTCCCTCTTCTGTAAGCGGTGCTCCGGCAGTAACGTTGTCCTGGTAGGCTAGATCAGATATTTCCTTATACAACTCATCGCTAATGTAATCGTTCCGCATAAATACCTCCTGAATTGAACATTTCGATATGATTATGTAAACTAGTGATATTTCAATCTTTATAGTATATTAATACCAGTCTATGAAAGTAGAGGTGTCCCTTTTGAGAAAACCTTTCTTCCTATTCGTACTCTTAATCATCTCATCTCTCTTACTCGGAGCATGTGCCTCCGAAGAGGAAAAGATGATTGTATCCTCCGCCGAGAAGTTCGCTGCAAATTATGTTCTTGAAAAATACGGTGTAGCCGTTCGTTTTACGGAGTATAAATTCTCTCCTCCCGATCTAGCCAAGTCGTTAGGCCTCCATGGCTACATTGAAGGCGATAAGAAAAAGAAGGTATTTGTTTTCGTGAACTACGATCCTTTAAGTATTAAGACACTATCGCTTCCTGAAGGTATATCCAAAAAATCAAATTCCAAATAGAGAG
The DNA here is from genome assembly GCF_056395745.1 of Paenibacillus sp. 10L310. Classification (NCBI taxonomy): domain Bacteria; kingdom Bacillati; phylum Bacillota; class Bacilli; order Caryophanales; family Paenibacillaceae; genus Paenibacillus; species Paenibacillus sp. 10L310. The sequence continues at coordinate 218,288 of NZ_JBFTKC010000001.1, read as the reverse complement.
TTGAAGTTATTTTTAAAACGATCAATCTATATAAACAATTTGAAACTATAGGGAATATATGGATTGTATCTTTCGTCAATTACTTCTGTCAACGTTCTCCGTAACAATAAAATGAAGAAACAACTGCGACCTACATAATAGAATGATTGTGTTCTTAAGTTAAGATACACCTCTGTTTAAAGAAGTTATCCACTAATTCGATGAATTCTGAATATACAGAAATAGAGGGAGTCACATCAGAACTCCCTCTCATCCCAACAACGCCTGCTCGATTTGATCCACTATCCCATTAACTCCTGTCGGCCCATAACAGCCGATCCATGTTGCAGCATCAACAGAATGTACACACTGTTGCTCACCCCCAGCCAGCATTCCCAAAACCCTTGTCTCTGTCGCAGATATCCCATCCTGCATAAACTCATTACTCAGCAAAAAGTAGTGGCTAGCTTGTACTGCCGGTAATCTCTCAACCGAGATATGATAGGCCGTGTCGGTGGTATCTGCCACAAATAACGGAACGGGCAAACCCAGATCCCGGTACAACACAGCGCCTGTGCGATGAGCAGCAGAATGGACGCGCACGAGGGAATCGAGTGGACGTATCAATGCCACACTTTTTCCTGCCAGTACAGAGGACAATTCCTCGGATAGCAAAGCTGTTCGGCGATGATAATCCGCGATAATCTGCTTGGCCTCTGCTCGCTTGCCTGTCAGTTCACCGAACAGACTTAGAATCGTCTGCCAGTTTTCGTTACGCTTGAACATGAGTACTGGAGCGATTCCACTTAACAGTTCATGGTGCTGATCATGCACCTCGGTGCAAATAATCAGATCCGGCGCAAGTCGCTCTACCGCCGGAAGATCGGGGTATTCATACGTACCAAGTAATGCTGTATGCTGGAGTCCTGACCGGAGTGATTGAGGGAACGTTAACACGGTACTTCCTAGTCCGGCACTTCCTACCGGAGGCAAGCCCAGTGCAAGCAAATGATCAGCATATTGCACATCGAGGACAGCGATACGCTGTGGTATTTCGGTGACGGTGTACTCCCCGCGCATATGGCAGATGACCGGGCCTTCGGCTGATTCATAGGAAGAAGCTGTGCGATTTTGCAGCAAAGCATTCGCATAGTCTGCATCTCTTCTCGAAGCGGCGGCATGCCGGTAATGTAGCGGTGGGACGCCATTATATTTTTTAAATGCCCTACTGAAGTAATACATATCGCGGTAGCCCATTTTTTCAGCAATTTCCCCAATGGACGCATCCGTATGACGCAGCATGCGTGAGGCACTTTCCATACGCAGCTGAATGACGTATTCCATCGGTCCAAGCTGCTTCTCTTGTTTGAATCGTCGCTGCAACTGTCTTACACTACAGCCCGCCAGGGCTGCCAGCTCTTTTAGCTCCAAGTTTTGACGATAGTGCGATGTGATATAAGAAGCGACTACATCCACCATGTCGGACTCCGCTCCCCCTTGACCACGTTCATACTCCATGATCAGCTCGTAGATCATTCCTTGGAGCAAAGCGTTGGCATAGAAACGTTCCAGTCCTTCACCGCGGCGCCATTTGGCAACGATTTTTTCGGCGTTTTCGATCCATTCCGCATGGGTTGCCGAGTTTTGAACAAATGACCTGCGCAGCGGATGTTTTCGGTACGAAGGCATAGCAATAGAGGCTCCCTCCATGGAAGAAGCCTTGTATTTGATCACAATATAATGAATGTCCTCTGATCTGGCCGTCAGCGTAAAGGATGATCCCTTCACCACATGACAGGCAAAAGAAGCTCCAATGTGGCAACCCTCGCCATCCATTGCAAGCTCCCCTTCCCCTCCATATGCCAGCAGCAGCACATTTGAAGTTAAATCCGTTTCGTGTAAAACGCTACCTGTCTGCAAAGTACCGCTATACCCGTCAAGCATCTTGATCGCCGTATCACTCCATAGACTTGTCTGTTCTTGCAGCGGCATTTCTCTCATCTCCTGACAATAGCAAAGGTAAATTTGTTGCTGTTGTCATTTTAGTTGAGATTCTTTCTCATTGTCAATTTTCGGACATTTGAGACAATATTCGCCTGACATCTGGTAATAGAAACAACAGGTAATTCGCTCGCTTTTGGCAACATGCACATTCTCCTTACAATCGGTGAAGCGGGTTAACGGATTCTTCCTCTCACCAAACACTTCCCCGGATGCCACCTGCGTCAGATATGAAAAGTCCTCACGAATGATCTTACTTTCCTGCTCAGTCTCGGCTTCATCAGGAGCGAATAGTCGGCCGATACGTACCATGATATTCTCCCAGAGAATACTCATTGAAAGTGGTGCAATTGCAGCAAGCGTCTTTAATAGGGGTGTAAGCTGTACCGCAAACATCTCCTCGACCACCTTTTCCCGCCACACTGCCCTGTCTCCCGTTAGTCCTTCAGCCTGAAGTCCATTCACCGCTAGAAAAGGAAATCGTGTGCCTCCCTCATGATCTGAGAGCGCCGAATGATAGAGAAAGCTGTTCTCCAGCTGAAACGAAACATGCTGATGATGAAAAGTCATCGCGGTCACCAGCGGAGCCGTCCACAGATAACCAATCCGTTTGGCTAACATCGAAGCGGCAACCTTCATGTCAGGGGCATCGATGTACTCCTGAAACCAACCGATATACTCTCGGCATGCCACTTCGTCATGCAACTCACTTAGAGCAATGGTACGGACACTATGTTCAGGTGGCTCACCGAGCAAGATCGAATAATCCTCCACTGTCTCTTTCCATAAGTCTGTCGAGAGATATGGGTTCATATTAATTCGATCCGAGCAGGGCTTCCGATGCCTGATCTACAATAAGATTAATCGCAAGCGGTCCGTAATATGCAATCCACAATGTTGAGTTAACGTCATACGTGCGGTTATTTTTCACAGCATCAAGGGACTTCCACACGGGATTACTCACCATCGCCTCTGCCTCTGCCGCAAACAGCTCATCCGACAGCACAAAATAACGATCTGCCCCAATGTCAGGAACCTTCTCCATCGAGATTTCAACGGAGGTATCATCCTTGATTTCCTTAACGAGTTCAGGCATATTTAAACCCAAATCCTGATACAAAATGCCGCCTGTGCGATGCTCGATACCATGAACACGAATGCCTTCTTTTCTCGGACGAATAAGAGCTACAGTTTCATCACCCATCTTCTCCGCCAGCTTGGTCTTCATTCCAGCAACTTTTTCCTCATAGGCTGTGCGAACTTTCTCCGCCTCGTCCTGCTTGTCTGTAATCTTAGCAACTGTGGCTAACGTATCACGCCAATCTTCGTAAAAATCAAGTACCAGGGTAGGTGCAATTTTGCTTACACTCTCATACTGCTTCTCCTGGAAGTCCGTCATGATAATCAGATCTGGGTCCAAAGCTACAATCGCTTCCAGATTAGGCTCGTCCCGTGTACCCAGAACCTGTACATCACTTGGCTGATCGCCTAAGTACTCCGGAAAATCGGTGTTACCTCCAGCGATAACACTACCAGCTGGCTTCTCGCCAACCGCTAACATTTGATCCAGAAATTTAACATCAAGCACCGCAATTCTCTGTGGTTTTTCGTTTAGCGTCAGCTCACCCTTCATGTGTGTGATCGTTACGGGAAAAGCTCCTGCATTCGCAGGTGTCTCCGCTGGCGTTGCCGCAGATTGTTTACCGCTATCTGTACCTGTTCCGGCACCGCAAGCCGTCAGGACAAGAATAAGGGCTAACATCAAGCCCATGAATAATCGTGATTTGTGAGCAGCATATGCCTTGCTTCCGGCAGCCTGCCCCTTTGTTCCTTGATTCATGATGAATCCCCCTTATGTATAATACTGATAATGATTTTCATTATCGAAACATAAAGAGAGTATAAACGATCTCCGTATCGTGTTACCATGTACTTTTGCGACATTTGAGCCGGACTAATGCGACATCGTAAGCCGCTTATCCGCCCTTTAATGTTTCAGTGATATATGCTTGCAGTCGGTAAATGTCTGAAAGAAGCTCTTCTTCTTCCGGCGTATTTCCATACTCCCCTAGCCAGCGCGGTGTGCGGATATGCCACTCATCTGTCAGGTATTGCTTTACATCGCGATACTCTACAATATGTCCCAGGAAATAATCTAAAGAGCCGAAGGATTGTTTATGACTATCTTTGATAATGGATTTTGTTTTCTCAATGATTACCTGTAACATGTGTTGGATATGATCTTCTGGATTCTTAGCGTTAATTTCCATCGGTGACCTCCACCTATCTCTACAAAAAAAATGAATTAGTATATTATTTAAATGAGCCTAATATTTCTAAACGTTGAATTCTGTTCTGATTAAATACAATAAATCGATGCCCAATGAGTATTGAGACATCGATTCATATCATCTAATTATGAGGTGAATCATGAATATGCGACCAAACATGAAGTTTAGCATTATTGTTAGCGCAGTTATTATTGTCGTTGTTCCTATTATCATTGGATTTTATATGTTGAACAAGGTTGTCGATCCTGACGAGACAATGGTTACGAGAACTGAAGTTTCTCCTGAGCTTATTACTATAAAAGGTGGATTTGCAGACAGTATTAGCAGATATCACGGCTACTACCTCTCACATCATAACAATTCATTATTCATTCAGATTAAAGGCAGTAAACTTCCTATCGGTGGTAGTAAAGACTTCACAATTTCATTTTCTAATGCTTATGGGAGTGTTGATGAAATCTACTTATTAGGTCCTGGCAACTCTAAGAAAAAGATTTGGCCGAATCCCTAACTTTCATTTGAAATAGATATCATATGATCTGACGCAATCAGCTGCAGTCTCTTAGTCTCTTCTGCTTAGCTTCCTAAATGCCAAGTATTCCTGATCAGACTTCATATAACTTAATATCTTTTCCGCACATGCAACTGAGCTAAGCTCTTCCGTATTTACTTCCAGGTCATATTCATCATAGGAGTAGATGTAGTCGAACTGGGAATGGGCAAGTCCAATCTCGCGATCTCCCCTGCTCTGCTCTCTTCTGGTGAGTTCTTCTTTTGAGCACTGCACGCCTACAAACAATATCGGATAATCCGATAGTAACTCATAAAAATCATTAAACCACTTGTCATTGCTGATGACCGTATCCACGATGACATTCAAACCCATTTCCGAAAACAGCTTAATGGTTGCACAGTACATCGAATTGATGGGGTCGAACAGGATATCTGTCATCACATGGTGTTCTAATTCTCTTGTTGGTTTCATATCTGGGTATGTAGTATCGATGAATTGATCATAATTTTGCAGAAATTGATCTACAGATAGATGATGAAACGGAATGTCTCCCTGATTTTTCATTTCCATCGCAATGCTTGTCTTCCCCGAACTTGATGTTCCGTTCAAAAATATAATGAGTCCTCGTTCCATATTGATCACCCTTATCATTCAAAATTGGGTAACACTGTTCTGCCGAATCACCACTCTCTCCATTCTTCCGTAATATCTTCATCCTCCTGGATGTCTAATCCAGCCAGCCTAGCCGCCTTGTCTATAAAATCAGCCAATTCTTCACGTTCCATCGTTTCAATAAAGTAACCATTGGCCTCATTCATTTCATTAAACCTAACCACAACTTCCTCTACAGCCTTCATCATGCGCTCAGAATCTTTCGTTTCTTGTAATGCTATTAATTGGTGCAAATATGTATCCAGGGCTTGATCAGACATCAGTAATCTATCTTCTGTGAAAAGCTCATCTCCGCCTTCAATCATTCTTTCATTCCATAACTTCGTTGGTTTTTCATGAAACAAGTTTTGTAATGTCAATGGAATCAATCCCTTCCATATTTAATGATATCTATATTTTACCTGTAACCAAAATTATGAACAAGCGTTCTCGCTTATTCACTTTCACCCTGTTCGCTCCATAGCCTTGTCACGTTCTCTAATTCCATCTCGTCATATTGTAATCGATAAATGTCCGGTTTCTTGGTTTGATTCATAAAATCCAATCCGTAACTCGAATCAAAGTAGTTCATCATCAACGTCATTACATGTCCGTGTGTGCCGATCGCCACTTTTTTACCCTTGTATTCTTCTAAAATCTGTTTCAACACTCCCACTGCTCTATTCTGGCAAACCGTGTTCGACTCGCCTCCTGGCAATGCATAATTGGGGTCATCAAACATCTTCTTCGAAGCAGGCTCGAACTCTTCATCCGCAATCATATCATCTGAAAAATGCCTTTCCCGCAGATCCTCCATGATCTGAATATCTAATCCTAACGCTGCTGCCACACCCTCTAAGGTTAGAATCGCCCTGGCATAAGGACTTGAGACAATGGAATGTATTCCTTCATTCGTTAATATTTCCGTTATTCGTTCTGCATTTATCTTGCCTTCCAGGGTAAGCCCCCTCGTTCTTTCCGTTCCTTCCGTATACGGTGACTCCGCATGCCTTACCATATAAACGATGGTCTTCATAGGACCCTCCTTGAGTTTCTTTTATCAAAATTTACTGCCTTCTTTAATCTATTTCACTTCTTTATCAAGACTAACGTCAAATGTTAAAGTTATCGATTTTTGTCTAAAATCATTGGGTATCACTTTAATCTTCACGTTTAGATGTATAGATTCAGGCAAAGTCATTTCAGTTATATTCTCATAACCGATGAAGTAATAATGCTTTTCGTCCAGTTCTATCAAACCTCCACCTGTTGAGCCAGAAGTTGAAATCAAATGTCCGTCACGATAAAGCTCACATGCAATATTATATTCCTCCAAACTTAACCCTTTCACTTCATATCCAACCTTGATTTGATTTTCCGTGTAATCAGCATTTCGTAAACTGATCGCACCGCCATCGACCATTTGGGTTTGAATTGCAATATTTGCTTCGGGCATCTCTGGTTTCTTTAATAGATAGCCTACTTTTAGGTACCATATAACTCCTAATACAATTACAGCAAGTACAATTATAGCAATAATAAACTTCTTCTCTTTTTTATCCATAATCCATACTCCTTACATCGGAACACTCTTAAAATTCTTTTCAAACCTGTGTTTCAAATAATACATTATCCCTGCGCGATCACATCTGAAAACTTCTGCTTTAGATATATCCAATACTGTAGTTGCAAGTAATGGAATTAATAACTACAATGGGGTTTTAAATTTATTTAAATCCTGGATACACGGAGTAGGACAGTTAGGTTATTAACTAAAGATGGCAGGGATGTTGTGTGAAAAAAACACTAATCATTTCACTTTTTTCAGTCATTATAATTTTAGTTGGGGTTTATTGGTATGCTGACAGGGAACTAATTGCTCTCAAAACTGGTTCGACATTGCCATTACAATGGGATACTCCATATAATAACGATGAAGAACCCATTCAGCTCACAGAACAGAATCAAGATTTAAAGAATCCAAATATACATCTTACAGAGCTCTACTACCTACCAATTTCAAAAAAACTACAATTTGGGTTATGGTACAGTAAAAGAGACTATCAACCGGATCAATCGGAAAAGATTCCAGATCGAATTTTCCAAGTTATGATCCGAGATAAGAATGGTAATTTGTTTGAAGAAGATACCGTTGTTAAAACAGATGGCCTGTTTGATGAGTTTCAGCTTAGATCAATTTTTATAGATTTGGATAATCAAGACTCTATAGAAATAACGATTTCCTTAATTGAACAAGACGGAACGACTATAACCCCAATCGAATCAGCAAGCATTAACGTACCGTTAGATAAAATAAAACAGTGATAAGCTTAACAATGTACAACACCCTTAGGTGTGGAGAGAATCTTATTACTGCAACTTTTTCGAAAAAAATTATCTACAACAAGCCGGGTGGTTAAATTCTCGGCTTCTTTGCTTTTCTCAATCAAGCTAAGTACGAATCGATTAACGCATGAATATTACAGTATACCTTGTATCTAACTTCTCTGAGCTACCTAAAATATTTTAATGATAATTCCACAATTAATAGGGATTATCATTAATTAAATTTTAGGTTTTCCTGTATTATCCTAAAAATACCTTGTTAATTCTGTCTCTATCATAATCTAAAATCCAATCGTTATATTCTCTATAGGTATCCACTAGCTCTTCCCTTGATGCTGAAATAACATCGCAACCTCTATCATCATAGATATGAAATATCGTTTTCTTACTTATATTAATGAAATACACCCTATGATATATCTTTGGCTTAATTCCAACCTCATGATTACATATAGCTTTGATTAACTGATTATATCTCAAGTCCTCAACTCTACATTTAGTCCAGTACCTATACATGTTGTTCCTTGGGTCTGAGATGTCGTCCGTTTCACAATCCAAACCTGGAAATATCTCAAGGCTCAAGGCTCTAATCGGCCCTTTCTTCTTGATATATTTTCTGTACAGGTTCAATTTCTTCGCTTTGTGTTTGGGCTTATCTGCAAAATAAGCTTGAGTTATTAATAGGATTTCATCTTCTTGATCATGAAGAGCCTTAAATAATTCAATTGATCGCTGATAAACTTGTCCCATGTAATTCTCCGTATTCATGCCAAACATCAGCGGATTGCCAAGTTCGAATCGTATTGCAACATCCCAATTATAAAAAAGAGGCGGCTCTAAGATCAGGTTTGGAAAATGCTCTGCCAGGTACGTCTTCAGATCCATTCTGTGACCTCCGTGTCTTCTATGGTTACTGGTTTGACATTTAAATCTTTTAATGTCGTTTTTGTTGCTTTGAAAATAATCACGCACCATTCCCCTTCGTACATATAATACCTTAATATGAGAACTTTGCTGTTGTAAAAAAAAGCGCCCCGACCTCATAGTCGTGGCGCTTCCTCTTGCTACATGGCACAAATTAGCCCATGTAGCTCATTTCAGGCCGCTGCACCTACATGGCAGCGGCTTCTTCTCCCAGCGGCAGGGTGTAATACTGCGCCTGCTGCCCTTCATGCTGCTGGTACACAACGACCAGCAGCGTCCGGCCTTTCGCGGCAAGCGGGCTGGCGCCAGCTAGCACACGCTCAAGCCGGAACGGAAGCACATCCAATACGGTGTGCTTCTGTAGTTCCTTTTCGCCGAGACCAAGGTCGGCGAAAGCACGGGCACCCATGACCGTCTGTGCGGTCATGGCCGAGGTCATCGGCAACGCACGCGAAGCGTTGCCGTCCACCATGTCCGCCGCCCCATCCGCGGCGGACCCTGTTGCGTCGCCCGAAGCAAGCGACGCTTCACCCCCGGCTTCGCTGCCGTTCACACCCGCCGCATCTGCGGCAGAGCCTTCCTCGGCAGCAGCCGAACTTCCCGCAGCGGCACTCGGACCTGTGCCGCTGCTTTCCAACCATGCCGTGCCTGCGGCGCCGGCAACACGTGGCAGTCGAACGTCTTCCGGACGTTCAGCCAACGTTTTCATATAACCCGCCCACTGGTCTTTCTGAAGCGGATCTTCCCACCAGATTTTGCGTGGTTTGTATTTGTGGCCGAGGAAATAATCCAGCTTCATCAGGCCAAGCACGATATCCATATGCGGCGTGTTCCGTGACTCCAAGAAGCTGTGCAGACGGGTGAATAGATCCTCCAGTTGGTGACCAATCTTCTGCCACCCCTGACCTTCCCAGTAATCCCCGAACGCCTGGAAGAAATCAAACGGCGAGTTGAACTCCTGCTCCATCAGGTACTTCAGTGTGTGGTCCATCCGGTGTGCGTTCCAGTATTTCTCCAGCACATCCTCCAGCCGCTTCAGGCGTACGATGTCACTGAACGGCAGCACATCACTGCCCAGAATCTCATACGGTGCATGATCCATGTACGTATAGTTGTACTTCTCCGCATCCAGACGCAGACCCGTACCACGCAGCATTTTGAGGAATCCCAGCTGAAGCTCTTCTGGTCCTAGGGCAAACACATCGTTAAACGTTTTGCGGAACGTATTGTAATCTTCCTCCGGCAGTCCGGCGATGAGATCCAGATGCTGGTCGATTTTTCCACTGGCTTTTACCTTGTTCACGGTCCGGCTCAGCTTTGTAAAGTTCTGGCGACGTTTCACCAGTTCATTGGTCGGATCGTTCGTAGACTGTACCCCGATCTCGAACCGGAATGTGCCTGGTGGCGCATTCTCTGCCAGATAATCGAGTACCTCGGGACGCATAATATCCGCCGTAATTTCAAACTGAAACACCGTCCCCTGATGATTCTCGATCAGGAATTTGAACATTTCGAGCGCATAATCCCGTTTGATGTTAAACGTCCGGTCCACAAACTTGATCAGCTTTGCACCCTTCTCGATCAGATACAGAATGTCCGACTTCGTCCGCTCAATATCGTAATATCGCACGCCGACCTCAATACTGGACAGACAGAACTGACAACTGAATGGGCAGCCCCGACTGGTCTCAAAATAAACAACCCGTTTCCCAAGCTCCGGGATATCCTCATCAAATCGATGCGGTGACGGCAGATCGTTCAGATCTGCTTTTGGCCGTCCTGGCATGAGAATGACCTCTTCCCCTTTGCGATACGCCAGTCCATAGACAAAGTGGAACTTCTTGCTTCCTTCCAGCTCCATCAAAAGTTGATGCAGCGTCTCTTCCCCTTCACCCATCACGATGAAATCCACATTTGGAATCCGGTTCATCCAATATTCCGTGTCGTAGGATACTTCCGGCCCGCCCAGCAGAATTTTCACGTTCGGCATAACCTTTTTCAGGTTATCAATGACCTTGATCGTCTCTTCAATGTTCCAGATGTAACACGAGAAACCAATCACGTCCGCACCCCGCTGGTACAGATCAGACACAATATTCATCACTGGGTCCTTGATCGTATACTCCGCAAGGTCAATATCAAAATCCTTCTCACTGTACGCCTTCAGACATCGCAAGGCCAAGGAGGTATGGATGTACTTTGCATTTAATGTAGAAAGAATAACCTTCATGGTTCACAACCTTTGCCTGGACACCCAGACCATATTTTTTTGGTAAAAAGAAAGCTGCACAGCCATCCTACCCCGGATGCTGTTCATCTAAACCCTTTTGAACTAGCCATTCCATGTCTCATGGACATATCCAACTTTTGTCTTTCAAAGAGTGGACACTCTTTTCAAAAAGACATATACACCGTACCCAACCAAAACTACAACATACAGTATAAAATCCGCACCTTCAACCTACATGTTGTACACGATACGGTCAGCCATTCCTAACGCCAATGTCCACCATTTGAAAGACAATTCGCCACCATTTGTCCACTCTACAGAGACAAGACAACCAACTTCAAAGATTGGAAAGTGAAAATTAACAATTCATACTCAATTCACTCATACTCATACTAATTTCACACTCACTCATACTCGTAAAACGCATCATCATCCGTATCCACTTCTTCACCCGATTGCTTTTGGAAAAACTCCAGGAACGGCAGTCCGTACTTGCGGTACTTGACCTCACCGACCCCTTTGATATCCAGCATGTCACGTTCTGTCTGTGGACATACCACACTCATCTCACGCAGGGTCGCATCATTGAAGATAATGTACGATGGTACATGCTCTTTCGCCGCCAGATCACGCCGGATTAGGCGAAGCTGTTCAAATACCGTCTCATTAACCGCAGATGGCATTGCATCGCGTCCACGACGTCCGCCGTAATTCGTACCCGAAGCCGTTGCCGCTGTCTTGCGGACGACACGTTGCATCACTTCACGCTGGCCTTTGAGCACTTCCACCGCTAGTGGTTGCAAACGTACAACCGGATACTGTCCCTCGGACAACATCAGATATCCTTCGGATACCATCACGTTGATGATCTCCGATATCTCGCGCTCTGTCCGATTACCCATCACGCCGTAAGTTGGCAGAGAGTTGAAGCCGTAATCGAGCACTTTTTTGGCACGGGAGCCTTTGAGCACCGAAGCGACCAGCGATACACCATACCGTTCACGCATGCGGTGAATACAGCTGAATATTTTCTGTGCATCAATCGTCATGTCTACCAACTCACGGTCGTCCGTACAGGAACTGCAAGTACCGCAAGGTGTATCGTCATGCACCTCACCGAAATAATCCAGCTGCGCACTGCGCAGACAACGCGTTGTGTAACAGTAATCCACCATCTGTTGCAGCTTCCGGTAATCGTTCTGTTTACGGTCGCCGTCCATCGGATTCTGCTCAATCAGGAACTTCTGGGTGATAATGTCCTGTGCCCCGAATAACAGAATACACTGGCTTGGCTCTCCATCCCGGCCTGCACGTCCGGCTTCCTGCACGTATGCCTCCATATTTTTCGGCATGCTGTTATGAATAACGTAACGCACGTTCGACTTATCAATCCCCATCCCGAAAGCATTGGTCGCCACCATCACTCGGATATCATCGTACAAAAAAGCTTCCTGGCTCTGGGACCGTTCATCGTCCGTCATCCCGGCATGGTAGCGTCCTGCGGGCAATCCCGCTTGCAACAAACGCTGATGCAGATCGTCCACGTCCTTACGAGTCGCGGCGTATATAATCCCCGGCTCGCTGGCATGCTCGCGCGCATAATTCAGGACAAAGTCCTTCTTGCTCTCGCCGCGCAGCACGCTAAACGCCAGATTATCCCGCCCAAGTCCAGTCACATATGTCTGCGGGTCCTGCAAACGCAGCAACCGCAGAATATCGCCCATGACCTCGGGCGTCGCTGTAGCCGTAAAGGCCGCAACCACCGGCCGCTCCGGCAAACTATCCACAAACGGCGCTACTGCCAGGTAGCTTGTCCGAAAATCATGTCCCCACTGCGATACACAGTGGGCCTCATCCACGGCAACGCAAGAGATCGGCAAATAGCCCATCTCCTCGCGGAACCAATCCAGCTCCAGTCGCTCAGGCGCGACATAGAGCAACTTCAGCTCACCGCGCTGCGCCGCGCGGATGCGATCATTCACTTCTTTGCCGCTAAGTGTACTATTAATATACGCGGCAGCAATTCCGGCGGTCGTCAACGCATCGACCTGGTCCTTCATCAATGAGATCAACGGGGAGACAACAAGCGTCAGACCCGAATATAACAGAGCGGGGATCTGATAACAGATCGACTTACCGCCCCCAGTTGGCATAATACCCAACGTATCTTCACGTTCCAGCAGACTGGCTACAATCTTTTTCTGTCCCTCACGGAAGTCGGGGTAGCCATAATATTTTTGCAGGAGACCCTGCGCTTCTTCTAATGTAGGTGTTTGCACACTCATGTAAAGACTCCTTACTTATCACCGGTGTTTTTCCACCAGCTTGGTCCGATCCGATTCTGACATCCGAAAGCGGCACATATCCCGCATCCTTGACAACAAAATGGCGTTCTCATGACTTGTCCGTCAAGCAAACGCCGCTCCCTTTAGTTTAACGGCCCAGCCCCGAATGAGCAACCGCGTTTTACTGTAAAACGTTTGAAGCCCCTTCATCAAAATAAAAACAACCGTCCTGCCCTAGTTGGACAAAACGATTGCATTTAATTTTGACAATCTACCACACCCTCCAGAGACTGTTTCGTACTGGTTGTACTTCTCATCTTTCTGTGACTAAATTTCATACTCAGATAAGCCGTTTGTTTTGGCAATCTTCTACTTCAATTTATTTTCTCTATCTTCTACTCCCGCTTCAAACCCTTCTGTCCTCATCTGTCCCAGTTCGTCTCCCTACTTACGCGGTGACACTTCACCACGTTCTTCCCGCTCCTTCATCTCTTTGCGTACCACCACTTCGAGCTTCTGGCGATTGGCAAGCAACCCGGGATCGTTGGGCAAATACTCACGGGCTTTGGTGTTATGCATGAGTGCCTGCTCCCAGTTGCCCAGATGAGCATAACAAAGGGATAAACGGGCATGTGGCAGCCAGGTACGGCAAGCCATAGGCACCGGGCGCAGACCCGGATCGCGGCTACTCACGTCCACCGCCTGCATATACCAGTAGATCGCCGAGACGGGTTCCTGCCGTTCATGAAAACAGGCCGCAATGGCGCAGCAGAAATCGGCATGTGGCAGATCATACTGGAACGACTGTAGCAATGCTCCGAGCTTACGGCCCGGCTCACCCAGTCGTTCATAACATTCCGCCAGCCGCGCGCAGGCAATCAGGCGATCCTCGCGGTATCCGCTTGGCTGCTCCAGCAGCTTCGTGTACCCGCGTGCCGCCGCCGCATAACGCTGGCGGTCATAACATTCGCCTGCATAATAAAATAGCAGGCGACCTTGGGCTACGCCCTCTTCGGCGATCCATTTGCGCAGAATGCGCACGTTTCGCGCCGAATGATGTCCCGCTTCGCGGCGATGCGTGACGGCAATATCTGCCGTAATGACCTCGCCTCGCGGGAAGTTAAGCTGCTCGTGCAGCCGGCCATGCCAGCGGCACCCGGCATCCCGCTTGACCAGGCGAAGGCGTCGGTCCGTCACAAGTGGACTCCCCTCCGCTCCCTCGGCCAGCGTGTAGTTCAAGATCACAGCTTCCGTCTTCCCCCCGGACGGAAGCTGCTGCTTCAACACCTCCAGCTTCGCCCGTTCCGCGGGCAACAACACATCATCCGCATCCAGCCATAGGATATACTCCTGCGTGGCCTTGGCGAATGACTCATTCCGCGCTGCGGCAAAGTCTTCCTTCCATTCATACGTGTAGACCTGGTCGGTATACTGCGCAGCGATGTCCATCGTGCGATCCGATGAACCGGTATCCACAATGACGATCTCGTCCGCGATGCCGGCAACCGAGTCCAGACAGCGCGCCAGCGTGCGTTCCTCGTTCTTCACAATCATGCACAGACTGATGGTGATCACGTTTTGAGCCCCTTCCTGTCGTACGCGTATTGCGAAATGTCGTAACGATTTGCTTTCGTTGGTTAAATACTTCGAACAACGCACTATCTTAAGTTGAACTAAAAAATATTTACACTGGACACTCAGATGACAGAAACTTTCCGATCGTTGTTATTCCCATTTTTTTAATTCCTTTTATAAAGGATAAATCCGGGGATAAAGACGAAACATATGCTTCCGATGCAACTTTCATTCAGAACGCTTTTAGCTCCACTTCTTGATATTCTTTTTGTCTTCTCCGTTTCGTGTAAATGTTTAATCCAATTTATTTGGTATTGGTATTGATCACGGAATTCATTTCATCTTCACCTTGGCTAACGAACTGAGGTGACGCTATTTGGTGTATTTCAGCCACTAGGTAAATGTAACGAATCTGAGACCCGCTATCCTCGCATTATAGGCATCCATTCGTCGTTTATCGCAGCTTCCAGATGAAATAGCGCCGCTGAGATTCGTTACATTTCTCATCTCGTCTAATTCATCAAAATAAGACGTGTGAGATTCGTTAGAACATAGAATAGCTCTGTCGTCATACTAAACAGCAGTGTGGAATAGAGATGATCCAGCTAGGTGATCTGACAAGTGCCCTGACAAATGCTCTGGGAAGCTTGCAGAAGCTACTTTCGAAACCATCCCTTGAATCTAAGCGGGAGCGCCCTAGTCTCCTTCAAAACAAGAACCGCAATGATGCTCCAGAGCACTCTCCTATTCACATTTACGCAGGCAGGAGTTTTCCCCTAGTCTTAAAATTAAAGTTTAGATTTACGTTTGCGTTTGCGTTTGCGTTTGCGTTTGCGTTTGCGTTTGCCTCTGCTTCTACAGTTACTCGCAACACAGTTGCAGTATCCTACCTTTACCTTACAGTTACTTGCAGCACAGTTTCAGCGTCAGCGCCCTTATACTTGGGTTTGGGTTTGGGTTTGGGTTTGGGTTTGGGTTTGGGTTTGGGTTTGCCCTTGCCTTTGGTTCTGCCCTTACACTTGCAGTGTCCTTAGCTTTGGCTCCTACCCTGCTCTTACCCTTGCCGCTGTCTCTGTCCCTGTCTCTGTCCCTACCTTCATAGCTACCCTTCCCCACTCTCCTGACGACGAAGCCGTTTCACCTGCTCCACCGCACTGTCCAGTGCCTTCTTGCGCTGTTTCATTACGCGGAGGTGCTGATGTTCCACCTCAGCAAAATGGACATGATCCAGCTCCATCCACTCCAGCAGTTGATCCAAAGTCGGCGATATATGCAGCTGTGTACTCCGCCGTTTGCGGGCCACGCAACATAGATATTTATGATGAACTTCGAGTTTCAATACTTCAAAATACGGCATCAGGGTCATCGCCAGGCTTCCCGCATAGAAGGTCTGCTTGTGGTCATAGAACGGGTGATACCCATACGGCACAGTCACAACCAACGTCCCATCTTCTTGCAACAGCCGATGAATCTGGATCAACAACGTCTCCGGATGAGCAAAATGCTCCAGCACTTCTCCTAGCAGCACAGTATCAAAGGTAGTCCTTACTTTCCATTGCGTAATATCCAGCATTCTAAAATCCACATTGTTCCTAACTGGCCTAGACTCTTTGGCAAGCTCAGCTTGCGCATATCGAACACTTTCTTCTTCCAGATCAATCCCTGTCACACGAAATCCTTCACGTGCCAGCAGAATGGACGTAATGCCCTGACTGCACCCGACATCCAGGATGCGTTTGCCTGTCGCCTCACGGCACATCCAGTGGATACGCGTTCTCGTCGCTTCATGAGAATCCTCCGAATTAATCTCGCCATAGTAGCGTTCACTCACTCGATCATGATTCGCCATAGGTTTCTCCCGTTTTCACTCGGTGAACCGGCTGACCCAGCACCACAATATTTCCCCCGAAACATCCAGCCGTTGCATTGCGTGTATCAAAAATCAGCTTTGCATGATCTGCCATCTCCTGATAATCGAATGCCGAATGATCCGTGGTGATGATCACCAGATCAGCTCCTGTCCACAATTCCGGCGTAGCCGGCCAGGATTGAAGCACTGTACCATCATCCTTACGGAAGACAGGCACCATTGGATCGGTGAAAACCACATCTGCACCCGCTGCGCTCAGCAGCCGATAAACGTCCAGCGCTGGCGATTCACGCAGGTCATCAATGTCTTTTTTGTAAGCCATACCCGCCAGTACAACACGTGCTCCTCGCACAGTTACACCATTCTGCTCCAGCAGCTCCGAGGCACGCTTCACCACTCTCTCTGGCATTTGCCGATTGGTTGCATCCGCCAGCTGAATGAATTGCAGCTCCGATCCCTGACGGTTTGCAGCCCAGGACAGATAGATCGGATCGATTGGGATACAGTGCCCTCCGATGCCGGGACCGGGATAGAATGGCATATAACCAAACGGCTTGGTTGCCGCCGCATTCAGTACTTCCCAGATGTTTACCCCCATCTGTTCACAGGCCGGGGTCAGCTCATTCACGAGTGCAATATTGACACTGCGAAATGTATTTTCGAACAGCTTTGCTGTCTCCGCTACCGTTGTTGAACTTACCGGAACAACTTCGTTGAGGAACGAGCCGTAGAACTGTTTACCATAATTCAGACAAGCGGGTGTCGAACCGCCAATAATCTTCGGGGTATTTTTCACACCATAATGCACACTGCCCGGATCTACCCGCTCTGGAGAATAACAGACGTAGAACTGTTCTCCAGCTCGCCAGCCGTTTGCCGCTTCAATCGGTTGTTTGACGCGTTCCTCCGTTGTGCCCGGATAGGTCGTGCTTTCCAATATAACCAGGCTGCCTTCCTGCAAATACGGAGTCATGCCATCCACCGCCGCCGAGATATACGAGATATCCGGTTGATGCTCGGCGGTCAGTGGGGTGGGCACACAGATCACAATGACATTGGCCTGTGCCACCGCTGCATAATCGGTGCTTGCCGTGAATAATCCAGCCTGCATAAGCGACTGCACAACATCATCTTCTATACCTATGACATACGAATTCCCGGCGTTCAGCTTGGCTACCTTGGAAGTATCGATGTCAATCCCGTGGACTTGATAACCGGCCTGTGCTATCTCTACAGCCATGGGTAAACCAACATAACCGAGACCGATGACAACAGCTTTTAGGGAGCGGTCATTAATATGTTGTATTAGGGCACGTTGCTGTAACTCTTCATTTCCTTCGTGCTGGTTGTGCTCATGATTTTCTTCCATTCCTTCCACCTCCAAACGCTCCGCCTCCCCTCGGTGGGTGTGTCTGAAAACTCCGAACGAGTTTTGAGACACACCCTAATCGATATAGCCACCTGCACGCAAAAACCGGGCAATCGCTGGTTTGTTCATCATGGCACTGTCCGAGCGATACTCGGAGAAGTTCACACGTGGCAGACTGCTGTACTGATCCGTCAGGCTCTTGTCCTTGTGCTCCGGCAGGATGACATAATACTGTGCATCGTATTGGTACGTACGCGGCGCTTCAAAGGGCGAGATCAGCACTTCATGTAATTTCTCGCCTGGACGTATTCCCGTCACCTTATAATCGAAGGATGGACGACCTGCCTGTTCCAACATGACGGATGCAAGTTCCGTCATCTTGCAAGCTTTCATTTTCATCACAAAAGTCTCTCCGCCCACGGCCGCCTCAGCCGCCTTAAGAAGTAAATGTATAGCTTCGGTACGCGTCAGGAAAAAACGGGTCATGTCTTTGTCCGTAATGGTCGGGCTTTTGCCTTCATCGATCTGACGACGGAACAAGGGCACAACACTGCCGCTGGTTCCAAGCACATTGCCCCCGCGGATGCAGACAAACCGGGTACCTTCACTTAGCCAGTTGGCACGGATCATCATTTTTTCACCCAAAGCCTTTGTCATGCCATATACGTTAATCGGATCTACTGCCTTATCGGTGGACACATCGATGACTTCGGCAACCTGCATACGTATCGCAGCCCGAATAATATTCTGCGTCCCGATTACATTGGTCTTGAACGCTTCATCTGGCTGGTCTTCGCAGACCGGAACATGCTTCAGCGCAGCCAGATGGAAGAGCACATTCACACCTCTGCATGCATCTTCCACTGCCCGATAATCGCGGATATCCCCAATGATGAATCGCAGACGCGGATCATGGTTGAACTCTCGCTGCATCGCAATCTGGGCGTATTCATTACGTGACAGAAGGCGAATCTCAGCCGGGTCCTGCTCCAGCAGCACCTCGGTCAGCTTTTGACCCCAGGAGCCTGTTCCTCCGGTGATCAGAATCGTTTGTCCTTGAATCATGGATGAATCCCTCCCTGATCAGATCATGAATTCGCGTAGTACCTGTGCCATCTCATCCCGGCTTAACCGGTCTTTGGGCGGTACCTTTTTGGTTGAAGTATTGCTCGAATGCACGATGTTGACATAATTGCGCGGAGCAAGCAGCTCGTGCGGCAGTTCAATGACATTGCCATGTGTACCTCTGCCCGGGAGCTTGACCCGGTATCCTGCTGCGTATTCGGCTGTCTTATATAAGTAGACATAGAACTGTGGAGAACGGTGAAACGCTGGGGCCATCTCGTTATTCACACTGTCCCACAGATATCCGTTCTGGTTAATCAATGCCATCGTCTGCTGCTGTGGTTGAATATCGTAGAGCTGTTGAACAAAGGTTTTATGGTATAAATCATCCGAATCCAGACGGGCAATATAGAGTTGCTCCGAACCATTGGCAAACGCCAAAATGGCACGTACACTCTCCATATTGGTTCCAAAACGAATATTGGAAGGAAGCGGCTCCTGACCCGCCAGAATCTCCTGCATTAATTCCCCGGATTCCTTGGACAACTTCACCACTGTGAGGAAATCCTGATTCGTCTGCGCCTTCAGGCAATGCAATGTGAACGTGCGGAAGATGCCCATCCGACGCTCCAGCCATTCCCGCGTTAATCGCTGTGGGTCCATCCCGTAATTGTTAAAGTTAATCTCAATCACAACTTTCCTGGACATAACATGCCTCCTCATGAACGCTGCAAGTTCCGTTTACCGGATACAGACTGTTTTCATAGTTTTGATGCCGTCTTCCTACGAAGACCATCTTCTATCTATCTGATCGCTTTCAAGCCACATCTCGCTTGTGAATCCAGCACTCTATATCGTATGAAACGTTGATAGAAGCGGTACCGACAGATGTACTAACTTTCATATAAATAGATTGATATTCAACCGAAGATGGCGCCCTTTGGGTCGAACGTACATATCGTTACGGTAGTCGCAACATAGAATAGAACAGTTCAATTTTCAAAGGAGGCAACCCATCAAATGAATTCGATCTATCTTGAAATGGAAGGTGTGCTTGATCAGCTCGAAGCGGCACTTCGGGAACACCGACCGCTGTCTCTTGTAAGAGTCGGTGATGGCGAGAATATCGTCATGTCTCAAGAAACCGTATGGCCCACGGAACAGGTACTTCAGGAGCGTTGGGCCAAGAAAGCCAACCTAGGGCAAAAGGGACTTCGTCTTCCCAACCCGAAACTACGGGATGAAGTCGCCGCTTCCTTGCAACGTGCCGATATCGTGGGCATTCTTCCTCGTGGTGACAGCACCATTAATGCTCCCGATTATCTCAAAAGACCCCTGACCGATATGGTATTTGCACACTTTGGCATCTCTCCTCCGATGACTTGTCATGCCTGTGTTAATCGGGAACTGGCGCAGAACCCGCGTTTCTGGCAGATGCTTGCAGGTAAGCGTGTGTTACTCGTTACTCGTGAGATTGAGGCACTGCGTGTCATGCTCGAACGTGATCCGTATAATCTGAACATTGTGACTGCCCTGCCCTTCGACAGCTATGATCAAATGGATGAAACGCTGCACTGGATTCAGAATAATCAACATACCTTCGATGTCGCTCTCTTCTCCTGTGGCGTCAACGCAGTTATCCTTGCGGAGCGAACAGCTGCACTTGCAGGCAAAGTGGCCATTGACTTTGGCAAAGCCAACAACATCATTCTGAAAGGCCGTGCCAACTGATCCTGGACAGTTTCAAACTTTAGTTTCGTGATTTGTATTGAAACGTGCAGTTGCTTGTACGGCAAAAACCCCCGACTTCTTGAGCCGGGGGTTTCTTGCTGAGCGCTAGTCGAAACCTATCGTTGCATTGTCTTGCGTATCTGGGGTATGAAGCGAACTCTGCCGTCAACAGAAGTGATGACGAAGCACTCTGCCTGTTATATTTCGCCTTTCACTACTAACCGGTGGCTGCAATACCGTATAACATCTCCGGCCCGGTTCTTACTGCTGTGGACACCCCCGAGATGAACGAAGTATACACACTTTCCAATGCTGGTGGTGCAGACAGATCCTGAGCTGTGAACGAATGGAATTCGGCACCTCCGTTCTGTCCAATCGTACCTTCAGCACGGTAGATGATATAGAAAGGATCATATAAAAAACCCCGCACAAGCTCCACAACAAAGGTATCTCCCAGTTCTCCCGTAACACCTACTGTCCCGTTCAACGTAATAATGGGATTCACCACACCCTGCGTCTGTAGACCAATGGTGCCAAAAGCTGTCGGGGATTCTGACAGTGACAAACCGGGCTGTCCTACGGTTGCCGAGTTCATCGAAGTTCTCATATCGAGAAACACGCCCATGATAACACCTCCAATGCTATGGGATACCCTATCCTATGAATCTCACTACTCTTATGATTGGATGTATAACAGATTGCATGAACCTATTTTTATTTGTCGACTGTTAATGGTATATTGAACTGCATAACGAAAATGAACGGATCGTATGCACACAAGCGGTACAGGCTGTTCAGAAGGAGATTACTATTCATGAATAAACGCAAACGTCCAACCAGCAAGACATCGGCCTCGGCCAAGGGGAAATCTTATGCAGGTTCATCTTCAGCACGTTCCGGCAAGTCCAACTTCTCATCTGCCAAAACATCAGGTGCTTCCGCATCACGCAATACGGAGGAGAATAAGAAGCCAATAACCGCGAAATCATCGGGTGCACCCAAGAAAGCTGGAGGCAACAAACCCAAAAATGCCAGCGCATCCAAACGACCAGGCAATTCCTACTATCGCAAGCAGGAACCACCACGCCAGTACAAAGTGACCGAACCGGATGAACTGTTGAACTTCCTGTTGCAGCATTTGAAATCAGGACGGAACGCAGTGAAGTCCATTCTGGGTCGTGGACAGGTATCCGTGGATCAGAAGGTTGTAACCAAGTTTAATGAAGCGCTGACGCCAGGTCAGATTGTCTACATTCGAAAAGAAGGTGCAGTCGCTGCTCCATCCTTGACGGGAATTAACATTTTGCATGAAGACGATGATATCATTGTGATCCGCAAGGAAGCTGGACTATTGTCCATTGCCGCTGACAAGACAGATGACCTGACGGCTTATCGCCAACTGACAGAGCATGTGCGCCGCACCAATCCGCTCAACCGGATCTTTGTTGTCCATCGTCTGGATCGGGATACATCGGGTGTGATGATGTTTGCCAAAAGTGAAGAGGTGCAGCAGAAGCTGCAAAACAACTGGAAAGAAAATGTGCAGGACCGCGTCTACGTTGCCCTTGTTGAAGGTTCGGTAGCCAAAGAAGAAGGCACCATCTCTTCCTGGTTGAAGGAAACCAAAACGCTGAAAATGTATTCCAGCTCTCGTCCGAATGATGGACAACATGCCATCACACATTACAAACGTCTGAAATCGAACCGTGAGTTCTCCTTGCTGGAAGTGCGTCTGGAGACAGGGCGTAAAAATCAGATTCGTGTGCATATGGAAGATCTCGGACATCCGATCGCCGGTGACAGAAAATACGGCGCACGCACAAGAGACCTTGGCCGTCTCGGACTTCATGCACGTATACTCTCGTTTATCCATCCCACAACGGATGAGTTAATGTCATTTGAAACGGATATTCCGAAGCCATTCCTGTATCCGTTCCGTGCAGAAACTCCACCTACGAAATAACTGCACCTCTAATGTGTGCATATATAGAAAATTCACTGATCGATTGATCATGCCTGAAAGGAGGAACGGACACTGAAAAACCTGTTAATCACCGGTTACCGGGCACATGAATTGCAGATTTTTGGACAAAAGCATGAAGGTATTCCTTTTATCAAAAAAGCCATCTCCTCCCGTCTTACTTCCCTTGTCGAAGATGGTCTGGAATGGGTGCTGACGCCTGGACAATACGGTGTGGACCTGTGGGCCTGCGAAGTGGTGATTGATCTGAAGAAGACGTATCCACATCTGAAACTGTCGATCATCACTGCCTTTCAGAACCCGGAGGAGCAATGGAAAGAAGACAAGCAGGAGTATTACCGTTCCATCCTCTCGGGTGTGGACTATTACGGTGCGATTAGCAATCAACCTTATATCGGGCCGTGGCAGTTCACTGCACGGGATGACCTGTTGCTGCGTAAAAGCGACGGTCTTCTGCTCGTATATGACGAAGATGCCGGTGAAGGCAGTCCCCGTTTTGTGAAGGAAAAAGCCGTGAAGAAACAGCAGAACGAGGACTATACAATCATCAGTGTCACTTCAGAGGATATTCAATCTGTAGCTGAGGATGAGCGCATGAACGATATTGCGGACTTCGACGATTCTTCATTCTGAAAAAATGTAGATCATCTGAAGTCCTTTCATGCATAGCTGTGATCAGAGGAAAATCGTATTTCGAATGACGTACATATGTTTTTTTTCGAGGCAGGTTGGGTATAAGTAGTATTATAACTGCGATGATATGTCGTATGGGATAAGGGGAACTGCAACCATGACAATTACGCCAGAGCAGCGCATTCAACTGCATGGATTTAACAACCTGACCAAGTCGCTCAGCTTTAATATGTACGACATTTGTTATACCAAAACCAAAGACGAACGCGAAGCTTACATTGAATATATTGATGAACAGTATAACGCCGCCCGGCTGAGTAAAATTCTGAACAACGTCTCCGACATCATCGGAGCCCACGTGCTGAATGTCGCCCAGCAGGATTACGTGCCTCAAGGTGCGAGTGTTACGATGCTTGTCTCGGAAGGTCCAATCGTGGAGATCCCCGAAGAATCACTCGATGAATCTCCCGGCCCTCTGCCCGATAACGTTGTCATGCAGCTGGATAAAAGCCATATCACTGTGCACACCTACCCTGAATTTCATCCTAGTGAAGGTATCAGTACCTTCCGTGCGGACATCGATGTCTCCACCTGCGGTGAGATCTCACCGCTTAAGGCGCTGAATTATCTGATCCACTCCTTTGATACGGACATTATGACGATGGATTACAGGGTGCGTGGTTTTACGCGGGATACGAGCGGACGCAAGCTGTTCATTGACCATGAGATCGGCTCGATTCAGAATTATATTCCGGATGAGATCAAGAGCAGCTTTGACATGATTGACGTGAACGTCTATCAGGAGAATATTTTTCATACCAAATGTAAACTGAGGGAATTCGATCTCGACAATTATCTGTTTGGGTACACCAAGGATAAGCTCAGCAAGAAGGAACAACAGGAGATTACAGAATGGCTGAAGCTGGAGATGGACGAGATCTATTACGGCAAAAATATTAATCGTCCCTCTTAAAGAGGTTGTTCAACGCTGATCCATGAGGGCAAAATCTAAGACAAGATTTCATGAAGGCAGGGTTCTTCTTTTCGGGGGACCTCCGGCATGTGCTTGTCTTTTTCTTTGTTATGTTGACAGTGTGCAACTTTATTTCTTATTATAGAAGTAACTGTACAATCTACAGTGAAGGAGACTGAGCCCGTGATCGAAACGAATACGACAAGACGTAACGAATCACTGTTACAAGCGCTTACTGCACAGCATAATGCCATTACCAACAACATAGCCAATGCAGACACGCCTAACTACAAAAAGAAAACGGTAGAGTTTCAGGAAGAGCTGAGACGTATCGTTGAAAATGACAAAACAGATCAGCTCGCCATGAAGCGGACTCATGACAAACACTTTCCTATCAGTGATCCCAATTCTTCGATCGTACAGTACCGAATTGTCGAAAACAACGAAACAGCCATGAACAATAACAACAATAACGTTGACATTGACAAGGAAATGGCGAATCTTTCGGAGAATCAGCTCATGTATAACTACATGGTTGATCGGGTCAGTGGACATTACAAAAAAATGAAGAATTTATTGAATGATCTGAAATAATGAATGTACAAGCAGCCCGAAACGGCTGCTTTTTTTGTTGTTTTTCCCTGAGTGTAGCTCGTTTGGTGCCATTTTTCGGTATCCTCTCCTGTTCGTAGTATAATGGGGAGAAACGATTGATTTCATATCGAATAAAAGAGGTGCAACATGTCTCCACGTCATTTAAATGGTTTTCAAGGTTCCAAAGTCAGATTAGCGGCCCCATGCCCGGAAGATTGCATGCGTCTCTCCCGCTTCACAGATGATTATGAATATTTGCGCAACATGGATACCGATATCGCGATCCCGTTAACGCCGGATGAAACGGGTTCTTCGTCTGTCCGCCGAGACAACGGATTTGAATTTGCATTACGTACACTGGAGGGTAACCGATTCATTGGGTTCACAGCCCTCTACCGAATTGAATGGAACAATCGGTCGGCTCGTCTGGCCATTGGTATCGGCGAAGAAAATGATCGAGGTAAAGGTTACGGAAGCGACGCTCTGGCTCTGATTCTTCGATATGGATTCCACGAATTGAACCTGAACCGGATTGCGCTGGAAGTCATTGAATACAATGAAGCCGCGAGACGTGCGTACCTAAAAGCCGGATTCCGGGAAGAGGGTCGCCAGCGTTCAGCAGTTTTGCGGGATGGCATGCATTACGACCTGATCTCAATGAGTATCCTTGCTGAAGAATGGTCCGCACAGGCTGGGCTTCCCTTGTCATTCCAGTCTACTCGTACTCCTGAATCTGGGGATATGGTAGCGGGTGGTTTTTCACAACGTAATGGGAACGAACAAGCTACGCTGTCAATGTCGGAATTAAGTTCTGTTCCAAAAGGTGAATCTGAAATTTCACCTCGCATCGGCGTAGGTGCGGTCATCCTGAATGAACGGGGCGAAGTGCTTCTCGCCTGGCGGAATCGTCAGCCCGAGCAGCACACCTGGAGTATTCCTGGCGGGAAAGTAGATCCCTATGAATCACTGGAGACTGCCGTCATCCGTGAAATCAAGGAGGAAGTGAATCTGGATATCGCCATCGACAGTCTGCTCTGCACGGCGGAGACGATCCAGCCACAACAGAAGGAACATTGGATATCCGTGCTCTATTCCACCAAGGTGATTGGCGGCCATGCTCGTAATCTGGAAGAAGGCGGAGCCATCGGTGAGATCGGCTGGTTCCCGTTGAATGATCTGCCCTCTCCACTCGCCTGCTTTGCCGTACCGGGGCTGGAAGCTGTGAAGAAGTTGTTTAATGAATCCCTGTAAATTCTAATATCTCATCAGATGGAGGTATTCCTTTATGAATCATGCAGAACAGATGAATCAACTATTTCAGGCTGCACAGTCTGGAGATGTGGCCAACCTGCAATTATTGCTCGCTTCTCACCCAGAACTCACCAATACTGAAAATCAGGATGGGTTAACTCCGCTGGGATATGCCTCTCATTATGGACAAGCAGGAGTAGTTCGTCTTCTTCTGGAGCATGGAGCGGATGTTAACGCCCTTTCTCATTCCAAGATTTCCTTTATTCCGTCCAATACTGCACTGCATGCCGCACTTGCCGGAGAACGTTCACCAGAAGTTATCCAACTTTTACTCGAACATGGGGCATCCACGAATATTCTGGACAGCGATGGACAATATGCGTTGCACTCGGCAGCATTTCATACGGATCAGATCGAACTTATCGAGATGTTACTTCAGCATGGAGCTGATCCAAACGCGCTAAACTCAGCAGGCCAGACCGCACTAGAGATTTCACTTGAAAGTGGTAACACGTCTACAGCTTCATGTCTGCGAGCAGCCGTTACAGCGCATCAGCAATAATGATTAGATAACGTGAGTAATACGCGAATAACCGTCAGGACTCTTTTTGGAGTACAAAGAGAAAGGTCTGACGGTTATTTGTTGTCCGATTACATACCTCTATCGGTGAGAGGCTATATAAGTTGAGCTAAGAATATTTACACTTGCCACTCCGATGACAGAACAACCTTCCGATCGCTGTTATCCCCAGATTTTTTTAATTCACTTTTACAAAGGTGAAAATCTGGCGATAAAGGCGAAGTGTATGCTTCCGAAGGAGCTTTCTTTCAGAAAGCTTTTAGCTCCGCTTCTTCACGTTATTTCTGTCCTCTACGTTCTCATGTAAATACTTCGTTCAACCTCTATAGAAATCCCGATACATTATATTTTTTCCAGGGAGTAAGAACCGTTTGATGCCTTACACGGTCTAATACTCAACATATCCATGAAAGGAGGAGCCATGTGACCCCTACTCAGCTCACCATCGCCGCACAAAAAGGGGATGCCGAGGCTTTTGCAGCCTTAATGGAATTACATCAGAGCCAACTGTACCGTATCGCCTATGCCTACCTGCATAACGAAGGTGATGCGCTCGAAGCGATTCAGGAATCAACGTTCAGGGCGTTCCGTAAACTCAAAAAATTAAAAGAACCATCCTACTTTGGCACTTGGCTCATCCGCATTCTGCTCAACTACTGTGCGGACGAACGCAAACGCAAAAGTCGGTTCAGTCCCGTCACCGAGATTCATGAATCCAGCAGCTGGGATCGTCCTGCGGACCCCGATCTTGCTGCGGCCGTATCCACCCTTGACCGGGATTGCAAACAGATTATTATCCTGAGTTATTTCGAAGGTTTCTCCTTAACTGAAGTTGCCGATATTCTCGAAATCCCGACCGGAACCGTAAAATCCCGATTACATCGGGCACTCGGACAGCTCCGTGATCAACTTGAAACGAAGGGAGATGTATCCTCATGACGGATGAACAAAACTCATTCGACACATTGGAAGAACGTCTGAATGCTCGAAAGACGGAATACGAAACCATGCCTGTGCCCGATTCTGCCGCCTATCAGGCTGTGCAGTCCGGAATCCGCCAGGCTGCCCGTAAGCGAAAGTCCCGGCTGCGCTGGTACATGAGTTCCATCTCGGCAGCGGCCTTCATCCTGCTGTTTACCGGATGTATCCGTGTCTCTCCCGCTTTTGCATCCTTCGTGGAGCAATTGCCCGGAATGGAGGGCATTGTGAGTATGATTCGCCAGGACAAAGGATTAATGATGGCCATCGATAAGTCCCTCTTACAGCAGGTCGGTGTCACCGACGAGCATGATGGTACTTCCTTGACCGTTGAAGGCATTATCACAGACGAGTCACGTATGGTTATTTTTTACACGATGAAAGGTATGAAAGATCCCGAGAAATTCAACTATGACATTGATTTGCTGGATGAGAACGGTAAAGACCTTCCTGTTGCATTTAGTTACGCTTATCCAACGCCTTCTCCAGACGAGAATGTGTATGAGAATATGATAGACGTGATCTTCACGGATGGAACCTCTCCTCCTGAAGAGCTGAGCGTCGTGTTTAAGTCCAGAGATACAACGAGTGCAGAAAAGTGGAAAATAACGTTCCCGGTAGACAAGAATCTTACCAAAGGTATGAAAAAAGTTATTCCCGTCAATCAGACGTTAACGGTGGATGGGCAGCGTATTGATGTGAAACAGGCTACTCTGTATCCAACCCGTCTTGTACTTGATGTGAATTTTGATCCAAATAATACCAAAAAGGTATTTGGCCTCAGCGATCTTCAACTGGTCGACGAACAAGGTCGCGCGTGGAGAACAGATACCTCGACAGGTGGAGATGAACGCTCCATTTACTTCGAAAGCATGTACTTCTCCATACCGAAAAAGCTGACCTTGCAGGGATCTGGCTTCTCGGGATTGGATAAAAAGGATCTGGATCTTTCCCTTGATCTGAAGTCACGCCAGATTAAAGGTGGCCCTCCTGGATTGAAGATGCTTGGCAGCAAGGTTGAAGGCAAAAATCTAATTATCGACTTTTCTGTTGCTGGTAGTATGAACGGCGGGTACGTTCTAGCTTTCAATAATGTTACAGACAGTGCAGGGAAATCATATGAAGTTCCTGGCTCCAGTTGGAGTAGTGGAGAGGGAACGGATGACAGTCATACGATCGTTTCCTCTACTGTCGAAAATGGAGCCAAGATGCAGGGGAAAATCCAAATGCACATTTCCACCTATCCAATGAAAGTGAAGTCCCCATTCTCGTTGGATATTCCTGTGAATCCTTAATCTAAACTCAACAAGCTTTCAATAATCGGATTAATCTATATAATGGAAATATTCATGAAGATGAGCAATGTTCACAAGAAAGGGTGTTTCCACAATGAATAATCGTTCTATCCGTTATCCGCAACCACTCGCTCCGGGAAATACCATAGGTGTGGCAGCCCCCTCCAGCGGTGTAGGCGAATCCCTATACCATTATCTTGAGGAGAGCAAACGCAATATGGAGCGCCTTGGTTTTGACGTGCTGGAAAGCCCATCGCTCCGCCACAACATCAAATGTGTGAGTGCCTCCAAAGAGGAACGCGCTGCAGAGATGAATGAATTTTTCCACAATCCAAATATTCAAGCTATTATCCCTCCATGGGGCGGGGAATTTCTGATGGATATCCTCCCCCTGCTGGATTGGGAAGCTTTGAGAACATTACCGCCCAAATGGGTCATGGGATATTCGGATATAAGTACGTTCCTGTTCGCCTATACCCTGATCACCGGAACAGCATCAGCACATGGCACCAACTATGTTGATCTAAGATCAAACGCCCTCGATCCCGTGACTGCGCGCTGGATTGATGTGTTACAGACCAAATACGGCGGACAGATCACACAATCGTCTTCTACACATTATCAATCGGCATGGAAACCGGAATCTCCTGGATTTAACCTGGATACACCTTCGCGCTGGAAACAGCTCGGCCACTCGGAAGATGCAGACACCGCTGTGTCGTTCTCCGGTCGGCTGATCGGTGGCTGTATGGATACGATCACTAGTCTGATTGGTACGCCGTATGCACCCGTCCAATCGTATTTGGATCAGTACTGTGCAGATGAAGGAACGATCTGGTATCTGGAAAGCTGTGAAATGAATGCGGGGGATATCTACCGTCATCTGTGGCAGATGAGACAGGCCGGCTGGTTTGCTGGTGTGAAAGGTTTCATGTTTGGCCGACCTGCGGGTTATTCCGATACAGCGGATTTTAATTTCACCGATGCCCTATCCTCTGCACTTGGGGGTCTGGATGTCCCTGTACTGTACGATGTGGATCTCGGCCATGTTCCACCCCAGCTCACCTTTGTGAATGGAGCATTAGGCAAAGTCGCTTATGAAAATGGACGCGGGAGCCTTGAGATGGCGTTTGTGTAATCACCTTTTATAGGCAGATGCATACCTTGAAGTAAGAACTTATTTTGAGGAAGGGTTGTGCATCATGTCTGAATCCACATCCACGCCATCCACACGTGTCGTGTATCAAGCCAATCAACCGATGCTTCAATCCGTGCAAAGTGTGCGGAATATGCTTCATCATACAGCCCGGCAGCATGTAGGCAAGAAGGTACAAGTCCAGAATATCGATGGGCAAGTGTGGGAAGGTGTCATCATCAGTGCAGACCGGGGAATTTTGTATCTCCAGGTTACCCCGATGCATGGATATCCTGAACCGCGCGCCTTGTTTGGACCAACGATTTTGCCGCTTGTGCTGTATGAATTGTTGGTTATCACACTGTTGATGTAGTGGTATTGTACTTCTATATCCTAACCTGTTCCAAGAAGCTTCGCTCCTGAGATCTTCAAGTCTTGGGAACGAGGCTTTTTTATCGTCTTGGCGATGGTGCGGTATGATTCCTTGCGAGCGTGTGAAATATGATACAATGGTGTCGCACCACCCCATATCTCATATGAAACGGAGCTTGATCCGGTTGGAATACATACGTCATGATTCATCACCCGTATCACAAGCCGAGACGGGTATGATTGGCAGCAATCCTACTGAACAATCACGCGTGATTGCAATCTGTCTGCTCGCAGGCAAAATCATGCTGCAAAGCGGTGGTGAAACCTACCGTGTGGAAGATACGATGAAACGTATGGCAGCTGCGCTGGGCTTACCCCATTCGCACAGTTACGTTGTTCCGACAGGCATCTTCTTCTCTGTTGATGCAACCGAACCTGCCAAGCTCATTCGTATCTCCGAGCGTACGACGGATCTGGACAAGGTGTCCGAGGTGAATGCCGTCTCCCGTCGCATCGGACAAGGTGAGCTATCCGCTCAGGAAGCCCATGATCTGTTGATACAGATCGAAGGAAAGCCCTCCTCCTATTCAACGGCTGTGCAGCTTACGGCCGCAGCGTTATCCAGTGGTTGTTTTACCATCATGTTTGGCGGAGGCTGGAGCGACTTTCTTCCGGCGCTAATCTGCGGGGGTATAGGTTATGCAGCCGTTATTGCCTTTCACCGGTTGGTGCGGGTCAAATTCTTTGCCGAGCTTACGGCATCCTTTGTTATTGGCTTACTCGCTTTTCTCCTGATCTATATGGGAGTAGGTCATGAACGGGACAAAATCATTATTGGTTCGGTTATGCCGCTGGTTCCGGGGCTGCTGATTACCAATGCTGTACGCGACCTGATGGCCGGACATCTCGTCTCCGGATTATCCAAGGGAGCCGAGGCATTTCTGACTGCTTTTGCTATAGGTACAGGCATTGCAGTTGTATTTTCACTTTTTATGTAAGACGGAGGAATGCAGGATATGCTCCATTTTATTGAACAAGCCTTGACCAGTTTTGTCGCTTCAGCCGCGTTTGGGATCATCTTCAACGCACCACGGCGCATGCTGCTCCACGGTGGATTTGTCGGCATGATCGGCTGGATTATCTATATCGTGCTTGAATATGCAGCGGATGCGGTTCCTGCTACACTTGCAGCGACCATAGCCGTAGGTGTCATCAGCCAGGTATTCTCTCGCATGTTTCGCGCACCCGTTATCATCTTTAGCGTCGCAGGCATCATCCCTCTGGTTCCTGGTGGACTGGCGTATAATGCGATGCGAAGTTTTGTGCAAAATGACTACAGTGCCGCTATGGAGATGGCCGCCAAGGCACTCATGTTATCCGGCGCTATTGCCGTAGGCCTCGTGTTGTCCGAGGTATTAAACCAGATGATACGCCGAATTCCCGCCTCACTTCGGGCAAAATCATCATCGAAATAATCGTTCTTTTCACATATTCAACACACGTAAGGCCCGTTAGCATACAGGATAAAATCTTGTATACCTACGGGCCTTACGTATCGCTTTTTATAGAGCATTATAGAGCAGCAGATCAATCAATATTCTATTTACTTCACAAACGTATTTTTCACACGTACCGACCTTAGAAAATACGGGATAAAGATACAACATGTCAGAATGGATCGTATCGTCAAATTAAATGCTGATGTTGGATCGAGCACATGTTGCTCTCTCGGAATCTCAATTCGTGCGATCAAGATCCATGTCACGATTCCAATCAATACATTTGCAATGTACAGAATAATCATCATGCGCGGAAATTGCCTTTTTTTCTTATACAGCAGTACGAGATTCACGATAACAATTATTAGTAAAATGACGCTGCTTATGACCCCGAACCAAAGGAGCGGGCGTATCCCTTCAGTATAAAGTTCCGGATCAACACCACGGACACCCTCCCATCTCACCGGATCCATAATGACATTTACCTGCGACATATCCGCAATAAGAAGCACCAGTGTGACCCACAGGCCAATCTGAATTAATATAAGCCATCCGCCTAATCCGGAGATGCCAGGCCGTTCCGGTCTAATACCACTTTTAGGCTGCAGCGAGCTTGTATCCAGTTCCGAGTTCCTATATTTATAGTTCATTTCAGCCTCCGTTTACGATAGATAAGACACATATTATACATTAGAAGCTATATTCTGTGTTATCCAAGAGAAGGAAAGAACCATCTGGACTAAGGTCTCTCTCTTGCATTCTATTGGGTAGCACGTCTCATCACTGTTGCGAACAACTCCGCTGCAACACCACTTCCTGACCTCATATAATGTTCTTCATCCGTATGATCAAATCCCATCCAGACCGCCGCAGTCCAGCTGCTCGTATAGCCCACAAACCACAAATCCCGATTGGCCTCTCTTCCCACACCAGGTAATGCAGCCTGTGTTGTTCCCGTTTTCCCTGCTACCTTGTGCTGACCGAGTTGTGCCCGGCTTCCTGTTCCCTGACTGACTACATTTTGCAGCATTCTGGTCATGGCATTCGCCGTACTGGAGGACATTACCTGCTTATTTTCCGACTTATGAGCAAATATTGTCCGTCCTTGTGAATCTGTAATCTCGCGTATCAGATGGGCTGTATTCAATTTGCCATGATTCGCAAACACCGTATAGGCCTGCGCCATCTTCATTGGCGACACTCCCTGATGCACACCTCCCAAGGCAATTGAGAGGTTTAGATCTTCTTTCCCCAGTTCAATACCGAGTCGTGCCGCAAATTGATGTGCATCGTTCAGTCCTGTCTCATGAAGCAGCCATACGGCTGGGGCATTGATAGACTTTTGCAAGGCTTGGGACATGGCTATTGAACCACTGTAACGCCCACCGAGATTGGAAGGTTGATAGCTTCCATATTGCATGCGTTTATCCAGTAGTATACTCTCAGGCTTGAACTTCCCCGACTCCAACGCAGGGCCATATGCAATAATCGGTTTAAAAGATGAACCTGGCTGCCTTGCATCCATAATCGCCCGGTTGATGCCCCCTTTTAAAGGATTACGTCCACCCATCATCGCTTTCACTTCACCGTTGTGCTGGTCGATAATAACCATACTTGCCTGGACCTGCTCGTCTTGGCGATCATCGGGGAATCGGGTAGCGTCTGCAAATGTTTCTTCCATCGCCAGTTGTGCCTGTTCGTCTAGCCCAGTTTGAATAACCCAACCTGCCGATTGAATCTCTGCTTCACTTTTACCTGTGAGCCGAGAAGCCTCCTGAATCACAGCATCCACGGCAGACACATATGCGGGCTCGCTCAAGCCCGGTGAAGTTGTTGCATTCAATACGGTTTCAGGCGGCGTGAAATCGACATCACGGGCTTGGAGCATCTGCTTTCGTGTAATTAGTCCCTGTTCATGCATTAGTCCAAGGATAACGGCACGTCTTTGTTTGGAAAGTTCAGGATAATCTACTGGATTGTATATGGATGGACCTTTAGGCATTCCAGCTAATGTAGCAATCTGCCATAGTTTCAATTGGTGCATATCCTTAATTCCGAAATACCGCCAGGCTGCCGCTTTTACACCATACTGCTGGCGTCCCATGTAGATCTGATTCAGATACATTCCCAGAATTTCATCCTTGCTATACTTCTTCTCCAGGGCCATCGCAATCGATATCTCATTCACCTTTCGACTCAACGTTTTATCCCCATTCAAATACAGATTTCTTGCCAGTTGCTGCGTAATGGAGCTTCCTCCCTGACTCAGATTCATATGTAAGATGTCTTGCATAATGGCTCTGCCAAGTCCGATGAAATCCAGTCCATCATGGTTGTAGAAACGTCGATCTTCTGTAGCCAAAAAAGCCATCTTTAATAAATCTGGCATAGCGTTCAGTTCAGCATATTCGGAATACCCTTTGGTCTGCGTATGCAACCTCGAAATTTCGGTCCCCTCTGCATTCGTAATAATGGTTGAAGAGGCCACCTGCATGGCCTCTGGACGATTGCGAAGCATTCCTTCGCCATAAGTAATCAGATAGAGATAGAAAAGGGTCAATATCAAAACTACAACCACTGCGGCATCAAAAACGTAATACATCCATCGCTTGCTCACGTGTTTCAACATTCAGGCTCCTTGTGTACCCGTTCAATTGAAACTTCGTGTTCCTGTCTATCTCGTTGTGTAATCTCCAGAGCATGATGAAGCAGCAATGTCTGTTCATACGCCAACTTGACCCAATGCTGAACTTCCATCTCGTCCTGACACCGCCCTTGGATAATCTCATCCAGAGAAGATTGAATACCGTAGAGAGTAAGTTTTATCGGTAGGTCAACCTGTGTAGAAATAGTTTGAGTGTTCTCCTTGTCTTCTTCATTATGTTGCTGAAGGCCGGGTTGCTCATACAGGAGAAACGTAATTACATTCAGATTGGCAGCAATTTGTCGTAGTTCACCACCACTTAGAACATCAATTCTTCCAGGATTGTGGCCCAATGCAAGTTCGGCTGTTCCGCGTGCAAGTTGACTGAGATCTTCCGCAATCTTCTGGGATCGAATCCAGAAAAAGATCGCAAACATGGCTCCTCCAATGAAGATAAAGAGCGGCTTTGTTCCGATATGGTTGATTCCCCAGTTCATCATACGCGTTATCCATGCTGCATCTGGAAGGATGTGATTGTGGGCAAACCGTAGCACGTGATAAACGACAAAAAGGAGCGCTGCGCTCAGTAACGCGCTTGCTCCTCCAATGTATATGTATCTTAGTCTTACTGTACTAAATTGAGACTTCATATTCGGTATCCTCCTCTATACAATAATATGGTAATAGAGGTAGAATACCGAATATTTCTTAATGAGATAGTGGCTAACTTCTTACCAAATTCTTAATTTTTATTCCTCTGAGTAATTACTTGGTGAAGCAGCGGTTACAGGGAAACGGGTAACAAAATCCGTTCTGCCATTTTCATTGTAAGCAACGATACTTCCTCGATGTAATTCAATCATCGATTTGGCAATCGCCAGGCCGAGACCGGTACCTCCCGTATCGCGGGAACGGGATTTATCTACCCGATAGAATCGATCAAATAGATGTGGCAGATCTTGTGCCGGAATCGGATCACCATAATTACTGATGCGGACTACAGCCTCTTTACCTTCAAGGGCCAGCCCAATCTCCATTCGTTTACCTTGCGAACCATACCGAATGGCATTGCTGAACAGATTCTCATATGCTCTTACAAGCTCCCCCGGAGCAGCCTGTATCCATAGTGGGTCTTGCCCGCCGATGATCTTGTAGGTCATGCCAGCATCCTCCAGCATGGGAGTAAACTCTTCAGCCAGCTGCATCAGAAACGAATTCAGGTTCAACGCTTGCAGAGATAACGGAAGGCTCCCGCCACTCACACGCGTATATTCGAACAAGTCATCAATTAACTTGCGAAGGGTCAAGGATTTCTCATAGGCAATGCTAACGTAATAGCGCATCTCAATCTCATCTTGGTAGCGATCCTTCTCGATGTACTCCAGAAATCCCAGAATAGAAGTGAGTGGTGTTCTCAGATCATGTGATATCCCCGTAATCAGATCGTTTTTGGCAGCAACTGCATTACGCTCTTCCTGAAGCGATAACTGCAATTGTTCAGCCATCTGATTAATGCTTGCAGCAACGACTCCGAATTCATCCGAGGTTTTCACTTCGATGCGATGGGATAACTCTCCTTTGGCAACCTCCTGAATCCCCGCCGTAATTTCATCCAGGACCCGCATCACCTTGCGTGAGAACAGGAAAAAAAACAGCACAAAACCAAGCACGCCTACCACAATCATCAAAGGCACCGAACCGATATTATTCACCAACCACCTGATCCCTTGGGCTGGAATGGAATAATCCGGATACGTCTGAGCTTCCAGGATGGTCTGCCCCACCTTACTACCCCCATACAAAATAACTGCAGTTAATATACCGCTCAGCAGAAATGCATAGATAAATTTCCATCGGACTGTATTAATCAACTTTGAATTCATAGTAGGAACTCCCTGAATGTGTTCATGTTACACGACATCCTGTGAATGTACATGTTTATTGCGGTTTGATCATCTTATAACCAACACCCCATACGGTCTGAATAAACTTGGGGTGTTTGCTGTCGAGTTCAATCTTCTCACGAATCTTGCGAATATGTACCATGACTGTATTATTCGACTCCATGAATTCTTCTTTCCAGACTTGACGATAGATCTGTTCCATACTAAGTACTGAACCTTGGTGACGAGCCAGTAATTCAAGAACAGCAAATTCACGCGGAGTCAGACGAACCGGCTGCTCATCCACCCAAACTTCATGTGTATCGGTATTTATGACCAGATCATCAATAACCCACTCGTGCTCTTTGTTCTCCCGACCTTCATTGAAGGTATGATACCTGCGCAGCTGGGATTTCGCCCGTGCGACAAGTTCAAGCGGGTTAAACGGCTTGGTCACATAATCATCGGCACCGATGCTTAGCCCTGTGATTTTATCCATATCCATACTTTTGGCGGACAGCATAATAATCGGCATTTTCTGCTCTTCCCGAATTTTCATACAAGCTTCGATTCCGTCCATATTTGGCATCATGACATCCAGAATAATGAGATCGATCGACTCTTTTTTCAATTGTTCCAGTGCTTCAAGCCCATCATTCGCGGTGAGAATCCGATAACCCTCGTTGCCAAAATAAATTTCCATCAGTTTAATAATCTCCTGCTCATCATCCACAAGCAGAATGGTTGCTGGCTGTGCCACGGCATTATTCCTTTCCCTTCCATAATTCCTTACCTGTTCAAAGTATACCACCGAGGGATGAAACTGCGAAAATCATCGTGATCTTCACGGACACGCTCGATCTTGGCCATCATCTCAAGCGTCTCTTCAGGCTTCACCTGCTGAATCCACACCACAGAAGACACCAGCGCCATAGCCGTATACAGTGAATACAATCTCCAGAATAACTCATCCGGTTCATTGCCATCGAAATAGCCTTGAATTTGACCTATGGAATATGGAATACTGATCTCCGAAGCAAACAAACCCAGCTTCAAAAATTCATGAATGGGATCACCTTGATCATAACGATTAAAATCAATCACTCCTACGAGTTTATCCTGCTTAACGACAAGATTGCTCGGGTGAAAGTCATCATGCTGAAATCCATCTGGACGATTTTTCATCCAACCGAGATGGTCTGCAATAAACGTTAGAATAACATGATCCTCTTTCATCACAATAGGGCACTGTTTATAGCGCTCCACGTAACGTTGATGCTTGGTGCTCTTGCGTATGTACCATGATTCGATCTGTTCCTCCATCGGCAACTGGTGAATCAGCTGTAGCTGCGCTCCTGCTTCCAAACCAACCGCCCACTGCTGCTGTTCATTCAGCTGAGGCAATCTCTCAGAAGCATCTTCGCCTTCAATGTAGCTAAGAATCATATATCCGTTCTTCTCATCCAATCTACCTGTGCCCAACGTTGCTGGACACAGTACACCTAATTGTTGCATGCTCTGCAAATATTGATATTCCCTTTGCTTCATCCATTCCTCAGCAATATCATACACCCTCACCAGCACATGGCCTTGACCAGGGACAAACATTTTGAATTTAGTATCTGCTGAATAACCCTTCATAACAGGTTCAATCCGCGTGGCCTGACCAAGTTCAGGAATCTGTTTTAACCTGTCAATCAACGTATTGTCCATCGATGCATTCCATGTATCGTGTTGTTCCACGTCCCGAATCCTCCGTTATTTCACGTATGGCGTGTAGTATCGTCGGTCTATTCCCACTTTAACCCATGATATTTCCTATAACATGCTTATATGTATTCTATCCGTTTCTATTTAAAAAGTACTGATTCGGGTTCTTTGCCCGTCAGGGTCAGCATCGTATACAATTGTCCTCTGTGATGATATACATGCCCCATAATCTCAAGTAACCACTCCAGCCGACTATAGGAAGCTCCCCAGTACGAATCCGTCACATGTAATAACTCTTCCGTGTTAAACTGCCTGTACCGTTGGTATAGATACATCTGGTTATCAATCAGAGCCTGCTTGATCTCACCGAGCGAATGCACCTGATTCTCTGCATAGAATTGAGCCATCTCTTCCTCCGATGCACCTTCGGAAATATAAACATCCGCTCGGCAGATCACAGAAAGATGGGCTAGTAATTCTCCAACAGGTCGTTTACCTTCAATTGGAGTCAAAGCCAAGTCTTCTTCCGACAGCTGATCACATATATCGATTAAAGATGTTACAGCCACGTCAATATGTTTAAACGCAGATTGAATCAACAGTTACACTTCCTTTTTATCCCATTATACAGAACATATGATCGGTTATCAACCAAGATATCCCTCCTTAATATATACCCCAAATCTATATAAATTGAACAAAACATTTACACAAAACGGAGAAGACAGAAAGGACCTGAAGAAGCGGAGCTACAAGCTTTCTGCAGGAAAGCTACTTCGAAAGCATACACTTCGCCTACAAGCTTTCTGCAAGAAAGCTACATCGGAAGCATACGCTATCCCCGGATTTCCCCTTTATAAGAGGAATCAAAAAAATCTGGGGATAACAGCGATCGGAAGGTTGTTCTGTCATCGGAGTGTGCAGTGTAAATATTCTTTAGTTCAATTTATATAACAATCTACGAACAAAAAAAGTCCTTCCTCCTTCATATAGACGGGATTCAGGACATTTTGTTGCCTATTTGTTTTCAAATCTTTGCTCAACTTGAGTATAACGAACAATACGTTTGCTCGAATCGTCCAGCCTCCAAGTCAGACTTGCGAATGAAAAATTGCAGTTCCCCGCAATCCCACCATTGGAAACCAATAGCATCATGTGTATCTATCTTCAACAGCAGTAGCGTATCGGATAGTTCCTGCCATGTCCGATCCTCATCACCGCCGTAATGTTTGGTCAGCTTCTTCTCACACTCCTGCTCATTATAATCGTACTCTTCTCCCAGTGCGATCTGTAACAAGGCACGATGCTCGGCATCCGGATGCTGCCCGTCAGGATATCCAAACATACCACCCCAATTCAGCGTACTTGGATGATTCCAACTCGACTCGAATTCAAGGTAACGGTCATACAGACTCACTTCCGCTTCGGCCTCATCGGTCTCAAGCAGAGAAGGCGAGAGCTCATTCAGCGCGTTGGCGTCAATATATGCATATGTAGGAAACTCAAGATTAGGCAGCACAGTCACCGAATGTGCAACAAACGGTGCTCCATCCAGCGCGGTATCACCTTCAGGCTCTCGCCTTATGAGGTTATGAGAACTTGGCTCAAAAATCACACGATGTTCAATGGGACAAGCAGATTCATCCTTGCCAACGAAAAAGTATAACATTCCACGTTCAGGCAAAGTCCCGCGCCCATCATTCGGCGTATACGGCGACAAATCCACCAGGTTCAGTTGGGCCAGGAAAGTCATTGGAACTCCTTCTTGTGTTACGGGCCATTCCATGCGACTTGGCAAATCCGGATGTCCACCCACACGTGAGTTTCCTGTTCTGCGATATTCGTCCAGTGTGGATACATCGAGGCGAATTCCCCAGCGGCTTGAGGACAACAGCAGATCAGCAGCAACTCCCAAACCATATTCCTCAAGTGTTTTACGGGCTTTTCTGGTCAGACGTTCACATTGTTCTGGCTTAATCATATAGATCCTCCCCTTTTGACAATACACCTATGCTGAGACATATTCAGGTTCACACCTGTATATTCTTCCGCCCGGACGTCTTTCCCTGCTTCTAGCAAAAAAAGAGACTGACATCCCCTGTCAGTCTACTTCTTTATCCTATATTCCATTTAACGATTTGGATCAGAAGACTTTTCCTGGTAAGCACGCATATGCTCCTCACCGTCCAGGAATTCATGGGCCTGATGGGCTGCCATCACACCATGATAACTGATATCCAGACCCAGATCTTCCTCTTCTTCTGTCGAACGTACAGGCACAATTTTGCCAATCAACTTCAGCCCGATCCAGGTCATGGCGAATCCCCAGATGACCAAGGCTGTAAGGCCAAGTGCCTGAACACCCAGCAACCTCCAGCCGCCGCCCATAAATAATCCACCATCCGTGGCAAACAGACCTACAGCAATCGTGCCCCACATTCCTGATGCGGCATGCACCGGGAAAGCACCAACCGGATCATCAATCTGTCGACGGTCCAGCCAGTTAGTGGCAGCCATCATCAACAAGCCGGATACTGCCCCAATGAATATCGCTGCTACATCGCCAACAAAAGCACAGCCTGCCGTAATACCGACCAGTCCTGCAAGCGAACCGTTAATGACCGAGGGTGCATCTGAACGATTGAAGCGGAATAACGTATACAGTAGCGTAACTGCACCACCCGAAGCCGCAGATAACATCGTGACAATCGCAATGTGACCAATTCTTACATCTGTCGCGCTGAGTGTACTACCCGCATTGAAGCCAAACCAGCCGAACCATAACAGAAATGCACCTACAGATGCCAGTGGCAGATTGCTCGGGAGTGCAATGGCACTTACGCCAAGTGGCGTGTACTTCCCTTTACGCGGGCCGATGATAATCGCAGCCGCCAATGCCGAGAATCCGCCGAGTGCATGGATGACAGCCGAACCGGCAAAGTCCTGCATCCCCAGCTGACTAAGCCAGCCGCCGCCCCATGCCCAGTGTCCACCAATCGGATAGATGATTGCCGTCATCAATATGATATACAAAAGATAAGCACGGAAGTTGATCCGCTCGGCTACCGCTCCCGAAACGATGGAAATAACGGCAATGGTAAAGGCCGCCTGGAACAACCAGAATGTCTCCAGAGATACCGGCACGTCCAGGTGAGACAAATCCCCATTCAGGAAAAATCCCGTTACTCCCGCAAAACCGCCAACGTCCGAACCATACATCAGTCCAAAACCGATCGCATAGAACAGTAACGTCCCAATCGTAATGTCAGCAAATACCTTCATAATAATGTTCACACTATTTTTATAACGCACAAAGCCAGCCTCGAGCAGGGCGAATCCACCCTCCATCAATAAAATCATCGCTGCACTCAGTACGACCCAGACCGTATCAATCCCGGTGCTTAACGTCTCCAAAGTCATGCTTGTACATCCTCCGTTTCACTAAGCTGTCTGAGCTCACGGATTGTATCGGGCGCAAGCTCAATCTCGTCCCGCTCAATGCTGTCCGGATGCTTAATTCGTTCTGAGATCTGATCTAATTCACGTATGCGTCTGCGAATCTGTTCCATCTTGCGAAAACGTTCCTTCACCTGCACCATATACTCCACCGCCTGATGATGGGATGCGGGGCGGCCCGCGAACCATTTGCGTACGGG
Source organism: Paenibacillus sp. 10L310 (assembly GCF_056395745.1). Taxonomy (NCBI): domain Bacteria; kingdom Bacillati; phylum Bacillota; class Bacilli; order Caryophanales; family Paenibacillaceae; genus Paenibacillus; species Paenibacillus sp. 10L310. The sequence goes on along the minus strand of NZ_JBFTKC010000001.1, from coordinate 176,273 downwards.
CGACAACGATTGATAAGCGATCTCTTCCGCTCGACGCTTTTGTTCGAACTGTTCGATCTTCTGCTTGAGCGTTTGGATCTCATTTTCTTTTTTGACCTTCAGCCGTTCGATAAGGTACAATAAATCGGACGATGATATTTGCAATGCTGTATGGTGATACACCTCGTCGATTACTAACATATCATGTCAGGACTCCTTACATATCAAGTTACTTGTACCGATTATAGTTTGCCGGGGTCAGCCCGTCAATCTTTTTTTGGACTTGGGATGGATTTAAATGAACCGTTCATGGAGAACGGCTTTTTTTATTTGCCACGAATTACATCTAACAAAGGATAATGTTGCCCAGGTTCGCATTCACTCTTTCCATTCTCAATGCTTATAGAATAAGCATCCACATTTGGGGTAATGAACATACACAGACTACCCGCATCATAGAACCTGTATATAAGGAGAGGATTCCACAATGTTTACTCGTAATGACAGTATACGCAACCAAATCTGGGAAGCAGTCTCTGGACTCGAAGAAGAACAATTGAACCGAAAACCTTCACCCCAACAATGGAGTATTATGCAAGTACTACGACATCTGAATCTGATGGAAAATGTTATTGGAAAACAAGCCCGCCTGGCCCTCGAGAAGGAACAGACGGTGTCTGTGGACAAAAAACCATATGAATTATCGTTGGACCGCAGCCGCTCCGTCGAGGCACCACCCCATCTTCAGCCTCCAGCAGCGCCTGAAGCACTTGCAGACGTACGCAGTGATCTGGACGAATCTCACCAAGCGTTAAACAACTTTGCATTGGATCATGATCCTGACCTGTTGCGTAGCAAGTCCTTTCCTCATCCCGTATTTGGTGAGATGGATCTTACCCAATGGATTGACTTTACAAGTTATCATGAGGAACGTCATCTGGGACAGATTCAAGAGATTAAAAAGCAGCTTGGCGTGTAAGCACAACCTACACTTTCACATAGCATAGAATATAGTCGAACGACAAAAAAACCTCCAATCCTATTAATTTAGGTTGGAGGTTTTCAGTGTTCTTATGTTACGAATAAGAACGACACTTATATTTTTTTGCCCAAAATCGCCAGATCTCTATTCACACCATCCAACACGGCCACTTCGGGATAATATCCCCACTGTTCAAAACCATGCTTGCGCAATAACCCCAGACTCGGTTCGTTATGCCCGAAGACAAATCCAAGAATGGTCTTAATTCCAAGTGCAGGACATGCTGCAAATACCGTTTCGAGCAAACGTCCACCAGCCCCAATTCCGCGGCATTGCTGATCCACGTATACACTGACTTCCACCGTTCCATTATACGCAGGACGTCCATAGAACGAGCTGAGACTCGCCCAAGCTACCACCTGTCCTGCCTGCTTCATCACCCAAAGCGGACGATGTTCCCGTGTATGTTCCTCGAACCAAGGCAAACGTTGCTCCACCGTCACTGGCTCCAAATCCGCTGTTGCCATACGGCCCTCAATAGTAGAATTATAAATCTCCACAATCCTCGGCAAGTCCTCCAGGCGCGCATATTCAATCTGCACATCTTCCAGTTTCATCGCTATTCCTCCATCATTCCAGATCAAACCTCTAATTATAGAAGATATTATAACGGAGAAGAGAAGTCTTCGTCATCCCTAACATTCTGACAGAGAAATCTGTATATGTTTAAGTAAACATTTACACGACAACGGAGAGGACAGAACCAATCAGAAGAAGCGAAGCTAAAAGCTTTCTGCAAGAAAGCTACTTCGGAAGCATACACTGCGCCTTTATCCCCGGATTTGCCCCTTTATATAAGGGAATCAATAAAATCTGGGGATAACAGCGATCGGAAGATGGTTCTGACCGCGTAGTAGTCCAGTGTAAATTCAATGCTTTAACTTATATATAGCATTACTCTGGCATTCCCTGTATTGTGTTACCACGAGTGAACTGCTGGCTCTGGTCTGCCCAGCGAATATTAATTGAGCGAGATGTGAACAAATCCGCTCCATCCGACACCTGGAAATGCAGATGAGCTTCACTGGAATTTCCCGAATTACCAAGCTCACCGATAGGGTCTCCCTGCTTGAGCTTATCTCCTTTTTTGACCGAAACACTGCCTTCCTTGATGTGTCCTGTGATGCTGTATTCACTGTTGCCATGGTCGATTACCACGTAGTTACCAGCCGGTTCTTCCGGATTCATGACACCCGGTACATTGTCCGGTATATCATTTTTGATATCGACGACAGTACCATCGGCAGCTGCATAGAGCGGTTCACCAAAAGCATAGTAGTTTTGATTTTCCTTTGCATCACCTTGATAACTGGATTGCTCTTTGGTCCGTACGATATCCAGCGCATACCGCTGCGTTTCGTGCTCATAATGATAGTTCGACAACACATCATTACCTCCCCAGAATACATACCATTCTCCCTTCATCGGCAATTGAAATTCCGTTTTGGTGAATTTGGCATCCGTGTCCTCATGAGCTTGCAGCGGTTGGATCGAGAGACCTTCAATTTGATTTTCATCGGAAAAATAGGCTCGAATTCCTTTCGTCCCAGTCTGATCCTTCCAGGCCACCTCGGATATTTGATTCATTTTGGCGTCTACCACTTGCTCCCACGATTCAACACCCTCCAGAAAAGGATCAGCAGTCGTTTTGAACTGTTCAAGTGTTAACGTCCCCTTTAATTCCGGAGAGAACTGATTATAGATTGCATCCTTTGAACCGTTCATCAGCGTATCTATGAAATTGTCCGGTGTAACCACCGCGCTCACCTCTGAACTTGAGTTCTGCTCCTGATTGGAGTTCTGGCTCGCTTCATTATTGGACGCCTGTTCTGCTGACTGCTGCTCTGCCTGGTCGGAAGTAATGGAGTTACTGTTGCCGCAAGCAGACAGTATTACGCAAGCTCCAAGGGTAATCGCAAGCACCTTCCAGCCCTTTCTATTCTGTAATTTTGAATGTGTTTGTTGTTCTGATTTCAGATGACCTTCTCTGTTCATTCTCAACATCCCTTCTGCTAATATTATACTTTCCAGTTAAGTGTACAGAATGAGTCTTATCCTTCGTCTAACCCCATCTTACATGTAGTTAAACTTGCAACGCCTTTTGAGGTTATATAATTAAGATTCCGTTAAGATAGCTAGTACGCTATACAGCCTTCTTGGATGGTATGATTAGCAATACACACAACGGAAGGATCAGGAGGTCATTTTTAAACTATGGATAACGTCTCATTACTGCTTGTGGATGATGAACAGGCTATTCTGCATATGCTCAAAACCGTTCTGCTCAAAGAGCAGTTTCTCGATATTGATACCGTTACAACAGGCGAAGCTGCCATCGAGGCATGTAACAACAAGACGTATCATTGCATCGTGCTCGACATCATGCTTCCTGGCAAAAGTGGACTGGAAATCTGTCCTTTTCTACGGCAGGTCACCGATGCGCCCATCCTGTTTCTGACGGCCAAAACAACCGATTATGACAAATTAACCGGATTCGCTGTTGGTGGCGACGATTATGTCGCCAAACCCTTTAATCCGCTGGAAGTCGTTGCTCGAATTAAATCATTACTGAAGCGTTATTTACCATCTAAAACCGCAGCGATCTCGGATCACGTCCCATCTAACGTAAATACGTCATATCCCAGCACATCGGAAGGCGTGTACGACTTTGGACGGTTTCAAGTGCTGGAGTGGGCTGGTGAACTTCGTGTTGAAGGTGAGTCCGTATCTTGTCCGGCACTTGTGTTCCAACTGTTACTCTTTTTCTGCAAACATCCCAATCGAATCTTCACCAAATCAGATCTATATGAGCGGGTCTGGGGCTCGGAAGCCATTAGTGATGACAATACCGTGATGGTTCATATTCACCGCATTCGGGAGCGCATTGAAGCCGATCCTTCCAATCCCGTGTTTCTCGTAAACGTCCGGGGTCTGGGTTACAAACTGATTCAGCCTGAACATGTGTCACGCCCATGAGTATTCGTCGCAGGTTAATGACCCGGTTTATCGGGATGCTTGCCGGTGCAGTCGTTCTTATCATCCTGCTTGGTTCTGTAGCCACTTACTGGGTCGTGCAAAAGGTAAATGAAGTGAATCTGATCGATGATTTTGCTCTTAACGGTCTGGACCAATTGATTAGTACAGCAGAGATCATGCCGGATAATACCATCCGGTATGACCCTGCATTGCTGAAGCAAGTGGACAAAAATCAAGGCTGGCTCCAGGTTCTGGATGAACAAGGTTACGCCATTGATGAATATCACACACCTGCCGATGTTCCTACTCACTATAAACCGGGGGAATTGATTGCATACTGGGAAAGCCAGAAGCCGTTCCCTTATCAGATCGCCATGCTAATCCGGGAGAAGAACGGAAAGGATTTTACCTTGTTATATGGTGAGCGTAACCCGGCCAAGTCCTTAATGAATAACATTCGTTCAAATCTTGCTTTTACCAACGGGAAGCTTAATCTTCAGCCCAACCAACAGGAAGCCCTTCGTACTGCCAATGCTTATCTTCAAATATTGGACCCGTCAGGACGTGAAATTTCTTCCTTCAACAAACCAGCCATGGGCGTACCGACCGAATACACCATTCAGGAACTCGTTCTGCAAGTTCGCTATCCGAGTCGTTCTGGCCTGTCTGTTGCAACGTGGTACGACGAACAGAGTGAAACCACTTGGCTGATTAGCATCCCTGTTGATCCGGCGGTGAACAGTGATCAGAACCCCTACAATTTTATTCTGGAACCGGCATTGGTCGTATTGATTGTATCCATCATCATTCTGCTCATTTTGCTTGCCTTCTGGTATGCCAACCGATTCGGTTCACCCATGCTGCATATGCTCCAATGGTTACAGCGTCTGGAACGAGGACATTACGAGGAACCTACCGGAGCCTTTGGAGTGCCTCGCAGTCAGCGTCGTAACGGAAAGTGGAAGCGAAAATACAACGTGTATGCTGAAGTGCTTCGCTCCATGCAGGCCCTGTCTCACACTTTGAAGCAAGATGAAGAACTTCGGAAACAGACCGATTCTCTGCGGGAGGAGTGGATTGCTGGCATAACACATGACCTGAAGACACCCCTCTCCTCCATTCAGGGATATGCTCATATGCTTGAGGCGGATAAGTATAGTTGGACCGCGGAGGAAGTCAGGGAATTCGCAGGCATAATGCTCGATAAGTCCATGTATATGGACAGGCTTGTCAACGACCTTGCCATGACCTATCGATTACGCAGTGGTGGATATCAACCTGTGGTGGAAGAGACTGACGTAAATACGTTACTCCGTGATCTGATCCAGCGCGCAGAACGGAATCCGGCATATGGGGAAGGTCGCATCCTATTTCAACCTTCCGAAGTGCCTGTGTATGGACTTGTCCATATTCCGTCGTTTGAACGAATTGTGGATAATCTGACCGCCAATGCCCTTCTTCATAATCCGCCCGAGTCCATCCTGGTTGTCAGTGTGCATTCTGGTAAGCAATCAGATGAATTCAGCATTCAGTTTGCCGATAATGGAAGAGGCATGGACTCCGAGATGGTATGGAAGTTATTTGAACGATACTATCGCGGTACAGATACAGGTACATCGGACGTTGGATCAGGGCTGGGCATGGCGGTAACCAAAGGTTTGATCGAAGCCATGAATGGTCGTATTGAGGTACAGTCCACCCCTGGTGAAGGAACGATCATTCGCTTAATATGGGATGGGCCGTCCGAAACCAATTAAAATGTTCCGCTTGACCTTTCCATTTTCAGTCTATATAATCGACACTCAATAACACCTGTTCCAATATATTAATATTGAATGCAACACATTTCAGAATAATTTGAATGAGTTGATCTAACATATTTGGCGATGACCAGAGACATGATTTCGTTTGCGTGCTGCCCAGAGAGAGAGGGGATTGGTGAAACCTTCTTCAGCGAACGGACCGGAATTACCCCTCTGTAGCCGTGACCTCGAACCTCAGCATTTCGAACTTCCCTCGGATGTTTGGCTTGCTGCCAGTAGAGTTCACCGCCTGATCCCCGATAACGGATTCCAATGAGGGTTATGATGTTTTCTGTTCCGGCGGCTGGCCGAGAGCAGGGTGCACCATAACCAAAATTAGGGTGGAACCACGAGCCAAGCGCACTCGTCCCTTTTCCGGGACGGGTGTTTTTTGCGCTTTCATTTTAAGAAATGGAGAGTGGTTCACATGAGCAAACAAGAAAACAGTAACTCAGTAAGCAACAAATCAGGTAACGAAATAAACAACCAAGCAAATGATCTTCAACCATCCAGTCATTCCATTGAGGTCCATCTGCAAGGTGGCGCGATACGTTCTTACGAAGCAGGCATCACTGTAGGTGCGGTTGCCTCATCTATCAGCACAAGTCTTGGGAAACAGGCTATCGGCGGTATTGTAGATGGTCAAAATGTCGATCTCGATTGGGTGCTCCAGCAAGATTGCGAACTTGTTATCGTTACTTTAGAAAGTGCGGAAGGTCTGTATCGTTATCGTCACAGCGTAGCACATGTGCTCGCACAGGCACTCAAACGCATCTACGGTGCAGAACAAGTGAAACTGGGTATCGGCCCAGTCATTGAAGATGGATTCTATTACGATGTTGATCTGGAGCATGCCTTGTCCATCAGTGATCTGGCTGCCATCGAGCGGGAAATGAACAAAATCATTCAGGAAAATCATAAGATCAGTCGCCGGGTCGTTAACCGGGAGGAAGCCCTCCGTATCTTCGGAGAAATCCAGGACCCTTACAAGCTTGAACTCATTCGGGATTTGCCAGAGGACGCCGAGCTTTCGATTTATGATCAAGGAGAGTTCTTCGATCTGTGTCGCGGTCCCCATCTTCCATCCACTGGTCGGATCAAAGCGTTCAAGCTGTTGAATGTAGCTGGTGCGTACTGGCGGGGGAACTCGGATAATAAGATGCTGCAACGTATCTACGGCACTGCTTTCCCGAACAAAGCCCAACTGGATGAACATCTACACATGCTCGAAGAAGCGAAGAAACGGGATCACCGTAAACTTGGCAAAGAGCTTGAACTGTTCATGTTCTCCGAAGAAGCGCCCGGCATGCCCTTTTATCTGCCCAAAGGTATGACTGTTCGCACTGAACTGGAGCAATTCTCGCGTGAGCTGCAATTACAGGAAGGTTATCAGGAAGTTCGGACTCCTCTCATGATGAACAATCGTCTGTGGGAGCAATCCGGTCACTGGGAGCATTACAAGGACAATATGTATTTCTCAGAAGTGGACGATGCCACTTTTGCACTGAAACCGATGAACTGTCCTGGGCATATGCTGATCTTCAAAAATACACTTCATTCCTATCGCGAATTACCAATTCGCATGATGGAATTTGGTCAGGTTCACCGTCATGAATTCTCAGGTGCCCTGAACGGCATGATGCGTGTGCGGACATTCTGCCAGGATGATGCCCATCTCTACGTCATGCCAGAGCAGATCGAGGACGAGATCAATCAGGCGATCTCACTGATCGGACGTATGTACGATATCTTTGGATTCGAATATAAGATTGAATTGTCCACTCGTCCAGAAGATTCCATGGGATCTGAGGAACTGTGGGATCAAGCGGAACGCGCATTGCAAAATGTACTAGATCGTCGGGGCGTGGAGTATCGCATTAACGAAGGGGACGGTGCCTTTTATGGACCGAAAATTGACTTTCATATCCTCGATGCGCTGAAGCGCAGCTGGCAGTGCGGAACAATCCAACTTGATTTTCAAATGCCGGAGAAATTCGACCTCACTTACATTGGCGAGGATAGCCTGAAACACCGTCCGGTCGTGATCCATCGTGCCATCTATGGTTCGATCGATCGTTTCATCGGCATCCTGACTGAGCACTATGCAGGAGCGTTCCCACTCTGGCTCGCACCTGTACAAGTGAAGCTCCTACCTGTGTCAGATCATTATGCAGACTATGCACTCCAAGTACAGAGCCAACTCCGTGCTGCGGGCATTCGGGTAGAAACAGATCTGCGCAGCGAGAAGCTCGGGTACAAAATCCGTGAATCCCAGATGGAAAAAGTGCCTTATTCGCTCGTGCTTGGTGAGAATGAGAAAAATGCCTCATCCGCCTCTGTCCGTGCATACGGTCAGGGAGATCAAGGCATCCAACGTATTGAAGCTGTTATTGAAATGATCCAACAAGCTGTGAAGGCAAAAGTATAAAAGATGTAACGACTCTATTCATGAGTCACTCATCAGCTTGTGCTGAATTACAACTTCTCGTCATCTCTTAGCCCCACCTGTTCTTCGCTCCACGTCCAGAAACGCTCAGCTGAAGCATCGTCAACGGCATGTGCCTTCAGCTGCTGCTCTTTCTGTTGATAGAAGTAACGACCGGTGATGCCGACGACTTCAGGGCTTGTGGCCAGATAAACAGCCGTTCGCGCCCCTTCTTCAGGGGACAGAAAGAATGGAAGTTTACCTGCAAACGCCATAATGCGTGTGCCAAATCCGGTATTGCGATCTACGCCAATACTCGTTCCCACCGCACCAGGGTGTAGACAGTTCACTGTGACAGACGTACCTGACAGTTTGCTAGCCAGTGCACGAGTGAACAGCACGTTCGCCAGTTTGGATTGAGCATAACTTTTGATCGGATTATAACCTTTGTGCAGATGTGGATCTTCGAAGTGGATTTTGCCGGCCTTGTAGGCACCTGACGAAACGTTCACAACCCGTCCCTGCTTCGCAGCTTTCAGAGGTTCTATCAAAAGTAAGGTCAGCAGGAAATGTCCCAGATGGTTAATACCGATACTTTGTTCGAACCCGTCTGAGGTTTCCTTCCGCTTAACCATCACTACCCCCGCATTATTAACCAGAACGTCAAGGTGATCATGACGCTCGCGGAATGTGCCGGCAAACTGGCGTATACTTTCGAGTGAACCCAGGTCACACAGCATCAATTCAATCGCAGAAGAACCGGACTGACGCACAGCTTCCTGAAGAGCCTCCTGTCCGCGCTTCTCACTGCGGCATGCCATAATTACGCGATATCCTTGCCTTGCAAGTTCAATGGTGGTTGCCAACCCCATACCTGAGTTAGCTCCTGTTACAATTGCTGTCTGATTGGACATGAGGTACTTCCCTTCTGAACCTGAGGTTCCGAAATTAGAGGCGCGACGACGGACAATATGAGATAATGATAGGATCACATCTCGGTTTCCATGGGAGGACAAGTATGCTGACCAAAAAGGATTTTAAAAAAGTTAAAAAACAAGCCAAACTTGAAATCGCACTACTCGAACAGGAATATCAGGAAATCTTGCAGAACGTTGATTCTACGCTGTATGAAAAATACGGTATTTTGGACAAAGAAGAAACACGTGAGCTCACCCGAAAACGTAAAAACCGAAGATATGCTTCACTGGTCATCGAACTATGCGCCATTATTGAACAAATGTTACATCAACTGTACAGAGACGTATATCAGAAAAAGTTTAATTCGACTCAGCTGATGAAAACTCCTGCCTACCGTGCACGCTCCAACATGGAGATTATTCAGGCCGAACTGAGTAAAGAGTTCATTGCTCTGGAACCCGAAAAAGAAAACTTCGCTGAAGCCCTTAGCCTGGTGTTTCAGACGAGGAACAAACTTGTTCATGATAATTTCTCATTTGTCACCATCGTTAAGGACGGCAGTAATGAAGAAGAAACGTTCGAAGCACTACTCCATACGGTAAAAAAATATAGAAAACACTTGAAATATAATCGCCCTGAATAACAACAATCATCGCTAAAAAATATAAGGAGGTGTACCGGACTACGGTCCGAATAACCATGAGCCATCCAACAACTTCGATTACTGTGCTAAATCTTCAGATTCCCACACCTTCCGGGAACAGCCCCATATTCCCCGTCATGCTTCGTGATGTAGATGGCGTTACCTTGGTGGATACAGGCATGATCGGACAATTTGCAGAACTTCAATCCGCATTGGAACAAGAGGGCGTACAGCTCTCGGACGTCAAACGTGTGATTATTACTCATCAGGACATCGATCATATCGGTAACTTGGGAGCTCTGCTGGATGCCATCCCTGATCTGGAAATCTGGGCACATGCCGATGAGATTCCATATCTAACAGGTGAGAAACCATTGATCAAGTTCACGCCTGAACGTCGTGCTCTGCTACCCGCGCCCGTTTTGGCACTGGCAGATCAACTGCTCTTGCAGTTGCCTGAAGTGAACATTAGCAGAACGCTGGCGGACGGAGACTTGTTACCCCTTCAAGGTGGTACACAGGTCATTCATACACCGGGACATACACCAGGTCATATCTGCCTGTATTTCGGGGAGCAACAGTTCCTGCTCGCTGCCGATGAACTTCGTGTGGTCGATGATGAACTGGTTGGCCCTGCACCACAAGCGACACCGGACATGCCTGAAGCGCTACGAAGCCTGAAGAAACTGACTGACCTTAAGCTCAATAAGGTTCTCTGTTATCACGGTGGAGAGTACATGAATGATCCGGCTCAGCGTATTGCCACACTTGCGGAGAGCGCAGAATAGTGAAGAACGCGGACTTGTGAGTATTTTTGGAATGACACAAGCATCCTGTTAACGTTGTTTCTCTTCGTGCGGCATTGTGCGTTGTAGCTCATTCAAGATTAGGATGACACATACATTACAATCAAGGAGCTGTCCCATAAGTCATGAATTTGACGGGGACAGCTCCTTTAATTAATTAACCACGCATTTCTACTACTCTACTGCACTGGTGTTGATCGTATGGTAGCACCTATTGCGCACGCTATTCATACAGTATGCACGCAGTATCTTATATTGAACTACGACATGTGCACAGTATCTTTCCCCTGCCCGTTTGGCAAATCAATTCACCGGAAAATCCGTAACGTAAGTGTCTACTTATTGACTGAGGTCCGCCTCTAATGAATTGGGCACAGTCTAAACGCTATAGTTGTTTTGTAACGAATCTCAGACACCCTATACGCAGTATTTTGAGTATCAAGATTTTCTAACGAACTCCAGACACCCTAGTTACTCATTTCATTGGTTTTTCGGCAGGTTTCTGGTGAGTTTTGGCGATATAGCGTGGCTGAGGTTCTTTAAATCCTACGATCGTCACCAAACCTCTATTTAAGGTGCGTCAGGTTCGTTAGAAAAATTTTATTTAGAGCGATTCAGATTCAGGGCACTTCAGGGCTTTAGCTCAAGATAAGCGGCAACCGTTCGTTTTAAACTCACTCCATTCGCTACCTTACGGCGAGACCGATTCGGTGCGACGCTGTCCTGCAACACTGATTTTCTCTCCCCTGACCCCGACTCAACTCTCCGGAGTAAGCACTATCAGCTTGTCATCTCCATCACGTGGCGATCCCCGTCCATCCCGGTTGTTTGTAAGCACATATAACTTGCCATCCTCGCCAGCACTCACATTACGAATTCGACCCCATTCATCTTCGAAGATGGGTTCCACCTTCTCCACCTGTGTGCCATCTTCCGAAAGAGTAACCTTCAGCAACTGCTCTCCACGCAGATTTGCAGCAATCAGTGATCCAGCCCAAGGTCCTTCCTCAACAAAAGCTACACCAGACGGCGCCCATGTATCATTCCCACTATGTGCAAGCGGAGCCTGATATGCGCCATTGTCATCGTCGTCTCCCTCCACCTCGGGCCAGCCATAATTCTCTCCGGCCACAATCCGGTTGATCTCATCATGATTCCGCTGACCATGCTCAGTAGAATAGAGGTAACCGTTGTCCGGGTTCCATGCCAGTCCCTGTGCGTTGCGGTGTCCCATACTGTATACAGGTGAATTCGGCCATGGGTTGTCTGCTGGGATCGATCCGTCGAGACCTATCCGCAATATTTTACCTCCAAGGCTATCTTCGTTCTGTGACAATTCCGGTTCATAACGCTCACCTGTCGTGATATAGAGCAACTTGTCCGGGCCAATTTTGATCCGCCCACCATTATGATTGGTTCCGCCTGGAATGTTACCAAGCAACTCTTGATCTATGACGGCTTTGCCATCATTCACCTTGAGGCGTAACACTCGATTCGCAATGTCGTCGCCTTCCAGGTAGGAGTGGTATGCATACAAGTAACCGTTATCCTCGAAGTCCGGATCAGCTGCAAGACCCAACAGACCTCCTTCACCTTCTTCATTAAACGGGGCTGAGAATTCAATCAGTGGTTCAGTGGCCAGTTTTCCATCCTCAATGATCCGAATTGCACCAGGGCGTTCCGTTACAAACATCCGACCATCAGGCACACTCACAATCTCCCATGGTGCATTCAATCCTTCAACCAGAACAGAAGCCTCATACGGAATAACCGTCTCTCCCTGCGCTCCACTCTCGTTTCCACTCGCACTGCCATTGCCTCCGTTGGCCGTCTGTCCCTGACCTGTTCCCTGTCCCTGAGACGTCTGCTCTGTTCCTCCCGTAGAAGGTTCGCCTGAAGAACATGACGCGGTTAACAGTGCCACACTTAATAATGAAGCATACAGCGGAACGGTTACTCGATTATTCATGATTACATCTCCCTTCGTATTTCGTTCTTCTGTATAAAATAAATAAGCCAAGCTTCAACGTATTGTTAACTTATTGTTCGCTATAGTTGTGGTGTTATTATTCATCTGTAAAGCGGTTTCGCCCTGTATTACCCTTCATACCAACCACTTAAACCGAGAATTCAAGGGATTTCGAGGACATGAAATCACTGCGGTTTGGAATTCCATCATAATCTTTTATAATAGAAGGATAGTATGAATGGAAAGGTGGACAACTACACTTATGAATCAAAACCCTTTATCTCGTCTTGAAGCCAATCTGTCCGGGCAAGGATTGGACGCCATGCTGATCACAGATCCAAAACATATCTACTATTTAACTGGATTTGCGAGCAATCCGCATGAACGCTTCCTAGGTCTGGTTCTCGCACGCGGCGAAGAGCCCCTGTTGATTGTACCTGCGCTCGATGCTGAAGCTGCCGCAGCCGCTTCTTCGGTATCCAACATTGCCACTCACACGGATACGGATAATCCATACGCTTTGTTTGATCGTTATCAGGGGCGCTTGGGCCGGGTTGGTCTCGAGAAAGAATACGTGACGGTCGCACGTTATGAGCAGCTGACCGCCGCGCTAGGTGCTGCCAGCTTTGAAGATGTTGGCCCCCTGCTTCGCACATTACGTGTGAAAAAAACACCGGATGAGGTAGCCCGCATTCGCCACGCCATTTATCTGATTGAAGAAACATTGCGTCAAGGCCTCTCTCATGTTCGCACAGGTGTAACCGAGATCGAACTTGTCGCTGAGATGGAGTATCAGATGAAAAAGCTGGGTGCCGATGGTCCTTCCTTTGATACCATGGTGCTCACGGGACCCAAAACAGGTCTGCCACACGGTACACCGGGTGAACGGAAACTGCAACATGGTGACCTGTTGATGTTTGACATGGGTGTGTATGCTGGAGGGTATGCCTCGGATATCACACGTACATTCGCTTTTGGTGATATCTCCCCTGAACTCAAAACCATCTATAACACTGTGCTCGCAGCGAACGAAGCTGCTATCCAAATCGTGAAACCAGGCATTACCTGCGCCGAAGTGGATCGTGCAGCACGCCAGGTCACGGAAGAAGCGGGATACGGCGAGCGTTTTATGCATAGAGTAGGCCATGGATTGGGTATTGACGTGCATGAGTATCCTTCTCTCCATGGAGAGAATATGGACATCCTGAATGAAGGTACCGTATTCACGATTGAACCGGGCATCTATACCGCAGCAGGCGGCGTCCGTATCGAAGATGATGTAATTGTGACCGAGACGGGTATCGAAGTTCTGACGACATATCCAAAAGAACTGCAAATCCTTAGCGACTAATTCAATTGGATCTATGTCAAAAATAGCCCAGATACATCAATGCTCAGCCGATATTGTGCATCATGAACTAAACTGCATAAAACTGTGCTGAACTGTATCTTCAAAATAATATACTCCTTTCGCGTACGCCTCAGGCCTGTATACAGAAAAAGTAGCAAGTACACACGCGAACGCAAAAATCCCGCAATTCCATGAATATCATGGGTTGCGGGATTTTAATTAATACAAAGCATATCCTAAATTACTCCGTCTGCATTCTACGTAATTTTATTCCTGCTCACTCATTTACCATTAGTCAAACTCATGCGTGATATCCTGCCAAGACTCCAGCTGTGGCAGCTGTTGCTTCCCCCAGTAATCCAGAAACCATTGAATAATCCCAGTCGTATCTGTTGTTCTGCAGCTGTAATGTCGGAAACCGCCCTCGCCTTCCTGCAAACGAATCTCCGCCACCATTTGCCCCGGTTCCTCAAGCGCAGCAGCCTGCATATACATACTTCCCTCCACCAGCTCGGAAGGTACAAGTACTACGAATTCCTGCAATTCCAGATTGGAGATCAACTCCACCAATAACGAGGCATTAATGCTATCATTCTCGTAGGTTGTGCCATTGCTTTCCAGTTTATAACGCAGTGTAGAGTACATGTGCGATTCCCCTTTGTATGAAATGATCGTTCCTAATTGATACACGCTCATAACGACAGGTCGTTTATATTATAACTTTTTCATAAAAATGTAAAAAGGATTTTTCTTGTTTCGGGTCTTTTCTATGAAAAAAAACCCTTGCAGAGTCTGAATTACAATTGACTACGCAGAGGGGTTTTTTAAGTGATACTCTTTGAATATTGTCTAAGCCTCATCCTTAAACTTAAAGCTACGTGCAGCATACAGAAACGGCGTTCCAACCGCAGTTAATACAAATTTGATAATATACGTCGTCAGGAAGATTTCCAGCCAAACATCCCAAGGGTAGATAAACGCAAACGCGATCGTGCAGAACACCAGTGTATCCACAAATGAACTGATGATCGAACTACCGTTGGTGCGAATCCACAACTGATTGCGCCCTGGAGCCACCTTGCGCAGCCAGGAGTACAATCGAACATCCAGGAACTGGCTTATGAAGTATGCCGTCAGACTTCCGAGTGCCAAACGTGGCAGCAGACCAAACAATGTTTTCATCGAATCCTGTGCAAAGTCCGTCGGTGCCGGGTCAAAGTACAACACCATCTGCATCAGAACCGTTGTCATGATGAGCGTGAAGAATCCAAACCATACGGCCTTGCGTGCCTCACCTGGTCCATATTTCTCATTAAGAAGGTCACTGGTCAGGTACATGCTGACATACATCGTGTTGCCTAACGTCAGTACAATTCCCATGATATCTATCGTTTTGGTCACCTGAATGTTGGCTATAACCGTAGCCACACCAATCCAGGCATAGAGACCTTTTTTACCGAACAAGCGGTAACACAGCAGGAAAAATCCATAAGTTACGAGAACAAAAACTGCTCCCCACCCTAAGTTAAACATAAATACATACACTGCCTTCCTAGTTTTGATTACGCGGGATGGTTACGAACCGCGGTTTGGCTCAGGGCCAAAACATGAATACTCTATCACATTTCTCGTCCCATGAACAGAACTAAATAACTCCAAGCGTGCCTGAGTGACTACGACCCCTTCTATATTCCTCCCACTTCCCTCTCTACCATACTAGTTTTTCCTACCTCTATTCCCCTTGCACCGTATATCGAAAAAGAAGACTGCATCACCACTGTGCACAACATAGTTTTATTGCCGCAAAAAAACCGCCCTCCGGATTCCTCCGAAGGACGGCTTTTCTCACTTGATTTGTAGACGGCTCTAGCTATCTTAATGTGAGCTTCTATCTAATCCATTCTGTATTAAGCCTGAGCCGCAGAATCCAGCTCACGACTCCGATCGTTAAACGTGTCCCGATCGTTTTCCTTCAAAATTCTGCTCGTCACGAGTCCTGATGTCATCGACCCGTTCACGTTAAGCGCTGTACGACCCATGTCGATCAGCGGCTCCACGGAAATGAGCAGTCCAACCAGAGCCACAGGCAGATTCATGGTGGACAATACGATCAGGGAAGCGAAGGTTGCCCCGCCGCCAACGCCAGCTACACCAAACGAACTGATCATGACTACGAGGATCAAAGTCACAATGAAGTCCCAGCTCAACGGGTCGATGCCGACCGTCGGAGCAATCATCACCGCCAGCATGGCCGGATAGATCCCGGCGCAGCCGTTTTGCCCAATCGTAGCACCAAAGCTTGCAGACAGGTTCGCAATGCCGTCCGATACGCCGAGTTTCTTCGTCTGTGTCTCCACATTCAGCGGGATTGCCGCTGCACTTGAACGGGATGTAAAGGCAAATACCAGTGTTGGCAGCACCTTCTTCAAATACGTAATCGGGTTGAACCCGGACAGCGAGATAATGATCAGGTGAATAATAAACATCACGATGAGGGCCACGTAGGACGCAATGACGAATTTGATGAGCTTTAATATCTCTTCCGCATTGGTTGTCGCCGTTACCTTTGTAATCAGTGCTAGAATCCCGTAAGGCGTAAGCCTCAGCACCAGCGTAACAATTCGCATAACCACCGCATATACCGCATTAACCATACCGCGGAACGTCTCCGCCTGCTGAGGTTTTTTGCGATCCAGTCCAAGTACGGCTACACCGATAAACGCGGAGAAGATAACCACCGCCAGTGTGGATGTACGACGTTCTCCTGTCATATCTGCAAATGGATTCGAAGGAATGAATTCCAGCACTTGCTGCGGGATGGTCTGATCCTTCACATCAACAAGCCGTTCCTCCACCTTCTGAATCTGCGCATTCTCCCGGTCTCCTCCTTGAATCTCAATGGAAGTCAGGTTGAAGCCCAGACTGGTCACAATGCTGACCCCTGCGGCAATCGCTGTGGTGATCAACAGAATGGCAATAATGGAAACACTCATCTTGCCGAGATTTTGCTTGCCCTTCAGATTCATAATGGCTGAGATGATCGACACCATGATCAATGGGATCACGACCATTTGCAACAAACGAACATATCCTGAACCGACCAGATTGAACCAATCGACTGATTTCGTAACTACATCAGAACCTGATGTGTACACCAATTGAAGAATAACCCCGTAAACAACCCCCAGTCCCAGACCCGCAAATACGCGTTTCGTAAAGGAGATATGCTTTTTCTGCATCCAGTAGAGGATACCAAGTAAGGCAAGTATAACCACTACATTCAATATGACTAGAAAAGTATCCATTTCTTTAAATCCTCCTCAGGCATGTGTGTAACCGGAGAATATCCGGTTTTCTCTTCTATCTTTTGTACTTCCGACAAAGACATTTTACAATATAACATATAACAAACTATTCTGGTAGGTATTAATTGATATTATGTAATATGCATGTAACAGATTCATCTATTTCTGAAAAAAATACACCAAATCGTGAAAATTGTTCTATTCAACCTCCGGTTAATTTTGTAATATAGGTATATCCGCTTATTCCCAAGTTTTCTCAATGTTCAATTTAGGTCTTTCTTCATTGGTAGATAGGTCTTAGGATTACGGAAAAGCGACAATGTTAATGAACTTGACGTGAAAGGATGATCATATGTTTCGTAATCGCACCGTTGCCGGTAAAATCAGAGGCACCTTGTTCCTCGTTCTGCTGGTTGCTTCCCTGTTGTTCAGTATTAGTTTTTATGCCGTATCGATGAATATTATTCAAAGCTACGTGCTACCGCAGTTTGACAAAGTCCTAAACACGTCCATTCAGGATATATACAAGAATACTTCAGCATCCAAAATCCTACAGGTACAGAGTGGCGGAGCCGGTTCTGAAGGTGCTGCCATGACCGTGGAATCGTACCTGGCAGATAAAGCAAAAGAACATAATTTGGATGCGGCTTACGTTGTTGCTATTCAAGATGGCTCAGCCAAAGTCGTTGTGGCCAACCCTTCTTCAAACATGAAAGCCCAGGATGAGATTAGTGTAGAACCCGCAATGAATGCAGCTATTGAGAACAAAGAAATGGTAATCAGTGAGGTCTACTCCGATTCCTTTGGTGTACATAAAGCAGCCTTTATCCCCATTGCAGGAAGTAACATGATTATGGCTGTGAGCATGGATGCCCAGTTCATTCAAGACAAGATTACCCAGATTTTCTGGTTGTGCCTTGGGATTACAGCATTAGTGTTTGTGCTCGGCTGGCTTATCTCCACTAGTATGATCAAAAGAGTTACCAAACCAATCATCAAGCTCGTCCAACATAGCAAACAAATATCCCAGGGTGATCTGACCGCTGAACTAGAGATCAAAGGTAAAGATGAAATTGCCCAGCTTGCCGCAAGCTTCCAGACGATGACGCATAACCTGAAAGAAATGATTAGCCGTGCCTTGTCCACGTCCAATGAAGTTGTATCAGGCTCCAATGACCTGCTTCAGCGAGTTGAATCGATGTCCGGTATGGTTCGAAACTCCAGCCGCTCTGCAGAAGATGCAGAAAAAGGCAGCATCAGCATTGCGTCAAGCGCATCCGAGAACGCCAGAGCTATGGAAGAAATTACGCAAGGTATCATGCATATTGCTTCTTCTTCTGCTGAAGTGTCTGACCAGATTGGTGAAGCAGCCAACGAGGCAGTTAACGGTAACCGACTGGCTCAGAATGCCATTGAGCAGATGGAGCGTGTAGGCCAGACAGCAAGCGAATCGTTGCGATATGTTGAAACTATGAATGAACGTTCGGTAGCCATCGGCGCCATTGTAGCTTCCATTTTTGAAATCACCAAACAGATTAACATGCTGTCACTCAATGCCTCCATTGAAGCAGCACGTGCCGGAGAGCATGGCCGCGGATTCGCTGTTGTTGCTGGAGAAGTTCGCAAACTTGCCGAGCAATCCAAGACAGCCACCGAAGAAATTTCGGATTATCTGGGTACCATTCGTGAAGATGCTGAGCGCTCGGTTGATGCAATGAACCGTGTAACCCAGGAGATTGGTTCAGGCACAACTGTTGTTCAACAAGCAGGCTCAGCCTTCCAGCAACTGAATGAATTGATTCAGAACGTGAATCTGACCATTCAGACCGTCTCTGCTTCTACACAACAAGTATCCGCTGGTGCTGAAGAAGTGAGTGCATCCGTTGAAGAAACGGCACAGATTACGACCAAATCCCGTGAAAGTATGCTACAGATTGCTTCAACAGCAGATCTTCAGCTCAGCGAGATGGATTCACATTCGAATACAGTTCGTCATCTGCATGAACAAGCTGTAGAGCTGCAATCCGCTATGAAAAATTTCAAAATAAACTAACAGGTTAACCATTAACCTATCATCACCTGTTTTAAACCTCATTTAATCATAGGATATACAATACACCCCCATGCCGCTAATATGCCGTTTCTAGAGAACGGTTTGTCGGACATGGGGGTATTGTTGTTTCACTCGGGTGCCTGAACACCCATAATCTCGTACACACGCTTCATATCCAATGCCAAACGCAACGATTCGGCTACCCGATCAAACTCCATCTCCTTACGCTCATGTGCACTATACGTCTCCTGAAGTGGAGCCAGTCCTTTTCCTGCACGCAAGGCATTCAGCCACGAACGTCGGAATTGATCACTTTCAAACAAACCATGCAGGTAGGTTCCCCACACCCTGCCATCTACTGAACCCCAGCCTTCTTGGAAAGGTTGACCACCTGGATGCGAGATTTCAAACAACGCCGTTACACGTTCAGGCTCGTGACACTCCGTAACGCCCATATGAATCTCATATCCGTTAATGGGTAATGAAGCATCTGCTACATCTTGCTCACCATACAGACGAATCGGGTGATCAGGCTGCACCCGTCCGGAAGCTCTGACGGTCTGCTTTTCCTGAAGAAACGTTGTCGATAGCGGGAGCCAGCCAAGTCCTTTTGCTTCCTGGATCTGATTCGCCTCCACAGCAAACGGGTCCTTCAGATGACGTCCCAGCATCTGGTATCCGCCACATATTCCTACGAGCTGAACATGCTCACGCTCGGTCTGGCTCGCAATCGCCTGTTCCAGTCCAGACTCACGCAGAAATTCCAGGTCACCTATGGTATCCTTCGTACCCGGTAGAAGAATGGCATCCGGACTGCCCAATTCCTCTGGCGAGGTCACGTAACGCACATTCACATCCGGTTCACGGGAAAGTGCATCAAAGTCTGTAAAGTTGGAAATTCGCGGATATCGGATTACCGCCAGATCCAGCTCTGTTTTGCCGGATTTCCCATGACGCATGGAGTCCAGCACCACTGAATCCTCTGCTTCAATCTGAATATCTCTTATGTAAGGTAAAACACCTAATACTGGAATGCCTGTCCGTTCTTCGAGCCAGTCGAGTCCTGGTTGCAACAGGGACAGATCACCGCGGAACTTGTTAATAATGAACCCTTTAACTCGCGCCACCTCATGGGGTTCCAGCAGCTCCAGCGTACCTACAATGGAAGCAAACACTCCGCCCCGATCAATATCGGAGATCAGAATCACCGGCGCATCGGCCCAGCCTGCCAGATTCATGTTGACGATATCCCGGTCCTTCAGATTGATCTCGGCCGGACTGCCCGCTCCTTCCATCAGCACAATATCATAGGTATCCCGTAGCCGGTTCAACGCATCCATAACCGTCTGCTTTGCTTCAGGCAGGAAATGCTGACGGTAGTCCGATGCACTCATCTGGGCAAATGGTACACCATGTACCACGATCTGCGAATGCATGTCCCTCACCGGCTTGATCAGGATTGGATTCATATCGGTTGTCGCCTCAATACCACAGGCTTCGGCCTGTGCCCCCTGGGCCCGACCAATCTCCTTGCCATCTTCCGTCACATAGGAATTCAGTGCCATATTCTGTGACTTGAACGGAGCAGGCTTGAAGCCATCCTGCTTAAAAATCCGGCACAATGCCGTTGTGATGACACTTTTGCCTACATCGGAAGCCGTTCCTTGCAGCATCAGTACCGCCGCTGGTTGTGATGGCCTATCTTCCACGCTCTCTCCCCCTGTCTCCGTGTTATATCCAGATCACCTTTCTCCCAACCTCATGCGTAACACTTTCCATACTGCTTCTTACTTCAAAAGTTACAGCCAGAACAGTCCTTGAAGCACGCTCAGCACGGTCAACAAAGCCGCCTCCAGCAGCTCATTCATGGCACCATACGTATCCCCGGTTAAACCGCCGAGCCGTTCACTGATCCGGGCAGCCACGAATCGGCCGATATAATAACACGCCACAGGCAGTATAATAACTGCCGTCACCGGGTATAGCCACCATGGCAGTGTTCCCAGTCCACTCACCATCGCATCCGCAATCCCCATATCCGGCTTGAAAAGCCACACCGAGGCAAACGTAAGTGCCCCTGCGACCAAGGTCAGGCCCACAGCTGAACTTCGTGCACGCTGGACCTCCTTCCGCTCCCCGAGACCTTTAAACAATACAGCAAGTCCATCATCTTCGCGCGCATTCGGCCAGGCCGACATCGCATACACCATGAACCAGCGGCTCCAGATCATGGGCAGGATCAGCAACGCACCGTACACCCAGTGGCCCCGGGCAATAAAATCAGCGATCAGCGCAGCCTTCATCATCAGAAGCAACACGCAGGCGATCACGCCCATTGCCCCGACACGGCTGTCCTTCATAATCTCCAGCATCCGTTCACGGGTACGATAACTGAGCAAGCCATCCGCCGTATCCATCCATCCGTCAAGATGGAGCCCTCCGGTAAGCCATACCCATAACGTCAAGGTCAGGACGGCAGCCGGAAAGGCCGGAAGCACTGCACCGCTTAAGGCTCCCGCGAGCCAGACACACAGACCGATTGCAGCACCGACCAGCGGATAAAAGATAACACTTTCCCGCAGCAACGGCGGGACAAAATCGATTTGCATTTTGACAGGGAAACGGGACAAAAATTGAAAAGCGGCTGCCGCCGCATGTTTACGCTGAGGAGCAGGCGTGCCATCCTTCATAAGCGGTACTCCTTGCTTTTTAGTTCAATCGCAATGCCTACGGTCACCAGAAACACTTCACCGCATATCGCCGCAATACGCTGATTCAGTACACCGGCCAAATCCCGATATTTCCTGCCAAGGGCATATTCCGGTACGATCCCATCTCCCACTTCATTTGTAACCAGAACAAGCAAACCGGGATAGGTTCGAATCGCTTCAACCAACGCGTCCAAATGTCCCTGTAACACCTGCTTCTCGTCATGCTCATGCGCTAACAAAACATTTGTCAGCCATAGCGTCAGGCAATCCACCAGAATGGTGGGTGCAGAAGTCCCTGTATGCCCTTCACCCATGCGGCTTATCAAAGCAGGTAGATGTATCGGCTCTTCTGTTGTATGCCACAGATACCCCGATGCCTCGCGCTGATGCTGATGCATGGCGATGCGCTCACGCATTTCATCATCGTACGCCTGAGCTGTCGCCACATACCAGGCCTCCGAGGAACGTTGCATGCAGAGACGCTCGGCAAAGGAACTTTTGCCACTGCGTGCGCCGCCTGTCACCAGTACACTCATCGTGAACTCTCTCCTTGCAGGGATGAATCAACCGACGTAGCGGAATCTGGAGCAGGGCTTGTTCCATCCGAGACACCCGCGCTTGCAAAGGTTGCCATCTCATTCAGAATGAGACAGGCTGCGTCAATCAGATGAAGACTAAGCACGCCGCCCGTGCCTTCACCCAGACGCATGTCCAGATCCAGCATCGCTTTCAGGTCCAGTTCACGCAGCAGCGCTTCATGTCCATTTTCGTGTGAGGTATGAGAAGCGATCATATAAGCTGTACTCAGAGGTGCAAGTTGTCTCGCCACCAGCGCTGCGGCGGTAGAGATGAACCCGTCTACAACGACCGGACAATGATGAGCAGCTGCTGCGAGGATAACCCCTGTGAGTCCGGCAATCTCCAGTCCACCCACCTTGCACAGAACATCCAGTGCATCTTCCGGGTTTGGTGCGTTTACGCTAAGCGCCCGGCTGACTACAGCAGCCTTGCGCTGCAAGCCTGCATCGTCAATGCCGGTTCCTCGCCCCACGGCGGCAGCTGGTGCAACTCCGGTTAACGCGCTCATTACCGCAGCACTTGCAGTAGTGTTGCCAATTCCCATCTCCCCGGTGACAAACAGCTGTGTTCCCTTCGCCACCTCTGCCGATACAACTTCGGCTCCTGCAAGGATAGCCCGAACTGCCTCATCCCGGGTCATCGCTGCCCCTCGGGCCATGTTGGCCGTGCCTTTGCGAATTTTGCGGGAAAGCAGGTCCGGATGTTCAAGATCGGCATTCACACCAATATCCACACAGATCACACCAGCTCCGGCGTGACGGGCAAGCACATTCACTGCCGCACCTCCAGCGAGGAAATTCAGGACCATCTGCGGGGTCACTTCGGCAGGAAAAGCACTGATGCCCTCTTCCACTACACCGTGATCCGCGGCCATGACAATGACCGCCCTGTGATCAAAACGCGGACGTGCATTGCCAGTCATGCCTGCTAGGCGGATCACCAGCTCTTCCAATTTGCCCAGACTCCCCGGCGGCTTCGTCAACGAATCCACGTGCGCAGAGGTTTCTGCCGCCACTTCCTGATCAGGAGCAGTAATCTTACTTATTAAATGCTCCAACACCTGTTCATTATTCATACAACCAGCACTTCCTTCATCAAAATATGGGTTGCCCCGTTTCATTTAATCGATGTCCCGCCGCAACAGCAGTTGAGGTATGGCATGGTCGGGATGAGAGACAATCGCGGGTTTGACGCGAAATATATCCTGGATATTCTCATCGTTGATCAACGTATGAGGCGTACCCTTTCCAACCGCCATGCCCTCACGTAGCGCCAGAATGTGATCGCAAAATAACGCGGCCAGATTCAGATCATGCAGCACAGCCACAATCGTAATGTTATTTCTCTGTCGCCATGCCGATAACAATTCCATGAACTGCAATTGATATTTAATATCCAAAAACGTGGTCGGCTCGTCCAGTAGCAGTAACCTCGGCTCCTGAGCCATAACTTTGGCTAGTGCGACCCGCTGCCGTTGCCCGCCGCTGAGTGCATCCAGCGGTCTGTCCGCCAGCTCTGTCAATCCAAGGTCTTCAAGCACCCTGTCCACTACAAGTGCCCCATCGCCCACTTCCCGCCCCAGCCAGTTCTGGTATGGATATCGCCCCATCTCCACCACGTCTCGTACAGGATAGGAGATGGCTGGCAAGCCATCCTGTTGCAATACGGCGATCATGCGCGACAGGTCCTTACGGCTGTAAGAGCCGATGTCTCGACCATCGATACGGATCTGACCTTTGCTTAACTGTTCCGTTCCGGCAATAAGCTGGATCAGGGTGGACTTGCCACTACCGTTTGGTCCGACAACTCCCCACCAGTCACCTTCGCCAACATGCCAGTCTACATTGTGCAGTGCCTGATGATTGCCATATGACTTCCCTGCTCCCTTAATGGAGATAAGTGAAGTCGAGTTGGAACTGGTACTGGAATTCATGGCATCATCCCCTTCTGCAACTTTTTGTTCCGGTTCAGCAGGTAAGCAAAGAACGGCGCACCAACAAAGGCGGTGACAACACCGAGCGGAATTTCAGTTGGTGCCAGCAACGACCTTGCGATGGTATCGGCCCACACCATGAAGATCGCTCCACCAATGGCAGACAAAGGTACCAGCAGTCGGTAATCCGGTCCCACCAGCAGCCGCAACATATGCGGGATCACCAATCCAACGAATCCGATGACACCCGATACCGAGACAGCCCCAGCGGTCAGCAGTGTGCCAACTGCCAGCACGGACAGCTTGAGTCTGTCCACTCCGATCCCGATATGTGCGGCTTGACGTTCTCCCAGTGCAAGCACATTCAACGAGCGTGCGCGGCTCCAGAGAAAGACCAGCCCTAACAGAAAATACGGGAAAAGGATGGCCGTATACGACCACCCACGCAGAGCCAGACTTCCCATCGTCCAGTATATAATTTCATTAATCGTCTGTTTCGACATGGTCGACAGGAAGGAAACAACTGCGCCCAGGAAACTTTGCATGACCACACCAGCCAGAATGAGGCTATGTGTAGGTATTTTACGCCCTTCACGAGCCAGTGCCATAACAAACCATAACGTGATTACACCCGTCAAAAACGCCACCAGTGGCAACGTCCAGATTCCGATCAGTGCATACTGCAATCCGAAGAAAATCAGAAAGGCTGCACCCACCGAAGCACCGGATGATACGCCCAGGGTGAACGGGTCTGCCAGCGGGTTCCGAAGAACCCCCTGGAATCCCGTACCGGCAATCGCCAACGATGCGCCCACGAGCACGGCAAGCAGTACACGTGGGAATCTGACTTTCCAGATAATCTGTTCGGCTGCCTTATTCCAATCCGGTGTAATCCAATCGCCTACCCATGGAATTTTGTGAATCAGGATGCCTGCAATATCCCGGATCGGCAACGCTACTGAACCAATGCCCGTGCAGATGAGCACGGTGAGCACCAGCAGCACCATGCCCGTCGTTCCGAACAGGATCAGCTTTTTACTCATTGGAACAAGTCAGGGTAGATCGCTTTGGCTACTTCTTTCAACCCTTGAGTTACACGTGGACCCGGACGGCTCAGCAGGTTGGCATCCAGGCCAATAACCGCGTCATTTTTCACAGCCGTAATTTGATCCCAGCCGCTGCGCGCCTTGATGATCTGATCCAGTGTTTTAGAGTTTTCGTCAATGACATCGTTGGCATACAGGATCACATCCGGGTTGGTGGCAATCACGTTCTCTTCATTAATTTCGTACCAGCCCTCTTTGTCCGAAGCAATATTGCTACCACCGGCTACAGTGATGAGTTCATCCATAAATTCGCCTTTACCCACAGTCCAGCCTGGGGAGAATTCAACATATACTTTTTTCTTCTCTTCCGGTTTAACTGCCTTCACCGCTTCGGTTACATCCGTCACGTCCTGTTTCATCTGGGTGATTAACTTCTGTGCCTGCTCCTGATGATCGGTAATTTTACCGAACGTTTCGATATTACTCATGACATCGTCGATGGATTTGGGATCCGTTTTGAATATGGTAATACCCAAATCACGCAGCTTTTTCACCGCATCCTCGCTCATTGAAATCCCTGTGAACACGATGTCCGCATCTGCTGCAATAACCGTTTCTTCATTTGGCTTGTTAATGCCACCCATTTTCGCTTTGGTTTTTGCTGCTTCCGGGTAATCGTCATAATCGGATACACCAATAATCTCATTGTCCAGTCCGAGGGCAAACAGGGATTCCGTCTCAGCCGGAGACACGGATACGATTTTGGCCGGTGCCTTTTCAAAGGTGAACGATTCACCCGTTGCATCCGTAACGGTAAGTGGATATTGTGTTTTGAGGTCCGTCTGCGTCTGGCCTTGGGACTGCTCCTGTGCCGGTTGCTGTGAAGTACCTGTGCCCTCGTTTGTTGTTGCATTGCCACATCCGGCCAAAGCCAGTGCGAGTGCCGCTGCACTTAGCAGGGACGCTACGTTTTTCCAATTCTTGAAATTCATTCTGTTATTCTCCCCTTCTCTATTTGTACTATTTTCTTGCATCGTGCTCGAACTCTTATTCCCCATGTCTTGGTGTTCCTGTGTAAGGTTTGAACTGCAACATTTACACGCTAACGGAGAGTGCAGAACCAATCTGAAGAAACGAAGTGTTCGCCTTTATCACCGGATTTTCCATTTCAAAAAGGGAATCAAAAAATCTGGGGATAACAGCGATCGGAAGATGGTACTGCAATCGGAGTGACCTCGTGTAAAATTGGTCTCGGTTCATCTTACATGAACAATAAAAAAATCCCCAATCCTTGGACAAGGATCAGGGATGACGTCTCGCATATGGCGATCTGTACATGTTCAACCAAGGGTTGTCCATGCGCATAGAATAGCCCGAAACGCTGTCCTTTCCTCGAAGGAACACCGGTTTGTACGTCCAGGGCAGGTAACCTGACTTACAGGAATCATCCTGTTTTACAGTGGCGGGACCGTGCCGGATTTGCACCGGCTTCCCCATTTCACCCTTGTGTGTTTCATGACTCGTACTAAATTTGCCATGAAAACAGCCTTCACACGCGGGACCCTTGGTCGCTGATATGGTAAACCATTGTCGTGTAATTTCTGCATGCTACATACTCGTTCAGGCTTCACACCTGCAGCGTATCTGTATCCATGCTGAAGTCACACTTCTGTTGTGATTATAGGGTATATTGTACATCCTTACAACCCGATCGGCGGAAAAGTCACTCTGCTGCCAAACCATTGATTCCCCTGTTGTTCAAGCTGAACCTGAATCGCCTGTCCCGGGACAACATGTGTATCCCAGAACCCAAGCCCGGCAATCAGACGGGACAAGGCATACCGGATGACACCACCATGCGTAACCACAACTATGGTTGGCACTTGGCCCTCATCAACGTGCATCGAAGAACGCCCCTCCAACAACATCTCTCGAAGAAAGGAATCTAACCGTCCGGTAAACTCCTGCCACGACTCCCCTCCGGGCGGAGTGACCTCCTGCGGCGCATCAATCCAGTTTCGGTATTCAGGGTTATCCTTGAGTTGCTCATACGTCAGCCCTTCCCACTGTCCAAAATCATTCTCGCGCAGACGCGAGTCGAACTTCACCTGTCCGATGGCATCGGGAAGAATCTGTTCCAACGTCTGCCGGCAGCGAAGTAGATCACTGCAATACACCTCGTGCCACGAAACACCGCTCAATTGTTCATGAAACGGAGCCAGTTCTTCTTTGGCATTTGGCAGCAGACCGATGTCGGTATGCCCCAGGTATCTTTTTTCCACATTCCACAACGTTGTCCCATGACGGACCCACAGAATGCTTCGTTTCAGCGGCCCGGGTTGATCCCTATGTACTTCATTGCCTGCATTCTCTTCATTTACGGCCATAACAACGTCCCTCCTGCCAGCCACACACCCAGCGTTATGAACACGCATAGTACCACAAAAGCCCCTGCACACCAGAACATCAGACGTGATGTTTGCACAATATCCTCGGCCTCCATCGGCCGTGTGGATTCACCCATGTAGGCACGAAATGAAGCAACTCCGTGATACACGTTATGTCCGCCAAGCCGGATGCCCAGTGCTCCAGCCACCGCTGATTCGGGAAAACCGCTATTCGGACTTGGATGTAATCTTGCATCCCGTGCAACCATGCGTGCTGCTCCTTTGGCGTCCAGCTTCATGACCCAGGCACCCACGATTAACAGAATCGCGGTCAGCCGGGCAGGTATCCAGTTCGCCACATCATCCAGACGGGCCGAGGCCCAGCCAAGATGCAGATACTTGTCATTTTTATATCCGACCATGGAATCCAACGTGTTGACGGCGCGATAAGCCATGGCTAGTGGAGCTCCTCCAATGAGCGCATAGAATAAAGGCGATACAATGGCATCCACGATATTTTCGGCAACTGTCTCTACCGTTCCCCGCACAACCTCGGGTTCATCCAGATGCGCCGTATCACGTCCAACAATCATGCCCAGTGAACGTCTGGCCGCCGGCCAATCCTGCTGCTTCAGATGACGATATACTTCCATGCCTGCATCCTTCAGTCCTTTTGAAGCAATGGTCGTTGCTATGAGCACCACTTCAGCTACTGTTGCAATGACAGGGTCGATTAGCCCAAGCAGATATACGAGTCCCCATGTGATGGCAAAAGAACCCCCCGCAATCACCATCGGGAACAACAGCCCGGCTCTCTTCAGTCCCGAATCTGTGATCACACGCGAGCGAATAACACGCTCCAACGCCGAGATGCCTTTTCCCATGCCAATCACGGGGTGGGGAATCCAGCGCGGATCTCCGATACATCGGTCCAACAGGTACGCTAGTATAATAATCCAGGCTCCCGCCATGCCTGTCCAGAACGGCCAGGTCCATAGATGCTCCAGCTCAAAAGTCATTTGTTCCTGACCCTCTCTTTCCATAACAGTCCGGCCCGAAGGCTCTCTGTCACCGTGTCGTATACCAATCTGCCAATCGCCGCCCCTGCCGTAGTCGCTGTCCCGGCATAAGTGATCATCGGCTGAGGTTCCTCCACTGCCTGACCTACCGCAATCACAATGGCGTCGGTTGTGGTGCCGGTAGCGGGCAACCCGTTCTCCGAATCCAGAACACCCGCATCCGCCAGCGCGGCCGCTTTGGCTTCCACCGCCGTCTGTACTGCATTCACCATCGCCCCGGTGGTCATGCGTCCATTCAACCAGAGCATGATGTTAATTGTACCCGGGACATAGGATGGCATCGTCAGATTCCGTGCTGAAGGAGCAGAGCGCTTCCTGCCGGAAGACATCGTCTTATTTCCCGCCGCATCAAATACCGTTCTCTCCGACCCCGCTCGTGCGGCATTTGATACACCCGCAGTGGTGCAGCACAGAAGGCCAAATTCATCACTTGTATATTCCTGAATGGAGGTATGCTCCAGCCTTACGGCCGTCAATAATCCGGCACATTGATCGCGTGGCTCATGCCATTCATTCAGCGCTTGTTCGATATCACGCGGCGGATCATCACAGCGGTAATGTCTGTCCACATAGATGTTAAATATGCGATCCAGTTCAAGCATCCCGCCGCCATATACCGCACTCGACAGCGCTTGGGCAGACCTTGGGCTCTGAGCTTTGATATGTCGTTCATGTGCGGATATGTTCAGTCCCGGCCAGGAAGAGGAAGCATATTCATTCTCTTCTGTTTCTCCATTCGTAAAGTAGTTATAAAACGGGAGTGTCATTGCCGCTTCCCTCCCTGTTCCTCATCTTTCGTCTGATCGACATTCGGATATCCCTTGGTTTCCAGCACGCTGCCCAGCACTTCCAGTAATGTAGCATTGGCATCTGCATCCTTGACCGCGAAACGTACATGCCCTTTGTCAAGCCCCGGATACATGGCACAGCTGCGAATCAGAATGCCTCTTCGGCCCAGCGCCTCCTGCATTGATGTTGCTGTCCATGGGGCCGGCATACGTGCCAAAATAAAATTCGCCTCTCCCGGTGTCACCGCACATCCGTACGCCTTCAGCTCTTCGATGAGATGACCCCGTTCCCGCGTGATCTGTGATATGGTCTCCTGTTCGTACCGTTCTCCGCTGCGCAGACAGGCTTCACCTGCCATGAGCGCCAGACCGTTGACACTCCAGGTCACCTGTTTCTTCGTCATCGCCTGAATGTATTCGGCACGGCCCAAAGCATATCCGAGACGCAAACCCGGAATGGCATAAAACTTCGTCATCGAGCGAATGATGATCACATTCGGATAGTCATTCAGTTGTGCTGCCAGGGACTGACGCCGGTCTACCGGAATAAAATCCATAAAGGCCTCGTCAATGACAAGTACGGTTCCCGTTTCTTCCGCTTTGCGTGCAAGCCTTTGTAATACCTCAAGTGGATATTGTACACCGTTTGGATTGTTGGGCTGGCCGAGGAAGAGCAGGTCTACCTTTTCCATGAGCTCCTCGATGTCCTCGGGTTCCGCTCGCCACGCCAGTTCTTCTCTTCCCTCCGTATGCACAACCTCGGCACCGAATTGTCGTGCCAACGCACGGTACTCCGAGAATCCCGGTTCCACCGTACCAACCTTGCGCGGGGCAAGTCCGAGCAGAATGAGCGCCATACTTTCGGCTGCACCGTTGCCCACAGAGATCTGCTCCTGCATCACACCAAGGCGCTCGCTCAGCAGTGCTTTGAATCCCCGATGCCCCGGATCGGGATAGCGAATCACCGACTGCATTCCTTGCTGTATAGCCTCCAGCACTCCTCTGGGCGGACCCAGCGGATTAATGTTGGCACTGAAATCCAGAAAATCAGCGGCTTCCCTCCCAAATCGTGACGCAGCCGTCTCCACGTCCCCGCCATGTCCGAACACTTCGATATAACCGGTCATTCTTCCGTCATCCTTTCTGTATGTCCTTTTTATTATGGATGGCACGGGAGGTGTGGGTCAATCCTGTTTTCTTTGTGTCCCAACCATAATTCGTTTACAATAGAAGAGGAATTTCGGTTCCTTTTGATATACAAGGTTCACTACATAAGGGACTAGCAATCCCTCACATACATTAATGGAGGAATGACCATGCTGTTTGTAGACAACCAGGGCATTACAGATCCTTCTGTAAACCTTGCGATTGAGGAGTACATTCTGAAACATCTGCCGATGGAGGATGACAGCTATCTGCTGTTCTACATCAACCGTCCGTCGATCATCATCGGAAAACATCAAAATACGATTGAAGAAATTAATATCGAGTACGTTCAGGATAACGGTGTGCAGGTGGTTCGTCGTCTTTCGGGAGGCGGAGCGGTATATCACGATCTGGGCAACCTGAATTTCAGTTTTATTACAGCGGATGACGGTCAATCCTTCCATAACTTCCGCAAGTTTACCCAGCCAGTGGTTGAAGCTTTGCACGAGCTTGGTGTAAATGCCGAGTTGACCGGACGTAATGATCTGCAAGTGGGCGAAAAGAAAATTTCGGGCAATGCCCAGTTCTCTACACGTGGGCGTATGTTCAGTCATGGCACATTGATGTTTGATCTGAATCTGGAGCATGTTCAGGCTTCCCTGAACGTCAATCCCGAAAAATTCAAATCTAAGAGCACCAAATCCGTGCGCAGCCGGGTCGCCAACATACGGGATCTGATTGACACCAACCTGACGATTGAGCAGTTCCGCGATGAGCTGTTACGTCACATTTTCAGAATGGAGCCACAAGACGTCCCGCAATACAAGCTGACTGACAAGGACTGGGACAAAATCAAGGAAATCTCCGCTGAGCGTTATAACAACTGGGACTGGAACTATGGCTTGTCTCCGGAAAGCAATGTGAAGCACACTCGCAAATTCCCTGTTGGCATCATCGATCTGCGCATGAACATCAAGGATGGACGCATCGAAGATATCAAAATCTTTGGGGACTTCTTCGGTGTAGGCGATGTGGCAGATATCGAAAATATGCTGCGCGGCAAGCGTTATGAGGAATCCGAGGTGCGTACAGCTCTGGAAGGTCTGGATGTAAAACATTACTTCGGCAACCTTGAGCTGGAAGACTTTATCGGCCTTGTTTTCCTGGAAGAGTAAAATTTAGATGTAAGTATAGTTTTAGAACGAAGTCTAAGATTACACGTTAACGGAGAAGACAGAATTCATCGGGAGAAGCGAAGCGTTCGCTTAAAGCTTTTTGGAAAAAAGCTACATCGGAAGCATACGCTTATCAACGGATTTCCCCTTGGGGAGATGGAATCAAAAATCCGGGGATAACAGCGATCGAAAGATGAATCTGTATTCGGAGTGGCCTCGTGTAAAACTTATTTTTTCGTTCGTTAATATAGATACAGATAAAAAAGGAGAGAAATACAGATGACCTACAAATTGATTGCAATCGATATTGATGACACACTGATCAACGACAACAAAGAAGTAACCCCTGCTACACAGACAGCACTGGAACAAGCAGTTGCCCATGGTGTAACTGTAACGCTGGCGACTGGACGTGCTTATGCTTCCGCACAAGCGCTGGCTCGTCAAACCGGACTTAACGTTCCGATTATTACGTATCAAGGCGCATTGGTGAAAAACCTGCTGGACGAAAAAGTCCTCTATGAGCGTTACGTTCCACAGGAAGCTTCCCGCAAATTGTATGATTACTGCCTGGAGAACAATCTCCACCTTCAAACATACATTGACGACAAGTTATATGCCCGTGAGGAAAACGACAAGCTGCGTGATTATGCCAAATTAAACGGCACCCAATATTACATCGAATCTGATTTCATCAAAGTCATCGAACAAAAAACACCAAAGCTACTTATTATCGATGAGCCAGACTACTTGGATAAGGTTGCCGTTGACTTACGTGAATTGCTCGGACCTCAAGTGCACATCACAAAGTCCAAACCTTACTTCCTGGAAATCATGCACAATGAAGGAACTAAAGGTCACGCCCTGACCTTCCTGGCTGACCATTTCGGTCACCAGCTCAGCGAGTGTATTGCTATCGGCGACTCCTGGAACGACCATGAGATGCTCGAAGTTGCCGGTCTTGGTGTAGCGATGGGAAATGCCATCCCTGCGCTGAAAGAGCTGGCGGACTACATTACGGCAAGTAATAACGAAGACGGTGTAAAAGAAGTTATCGAGAAGTTTGTGTTGAACGCAGAGTAAATGAGATCAACGAACAGCCCAGTCGGCGAATTTCGCCGTACAGGGCTGTTTTTTTGATTTTAAAAATATGTTCATTATCCTATTTAGCGATTATATTTGGTATATTTTTCTGTTATTTTTTATGTTTTGAGAGCAACAATGCGGTAATCAAGGATAATTGTAGTGAAATCGTAATCGCCATAGATAAGATGACACGATTTGTATCTGGGACATCGGCAAAAAATAAAACAATAAAAAATACAATAAATGAGATTACAATGCTAGCTATGAAATTTAAAATTATTCGTTTCATGTTTTGCCTACTTTCACGCACCACGATTCATTGTTTTACTTGCTCATGGCATGCTGGAAAGACTCCAGCAGTTTTTTGATTTGCCCATCAAATTCCAGTTGAAATGACGGAATGATCTCATCTATTCTTTGCTGGAATAACTCCGGATCTTGGACACCAAGCTCTGCTCTTAACTCCATTTCTTCTTCGGAACCGTTGTCGTTCAGGATCATGTTCAGGATTTCACCTTTAAAGTATTCACTTGGAGGAAGGATTAGAGCATTCATCAGGAACTGGGTAAAAAAGAGATGTTTATTATTTTCCTGACTCGCCTTTTTCATCGCCTGCTTAGTAAACAAGTTTATATACTTCTGAGCAAAAGTAACTCCTTTCATTCGGGAAGGCCCAACATGTTCGACCCCTTTCCAACGCAGATCGGCCACAGAACTAAGCCACCAGGCCGGTTCAATGGCCTGCTGCATACGAAGCAACACTTGGCGCTCAAACTGCGGCTCAGGATGCATTCGCTGCTCATCCAAGCATTTCCCTATGGTCTCGGCTTCAATTGCAGCGACCGTCATGCCTTGACCATGGATCGGATCGAAGCTGCAGAATGCATCGCCAAGGACAAGTAATCCGGAGGGCCAATTCTCCATCAGTTCAAAATGTTGACGGACAGACTCGGAAATACGGTATCCCCGAGGCCCTTGAAAAGGCTCCAGCTGGTCTGCCAATGCTACGATTTCATCCGAAGCAAACAGATGTTTGATTTGCTCTTGGAACTCATCCGGATGAGTTGAAGGATATTCGTCTCCCCCTGCGTTGAACAGTAACAGTCCGGCGATATCATTTTCAATGCGCCACAACATGCCTGCACGAATTCCTTGCACAGGATCGGACTCTGTTATCACCGTTCCCCAGTCATTTTGAATAGAGGATGGTATCTTATAATAGCGGGTGCTGTAACCAAGAGACACCTTCAGCACTTCCGGCTCAGGCACGGACAACCCTATCTGTTCAAGCCATCTGATCAATTTGGAAGAACGTCCCGCGGCATCAATAACCATATCTGCTGCAAGCATTGCTTCCCGGTTATCCCGACCTCTTTCTTTGGTATACACGCCTGTAATCGAACGCTGATCTTCTGATGCCATTAACCCGGTAACCTCCGTACTCGTTAAGAAACTTATATGATCTATGTTCTGGACTCGCTGACGCAGTACCCATTCCAGCAGGGCTCTGCTGCTCGATGCAATTTTGAATGAGGAAGCAGCATTCGCCATATTAACTAATGTACCGTAGCGATTGGCAATCATAAACTTCTCTTCATGTGAAGGAATGGCACCAAGCGCGACCAATTCGTCATTGTATCCGGGAAAGTAATGTTCCAGAATGAGTCCGCCGCGCGGTAATACACGATGTGGATGAAAGGATTGAGGCACACCCTGCCGATTTGCCGGCTCAGAAGGCAATTCATCTCGCTCAATGATACATACCTCATCATAATAATCAGATAACATCCTTGCAGTGATTAACCCTGCAATACCTGCCCCGATCACCACAGCTTTTTTCATGTCGGACATCGCCACTTCATCCTCTCTAATCCATCATATTTTATCTACACTTGTAGCCCTATCAAAAAATTACTTATAATACCAATATACACTTGAAATCTCGTTCCATGTAAGAATCAATGTGTTGATACTATATAGCTAAACTACAATAAGGAACTGATGTAGATGAAAATGATTGATAAAAAGGTGGATTTGAGAGTTACCCGAACTCATAAATTGTTAACGATGGCGCTACTCGATCTGTTATGTGAGAAAGGCCAGCTATTCAGCAACCTCACAATTAATGAATTATGTGACAAAGCTATGGTTCACCGAACAACGTTTTACAAACATTTCAAGGATAAATTTGCTCTACTGTCCTCCACCCTAACTTGGGTCCTTCGGGATTATTTACACATGAATGTAGAAAATCGATTACAGCAGCCTTTGCAAAGCGTATCTAAAATTCTGTTTGGAAATGTACTGGAGACCATCGTGCAGAACCAACAGAAGGATGAGGGGTTTAACAACTTTTTCATACATTATATCGGAGAGATATTCAGACGGGATTTTCTGGAATTGAAGAGAAGAGGTAAACAATTTTCACTTCCCATAGAACTTGTAGCGGAGTTTCACTCGGGGGTGATTCGTTTACTTGTGACGTGGTGGATACAACATTTCGAAGAAAATGTTACGGCAGAACAGATGGATGAATATTACTACCTACTGGTGAATGAGAACATCATGTTGGAATAACAAACAGCTCAACCTAAAATCAATGGCTGATTTTGAGATTGAGCTGCATACTTTCAAACTTTACCTATTTTAAAACAGATTCGGAAGCCTGCACTGTCATCCTCGCACGACTTCTTTTCTTCAACCAGCCACTCACCTTCTCATTCATCGCCAGCAGACCTGAAACGACCAGCACTACACCGATCCATGTAACCCAGCTGACATGCTCACCGTAGACAACAGCACCAAGCCCTACGGCAATGGGTGGTGAAATGTATAACCATGTTGCTGGAAACAATGGGTTGGTGCGCGACATAATCCAATAGAACAGACTATGCCCCACCATGGAGCCGATGACAGTCAGATAGATCACCGACGACACAGCAGGCACCCAGTCGAGAGCAGACATATTCCACGATTCCGTTCCGACCGAGAGCAGGGATAACAGCAGTCCCCCATACATCATCTGCACCGCATTGATCGCTACAGGACTAGCCTCCTTGAACTGATGAATGACCTTTTTGGAGTACAATGCACCTGCTGAATAACAGACCTCCCCCACTAGTACCGCGATACAACCCCACATGAACAGGGAACCTGCACCAAGCGATACACCTGGCAACACAACCAGTACCACACCGGTGAACCCGATCAGGCAGCCCACAATCATACGGGCAGATGTTTTTTGTCGTAACAGCGCCGTCTGCATCAACATAATCATCAGCGGCCCTGTCGCCGACAGAATGGCACCCACACCCGAGCTCACATGCTGTTCGGCCCAATATAATGTGGCAAAGGTGCCGAAGGTCAGCCCCGCTCCCGTCAACAGCATCTCCTTGCGGAACAGGAGCGACCAGCTCACTTTGCCCTTCATCCTCATCCATGCAAACATCAGCGCTCCCGCGATTAAAAATCGCAATCCGGCTGACAGAAAAGGAGGCATGCCTGCCTCTACTCCAATTTTAATAGCCAGAAATGTTGTACCGAAAATAAGACACATAACCGTAAATGCAATCCCCACCATGATAACCACTCCTTTATCTGTTCTCCATCATATCTCATGGTCTACAGAACAGAATGAACAAAACAGAACAGTTTTCTCCCATTAGCTGTTACAATAGAGTTCAAAAGGAGTGTGAGCCGGGTGGGCAGAACCATGATGATGACAGATAACAGCCTGAAATTATATGAGCAAGTCATCCATTATCTCGTTGTACGTATAGAAGCGGGAGAGTGGGCCGAACATGAAAAACTGCCATCTGTACGAAGCCTGTCCGAGCTACTCGGCGTACATCGTCTGACCGTATTCAAAGCCTATCAGGAGTTAAAGGAACGTGGGAGTGTTTATGTGAAGGACAAATCTGGCTATTATGTCAGCCCAGCGACTCCATTCTCAGTAACGGATCAGGCGGATGATCCCGCCGTGTCTGCCTGGCTGCATTGGGATTCACTAGCACGGGTACAGTCCCTTGAAGCAGAATACCAGTTTTCCAAATCGTTAATCGATCCCTCTCTGTTGCCCAACCGTTATTGGGGAGAACTAATGCGTGATCTGCTAGATCAATATCCCCGTTTGCTCGGAACGTATTCCACGATTCAGGGAGATCTGGAATTGCGAAGTGCGCTGGCAAGCCATCTAACGAAAAAAGAACGCTTCTATCTCTCCGCAGACGAAGTGCTCATTACTTCGGGGGCGCAGCAAGCGATTGATGTCATCTCGCGGACGCTGGTCAAACCCGGGGATCGGGTGTTGATGGAACGGCCTACGTACGGACCGGCAATGGAGATTTTCCGCAAACAAGGTGCTCGTCTGATCTTTACGGATATTCACTCGGATGGTTATGATCTGGAGCAGATCGAACATCTGATGAAATCGGAGAAACCACGCTTATTCTACACGACGCCAACTTTTCATAATCCAACTGGCGTTAACGTTCCAGTAGAACAGCGCAAGCAGTTACCCGAACTTGCAGAACAGTATGGATGTTTTTTGCTCGAAGACGATAGCACCTATGATATCTATTTTAAGGAGAAACCTCCTGCACCCATTTTCACCTACGA
The DNA here is from genome assembly GCF_056395745.1 of Paenibacillus sp. 10L310. Classification (NCBI taxonomy): domain Bacteria; kingdom Bacillati; phylum Bacillota; class Bacilli; order Caryophanales; family Paenibacillaceae; genus Paenibacillus; species Paenibacillus sp. 10L310. Next base: position 138,457 of record NZ_JBFTKC010000001.1, on the reverse strand, counting down.
CACTACTGGACACACCCTGTACATCCGCAGTTACAGCAAGTATGTTGCACCCGGGCTACGGATTGCAGCCATCATATGCCGCCAGCGATTCATGCCAGGACTACAGGCTGTAAAATCACTGACAGATAACGGATCGCCCCTTCTGAACCAGAAGCTTTTTCTCCGTTATTTTCAGTCAGAACGCATGCATCAACATCTGTCCAAGCTGCGGACCGCCATCCAGCTACGGATGGAAGTGATGGAACAATCTCTGCTGGAAACGGACTGGACGTGGACCCGGCCGGAGGGCGGACTCAACTTTTGGGTAGAGCTTCCTGAGGGTGTGGATACAGGGAGACTGCTTCACCGATGCATGGAACAATCCGTTGCCTTTGTACCCGGAACCGTATTTGATTCTTCGGATCATTCAGCCAGTCGCAAGCTGCGCCTGTCCTTCTCTTATGCACATGAGCAGCAGATTCGGGAAGGCATGAACAGGCTCATTACGCTTGCGAAAGAAATGTAACATTTTGATACTCTTGGATTGAAGCCAATCCGAAGAATATCAAGTGCAATTTGTCACTCGTATCGCTGCATCAAAAAAAGTCGCCTTATGGCGACTTTACTTTTGGTGTTCTATAGTATTTACCTTATTTACCTGCACCCGCTCTGTGCTTAGAGGTCTTTTCTTGCAAACAAGCGAATGGTAATGAGATAGGACAGCAAAAACAAACCTATAATGCCTACAGAAACCAATGCCATTGTCGTTGTGGTAATTATACCGTTCTCGTTGGCCATATTCATCAGGTACGCAACGGGTTGCGCCAGTATAATCATGCAGACCATGAATATCGCATTGATGATACCAGCACCTTTTTTGCTAAGTCCGTAGAAAAGAGGCATGTATATGGAAACTAATACAAGCACCATGCCTACGGCAATGACAATATCCCTAAGTGAATAATTCGGCTTGTTCAGTTCAGGATAATTCAGGTTCACAAGCTGGTGAATCCCAAACGACGCGAGTACCCCGAATAACGTATAGATTATAGCAGAAAGGTACTTGGCTTTTACAATCTGTTTGCGGCTAACGGGGAGTGTGACCAGGAAATTGTGATTATGGTTCTTGATATCAATCATGGTTGCCAGCATGACCGAACCAAAGGCTGTGTAGATGCCTACAAAATACATTGACATTTCACTCTTAGGTATAAAGGCGAGACTAAATACCACCAGGTATAACCCAATCGTCCACAGTGAACTTTTTAGTACAATGAAATCTTTACGAAGCAAGTTAAGCATATTTGCGTCCTCCCTTCGCCGTAAAATAAATGAGGTCTTCTAACGTAGGTCTTTGTAAAAGAGCTAACCTGCCAAATAACTGTTCGGCCTCTGCCTTATGATCCGACAATGCTTCAAAACCAACGGCTGTCTCGCGTATTCCGATGAAATGTTTCCGAATGTCGGAATCAAGCAGACCCATATCCCCTTTTACAATCGTATACCTTTCCAGCACATCATCTTTTGCCTCGTTAAACACCAGTTTCCCTTGATGAATAAACGTAATGTAGTCTGCAATACGTTCCAGATCCGTCGTAATATGCGTTGAGAAAATAATAGACCTTGTTTCGTCCTGTATCATATCTGCAAGCAGATCAAGCAGTTCCCGCCTAAACACAGGATCAAGCCCGGATGTCGGTTCATCCATAATCAGCAGATCCGCTTCATGCGACAAAGCTACGGCGAGAGAATACTTAATCTTCATGCCTTTGGACAGATCCTGGATTTTCTTTTTGGGAGACAGTTCGAACTGATCCAAGTAGTCATTGAACGCTTTATTATCCCATTTGGTGTAAAAAGGAGCGATCATTTGTGTCATCTCCCGGATCGTTAGATGCTCATAATAAAAGCATTCATCTGACACAATGCCCAGGCGTTGCTTGATATCAACTTCCTGATTTGGCATCTCACTGCCCAATGTCTTGAGGCTCCCCTTATCGGGCTGGATCAGACCCGTGATCATTTTGATCAAAGTACTCTTTCCCGCCCCATTCGGACCAATAAGTCCCGTGATATACCCTTTTTTCACATCCAGAGATACATTATCTACTTTAAATAAGGGATACGTTTTGGTTACATTACGTAATTCGATAGCGTTCATTATGCTTATTCCTCCTCAACCAACAATGTAAGATGATGGATTACATCCTGTGAACTCATGCCCAGTTCTCTGCTCTCACGAATCACTTCGAGCATCTTCTCTTCCAATTGTTTCATCCGCCGCTCTCGAATAAAGTCCTGATTGGCTCCGGATACAAAGCTCCCTTTGCCTACAACTGAATCGATCAGTTTCTCCTTCTCCAGCTCTTCATAGACACGTTTAGTTGTAATAACACTGACTTGCAGATCCTTGGCGAGCTGCCGAATGGAGGGAAGACTATCTCCAGCAACCAATTCTCCGCTCAAGATGCTCTGTCTGATCTGAGTTAGAATCTGCATGTAGATCGGATCGCTCGAAGCATTCGATATTAAAATGTTAATCTTTCCTCACCTCATTGATGTTACGTAGTTTCCAGTAGGTATAGTGTGTATATATAATATACACACTATACCTACCGATGGTCAATCTTTATTTCACATTATTCTCAATCTGATTCGATCCATAGACACGGGCTAGCTAATCTGGACGACAAAAAGAGGACGTCAGTTTCCTGTTCGTCCTCTTGATTAATCAAGCCCGAAAGGTCATATGACCTCCCAGGCTAATGTTACGTGCTGGATATGACCTTATCCACCAATCCATATTCGACTGCTTCCGCAGCGGTCAGGAAATAGTCTCGATCCGAGTCCTTCTCAATCCGCTCAATTGACTGTCCTGTATGGTCGGCTAACAGCTTGTTAAGACGTTGACGATGCTGAATGATGCGGTTAGCATGAATCAGCATATCGGATGCCTGCCCTCGCGTACCGCCATGTGGCTGATGGATCATGATCTCACTGTTGGGCAGCGCCATACGTTTACCTTTTGTTCCACCGACCAGCAGTATCGTGCCAAAGCTTGCCGCCATACCTGTACAGATCGTGGAGATATCCGGCTTCACAAATTGCATCGTGTCATAGATCGAGAATCCCGCAGTCACCGACCCACCAGGGCTGTTGATGTACATCTGGATGTCCTTTTCCGGGTCCTCTGCAGTCAAAAACAACAACTGGGCCACGATGGCATTTGCCATCTGATCCTCAATTTCTCCGGACACCATAATGATCCGATCTTTGAGCAAACGTGAATAAATATCATAACTCCGCTCTCCGCGAGCTGTCTGTTCCACTACATAGGGTACTACATTCATGTGTGTCGCCTCCTCGGTTTAGGCAACCATGTTGACCGTGTATCCGCCTCCATACGACATCGAGTTCATGCCAGAAGTAGAGTACCCGTACATCATTGGTTGCATGGTTGGAGACGGCAAAGTATGCTGCAAAATCGTGCCCGCCACAGCCATCGGGTCATCGGTCCGGTTCAGGCACAGATCAATCATTCGGGCTGTATCCCCATTACGAAATGCCAGCAGATAGCTGCGCAGTTCCTCCCGATTGTCCTCCACTGCGCCTTCCTCATACTGCAATTCAGCGTCCGATTGTTCCAACCTGTGCCTCACTTCAGCTATGGCAGAGCGAGCACGACTTAACGCTGCTTTCACAGCGCCTTCTGTCGTATCCAGCATTTCCGCAGTCTCTGCCGCCCTATAACCCATTAATTCACGTAATACATATATCACTCGCTGCCACGGTGGTAGCGTATTTACAAGAAGTTGTACGGCAGACTCCAATTCCTCGAATCGCCTTTCCTCCTCCATTTCGTGAAGGAGCGGCTTCAAGCTATCCAGTTTATAAGCCAATTTCTCCCGCTGACGTAAGATATCAATCCAGCTGTTGCGAGCAATACGAATCAGATAAGCTTCCCAGTTTATATCTTTATTCATCCCGGAAGTTCCAACCACTCTCGACGACAACACTTTGAGACAGGTCTCCTGAACCAGATCCTCCGTGTCTGGAACTGATTTCGTCAGAGATAGACAATACGCATACAACGAACCCATCAGATCGGGTAGTACGGTATGGATGCTTGGGTTCAATTGATTTTTTCTGTCGTTGCCATTAAATTCAATATTGAATTTATCTTGTTTACCATCATCATGTGGTCTGTTGATTCTGCAATCCACGGACTTCACAAAGGCCATCTTGGGGGCCCCCCTTTGCTGGTTCCTGATTGATTTTGACTTACACTATGTAAACGAAGAACCCCTTGTAAAGGATACGCTCTTCTGAATTTATTTTTGTTACGCTAGTTAAGTTGAGTTACGCATTCGTTTCCAGCTTTAATGTTCCAAGCGGCACCTTCATCCCGGTAAGGGCAATCGTAATACTTCCATCCAGATTATAATTCTGCCGTACATCGACGTCATGAGACATATGTGTAAAATATGTATGACCTGGCTTCAGTTCCCACAGCAGCTCCTGCGCCTCACGCATATCGTACACGGAACGTGTTGAGAATTCCGCAAGTTCATGCACAAAGCTTGTTCCAAGCACCAGCAGATCCAGTCCGTGCAACGGCTCTTTCTCGGCATCCTTCAGGTCAATAGCATCTGAACAGTACGCCCAGCTATACCCACCCTGATCCAATCGATAGGCGTACGAATACCCGTTATGTCCATGGCATACTTTCCAGGAATGTACCTTCCAGCCGCCTAGTTCAATATCATCATCCGTTTCCAGAAAGTCCATATGACGACCCAACCAGGGAAACTGTCCCTGAATGGTGGCAATCACTTCGCGTGGTGCATACAAACGCCCCTTTACACCCAACCACCGGCATGCATCCGCCCATTCTGGCAATCCTCCAATATGGTCAAAATGGGCATGAGTGATGAGCAGCGTATGCACCATACGCAATCCCTGATCCTCCATCTGTGATCTCCAGTCTGGTCCGCAGTCAATCATGAACTGTTCACCCGCACCATCCCCACCACCGTCAATCAGAACAGAAGAGCGTTTCCGTTTATTCTCCCCCGTAAGCCTTGCCTCTGTACATACTTCGCAATCACAATACACACGTGGAACGCCCATCGCATCGCCAGTGCCCAGAAATGTTAGCTGATTCAATCCGCATTCCCCCTGAATTAATGATATGTAGATTGTAATCGTCCACCTCCGTTTTTGCAAAAAAAAGACCATCCCGCTGCAGTTCTCCACTGCAATTCGGGACAGTCTGTGGTCTGACCGTTCACCGTCAGACTTTAATTCCATGCTTCGCTCCATTCGGGAGCGTACGCTTCGTCAGCATGTGATGCAACCTTATAAGCGGGTCATCCGCATGAAGATCAGGCCTTACCTTTTAAACAGGCCACGACCGATTAATTCGAGTCACATCCACTCCGCGCTGGAACTATACCAGTGCCCGCAGCTTCAACGTCAGTTCCTGACCCGCAGGTACATCCTTCGAATCCGTAATGACCCAGTTCGATGCAAGCCGCTTCGCCAGTACCTCTGCCTGCTCCGGTTTCAACTGTAATCCGGTGATGATTCCTTCACCCACTGTGAAGTCTTTCTCGGGCTGTACCTTGAAGGCTTTCTCCAACCAGATTCCGAGTCCACCACGCGTGTTAAAGGTAATCCGGTAGCCATCTTTTACTGCTGCCTCCAGATTTTCACCATGTTCATCCGCATACGAGAAAAATTCGGTATATCGGTATTCCTCTTCAGACACGGCGTCAAAAGCGGAAACGTCTTTCGCTTGAATAGCTTTTAAAATTTCTTCCTCAGGCATCCCCTTACCGCGGGCCTGCTCCAGTCGAATCGCTGTACTTTGGGATAATTTGATCTCTGTGTTCATACTATCACGCCTTTCTGCAACATCCATTCGAATTCTATTCGTATAAGCTCATTATATCCTGTCCTGATACCTGAATACAAAGTATCCCGACAACACTTGCAACCATTCCGATTTTTCCTCTCGGCTGCGAGCGGAAGCATCGATGTCTCCGCTACAGATTGGTGGCATCGTGTCGTATACGCCAAGATCAGGTACAGGAATCGCCCCCAGCAAATCTGCATATACGGACGCACCGGATCACAATGCAATTCCTCCGTTGGTGCGACCTTAACCAGCTAACCAAGGTACATGCCGGCTTTTAATCGAAGAAGTGAAGAACCATAGACAGATCATGGACTATGAACAGATAAGTCATTCCTAGTTCGGCCTGTAAACCCTTCAACAGATTGACCAACTGTGCTTATACTGAAACACCCCAGCGCAGACAACGACCCATGACAGAGAATAAAATCGGGATTGACTGATAGAGCACGGGCAATACTCAAACACTGACGTTGCCCTCAGCTGAAATCATGCGGATAACGTTCAACTTCAAGCCTACTAGTTCATGAGGTAAGCATTGTGCCTTCATCTCTACCTTCAAACCTCACCACGGGTTCACTGATGATCAGCAGAATCTTCATGCCTGAATTTAGTGAGGAATACGGGTCCTGAAAGATTTTCTCTATCCGTTTGTATAGCGGCTTCAACTGCCACTCGTTCATCTTAGCAACATCCCGTCCACCAAATATAGCACTAATATCCATCACATCAAAACAGTCTTACATATTAGATTTAAATAGGACAAATTAATATTATTGACAATCAATACCATAATATATATATTATAGATGTCCGGACTTAGTACATTTCTTCACATTATTTTAAAGGGAGGCTTTAAATTGGAACTAAAAAAACTTCTAAAAAGCACTACATTCACTCTTATCTTCACTGGAATGCTGGCTTCAAGTGCTTTTGCTGCTGGTACTGGTGATAACCCAACACCCACGATGGACATTCCAACCCTAAAACAACAACAGATGCTTCCAAAAAAAATGAAAGAATTACAAATTCATAAGGATAGAGCTGAAAGTAAGTACCATATTATGGCTCTAGGTGATCTACAAACCGTAGGGGTTACTCCGTTCAAACAGGAAACAACCTATTGGTGCGGACCTGCTACTACAAAGCAAGTATTAAATTATCTAAATAGTAGTTCTGAATCACAGTCTTACTATGCTAAGAAATTAGGAACTACAAAAGATGGTACTGACTTTACAATCGTTGACGATGTTCTAAACAATCTTCAATCGCAGTACACTTATTCGTACTCAACATCACTCAATTTTGAAACATGGAAGTATGCAATCATGTATTCATCGGATAAATACCATCCAGCTGTATTAGATTTAAAAATTACTGGTAATGAATTAGAAAACTACACTGGTACTGTAAGCGGACATATAATCAATGTTTCTGGCTATGACTTTAGAACAAATGATGCAAAGGTTAGGCTTACAGATCCTTATGATCAGGGTAATAGAGGAAAAACACACGGTAACAAGTGGTATAGCCTCGATAAAGTGTATCAAGCCAATCAAAACCACTTTAGACAAGCAATAATATGGTAATGATTCGTTAAAAAGAAGGGAAGCAAAGCTTCCCTTCTTTAATAATGTACGGGAGGTATTATCATGAAAAATAGATTTATTTTCTTTTACATCGCCCTTCTAGTTGTTTTATTACTTACAGCCTGTAACGAAACCACTACATCCGATCAAACGGTAAACCATAATCCATCTGAAAAACCTTCTAGTACGTTGGAAACTACACCTGAAATTGACTCATCTACTAACCCTACAACAACAGAACTACCACAAACTAAACCCGATGTTAAATTTAAGCTTCCTTACACTATCGATTCAATAACTATTAAAAATGATATTTTGGAGCGTAACACCATCGTTTCCAGTTATAAAAATGACAACGATATTGTCATTTTTAGCAGAGATTTCTCCACAACTGATGAGATGGAAATGGAAATTATTCAGTTTGACACGAAAAAGAATACCTATGTCTCTCAATATCGTGCTGCGAAAGGCATGATTATTAATACCTTAGTGTCCGTTGGTGATGACTTATTTTGGGTGGAAAATCCATCTCATTCACCAGATAATAATACTCCTTGGAAAATGATGCGGATGAAACGAGATGATCTTGAAGCAAGCCCTACCATTTTTACCGAAGGGATTAGTGAAGATCAAATTGCCGTCCCTGTATTAAGAACCTATCAAGATGAGATTAGCTGGATAGAGAAGAAGATCAACAATAAAATTGTTAAAAATGAAGCATTTATTTATAATGTAAAAAGCAATATTAAGACTAAGGTAACCACACAATTGCTAAATGAAAAAACAAAGAATAAAAAGGGCATTTTCCTTGATTTACAAAGACCTGTCAATGAAGGATTATTGATACAGCAAACGGTCTTTGGAGATAAAGATGCAGATACAGAAAAACGGTTTGACATTGTTATGTATCCTAAAGATCATTCCGAACCTGAGCTTATTATTAAAGATCGTGAAGACATTTATGATTTCACAGCAAATGAGCAATGGATTGTATTAACGACGGAGAGTACTACTGAAATTTTAGATAGAAATACAAAAAAATTGATCTATACCATTGTTCACGACAGTTCGCTACTCGGTGGATACTCCCCTTTTCTATTGGAAAATCAGCTTATCTACAAACAATCGCCCTATATTATGGCTGTAGATTTAACCACAGGCCATAAGCAACGAGTAATTAATAAAGAAGGAAGCTACACATCTATTTATAACTTCGGTGATATTCTCACCTTTACTCGCATGGAATATGAAAAAGATAGAACACAAGCAGAATTATTTTTCATCCACTTGAATGCAAAAGATCAATAATATATTTAATGAATATGCCGGAGCAGTTTGGCCTTAACCCCCTCTCAGGTAAATGGCCTCCCCATAGTTAGACATGATCTAACCATGGGGAGGCCATTTCAATGCTATACGATTCCCTAGATTCCCGCAAGCACCTGATACCACACGCCGCGTTTGGAGTACAACGTACTGCGTACCTCGTCCCATCCACCCAGATAGTTGATATCAAATAGTCCTTCTGGCGTTGGGAATGTCGACTCCGTCTGTGCAAATACATCCGGATCTACTGAACGAAAACCATGCTTGGCAAAAATACGCTGCGCTTCTGGTGTACGCAGATATGCGACAAAGGCTTCTGCCAGTTCGCGATTTCCATGTTTATCAGCATATTTATTCACCACAACTGCCGGGTTCTCAATCAGGATCGTATTTTTTGGAATGACGATGTCATAATCTACACCTTTGGCGATCCGGGCAAGCAATTCATTTTCATACGTGACGATGACATCACCCACACCATATTCGAATGCCGCCATCGAAGAACGCCCACTCTTGTCCAATGATTCAACGTTACGATGTACCTGTTCGAGAAAAGCCTTGGCTGCGGCAGGATCTTTCTTCCCCTCTTGCTCCTCCGACAGTTTCAATCCAGCACCGTAAATGGCATTAATATCCCATTGTGCGCCTCCGGATGTCTTTGGATTGGGGTACAGTACCTTCACTCCTGGCTTGGTTAAGTCCTGAAAATCACGAATACCGAGCGGGTTGCCCGCTCTTGTGCCCAGAACAACAATTGAACGGGTGATCATGCCCTCATTAGGGGTCTGTTTCCAATCAGAGCTAACCAGATCGGCTTTGACCAACTTCTCGATATCACTCTCCATCGCGAGCAAGGCCACATCAGCCTCGAATCCACCAACGATGGCTCTTGCCTGTGTGCCCGAAGCTTCATAGGACTCTTGAAAGTTAATCGTCTGTCCCGTTTTTGCCTTCCACTCCTCTTGGAACTTGGGCAGCAATTCGCCTACAGCATCTTTCGCTACACTATAAGCACCAATCACCAGCGTATTGGATGAATCGTTACCAGAGGGCTCGTTCTGTTCGCTTGACTCCTCCTGCTTGCTGCATCCAGCGGTCATGCAGACGAGCAGAAGCATGAGGGCAACATATAAGAGTATGGCTTTCTTCCTCCTCGTCTGCATGGGCAGCCCCTTTCTTCCACTTGATCTAAATCATCACCGGCATCGGATCTTCCTTCAGTCGGTTCTCAACCACCCAACTGTTGGAGTCATTGAACAGGTATGCACGGTGTACAAGGACTCGAATTTGTTGACCGATCTCCAATGTCGTTTTCTCCAGGGAACGATAGGTGATTAACTTATGACCCTGTACGTCCACCTCTACCATCCATTCACTACCGCGGAAATGAAGATGTTTGACTGTACCTTTTTCCGTTGCAGACAACATGGTGAACTCGTTCTTCAAGCCGATCTCAATATACTCCGGTCGAATCAACGCTTTGGTATGTTCACCCTCGACGGCATGTTCGAATCCTTTCAACTGGGAGGCATCCTCCACAACCGTAGACTCCCCGATAAATGTAGCCACAAACGGTGTCTGAGGGTTTTTGTAGATATCCCAAGGTGTGCCCTTCTGTTCCAGACGACCCTGACTGATAATCATAATCTCGTCCGCCACTTCAATCGCTTCATCCTGGTCATGCGTTACAAATATCGAAGTGATTCCTACCCGCTCGATTAGCTCCCGCAACCATGAACGCAGTTCCTGACGGATCTTGGCATCAATGGCCGCGAACGGTTCGTCCAGCAATAACAGCTGTGGCTCCGGGGCGAGTGCTCTGGCAAAAGCAACACGTTGACGCTGCCCACCAGATAACTGATGTGGATAGCGCTGCTCGAAACCTTTTAACCCGGTCAGTTCAACCAGTTCCATCACCCGATCACGGATCTGGGCTTTTGGCGTCTTCTTGACCTTGAGTCCAAAGGCGATATTCTCAAATACCGTCATATGTTTGAACAAGGCATAGTTCTGGAATACAAATCCGATGCCCCGCTCCTGTGGAGGCAGGTGGTTCACGACTTTTCCATGAAAGCGAATCTCTCCGGAACCCGGATTCTCCAGACCCGCCAGCATCCGCAGAATGGACGTTTTTCCGCCTCCGCTGGGCCCAAGCAGACCGATCAGATGGCCTTTGGCAATATCGAATGAGACATCTTTTACCGCATGAAAATCACCGAAATGTTTGTTCAAATCACGGACTTCTACATGCATATCAATGCACTTCCTTTCGCTTCTTGGCCCATTCCATCATGAGCAGCAGCCCGACGGAGAAGGTAACCAGCACCAATGCCACACCATTTGCGGCAGCCACATTAAAATTCTCAACATCCTGATACACCAAGGTTGTTGCTGTCTGCGTTTTGTTCATAATATTCCCGGATACAACCAGCACTGCACCGAACTCCCCAAGCGAGCGCGCAACCGTCAAGACTAGACCATACACTACCGCCCAGCGGATGGAAGGCCAGGTCACACTCCAGAACGTCCTCCAGCCGTAGGCGCCAAGTGTGGATGCGGCCTCCTCTTGCTGTGAACCGAGTTCCTGCAGTACAGGCATAACCTCTCTGACCATCAGTGGAAAGGTGACAAATAACGTTGCGATCACCATACCCGGGAAGGCATAGACCACATTGAATCCAATCCCTTCAAAAAAAGCGCCCATAATGCTGTTAGGTCCCAACATCAACACAATCATCAAGCCGCCAATGACAGGAGATACGGCATAAGGCAGGTCTACAATGCTGTTCAGCAGCCCTTTTATCCGTTCACTCAGCCATCCGGCACGAACCAGATACAGAGCCATCATGATGCCAAACAATGTATTTAACAGGGTGACCACCAGAACCACCAGTCCGGTCATCATCAAGGCATGTAACGCCTCAGGGCGCATTAACCCTTTCAGGAATCCACCTGCCCCGTCTTCAAATGCGCCAATAAAAATGCGTCCAAGCGGGATGATCAACAGTACAATAAATACCGCAAACGTCAGTCCGATTAACAGTCGTCTCATCGTCTTCTCCCCCGCATCTGCACCAGATTGATCAGCCAGAGGATCAGTAAGGAGAGCGTCAGGAGTAACACGGATACCGCGGCGGCTCCCGTTGGATTATCACTTTCAATCTCCCCGTAGATAAATACGGAAGCAGTCAGTGTTCTTCCCGGAATATTACCAGCCACCAGCACAACAGCCCCGAATTCAGCCAGTCCTCTGGAGAAAGCCAACATCCCCCCACTGATCATGCCAGGTGCCATAGAAGGCAGAATAACCTGCATGAACGTGCGAGCCTTGGATGCCCCCATCGTGTACGAGGCCTCTTCCTCGGAAGGATCGATTTCTTCCAGCAAAGGCTGCACTGCACGGATAACAAACGGAAACGTGACAAAGGTCATCGCGATAACAATGGCGGGCTGGTGAAATACAATCTCAAATCCCATGGATTCTGCCAGTTTCCCGATGGCACTGACCGGACCCAAAAGCAGCATAATCATCAAGCCACCCACCGCTGTTGGCAGTGCAAACGGGAGATCAACCAGACTGTTAAGAAACGATCGGCCCACAAAGCGATACCTCGTCAACACCCAGGCGATCATCGTGCCCAAAACCACATTAATCAGCGTGGCAATCACGGCCAGCCGAATGGTCAGCAGTACGGCTTTCCACGCGATGGGGTCCATAATGCTCTGAACAAAGTTGCTCCATCCTTCAGAGAAGGAATTGACGTACACACCGATGATTGGAAGTACAATAAGTACGATAAAATATAACAATACGGTACTGCGGAATCCCCAAGTCCATCCCTTATGACGAAGAACGGTATTCATTGTTGCGTTCCCTCCCAGCCTCCGGCTTTAACTCCGGTCGGCAGTCTTCCTGGCTTTAATACGACATTTTTCCTAAGTTGGATGATATTACTTTAATATTATTCCCATTAGTCTACTTGGTTTTGCTTTTCTGATACTTTACCAGTTTGCAGTGCTAATCGTCAATGCTTTTATTGAATATAATTAGGCCACATATAAGAACGATTAACAAAAATCGCACTGTACACTGCGCGGCCGAACAACCTTCCGATCACTGTTATCCCCAGATTTCTTTGATCCCCTTTTTTAAGGGGAAATCCGGGGATAAAGGCGAAGCTTATGCTTCCGAAGCAGCTTTCCTACAGAAAGCTTTTAGCTTCCGCTTCTTCAGGTTATTTCTGACCTCTCCGTTATTGTGCGATTCACATATCCGTCTTCATATGTGGTTTGTTTCGTATGTAGTGGTTAAGGTACAATCGTGGGTAAGAAATGAGATTCTAAGGAGTGATTTAACATGTTATACAAGAAGAATATATCCACTTCCACACGAGATGAAATGAAGGATATCACATGGGACGTGAAGCAGGTTGTCCAGAGTAGCGGGGTTCAGAATGGGACGGTGCTCATCTACTGTCCACATACGACAGCGGGTATTGCCATCAACGAAAATGCAGACCCGGATGTGAAACACGATGTCTTGTTACGCCTTGACGAAGTGTACCCTTGGGAGCATCCCGAGTATCGACATGCCGAAGGCAATACAGCCTCTCACCTCAAATCGATCACAACAGGGCCATCACAGACGGTAATTATTCACGAAGGCAGGCTGCTGCTTGGCCGCTGGCAAGGCATTTACTTTTGCGAATTCGATGGACCACGTGAGCGGGAGTACTTTCTCAAAATCATGGAAGGTTAGTTGGGTCCAATAGACCTACCACCAACTCGTTCATTTTTTGCAAACACAAACAGGCGGTCCACCCTCATTCCGGGTCGGAGCCGCCTGACTTGGTCTGCTGCGCATATTAACTTTCGCGAGACAACGTTATAAAGAATTAAAGTTATGACAAATCACCGCCCTGAAGTGTAGGGGTGCAACAACAGCACCATTATTGGTCGCCAGGCTGCTGACCCAGATTGCGGCACAGCACTTTGACATGAGACAGCGCAGACGATTCAATCTCCACAAACGTTAAACGGTCCTGAATGTAATAAGAAATGAATCCGTGCATAGCCAAAAATAGCGTACGCGGTACCCTTTGAATATCCTCTTCCGTACAGTTCGCTTCATTCATATACTGCCTTATAATCGATGCAAACAATTCGAAGCAACGCCCCTGTTCGGTACGACAATAAGACAACAGTTCTTCGTCCCTGATCATAAACATAATTTCGTATTGGTATGGATTCTCCAGACCAAAGCGAATAAACTCCATCATAATGTGCTCTACCTTGCTCACATCATCACGAACCGGCCTGACCATGGCTTGCAGCAGCAAATGCCCCAGATGATTAAAATCTTCAACCACGATGGCATAGAACAGCTCTGCCTTTTCCTTAAAGTGATAATACAGCGACCCATGACTATAGCCCAGATGCTGGCCGATGCTTCGCATCGAAATGGCGCGGTATCCTTTGGTAATAAAAAGGTGCCTCGCCGCCTCCAGTATCCGCTCCCTCGACAACTCCTGTTCGACTGCTCTTCTAGCCATATATTTTATTCCCCTTCAATAAAATAAAGCCGCTGTCCCTCCGTGATCCGGGATTGCCCTTGCGTCAAATCCGTGATCCAGGCTACAAAAGCCTCGGTTTCACTATCCGGCGGAAGACAAGTCAACGTAACCTTATCGGTGAATCCAGTTTCACCTGTACGGACTTCCCGGCTTCTTAACTCATTTTCCACTTTACCCAGCCACGTATAATCCAGTTCAACAAACACTTCACGATGCAGTACGTTGGTAATGGCTTCTCCGGCTTCAATAGCTGCTACAGCTCCATCCGTATAAGCACGAATTAACCCGCCAGCTCCAAGCATAATTCCCCCGAAGTATCGCGTAACCACAATTGCCACATTTTTCAAGTTCTGATTTTTGATCACTTCAAGAATGGGTTTCCCTGCTGTTCCGCTAGGTTCCCCGTCATCGGATTGCTTCTGGATCTCGTCCCGCTCCCCAATCATGTATGCAGAGCAGTTATGAGTTGCATTCCAATGTTTTTTCTTGATCTCATCGATGAAGGCAACAGCTTCTTCCTCTGTCGTGACCGGCATAATATGACCGATAAATCGCGACTTCTTGATTACAATTTCCAGATTGCCCGGTCCTCGAACCGTGCGATAACGTTCAATCATTCCGAATCCAACTTTCTGATCTTTTCCTGAGTCCATTTTACAAGAAAGCAGTTCACCGCGCGAACGCGGACGAACTGCCCTGGTTATCTACATCCGGGAACCCTGCATCTTACACGAACAGTGATTCCCGGTTAGATTTACATTACCTTATTCAACTATATGAGCAAACTAATGAATTATTCGGAAAGTCTCGCTTCGAGCGCTGCTTTCTCTTCTTCAAAGCCTGGTTTGCCCAGCAATGCGAACATATTTTTCTTGTAAGCTTCCACGCCTGGTTGGTCAAATGGATTGACGCCCAGCAGGTAGCCACTGATACCGCATGCTTTTTCAAAGAAGTATACCAGATATCCGAAAGAATATGGAGTCATATCTGGAATGTTCACAATCAGGTTTGGTACTTGACCATCCGTATGTGCAAGCAGTGTTCCTTGGAACGCTTTTTTGTTAACAAAGTCCATAGTTTTTCCTTCAAGGAAGTTCAAACCATCCAGATCGTCCGGATCGGATTTGATTGAGATATGCTCAGCAACTTCAGTAACCTGGATAACAGTTTCGAAGATATTCCGGCTACCTTCTTGGATGAATTGACCCATGGAGTGCAAGTCTGTAGAGAAATCAACGGATGCAGGATAGATCCCTTTGTAGTCTTTACCTTCACTCTCTCCAAACAGTTGTTTCCACCACTCGGATACGAAGTGCAGGGATGGCTCATAGTTTACAAGGATCTCAGTGCCTTTGCCTTTGCGATACAATGCGTTACGAACTGCAGCATATTGATATGCTTCATTCTCAGCTACATTCGGGTTGCTGTATTCTTTGGATGCGTCAGCCGCACCTTGCATCATTTCTTCGATGCTGATACCCGCTGCTGCGATTGGCAGCAAACCTACAGCTGTCAGAACGGAGTAACGTCCACCTACATCATCCGGGATAATGAAAGATTCGTATCCTTCTGCATTTGCCAGTTCTTTCAATGCACCACGTGCTTTGTCTGTTGTAGCATAGATGCGTTTCCGAGCTTCTTCTTTACCATATTTCTCTTCCAGTGCTGCACGGAAGATACGGAAAGCAATTGCCGGCTCTGTTGTTGTACCGGATTTGGAGATAACGTTGACGGAGAAATCTTTGCCTTCAACCAGATCCAGCAAATGAGTTACATATGTGGAACTGATATTGTTTCCTGCAAAGTAGATTTCAGGCGTTTTGCGTTTGTCTTTTGGCAGATTGTTATAAAAAGAGTGAGTCAGCATTTCAATCGCTGCACGTGCACCCAGGTATGATCCACCGATACCGATAACAATCAGTACTTCGGAGTCGCTTTGGATTTTGGCAGCCGCTTTTTGAATGCGAGCGAACTCTTCTTTGTCATAAGACGTTGGCAGGTCAATCCAGCCCAGATAATCGGAGCCTGTTCCTGTTCCGTTGTGAAGCTGCTCATGAGCCAGACGAATCGGTTCTGCGAAATAATCCACTTCGTGCTGATTTACAAATTGCAATGCCGTGCTATAGTCAAATGTCACTTTTTTTGCCATGATCTCAAAAACCTCCTGATTTCGATTATAGTGCGTGTTCAAACTTTGTAATCAAAAGCGGACTTTTTGAACAACCTCTTATATTATGTCCGTATTCCATTCTAAACAACTTGCCTTAAGGATACTTCAAATCCACGGGGCTGACAAGCTTGCAGCTCGAACTTTGTCGTTAGAATTCAAGAAGCAAAAAGGGTAAACCGAATCYGCGGGTTGCGGTTCTGCTTACCCTTCTTATGTTATTCCGCCGGGTACGAGCAGACGTAGTCAGTAACGCTGCGTATCTCCAGTTTGAATTTGGATTCGGCAGGCACGTGGAACGTAGCTTGACCTTGAATCTCTTGCCACTCTTCTTCTCCGGGAAGCAATACTTTCAGATCTCCGGACAGAATCTCCATAATTTCACGGGAATCCGTACCGAACTCATAACTGCCTGGAAGCATGATGCCCAGAGTCACTTTGCTGCCATCCCCCAAAATAACCGTTCTGCTGGTTACCTGACCATCATAATAAATGTTGGCCTCTTTCACTACACTGACTTGATCGAATTGTGACATGCGTACCCGCTCCCCTGAAGTTAATGAAAACAAAAGGCAAAACAGATCAGGGCGATCATGAGTCACCGCCCATCTCTGCGGAAATAACTTACTGCCATGGATCAGGACAGCATGATGCTCTCCCAACCATAACAGCGCTTATGAAGCTAATTGCGTGTTCAAAAAGTCAGGTTTTTAGTACCAAGAAGATGGGATGAAGCTAGAAATGGAGTAGCGGAGCGTAGGAGAAAACTACGTGAGCAACTACAATGTTTCCGAAGGAAACATACTCCGTAAGCATATTCTTATTCGGTTGAATCCCATATTCGACGCTGATGATGCCGTGAGGCATCCTTCGTAATCAAAAGCAGACTTTTTGAACAACCTCTATTACAGCAATGCTTTTACGCGGCTAACCACGTTATCCACTGTAAAGCCGTATTCTTGGATAACACGGTCGCCAGGCGCGGAAGCACCAAATGTGCTGATTCCGAGAATGTCACCTTGATCGCCAACATATTTCTCCCAGCCCATAGGATAAGCCATTTCGATTGCAAGACGAGCTTTAACATCCGGAAGAAGAACGGACTCTTTATAAGCTTTGTCTTGTTTCTCGAACAGATCCCAGCTTGGCATGCTGATTACGCGAACTTGGATGCCTTGTTCTGCAAGTGCTGCTTGAGCTTTAACAGCCAATTGCACTTCAGAACCTGTAGCGATAATTTGTGCTACCGCTTTGCCATCTTTTGCATCAGAGACAACATAAGCACCACGTTTCACGTTCTCACGTGAACCTTCAACCGTACCTTCCAGGATCGGCAGGTTTTGACGAGTGAGTACAAGTGCAACCGGGTTGCTCTTGTTCTCAAGCGCGTAAGCCCAAGCAGCCGAAGTTTCATTACCATCAGCCGGACGAATAACCGTCAGGTTAGGAATGATACGCAGGGATGCCAATTGCTCGATCGGTTCGTGCGTAGGACCGTCTTCACCAACAGCGATACTGTCGTGAGTCAGAACATACGTTACAGGCAATCCCATCAGGGCAGCCAGACGAACAGCTGGACGCAGGTAATCGGTAAATACGAAGAACGTACCTCCGAATACTTTCACACCGCTGTGCAGTGCCATACCGTTCATTGCTCCAGCCATACCGAATTCACGGATACCGAAGTAGATGTTACGGCCGGAGTAATCTTCAGGTGTGAAGTTCTCCAGGTTGTTCAAGTGAGTCATTGTGGAGCTTTCCAAGTCAGCAGATCCACCTGTCAGTTGTGGCACGTTGTGCGCCAGACCGTTCAGAGCGTTACCGGATGCTACACGAGTGGAAAGAGCTTTGTCTGTTGCTGCATATTTAGGAAGATCACGGTCCCAACCTTCTGGAAGGTCGCCGTTAATCGCTGTTTCGAATTGAGCTGCCAGCTCAGGGAATGCTTTTTTATACTCGGCAAATTTCTCATCCCAAGCTTTGTTAGCAGAGATACCACGATCTTTCACTTGTGCAAAGTGATCGCGAACTTCAGCTGGTACGTGGAAGTTTTCTTCGTAAACCCATTTGTAATACTCTTTAGTCAATTTGGCTTCGTCTGCACCCAGTGGAGATCCGTGAGTACCGCCGTGGCCGCCTTTACCTTGTTTATTCGGGCTACCATAACCGATAACCGTTTTAACTTCGATCAGTGTAGGACGCAGTGTATCTGCTTGACCTTCCTGAATTGCTTTTTCGATTGCAGGCAGATCGTTACCATCTTCAACGCGCAGCACTTGCCAGCCATAAGCTTCAAAACGCTTCGCGATGCTTTCAGAAGAAGACAGATCCAGTTTACCATCCAACGTGATGTCATTGGAGTCGAACAACATGATCAATTTGCCCAGGTGTAAACGTCCAGCCAGGGAAGCTGATTCATGAGATACGCCTTCCATCAAGTCGCCATCACCACAGATTGCGTAAGTGTAGTGGTCAACTACGTTGAATTTGTCTTTATTGTATGTTGCGCCCAGTTGAGCTTCAGCCATCGCCATACCTACAGCCATTGCAATACCTTGACCCAGTGGGCCGGTTGTTGCATCAACACCTGCAGTATGTCCGAATTCCGGGTGACCCGGAGTTTTGCTTCCCCATTGACGGAACTGTTTCAGTTCTTCCATTGGAAGATCATATCCGCTCAGGTGCAGCAAGCTGTACAGCAACATGGAGCCATGTCCTGCAGACAGGACAAAACGGTCCCGGTTAACCCAAGTTGGGTGGTCCGGGTTATGAGTCATCGTTTTTGCAAAAAGTTGGTACCCCATTGGAGCGGAGCCCATAGGCATACCCGGGTGTCCGGAATTTGCCTTCTCAATTGCATCAATCGCCAAAGTACGTACGGTAGTAATCGACAGGTTGTCGATTGTAGTGTTCTCGTCCTTTTGAATCGCTTCGTTCTTGTCAGTCATGGTTTGTCCTCCTCATGTCTTTAGATAAGTCGGGTGCGCAAGCGAATCCCTCTCATCATACAAGCAAACCGAATTTCACAATAAGTGAATCCGCTTGAGTGTTTCATTTTGACTTATTCACTTTTGTATTGTATCACTTGGCGTGAAGCTTTTCCATAACCTTCTTTTAGAAGTTCGTGAAAAATTGGTGGTTTGTGATGAATAATCCTTGTCCTATCAAGCAAAAATCGTACTGTACAAGGTACTAAATTCCAAAAACAGACTTAAGGAGCCTCGCAAATCCATCGCATGAAGTATAACCTTTAACCTGAAAACCATGCATTTTTTAGATATTCATCCTCAATTCACATATAATGTTCCTTAATATGGATTACAAAATTCGGGCTGTGGTTTACTTTTTTCAGATGTACACGCGTCAATCATAGGAGGTCTCGATCATGCCAGATCCTGCTGCTCACCCATCAACATCGGCAAATCACTCATTACCCTGGATATCCGGTATTTTAACGGGAATTCTCTCGGGAGTTGTCCTGGGATTTTTCCTCAAAATGATTCAGGCCATCACAGGTGAACAAGTATATACTCTGCTGCTGAATATTGATTTTGTGCCTGGTCTTCCGCCAACCTTACCCGAATTCATTGAATTTGCTTTGCATCTCATCGTGTCCGTTGTCATCGGTATCTTCTATCTGTGGTGGGTAAGGCATTCAGGCCGCCCTATGATCAAAGGAATTTTACTTGGTGCAGTCTCGTCCTTGCTCTATATCCCACTCTCTCAATTGTCATCACGTGTGCCAGACCTGTACGATGTGTCCGCCATCCTCTACTGGATTGTAGGACATCTGCTGTTTGGTATTATGCTTGGCTTGTGCGGAAAGTATATCAACACAACAAAAAAAGCGACTCCCATTTCGTAAACGAATTGGGGTCGCTTTATTGTTAGTCTATTACGTGGTTCCGAATCAACCTTGCACAGTATTAAAGCGTGAGCTTAAAATACAACGGTTTTATTTTCGTGAACAAGAACACGGTCTTCGACATGCCATTTCACGGCACGTGCGAGCACAACACGCTCAATGGTACGTCCAATACGCTTCAGCTCGGTTACATCGTCCCCGTGGCTTACACGCTGCACATCCTGTTCAATAATCGGGCCGCCATCCAGTTCTTCCGTAACATAGTGCGCTGTCGCA
Source organism: Paenibacillus sp. 10L310 (assembly GCF_056395745.1). Lineage (NCBI taxonomy): Bacteria > Bacillati > Bacillota > Bacilli > Caryophanales > Paenibacillaceae > Paenibacillus > Paenibacillus sp. 10L310. The sequence goes on along the minus strand of NZ_JBFTKC010000001.1, from coordinate 117,765 downwards.
CCGATAATTTTGACACCGCGGTTGTACGCCTGCGCATACGGTTTACCACCCACGAAGGCTGGCAGGAACGAATGGTGAATATTAATGATTCGATTGCGGTAATGCTCAATGAACATCGGAGAGATAATCTGCATGTAACGAGCCAGAATGATCACATCCACATCGTTGCCGATGACGTCCAGTTGGCGCTGTTCCGCTTCTTTTTTCGTATCTGCTGTAACTGGGATATGATGATATGGAATGCCAAATGATTCTACATAGTCCTTCATGTCCAGATGGTTGCTGACCACAAGCGCAATATCTGCATCCAGGTCGCCTGCCTGCCATTGCCACAACAATTCAACCAGACAGTGATCTTCTTTGGATACAAAGATAGCCAGTTTCTTCTTGCGGCTGACCGCAGATAACGTCCATTCCATCTGGAAACGGCTTGCTACTTCTTCAAAATCAGCTTCCAGTTTCGGCAGGTTGATTAACAACTGCGGAAGATCAAACTCAATTCGCATAAAGAACATGCCGCCAGCAGGGTCCATTGTATACTGGTCCGACTGAACAATGTTTGCACCATGCTGGTGCAGGAAATGAGATACGGCAGCTACAATTCCTGGACCATCCGGACAGGAAATAAGCATGCGCGCACGATCGGCGCGGTTTTTAGAATCAGGGCGTACTTGTTTAGCGTGGATCTCCATCGGGTTATTCTTCCTCCTTCAATTAAGCCATAACCTGCGGGATTAACCCGCAAGCCATGCAATCAAGCGATGATTCAGTTGTTCTTCATTCAAATGCGGGAATAGTGCAGCTTCAGTCACCATGTCATAGAGGCGTTCCAGTGGTTCGCGCGGATCTGCCTTTTTGGCTTTAGCATCATTTTTGAGCAACGTCCACACATCCAGAATATACGAACGAGACTCAATCTCTTTACCTTTGAAAAAGTGTTGCAACTGTTCTACTTCTGTCAGGAAATCCTGGCCGAATCGACCGGCAACATCCCCACGAAGCAGGGCAATCTCCACCTCATACATTGGACGCTGTGTCTTGGCCTCTTTACCAATCCAAGGTGTCTCCAGAATAAATGGACGTCCTTGAAGCTTATCATGGTTGACGATGCGGTTAATCGCTTCAAACCCGATCCAGCCAGAGCCAATTGGTGTATGACGGTCCTTGTGCGCACCCACAGCATTCTTACTATCATTAATATGCATTACGGCAATGCGGTCAAGTCCTACCGTACGATCGAATTGTTCCAGTACACCGTCAAAATCATTAACGATATCATATCCGGCATCATGAATGTGGCATGTATCCATACACACAGTCAGGCGCTCGTTATACGTTACTTTCTCAATGATCTGGGCGATCTCTTCGAAACTGCGACCCATCTCCGTACCTTTGCCAGCCATGGTCTCCAGAGCGATGTTCACATCCGTGTCTTTCACACCCTCCAGCACTTCATTCAATCCTTCCGCGATCCGTCCGATCCCATAGTGGGCATCTTTGTCTGTAAATGCGCCGGGATGTAATACGATGTTCTTCACACCAATAGCATGTGTCCGACGAATCTCTTCCTGAAGGAAATCTACAGCCAGTCTAAACGTATTATCTTTGTATGAGCCAAGATTAACAATGTACGGTGCATGGACAACGATATCTTCCATTCCACCCTCTTGCATGGCAACCTTGCCTTCTTCAATATACATGGACTCAATTGGCTTGCGACGTGTATTCTGTGGTGCACCCGTATATATCATAAACGAACTGGAACCGTACGAGGACGCTTCCTTCGTTGCACTCAATAATCCCTTGTCCGAAAAGGACACGTGGGAGCCGATTTTCAGCATTATTGATCCCCCTTATTCTGAATTATCCCTTATTCTAACGCGATTATCGAAATAAATCTAGAAATGCGCTATAATTCGGGATAGAGGCTATTTTTTACAGCTAATATGTGGAACATGGGTAGGCGGAATCCGTCTCTCCGTGAAAATCAATGAACCGAGGTGACTCCGCAATGATTTTCGACTCCTACGCGATAATACTGAACAGCTATTCCCCCAGCAATTGGTTTATGAATACGATCGCATTCTGGACTTTTTTATTGCTAGGTAGCATGTGTATCGGTGGATTTTTCATGATGCGCAAGTTTTTGAAAGTGCTACCAAAAGCAGACGGAAAGTCCAAACTGGATTGGCAGAATTATTGGGTTGAAGCCAGCCGTCACTTATGGACAGATGAAGCCAAAGCTTTTTTGGATCAACTAGTGGAGCCTGTGCCCGGGCCATTTCGTGACATCGCCAAACATTCCATTGCTGCAGAGATCGGTAAGATTGCAGTTGAAGACAATGCCACGGAAGTATCGAGAGATCATTGCATCAAAGGATACATTATTGCCACACCGAAGCGGGATAATAAGTTTTTGGTAAAATTTTTGGAGAAAAACAAAATCGATTATTCCCCTTATCAACATTTGATTAAATAAAATAAAAGATGAGTTAAGTGGCATATAGATTTGGTTAATTAGATACAGATATGCTCCGTCAGGTAAGTTGTTCCCAACAGGCATTGCTTACCGTACGGGGCTGTTTGTCGATCCAACGGTATGTATCAGCGCAGTGAAAATACAGAGAGGATGTTTGATATGAAAATTGCCATTTGTGGGGGTACCGGATTTGTGGGAGGAGCACTTGTAGATTACTGGCTGCAAGCCGGGCACCATGTGAAAGTTATTACACGAAAACTGCCTGACTTGCATAATCCAAGTAAAAATCTTACATATATATCGTGGGAACAAGTCGAAGAACAACCTCACTTGCTGGAAGGTACGGACGCTCTCGTTAACCTTGCCGGAGAAACACTGAATCAACGTTGGACAACCAAGGCGAAGCTGGAAATTGTTGAATCCAGAGTCACGACCGTAGCGCGGGTAGCCCGATTGGTGGAATCCCTGGAACAAAAGCCGGAAGTCGTCGTTCAGGCTTCTGCCATGGCCATCTATGGAACCTCTCCTAACGAAACCTTTGACGAGAGCAGTCCGCAAAAATCAATGAATTTCCCGTCCCGGGTCTCGGAACAATGGGAAGTTGCTGCAGATGCAATCAAAAATGTAAGACTCGTTAAAATCCGGGTAAGTCTGGTTCTTGGACATAAAAGAGGTGCTTTTCCATTGATGAAACTTCCTTATATGCTGGGTGTTGGTGGCAAGATCGGCAGTGGCAAGCAATGGACTAGCTGGATTCACATTATGGATATCGTAAGACTCATTGATTTTAGCATTCAAAATAAACAAGTGTCAGGTCCGGTCAATGCTTCCTCACCGAACCCTGTTACCAATGATGAATTCGGTCGTACGGTCGGTAAAGTGTATCATCGCCCTCACTGGTTCCCCGTACCCAGCTTCCTGATTAAAACTTTGGTCGGAGAACTATCCGTTGTCGTGCTTCAGGGGCAGAGAGTCATTCCGCAAAAAGCTCTCGACCACGGATTCCAGTTCACCTTCCCAACCTTAACCCAGGCACTGGAAGATCTGAAACACCGCGGCTTATCTGACTGATTGAACTATGCCTTATCCAACCGACCGATAAGTGTAAACAGATTCTGCAAGTGTAAATGTGTCTCCATCCGCCAATGGATACTCCTTATACGGAGCAAGAATATTGCCCTGAAGAATGGTTCCATTGACGGAACCCAGATCCTTAATCACATAGCCCGATTTGTTCCGGCTCAATTCCACATGAGCACGGGACACCCCGGTCGCTGTGTCCACCCACTGAACCATGTCTGCTGATCTTCCGATGACGAAAGATGCTCCTTGCACATCCATCCGTTCATGTTGCTCACTGCTTCCCGATCTTCGTTCAAGATAATAAGACGCCATCACCGGGCCTGCCCCTGTAACATTACTTCCACTCAGATTCTGCAAATTCACGGTTGCCTCTGCAACTGCATCCTGTCGAATTAGCTCTGAAGTTGAAGCTACCGTTTCCACATGGCGTTGAACGAACGGTGGTTCGGAGTGTTCAGATGCCATATGCAAATTTTGAAAACGGGAATGCTCGCTACCACCTTCTGAGGCGGATGCAACCGTTTGGTTTATGCGTTCCACTGGCCTTTCAGCTGCATTCCAGCGCCAACTCTCCTGAAATTGCTCCTCTTCATCATCCGTCTGCTTACCTTTGTTCTTACCTAAATTGAATGAAAAAGACCGCTTATTCTCTGAGGCATTATGAGGGCTTCCCTTACGCTTCCAAGTCCATCCTGCTGCACCAAGCAAGCCAAGGCTGAGTACCATGCACAGGATCATCTGTGTCTGTCCCGGTTGCTCCATGTAAATAAATCTCCATACCACTGCCATGGCAACCATGCAGCCCAGTATGATATAAGTTACTTTGGAAGATCCGGGCTTCTCCTCCACTTCCATATCAACACGCTCTAGCGAATCATACGAGTTACTTCCTTTCTTATCCATACCGTTTGAACTCTCTAATGGAACTTGCTCAGGTGAACGCCTGCCTGGAAAGGTTCGAGATCTCACCGGAATGTCTTCAACCTCGAATTCACTTGTTTTCTGCGGCTGACGGAAATTTAGTTGCGGCCCCACAGGAGCATTTTGAACGGGAGCACCAAGTTGATATGGCCGAGAAGTACCAGTGGCTAGCCTGCTATCTCGCTCAGAAATCGACGAATGAAGATCACCTCTTGAATCATTGGGTGTGTCCAAAGTTCTGGACGAGAGAAATGCTGCGCCTCCTCCATTCTCTTGCTCGTCAGCGTATAACTCCAGCAGAAGCTCGCGCAACTGTCTGATATCCCAGCGTTCGTTGTCACATAACTGCAGAACACGCTGAATGCCTTCTCCCTGCAGTTCCTGTACATGTGCCATCAGCCTGATCACTAGCTCACGGAATTGCTGAGGCGTTGGATCAACTTCAACTGTATCCATGATTGGAACATATACTATCCCAAGCTCACCCTGTTCGAATGAACCGTTAATGAACAAAGACTCTTCCTGGATCAATAATTTACGAGGCTCCAACATATACTGTCGGCATTCCGTGAAGGCATCGGCTAGTTGGAACAACAAACCATACAGAACACGCAATTTGATTTTGCTTGACTTTAACATCTGAGATAACATCTTGTACCCTGATATGTCGTACTGCAAAGTTACATTTCGATCGACTTCCCGAATATGAACAGGAAGAAGTCGCGGAATCTGATTGGAGGACAACATCCCCATCTGTACACGGCTCAATTCCTCCATCCGTAACCCGTCTGCTTTCTCCAAAACCATGAAAGCCCCACCATTACGAATAAAATCTCTCGTTAGTCCATACATGCCAATCCTCTCTTTCCATTGTTATTCTCAAATTTCTCTACTCCTTCACTTAAGGGAAAAGTCCTGAGACAAGGACCGTGATAAACCCGGGCAATACGGCCAGCATAAACGGAAACTTCAATGTCTTCTCTTTGTTTACCAGCTTGAGCGAACCGAGCATAAAAAAACCTGCAAGACTACCTGCCATGCCTCGAATTCTCTTCGCTGAATCTTTACGGAATAGAAGTATCACTAGACCAATTGCGCCCGCGTACAAAACGGAGTAAATAATGACATGCATGCCAAAAGCAAGTCCCGTCCATGCGCCAATCCCACCAAACAATTTCACATCTCCTGCCCCTACGGCTCCAATCGCATACATCAGAAACAAAATGCCAAAACCTGCTGCAAATCCAGCGGCTGAAAACAAGAAACCATCCCAACCTCCCCATATGATATGGGCCAATACGCCAGCAACAGTCACGGGTAAAGTCAATCGATTTGGAATTTTCATTGAACGAATATCTGTAATAAAAGCTGCAATGACGTATATGCCACAGGCAATATAAAACCACTCCACCTCCATCATTCCCTTCCTTATTTTCTGGAGGCCACGGTAAACGTAGTCTCCGTCTTGGCACCGTCCCCTGTCTCGACAACAAAACTCCATGTTCCTTCTGTTGTCCGAGTACCAACAAACCAATTCCATTCAATAATTCCATTCTCATCTGCGGTGGCCCAGCCGATGTGCTTCGCAGAACTTTCACCTGACTTGTAAAATATCGTTAAGTTGGCTGTCGCTCCTGGTTCTACCTTCACCTTGATCGTTGCATTGTTGCCTATGTATGCCGGGTCAGGCTTCGACAGTACCGTTGCTGAACCCGCAGTATCCCCGTCTCCTGCGCTGCCATCTGATCCTTCTCCGGTATCTCCAATCCATACCCGTTCTGCCGCAGCAGCCTGAATCCGAAGTGGTTTACTGAGAAAGGGGACTTTTATAGGCAATTCATAACTCAGTTCAAGTCGGAAGTATGGATTTGTTTTGTTTTTGAGATCTGGTATCGAAATACCATTCACATGAACACGTTCCATATTAAGCAGCGTTGGCTCGATAAAAGGTTGAAGCAGCGGTTTTACCGTGGGATCAAGTACGGTTTCCAAGACGGATGTTTTGATCTCCTGTAGTGGCTGTTCACCACTGGCGGCCGCTGAACGTACCCAATCACTTAAAGGCTCGGGTAGAGAAGAAGCATAACCTTCTGCCCATTCCGTCAGTGATAACTCTGGTATCTTCCAGCCCCCTCCTGAACCTTCTCCGCCGGCAGAATCAGAAGGTGTGAATGCAAGGGATACGGGATATATTTTCGTTGACAATTGCTTCACCGCTTCACCCGCCGTGCTCTGTAACGCTGTGGAGATTAGAGTCATTTGCACTATGAAGATGAGAAACATGATAAAGAATAGAAAGACAGGTAACACCAGTGAAGCTTCCAGAACCATGCTACCCTGTTCCTTTTTTGGAGAACATATCTGCTTTTTGAGAGACTTCAAACGCTGCAATCTGATTATTCGTGTTAAACGAATCTGCTTTTGTGCGCTTTCTTTTTCATAATGTTGCTGCTTATCCATAATCCCTCCACCGAAACGATCCTAATTATTCAATAGGAATAATCCGCCTTCCGCTCAATGAAAAATCGCCCATCTTCAACCTGATCCTCACTACCCATAACTGCACCTATGCTTTTAACCACCCCTGGTAAAAACCACAGCTTGATGCTACTACGCATGTTACCCGAAGCATACGTCTGTTTCTCATCTGGATTCACACCGGTATTCAATCGAATTAGCGCCAGCATTCTGGACATTTTGCGTTCATTGTTGCTATGCATCAATAGGAACAATCGGAGATGGTCCCTGTACGTCAGTTTGACTTTGATATACTTGGACAATTCCACACTGCCCTCTTTTGCTAGTTTCACCATATCCGCGATGGCGTTTGTAATCCCATATAAGATTGCCGCCGATAAAACCAGAAGTGGATTCCCAAGCTTGCTGTGCTCAATTAACCCTTCTGCCGTCCGAATAGCCAGCCGCATACCAAATATCTCCGCATATGCCGCAGCGATGTTACCCGAAGGATTATGAAACCCGTAGACGATATACTCCAGTTCCTGATTCTCCAGTTTGAAAACATCACCAGCATCTCCACTACCTTCAGTCCAGGTAAATAACTGACCAAAATCCATGGAGTTGAAATAGGCTAAAGCATATTCATTCTGAAACAATTCGTCGCCAAGACTGTCCAGCAGACCGGACATCCCGCCAAACAAACTGTCCATCCCCTTCATGGCATCGCCACCAGAGTCATAGGGATCTCCAGCAATCTCTGCCTTTTTGGCTTCCTCACGACTAGCCTCGTTAAAAGCAATATTAGCGTTGTAATATTCCTCCAACTGTTTGAAAGCGTCCATGGAACCCGAGCTTCCATTCTGAATCTGCGACAAGATTCGTTTGACTTCCTTCAATTTCCCTTTGGATTCTTTGTCATTTGCTTTGCGCTGGGCATCCGACCCACGACCACTCTCCAGCTGCTGTTTACTCTGTTGGATGAGATTGGCAGGACCGCTACGTACATAGGTGTCCATATATCGTTCCGTAACCTGACTTGCCTGTCTGACCGTCGGTTTAATCGGAACACCGCTCATGGCCATGACACTGCGAAGCTGTGTATTCAATTCCATGTTGTCTCTTCTGACGTTAGAGAAGTCCGAATTCTGGGAAACAACCCGTGCCTTCAATTGATCAAATAGGCTATCTGCCCTCACAAGCTCCGAAGCAAGAGAACGTGTGCTTTTAGCTTCACTGCCTGATCCAGTAGATGCAGGACTCGTCCCAGGCAAATTCGAGTTGCCGACGTTGTCATAGCTCGCATTCTGCGAACGGTTCTCCCCCTCCGCGATCACAAGTTTCATTTCCTCATTGATCTTGCGCGCTTCTTCGATTTTGGACTGTGCTTTCTCCAGCTTCGTTTGATGGGCCTGTAACGCGGGCTGTATGATCATGCTGATGCCTGTCACCACATTACCAACACCAGTCCGATAACGAGCCAGTTCCAATATGTATTGTTGCTCTCTGAACGGCAGCCCCTCATCCGCCTGTTTCTTGTTCAGATAATCTGCATAACGTGCAGCTGCCTCGGCAGCTGTCTCTGGTGTATCTTCCAGCATCTCTTCATAGATGGCCGGTGAAGGCGGGTCCATGATCAACTTCGGAAGATTCTTCAGTTTCTCCGCGGATTCCGTCTGATTAGCAATGGCTTCATCCAGTAATTCTTCACGTTTGTCATATAACTTCTGTAATTTTTTCAGCAAGTCTACCGTGTGTGCAGCTTCCTTCATCTCGTCTGATATCGGTTTGAACCGATTGATCACTTCAAGGGTAAAATCAACCGGAGCCCGATACTTCATATCCTCCTGAATCTGGCGATTAAATATATCGTATCCGCCCAGTTCACGCTCCATGCTCAGCGAAGTTGTATCCCACTGGATATCCAGAATGGGAAATCCATCTTTTACAGCTGAAGGCTTCACGCTATCATTCAACACTTTAGCCATAATTGCATCCCCACCGCTGTCCCCATACCCGAATAAACCATACTCCCGGAGTGATGTGTCATAGGCTGACATGACGGATCTCATCGCAGCATGAGTCATGCGTTCGGTCTGCACCTTGAATGCCGCTATACGAGCGTAATCAATAAATATTGCGACAAACATATAAACTCCGGCCAATATTAATATTAAAAAAAGGGTTACGGCCCCCGACTCACCGTCTTTTTTTCTAAACAGCTCCGCCCTCCTCCTTTTCTCACTTTTTGCTTTTGCCAAAATGCTGCACAACCTGTCCGGCTTCTGCCGCTGTACTGGTCGCCGCACCGCCTTTCCCTTTAAACTTGGCTGCATAATACCGGATTAAATCTACCGTTCGAATGAATTCAACCGGTTCAACCACTGCGGACGATCCTTGAGTGAGGACACGGTTACCTGAATCGAACAAAAAAGAAGGAAGAGGCAAAGATATTACTTGTTCCAGCTTGGTTGTTACTTTCCGCTGAATCAGAGAATTCTGATACTCAATCGTTCCTTTCATAGCTGAGGGCATATGTTGCACCGCTTGTGCTAATTTCTGTTCCGAGAGATTGCCACCTTCACCACCAGGTATAGAGACGCTAACCTGATTATCCGCTCCCGCCCAACCAAACAGTGCTCCAAGCATACGATCGTCCGTCAGTCTCCAGTACAGATTGTCATGTTCTCCAACACCATATTCACCTGTCATCGCCTGTTTGTGGCTGTTGTCCCAGCTATAGGCTGAACGTTCGGAAGCCGCATAAGCATGTTGATTCAGGAATGTCTTTTGATACATGTACATGGTAAAGAAGAGCAACAACACAAGAATAAACAGCACGACAGGGAAGATCAGGGAGGCTTCAACGGTGAAGCTCCCTTCTTCCTTTTTCAGCCTGTTAACCCGGGAAAAAATCATTACTTTTTGTGTCCACCTTGTTAAGAAGACCCGTTACTATGCGTTCAATTTCCTTCCTGAATAACAGCGCAATAATGATAATAACCCCGATAATCAGAATCAGCTCCAACGTGCCGAGTCCGTCCTCTTCTTTCCAAAATGCGCTTACCTTGTTTTTTAACACTTCCATCATCCCAATTCCTCCTACATATTCATCATCATAAAAGCAGGTGCCCCGATCATGACCACAATCGTAAAAAAGATTAGTACCATCGGAAACACCAGTTTGGAAGAAGCCTGTTCTCCCTTCGACCGACTAACAGCCTTGCGTTTCTCCCACAACACATGTGACAGATCCCGCAGCGCCAATACAAAGTCACCTCCCCCACGCCGGAAATTCAGCAGTACCGTCGTCGTGAAAATCGTCACTTCCTGCACGCCACAGCGGCGGCTGAACTGTTCAAATGATTGTTGAAATGAGTAACCATTATTCCAATCTCCCACGGTCTTTCTGAGTTCGTTGTACAGCGGATGATCCCGTTCTCCCTGGCTTGTCACACAGTGAACGATGGCACGCTGAACGGTCTCCCCAGCGCCTACCAGCAGAACAATTCGATTCAATAGCTCGGGCAGCTCCATGAGGATGTCCTGATCTCTTCGTTGGACCTTGGTATTGAGGTCTTTATAGAGTGCAAAAGGTAACGCGATACCCAACGCAAGTCCACCTACCATGCCTCCAATGCCCATATCTCCAACGAGTGTTAACAGACAACCTATCAGCAACATGAGCCACGTATAGGTCAGCATTTCAGCACAATAGAGCATCGTTTTCTCCCCACTGTGCTGTATGCCATACATTTTCTGAATGGCATGTTGCATTCGAAACATGAGCACAGGCAATCTGCGTCCAATCTCGAACTTGTCCAATAGAAACAGGAAAGGTCCATGCAATTTCTTCAGTCGTAATCCTTCCATATCCAGCTTGCGCAGATGCCGGTAGGTCTGTCCCCGGGTTCGATCCAGCACCAGCCATCCCGCTCCGAGCATCCCTGCGACTATAACGGGAAGCAGCATCGTTTCAGCTCCTTATACTTTGATATCCATAATTCGAGTAACCCACAGATAACAGCAGGCCAGTACTGCCAATGCACCACTAGAGATGAGGTACCCCATCCCGCTATATAACGGCTCCATAAAGTCCTTGGCGGTCAGATTGAGGAATATCAGAAAAATAAATGGAGCGGCAAACATCACCTTTGATTCGAACTTTTTCTGCGATACCGCGACCATAATATCCTGCTGAATGTCCAGCTTCTCACCAATCACCGCAGAGGTACGACGCACAACCTCAACCAGATCCCCGCCAGTTCGTTTGCACGTAATGAACACATCTGCAAAGTTCGTAATATCTTCAATCTGCGCCCGATCCGAAAAATCCTGTAGTGCCTCTTCGATTGGTTGTCCATACTCCATCCGTGTCCGCAATATCGTGAACTCACGAATCAGATCGGTATCCGCTTCCGGGTTCAACATCCGCAGATCCTCTACGGATTCCTTGAATCCATTTTCCACCGATTTTCCTGCTGCCAGTGCCGAAGATAATGCATATAATGCTTGCTTAAAATGTAAACTGAGTGTCATTCTTTTTCGTTCCAACAGCACTTTAGTCCAATGTTTTGGTACCCATATGCAACCCGCAGCCAGGATCGCTCCAGCCAACCAGTGATGGTAGAACAGAATTCCGATGCCAAAAAACAGCAGACCACTAATCAGCATACAGACCATTCGTTGTCTCCGGGAAAGCGTATATACGGTGTAATCCGTCAACATCTGTCTGGCTTCACCCAACAGTAATCACCTTCCAATGGCTTTAATTCACGTTGTTATCTGATGAATCTATATCAACACTATATTGTTCTATGTATTCATCCAGCCATTCCCCGAGCCCAGCCATCTGAATTTTATCCACCTGATTCAACCTTCCAACCTGTACTAACCCGCCAATAATTTTGCCTTCACGCTCTTCTTGTTCCTGGAAACGAAACAGTGGATTCAGCATAACCTCACCGTCCTGCATGCCAATCACTTCACTAATCTCTGTCACCCGCCGTGAGCGGTCTCGTAGCCGGGACAGATGTACAAAAATATCGATTGCTGAACTAATCTGCTGCCTTACAACCGCAATAGGAAGATCGGCACCGCTAAGCACCATCGTTTCGAGTCTGCTAATCATGTCCGAGATGGTATTCGCGTGCCCTGTAGACAAAGATCCATCATGGCCAGTGTTCATGGCCTGTAACATATCCAGCGCTTCTGCGCCCCTGACTTCCCCAATCACAATCCGGTTCGGACGCATCCGTAAGGAAGATTTGATCAGATCCCGAATAGATATCTGTCCCTTGCCTTCGGTGTTTGCATTCCGCGTTTCCAGCGATACCAGATTGGGTACCGTAACAATCTGTAACTCAGCCGAATCCTCAATGGTAATAATCCGCTCATCGGCAGGGATGAACTGTGATAATGCGTTCAGAAAGGTCGTTTTTCCCGATCCGGTCCCGCCTCCAATGAAGATGTTGTATTTGCTCCTTACCAACTGCTGCAATAATTCTGCCGCTTCTTCATGCAGGGCTCCCTTTTCAATCAGATCGGACATCTTCATCGGTTCACTGGGAAATTTACGAATCGTCATCGTGGGGCCTTTCAAGGCAATAGGAGGCAACACGATATTGACCCGCGAACCATCCTTTAAACGGGCATCTACGATTGGAGAAGACTCATTCACAATCCGGTTTACCCCGGACACAATCATCTGGATGATATCCTCGAGCCGTTCCCTTGACTCAAATTCAAGGGTGATCTGGCTGACTTCACCTTCCTGCTCCACAAAAATCTCCTTGTGACTATTGATCATAATTTCCGTAATATCGGGATGATCCACAAGTGGCTGCAAAATATCCAATCCACGAAAGGAGTCAAATAATCGCTGTACCAGCGTATGACGCTCTCCTGAGGTCAGATCATCCAGCTTCGGGTCAGTAAGAACTTTGCGTTCTATCCCCTGCCACAGTTCATCATCTCCTGCGGAAGAGGTTAAATCGAGGCCAGCCCTGACTTCCCTGCGCATCATCTGAAACTGTTCTTCACGATCCAGTATTCTATTGGATGAATCCGTCATAGTGCCCACCGATCCTGCTTCTGAATTCGTCCCGTCTGCTTCAATTCTTCTTCGCCATCTTGTACCAGCATGGCACATAATCTCTTCACTTCACGTTGGAAGATCGGAGAACTAAGCATGACTTCCTCCTGACTGAGTTGCTTCCAAGAAGGAATATAGGGCAACACTGCATCCAGATGCAGATCAGGGCGTGGGAGTACATTGACGACATTGTCCCGATATTTGTTAACCACAAAGCGTGAACGCTCGAGCATACTTTCGTACAAATCTGGCTTCGTACGCTCAGCATGCTGTAACCATTGTCCCCATCGATGCATGGCAGATATATCATCCTCAACCAACCAGACAAATGCATCTGTTGCATCCAGCACCCCTTCACTGCGCCCATCCCAACCGGAATCCCCATCCAGAATCAGCACGTCATACTGTCCACAATCCGTTAAATAACGAAGCAGATTCGACGTATCCTCACGAGTCATTTGCAACAGTTCTTTCCGATTCGATAATGGCCAGAACACATCGGATTTCAGCGCTTCATGCCGGACCACATATCCGTCTACGCCCTTCGATTGTACCTGTAACTGCTTGCCGGATTCCTTCCTGCCCACCTTCAGATCGTATAACAAGCGGGACAATCCCGTCTCCGCATCCGGGTGGCGCTGCCCACTTCTAGTTAGTCCCTTTTCCAGAAACGGGAGCGTGCTGTCCAGCGTCTCCAGATTAAGATAAAGAACAGCATATCCTGCAAGTCCCAATTGCTTCGCCATATGCAAGGCCACTGCCGTTTTGCCACTTCCACCCGAAGCGGATACTACACCGATGGAGAGAGTCTCTTGCCCCGGATGGTGAACCTTCTTACGGCGTGGCTGCCGGCAAGCATGCATCACAGCATCCAGCAAAGCAGGCAAGGGTTGATATTTCATCAGCCGCTTGGCCTCATCCACCTCTTCCATCCCTTCACTAAGCATTAGCCAAGGTACACCTGATACTTCTCCCCCGTTATTCAGCCAGTCATTCAGAAACTCCGGTTCCGCAATAACCAGATCCGGTAATTCTCGACCTTCTTGCTCTTTCATGTGATCCTTGAACGAATCCCCTTGGGAGAATGCTGTGAAACGCACATGAAGACCAGCCGAATTTCCCTGTACATAATCAATCCAAGCGCTAATGTAATCCCTATCCTTTGAAACCAGAACAACCTTCAGTACAATCAATTTCTCCTTCCCTCCCTGTCAAAAAGCACAAAAAAGCACCGTCCAATAACCGCATGAATATGCAGTATATGGACGGTGCTTCCGTCACGTGCTATGAATGTATGGATAATATAGCATACAATTTCTGGGGGAGCAAGGGATTTATTCTAACCCTTTTTCCTTAAGAGTTGTACGGTGAATCGAACTCAATAATGTTACGGTCCGGATCAAGTACAAAAATCTGCGCGAATCCAGCTACACTGTCAGGTCTCGCTTCATACTCAATTCCCTGCTGCTCCAGCCAGGCTATAGTCTCTGAATAACTGGTGACCCAGATCGCAAAGTGACCGTCTGTAGTATCAATCCCAGCCTCACGTAACGTGTGACCCTCCGGATGCTGAAGCAGATGAAGCTGCTGGCTGCCGATAGCGTACCATGTACCCGTGGAGCGGAAGGCTGGACGTTCAATCTCCTGCATGCCTAATAACCCCGAGTAGAACTTCTTCGCGATTTCCAGATCACGTACAGCCAGACTAACATGGTGGATGTGTGCATATTCAATCATCTTTTATATCCCCCTCTCTACTTCAATATGACTATACTATAACACCTTGAACCCTGACCATAATCTCCGCTAAACAGAAAAACACCCCTGATTCTAATCCGGTAAACCTCTCGGCTCACACAGATCTAGTTCAGAGGTGCTCTGCAAACGGCATACATTGATGCTTGCTTACCGCATTAAATCATCTTCAGCACATTTGGCATAACCAAATTATTTAGCGCTATCCAATGCTTCTTGTGGAATCTTGATCTCTTCCACTTGATCGTGGTTAGAAAATGTACTGTTCATCTTCATGTCCATCGTCATTTTCTGTCCATTCTGTTCCATCTCCATGACCATGTTTACATCCGTACCTGCAGGCAGATAGGTTTCCTTGTTAATCATATATTTCATCTTCATGCTTGTAATATTCATTTGTTCAAGCATCGCTTGGGTCTGGGCATTCGATCCGTTTTGCTCCATCACGGCTTTGGCCAGTTCCTTTACGTTATCACCGGATACGTCAGCGTTAATCACATAATTGTCGCCTTCTTCGGTCACTTCAGTATCTTCTTCAATCTTTTTGAATTGCTCCAATTCACCTTCGGGATTCATGCTTGCTTTCATCTGCTCCACCAATTCTTTGGTTTGAGCTTCAGGAATTTTAACCCATTGTTCTCCCACTTGTGAATAGATCATATCTGAAGTGATGTATTGCTTTACATTCTGCGCTTCCTGCCCAGACATTTCCATTTTCATCTCTTGGTAGATCATCATTGGATCTTTGATGATATCCATTTTGAGCGATGTTTTAACCTGTTGATCCTGTGACTGTTCACCAGCATCCAGTTTCAGATTCTGATCAATGTTTGCTTCAGTTGTGAAGCTTTTCATTTCTTTGGTTGCTGCATTCGTTTTGGTAATCAACTCATCCAGGGTAGGGATCTTTGTTTCCTGCTCCGCAGGTGTATTACCCTCATTAGATGTTTCATTGTTGGTCGCTGGCGGCGTTGCCGTGTTGTCTGTGTCGTTTCCGCATGCTGCCAAGCTTACTGCTAATAATGCCCCGATAATTAATGTAGTCCACTTCTTCAAGTTGTTTTCCTCCCAAAATAGATATGATCTGTAGTCATTACCCAATTATTTCCGCTATTAATCATCAAATTTGGATACAATGTGTCGCACGAGACTTTTTCACAGAAATCGATCTTTGATCTCCGGTGTAGGCAACATACACGCTTCATCCTTGCCAAACCAGCGATAACGGTTGCGAGCAACCCAGTTATAGACTGCATTACGAATAAATTTCGGTATGATGATGAACACATATAACAACGGATAAGGAAACTTTAGACCCTTAGCCAATCGCAGTGCGGCGGTTGAACGTGTATAGTATTTTCCATTTTCAATCAGAACAAAGGTGTCCATACTGTCTGTCGACAAATTTCCCTTCGCCAGCAGTTCCTTGGCTACATCCGATTGAAGCGATGCAAAATGATATTTTCCTTCCGGGTCACGCTTGATAATCCATTTGGTTAAGCCCTGGCAGAAGTGACAGACACCATCCACCAGTACGATCGGATGTCCCTGATGCACATCTGTTTGATTTGCTGTCATATTGGCTGCCTCCTATTGTTGCGGTTAGAGTAACTTACCCAATCTGGGCCATCTTGTTCACTAATTCTAAATTTATTTCTAGAGGTAGTTCAAAAAGAATGAACACCGCTCTTTTTGAACACGCATTAATGGGAAATAAAAGAAAAAGAGCGCAGGCATTGTGCCCACGCTCGTATCTGTCCGACAATTACTCCGTAACTGCCTTTTCCATCCATTGGTCATCGATCATCTGTTGATGCAGGTCACTTGCCCACTGGTCCATACATTTGCAAATGAAATCTTTGCGACATACTGGACAAGGGGTTTTCTGCAGACGGCTGATATTGGTCATCTTCCATTCCGGGGAACGGGTGTAGAATACACGGCATTTTGTACCGTCTACCAAATTCATTTTGAATTCATACAATCCGTCTTCCTTGTTACCATAAGCTAATTCTAAATCTGCAATACGCGGTCTATAAGACATGGATATCACCTGTTTAATTCAAATTTGGTTCATGCAATGACACTACTCAGTACTAAGTTATATTAAAGAAAATTCAGATCAATGTCAACTCGCGCATGTCTACCCGCCAAACAGAATATCCAGAATCGTCCCTACCTGTCCCTGTTTTTTCCCTTTCAAGACATCCGGATCAAATACTTCAACATACCCGCAGGAAGCACAAGCCACGAACAAGTAGTGATTATGCTGTATATCAAACATCTTACTCAGGCCTGCTCCTGACATGGAAACTTCCTTAATGTTACAATCCGTACCCCTGCATTTTGTGCACACAAATCGCCGCTCGATCATCTCTTCAATACTCATCTTCGTTCCCCCTTTATGGAATGTGTAGCATGAAGTGAGAGTGCAATTATGTAAAATAGTACGCGATCTGGCATCTAATCTCCTGCATCATGTCCTTATATGATAATCAACACAAAACCCTGCCGATTGCCAGCAGGGCTTTGTAGTCGAACATCAGGTATCTGGGATACCCTGCTCTATATGTTCCCTTTACTTACCAGGAGTCAAATCTTAAACTACGTTTAATACAACATCAATGTTGCCGCGTGTTGCTTTGGAATATGGACAGAAATCATGCGCCTTGCGGGCCAGTTCCTCTGCTTGACTGTGATCTACACCAGGCATGCTAACGTCCAGACGAACAGACAGCTGGAAACCGTCATCCGCAGGGTCTTTACCAATGGATACGTTACTTGTAACGACCACATCCTCCAATTTCACACCTGCTTTGCGTGCTACATTGGCAAGGGCACTTTCATAACATGCTCCATATCCAGCGGCAAAAAGTTGCTCAGGGTTAGTACCTTCACCACCGGAGCCACCAAGCTCTTTTGGCATTTTCAGATCATGCTTAAGCACGCCATCCGAAGAAGTCACCGAACCTGTACGTCCACCTTTAACTGTCGCTACTGCTGTATATAAAGCTTCCATTCAGAATCTCTCCCTTATCCATATAGTTTTTTACTGCCTTCCTTTCAATTTAAACTTCTGGCTCATTTTGAAACGCAATTTTGTATCTTTATCAGCTTTTACAACTTTATTATTTTCATGCATTTCAATGCCATGGCTGTATTTTCCCTAAGGTTGGGTAATATACGAAGGGGCATATTCAAGCTACAACCGAAATTTTGTGCTGATACATAAAAGTTGCACTAGACAAAAATAATTGAAGGAGTACAATGTAACAATAAACATAAAAATTTAGATATATCATGAGCGGTTTGTACCGCATCAATATCTCCAAATCAATAATTCAAAGTCAGGTGATTATCGTATGAGTAAAAAAAATCCGTTCAACGCTCCTTCAAGAGAATCATTGTCTACTGCGGGCATGACCCCTTCCCTTGGAGAAGCACATAGTTCCATGAAAGTTCCGCAGAATGCTGCATGGTGGAAGAAATTCCTCGCCTTTGTAGGCCCAGGATACCTTGTTGCCGTAGGTTACATGGACCCGGGGAACTGGGCAACAGATATCGCAGGCGGCTCGCAGTTCGGGTATACCTTGTTATCCGTTATCCTGTTATCGAACCTGATGGCCGTTGTCCTTCAGTCGCTGGCTGGCAAGCTCGGTATCGTCACTGGACGGGATCTGGCTCAAGCCTGTCGTGAACGATTTAGCATGCCTGTTGTTATGATGTTATGGATTCTGTGTGAGCTTGCCATTGCAGCTACCGATCTGGCTGAAGTCATTGGTTCTGCCATCGCATTAAAACTGTTATTTAACATCCCCATGTTATACGGCGTTATCATCACCGCAGTTGATGTACTCCTGATTCTTGTTCTGCAAAACAAAGGCTTCCGCGCTTTGGAAACTCTCGTCATTGTGCTGATGGCAACCATCGCCCTCTGCTTCGGGATTGATCTGTTTCTGGCAAAACCGGATATGGGCGGTGTTCTCCATGGTTTTGTACCAAATGTTGAGATTCTGCAAAACCCGGCCATGCTCTATATTGCCATTGGTATTATCGGAGCAACCGTGATGCCGCATAATCTGTACCTGCATTCTTCCATTGTGCAGACCCGTCAGATCGAACAGACACCACAGGGCAAAAAAGAAGCCATTCGGTACTCGACCATGGATTCTACGATTGCGCTGACACTGGCCCTGTTCATCAATGCAGCCATCCTGATTGTATCTGCTGCTGTATTCCACAGTGCTGGTATGACGCAGGTTGCTGAGATCGCTGATGCCTATCATCTGCTGACACCTCTATTAGGTACTACGGTTGCAAGTATTCTGTTCGGTGTGGCGCTGTTAGCATCAGGTCAGAACTCTACCCTTACAGGTACACTCGCTGGACAGATCGTTATGGAAGGTTTCCTGAACATTCGAATTCCGGCTTGGCTGCGCAGACTGGTCACACGTCTGATCGCCATCATCCCGGCGGTAATTGTGACAGCCATTGCAGGAGAACATGGCACAGAAGAACTGCTCATTTTGAGCCAGGTCGTGCTGTCGCTTCAATTGCCCTTTGCTGTAATTCCCCTGGTGATGTTCACAAGTGATAAAAAAAGCATGGGTGCATTCGCCAACAAATTGTGGCTCAAAATCATCTCATGGGTCATTGCCGCGATTATCGTTGTGCTGAATGTATATCTGATCATTCAGACGATCCGGTTGTTCTAATCTCATTTTAATTGGCTAAATACTAAAAGGCTGATCAACTCCGGTATGCTATACCCAAGTTGATCAGCCTTTATTGTTGCAATCCAATAAACAACCATCTGAATCTAATCCTGATTTGGCATCAGTAACGGCAGGAGTTGATCCAATGAATCAACAGTCCAATCCGCACGTTGGTCATCCGATAGCTCTGGCTGGAATCTTCCGTAACCCTGCATAATTCGAATCGTACGCATGCCCAGCTTCCGAGCAGGTATAATGTCGTTATCGATCCGATCTCCGATCATGACGGCTTCCTCCGGTTCACAACCGGCCTGCTTCAAGGCCACAGCGTATAACTCAGGGTCTGGCTTGGACACTCCTTCTTCAGCTGAACATGCCAGAACATCAACATACTTCCGCAAGCCGTAACTCTCCAGTCTCTCTTCCGTTCCAGGACTCTGATTGGCAATAATGCCAATGCGATAATGCCGTGACAACTGCTGAAGAACAAAATCTGCTGAAGGAAAAGGACGTTCAAGATCTTTTTGAAACTTCAGCTTGTCCTGAATCTGTTTCTGATGCCCCTCGTCTTCAACAAATGTGCGAATTGCCACTCTCATAGGCCATTGCTCATATTTTCGGTAACAGTTCGCGAACAGTTCGCGTACCGCCTCAATCTTCACCGGATACCCCAAAGCACAAGCTTCACGGACAAACTGTCCGATAATATCATCAACCGGCTCCCATTCATCCACCAGCGTATCTCCAACATCAAAAAACAACCATTTCAATCCACCTACATCCGGCACGCCAATTCCTCCTTGTAAGCATAAAAAAGAAGACTCACCATCCTGCATGAGTCTCCTCAAACTTCCGTTTATCGATGAATCAATTTCATAATACCTTGAGTAAATTCTGAAATTGATTCTAATACATTCAATTATAACAGGCACCTTACACCTGAGCAATCACAAGCTATGGCATTAACCATTGAGGAGAAAGCCAACTTCCCCATTGAGCGAATATACAATTCGGTCTGCGCCCATGCCCCGATAGATGCCCTTAGGATGACTCTGCTCCGTAATGACGCACAGGGATTTCGATGTCCATGAACGGCAGATCTGTAAATAACGACAGGTCAGATTCAGGCTGTTCTCGAAAATAAACACGTTGCCTACGCTGCCCTGCGGCAAAAACCATTTTTGAGCTGCAGCCGTATTCATGCGAATGACATGTTCTACTCCGATTCTACGGAGTCTTCGCTCTTCCCCTGCACTGTTGGTTAGAACGGCAAACGGCATTTTTTTGTACATCAGCAATTTGATAAATTTACGTCCTGCTTCATTTGGAGCAGTCACTAAGATCATCTCAGTATCCATCATTCGTTCCTCCCTTGGCGTGAAAAGACAACAAAAAAGAAGCGTGGGGGACCAAGGCCTCCCGAACGCTTCTTAAATAACCCATGGCGAAAACACCATGAACCAGCGTACGGCTTGTTGCCTCTCCCTTTAACGCTTACGAGGTTAGCTGACGGATTCGGGCGCGAGAGTCGCCCTATTTCCGGCTGTCACCGGAAAATTCACCCCATGAATGCCCACTGTCCTGGACAGCGCATTCCGTTGGTTCCCCCGTTTCCCATTCATTAATGAATGGAAACTCAGCGATTAAAACATCGTTCGTATATCTTAAGGATAAGATCGAGCGATATTATCGTTTGTTTCGTTTTTCAAGTACATTTTAGTTTAAATTGAAATTACGTTATGAATCATACACCCGTGCCATGTCGGTGTAAAGTCCGCCCAGATCACCAAATCGGCAGATTTTTGCCAATTCCTATCCATAATAACGCTTACAACAAAGTTATACTCTATCTATCTCTTCAAGGCTATCTAATTCTCACTCTGGCGTAAATCACTTCGCAATTCATTCACGTATTCTGCACAACTTGCCTGTTTTGATTCTTTTAACACCATATTAGTTTTGCAATATTTAATTGCAACCAATATAATAGAAGATATAAGAGTAAATAAATGGAGGCGATTTAGATGACAGTCTACGATTACAAAGTGAATACCCTTCGCGGTCAAGAAGTTGAAATGTCCGACTACCGTGACAAAGTGCTCCTGATTGTGAATACGGCAAGCTCATGCGGCCTTACCCCTCAATTCAAAGGTCTGCAAGAATTGCAAGACAAGTTTCAAGATGCTCCATTTGAAGTGCTTGGTTTCCCAAGCAACCAGTTTGCACAGGAAAAAGGATCTTCCGACGATATTGCCGAGTTCTGTCAGATGAATTATGGCGTGAGCTTCCCCATGTTTGAGAAAATTGATGTGAACGGTTCAAGCGCCCACCCTCTTTTCCAACACCTTAGCACAGAGGCTCCTGGCCTGCTCGGCTCCAAAGCAATCAAATGGAATTTCACCAAATTCCTCGTGGATCAGAACGGACAGGTCATTAAACGTTATGCTCCCAAAACAACACCGGACAAGATTGAAGAAGATATCAAGAACTTACTTCAAAAATAATACACAGGCCACCCGTAGCCGGAAGGTAGAGCAACATTCCTCCGGTAATGGATGGCCTTTTTTCAACCCAGATGTCATACTGTTCGAAAAAGACAAAAAAAAGAAGCTTCCCATTAATGGAAAGCTTCTTTTTAATCGTTCATATGATGCGGTCGAGAGGACTCGAACCTCCACGGGCATACGCCCACTACCCCCTCAAGATAGCGTGTCTGCCATTCCACCACGACCGCATGTCGTAAATAATCGGCAACAGAATTGATTATACCGGATTCAGAACTAAAAGTAAAGTATTTTTTAATACTTCTTTTTCAGCTAGGCATTTTCATCAAAAATCGCATAATCTCGTCATCTTTACCCATGAACTGCATATGATTAGATTTGATCCCCTCTTTTTCGGTAAGAGCCGATCTTGTTGATTCATTTATATATAGTCCTTCCTTATATATAGTCCTCCATGAACTTCACCACATAAATAACACAATAAGTTATATAAAATAACACAAATATTAAATTCCAGATTTAATCCATTAATTTCACGGATACTATTGACAAAAAGCGGACATTTATGGGATGATAACTATCATATAATTCGGATTTTTAAACATAAAGCAAACAAAAAGGAATATAAATGTCACTTTAAGTGACATTTAACGAACACAGGAGGCGAATGATTGTGAACCGTGGGAATAAGCTGCTCGATTATGTCAAACTGCTTGATTCCTCTATTCAGGTTGGAGGGTTCACCCATTCCTTCGGCATGGATATCCATATCAGGGAGGGTACCATTCGTAATGCTGAAGATCTCGAATCATTCATGCGTTGTCAGTTGCATCCGAGCATCGTTCGTCTTGAAGGTATGGCCATCAAAGGCATCTATACCGCAGCAGATCACAAGGATACATGGCGGATAGCTCTGATCGACAAGCTTGTCCATGTTCAGCGAACCCCTGGAGATCTCAGAGAACAAGCTGCCGCCATGGGTAAACGATTGATCAGACTCGCACGCGCTCTGCACCCCTGGATTGAATTCAGCCAGCTCGAACAGATCTTTGCCAAATATGATTCGGTTGGCTGCCTCTCCACTGTTCACGCCTGGATTAACCACCACCTCGACATCCCGGTCGAGGAGGCGGTCCTTGGTTACCTGCATTCAGCCATGAATGCCTGCATAACCGAAGCCTCCAAAGTCATTCCCCTGAACAACGATACAACCAAGGATCTGATGGTCCGCCTGGCCACAGATCTGGAGAATGAATGGAAGACCGTCAGCGCCTCGGCTGCGGATGGACTGGCACAGCCAACCTCGATGTCCATGAAATCGTTTTTCCCCAGTTTCCATATGCTTGGAGCTGGACTTCATGCCTACAGGGCCTAATCCTCTTCCTCCTCATATCTACTACCCTTCATTCAGACAAACTAAAAACACGCGGCAACCTCCTTGCCGACGTGTTTTTTGTCATTTTATTTGTTTTATTTTCGCATTTACGCCATTTATGATCACAAAATACACTTTTTTCCGTCTTTTTTAATTGTTAGATGACGAATTTACGTATATAATGAAACATACAGCTCGCATTTCTATATATTCTACATGAAGAAAGGGCGGCTGAATACTACATTCTAACCAGGGGTGAACCCTTTTGAACAAGAAAAAACCAGTTACTCCGTTCGGATGGGCCATCAAACGACGGCTAACCGAACTTCAAGTGGACCAGAAGACCTTTTGTGAACAGCATGGCATCCCACCCTATCGTTTATCCAATCTCATTCACGGCACACGCAAAGCAACCCGATTCAGGCACCTGGTCGCTGATATTTTGGACATTCCAGATGAACTGAGATAAGATTTCTGCCAAAGGAGGGTCTCATCCATGAGACATGTTACATCCGATCTGGAGAGGCTATCGTTCCAGTCCATACGTCACCAGCTCATCATCGTTGATGACAATTGGATTATCCAAAGTTGTAACCGTGCCTGGCAACAGGGACTCGGTCAATGCTCACCAAACCCGGATATACACAGTAGTCATAGACATTACCTGCATCTGACGGAAGCCTGGGCAAAACGAGGCAAGAACGCTAACATGGCACTTGTCGCACAGAATTTGAAAGAACGCGGAATACCCTTTAATCGAAATCATACATATGACATCTGCGTGTATACTGTATACAACGAAAAGAGGTGGTTTCGTGTAGAACTCACCCCTCTATCTTATGCAAATTCAATTCTGGATACCGATCTCGCTTTAATTGCACACATGGATATTACCGAACAAAGAAAGACAGAACACCAATTGAAGAAGGCATTGTCTGAAGTGCGCACATTGCGCGGACTGTTGCCTATTTGCGCCGTCTGCAAACAAATCAAGGACGAAGAGGAACACTGGAACTCCGTTGAGAGTTATCTGGAGAAGCATACCCACGCCGAATTCACCCATGACATCTGTCCGGAATGCATCCGGCGGTTATATCCGAAATACTCGAATATCCTGGACAAGCGTTCCTGAAACCTCTCTCCACTCGCCGACTAACTACAACTATACGGAGAGATGATGTTCAAACTGCGACATATCCAGTTCTTGCGGTGTCCCATGCAGGGTTATGGTTCCTTTGTCCATGATATAGATGTAATCTGCGGCACTTCGTACAAAATCAATACTCTGCTCTACCAGCAGAACCGAGAGGTTCCCCTTTGCCTTGAGCTGCAAAATAACCTGCCGAATGTCCTCCACGATAGAAGGCTGGATGCCTTCTGTCGGCTCATCCAGTAGCAACAACCCCGGACGCGAAGCCAATGCCCGGGCGAATGCCAACTGTTGCTGCTGTCCACCACTCAGATCCCCGCCCTGCCGTCCATACATCGTAGCAAGCACTGGGAACATCGCCAGTACATCCTCCGGGAACGTTTTTACTCCCGGTGCACTTGTCTCCAGACCGAGCAATAAGTTTTCTTTCACCGTAAGCTGCGGGAAAATCTCCCGCCCCTGCGGTACATAACCAATCCCTGCCCTTGCCCGCTTGGCTGAGTCCAAGGTGGATAACTCCTGATTTTGCCACTGAATACTGCCCTTGCGTGATTTGAGCAACCCCATTAATGTTTTCATCAACGTTGTTTTCCCTACACCGTTACGACCCATCAGACACACCACCTGTCCGGGCTGTACATCCAGGTTCACACCACGAAGCACATTGCTTTCCCCGTAGCCGGATTCAATTCGTTGCAACGACAGCATGGTCATCCCTCCTTTTGCCCAGATACACTTCTGCCACTTTCGGGTCTGCCTGTACCTCCGCCATCGTACCTTCCTTCAGTAGTTTCCCTTCATGCATCACCGTTACCTTGGCTGCGAACTCTCGCACAAACTCCATATCATGCTCCACCACCACAACCGAGCGTTCACGCGCAATCTCTTGCAGAAGTCGCCCGGTCTTGTGTGTTTCTTCATCCGTCATGCCTGCGGCTGGTTCGTCCAGCAACAACACCCGTGGCTCCTGCAGAAGCAACATGCCAATCTCCAGCCACTGCTTCTCCCCATGTGATAACGCTCCTGCACGAGCATCAACGCGGTCTTGCAGACCAATCTGGAGGGTAACATGCTCCATGGCAGCACTCATTTTCCCATATCGACGAATACCGATGGCTTGCAAAGGGGAACGGCGAGTCTCCGCCGCCAGCGTCAGATTCTCCTGCACCGTCAGACCTGCAAAGATCGATGGCGCCTGGAATTTTCGTCCCACACCTTTGCGAACAATCTGGTGCTCCTTCAGTCGTGTTAATTCTGTGCCATCCGCCATCTTCACCGAGCCGGACACGGGTTTTGTTTTGCCACATATCACATCCAGCATCGTTGTTTTCCCTGCACCATTGGGTCCGATTAAAAAATGCAGGTCATGTTCATGCAACTTCAGGTTCATGCCTTTGACAGCAACGAACCCACCAAAAGCCACCGTAATATCCTCGGCTACCAACACCGCTGATTCTTCAGTAGACTTTAGGTTTTTCCCGAGTGACTTGGACATGCGCACTCTCTCCTCTCCGCTTCAGCAAGCGAACGACATGACGATATACACCTACAATACCGTTTGGCATGAACAAAACTACCGTTACAAAGAGCCCACCAATGACAAACAGCCACCCTTCAGGGTAAGCCTCGCTTATGCCTGTTTTGGCTGCATTCAGCACCACTGCTCCGATGACCGCTCCAATAAGCGTACCGCGACCACCCAATGCAACCCACAGGACCATCTCAATGGAGGGTACAATCCCCATCATCGATGGCGAGATAATACCCACCTGAAGAACAAACAACATGCCCGCGATGCCTGCAAGCGCACCGGAAAAAGCAAAAGCCAGCGTTTTATATCCTGCCGGATCATATCCGAGGAATCGCACCCGATTCTCTCCATCACGCGCAGCTTCGAGCACTTGGCCGAACCGACTGTTCACCATTCGACGACAGAGCACATACGCGATCACCAGAACAGCAAGCGTTATATAGTAGAGAGCAATCGTCGTTCCAGCGGAATGAAGTGTAAAACCAAAGATCGAATTATATCCGGTGATGCCATTTGTCCCACCCGTCCATTCCTGTTTACCAACAAAGAGTGTTACCATAATAAGAACCAAAGCTTGAGTCAGGATGGTAAAATAAACACCGGTGATCCGGTTGCGGAACGTAAACCACCCCAGAGCAAAGGCAAGCAATGCTGGAAGGGCTATCCCCAATAACAGCGCCACCGGGAAAGAGCGAAATGGTTCCCAGAACCACGGCAGACCACTGAGACCACTCCATCCCATGAAGTCAGGAAGCGTTGCTCCACTAGCCTGAAGCTTCAGATACATCGCCATCGCGTACCCACCCAGACCAAAGAACACCCCATGCCCAAGACTTAGCACACCCCCATATCCCCAGATCAGATCGAGACCGATGGCCAGGATTGCTAGCGCCAAAAACTTGGCTAACAGACTCAGACGAAACTCCGTGGAGATTAGTGGAGCAAGACACATCATGATCAGTACAACCGCCCAGATGATTCTCATTTTCAGACTGCCAGTCTTGAGTAATGCCGACATGAACTAACCCCCTTTTTCACGTTAATCGAGACTCCGTGTGCGCATCGCGACCAATCCGCGTGGTTTCCATTGCAGGAAAGCAACGATACATACAAACACAAGCACCTTGCCAATGGAGGCCGAGGTATAGGTTTCGAACAGCGTGTTGAACATACCAATCCCCAATGCACCACACACGGTTCCAACCAATTTCCCAACGCCACCCAGAACAACGACCATGAACGCATCCACAATATAATACGTACCAAGCGAAGGACCAATCGGACCAATGAGCGTTAATGCACAGCCAGCAATTCCGGCAATGCCCGAACCAATCGCAAAGGTCATGCCATCCACCCGCCGGGTCGAAATCCCAAGACACCCCGCCATGCTCCGATTCTGCATCACAGCCCTCATTCGTCTTCCGGAAGATGTTCGATAGATATAGAGATACATACACAGCAGCACCACCGCAACCAGTGCGATAATGAAAATTCGTTTATACGGAAATACAATACCATCCGAGATCGCCAATCCCCCATTGAGCCAAGCCGGACTGGATACTCCCACGTTTGGCGCTCCGAATATCGTACGGGCCAGTTGTTGCAGCATCATGCCTACACCCCATGTCGCAAGCAGACTATCAAGCGGCCTGCCATACAGATGCCTGATCAGAACCACTTCAAGCAACCAGCCAATTAGAGCCGCTACAATGAACGCAATCGGCAGAGCCACAACAAAATAGGCACCAAACCACGTTGCTGGAGCATAGGACATGAACAGATTTTGTGTTACATATGTTGCATATGCACCGATCATGATCAGTTCACCGTGAGCCATATTGATGACATTCATCAGCCCAAACGTTACTGCAAGCCCCAATGCAATCAACAACAGAATTGAACTGATACTCAGACCATTGAACATCTGCAGGATAAACATATCCATCGCTATCCCCTCCTCCATACCGTGACTCTCGATATTTCACATGAATTCAATTAGCGGCAGTAACATTTTTTAACATCACAGTAACGCTTTACCGCGATACGGTAAGAGGATGTGTTGTCACACCCTCGTTTATGTTTCGGCTGCTTTGAAGCGAGTTGCCTGTTTTATTGCGAGGTTTCTATGTTATTTAGCGCTGAGGGTTGCTCCCCATTCATACGTTTTCAGATAAGGGTCCGGCTTGACAGGCTCACCAGAATTCCACAATTCCTTGAACTGCCCATCCTCCTGCACCTCACCGATCCGTACGGTTTTGTAGATATGCTGATTCTCTCCATCCACGGTTACCTTACCTTCCGGGGCATCAAACTCCAGACCCTTGGCAGCTGCCTTCACCTTCTCCACGTCGGTTGATCCTGCTTTTTCCACCGCCGCCTTCCAGAGATAAACCGCCACATATCCCGCTTCAATCGGATCAGCTGTCACTCGATCAGCACCGTATTTTTCTTTATACTTGGCAACAAATGTTGCATTCTCAGGTGTATCCGTTGTCTGATAATAATTCCACGAAGCCAGATGCCCCTTCAATACGTCTGCGCCAATACCACGGATTTCTTCCTCCGCCACACTTACCGAGAGGGTCGTCATCTGATCCGAGGAGATTCCGGCATCCTTCAATTGTTTGAAGAAGGCCACATTGCTATCTCCGTTCAGCGTATTGTATACAATATCCGGCTTCGCAGCTTTGATTTTGCTAATGATGGTACTGTAATCGGTATGGCCCAGCGGTGTGTATTCTTCACCCACTACTTGGCCGCCTTCTGCTGCGAGTTGTGCCTTAATGACCTGATTGGCCGTTTTTGGGAATACATAATCTGAACCGAGCAGATAAAATGTCTTGCCCCTGTTCTCCAGTAACCAGGTTACGGATGGAACGATCTGCTGATTGGTTGTTGCTCCTGTATAAAAAATATTTGGCGACGATTCCAATCCCTCATATTGCACCGGGTAAAATAATAGACCTTTATTCTGTTCAAACACCGGGAGCATAGCCTTCCGACTTGCAGAGGTCCATCCACCAAATACAGCAGCGACCTTATCCTGTTGCAGTAACTTTCCAGCCTTCTCCGCAAAAGTAGGCCAATCCGAAGCGCCATCCTCAATTACAGGCTCAATCTGTTTACCCAAAACTCCGCCCGCGGCGTTAATCTCTTCAATGGCAAGCATCTCCGCATCTTTAACAGATACTTCACTGATCGCCATCGTTCCGCTGAGAGAGTGAAGAATGCCAACTTTAATCGGTTCACCGGATGCAGCCGGCTCTCCTGTACCACCTGAACCCGAAGCTTCAGGCGGCGCAGTGCCCTCCACACATCCTGTCATCACAATGACCGCACCCAGCAAAATACTCCATAACTTGACCGACCTCTTCTTCAATAGCCTACACTCCCTTTTTTTAGTCTATTGACGAACATTAAGGTCATTTGCGTCCGAAATGTTCGTTGATCCAAATTATGGAGGGTTCCTCTCTCCATGTCAATATAGCTTACATAATTTTTTTTCATGCCTACTCGTTTCATGCATACTGCTAATATGCCTTGAAGCTTATTGACAAAGGATTCACCCTGTGTGAGTATATTTAACATACAATATGATCCATGAACATATCAGACATTATAAGCGAAAGGTCGGATTGCCTTGCACTGGACTGAGCAGGAAAAGGAAAAACTCCTGATTACCGTGGCCGCTAACCTCGCCCGTGAACGAAGAGCACGCGGACTCAAGTTGAATGTTCCCGAAGCCATCGCCTTGTTGACCTCCGAACTGATGGAACGAGCACGGGATGGAATGAGTGTTGCCGAATTAATGAGATACGGAGGCACCATCCTGACACGTGAAGACTGTATGGATGGTGTTCCCGATATGATTCCTGAAGTACAGGTAGAAGCCACATTTCCTGACGGTACAAAACTGGTTACTGTACATGAACCTATACGCTGAGAAAGGCAGGAGAAAACATGATTCCTGGTGAATACCGTTTGAAGCCAGATGACGACATCATCTGTCATCCGGATCGTTTAACCCTACGACTCCTTGTCCTTAACCGCGGCGACCGCCCCGTCCAAGTCGGCTCTCACGTTCACTTCTATGAAGTTAATGCAGCACTGGACTTTGATCGCACGTCAGCTTTTGGACATCGCCTGCACATTCCGGCAGGCACCGCAGTTCGCTTCGAACCCGGTGAAGAGAAACCTGTTGAACTCACGACCTTTGGCGGCAAACGCCAGATTCACGGGTTCAACGGATTAACCGAAGGCTCTGCGGATCAAGCCCCCGATCCAGTGAAACTGGAGGCATTCCTGAAGACGTTCTCCCCTCCCATACAAGATGGAGGTGAACCCTCATGAAACGAATGAGCCGTGAACAATACGCGTCCATGTTTGGACCAACAACCGGCGATGCCGTAAGACTTGCGGATACCGAACTATGGGCAGAGATTGAACATGATTATGCCGTATATGGAGATGAGAGCAAGTTTGGGGGCGGCAAGGTTATCCGCGATGGGATGGGCCAGTCTACTACTGCTCTGCGAAGCGACGGCACCCCTGATACTGTCATCACCAACGCTATCATTATCGATCATTGGGGCATTGTAAAAGCGGATATCGGCATTCGAGATGGTCACATCTGCGCCATTGGCAAATCCGGCAACCCGGATACAATGGATGGTGTTCATCCCGCACTGGTCATCGGTGCTTCCACCGAAATCATCGCTGGTGAAGGCATGATTGTAACCGCTGGCGGCATTGATACCCATATTCATTTCATCTGCCCACAGCAGATTCAGACTGCGTTATCCTCCGGGGTCACGACCATGATCGGCGGGGGAACAGGACCAGCAACAGGAACCAAAGCCACCACCTGCACACCAGGAGCCTGGCACATCCACCGGATGCTGGAGTCCGCAGAAGCTTTTCCCATGAACATCGGTTACCTTGGCAAAGGCAACAGTTCCAGTACCGCACCTTTAATTGAACAGATTGAAGCTGGGGTAATCGGCCTGAAGCTACATGAAGATTGGGGCACTACCCCGAGCGCTATCGACGCTTGTCTGACTGCCGCCGGGGAACATGATGTTCAAGTGGCTATCCATACCGATACATTGAACGAAACCGGATTTCTCGAAAACACCTTGGCTGCAATCAACGGCCGGACGATCCACACGTACCATACGGAAGGCGCTGGTGGCGGACACGCACCGGATATTATCCGGGCCGCTGGGGAGTCCTACGTTATCCCCTCATCAACCAACCCAACACGACCGTACACACGCAACACTGTAGAAGAGCATCTCGATATGTTGATGGTGTGTCATCACCTGGACCCTTCCATCCCGGAAGATGTCGCTTTTGCGGATTCGCGGATTCGTCCCGAAACAATCGCAGCCGAAGACATTTTGCATGATCTTGGCGTGTTCAGCATCATCAGTTCCGATTCTCAAGCCATGGGCCGAGTGGGCGAAGTCATTATCCGCACCTGGCAGACAGCCGACAAAATGAAAAAACAGCGCGGCAAACTTGAGCTCAACCCGAATTCTCCCTCCGATAACGATCGGATCAAGCGATATGTCGCCAAGTACACTATCAATCCAGCTATCGCTCACGGAATCGGTCACCTCGTCGGTTCGGTGGAAGTTGGCAAGCTGGCAGATCTAATCATATGGAAACCGGCTTACTTCGGTGTTAAACCCGAGATTGTCATTAAGGGTGGCATGATCACATTTGCCCAGATGGGTGATCCCAATGCGTCCATCCCGACACCTCAGCCGGTATTTGGCAGACCGATGTTCGGAGCCTATGGTAGCGCCATTGCCAGCGGATCGATCACCTTTGTCTCCCAAGCCGCAGCAGAAGCAGGGATCAAAGAGTCATTGGGCCTGAAAAAGCGGGTTGAACCCGTTAAAGGCTGTCGCTCAGTCAGCAAAAAAGACATGATTCATAACGACGTCACCCCTGTCATTGAAGTCGATCCTGAAACCTACGAGGTACGCGCCGACGGCGAGCTACTCACCTGTGAACCCGCAGACGAGTTGCCTATGGCACAGCGGTACTTTATGTTCTGATAGGAATACGGATTAGCTGATAAGGGGGCACTCATGATGAACAGTGGCACGAAGCTACTCCGTTATGTTCAGCTGCTGGATTCGGCCCTGCCCATCGGTGGTTTCTCCCATTCCTTCGGTCTGGAAGCTTACACGCATGATGGCACCGTGCAAAATACCGCGCAGCTTGAACAGTTTATTCGCAGCCAGCTTCATTCCAGTCTTGTACGACTAGATGGTCTTGCCATCAAAGGCGTCTATCAGGCGATAAAACAGCAAGATGCCGCTCTACTTGCCCTGTATGACAAACGTGTCCACGCCCAGCGCTCCCCTCGGGAACTCAGGGAAAGCGGCCACAAGATGGGAAAACGACTGCTCAAGCTGGCCCGTTCACTCTATCCATGGATGGACTTTTCCCTAATTGATGAGGCTATCCGGGAACATGGCGCGTATTGCGGCATCACGACCATTCACGGTTATATTAACTATCAATTGGAGATTGAATTGGATGAAGCCGTTACCGGGCATCTGTATACCTCAGTGAACGCTTATGTGAACAGCGCACTTCGCCTGCTGCCCATCGGACAAACCGAAGCGCAGATGTTGATTCAGAAACTGCTTGATGATATCGAAGCGGAATGGGCTCTCATGCGGGACAATGACCCGGAAGATATGCACAGCTTCGGAATCGCCCAGGAAATCTACGCCATGCGGCATGAGACCTTACCCGCGCGGCTGTTTATGTCTTAACATCAACTTTTATATAACCAAGGAGGAATTGTTATGTGTGGAGGAGCTAATCATACGCATCATCCGGAGTGGGAACGTAAGGCATTTGATCGGAGTCGTCCGATGCGAATTGGAATTGGTGGACCGGTAGGTTCAGGTAAAACAGCCCTTGTGGAGAAGCTGTCCAAGGCACTACGTACACGTTATAGCCTTGCTGTCATCACGAATGACATTTATACCAAGGAAGATGCCGAAATCTTGCTGCGTCAGAATGCACTGGCACCAGAGCGTATTATTGGCGTCGAGACAGGCGGATGCCCGCACACGGCTATTCGTGAGGATGCCTCCATGAATTTCGAAGCAGTTGACGAGTTGATTGAACGCTTCCCGGATCTGCAACTGATCTTCATCGAGAGCGGCGGCGACAATCTCTCCGCTGCATTCAGTCCGGAACTGGCTGATGTGTTCATCTACATTATCGACGTTGCTCAAGGAGAGAAACTCCCCCGCAAAGGCGGTCCCGGCATAACGCGTTCAGATCTGCTGTTAATCAACAAAACCGACCTCGCCCCTTACGTTGGTGCAAGCCTGGAAGTTATGAAAAATGATACCGAACGGGTACGCGAAGGCCGCCCTTATGTCATGTCTAATCTAATGAGCGGTGAAGGTGTATCCGAGATTGTCCACTGGCTTGAACATCAATATATGGATGACGATGCTTCCGCTGCACATCTGCATTCACACAGCCATGAACATGGCACTCACTCGCATTAATTCATCTTCTGTCCCCACGGGAACAGAGATAAATGGGAATGAAAGTGCAGGTGCGCCCGTCACACGCCGCAGCGAGCTTCGGGCCACCTTTGCCTTTCAAGGCGACCGGACTGTCATGACTGATCGTTATTACAGCGCACCACTCCGGTTTAGCCGATCCTTTCGACCTCCCGGAGGAGGAACCGAATTATGTGTGTACACGTCAGACGTCTCGCCTGGAGTCCTTAACGGGGATCTTTATCATTCCGAGTGGGAATTAGGCGAAGGCACCCATGTCATGCTGAGCAGCACATCTGCTACCAGACTTCATCCTACACCTTCCATTCCCTCATCCGTTAATCATCACTTTCGGTTGGGAAAAGGGGCCACGCTGGAATACTTCCCTGAATGCGTCATTCCCTTCAAGGGAAGTTCTTCTTCGCTCACTGTAACCTTTGAGCTGGAAGAACAGGCAATCCTGGCCTATGCAGATATCTGGTCTGCCGGACGGATTCATCGGGGAGAAGCGTTCCAATTCGAGCGTTACCGCAGCTTGACGGAGATATGGCAAGGTGAACAACTGGCTGTCTGGGATCGATTCGGACTCGAACCGGATACCGATGATCCCAAACACTCAGCGTCTCTCCTTCACTACACACATACCGCTGCGTTATGGATGATTGCCCCAGGTCTTGGTACTGCGGAGTTGGAGCAAGTCAGATCTGCGCTGCCACCAGATGGGCGAATGCTCGCAGGTGCAAGTTTGCTGGCAACCGGAGGCATCGGCGTACGACTCCTTGGCATGGCAGCTTGGGAACTTCAGGAGCAGTGTCTTCAGATCTGGAACACACTCCGCCCACATCTGCTGGGCAAAGAAACTCTTGTCTTTCGTAAATAAGGGCATCAAGCATAGTTAACACCAAAAAACCTCTGAACTGTCTCCGAGTGTGTTCGGATTAGTCCAGAGGTTTTTGTACATTCAGTCTATGGATGTTGCTCATATCACTTACGCTTCGTTTTCCTCAGAATCGTTCTCTGATTTGTTCTCAGGTTTATAGCGATAGTCGCCAGCATCCTTACTTTCCTTGGATTTACGGTAACGGGTGAACTCAATATATTCGCTGATAAAAGACTGTTCCACAGTCGATAATTCACTTTCTTGGCAATTCAATTGCCGCAAAACGTCAAAAAAATAATCCTCCCGTTTTTCCCGAACCATCGCTTCCTTCGATGGACGTCCAATCATGAGCCAGTCAAGGCTCACATCAAAAAACGAAGCAATCTCAATTAATTTATTCGTACTCGGAATAGACTTGCCACGTTTCCAATCACCCAGATTGCCTGTGCTAATCTTCAGCTGTTGGCAGAAAGCCTTCTTGGTCATTCCTCGTTCGGCAATCAGGTGTTCAATTCGCTCATAGATCGACTGCATACAAGAACCGCCTTCCAACCGTAATAATCAACTCATCTGCTTGAATTATACCACATTATTCCTGAATGCTCAGCCTTTATATGCCTGGAATAGGATGAGATATATCGTATAACACAAAGATAGACTCCCATGAATGATCATAGAAGTCTATCTTATGTTGTTGCTGTGATGCGGTCGAGAGGACTCGAACCTCCACGGGTATACACCCACTACCCCCTCAAGATAGCGTGTCTGCCATTCCACCACGACCGCATATTCAATTGTAAAAATGGTGAGCCATGAAGGGCTCGAACCTTCGACACCCTGATTAAAAGTCAGGTGCTCTACCAACTGAGCTAATGGCTCTTGCTGTAAACTTCACCGGATGTGCCATGCTTCATTTTTGTCTATAAGAGCAATGACTTTGAGGATTACTCATCGAAAATGTAGATCTCATGAGGTGGTGAAGATATGACCCGTAGGGGATTCGAACCCCTGTTACCTCCGTGAAAGGGAGGTGTCTTAACCCCTTGACCAACGGGCCTTAATAACAAGTTGTCTTTCTTGGCGACAAGAATGAGTATACCACAGGACAATTTGAACTTGCAATACTTTTTTTAAAATTTATTTTTCAAGCCTTTTTGCCCATTGCATACTCTTCTTCAGAGCCCCGTTATTAGCCACCTCCCGTTCATGCCAATGTCATCCCCGTGCAGGAACAATGTAAACCATCTATCAAAA
Organism: Paenibacillus sp. 10L310; assembly: GCF_056395745.1. Lineage (NCBI taxonomy): Bacteria > Bacillati > Bacillota > Bacilli > Caryophanales > Paenibacillaceae > Paenibacillus > Paenibacillus sp. 10L310. Next base: position 82,023 of record NZ_JBFTKC010000001.1, on the reverse strand, counting down.
CACTTATAAAAACTTACGTTCACTTATAATATTGCAAATCACATTAAGAATACTTATAATTAAAGTATCAGTATAAGTACGGTCATCCATATACTCGGAGGTGACATGTTTGTTTCAAGAAGAACGAATGCAGCTCATTGTTGAACATCTACGCAAACACAATCGCATCTCAGCCGATGATATTGTCGCCTTGTTTGATGTATCACGGGATACTGCACGCAGGGATCTGATTAAGCTTGAGGAACAGGATGCCATTATCCGAACACGTGGCGGCGCGATTCTCCCCCCTCCTCCGCAAGAATTCAGATCCTACAAAGACCGTTTACTCGATGTATCTGAGGAAAAGAGGGCCATCGGCAAACTCGCTGCGGCCATTGTAAGGCAAGGCGAGATCATTATTCTGGACTCTTCCACGACTGTGCAGGCCTGTGCCGAGAACTTAAACGGCAAATCCTGTACCGTCATTACCAATTCGATTCATTCCGCTGATCTTCTCTCCAATCACACTGCTGTCCAGATTCGTTTGCTCGGAGGCAAAGTAGATAAGGAACAACGTTATGTCTACGGTACCTCTGTTATCGAGACCCTCTCCCACTATTATGTAGATAAAGCCTTTATCGGAATTGGCGGTATCACCATGGATGGCTTCAGTGCTTCCGAAGAGGAAGGGAAAATTAAACACCAAATGATGAAAGCTGCCAAGAAAGTTGTTGTTCTTGCAGATCAATCCAAGTTTGATAGACGTTATGGTTATCGTTTTGCCGACTGGTCGTTGGTGGATGTATTGATTACGGATCAATGGCCAACCAAAGAATGGCTTGTTTTTCTAGCCGAACAACAGGTTGAGATTCTCATTCCTGAACCAACAGATGATAAGGAGTTGTAAATATATGAAATTATTTGCCACAGATTTAGATGGAACTTTGTTGAACATAGATAGCCAGATTAGCCCGGAGAATGCCGCAGCCATCCAAAAGGCCCAGCAATCCGGTATGAAAGTTACCATCGCAACAGGACGTGTCTATTCCGATGTTGTGACCATCAGCCGCGAAGGCGGAATCAAAACCCCAATTATCGGCTCCAACGGAGCGACAATTCATGACGCAGACGGTGAACGTTTATTCCATCTTCCGCTCGAGCGTGACACAGCAGCTTCCGTCATGCAGTGGCTGGAAGATCATGATGTCTATTATGAGGCTTCAACACAACAAGGCATCTATGCCCCGCGTAGCAGTCATGAGACCTTGCTCGCCGAAATGGAACGTGTTCTTGGTTCAAACCCTGGTGAGGACATTGCACGCATGATTCGCTCCATCAAGAAACACTATGACAAAAAAGACTACCACCGCGTAAACAGCCATCTCGAAATTCCAGCAGAAGCCTACATCTATAATATTATGGCCTTCTCCATGAATCCGGACAAAGTAAAGACAGGACGAGAATACTTCTCTTCCCGATCTGATGTCGCCATGGTTGTATCCTTTGAGCATAACTTCGAAATGCAGCACCCGGACGTATCCAAAGGTAATGCCCTAACCAAACTGGCGGCTCACCTGAACATATCCATGGAGGATACCGTAGCTATTGGCGATAACTTCAACGATGTCTCCATGTTAAAAATGGCAGGACTCGGCATCGCCATGGGTAATGGCGAACCCGAAATCCAGGCATTAGCCAAAGCCATAACGCTGACCAATGTGGAGCATGGTGTTGCCCATGCCATCGAGTGCCTGCTTGAAGGTAAACCGGTATCCCGCCCAGAAACGATTGTCGGGGAAGGTCAGTAATTGGACCCATACTGAATTAAGTACTGAACCTGCATGATCACCTGTTGATCCATGCAGGTTCTCTTCATTTTAACTCCGCAGATCGAACGTGAGGCACGTCCTGTAACAAAATAATCAGTTGCTCGCCCCGGTATGAACCCGGTAGTTGCAACGTGAACTCAAGCACAGTCTCTTCCACGGAGTCTGTGCTTGTTTGCTGTTCAGTCTTAAATCCGATGACCGAGATCTTCTCCTGTCCCAGCAGTGCCAAAACAGTCTTCAGGGCCTCTCCCTCATTTTGCAGATGGATGGTTAACGTCTCTGTTCGAGCGGATACCAGCCAGCGTGTAGGTCTATGCAGTAACATCTGTGCCACGACAATAAGCAGTGTCACGCCCGCACCCGTCCAATACAGACCTGAACCCACAGCAAGTCCCATGCCTGCCGTAGCCCATATGCCAGCCGCTGTGGTCAATCCCCTGACCGTGTGACGCTGTGTGAAGATCATCCCGGCTCCAATGAACCCCACACCGCTAACGACTTGTGCAGCAATCCTTGACGGATCAAGAGACAGATTGGCCCAGCCAGCCTGATCCTGAAATCCGTACTTCGATACAATCATCATCAGGGCAGCACCAACGGCGACCACAAAATGAGTACGGATACCCGCTTCTTTCATTCGATTCTTGCGCTCATATCCGATTAGCACACCACATATTCCAGCTATGAGTACACGCATCAAATATTCCACTTCCATGCACATCACCTCTTTCATTATGTATATGCTTACATGAGTCTATCTTTACTATTACCCAATCTTTACATGACTAATAAAGAACTTCTACTCAGGTCAATTCTCTGCCCGGAAATTTTCCCCTTGTCTCTTGCCCAATCCGAAATAATGTCTGAAATTATATATCAGCGGATGCCATTCCTCCGGATTAATCTTGTTCGGTCCAGATATTAGTCTGGTGTGTGCGTGCACCTTCAACGCTTTCACTTCAACAATCGCCATGAACGGTGTATGTTCGGGAATACGTATGTGTTGTACAGCTGCTTCAACCTGGAGCGGACATTCAACTATTTTATCTGGAGCCACCTGAACCGAGCATTCAGATGTCAGTCCAGCTACAGTGAATTTATCATGACAATATTCATAGCCCATCTGCCTTTTCTCCTCAGGAACCGGGTTAACTCCCGTATAACGACCCAATGCCTCAACCTGTCTCCACATGGTCGCATCTGGTAAATTAATCACACACTCCGGGTGTCGACTCAGATTTTCATAGGCTTTGCCCTGTGTCCCTAGACCGAGAACCAGACAATCCCCCAGTGCCCAAGACGAGGATAATGGTGACAGGTTGGTTGATCCATCCTCATTTAATGTGCTTAGCAGCACTACAGGCGTACCATAATATAAAATACTGGGATTCATCGTCTCATGTTGAATCACTTCTGGACTCGCGGACAACTGCTCTGTAGCAAAGTCCTGTTTCGTTATCTTTTTCATCCTGTACCTCTCCTGTTCCCATTCCAATAATTTATAAGCTCAATCTGACCCATATGGGACGATACAACTCGATTGTAATACAGTAATAGTTCAGGTATGATCGAAGTATGAATGTATATCCGAATATTACTGTTATTGCGTCGTTAATCGCTGATCCAAGCCGCGCTATTTTTCTGTCATCCTTACTTGATGGCCGTGCGTTGCCTGCAGGAGAGCTTGCTCATATGGCAAGTGTCACTCCCCAGACGGCAAGCAGCCATCTAGCTAAACTCGTAGAGGGAGGATTACTCGAAGTTGAACAACAAGGACGCCACCGATACTACCGTCTTGCAAACAAAGAAATTGCTAATCTGATTGAAAGCATGGCCAGTATTGCTCCGCCTGTACAGATCCGCTCTCTCAAACAATCCGATCAGCTTCAACAACTGAGTCATGCACGGACCTGTTATGGTCATCTGGCCGGGAAATTGGGAATCTCGCTCTGTGAAGCCTTAGTACAAAAGGGGTATCTTTCAGACCCCGAAGAGGCACACAGCAAGGATTATCAAGTTACAGAGAAAGGAATACAGTGGTTCACTACGTTTGGAATTGAACTTCAGATGAAGCCGGGATCACGCCGTGCCATCGCTCGCAAATGTCTGGATTGGAGCGAACGCCGTCATCATCTCTCAGGTATGCTTGGGGAACAACTCAGACATCGATTAGCGGAACTGGACTGGATTCGTCAAAAAACAGGAAGTCGCTCTGTCGAAGTAACGGAAGCAGGCAAGAAAGGTTTATACGAGGTGTTGAGCATCACACTTTAAGCAGAAGCATATACAAGGGATAACCAAAGATCAGTAAACGCAAAAAATCCCCTTCACACTGACCGTTAACCGGTCTAATGTGAAGAGGATTTTTTGTGCAATCAGAACGGAGAAAGAGGAGTACTCTCACTTCGTTCGAGACTGCGAAGTATTGCTAACGAAGCTTATGCTCCGACGAACCTTTAGGGTTCTCATCCCTTTGCAGAGAAGTTTAATTCAGAACGGAGAGAGAGGGATTCGAACCCTCGCACCGCTTACGCAGTCTAACCCCTTAGCAGAGGGTCCCCTTATAGCCACTTGGGTATCTCTCCAAGAAATGGCTCCCCGAACAGGGCTCGAACCTGTGACAACTCGATTAACAGTCGAGTGCTCTACCAACTGAGCTATCAGGGAAAATTAACTTGAATAAGATTAATCTATCATGATTAATAATCCAAGTCAACAGACCTGTCAAGATTTCCTAATTGTATTGCTTTCTTCCTCTCAGAAGGAAGAGATCATCGCCAGTTGGGTAGTATTTTGGATCATGTCCCTGTCTACTCGTGGAAGGCAAACACTTACTTTGAATACGTCTCCATCCACTTGTATTCCCATAGAACCTTCATGCAATTCAACAATGCTTCTGGCGATGGACAAGCCTAGACCTGAACCCTCCGTTGAACGGGAACGGTCCCCACGCTTAAAACGTTCAAAAATCTCATCCGATGAGAACTCCATCTCGTATGCGGATACATTTTTGATCGTGAACTCCAGTTGATTTCCTTGTTCGATCAGTTCAATATAGACCCTGGATTGGGGCAGACCATATTTCAAAACGTTTCCCAACATATTCTCCATAACACGCCACATCCGGCTGCCGTCCACCATTGCGTATAAAGGCTCAGTCTCCTCTCGAATCCTTATCTGTAACTCTGCCTGCTCGAACGAATCAATATATTCTGCTACAGCCTGTCGAAGTAACTCCCCCATGTCTATCTGTTTTAAATGAAGTTCCACATCTCCGCTCGCCATTTTCGCTGCTTCAAATAAGTCCTCCACCAACAAACACAGACGCTGCGTTTTCCGCTCCAGAACTTGAATGTATCCAGCCTTCTCCTCCTCTGTGCCCTCATCGCGCTTAAGCAGATCGATATAACTAACCAAAGAGGTTACAGGTGTTTTCAGATCATGAGAAACGTTAGCGATCAACTCGGATTTCATACGCTGGCTCGTAACCTGTTCTTTCATTGCATTCTGGAGCCCTTGTCTCATTCCGCTCATCTGTGTCACCAATGGTTGCATTATGCCTGTTACATGCTCTGGGAACTGCACATTGAACCGGCCTTCTCCCATTTCCTTAGCCGCTTGCGTAAGTTGCTGCGCCACATGAATCAGTTGAAACATACTATATACCAAGAAAACACTAATCAGAACTGTCAAAAACACAAATGGAATGACCATTGAAGACTTAATGGACGCGAGAGAAATAACCGCTAATTGCATAAGACATTGCACCATACATAATAAGATTAAACGCTGAATTCTTTTTTTGTCAGTCGGCTCGCCTTGCTCCAAAATCTTTTTCACCAAACTGTACCATTTCCATACCCATATCTCGTTTCGTATTGGCCTATGGCTGGACATATTCCCGATATACCGGACAGCCCCCCTTACATGCACACCAACAAACCACACTCCGAGACCAGCGATGAACATGCCTATAAAATAAACAAAAATATCATTTATCCATCGACGAGTGAAAAAGTAAGGAGTTATCCCATAATCTGAAGTCACCCCGTTTAGTACTTTTAACAGTAGAAAGGACCCTATACATAAGGTAATAAAATGTGCATCCAAGGAAAGTTTTTCACTCCACCAGATTGTCACCTTCCGATATTTGCTATTCTCAGGCAAAGGTATACGATTTGCAGTCACAAGTAACGCCGTACCAATGACTAAGAGCAGGATCAAAGGTATAACACCAGATACATTCCAATCTTTATAAATGAATCGAATCTCATACCTCAATGAAGCAAGCTTCATAAACACCAGTGTAAAACAAATCATCGCTGCTATCCGAACTCCGTAAGCCAGCATATTATTCTTCCAGTTTGTAACCAATACCCCACACCACCTTTATATATTTGGGCTCTCTGGGATTAAATTCAATCTTCTCACGGATTCTGCGGATGTGAACAGCGACTGTATTTTCCGGTTGAAAGGCAGGCTCTTTCCATACACGTTCATAGATTTCATCAATAGCAAAGATCCGGCCCTTATTCTCCATAAAAAGCCTAAGTATGTGAAATTCGGTTGGCGTCAGCCTAACATCTTCTCCTTCCAAGGTCATTGTTTTCTTCTGTTTGTTATATACCAGGCCACGAACCTGAATCTCCTGTTCTGCATCTTCGGAACTTTGATGTATCTGCGCACCCAGGCCGGTGAAGCGTCGTAACTGGGACTTTACCCTTGCCATAAGCTCCAATGGGTTGAATGGCTTGGCTATGTAATCATCCGCACCGATGTTCAAACCTACGATTTTATCATAATCCTCTGTTCTGGCAGACAACATTATAATTGGCACATTAGAGGTTTCACGAATTTCCAGTGTCGTCTGCAGTCCATCCAATCCAGGCATCATAATATCCATAATAATGAGCTGAACAGAATGAGCCTGGAGCTTTTGCAATGCCTCTTCCCCATTCGACGCCTTGTAGACCCCGATTCCTTCACTACGCAAAAAAATTTCGATCGCATTGCTGATATCGGGATCATCATCAACAACTAATACACTGTGGGCCTTCAAAGGGTCACTCCTCCTTTTCATTTAAACTGGATTATGTGGACTGATGAACAGTTTACATCAGATAAATGACAGGAAATCCAACAAAAGATTTACAAATTTCTTAAGATCCATCCGCTCTATACTCCAAAACAAAATTACTATATGTCGTGAAGCCCCAGTTTTCCCGCGCAACGGCCACAACGATAACGCTTCGGATCTATTTTCCGCTTGCGCAAATATTCCGTACCACAGCTCTTGCACACCAGCTTATAACGATATGGCAGCGGCTTTCTGCCTTTGCCGTCAGGAAGTGATTGGCAGTAACGCGAACCGCCTACCTTCTGCAATAAAGCCTTGAATTCCGGGTCACGATGCTGATAGCCGCGCCCACGAATATGCAGATGATAGTGACACAGCTCATGCTTGATGATTTTCTCAACCTCATCTCGCCCATAGGCTTCGAGTTGATGCGGATTGATCTCAATCCGGTGACTTTTAAGCATATAACGCCCACCCGTCGTGGTCAGGCGACTGTTAAACAACGCTTCATGGGTGAACGGCACTCCGAAATGATCCAGTGATACCTGTTCAATCCATTGTTGCAATTCCTCATTTTCCATCGATATCCTCTCCTTGCACCCCCTCGGAGCATTTGTTTTTCCGGTATAATACTTGAATTTTAACCGTTTCGTAGGCTACACTGTCAAGTAGAATGTATGAGGGGAGATTATTACTCGTTATGCCTACAATGCGCTATGTCATCCTGCAGCAGGAACAACACTTGCAGTTCGTGGAAATGCCCGCAGATTACGCCTATCAACTCAGTGCGCTCAACCTGCGCCTGCACAAGGAAATTGATAAACTCACTGCAGCAGATGTCCCTGTCCTGCCTTGGGCGATCGCCGAATGTGACAGCCTCGATCTCCTAAACGAAAATCTTACTATCATCGGTGGCCTTGATTATATCAATGCGCTTGAAGAATCTTTTGCAGTATTACGTGAAAGCCATTATCCCTTGATTTCTCTGCTTACCGAAATCCGAGCTCTTCAGGCCCAATTGGAACAATGGTATGAAGAAGAGATGGAAGCTCTCTAATTCACCACAGTTATCATTTTATAATGATGAGAACAAAAAGCACATCTCCCTGAATTGGGATTTGTGCTTTTTTTTGAGTGAACAAGATTGATTTGCCGGAGGCCTCCACTTATCCCGCACAGTCCAGGCTATTGCCACATATGCTAACGTACAGATGAATTATGCAAGAGGAGGAGATACCCTTGCCTCAATGGCTTTGCAATCAACTGATGCGTGCATTTCACAAAAAGGACAGCCGGCAAATCAAGTTGCTGAACGAATGCTGGTTCTTTTATCGTAACAAACCAGCAAATGGCACACCACGCAGCGCGGAGAACGAACTTTAAGAGGTAGTTCATAAAAGTCTGCATCGGATTACGAAGGATGGCCTTTTGAACACGCACTTTAAGAAAATGCACATATTGCCCACCGTACTTACTAGAGGAATTAGAACGGATAACGGGACTATTACTGTCGACAACAAACAGCCTTCCTGGTTAGGGAAGGCTGTTCTCCAATCCTACTATTTAAGAAGACTGTTGCGCAGAAGCAGGCTTCTTCATCGTCAGGCCGACACGGCCTTTTTTGGTATCCACACTCATAACCCAGACCGTTACATTATCCCCGACAGACACAACGTCCATCGGATGTTTAACATACCCATTGCTGAGCTGTGAAATATGGACAAGCCCATCACTCTTGATCCCAATATCAACAAAGGCACCAAAATCAATAACGTTCCGAACCGTACCTTGCAGCTCCATGCCTTCCACCAGATCCTCAATTTTCAATACATCTGTACGGAAGATTGGCAACGGCATTTCTTCACGCGGGTCACGCCCCGGACGCTGCAAGCTGTCCAGAATGTCACGCAATGTAGGCACACCTACGTCCAGTTTCACAGCCAATTGTTCTGGCTGTTGCTCTGACAGTAATACCGACAGTTCCTTGCTGCCCAGCTTGTCCAGTGCAACCTGAAGCTCCTTGAACAGCTGATCCACTACCTTGTAAGACTCAGGGTGAATAGGTGTACGGTCCAGCGGGTTCTCTCCCTCACCAATACGCATAAATCCTACGCACTGCTCATAGGTTTTGGCACCCAGACGTGGCACCTTCTGAAGCTGACGGCGGTTCGTAAACCGGCCATTTTCTTCACGGTACTTCACAATGTTTTTGGCAATCGTAGCGTTAACTCCGGCAACATATGACAGCAACGAAGGTGATGCTGTATTCACATCCACACCCACATGGTTAACTGCGGATTCCACGACAGCCTTCAGGCTTTCTTCGAGAATCTTCTGGGATACGTCATGCTGATATTGACCCACGCCAATGGCTTTTGGATCAATCTTAACCAACTCCGCCAGCGGGTCTTGTACCCGGCGAGCAATGGAAGCTGCACTGCGCTCCGCAACATCCAGATCAGGGAATTCTTCCTGGGCCAGCTTGGATGCAGAATATACACTCGCGCCTGCTTCGTTAACAATCAGATACACAAGACTTTCATCACCGTTCTCCTGAATGATCTCGGCAACAAATTGCTCCGTCTCACGTGATCCGGTACCATTACCAATGACGATCAGTCCGATATCATATTGCTTGATCATCCGATGGAATACTTCCGCAGCTTCACGTTTCTTGTTGTGTGGTGGCGTTGGGTAGGTCACAGCCACTTCCAGCAGTTTGCCCGTATCATCTACTACAGCCAGTTTACAACCGGTACGATAGGCAGGATCGACACCAAGCACACGTTTGCCGTGAATCGGCGGTTGAAGCAACAGGTTACGCAGATTGGCCGAGAATACCGATATGGCCTGATTTTCACCTTTTTCCGTAAGTTCTCCACGAACTTCACGCTCGATGGAAGGCGCAATCAGCCGCTTGTATGCATCTTCAATCACATCACGCAGGATATCCTGCACGGCAGAAGCACCACGAATGATCTGTCCTTCCATATGGCGATGGGCCGGTTCTGCCTGTACGTCCAGGCCGACTTTCAGAATACTCTCACGTTCACCGCGATTAATCGCGAGAATACGGTGTGGAGGCATCTTTTTGGCTAATTCGCGGTAATCATAATAATTCTCGTATACGGACTCTTCTTGAGCATCCTTCGCTTCTGAAGTCAGCATCCCGTGATCCAAGGTGTACCGACGAATCCAGGCACGAATGGCAGCATCGTCTGCGATATTCTCCGCGAGAATGTCTTTGGCTCCCTGAAGCGCCGACTCCGCATCTTCTACACCCAATTCAGCATTGATATATTTCGCAGCTTCCTGAAGTACATCTCCTTGTTTCGGTTGACCCCAGATCCATACAGCAAGGGGCTCAAGACCTTTTTCTTTTGCCACACTGGCACGCGTTTTCCGCTTCTGACGGTAAGGTCGATACAAGTCTTCCACTTCCTGCAGCTTCACAGCTTGCGTAATGGATTGCTTCAGTTCTCCGGTCAGTTTGCCCTGTTCCTCTATAATACGGATGACTTCCAATTTGCGATCCTCAAGATTGCGCAGATAAACAATGCGTTCTTCAATCGATCGCAGCTGGTTCTCATCCAGCTCTCCAGTCATTTCTTTACGGTAGCGGGCGATAAATGGAATCGTATTGCCTTCGTCCAGAAGCTCCGACGTTGTGCGGACCTGCTTCAAGGACAGTGACAGTTCCTTGGCTACCTGTTTGATGATTCGTTCATGGCGTTCTGCCTTTATTGTTTCTTCATTGGGTTCCAGAACCGTTTCCTGTTCAGACAAAATAAATCCCTCTTTCCTTCCTGAATCGTTCGTTACAATCATTTCAGGGCAGCTTTGCTGCTGTAATTACAGTATAGTTGAACCATTTGTTTCTTCCACTCTACCCTATATTATCACAGAATCACGTCCAGATTTCCATCAATCCGCAAGCATACAAGTTCTGACAGAACGATGTCATCCTCCAGCCTTCCCCATTACGTCAAAAAAAGACCGAAAATCGTCATCACGACGCTCCTCGGTCTTTCCTTTTTTTTAAAACTTTATATGCGATTGCACTCTAGACGCGCTCGAACCGGAACATTTCGCTCAGATAGTCTCCTGATGTGCTGCCTACCGAAATACCGCCATACATGAGGGCATCGCCGGTAAAGGTCTCCGAGCCGCCTTTCAGACGGTAATCCGCATTAGGGTCCAATCCTTTCAGCTTCAGGCGCTGAAGTGGCGCATTGGGCTCAGAGAGCACACGGAAGTAGAATACAACAGCTTCGCTTCCGTCCGGTGCAATAAACATCCACGCCGTCTCATTGCCTTCAAACGGACTGAGCAAACGGCGGAATGTTCCATATTGAACCGTTCCACGAATCTCCTTGTACAGCTCAATCTGGGCTTTCACGATGTCGTTCTCTTCCTCCGTGAATTTTGTCAGGTCCAGCTCATACCCGAAGTTGCCCGACATCGCAACATGTCCCCGAATCTCAAGAGAAGTGATCCGGTTGACCTGATGATTCGGTACCGCTGAGATATGCGATCCCATCGAACTTACCGGGTATACAAGACTCGTACCGTATTGAATCCGCAGGCGGGATATAGCATCCGTGTTATCACTTGTCCACGTCTGTGGCATGTAATACAGCATACCTGGATCGAAGCGGCCACCACCACCTGAACAACTCTCGAACAGAATGTTCGGGAACGCCGAAGTGATTCGTTCCATAACATCATACAGTCCGAGCATGTAACGATGCGCGGTCTCACGCTGTCTATCTGCCGGAAGCAATGCAGAACCCACTTCCGTCATATTCCGGTTCATGTCCCATTTCACATAAGTGATTGGTGCAGAACCAAGTACGTCTGTTAACATGCGCACAATCTCATCACGTACATCCTGACGAGAGAAGTCGAGTACCAGTTGCTGACGTCCTTCTGTGCGGCGACGATCAGGCACATGCAGACACCAGTCCGGATGCGCTCGGTACAGCTCACTGTCTGGTGAGATCATCTCAGGCTCAAACCACAATCCGAACTGCATATCCAGACCTGTTACGCGGTTAGCCAGATCATCCAATCCCTGTGGCAATTTGTTCTTATCTACAATCCAGTCGCCCAGCGAGGAGTTGTCGCTGTCCCGATGTCCAAACCAGCCATCATCCAAGACAAACAACTCAATACCCAGCTTCTGTCCGGCGCGAGCGATCTGCTCAATCTTGTCTGCATTGAATCCAAAGTAGGTTGCTTCCCAGTTATTGACCAGAACCGGACGTTCCGCATTGCGGAATTTTCCGCGTGCCAGACGCTCCCGATACAATTCGTGGTAGGACTGTGACATGCCGTCCAAACCTGCAGCCGAGTACACCATAACCGTCTCAGGTGTCTGGAACGCTTCTTGTGGCTCCAGCTTCCAGCTGAACTCGAACGGATTGATTCCGAGTGACACACGGGTGGTGTGGAACTGATCCACTTCAGCCTGTGCGGTGAAGCTGCCACTATAGACGAGACTGAATCCGTAAACTTCACCTTGGTCTTCATCCGTGCCTGGTGTCATCAGCGCAATAAATGGATTCTGCTGGTGACTGCTTGAACCGCGACGGCTCTCAATCCCTTGCAGGCCTGACGCAAGCGGTCTGCGAACGATATCACGTTCCCGTGTCCATGCACCTGACAACTGCAACAATTCATAATCCGCGTGCGGGAAATCAACAGAAGAACTGAGCGCACGCGCCACATTCACTGAGGTAGCGCTCTCATTAACGATACGCATGGAGCGTGTAATCGCATTAAATGCCGTAAAGGCTGTATAGGAAAGCTCGATTTTGATACCCGCAACGCGGTCTTCCAACTCAATAACCAGCGTCTCTGCTTCTTCATCGGATTCAACATACGTTGCTGGCAAACCAGTAAGCGCTGTCTTTCCTTTGACCAATCGATGGCCTGTATACGTAAACTCCGAAACCGTTGAGCCATTCTCAAGTTCCAATTGGATTGCCGGATTACGGAAATCACTTGTGCCATACACGGGTAGTTCCACTGCCAATGTATCAAATGAAATCGTACGGTCCTCTGGTACCGGGTTCGGACTGAAAGATGCTCGTTCTGTACGAACATGCAACCAGCTCAGATCGGTGTCGCGTAATTTTTTGCCATAATACAAATGCACCAAATATCCTGAAGGCAGTACCTGAAATACGTAACTGGCCTCGCGGGTCTGTAAATGAAATTGAAGTTTCTCCTGATTGATGTAAATGCTCATATGTCTCCTCCACCTCTATATATAGGTCTTTCGGTAAACGGTTTCTCAGGTTTCATTATAGCGAAAAGATCGCCAATGTTCTACGCTTTCATCAAGCTTTAATCAAAAGAGCGCATAACAGCCCGAAGGTTGTCATACGCTCTTTTGGTTACAGTCTGAATTCAGTGTGTTCCCTTACAGGAACATCCATTGCCAACGGACGGCAGGGCAGCGTACAAGACGCTGGTTGCTGCCTTAAAAATCGATTAAACCAAGGCTGATCTGTAAGGCTTCGTTGACCAATTTCATGGTCTCCTCGTCCAGATGGGTAATCTTGTCAGTCAGCCTCTGTTTATCAATCGTCCGTATTTGTTCGAGCAAAATAACCGAGTCCCGGTCAAAGCCGTGTGCCGCCGCATCAATTTCAACATGCGTTGGCAGCTTTGCCTTCTGGATTTGGGCGGTGATAGCCGCCACAATACAAGTTGGACTGAACCGGTTGCCGATATCATTCTGGATCACCAGAACCGGCCTGACTCCACCTTGCTCGGAACCGACAACGGGAGAAAGATCCGCAAAAAAAACGTCACCACGTTTTACGATCAATGTCTACACCCCGCTAACTAAGCGGTCCAGAGTGCTGTCCGCATCTTCCTCCGCATGAAAGGCTTCGGATGCCATGGTCAGATTAATTTTTGCCATCTCCATGTACCCTCGCTGCATCGTTTCACGGATGTAACGTTTCTTACGCTCCGTTAAATACAGCTTCATAGCCTGCCTAATCAATTCGCTGCGGTTGGAATTCTCCAGCGCTACGATGCCATCCACTTCCTGCAAAAGATAATCAGGTAAACTGATCATGATCCGCTTGGTGTTCTGCAAGTTGGCCACCTTTCTTCCACCCCCACAAACCTTTCGCCATTGTGAACCAGTATTACTTTTTCCCAGAACTTTTATACAAAGGAATATATATGCCCCGAGTATATCAAGTATGCTGTACTCCATTATAAACACGGGGAACAATATTCGTACAGACCAAACATCTCAATTCAGGAATTAAACCCTTACTGTCATACATAATTCGAGATGCTCCGACAGTTTTCCTTCTGTTCTGAAAAAAAGTTTATTGGGAATGACGTCCAGTTTACCTGTCAGGATGTCAAAAGTGGATTGATTCTGGCGACTACTGCTCCCCCGCGGGTATATACCCGCGGAATGCGGTGCGCCATCATGCAGATCACTTCATAAGCAATCGTACCGAGCTGAGATGCCACCTCGTCTGCGGTTATTACGCCACCAGACTGATGACCGATGAGGACAACCTCTTCGCCGACTTGAATTTCTTCCGCCTCTTCCGCGAAAGATTGTAACGACACCATACACTGATCCATGCAGATTGTACCGACGACAGGGACGCGGCGTCCGCGTACAAGCACTTCTGCTTTACCTGTCAGCATTCTGGAGAATCCGTCTGCATATCCGATCGGCAGGGTCGCTATTCGTTCGTAACCTTGCGTAAAATAACGGGTTCCGTAACTGATCCCCCAATGGGGTGGCAGTGTTTTGATCAGAACCGCTTTTGTCTTCAGCGTCAATACCGGGGACAGCTTCACCACCTGATGATTCACCTCAGCCGAAGGATACAGTCCGTACAGGCTTATTCCCACACGTACCATGTCATAGGACAATTCCGGTGTATCAATGGCAGCGGCGCTGTTCGCCGTATGTATAATCGGGATGGAACATCCCTGATCCCTGAGCGCATGAACTACGCTTTGGAACCGTCTATACTGCTCCAGTGTATAGGTTTTGTCTTCTTCATCTGCTCTGGCAAAATGGGTAAACATACCTTCCAGCATCACCTGATTGAGCGAAGCTACTTCCTGAATGAAAGCCAATGCCTCATCGCCAGGCAACAGACCTAATCGGCCCATGCCGCTGTCGATTTTAATATGAACCTTCAGTTGGTTAGCGAATGTGCTCGCATCCAGATGTCGAATGGCGTCAAGCACTTCCCTGCTGAACAGTGTGACGGTCACATCATGTTGCCATGCAACAGCGATCCCTTCAGGCGGCGTATATCCCAGTACCAGGATTGGAATCGTAATCCCATGTTGTCGCAGTTCCAGAGCTTCGTCAAGAAAAGCCACACTTAAGTAATCCACACCCACTCGTTCCAGTTCCCTAGCCGTCTCCACCGCTCCATGTCCATAGGCATTGGCCTTCACACAGGCGAGGAATTTCATGCCCTGAGGCAATGCCTCGCGGAAAGCTTCTACGTTAGTACACAAATGATCCAAATTGATCTCCGCTTGGGTCGGCCGATATTGTCCTTGCACGTTAAGTCACCTTCTCTAATCATCTTAATCCGGCTCACGTCAGACTCCATCGTAATGCTCCAGCATGTGACTGTCAAATGAACCGAAGTTTCGCATCCAAAAACAGATGTAAGGTGCGCCTTTTGAAGAACAAATGCGAACACAGAAGAAGACCGATAAGCGAGATTAGCAGGGCAAAATCCCACTTTTCACCCAAGCAAAATCTGCTTATATCGATTATTTACCCGGTTCCCTCTGCGTAGAAGCGCATTTTGCTTTATTGAGTGTATCGGGTAAGAAAAACAGCGCTAAATGAATACCTTTCTTACATCAAAGCAAAGCACCGGAGAACAGGTCTCCGATGCTTCTTAGCATTCCTTATGTTTATGCTACTATTCGTTCATTTGTTCAAAAATCATTTGCCTGACTCTTCCTGCATCGATGTTGCAATGCGTACCATTTCGTTCTGAGGCAGGTCGGCACTGGTGATCCGATATTCTATGCCATCTGTCATCCATGTCAGAGTCTTCAATGCATCTCCGCTGATCATCCCCAGTGTGAATCCAAGATCTACTACACTGGATGGAGCAAGTGATACAGCTCGATCCTGTGGTCTGGCTTCGAATATCGTGTAATTATATGTTCCTTCATAACGAAGCATAACCGAATAGTCTCCCGCTTCTTCCAGAATCTGATCGTCCTTGAGCTGCACGCCTTCCGGCGCATAGGTCGGCTGAATCACGCCGAAGCTGTCTGCCTCTTCCGGTTCTGCAAGTGTCGGCTCTTCGCCTTCCTGACCTGTCGCAGCACCTTCTGTACCTTGCTGCTCTGTGTCACCACCTACACCCGACTGTCCATCAGTAACGGCTCCATCAGGTTCAGGCGCAGTCTGAGGATTGGCAGGTTCTTTACCGCCCTCACCTGTTTGCTCCGCAGGAGTTACACCAGAATCCGTTCCTGTTTGGCCGCCCTCTTTTGTAGCTGCTGTCATGTTACGTTGCATGTCAAAGGCGTCTTTCTCAAATGCAGCACCAAATTTGAAGGAATCAAACTTCACATCCACGACCACATTGGCATTGGAGTCGGATACCTCAACCTGTTTCGGTGCGTAATCACTTTTGTTCAGCCAGATCTTCTGTCTGACGAGTGCATGTGTATTATAATTGGCAGCTACATCAAAAACATAGCTCTCCTTCTCATCCGCAAACTGACGGGTTGTATCCCCCGTAATGCTCCGAATCAATGTTTCATAGAGATATACCTGTCCTTGATTATCTGGCCAATTGCTCTGAAAACGGAAGCTTTTGTTCTGGCTCGGTGTCAAAACAAACACGCCTTCATCGTTACGCAGTACAATCTGTGTTACATCCTTTTTTGCATTCGTTAACGCAATACGATAATAGGAAGGCTTCTGATGCCATACCTCGACCTTGTACTGCTGCGGCGTATCTCCGGTATGCAGCGTCATCACGCCTGCCCCCTGGTAACTTTCCATCTCTCCTACGACTTCGTTCAGATCTTTGACCACAGCTGCCGCATCCTTCTTCCCGCAGGCGGCAAGTAAGGCCGATAAGACCAATACCATGGCAAGCATCCATGATATTCGGCGCATGACATCATCCCCTTTAGCACATGTTTTCACTTCAGGATTGTGCTTGCAGCAGAACCCCTACTTGATTAGTACATGTTATGAGGGACTTGTTCGATATATGCGGACTAGTTTGACAAGCAATCGGTGAAGTCCGTTAATACGGCATTGCTACGCAAAATCAGTCTCAGGGAGGATGTTAACTTTATCCAGAAAAGGCATAGTGAATTGTAGGAGATTATTCTTTTTATTGAATATTAGGAGGAAAAGGTATGACGACAACAAAGCTTCGCACATCACTGGAAGGACTGGATGAATTCATCGACGAGCAGCTTCAATTATGGAATGGTGTCGGCACAGCGGTGGCGGTGGTCCATAAGGATGAAGTCGTCTGGCAAAAAGGCTACGGTTATCGTGACCTGGAGTCCAAACTTGAAGTTACCCCTAATACGTTGTTTGCCATCGGTTCAAGTACCAAAGCCTTTACCGCAGCAACTGCTGCTCTGCTTGTGGATCAGGGGATACTGGACTGGGATACTCCTGTGAAGTCGTATATGAAAGACTTCCAGATGTTTGATCCGGTCGCAACAGAACGTATAACTATTCGCGACATGCTGTGTCATCGTTCGGGTCTTCCAAGGCATGAGTTGGTATGGTACAACTCCCCGCGTACAAGAGAAGAACTTGTTCGAACATTACAGTATCTGGAGCCAAATCAGGATTTCCGAAACAAATGGCAGTATCAGAACCTGATGTACATGACGGCAGGTTATCTGGTTGGACAGCTCAATGAAACTTCGTGGGAGCAGATGGTTCAGAAGACTCTATTTAATCCGCTGGGTATGAACTCAAGTCTGTTCTCTGTTGAAAAAATGCAACTTCAGCCTGACTATGCTTACCCTTATATGGAGAAGGATGGTCAGAATACGAGAATACCTTTTCGAGCCATTGATGCCATAGGACCTGCTGGTTCCATTAACAGCAATCTAATCGATATGATTGCATGGCTTCAATTCCAGTTGCATCAAGGTCAATGGGAAGGAACGTCATTGATATCTAAGGAACAGATGAAGATTATGCATAGTCCTCAGATGCCCAGTGATTCGCCGTTTATAAGCCAAGAACTGCCTATGAGTACATATGGTCTGGGTTGGATGATTGAGCCTTATCGTGGACATGCCATGATTCATCATGGTGGGGCTATTGATGGCTTTGCATCACAAGTTGCCTTTTTGCCAGAGGAGCAGATTGGAATCGTGGTTCTGAGTAATACCAACGGAAGTATAATTCCCTATACGGTTGCTTTTCATATCATGGACCGACTGCTTGGATTAGAGCCCGTCAATTGGAGTTTCAAATTGAGAAAATTAATGGGGAAAGAATCAACAGAAACGGAGGCTAATCCGGAGAATCCTCTGGAAGTGCCTATTCAAGCAGACACTGCCGTTGAGGAAAATATTGAAGAACCTCACATCATACCTTGTGATCGCCCTTACACCGCTTATGCGGGTATTTACACGCATCCTGGTTATGGCGAGATGTCGATTCAAGAGACAACGGACGGGTTGCAAGCAACCTTTAACGCCATTGAAATGCCCATGGAATACACCGGGAAAGATACGTTTTCCGTCGAATTTGTGTTATTCGGTCTGAAGATCACGTATACGTTTACCCTCAATGAATCTTCAGAAGTTGCTCAATCCATCTCCATTCCTTTGTTGCTTGAACCGGGTACAAAGCCTATTGAATTCATCAGGGTTTCGTAAATGATCTGAAACTATATAAATTGAACTAATGAATATATTTACACTGGTCACTCCGATGACAGAACAACCTTCTGATCGCTGTTATCCCCAGATTTTTTTGATTTCTTTTCATAAAGTGAAAATCCGGGGATAAAGGCGAACGCTCTGCTTCCTCAGGTTATTTCTGTCCTCTCCGTTTTGTATAAATGTTTAGTTCAATTTATATAGAAAACGCCTGATTCATTTCCGTTGTGGCAGCTAATCCTACCACAACGGAATATACACCGGATAACTCGTATCCTCTTCAGCGGCCCCAGGGCTTCTCTTCACCCACAATCTGCGCAGATCAGGCAGACCATACCCCGCAAGACGATAATCTCTCAGCGAATCATGATGGGCGTGTTCTTCCTTGAAGCTGTATGTGGGCAGAAGCAATGCCTCCTGAATCAGTCGATCTTCTAGCCGAATCAATCTATTCAACCGCTCCGCAGCTTCCTGGATCATGACCACTCGTCCACATTCCTGTTCCAGTTCATGTCTCCAGTAATCATTCATCGCAATCAGGAATAACGTGTTCTGGAAGGTGTACATCGTCACGAGACTCAGCACGACATTATCATTGAAGATTTCTCCTGTATAGATCAGATCACAATCCCCAAACCCATCTTGATAGACTGCATGGACCGGATCTCCCGGCATAATGTTGATATGTAGGCCAATCTGTTTACATCTCTCTGCAAACCAGACCATATCCATCTCCATCTTCTCGCCTTCTTCCACCCACAGACTTATACTCTGCCCTTGGTAAGAGCTATGACGCAATAATGCTGAGGCCCGCGCCAGTGAGGTCTCCACGGAAAGGTCAGGAACAGGTGTGACCGAACCATCCGGTTGTTCCGATTGCTGTTTCCCTGGCTCCCCTTGATCTGAACCCACCTTTAAAGGTTGCTGTACTCGTCCTCGAATCAGACTATAGGCAGCCTGCGTGTTCGTGCTTCCGAGCGCTTGCGACAACTCCTGCGCATTCAATAGCTGTTGAACAGCCCGGCGAAAATTCACATCATGCTGCGGCCCTTCCTTTTGCATATTAAACGTCATATACATGCCACCCTGCATCTCATGCTGCACGGCACGAGGCTCCGCATCCGGAAATATATTATGCTTGATGACGGACTCCACCCTCCCAGAATGGGGAAGTTGCCATATTTCAACGCGGTCAATATAGGCTCGGCCTCGGAAGTAGGAAGGGAATACTTCCAACACAAGCAGCTTGGAATCATGACGCGTCAACCGATAAGGTCCTGTTCCAATCGGATGGAGCGGATTCATCTCCACATCTCTCGGCAAGATCGATGCAGACATACTACTCATCAGATCCGGGAACATGAAGTTAGGCTTGTTTAACACAAAACGTACAGTCAATTCGTCCAACGTCTCTATGCGCTCAATAGATCCAAACAGAGGCCTGCACGGGTTACTCTTGTCAGAGATGATGCGATCAAAGGTAAACTTCACGTCCTCTGCATCCAGTATCCTTCCATGATGAAAAGGTATGCCTTTGTGCAGATAAAAGGTCCATTCCCTTCCGTCCTCATGACTCTCCCATGCTATAGCCAGACTCGGCTCACATACTTGGCGTTCAGCATTATAACGAACTAAACGATCAAAGACTTCTGCAATGATGAAAACTTCTCCCCACATCCCCGTCTGTGTTGGGTCGAGAGTCTTAAAAGGTGTATTCTGCGGAATCCGCAATGTATCCACTCGTCCTCTGTCCCCTCCATTCGAACGCAGACCGAATTGATGCTGCATTTGCTGCATCAGATGTTCTCTCATCGTAATTGGCAAGGTGGTGGCCAGTTCATAGGCGCCCTCCATCCTGTTCCCATCCAGGAGATGGTCAAACCGTTCACACGCCACTTCAAGCAACGGGACACAAAATACCAGCATCGATTTTTTGCCTCTTCCGCGTTGCGGGTTCCACCTGACCCATCCGTTCTCCTTGAATTTGTTCATAATGAGGTTCATATTGCGCATGGTACAACATAATAGATCGGCAAGTTCACCTACCGTTGTAAGTACTTCTTGTTCATCATGTACATGTGGAAAGTTTAATCGCAGTTGAATGTAATGTTCTGATACGTCCATATATACCCTACCTTCTGCTAAAATACGAAATCCATCCGGATGCTTCTACAGTTTTTCTTCAGGTTTTCCTCCATTATACTCAGTAACATCAACATGACCAGCGGGAAGGAAGAAAAACGACTTATGAAATACGCCGATTTGCACCCGAACATCAGGATACGTATCATTACTGATTTTTTCACCGATCTGACCCAAAAGTCCATCATTCCATTCATGGCGATCTATCTGAGTATTCAGATTGGCGCAGGTTTGGCGGGGTTATTGCTGACGGTCAATATTGTGGCTTCCATGATTGTCGGATTGTGGGCAGGATATTGGTCTGATCGAATTGGACGGAAGAAGTTAATGGTGATTGCACAAAGTCTCCAAGTCATGGCTCTACTCGGCTTGGCCATCGCCAATTCGCCGTGGATGGATTCAATCATCGTCACTTGCCTCATGTTTCTGCTCAGCAGTCTCAGTTCAGGGATCACCGTGCCGATTGCTAATGCTATGATTGTCGACGTGAGCAGTGAACATGAACGTCATTATGTATATGGGTTGCAATATTGGACAACAAACGTTGCTGTAACTTTTGGTGCACTGATGGGCGGGCTATTTTTCGAATCATTTCGTTTCCTATTGTTCAGTCTGGTATGCCTTGAAAGCCTAGCCACCCTGTTTATTTTGATCTTTATGATTCGTGAAACAATGGATAAACGTGCATTAGATTATGGTGAGGCTCCCATCCAGAAGAACATATTGAAAACGTACGGGGCGGTCTTTCAGGACAAACGTTTCATGATATTTTTCACGGCCACTGTACTTGCAGTCTCCCTGGAATTTCAATTGGATAAATACATCGCTGTTCGTCTAAAAAATGAATTCACCGCCCAACTGCTCGGCTCAGATATCTCAGGTCTGCATATGTTCAGCCTGATCATGGTCATCAACACCGTAATGATTGCCTTGGTTGCCATTCCATTCACCAGATGGATAGGTCGCTTCCAGTCCCGATCTATTATGACTGTTGGTATGCTCCTCTACACCGCAGGTTTCACCGTACTTGCTTTCAGCAACTGGGCCTGGTTACTCATCTCATCCGCTATATTGCTAACCATTGGAGAGTTGATGTATGCCCCTGTTCGTCAGGTCATGCTCGCGGGTATGATTCCAGATTCGGACCGTGCTGCCTATATGGCTGCTGACGGGTTGAGTTACAACGCTGCTGCCCTTCTCGGCAGTCTCGGGTTAACCATTGGAGCCTTTCTGCCCTCCTATGCGATGGCTGGTCTGTATATCCTGATGGGGCTTGGAGCGCTCATCTTTTTCCGAATGTTACTTCGGAAGGCAGAGGAACAGAATCAACATCTGCCGTGTGCAGATGCATCTTGATTTCACTTTTCTGGCAACTTTTCGGACAACAAAATAATCATCCTAGGGAGCCCAACTGGCTCTCTTTTTCATGTCCATGATCAACGTTTAGAAGTAAATTATCTTTAACATTTTGTATATTATAGTTTACATTTAGTCAAATATCATGTACATTAGGTTCATGGAGGTGAGCAAGTGGAAGAATTACACAATCACGTTCGGGAGTTACGAGCCAGAGACCGGCTATCCCAAGCAGAACTGGCCAAACTCATTGGTGCATCCCGTCAAACCATTGCCCTGATTGAGCGTGGAGATTACTCTCCGTCGGTCGTTCTGGCACTAAAAATAGCACATGTATTTCGTGAACCTGTCGAAAAAATCTTTGAACTGAAAGGTGGAGATTAAAATGAAAAATTCATCATCCTCGTCCATTAAAAAGCGGTTGCGTCTTCCCTTGTATGCAGCCGGTGGCGCTGTAGTTGGTTTTCTCGGCGCTAGCGGAGTCAGTAAACTCCCTTCTGACTTGAACTGGACGCTGTCCGTGTATTATGACTATGATCTTTTATTCGCAATCCTGGCGGCTCTTGTGGTAGTTATGACGGTGTGGAACATCTTCAGTCTCTCCCGCACGCCATCTGTCCCTCCCATGGAAGATGATGCTTATGGAGATTCCGATTCACTCATCTCACCCGCAGAGCGCTCCCTCGGAAAAGCGATGATCCTCAGCGGATTCAGCGTTATTCTTACGTTTACCTGGGCAGCACTTGCCTTGTCCTTGTATGCATCCAACCGAACCATGCCGAATTCTCCAGAACTGTTCAACCTCTTGAATTTTGTTGCTTCGTGTATCTCTATTATCATCGTCGTGGTCGTGCAAACTCTGACTGTGAAGCGATACAACCGTTATTATCCTGAACGCACTCTGGATCTGAACTCGCGCAATATGAAGAAAGATCATTTTGAGAAGCTGGATGAAGGCGAGAAATGGATTGTCTATCGCGCAGCCTATCGTTCTTTTCAGATGATGAATGTACTTCTTGGTGTTGGAATGGTCTCTATGGTTCTATATTCGATGCTCTTTACCTTTGCTCCATTCCCGATTGTAATGCTCTCTGTGATCTGGATTGCCAACATCGGAATCTATTATCGTGAAACCTATCGTGCGAGTAATCAGTAATACATGGTTAGGTAACTATTTTGTAAATATTTTCATAAAGGAGTGTTTGCATGCATTTATCCAAACGAAAGACTCGTTTCAGGTTCACCTCCCTAACAGGAGCTTTTATGGCAGTGGTTCTGTCTCTCAGTCTGTGGGTACCCGCAGTTCAGGCGGAGACCGCAACTCCAGTAGCTGCTGAACAAGGAAAGACGAAAGCGCTGACAACCGAATCAGCTACAGCATTTCTGGATTCATTCTTCGATTCACCTGAGGCAAAAGCCCATTATGTGGGAGCCTCCGTTGTTGTTGTGAAGGATGGCAAAGTTCTGGCGGAAAAAGGATATGGCTTCTCCGATGTGGAGAGTAAAACAGCGATCGATCCCAAAAATACCGCTTTCCGTGTAGCCTCTGTCTCCAAAACATTCACGTCAGCAGCTGTAATGCAGCTGGTAGAGCAAGGCAAGGTTGATCTGCAAGCTGACTTTCAGACCTATGTGAAAGGGCTCGAATTTGATAATCCTTTTGACAAACCTGTAACTGTGGAGAACCTGCTCACACACACGACCGGATTCGAGATCCGTGATCCGCAACAGGAAGACATCCATACTGATTTTGATAAGTACATAGCGATGGAGGATTACGCACAGCAACACATGCCTCCTGTCGTTCGCGAGCCTGGTAGCGCCTATATGTACGATAATTTCTCGTTTTTGCTGCTTGGTATGATTGTTGAAAATGTAAGCGGCGAACCCTTTGAATCCTATATGCAACAACATATCTTCAAACCGCTAGGAATGGATAACAGCAGTTTCATGCTGGACAAAAAGTTCCAAAAGCAGCTGGCCACAGGCTATGATGCGGCACACAATCCGCTTGATCTGTACACCATCTCTCCAACACCAATGCCTCAAGGTGGCATGTTGTCTACCGCTGAGGACATCGGGAAGTTCATGATTGCATTCCTGAATGATGGCGTGAAGGACAACAAACGAATTTTCAAGGAATCCACAGTGAAAAGCATGGAACAGTACCGTTCTTCCATTCATCCACTGTTACCAAACACCACGTATGGATTCGAAGCTGCATTCCAGCTTCCCGGAGCAGGAAGTAGTCCAAGTATCATTACAAAAGGAGGCGACCTGACCGGATTCAGCTCTTATCTCTTCCTTATTCCCGAGCAAAATACAGGCGTTTTCCTGACATATAATCAAAATGGAGCACTTCGTAATCTGTTCTACCCTGCATTCATTCAGAGCTTCTTCCCACAATATGCAGAGCCTGTACAGTTCAAGGATTACACGCCGCAATCCGCAGCTGAGCTGCAACGCTTCACCGGATTGTACGCCGATCTTCGACTTAGCACGATTGTAAGTTCCCTGAAAGGTGGCGGGGATAAGCCAGGACAACTGAGCATTAACGATGTATTCCTAGGTCAACGCAACCTGATTCAGGTGGAAGATAATCTCTTCAAAGATGAATTGACTGGTCAATTCACAGCATTCAAAGAATATGCAGATGGCACCACATACATGAAAGAACCTTACCTCAACCCTATGGGTTATGAGAAAAAAGGTCAAAAGCCTATGGGCTTCCAGGATGTTCGTGAGAACAGTCCTTATGCTGAAGCCATCTACGCCATACAATCTCTTGGATATTATGAGAATGATGGCAACAAGTCTTTCCAACCAAAAACAGGTGTAACACGAGCTGAATTTATTGAGAACACCCTTAAACTGAGTGGATTGAAGCCCAGCAAAACTACGCCTCCTGCTGACACCGACTGGGCAGACCATACAGCGGCCGGATATATTCAACTCGGATATGAGTTGGGTATGATTACTGGCACGGACGAACAGCAGTTTAAGCCGGATCAAGTGATTATCCGACAGGAAGCAATGGTCATGATGTGGAGAATTATGCAACTGCAATATCCTAGCGAACTGTTCAATGATGTGAAACTTGCGGGGCACACAGATGCATGGGCTGTACCAGCCATTCAGATGATGGCGAAGCTTGGTATCCATGGACCCGAGGTGAAGGTAATGGAGGATGGTTCTGTTGATTTCCTTTCCCGCAAACCTCTGATTCGTCAGGAAGAGGCTGCGATCATGTATGCGCTGCTTACCCAACCAACAGATCAAATCGTCGCTGAACTGATGGCTGCTCAGCAGCCGCAAGCAGAACCTGCTGAAGAAGCCGAAGCTCCAGCGGAGGCATCTGAAACTGCACCGGTTCCAGTACCAGCGCCGGTCCCTTCTGTGACTTCAGCACAATAAAAATAAAATATCTTCATACCGATTAGATTGATCATGCTTATAATGCAAGAAAAAACAGGCTTGTTCAGAAGGATACGATCCTTCTTGAACAAGCCTGTTTCGTTACTTTTCATAACTTATTATAGCGATCTGTTACTCAGTTATATCCGTCTCTATTCGATCAACGAAGATACATGGAGGTTCCCGTTGCGCTGATCAAACTTGGCTGCAGCGGTCTGAGCATGCTCCGCAAAGTAATCGGCCAGCTTGAGCAGGTCGCCCGGGTCACCTTCATACGGGAAGGATGCTGGCAGACGCAATCGGTATTCTGGAGAGTCTTCCACCCAGCGGCGAAGCAACGATGCTGCTCTGGCATAAAACAACATTTTGGCGTAAGGATCTTCATGATCAGCAGCAAACACCAGTGTTTCCTCCAGCACATCAATGCCTTTTGCCGGATTTGTACGTGTGAGATAATCCATCTGCTCCGCAAAACTCTGCACAAAATCGTTCTGGCCTTTAATCAGGCGATATCCTTTGGTCTGATGTTTATCTGCTTCCGCAGTCCGTCCCAGTCGATATAGCGGCATCAAAATTTCAGACAAAGTCAGATGCGGAATCTCTGCACAGCTCATACGCCCTTTCAGGATAGGCTGTGCCGCCTCCAACACCTTCTCATCGTCTCCTTTTAACAAGAAATATCGCATAATCTCATCCTGCTCACAGGCTTCGCAGTCACTCATAAAGTCACGATCCATCGTTCTGAATCGATCATAACTACGTCCCGCTTCCTCCAGCTCCCCAAAATCCATAAAGATCCGGAACCGATAATACCAGTAGGAGCGTTCGCTGTAACCGTAGGACTTGAAACGTCGTCCGAAATCCTCCAACAGCTCTAGGATCTTCTCGCGTGATATTTCCGGGAAGTCGGGCATCTTGCCCAATATCCATTTGTACGACCACATTAACGTTTCTTCATCATATTCTTCGGGCTGTTGGTCGAACTTGCCCAGCTGCCAGGAAAAAGCAATCAGTGCTTTCATCGGATAACCACAGAATGTTGCTGTCTCCACAATCTCCGATCTTGCTTCATATGCCTCTTCCTCCATGCCGTTCACATCGGCGACTCTTGCTGCTTCCTCCAGCATACCAAGTTTCGCCGGACCATTGGGCAAACCATAGGCTTCGTCCATCAGTTCTTCAAAATCCATCTCTGTCTTCATCAGGCATCCCCCTTACGATCTGTATTGGCACGCAAACCCCAATCAATAAAACGAACAATGCCCTGATTTAACACTTCAAGCTCCTGCTTGCTCATGGCATAATGCCCCATCATCAGTGCATTGACGTATAACATTTCGATGGCAATCGGTGTCATCTGGTCATCCGGTGATGTCAGTACCCGCTGAATGATCGGATTACTCACGTTCAAATACAAAGTTGAGTACCCTGCTGAACTCATGCCAGAAGACAATGAACCCAGAACAGACGAGAACAATTCCGTGCTCTCCTCGCTTGCTTTTTCAAGCGCACGAAGTGTTGAGGATTCCTGAGACAGCGTGAACAACACCGGCAGATCCGAAGGTTTAAAACCTTTCACCTCAGCCCGACAACGGAAGCGCTGTAAGGCAGAATCGGCCAGTCGCAACGCATCATAATACTGATTACGCTCAGCGGGTGGCACATCGGTGAAACTCATCGAGACCTGATCCGGCTGTAACCGCTCTGTGTGTACGTTGTGCACGGTCATCGGCAGTGTCGCCATCAACTCGCTGTCATAGATGTAACCACCATTAATCACCAGCATCGATTGTGCGGATGCCACATGATGAATCTGACGGTACTCATCAACAGAGGACGTGAAATACAATGTCTCTCCTTCATCAATTAACTCACCCAGTTCACGGTGACCCCTCGTACTCTCAAATGGCAACCAGCGATGAATCATCGCGTAGAATGCTTGATCCTGCACAGCCAATGCCTTCATGGACAGAGCATGCAGACGAATCAGCTTCTGTAGCCGTTCCGTCTGGCTCTCAGCCATGTCGGCCAGTCCCTTGCGAAGTGTATCTCCGAGCTCGGAGCGAACTTCCTCCAGCTTCTCATTTTCATAGAAATGTTCCCGTGATGCCGTCGGTTGAAGCTCATCTGTCCAGATCAGACATTTCACGAAGAAAGCCCACTCTGGCAAAATGTTCTCAGCCTTCTCCGAAATCAGCATTCGCTTCAGGTAAACCCGGTGAGAACGCTTGGCATTCAGATTAACCGCGTGTGGCAGTACAAAAGCAATACCTCCGGTACGGCCTGAAGCTGTCGTCAACGGAATGAAGTCTTGGAACTGCTCGCCAAGCAGACGTTCACCAAATGCCAATACCTCTGATCTGCGTGAACGTGCGAGTGCAGGGTCCATCAGCCAGATCGGGGTCTCGCTATTCACCACATGTTGCACGCCGTCATGATACAGCGTGACCGGATACGGCAATAATGCTCCGTAATAGAACAGAGCTTCTTTCACATAATCCGGTTCAAAGTAGTGCGCCGCGTCCGGTGTGCAACGCAGATATACTTTGGTCCCCGGGGACAGCTGTGTGTCCAATTGTCGAATCGTATAGGTGCCATCCGGCTTGCCCCGCCATTCCATCGAAGGGCCGCCCTTCGCGGATTGCGTCAGCATGACAATTTCGTGACTCACCATGAAACAGGATAACAACCCAATCCCGAAACGCCCGATAAACGAAGTCTCTCCATCCAGCAGCGCTTGTTGCCCCCTCTTCGAGGATTGTCCAATCATCGCTAGGAATTCATGGATGTCAGCTTCGGTCAAGCCGATTCCGTTGTCCTCCACCATCATGGTCAATTGCTCACCTGTTCCCGTCAGTTCAACACGAACTTCACCCTGATACCCTGGCTCCGCCTCCGTTCGTGCGGTAATCGCATCCGTCGCATTCTGCATCAGTTCGCGCAAGAACACTTTAGGACTGCTATATAGATGGTTGGATAAAATCTGGATCATCCCGCTCAGGTTCACTTGAAAACGATATTCATTGGATGCTGTCATGACTCACTCACCTTCCTCTACGTCCAAACACAATATGTACCCATACGATGTATTCATATGGATGTGTTAGACGAATTCATTATGTAATCGTTAGAAACAGACGTTCCCCGTGACAGGCACGCCAAAACATCACGTCAAGCCGGCCCTGGATAACCAAGACCGGCGTTATATGCATATTTCAGGCATTCATGAGACGTAAGGCCTTATCTTCCATTACCACGTTATGAATAGCAATGAAACGGATGTTCTACCCTAAAATAAGGATACATGTTACAAGGCAGAGTGAAAACAAACCTGAGACCCGATTTCAGACAGACTTCAGGGTAAATGTGCATCTTACATTCGGGACTATTGAAGGAGGAATAGATCTTTTTTGTCGTCCATTTGAACGATATCAGCCTACCACACGTATAATCTCCAAACTCAGATCGGACGGTGAATATACATGATCGAAGTACGCAACATATCCAAGCAATTCAAAGTGCATCAAGCACTGCATGATGTCAGTTTTACAGTTAAACAAGGCAGTGTCACCGGGTTGATTGGACCCAACGGTTCGGGCAAAACCACACTGATCCGTATCATGAATGGAGTCTTGGGCGCTTCCGGTGGACAGGTAACCATTAACGGATTGGACACCGCTCGTGAGGCGGAGAAAGTACTGGCCATGTGTGGCACTCTTACCGAGCAAAGTGGATTATATGAAAATATGAGCGGGCGTGACAATCTGACTTTCTTCGCAGATGTTTTTGGCCTGAAGCATGCCAAGAAACGAATCGACGAGCTTGTAACTCTGTTCGAGTTGCAGGATTATCAGCATCGAAAAGTCGGCACCTATAGTACAGGCATGAAGAAACGCTTGGGCCTTGCACGAGTACTCTTGCACCGTCCTTCCATCCTGTTTCTGGATGAGCCCACCAATGGCCTGGATCCGGATGGAATTCAGATGGTGCTACGCATTATCCGTCAGTTAAATAAGGAAGAAAAGATGACAATCCTGGTCTCATCCCATGTGCTGTCCCAACTGTCAGCCGTCTGTGATCATTATATTTTCATGGAAAAGGGGCGCATCGTGGAGGAAGGCACGGAACAGGAGATTGTTAGCCGGTACCTGTCCACTCCGAAACTCGAAGTAGAAGCCGACATACCCGATGGATGGCACACGGCAACCGACTTTACACCTGAAATAATCTCCGCACATCAAGCAGTATTTCAGCTTACATCGCGTGAAGATATTCCATTACTGCTAAGGCAATTAACGGAG
This sequence comes from Paenibacillus sp. 10L310, assembly GCF_056395745.1. NCBI lineage: Bacteria > Bacillati > Bacillota > Bacilli > Caryophanales > Paenibacillaceae > Paenibacillus > Paenibacillus sp. 10L310. Next base: position 52,018 of record NZ_JBFTKC010000001.1, on the reverse strand, counting down.
CATGGTCAAGTCTATCAGGCCCGCATCACGGGCAGTGATCTGGAAAGTATCTATTTTGCCATAAGGGAGGCACACCACCATGAATAACCGCCAAGCCATACGTGCACTGGTACGTAAAGATATCCGGTCCGTCACAGCCAGCGTTCAGCTCTGGTTGCCCATGTTGATCGTTCCACTGATTATCGGAATCATTATGCCCTCTGCTCTCCTGTGGGCGGCCTCCAGAATGGAACTTCGTTCTCTGGGCAACATCAGCTTTCTGCTCGAATCATTGGATGCGTTAACCCATGGTGGACAGATTCCTCAGCTTGCTTCCATGCCTACAGATAATCATCGTATTGTCTATTACTTGGCCATGTATATGTTCGCTCCCTTGTTTCTCATCATTCCGGTAATGGCCTCCAGTATTCTGACGGCCAATAGTTTCGCTGGTGAGAAGGAACGTAAGACGCTGGAAGGATTGTTGTTCACACCGATCAGCATGGACACTCTTTTTAAAGGTAAAGTGCTAGCTGCCCTGATCCCTTCCATTTTATTATCCTGGGTTACTTTCCTGATCTACGGAATCATTGCCAATATTCTGATGTACCCCATGTTTGGAACGTTGATGTTTCCCAATCTGAACTGGATAATACTTGTCGTGTGGGTTGTTCCCGCTTGCAGTCTTATGGTCATTTTATTAAACGTCCTGATCTCGGCCAAGGTCCGTGGGTTCCAGGAAGCCTATCAACTCGGCGGATTAATTGTCCTTCCCCTCATCGCCTTAGTCGCTGGTCAAGCCAGTGGCATGCTGCTGATTGGTCCTTGGATGTTAGTCATGATTGGAGCAGTGCTCCTGCTCATAAGTGTGGTTCTTCTTCGTCTGGTCACGTCGTGGAATAGTCGTCAGCAACTGGCGGAAAGTCAGATCTGAATGATGTGGAGTGTAGCGACGAAAATCAACAAACTACACTGTCGCTCCGCTATACAGATTGAGAAATAAATAAGTGCAGGTTATGATGTGGAGATATATGCTATGGGATGATTTTAGAGAGGAATGGAACAACTGTATGGAATCCAAACTACTTCAAAAATTAAAATATGCTTCACAATTAACGGCACAGGAGAAGCATATTGTGGACTATATCCTAAGCAATCCCGAAGTTGTATTTGATTCTACAGCCCATGAACTGGCTCAGCAGACCTATACAAGCTCATCCACCATTGTTCGCTTATGCAAAAAGCTGGGTACCAAGGGGTACCCAGACTTTCAGTTAAAACTTGCTCTTGAATATCAACAGATACCTTCCGCGTTGCAGACGCAGGATCATGCAATTGCAGAACAAGGCAACGTGCTGGCTGCCATCGACTCAGTTCCTTACCTGTATCAGCAGGCGCTAGATGATACGCGCCGGATGTTAAATGCTCCTGTTTTGCTACGAATCGCGAACTGGGTCAAAGAATCCGGACGTATCGATATCTATGGCAGTGATATGAATTATTATCTGGCTCAGCAGGCTTGTGCCAAGTGGAATGAACTCGGCATATCTGCGATTGCTCATAATAGTCCCAACATGCATTACTTGAACACGATGAATCCCAACAGCCTGACGTTGTCTTTTGTTATCTCGCACACAGGTGAGAATCAATCCATGATTGAAGCCGCTAAAGTGCTCAGCAACAAACAGATGAAAGTCATCGCGGTCACGGGCAACAACCATTCAACCCTGTCCAGACATTGTGATGAAACGCTGCTGGCTTACGGATACAATGAACAGTTAAGACTGTCCAAAATGTCTTCGATGGTCTCGGTACTCTACATTTTCGACATGTTGTACATGGGGAGCATTAGCGATACGTATTAACGATTAACGCTGGTCTGCTGTAAATACAATCCCGGCATCCTTACGTGCACTCATAAGTACACTCATTACAGACTGGCTGTGTTCGAGCAGTTCGAAACACCGTTTGTGATCACCACTTGCATGGATGTCCCTGAACGCTTCCCACTCATAGTACAGCCAATTCAATTTGGTCTGCGCATTATACGCCACAGCAGGCTCATTCCCGATCTGAAGCTTGATCTCCCGGCAACCGTTAGCTCCTCCTACAACCTGAAGATAACCTTTCTCGCCCTGAATAAGCACAAAGTTCATGCTGTTTGTGTCTTTGGCACCTACACATTCCGCAATAAACTCCGGATAGTGGAGAACCACTACACCTGACGTATCAATGCCGTTTGCATGCTTGTTCGCGGTATACGATACGGTATTCGGACTGCCAAACAGATTCATGACCAGATGCAGATTATAAATATTGATATCCATCAGCGCGCCACCAGAGAAATGTGGATTGAATACGTTCGGTGTTTCCCCTGCAAGCAGATCATTGTATTTGCGCGAGTATTGACTGTAGTTACACTGGATGAGTTTGATCGGACCAAGCTTTGGTAGTTGCTCCTGTATGACTTTAATATTGGGCAGATGAATGTTGGAGATGGCTTCAAACAGCAACAGATTCTTTTCTTTTGCAAGTGCAATCAGCGTTTCTGCTTCCTGAAGCGTGGACGTGAACGGTTTTTCGCAGACGACATGTTTGCCATGTTGAAGTGCCTGATAGGCCTGTTCGTAATGCATGCTGTTTGGTGAAGCAATATATACGAGATCTACATTTGTATCTGAAAATAGGGATTCCAGGTCCGTATAGATGGTATCGACCCCATACTTACCCGCAAGCTCCTGTGCTGTCTCTCTCTTCCGGGAGTACATCGCTGTACACGTAACATCTTCCAGCTCATTGATCGCAGACAAAATGGCATCCACAATGGACCCTGTACCAATCGTTGCTATATTCATCATATCGTTTCGCTCCTGTCGTTGGTTGTTTGTCAGTTGGCTCTCTTCGCTGCTCTGGTTGAGTGTAATGTTATCACGATCAAGTCAGGCGGAGTATGCTTTGGGACGGGATTGGCAGCATCATGCGCAATTCGATTTCAGGTTTGAATGACTATGAAATTCAATTTCATTCTCTTCTTTTTTTCATGTTTGAGAGCTAACATATCTTTCATAGTTTACCGATATAACATAAGGAATTAACGACATACATATAGAAGAACGAAGGGGACCGATGAACGAATGAAAACAGGGTATACATACGTACAACGCACCATCTGTACATTGCTGTTATTTACACTCATTGCAGCAGTGACATTGGGAGGTGGAACCGCAGCCGAGGCAGCTTCACTTAGCCAATCCACAGTGTATTATGAGTCCGACGGAGTTTTGTACAAAGTATCGGCGGATGGCAGCAATACAACAGAAGTATTAATTGATTTCCAAGGGGTGGACTTGCTCGCGGCAGGCTCTTATCTCTACTACACGCAGACTGCTTCTTCCACAACCTTGCTTCGGGTTCCGAATGACGGGTCCAGCGATGCGGCAGAGACATTTGCTACAGATGTACTCAGCTATTACACGGATAACGGATTCATCTATTATCTGGATGCTACAGGTACCATTTATCGTGCGAATGGCAATAGTGACGCTTCATCTGTCACCAAGATTGCTGACAAGGCTGATACCGACTTCCCATTCCTCCTGGTAACCAAAGGGCGCGCCTACTATAATGCGTTAGTTAATGGAAACACGTGGATCGTGTCCAAAACGTCCAACGGTGCTGGAGCTGTGCAGCGGATTGCCGCAGGCGCAGTGGAAGGACGTTATTTTACGAATCAAGCCAAAAACGAACTGCAACTGATGGTAAATACAGACCCCTACGAGGAGTTTTACTCCACCAATGCTGTTGTCATGTATAAGGTGAAATACAACACTGGCAAAGCAACCGCGGTTAATCCCAAAGCCAAACTGGATGTGAATGCTGTATATTCCGGTGGTTGGGGAAACAATCTTTACGTGTATAACAAAGGAATCGTTCTCGACAGCAATAAGGATTATAATTATGCCAAAGGCAAAGCGTTTGCGTTAACCACTTCAGCCAAAACACTTCAACTTCATAATAAGAGCGTTCGTGAAATAAGTGCCTTAGGTACAGACAAGGTTGTCCTTATTGATGCCGACAAAAAGGCTTATGCCAAAACGGTCTCGGGCAACAAAGTGACCAAGTCTGCCAACCTGAACCTGAACAATGTAACGTATGTTGCGAATCAATTGACCAATGGTACATCTACGGCTGCATACATCTCGGGCAACAATGGACTCTATTCGGTTAATACAGCCCTCAAGGTAACGAAACTTACCGGGGACGAATGGGATGCATTCCATATCAGAGATGATGTTGCGGGCCTCTTCTACATCAATGCCAAAGATCAATTTCGCTTGTATCACGTGCAAACGGGTGGAACAGGGAAAAAAGTTATGAGTGACGTTTTCCTCGACAATATTCTATTGGTGACACCGTACTAACATATCATGTTGATTCAGGCGTATAGCCCATTCAACGGACATGTCCATAACAAAAAGGATTACCATGTAGCCATAACGGCTCTTGGTAGTCCTTTTTTGGTTGTCGAAAACTATTTTTCAAAAATATCTTCCATATGAGAATGATAATTGTTATCATTAAGAAAATAAGACAAAAGGATGGTCCGTATGACTGAACAGTTTCCCTTCATTGCTGAAACCTCATCTCTACCGCTCCTCTCCTCCATGTGCCGTGTGCGTCGTGGGGAGAATTTCCGTGTGCAAGGCAAGACGGTGTCACGGCCCATGCTCTGTCTTATTTTGCAAGGAGACGGTGTTCTGGTCCTGAATGATACAGTCTATACGGCGCAAGCGGGCAGCTTGTTTGTACTGAAGCCAGGAACAACCATCGAGGCCGCTGTACGCTCGAACGTTACCGAATGTATATTGCTAAGCATGGATACGGTTTGTTTGCAGCAAGTGCGCGGTGAATGGAAAATGACCTCATCACCCGCCTTCCCGCTGGATTGGGAGACAGGCAGGTTGCTGGTTCGTCATGAGCAGCAGGCTGTATTACGTTTGGAACAACTGTATGAAACCTATCGCGGTCTTCAACCGGATCACTTTATCAGCATACATAGCCAGCTGCATGAGCTGTTGCAATTTCTCTCAGAGAACAGGCTAGAAGCCAATCATGAGAAAGTGGACCCTGCCTTGGAACGCAGCATTATGCATATGCGACGTTACATGAGTGAAGGAATCAGCATGGATCAGCTTGCCAAGATTGCTGGACTCACCCCCAGCTCTTATTCACGCAGTTTCAAGAAGGCAAAAGGCATGTCACCGACCGATTACCTGAATCGTTTACGTATAAACGAAGCAAAAAAACAGCTGACAGAGGAACCCTGTATCCTCAAAGACGTCGCGGTATCTGTCGGGTATGGTAATGAGTATTATTTTAGCCGCAAATTCAAACAAACCTTGGGGATTGCTCCCAGCGTATATATGAAAAGAGATCAACTTCGCGTAGCTACGGCATCCATTATGGGATTCCATGAGAACTTGGCCTCGCTTGGACTGCGCCCGGTAGCTGTGCTGGAAGGTGAAGGTGTGTTTGACCGAGAATCGGATGAATATGAACAAGAACGCCGATTAACCAGACAATTCGATCAACTTCGGCAGGCGAAGCCAGACTTGATCATCGGTGATTATTACCACAAGCCCTATTACGATCGCCTGAAAAGTATTGCACCCACCATCATCTTGGAGTCTACTGAGGACTGGAAAGAGAACCATATTCGCATAGCCGAACTGGTCGGACGTGAGAAACAAGCGTTGCTGAATTTCAAAGAACTTGAGTTTCGCAAGCTTGAAGCAAGCCTGAACCTGCAACCCTATTTCGGACAAAAACGGTTGGCTCTGATGGAGGTTACGAATCAGTCCATTCGCTTAAAAGGGACTGGCGAGCATCCATTAAATCACTTGTTGTATGCTGAATTGGGACTTCAGCCTGCTCAGCTTGTATCTCCCCAAAGTTCCAGAAATGAGTATGTAGCGGATAGTATTCCCGTGCTGGACACGGATTACCTGTTAATTCATCGTGCTTCGCTTCAACCTGCCAGTGAAAAGGTGTTCCGACGCATGAAACAAACGGCATCATGGAATCGATCTCCTGCTGTATTGTATGGTAACGTTCACGATATTTCGAACTGGCAACGGTTATGCTGGACCCCGGGTGGCCGGTTGCAGATTCTGAACGAACTGGAACAGATTACTCAGCAGTCTGTAGTCTTTCCTCAGGCAGGTCTGATCGGACATTAGATGTGAACATAGGTCGATACGATGGGCAAGATTATCTTTTACATCGTGTTCCTTCATTAATAATTCAGTAAGATATTGCACAGGCCAAAGGGCCCTCTCCTATAACGGAAAGGGCCCTTTGCATGTAATTATGAATGTTCCTTAATCTCTTCCTTCGGAACAAGCTTGTATATCTCTTCATTTTCCATGGTATCAATCAACCGATCCAACCATTTGTAATATGCTTCCGCTTGCAAAACTTTGTGTTTGTCTTCCATCAGGATGTGGATAAGTTCAGCATCCGCCTCTTCATCCAGAACTTCGACTAGTCGATTCAGTTCTTCAATTGATTTGCGTAGAATCTGAAGGTTACTCTCCACGGCTTTTCTCCATTTAATCGCAAAATAATCCGTAAACGTCTGATGCCAGTCATATTCCACTTCATATAGGTCTTTTCTGGAGCCCTTGCTCCACACTTTATTTACCATTTTCAAATCCAGCAGTGTTCGTACACCTGTACTCATACTCGTTTTGCTCATTTCCATTTCCCGTCCCATATCGTCAAGGGTCATTGGTTTGTCTGCAAAAAATAGCAATCCATATAAGTGTCCCGTCGACAGCGTAACGCCGTAAAGATCCATATTACGTCCAATGGCTTCAATGACGCGCTTACGAATCTTCAGCACGGTTGCCTGCTGTTCCTCTTGTAAATGGTCCAAGCCCATGCTTGCAACCTCCATTCTGAACATTCCACAGTCTTTGGCGAAATAATTGCAACACTTTAAAAGTCCTGCTTACATGGGAAAGCACTCAGCCGGACATCATATATGCCAGAGGGCTTTCATTCACCCAATGTATGAAAATGGGAACTTTACCAGGCTACAATTGCCTATGACTATCTTTTAACCAAAAAATTCAGCTTCAATTCAGCTCATTTTCTATTGTAGGAAAAGCAATGTCAAATGTAAAGCTACCTTATTAGCCAGAATAAGGAGAATGACGGAGCATATGGGAGGAAAACTTTGTACAGTTTTTACTGTACAAACATTATGTACTGTTTATTCGGTTGATATACTGGTTAAGTATTGTTAGACTTAAAAACGTTACCCAGAAAGACGGGAAGCGAAGCAACAATTACCGGATTTCGTGGCTGGGCGCATAAGTGTATGGGCTTATGGATGCTGAAAGCCGTTCGAAGTGCACAACACATCAGAAGGGGTGAAAACATGACCATACTTGAAGTGAAAAACGTAAGTAAATTGTTTGGACCCCAAACCGAGCAAGGTCTGCAATTACTGGAGCAAGGTTGGGGTAAAGAAAAGTTGGCCAAAGAAAAACAGATAACGGTTGGTGTCAACCGGGTCAACATGGACATTAAGGAAGGCGAGATTTTCGTTATTATGGGACTGTCCGGGAGTGGTAAATCCACACTGGTTCGGATGTTCAATCGTCTGATTGAACCAACATCCGGAGAAATTCTGGTCCATGGTAAGGATCTACGCAAGATGAACAAAGAACAATTGCGCGAAGTGCGCCGGAAAACGATTAGCATGGTCTTCCAGAAGTTTGCGTTGTTCCCGCACCGTACCGTTCTTGATAATGTGGAGTATGGATTGGAAATACAAAAAGTAGATAAGGAAGTACGCCGGGAGAAGGCAAAAACCTCACTTGAGCTGGTTGGCCTTAAGGGCTGGGAAGACAAAATGCCAGATGAACTCAGTGGCGGGATGCAGCAACGTGTCGGCTTGGCGCGTGCACTTGCCAATGACCCGGAAGTACTACTGATGGATGAAGCCTTCAGTGCACTTGATCCATTGATTCGCCGTGATATGCAAGATGAGTTGATCGAGCTTCAGGATAAAATGAAAAAGACCATCATTTTCATTACCCATGACTTGGACGAAGCGCTGCGCATCGGCGATCGTATTGCCCTCATGAAAGACGGCGCAGTTGTGCAGATCGGTACACCGGAAGAAATCATGATTCAACCGGCCAACTCATATGTGGCCCGCTTCGTCGAAGACGTGGATCTGTCCAAGGTCCTTACAGCATCTCACGTAATGCGTCGCCCTGAAACAATTACGCTTGATCGTGGTCCTCGTGTTGCCCTCGAATTAATGCGCGAACGTGGTATTTCCAACCTGTTTGTCATTGACCGTTCGATCAAACTGCTGGGTGTTATTACAGCTGAAGATGCAACCCGTGCTATGCGCGAAAACAAATTATTGAACGACATTCTGATCACGGACGGGCCGACGGTGTCGCCTGAAACCCTGATTCATGAATTGTTCGAGATTGTAAGTTCTGCCCATGTGCCGCTCGCTGTAGTTGGTGAGAATGGCCGTCTGCAAGGTGTTATCGTCCGCGGTGCCCTGCTGGGTGCACTTAGCGGTGAAGTTGCAGTAAAGGAGGAACTTGCGAATGATTCCCAAAATACCACTAGCATCGTGGATTGAATCCATCGTTGACTGGATGAGCTCCTCGCTCTCCGGATTGTTTAATGTAATCTCTATTGTTATTCAGGCAGTAGTTGGATTCTTCTCCGGGCTGTTCATGCTGCCCCATCCACTCCTGTTCATTGCCATATTGGGTGTTCTTGCGTTCCTCGTAGGACGACTCCCACTGACACTATTTACGGTTATCGGATTCTTGCTCGTAGATAACTTGGGATACTGGTCCCAATCGATGGACACACTCGGTCTGGTTATCACTTCAGGATTGGTTTCGATCCTGCTTGGTGTACCTGTCGGAATCTGGCTCGCATACAGTAAAACTGCGGCGCGTATCATTACACCGCTGCTTGACTTCATGCAGACGATGCCTGCATTTGTCTACTTGCTGCCTGCGGTCACATTCTTTAGTCTCGGTGTCGTTCCAGGTGTTATCGCTTCTGTTATATTTGCGATTCCGCCAACGATTCGTCTGACTCATCTGGGGATCAGACAGGTATCTAGTGAATTGGTTGAAGCAGCTGATGCATTCGGCTCAACTTCCATGCAAAAGTTGTTCAAAGTACAGCTTCCACTCGCTTTGCCTACCGTGATGTCCGGTATTAACCAGACCATCATGCTATCACTGTCCATGGTTGTTATTGCATCCATGATTGGTGCACAAGGTATTGGTGCGGAAGTCTATCGTGCTGTAACACAGCTTCAAATCGGTAAAGGTTTCGAAGCCGGTCTGGCCGTTGTTGTACTCGCGATTGTTCTGGACCGTTTTACACAAAATGTATTTATGCCAGGTCGCAAAAAAACCTCACGCATTACAGCCAAGCAAAAAGCATGGATCACTGCTGCAGCAACATTCCTTGTGCTTGTAGCTGGTTTCTCACAATACTTCGTTGGTGGCACAACTTCGGCTGGTGGCAACAATTCAGCAGCCAATGCTGTAGGTCAAGAAGTAAACTATCAGATTATCGGTATCGATCCAGGGGCTGGTATCATGAAGTCTGCTGCAAAAGCGATCGAAGACTATAAATTAACTGACTGGACTCTGATTGAAGGCTCTGGTGCAGCCATGACAGCCACGCTGGACAAAGCGATCAAAAATGAAGATCCAATCATTATTACAGGTTGGACTCCGCACTGGATGTTCAACAAATATGATCTGAAATATCTGGAAGATCCAGAAAAATCTTTCGGTGATGCTGAAGAAATTCACACCATCGCCCGTAAAGGTCTGAAAGAAGATCACCCTGTTGCGTTTGAATTCCTGTCCCGTTTCCAATGGACATCGGATGAAATGGGTGAAATGATGACTGCTATCCAAGATGGCACATCTGCAGAAGAAGCAGCTAAAGCTTATGCTGAGAAACATGCCGATCAGATTGCTGAGTGGACCAAAGGTCTGACTCCAGTGAACGGTGATGCATTCAAACTCAGCTATGTGGCTTGGGATTCCGAAATCGCAAGTACGAACTTGCTAAAATATGTGATGGAAAACAAATTGGGTTATAAAGTTAACGCTCTGCAAGTCGAAGCCGGACCAATGTGGACGGGTGTTGCCTCAGGCGACGTAGATGCCTCTCCAGCAGCTTGGCTGCCATTGACACACGCAGACTACTGGGAACGTTACAAAGACCAGGTGGACGATCTGGGGGCTAATATGACAGGTGTACGTACAGGCCTCGTGGTTCCTAAGTACATGACTGAAGTAAACTCTATTGCAGATCTGGAGACAGGTGCCGCTTCTTCCACTCCATCGGCAAGTGCTAATGTGGGCGAAGAGGTTAATCACCAAATCGTTGGTATTGACCCGGGTGCAGGTCTGATGAAGGCCACAGCAAACGCCATTAAACATTATGAATTGTCTAACTGGAATCTGATTGAAGGCTCCGGAGCAGCAATGACTGCATCGTTGGACAAAGCTTATAAAAATGAAGAACCCATCATCGTTACGGGTTGGACTCCACACTGGATGTTCAATCAGTATGATCTGAAGTATTTGGATGATCCCGACTTAATTTTCGGCGATGCAGAGGAAGTTCACACGGTTGGACGTAAGGGAATCAAGGAAGATCATCCCGTTGCCTATGAGTTCTTCTCTCGTTTTAATTGGACTGCAGATCAAATGAGTGAAATCATGGTAGACATTCAAAAGGGCGTTTCGCCTGAAAAAGCTGCCAAGACTTATGCGGAAAAACATCCGGACCAAATTGAAGAATGGACCAAGGGGTTAACCCCGGTTAAAGGTGACAATTTACGTCTCGGTTATGTTGCATGGGACTCTGAAATTGCGAGTACCAACCTGATGAAGTATGTGCTTGAGACGGATCTGGGTTACACAGTCAAAGCACTGCAAGTCGAAGCTGGCCCCATGTGGGCAGGCTTGGCAGCAGGTGATATCGATGCTTCTCCAGCCGTATGGCTCCCGCTCACACATGGGGACTACTGGAAGACATATGGAGACAAGATTGAAGATATCGCTGTCAGCATGACAGGAGTTAAACAAGGTCTGGTTGTTCCAACGTACATGGAGATCAACTCTGTTGAAGACTTAAAAGATAATTAAACCAGATTGAGATGGATAAACCTGAATTTGGTAAAAGACCACCGAAATTTTTCGGTGGTCTTTTTGTTATGGCTATGTTTTTTTCAGGCATGCTATTTGATTTGATATTCTATCCTGGTCTTACTGCATACTGCTGTTTTAAGCATTCAAACGCTTTTTCCATTTGACTCTTCTCACATATCCTCTTACTTTGCCTTAAATCATAAACATCGTATGTAGATGATACTTAGTGAGTTCGTTTATTTCCCAATAACTATCCGATCAGTAACAGTAGTACACCAATGACAATCATGACGACACCTAGAATACCATATACCACCCTTGCACCCTGCCGTCCAATAGTCTTTACAAAAATTCCTGCTCTAAAGCTCTTCATAAACCAATCCCAATTGTTGATACCACCGAGCAAACTAAAAATTCCTGCCGCTATGGCAAATAGTGCGATTAAAACGGGTTGATCTTGCATTTCGTCAACACTCCTTCAATATAATCCTGTCTACTATACCTTCACTTGGTGAAAATTAACAGGCATTAATTAGAAAAAAAACAGCTTGCAGATGGGAGGCTGCAAGCTGTTTTAGGGAGCTAAACATATTATATTCATTTGCCCATAGAGAACTAATTTCTACAATACCCGCTGATTTTCGCGAAATCTTTCTAAGCTATATCTTGTCTGGAGAATGAGTACATTCTGCAATTATTCGTAGGTTTTGCCGATTGTTAGCGCGTAGGAGGTTTTTTTACATAAATCGTCATCTCGACTTTAGGCCTATCCGTGGTATATAAAATCGAACTACTGACACATGTTAATTAAATATCTTTTATTTTGACATACAATCCCTCATTCTTTTAAGCCATACTTTTGTTACTTGGCCTATGATCAGACATAACCTGTTAATGTTCATCATGTTATCAATGTTGCAATCATTTGTTCAATCAGGTTGTACATTAAGAAAAATCCGTCTTAGGTCTCAGAGGATATCATAAAATTACAACAATGCGACGATCATTGATGAACGCCGCATCTGGTTGTAATGTGAGATTAGCCTACAATTATTTCTTCACCGTACTATTATATTGCGCAATCTTGTCTGTAATTTGTTTAGCTGCTACATCCAATGCTTCCTGTGGTGTACCTTGTCCATTCAGGACCGTTTCAATCGCTCCTTCGACAAGTTGTCTGGCTTCCGGGAATACACCCATTAATGCCCCGGATGTTGCTGTCGAATCGGCGGAAGCGTGCAATTGATCGACTGCTGTCTGGAATTGCGGGTACTTCGCCATATTATCCTTTAATACTTGCTCATTGTAGGCTGCTGTCGTAATAGGGAAGTATCCTGTCGCAACACTCCAGTTCGCTTGTACCTCTGGTGTAGCCAAGTACTTGATGAATTCCCATGCCGCTTGTTGTTGTGCTTCGGATTTGTTGTTCATGATGTACAAGCTCGCTCCACCCACTACAACGCCGCCTTCTTTGGCATCCGCTGGACGAGGCAGGAAGCCTGTTCCCAGTTCAAACTTGCCACCTGAACCTTCTACAATTTTACGCAGGCCAGCTGTGGAATCAAGAGTCATACCGATTTGCTGAGCGGTAAATGCTGCTGTTGTATCGTCTGTGCTACGTCCCAGATTGGAGAGGGTCTTCTCATCAATCATCTTTTTCCACCACGTTAAAGTCTTCACTCCAGCTTCGGAGTTCAGCAGAGACTCTGTAGCTGCTTCATTTCTTCCGTTTCCATTGTTTACATAATCTGCATTCTGGTTTGCAAAGAACTGTTCCATAAACCAGCCGTAGATCGCCATGGATGCACCTGGCTTACCGTCTTTCGCCAGTGCTTTTGCTGCTTGCTCAAACTCTTCATACGTCTTCGGCGGGTTCTCCGGGTCCAGACCTGCTGCTTTGAACATATCCTTGTTGTAATACAGGATCGGGTTGGATGTGTTAAACGGCATGGCGTTCAATTTGCCATCGATGGTGTAGTATCGGATGATGTTTGGCTCCAGTTGGGACAGGTCGAACTGATCCTTGTCGATGAACTGTTGTACTGGCGTAATCATGCCCGAATCGATCATGAACTTGCTACCAATCTCATAGACTTGGATAATGTCTGGACCGCTGTCTGAGCCCATGGATGCTTTGAGTTTGTTCAGACTTTCATCGTACTTCCCTTGATAGATGGGTTTCACCTGAATGTCGGGATGGCTAGCGTTAAAATCGAAAGCGAGTTGGTTAATGGCTTTCTCCCCAGCGCCAGACATGGAATGCCACCACGTCAATTGTGTTGTTTCAGCTGCGGCCGCTTCTGCTTGTGCTCCACTTGCCGGGCTGCTTGTTTCAGCTTTTGTTCCGCAAGCGGAAATGACAAACATGAGTGCAGCCAGCATTAATGCGAATGTTCCTCTTTTTTTCAAACGAAATCGCTCTCCTTTTATATGGCTCGCGTACAATAAAATCTTGGGGATGACGCGGTGTGGCCGTTACGGTTACGAATCGTTCTTTTGATCGCTGTTATTCCCGGATTTTTCTCATTCCCCCTCTCAAAGGGGAAAATCCGGGGATAAAGGCGAACGCTTTGCTTCTTCAGAATCGATTTCGTCCCCTCCACTACTACCGTCGTTCATTTCAACATTTTATTTGAAGCACGAGCCTCATTTTATTCGCTCCTGGTATCCAAACCGTGGACCTTGTAAGAAGATACAAGGTTTAATTCAAAACCTCTAAATTAAAATCTTTAGATCAAAACCTTCAGAGCTTCCACTTCAATTAAATAGTTGTAAAACTTTCTCTCCCTACCCCTTTAGCGCGCCTGCGGCCATTCCGCGGACAAGCTGTTTCAACCCGAAAATCAATAGCAGTAAGGATGGTAGAATGACCATGGCTGTTCCGGCAAATACAAGATTCCACGCTGTGGATTCCTGGAACTCCAGCATCGAGATTCCGATCTGTGCGGTTCTCATTTCCGGTGTGTTTGTCACCAGCAGCGGCCAGAGATACGAATTGTACATGCTTAAGAATGAATAGATTGCCAGTGTTCCAAGTGCCGGACGGGACAAAGGCAAGACATGCGATATGAAATAGCGAATATGACCACAACCGTCGATCTTCGCCGCCTCGAACAATTCCTTGGGTAGCTGCATGAAGAACTGTCTTAGCAGGAATGTACCAAACGCCGTTGCCAGAAACGGCACGGTAAGCCCCTGGTAACTATCTAGCCAGCCCCAACTGCGAACCGTTAGGTAGTTGGGGATCATCGTCACTTCCCATGGAATCATCATCGTTGCGACAAACATGCTGAAGATGACGTTTTTGCCTTTGAACTGCATTTTCGCAAAAGCATAGGCTGCCATACTCGCTGTAATCAATTGACCAAGCGTTGTCAGTCCTGCGACAAGAAAGGTATTGCCGATAAATCGACCGATCGGAACAATATCAAATACTTCGCTAAAGTTGGACAGATCGATTGAATTTGGAATGATATGCGGCGGATAAGCACTCGCATCTTCCGGCGTCATCACGGCCATGAAAAAGGTGTACATCACCGGATACAGCACAAGCGCTGCACAGATCGTCAGTAATACATACAACAGCGTTTTGGTCCATGTCGCACTCATTGGTAATGCACTTTCCTTTCTACCCATTTGAACTGGATCAGGGTCAGCAACATAATCACCACGAACAGGATCAGTGCCTGTGCACTACCTGTACCAAAGCGGAAATTAACGAAGGCTTCCTGATAGATGGAATATACAAAAACATTTGTACTGTCCATCGGACCACCCCGGGTTAGAATGTTGATCTGACCGAACGATTGAAAAGCACCAATGATTGATACAACCGTGACAAAGAACAACGTTGGTGACAGTAGCGGCATCGAAATTTTGCGAAACGTCAGCAATGGTCCTGCACCGTCAATCTTGGCGCTCTCGTAGATCTCATCCGGGATGCCCGCCAAACCACTGGATAGAATAATGTAGTTGAATCCAAGGTTCATCCAAATTGTCATGATGGAAATTGAGATCAATGCCCAATCCGGGCTGGTGAGCCAGGGAATTGGATCCATACCTACTTTGCCAAGCAGATAATTCAGCATGCCAAGGGTCGGGTGGAATAGAAACTTCCAGATCACCGCTGACGAACCGACGGATAACACCACGGGCAGAGAGAATACAAATTGGAACACACGCATTCCCTTGAACCGGTTGTGGGTCAGTGCAGCCAGAATCAGAGCAGCCAGCATGCCCGTAGGCACTGTAAACAGTACAAATAGTAATGTCACTTTCATCCCTTGCATAAACAGTCCTGATTGGAACACGGCCTTGAAGTTATCCAGTCCTACATAAGCCGCAATCTGCCCCGTCGGATCTGTGGAATGCAGACTCAGGTACACGGACTTAAACATCGGGTAAAACAGAAACACTGCAAACAAAAGCAGCGATGGTGCCAGGAAACCATAGGCCAGCAGATTCTCCCGCATTCGCTGCACACGCAGCGAGGCTGTCCGGCGCTCACTCGTACCGGATACGCGCCGTTTGGCGGCGGGCAAGCTGATCCGGTTATCAAGCTCACTCATCGGATTTTCTTCCCCCTTGTTTCACGCATTCAGTGTGTCTGAAATGTTAGATCAACTTCAGCACCACGTTATCTAGTGTAAGAGTCGAATGTCACAGCAAAATTCATTCTGAATCAACGTAACGTTAATCATGGACAAGGGACTTTACGGAAATGTGCATCCATTCGAAAGCGGTATCCAAACCGGATTTCATGACAAAAAACCGCAAGAACTCCCCTGTTTGGAGATGTCCCTGCGGTTTGATGTGTAAATGGAATATGAACGTTTGCTTATTAATAAAAGCGACTCATTTTACAATAATCTGTAAATCTTCCAAACGAGGTAAAGCGATTAACCGTTCGAGTTAACGATTAAGATGATATGGCACCGTGGTGACAATCACGTCTTTGTAATTGATCAGATAGGCTCGGATCATGAAGCTGGTCTGGTTGTGCAGTACATTTTGCCACCAGTGCTTGGTGATGAATTGCGGGATTAATATAGTGATGTGATCGGTCTCGGCCGTTTTCCACTCTACAGTATCAATGAATTTCTTCAGCGGCCCCATAATGCTACGGTATCTCGATTTGATTACAACCAGACGAACGCCTGGATTCCACTCTTCCCACTTCTGCTCCATCTTGCGTATCGCCTCATCATCAAATCCAATGTACAGCGCGACGACGTGATCCGACATCGTCTGGGCGTAACTGATCGTATTCATAACGACCCGGGTAATGCCCGCAACAGGAATGACTATCGTATTGCCTTTTTTGGCTGGCTTATCAACCTGAATATCAATCCGTAGCTCATCTGCAATGTTGCAATAGTGACGGTGAATACGCATGAACACATACACAACGAACGGCAAAAAGATAAAGATGACCCATGTCTGCGTGAACTTGGTGAAAATAAAAATCAGGGTAATCGATAGTGTAGTCAGCATACCGACGGTATTGACCAGCAACTTCATCTGCCAGCCAGACGGCTTGACTTTGATCCAGCGAATCATCATACCGAGCTGTGACAGGGTAAATGGAATGAACACCCCAACCGCATAGAGCGGAATCAGGCTTTCCGTATTCCCTTTGAACCCGACCACCAGCAGCGCAGACATCACACTGAGGAAAATGATCCCGTTTGAGAAACCAAGGCGGTCTCCTCTGACCATAAATGCATGCGGCATGTATTTATCCTTTGCCATCATGAAGGATAACAGCGGAAAAGCCGAATAAGCTGTGTTGGCTGCGAGGAACAGGATCAGTGCCGTTACACCCTGGATGATAAAATACATCGTGCCCCTGCCAAACGTCGCTTCAGCAATCTGGGAGATGACCGTTGCTTTGGGATCAGGCTTCACTCCGTACCCATAAGCCAGTAAGGTGATACCGATGAACATGGCTCCCAAAATACAACCCATGAGCAGTAATGTACCCGCGGCATTTTTCTCAGCAGGCTGCTTGAAGTTTGGGATCGCGTTACTTACCGCTTCCACGCCAGTCAAGGCCGAACAACCGGAGCTAAATGCTTTTAATAACAGAAACATACTCACATGGGATAGACTAGTTCCGAATTCTGGTGCAGCTGCTTCCATCCCCCCGGCAAGAAATTTGATTCCACCCGAGATAATCAGAACCGCAATCGAAAAGATAAATAGATAAATGGGGATCGCCAGCACAGACGCTGACTCCGTCACTCCCCGCAAATTCATAATGGTTAGAAAAACAATCATAATCAGAGCAATCACAACACTGTAGTCATGCAGCATAGGAAAAGCCGACGTAATCGCATCCGTCCCTGCCGACGAACTTACCGCAACGGTCAAAATATAATCGACCAGCAGAGATCCTCCGGCAATCAGACTGGATGTTGTACCCAGGTTATCCTTGGCTACGATATAAGCGCCGCCTCCTGTTGGATAAGCAAATATCGTCTGGCGATAGGAAAAAATTAAAATGACGAGTAATCCCAGCACGGCGATGGAAATCGGAACAGAATACCACAGGGCGGCGAATCCGGCCGCAACGAGCACCAGCAAGATCTGTTCCGTACCGTAGGCAACGGACGATAGGGCATCCGAGGACAGGATGGCGAGTGCCTTCCATTTCCCCAATTTTTCTCCATCCAGTTCAGCCGATTTCATTGGCTTGCCTATTAAGATTCTCTTCATTTTGCCAAGCATGATCATAACTTCCTTCCGTCTCTCATCTGTGAAGCATTGTTATTATGCAAAATCGCAGAGCCGTTGACAATACGTCATTTCACCCGAATTTCGCCAGCGCGTGATAATGCATTCTACGATTCAATAATCGATAACAAAGCCATTCTTGTTCAGCAATTTGAACTTTTTTGAACCAAAATGACGATTGTTCGTCAAAAAAAAGGAAATGGCCTTTGGTTCAATGAACCAAAGACCACTTCCTTGATCTATGCGTTAACTATTTTAACTGCCCAGAATTCCGGGACGAGGAGTAACACCAAACGCTTGTGCCAGTGTGGTCAGCTGCTCATCCGTAATTCTCTGCCGGATCTCGTGACCAGCAACCAGCATATACACTTGGGCTGCCTTCTCGATGGTCTCAATCAGACCAAATGCCTCGTCAATCGTTGTTCCTGTTCCAAAGATGCCATGTTGCGGCCAGATGACTGCGTGGTATTCTTTCATTTTCTCAGCCGTTTCGCGTCCAATCTCGTTTGATCCAGGAATCATCCATGGAATAATACCGATCCCATCCGGGAATACAACCACACACTCCGTGCACATCTGCCACAGCGTCTTCGTGAATTTTGCTTCATCCAATTCGTGGATAAACGTCATAGCCAATACATGAGTGGCATGGTTGTGCATGACAACCCGGTGGTTCGGATCCAATTTCAAACGTTCGATATGGCTCATGAAATGTGTAGGCAACTCACTTGTTGGATTCGCGCCCGACTTCAATCCCCAGAGCACTTCCAGCTCCTGTCCATCCTGCGATACACGCAGCAATCCTAGATTGCTCTCCGGATCAGCGAGTACATTTTTGAAATATTTGCCCGATGCGGTCACGATAAAATACTTGCCTGCCAGCTCATGCACCGAAAATGCCGGTTTGATCTTGCGAATCACATGATGGATATCGATATATTGGGCAACTTCCTCTTCCTCCAGCAGATAGCTGACATTACCGCCATTGCGCTCATCCCAGCCATTTTTCCACATATGTTGTGTAATCTCAGCCATCTCACGGACAAATGGGATATGGAAACCTGCAGCCTGCGTTGTTTCATTGCTAAGGGTCACGTTCATGATCAATCTCTCCTTATATTGAAAATCAAATGGCTTGCCACGTACATAGTAAGTTCTTTATTTCACATTCATTATACCTTTGTTTATCTTTGGTAGTCAATAATAAACACAGATATATTCTTTTATTTATTTTTGTTTAGTTTTGTTTATTTGAAAATAAAACAAAAAAATACCCCACCGGCGCCCGGCGGGGTCAGTCACACATCTATTTAACACGAGAAGGGGTTTACAAGACTTATCTTACCTCTGCTACCTTAATAGAAGCTGAAAGCGAAATAAAAAAAGCATGAAAACATATATCTCCTTGGGACAGAAGATTCAGTTCCTCCTTTTCATTCAGTACATATATCTCTCTGTCCAAACGCTTTTGTGGATTCTAACATATGCTATTCTAGCTTTTCTCAGGAAAAGATATTCATAAAAAAAGGAGATGGACCTATGGCAGTCCTTTCTACAGGCCCGATCGAGAACAACCTCTCCGGTGGTAGCAGGCCTACACAACAGGTCACCATCAAAATGGTCAACACCGATTCCATCAATACGTCCAATGTACTCATTGAAGGTTATTTCCTGAATGGAACGAGAACCTTATATGTGCTGCAATCCGTTAATCTGACCCCCGGGCAAGTCTTCTCTCAAACCTACTATGCCAACCTGGATGGATACGAATATGTATTCACAACGGGTGGAGGCGCAGCTGCATTAACTGAAATTTCAGTGTGGGGAAAAGACAGCACCGGGCAAATCGTCACCGCACATCGTATTGTTTCGAATGAACTAGTTCTATAAAAAAGAGGAAACCAGATGCCCTCAATCCCTGTCCTTCATTGGTCGGGGGTTTCTTATTTTCGCAGCACATACGATGGATGCTTCTTTCCTGTTGGTTCATAACGTTCATCACCTGTATACTCAAATCCCAGCTTGATCAAGATGTGACGTGACACTTCATTATCCGGATGATGCCCGGCAAACAGTGCCTTCGCCTTCATTTCGTCAAAGGCATACGTAATCACCGCACGCGCTGCTTCCTGGGCATACCCTTTGCCCCAGTGATCCCGGGTTAGATGGAATCCCAGTTCATACATATCCTCTTCTGGAGAATACGGACGCAGGCCACAACAACCGACAAACACCTCCGACTCTTTCTCAAAAAGGGGCCAATATTGCACACCCGCTTCCTTCTGCCTTTGAATCTCCTGTGTCAATCGTGCCTCTACCTCATCCTCGCTCAGAAATCCCTTGCTGCTAATCCACTTGGCAACCTCATGATCGCCCCACAATGCAAACGCCAGCGCACGATCTCCTTCGTTCCAAGTCGCACATTCCAACCGTTCCGTTTCAAATAAGATTGTTCTATTCATCATCCACTAACCTCCTGTATGCCAACACCAATCTGCGTGCCGCCTATACCTTAAATTAATCGAATGAATGCCAAAGTAAACAAGCCACTTAATTAATTTAAATCTATGTATATCCATAAAAAAGAAAACCCCTGCCGACAAGATGTCCGACAGAGGCCGTTCCAATCCAGTTCACATCAATTACAAATCTGCTACGGCGAATTGAATTGTTCCGGAAGCTGCGCCTCCAAGGTTAGCTAACAAGGCAAACACCAGAACTCCACCTGCAGAAATGGTAAGGCTGCTGTTTACAGGAACAACGTAAGTGACTACTGGTGCATTAACACGTGTGATCACGAGAGATACCGGAAAAGGTCCAAAGTTGTTCACTGTAGCGCTGGCATTTGTGCCTCCAGCCAAATTTTCGTAGTAGGACTTGCCTACTCCGGCAGGAAGGTTGTAATTTTGTATCGGTAAAAGGATGGCCATTGAAATCACCTCCTTTTTGCTTTGATACGGTATTCTATGCTTGAAATCTATTAAAGCAACGGTGAATTACCAGGGTCATAATGTCCAATTTTGATAGACTTCATAGATTGATAGACGAATGTACGCAAAAAAAGCCCCACCGGACCATCCGGTGGAGCCAACTAAGCTTACTTTAATATTACAGGTTTAATTACGCATACAGCATGAAAAAGTTCAGTTCATGGCCCTGCTGCTTGAGATAGTTATACAGCTGCGAACGGTGATGGAATACATGCGTTACGGTTTCAATCTGCCATTGAACCTGCAAGTGACCATGTTCCATATAAAAAGCTTTTGTTGAACGATTTAAAAAGTCGTCTTCGCTCAATCCTTTGATATAGGCTTTGTAGGATTCGAAATTGCTCCATAATGTTGCTTCAAGCTTCTCGATATCCTGAATCCCCGACAGACTATTCTCCACCAGCCCAACCTCAGCTTCACCTTTTTCCTGCATAATGGCAAGATCCGATGCGGTAATCTGGATAAAATGATGTACAAGCTCCACCAATGAACGCATATTCTCCTGTGGACGATACGACCAATCCTCCGAACGGATCAAGCGAATTAACGAAGCCCCCGTCCGTACGCCTGTTTCCAATTCATTTAACAAGTGATCCCGAATCTGCAATGTTCCATTCATATATGATGTCTCCCTTATCTTTTATTCTCACGACTTCAGTATAACCGAAGGTGCTACAGATCTATTGTACAAATCGGACAACATTCTGCCATGCTCCCTGGCTGCCGTCAACGGAGTCTCTCCATAAAACTTGCGAAATTGCCGAATTAGATGGGCTTGGTCAAAAAATCCATGATTCTGGGCAAGCATTGCCCAGTCTGCCGTGTTCCCTTGATGAATATCACTCAGCACACGATGAAAACGAACCACCTCACTGAATCGCTTGGGGCTGATTCCTACCCATTCCGAGAACTTGCGATGCAACTGCCGCTCACTGATCACTTCACGCATCGCCAGCTCTTGGACACTCATACGTCCCCCATCCATAAAGATGCGGTGCAGCACGTTTTTCATCACATTGTTCTCCGATGTGCTTGCCTGCACGGTAAACGGACTCAAGTACGCATTCATAACCTCTACTCGCTCTGCAAAATGATTCGTTTCGGCCATCCGTTCCTGAAGCCCGTTCAGCTTCTCCGGCCAACATTCCTGAAGTGCAATTCGCTTATCCGTAAACCACTCCAGAGGCATGCCATGGAAGACATGCGCTCCACCCGGGAAGAACCGGACACCAAAGGTGTAGTCTCCAGCAGGGGAGCCATCATCGGATGGCTCAGGTACAGCGAACGGATGTGTATAATTGCCACAGTAAGCATAGGAGTGCTTTGAACAGACCGGGTCGTATGTAATCAGCATGTCCGTGCAACCATCCGGTAATACCCGGGCAGGTACCGTCATCATCGATCGCTCTGGACCTTCTCTCTTAGCAACATCCGCATGTGTGTTCGGAAGAGATCCTGATTCCCAATAACAGGCCACATAAGCCATCAGACCAGCAGCAGGTACTTTCTCAACATAATAACTGTTAGGGTACGTTCCATTCATCTGAATAGGCTTAAACAACGGGTGCAAACTGTGATCCACAATTCCATCCTCCGGTCACTAGAGTTGGTTACACATTATGTATTCATCTATCATACCACCAACCGCAGAAATGAAGAAAAAAAAGTGCCCTACCGGAGGACAATCCGATAGGGCCAGTCACACATCTATTTAACACGAGAAGGGGTTTACAAGACTTATCTTACCTTCCCAACCTTAATGGAAACTGAAATTGGGATGAAAAGAACATCAATTTTTCTTATAGTGCGTGTTCAAAAAGACCGTTTTTGACAACCTCTTAAAGTGTCTTGATCAGTATGGACGCAATTAACACGGATGCTGTTGTGACCGTTGTGAATCCACCTACCAGCATTGGCGTTAAAATCTCATCGAGGATGGCTTTGCGTTCATTTTCATCACGTCCAACTGAACGGCTTACTTCCTCACAGATAATGTAGTCCCCCGGAAAACCGAATAGTGCAGTCAGTGCCACAGGCAGACCTTTGAGCGGGTCCCATTTGAACAGCTTGGAGCCAACAAATCCACCGATCAGCACCCCAATTACACCGATTACGATAATGAACAACACTGGAATAATGGAACTAACCACCGCATCGAAAGTGATCGACTCCATACTTGTCATAACGACTACGATCAGACCTATCATGGCAATTCCCGATGTACTTGCTTTATCCAGAATACGAGATGGGAACAGTCCGATCAGATGTCCGAGAACCCCCAGCAACAGAGCCCAGATACTGTAGCTAAGTCCGGTTACATTACCTAGATAAATGGAGAGACTACCCATAATGAACAAGAGCAACAGCAGAATAGGTGCGGTCTGGAATCGTTGCGGAAGGAATGTTTTGGCATTCGCTTCTTTAATGTTCACATGGCCTTCCCCTGCAACCTTGTTCTCAAAAGCGCCCTGCTTCTGCAGTTTTAACGCATATCTGCGCAACATATTGGTTGCAATCGGCATCCCCACGAGGGAATGAATACCCAGAATAACAGCCGGAATTGTAATCAGATGACCCAGATTCATCTCCTGCAACTTCGTGGTTGTGATCAGATAAGAGATAATGCCACCAACAACCGGACTTGATCCGGCAACAGCTGTAGGATAACCATAGAACGGTGATACGATTAACAGGATAAGGCCTGTCGCCGTGAGTGATGCGAACAATGAGATCAGTATTGCTTTATATTGGGAACGTATTAATTTCAGCGGTATTAATGTCCCCATGTGTACAATCAGCGGAGCCACCATGAGAGCCCCGAACGCCGTCAGAGCAGAGCTGGATACCACTCCTTTAGGAAATAACCCCGCCCAGTTCAGCAGCAAATATCCGATCAGAATAACAAGCAAGGAAGGAATTCGCGCTTTGGACCAGATCGAAACCAGTTCCCCTATAGCTAAAATAACAAGCAATACTGTGGCGATATATATCGGTTGACTAAACATGGTGACTTCTCCCCATTCTCTATGTTGTCAGTGCAGTTCAGTTCACGTAGAACCATCGTTCTTATTTCAAGCGTTCACCTGATAAATAGACCTGTTCGATATTCTCTGTGTTTTCGAGCAGTCCAATATCCGTCAACGGATTCACATTCAATACCAGCAGATCAGCAGCTTTGCCAGGTTCAATCGTACCGATCTCCGCTTCCATCTGCATCGCTCTCGCCGCATCTCTTGTTGCGGCTACGATCGCTTCCATCGGCGTAAATCCAACATCTTCAACAAGCAATCGAAGTTCGAGTGCATTCCCGCCATGCTCAACAGGTGCACACGTGCAGAAGTCTGTCCCTACTGCAATGGTTACGCCTGCCTTACGCGCGATAATCATGTTCTCAATATGCTCCTGATATACACTTTTGGCTTTGCGGATACCAAATTCGGGAACACCGTATTTATGCCCTTCTTTGATGATCCGATGTACAATGGCCAGCGTTGGAACCAGAACCGCCTTTTGATCCAGCATCATGCCAATGCCTTCTTCATCAATGTAGATCCCGTGTTCAATGGTGCGTACGCCCGCTTCCAACGCATTTTTGATCCCCTGTGCACCTTGCGCATGTGCAGCCACATAAGACTGTACCGCTTCCGCTTCATACACGATCGCCTTCAGCTCATCCATGCGGAATTGCGACCAGCGAGGGTCATCTTTCTCCGAAAGTACCCCGCCTGTAGAACACACTTTAATGAAATCCGCCCCTTCACGGAACTGCGTGCGTGTTGCCTTAATGACTTCCGGAACGCCGTCACACACGGTGAAGATATTCAGTTCCGTTGGAATCATATGGATATCTGCATGTCCACCCGTCTGAGAGAGCATATGACGGGAAGTTTTAATCCGCGGCCCCTTCACCACACCTTCCTTGATCAGATCGCGAATGTATACAGCAACATGGCTACCGACATCCCTGACGGTTGTAAATCCGGCGTTGATCAGCTTCGGCAGATCCTGAAGTGCTCTCCCCATCTGGAGTTCATTGGCTTCCAGCGCCACCGCAGCCATATTCAGATTTTTGGCCCCGTGTACATGGACATGGGCATCGATTAATCCTGGCATCACCGTTTTGCCTGTTACATCAACAAGCTCGGCATTTTCCGGAATTGGAACGGTTGCTTTTGCACCCGCTGCTATGAATTTCCCGTTCTCAACCAGGACCACACTATCGGAAACAGGTTCTCCACCTTGTCCATCAATCAACAATGCACCTACAAAAGCAGTAATTTGACTCATCTGTACTCCACCTCATTTTCAGACTTGGTTGTAAGTTCAACTAAAGAATATTTACACTGACCACTCCGATGACAGAATAACCTTCCGATCGCTGTTATCCCCAGATTTTTTTTGATTCCCTTCTCCAAAGGGAAAATCCGGGGATAGCGTATGCTTCCGAAGTAGCTTTCTTGCGAAAGCTTTTAGGCGAACGCTTTGCTTCTTCACGTTATTTCTGTCCTCTCCGTTCTCGTGTAAAAAGTTAAGTTGAACTTAAATATTACGTGTACATGTTCGATTTACAGCTCTACTGTTGTACTACAATGAAATTGTATCGTGTTAAAGTTAATGACATTATATAAGTTGCATATGTATAATGTCATTGTTGATAGCAACAGCATTCTAATATTAATTATGGTGATATACACAATATAAAATATAAATCACACAGCATAGTGAAGATCATGTTATATATGTAAGCATTTTGCCATGTGAACACAAAAGGAGTACGTTTGCTATGATTCATGAAGCGGTTCGCTCATTTATGGTTCAAGTCTTTGGGTCTGTTCCGTACGGAATCTGGATCAAGGATGAATATGATTTCCAGTGGAATAACTGGCTGCGTGAAGGAGAGTTACCTGAATGTACAGATCAAGAACAGATTGAGTCATCCTGGAAGATTCTCAGGTATACGTTTGTTTTTTTGTCTAACATCAACATTCGTGTGGTTATCGATACCCAGAAGCAACTTACCCTGCTACAGAGTGAACGTCTGGAGTCTTTGATTCGGGAAGGACTGCTGAAGCAGCAGATTGAGATGGAACGTGCACACAATGATCGATGGTTGACCGGACTGCGGGAGCTGACCTGTTCCCTGGAGCTGAACGACTTGTTACTCAAAATCATGGAGAATGCGCTCCATGTCATCCCCTCCCTTTCCTGCGGACTGTTCATGATGGTTGATCCGGACTCTGGCAAGATGATTCCTAGAGCCAAAGTCGGTTTTCAGGATAGCGTGTATCAATATCAGGGCGAGCTGGATGAGGGCATTACGGGAAAAGTATACGAGGAAGGCATTGGCCGAATGTATAGCACACCGGATGATGCCTTTAAAGATATGGGCAATGTTAGTCAGGAGAATGCGGATATCATTGTAAGTTCACTGCCTGACGGTATTATGGCAAAAGGACTTATCGCCGTTCCCGTGACAATGAATACTCACAAAATCGGTGTAATGCTGGTATACCAATTTGAACAAAACAGACGATTTGCCCCACATGATCTGAATGTGATGCAGGGATTTGCGGATCAGGCAGCCATTGCCATCTCCAACGCCACCATGTATTCAGAACTGCTGGAAACGAACCGATATCTCGTTAGCCGCAATGAAATTCATAATCAATTCACGGCACTTTCCATTGAACATGTGAGCCTCGGACATATCATTGAGACGGTTGGGTCAATGCTGAAACTTCCCACCTATTATGTGGACATGGCGAGAAATGACTGGTACCCGCTCATCCCGGAAAGTGTCTTGCTAAGTGAGCTCGATATCTATACCGCTCTGGACAGTCAGTTTAACCCCATCACCTTATCCGGTGGAACGGATCATAGCGATTATTACCTCTATCCCATTGTGAACGGATCTCTGGTGCTTGGCTGTTTTGCCATCCAATTAGATCATCCGTTAGGTCAGTTGGATCATGTGATTTTGGAACAAGGCGGAGCTATTGTGATGCTGGAGATGGTGAATACCTACTCACTCACCGAGATGTCCTATCGGAAAAACCATGATTTCTTCAGCGATCTCGTGCAATATAGAGAACCACAGCAGTTGGAGGCACGACTTTCCAGCTTTCGGTTGCCAGCCCATCAGTCCTTGTTCGTCGCTCAATTGCAGCTCTATGGGGAACATCCCGATATGAAAACAACTGAAAATTGGGTGCGCAAGTTGATTGGATTTATCGAAAAGGAGCTGGGCACCCGCGAACATCTATTGTTCAGCGCACATCACAAAATTACGATTCTGGCTGCTGCATCCGAGCCCAAGGTCAGACACTGGATCATCAGCAGGCTGGAAACGGCTGTGGAGAAATGGACCACCCCTAAGACTCCTGCCCTATCCATTGGTATCGGTGGACTTTATCAAGGGCTTGAGTATGTGTGCAAAAGCAATGACGAGGCTACACGCTCGTTGTCCTTTTTGCTTAAACAAAACAAAGCGGGCCTGATGCTCTACGAAGAAATCGGGATCAATCGGCTGTTTCTGAATCAGGAACCTTCCGATATCGAGAACTACATTCACGAAATTCTGTCCCCTCTTCAACAGCAAAAATCAGGAGAGCTTGAACTCACACTCAAAACCTACATTGCCGCGAATCGATCTGTGCAAGCCACAGCCGAACGTCTGCACATTCATACCAATACGTTGTATCTGCGCCTGCGCAAAATAGAGGAGATTCTAGGTGTTGATCTGAACGATTCCGAGGGTTGGATGAAGGTGTATCTGGCATGTCATTTAAGCGAAGTATACTCTGTTGCTCCTACCGCGAGTGGAGCACTAAAATTGTAACTCCATCAATTCAGTCCGTGCAGTTTGCGAAAACGCTCTGGACTCATGCCTGTATGCCTTTTGAACATCGCACAGAAATAACTGGCATTCTCGTAACCCACCCGATCAGCCACTTCATATATTCGAAGCTCTCTCTCACTGAACATGAGTTGTTTGCTTCGATTGATCCGTTCTTGGTTCACGTAAAATACAGGTCTGGTATGGAGTGCCCTCTGAAACAGCCTGCACAAATATTGGGGAGATACCACAGCCACATCGGCCAGTTCCTTCAGCGACAGTGAACGATCCAGATGCGATGCGATATAACGCAGCACAGGCTTCAAGCGCTCCAATTCATCATTATAATTGGCGGATGCGATGAGCAGTGGCTTCAGATCCAGCAGCAGGGCATATAATTGTTTGGAACACTCCACATCGTAATCTGCGTAATCCGTATCACCGCCATTCTCTCCTCTAACCAGAAGTTGCTCCAGGCCACGTAGCAGCGTTGCTGTCCTGAGTCTGCATACGCGTGAACCGGTTATCCCCGCATAAGATAATAACTGGCTAGCCTCTCTCCCCTGAAACGAGACCCAAGCCAGTTCCCAACGGTCACTGATGGGCATATATCGATGCGGAACATCGGGATACAGAAAGAAAACGTCACCCGGTCCGACGATATACTCGTCCTCTTGTATAATCAGTCTCCCCTGACCATGAATAATCTGGTGGATCTGATAATCCGGGAATCCCTCTGGACGCTCAGTTTCATATTGGTGTTCCCAGTAACCAACCGTGGTCATATAGATCGGCAGGCGAGCAGCTTCTTCTGTTTTACCAAAAAAAATCCGGGTATCCATCCAGTACACCACTTTCTCCATCGTTAGTTTCATATTGTGATATATATGGGCAATATTCTTTATTCTCTAAGTCATCATTCAATTCTATAATGACAATATTATAACATTTCAGAAGGAGTTGCTGTTATGCGAAAGAAACTGGTACACACCCCTCCGGCAAATGGATACCCGGAATGGAACAATAATCCCGAGACTTTTCAAGTAAACCGTCTACCCGCACATGCTTCTATGGTAGCGTTTCCATCTATAACAGAAGCATTGTCCAATGATTCCAGCGCATCGCCATGGTACGAATCACTGAATGGTCAATGGAAGTTTGCCTTTGCGGAGACACCGGAGCAACGGATTACATCCTTTTATGAGAACAACTATGATGCCAGTGACTGGGACGAGATCGCTGTTCCTTCCAACTGGCAGTTGCAAGGTTACGATTATCCCCACTATACAAATATGACGTATCCGTGGGTCGAGCGTGAGCCTGAATTGAAGCCACCATTTGCACCAACAACTTATAATCCGGTGGGTTCGTACATCCGCACGTTTACTGTTCCTGCTGACTGGAAAGGTCGGCCTGTCCTGCTACACTTTGAGGGCGTTGAATCAGCCTTTTATGTATGGGTGAACGGGGAGCTGGTCGGTTATAGCGAAGATACGTTCACGCCCGCAGAATTTGATATCACTTCGTATCTAACGGAAGGTGAGAACAAGCTCGCTGTGGAGGTATATCGCTGGTGTGATGCGAGCTGGCTGGAGAATCAGGACTTCTGGCGGTTAAGCGGAATCTTCCGTGGTGTATACCTGCATTCACCTTCACCGGTTCAGATCGCCGATTTCTTTGTTCGTACTGAACTGGATGACGCGTATCAGGATGCGGAGCTACTGCTGGATTTGAAATTATTTAATCATAATGACGCGCAGACCCCTGCCGGATTGTCCGTTCAGGCGCAGCTCTATGATGCACATCAGCAGACAGTGCTGAAGCAACCACTTACTGCGGCCGTTACTTTCCAGGGCGAGGATGAACTTTCATTACAGTTGTCAGCAGAGGTTATGAAGCCGCTACTATGGAGCGCTGAGTCCCCTAACCTGTATACACTTGTGCTGTCCATTCAGGACGAATCAGGCGAAACACTGGAAGCAGTCCGTAGCCGGATCGGATTCCGCAAGTTTGAACTGAAGGACGGCCTGATGCAAATCAATGGCAAACGCATTGTGTTCAAAGGCGTGAATCGTCATGAATTTTCCCCGGATAAGGGTCGAGCCATTGGACGGGAAGACATGATCCGTGACATCGAGTTGATGAAGTCCTATAACGTTAACGCCGTGCGCACATCCCATTATCCAAATCAGTCTCTCTGGTACGAACTGTGTGATGAATATGGCCTTTATGTCATTGACGAAACGAATCTGGAAACTCACGGCACCTGGGAATATGGGCAAAAGGAAATGAACGAGAACAATATTCCCGCGAGCAAGCCGGAATGGCGTAATAACGTAATAGATCGCTGTAACTCGATGTTCCAGCGGGACAAAAACCATGCATCCGTTGTTATCTGGTCTCTGGGTAATGAATCCTTCGGCGGCGATAACTTCATTGCCATGTACGATTATCTGAAGCAGGTCGATCCAACCCGTCTCGTTCATTATGAAGGCACCTTCCATTATCGCCCCTCCGATTCGGCAAGTGACATTGAATCGACGATGTATATCAGCCCACAAGATGTGGAGCAATACGCGCGCATGAAGGGTCCGAAGAAACCTTATATTATCTGCGAATACAGCCATGCCATGGGTAATTCTTGTGGAGGTCTGCATCTGTATTGGGATTTGTTCGATAAATATGATGTGTTGCAGGGTGCATTCATCTGGGACTGGGTTGATCAGTCCATTCGTACCACTACGGTAGACGGTGTAGAATATTTTGCTTATGGTGGCGATTTCGGTGAATCTCCTCATGATGGCAATTTCTGCGGGAACGGATTGATTCTGGCGGATAAGACGGTTACACCGAAGCTGGAAGAAGTGAAGAAATGTTATCAGAACGTTCGTATGGAAACCGTTGATGTCAAAGACGGCCTGCTGCGCATCAAAAACCAGTTCCTGTTCACGGATCTGAGCGAATATTCGCTCGTATGGACAGTAACACACGATGGTAAGTCCGTAGAGAACGGTACGTTGGATATCGCGGTACCTCCTGGCGAATCGGTTGAAGTCCGAATCCCTTATACGCCATCTTCCGATCTGTTCCAGGAAGCGGTGCTGACTGTATCTCTGGTTACGAAAGTCGCAACCAAATGGGCAGGAGTAGGTCACGAAATTGCCTGGGATCAGTTCGTGGTATCTCCGAGATTGCGTCCAATCCAACCGGTACACCAAGGGCAAGGCAATACACCGCAGGTACAAGAGCTGCAAGATGAATTGAAAGTGACTACAAGCCAAGTCACGTTGAGCTTCAATTCATCTACTGGCGCGTTAACGTCCTATCAGATCAACAATCAGGAGCAATTGCTCGCACCTGTCCGGCCGAATTTCTGGAGAGCCATGACAGACAACGATATGGGGAACCGCCTGAATGAGCGTTCTGCGTTCTGGAGAGATGCTCACGCTACCAGCAGATTAATTCGCTTTGAGCACCATGCAGACGAGCAAGGTATTCTCGTAACGACCGATTATACGTGGGATCAACATCCGGGATGTACGCTGTCCATCACATACCGAATTGATGCGGATGGTGTATTGGAAATCAGTCAAACCCTTATTCCAGGCATAGGCTTACCTGATCTACCGGAATTCGGTATGCTGTTACAACTGAATAACCGCTTGGATACAATCTCTTGGTACGGCAGAGGCCCGCATGATAATTATGCAGACCGTCTGACCAGTGCACGTCTCGGTTATTACACAGGTGCGGTTCGAGATCAATTTGTTCCATATCTGAAACCACAAGAGTGTGGTAACAAAACGGATGTACGTTTTGCAGAAATTACGTCAGCAAATGGTCAGCTTGGGCTTCATGTTGAAGCCACTATACCCTTTGAAATTAATGCGTTGCCGTGGACACCGGAGGAACTGGAAGCAAACGACCATGTGTACAAATTACCTCAGAGCACACAGACTGTCGCCCGCATCAATTACAAACAAATGGGTGTTGGTGGAGATGACAGCTGGAGCGCACGTACCCATGTCGAATACACCTTGCCAGCCAACCGCGCGTATCACTTCACCTTTACGGTAAGACCTGTATAACATCAAGCAAGCACTGCTGGCAGCATGCCGGCAGTGCTTTTTTTGTTGGGGCAGTGAATAGTGGGAGTTTGAACTTTGTCATGGGAACATTATAATGAATGAGGTGCAAGAAAGATTTGTACCAGCTATTACTCTATTACGAGGTGAGACTTTGCAATATCTGTTTACCATTCTCTTCATTTTTGGCTTGATCGCTTTCTTGGGATTTGTAGTTGGGATGATCTTATCTATTCGCAAAGGCAATAGGTTGCCAATCAGATTTATTTTTCTAACAACGGCCTGTTTTGCGATTGCTTCAATAGGTTTGTATGGGATGCTGAATTTATCTTCGAACTCTACTCAGCCTGAAATTGATCAGGCGGTGGAACACGAATCAAGTGACGCTACAACAGAAAAAAATCCGGCAACTTCACCCCAGATTAAACTTTCTGGCCTCCACATGACTGCCGATGAATTTAAAAACAAGTTTAATGGCGCCGTAGGCAAATACCGACTGAATGGGTTGAGTATTACCCGCTTGAATATACAAGACTCTTCCGAGCAGGGCACTGGCACTTTCGAGTATGTATTCAATGACGAATTACGCTTGGTTGGTGCAGTGAATGCAGATGAGAGCATACAGGAAGTCAGGTTGTACGGAACTGGTGATACGCGTAAACCAACAGGTGGAATTTTTTTGACTGCTATCGCCACACTCATTCTCACAACCAATAGTGAGTACACGTATAACGATGCACAAGATGTCATCCAGGATATCAGTCTATTGGATCGTGATGTGAATCAGTCTGATTTTGATGGAGCGACTATTCGCAACGGATTAGAATATCGCTTCAGCGTACAGGATTCTGAGCACTCTACTTTTGAAATAACTGTTGCGAGATAAGATGCGATTGTGCAAAAAGGCCGCTCCATGAAGGAACGGCCTAACCTGTGGTATGTACTTTTTTTGGATAATTCAGTAGTCACAGTCTCTGATCTAACATTTTCCTATTTTATTGATTAGTAAGCCAAAAAATTAAAGTAATCACTATACAAAAAAGCGATACAGGGTACAGTATCCATTTACTGATCTTATCTTTGTAAGTGACAATCCAACAAACAATGCATACCCAGGCGATTAATAGTTGCCATAAGTCCAATGATGAACACCTCCCGCATGCAAGAGTTACTCAAAAGTTACAATCTCGCTTTGATTGTTCCAACTCATTTTAAAGGTAATCGGGTCTTTCGTTTTCTCCGCCTCAGTAACCGTTCCCGACATACTGAATGGTACCCCTTGTTCTTCAAGCGCTTTCCCCTGTTGTTCTATATTATTGCCGGTAAGGTCAAACACAAAATCCTTTATACGCTTTTCATCACCTATATAAGTAATACTATAGTTCCCTGTTGATCTCTGTAGAGAAACATCCCAGTTATCGCTCTTTCCGTGTAACCTATCATCCGCACCACAAGCTGACAAAATAGATACAATTAATATAATACAAAGAATCAATGGCAATTTAAATATTTTCATAAAATCCCTCCTTTTAGTAATATACCCAAAAATGTGAGTTGTGATATCCGCTAATCATCCCTAGCATCTATTTTAGTATAATGTGTCTTAACTTTGAATGATATGATTAACGATTTTCTGAGCATCGTATTTAACCCATCCCAACAGTGCTGAACCCCGTGATGTTTGCCAAGGTAGCCCTACAAAGTACAGTCCAGCAACCGGTGATACGCCTCTCTCGTGTATAATTACACCTTGGGCATCAAAAGCAGTATTGATATCGATCCAACTATCATTTCGCTTAAACCCAGTCGCCCAGATAATATTGTCTATTCGTGTCTCACTACCTTCCTCATATAGGATGCGGTCATCTATTGCATTAATGGCACGTGGGCGCAGGTTAACTTTTCCCTGGGTCATCAAGTCTTTTAACTCATAGCCATATACGTACTCAGGCTGATTTCTCAACCATTTTCCAACCATACGATCTGCACTTGCACGTAATATTCCGAGCTTTTCAAAATACCAGAATATACTTCGTCTCATAATATGCAAAGGCCTAAAGGTAATATTTCGAGCTATGGATATGTATACGGTTTGTTTATCATCTGATGTCAACTCTACTGCGATTTGGGCACCTGAATTCCCTCCGCCTACAACTACTGTTGTTCCAGGAAGCAATTGAGAGATATTTTTATATTCTGATGAGTGAAGCTGAATCACATTCTCGGATAATGCTTTCGCAAAATGAGGAACATTTTTGGTCTGGAAAGGCCCCGTGGCAACGATAATATTGCGCGCTTCAATCGTTCCATCATTGGTTTCAGCATAGTACACCTCATCTTGCTTCGAGAGACGGGAGATTTTACAGTTTAACTTTATTGGAAGCTCCATTTGTTTAGCATAGTTTTCAAAATAATCTGCAATTTCATCTTTGCTTGGCAGGCTATTTTCATTTCC
The DNA here is from genome assembly GCF_056395745.1 of Paenibacillus sp. 10L310. Lineage (NCBI taxonomy): Bacteria > Bacillati > Bacillota > Bacilli > Caryophanales > Paenibacillaceae > Paenibacillus > Paenibacillus sp. 10L310. The sequence goes on along the minus strand of NZ_JBFTKC010000001.1, from coordinate 17,708 downwards.
ACTAAGCGGCATTCCCGGCAACCCATCATACATTCGTGGGGTAAAAAGACGCAAGGAATCGTACCGTTTACGCCAAGATTCCCCGATAGATGAGGCAGCATCAACGATTAAAAAGGTTAACCCCGACTGTTGAAGATAGTAACCTGCTGCCAAGCCTGCTTGCCCAGCTCCGATAACCAATACATCGTACATATGTATCATCCCCAATATCGTTTTATGTATTAATATATGAGCACTTGTTCATATGTTTATTTTACTTAACAACTGTCTGTTTAGCAATAGAAGAAAACATCACTACTTCCTTTTACAAGATCAGCCATTAAAAAGACTCCCTCACGGGAGCCTTTTAATCATTTCAGTGCAAGTTTCTTATAACTTCTCATGTATGCTACGTGCTAAGTATGATAGGTTGGTTGAATTCTACCTGGTGTATCTATCGATGTCATCGTTCGCAGACTGATGCTCTCTTCTATGGTAATCTTCATGCTGACGAACGTCGTTCTTTAATTTCGCTAAGAAACCCCACCCCATAAAGGCAAGTATAAGCACAGTAATCAGTGCATAAGCAAAGCTATATAGATTCATAAAAAAGTTGATAAATATTGCAGCGAGCATCAAGCCCAGAATCCATAATGTCCACTTTGTACCCTTTCTCAAATCATTTCCTCCTCAAGTCGTTACTGATAAGCTCTCTATGTATCACAGTACATACGAAACCATAGGAACGAGGTTTCAATCACAGGGCTTCAAATCTACATTTAGAGCGAATTACCGAATCTTTAATTAACATCAGTTCCAAGAGAAACATCCAATATGCCCGACATCCCTTGCGCAGAAGAGGTACTTACATAATACGAACCCGTCGACAATGCTTTGTCACTATAATATGTATGCTCTTTTCCGTCTGCCGGGACCCTGCCATACAATGTTTCAGTTCCACTAGGTGATCCTTCATTGATCGTGAACGTGAAGTGTTTCGAACCCGTGTTTTTAAAACTCACTTTAACATAACTAAATCCTGCCCGAATATCAAACCGATGCGTATTTGTAGTACCTGCGAAATTCTCATTATTAATTACTGTGAATGTAGTTAATATAGTATCACTAGCTTCATTTACTTTTACAAATTTTCGTTCGGAATCAGAAGTGAAATTATAGATTAAGATGATAACAGCAGCAGACACTAAACCTGCCACTATCATTTTTCTAATATGTTTCATGATATATGCCCTCCATATCTCTTGATACTAACTTTGATTATACAAATACTCAACAACACAAAAACCACTCCTTAATTAAGAAGTGGTTTTTGTATTATTTATAATTTCTAGCAGTGGCCGCCTCACAAATTCTTGTCACATCGTAACGAGAATCCACTCTGCCAGGCACATGATGCTTTAAAGGTTTTTACACCTTTATTACATCATGCCGCCCATTCCACCCATACCGCCCATGTCAGGCATTCCGCCACCAGCACCTGCTGGTTCTGGTTTGTCAGCGATAACCGCTTCTGTAGTCAAGAACATTGCCGCTACGGAAGCCGCGTTTTGCAATGCATAACGAGTTACTTTCGCAGGGTCAACGATACCTGCTTCGATCATGTTAACCCACTCGCCAGTTGCAGCGTTGAAGCCGATTCCTGTTTGTTCTTTTTTCAGACGTTCCACGATTACGGAACCTTCTTCGCCAGCGTTAGCTGCGATTGTACGAATTGGTGCTTCCAGAGCACGCAGGACGATGTTTACGCCTGTTTGCTCGTCACCGGACAGAGCTACAGCCGCAACCGCGCTATATACGTTCATGAGCGCTGTACCACCACCGGATACGATACCTTCTTCAACCGCTGCGCGAGTTGCGTTCAGGGCATCTTCGATGCGAAGTTTGCGTTCTTTCAATTCTGTTTCAGTAGCCGCACCAACTTTGATTACTGCTACACCGCCGGACAATTTAGCCAGACGCTCTTGCAGTTTCTCTTTGTCGAACTCGGAAGTTGTTTCTTCCAATTGTGTACGGATTTGGCTAACACGTGCATCGATATCGGATTTGTTACCAGCACCGTCAACGATGATTGTGTTTTCTTTAGTTACGCGGATTTGACGAGCTGTACCCAGTTGTTCCACAACAGCGGATTTCAGGTCCAGACCCAGTTCTTCCGTGATCAATTGGCCACCAGTGAGGGCAGCGATGTCTTGCAGCATTGCTTTACGGCGGTCACCGAATCCTGGAGCTTTAACAGCTACAGCATTGAATGTACCACGCAATTTGTTCACAACCAGCATAGCCAGTGCTTCGCCTTCGATATCTTCAGCGATCAATACCAGCGGTTTGCCTTGTTGAACGATTTTCTCAAGCAATGGCAAGATATCTTGCGTGCTGGAGATTTTTTTGTCTGTGATCAAGATGTACGGATTGTCCAAAACAGCTTCCATTTTGTCCGTATCAGTGATCATGTAAGGAGAGATGTATCCACGGTCGAATTGCATACCTTCAACCACTTCAAGCTCTGTAGCGAATCCTTTGGATTCTTCTACAGTGATTACGCCATCCTTACCTACTTTTTCCATAGCTTCAGCGATCAGTTCGCCTACTTCTTCGTCAGCTGCAGAGATTGCTGCAACTTGTGCGATGGATTGTTTGGAATCAATTGGTTTGGAGATGGATTGCAATTCAGCAACCGCAGCTTTAACCGCTTTGTCGATCCCTTTACGGATACCGATTGGACTAGCGCCTGCAGTTACGTTTTTCAGACCTTCTGTGATCAGCGCTTGCGCCAATACAGTTGCTGTTGTAGTACCGTCACCGGCAACATCGTTGGTTTTTGTTGCTACTTCTTTAACCAGTTGTGCACCCATGTTCTCGAATGCATCTTCCAGTTCGATTTCTTTAGCAATGGTTACACCATCGTTAGTGATGAGCGGGCTTCCGAATTTTTTCTCCAGAACCACGTTGCGGCCTTTAGGACCGAGTGTTACTTTTACTGCATTAGCCAATGCGTCCACACCACGAAGCATGGAGCGACGAGCGTCTTCACTGAATTTAATGTCTTTAGCCATGTTAAGAAAACCTCCCTAGTTTTTGTTGGAAAATGGTAGTGCTATATGGTTCGGTTATCCGATTAAATTTGAATTAGTCGAGAATCGCGTGAATATCGCTTTCTTTCATAATCAAATATTCTTTACCTTCGAATTTGATTTCTGTACCGGCATATTTGGAGAAAATAACGCGATCTCCTTCTTTCACTTCCAGAGCTACACGTACGCCGTCTTTCAATACTCCAGCACCAACTGCAATGATTCTACCCTCTTGCGGTTTTTCTTTGGCGGAGTCCGGGAGTACGATCCCGAAAGAAGTTGTTTGTTCTTGCTCCAGTGGTTCTACCAATACGCGTTCACCTAAAGGTCTGATCATGAAAAATAGCCTCCTTTTGAAATTATATAACGTTACATTGTAGGTTGTAGCCATATGTATTAGCACTCGACAGTGTTCAGTGCTAACAACCAACTTTATGATACTCAACTTGAAGCATGATTTCAAGTCCTTTTGACGAATTCCTGCGAGAATTTACGTTGAATTTACACAAACATAGCCAAATTACACCCGCTGTGCCTGGTTCTATGTTGCAATTCACTAATCTTATTCTACGAAATTGTTTAACCCTTCTGCAACGTTAACAGACAGTCCCTTCCCCATTGTATCCATTGTTGAACATAATATGCCTGCTTGTCCTGTCGTGGTGGTCGGCAGTCTACAGAAATAGCCCGGATAAGAACAGAACGTCTTTTCCGGGCACAGTGAAGCTCGTCTTCATTCAGCCCGCATGTTTCTTATCCTCGGCACGAACGTAGCGGGATTCGATCTCTTCATCGGCTGCAAGCTGCTTGCGATATACGATTGCGGATAATAACACACTGATCTCATATAACAAGAGCAAGGGAATCATCACCAGAAGGTCGGAAATAAAGTCTGGAGGTGTAATGACCACTGCAATGAAGATCAGAACAAAATAAGAGACTCTGCGCATCTTGCGAAGACGAATTGGATTCAGAATCCGCAGTCCTGTCAGAAACATAATAAGTAAAGGAAGTTCAAATAACAGGGACACAGGCAGCACAATGCCAAACAGGAAGCTGAAATACTGTTTCATCCCATAGGTCTCCACAAGCCCCATCTTCTCCGTTATCGCTGTTGTGAAGGCAAGTGCCATCGGAAAAATAACATAATACGAGAAAGCCATACCTGTCAGAAATAAAAGAAACACATAGGGCACATACTTCAGCGTCGCTTTTCGTTCGCGCGGCTTTAGCCCTGGACTAACAAACTTCCAGATCTGATACACCGTAAACGGCAGTGTAATAATAAGTGAGAACAACCCTGCAATCTTCATATAGATGCCAATCCCGTCCCAGAACGAGAAGGCATGTAATACAAAACCTTTTGCCGACTCTGCCTTGGTCAGATATTGGTATACCGGGTCCGCCACAAAAAATCCTGCAATCAGTCCCAGCACAAAAATACTTAATACGTAGATCAGCCGCTTCCGCAGCTCGCTCAGATGTTCCGTAATCGACATTTCTTCCATTTGCTGCGTCATGCCTGCCCCCCATTATTGCCAGCTTAAAATACAAAACCCTTCCGGCAGGAAGGGATTTCTCTTTCATTGCCGTCAAGATTATTCCGGCAGGCGTTTATCAGCAGGCTTGTCTGCAGGTGTGCTCTCAGCCGCCAGCGGTTTCGCCTTCTCCTGCTCTTTGCGATTGGACGAGTCATCCTCAGAGATAATCTCGCGAGCGCCCTCTTTGAATTCACGGAAGGTACGCCCAACTGCACGTCCCAGTTCCGGAAGTTTGTTGGGTCCAAACAACAACAATGCAATCACGGCCAGCAAAATAAAGCCCGTTGGTCCAATGGAACTAAACATTGATATTCCTCCTCGTCTCAAGCCTCGAAGATGCGCATACTCGGCCAGATGTTCATAGATGTCTCTGCTGCGTTCTTAATTTAAGCCCATCATACCATAGATGTAACCACTTACATAACCCGCAAAATTCACAAATAAGATAAGAGATGTCACTAGAACAATCTAACACCGGTTCATGGCTAATCGGATATCTTGCCCCAGAGTCCGTGCTCGATTATTGCTTGAACTGACCCGTAACCATCAGCAGCGCTTCCGGAAGCTGATCCATAATGGCCGCCAGATGTTCATGCACACCCTTTGGTGTACCTGGCAGATTAACAATCAGCGTGCGTCCACGAATGCCACATACCCCGCGGAACAGCATTGCAGAACGGTTTTTGCTCATTACACTGTACCGCATGGCCTCCGCCATCCCGGGAACTTCCCGCTCAATTACGCGCCGGGTCGCTTCCGGAGTAATATCACGAATGGCCAGCTCCGTGCCACCGGTAGTCAGCACCAGATCGGCGTGAAAATAATCCGTCATCTCAATCAAAGCCGCAATAATCTCATCGGGTTCATCCGGAACGATACGGTACTCCACGATTTGACCACCCAGCTCTTCTTCCACCAGCTCCCGAATGACTTGTGCACTCGTATCCTCACGTTCCCCGCGGGCTCCTTTGTCACTGGCTGTCAGGATTGCTGTTCTCCACACCATAAAGATCACCCTTCTCCTCTATGAAAATAAATATTGCCTATCGGCTGTAATCACCGTTTTTGCCACCACTCTTGGAATTCAACATGGTTGGACCGATAATCATATCTTTTTGCATGGCCTTGCACATGTCATAGACCGTCAGTGCTGCAGCTGAGGCAGCCGTGAGCGCCTCCATCTCAACACCCGTTTTGCCTTCGGTTTTGACAGTAACTTCAATGTGTAATTCATCCACTCCGTTATCATGAAAACGAATATCCACACCCGTCAGTGCCAGCGGATGGCACATCGGAATCCAGTCCGACGTTTTCTTCGCGCCTTGAATCCCGGCAATCTGAGCCACAGCCAGAACATCACCTTTGCCGATTCGGCCCTCCCGAATCGCTTCCAGTGTATCTGGATTCATCGTCACTTTCGTTACAGCCACAGCCGTACGTACGGTAATTTCCTTACCTGAGATATCAACCATCCGGGCCCGTCCCTGTTCATTAAAATGGGTCAGTTTACCACCGGAAGCCTGGCGGTTGTTCACTTCTGAACTCAATCACATCACAACCCTTTATTCGATATGTAATATACCTTCGGTTGTTATCAACAGATCAATCCGCAGATCGAGCAGGTCCATCGGGATCTCCTCCTGTAACTGACCCGGCAACACCATCGCAGCCATCAATGGTTTCTTGCCCGTCATCACACATGTTGCTGCAAGCGTCTCGGCAAAACGATCATAATAACCGCCACCATAACCAATACGCCCGCCGTGGAGATCATAACCAAGCCCCGGTACCAATACGAGATCGATATCCGGCCAATCATCAGGCGTCAGGACTTCACAGGAATCCTTAGGTTCGGGTATCCCCCATATGCCTGGCTCCAGATCCTGTTCTCCGGTCACTCGCCGTAGCTCCATTCGGGGTGGATTCGCCAACACTTTAGGTGCAAACATCACATCTCCATGATTCCAGCCCTCTTGAAACAGAAAAGCTGTGGACGCTTCGCTTCCATAGGACAAATAACTGAATATAACGAGTGGTTTGTTCACAACCTTGCTCTTGGCCTGTCTAAGGCGCTCCAGCTCCCGCTTCACTCCAGCGTTAATCTTAGTCATCGCCTGCTGATGCATGTTTGCATCCATCAGATCACGGCTCTGTCTTAGTCTGGATCGAAGCTGACTTTTCAGTTCCGCATGATCCTGCATATCCTTGAATAACCTCCTGTTGATAGGGAAGGTAGAAAAAAGCTCTCATTAAAAATGATTTATATGTTATGACCAGTTGTCATCTTGTTGAAATGGTTAAAATGATTCATTTTCTGCAAAATCCTCATGTAATAACATGCCTTCTTTCAGTTTATCATTGATTGATCAAAAAGACTACATACCCCATGCGTTCCCAATCGGTGCAATTGCTCTGTATTTCATGTAAACTGGGATATAGTTGTCATATCAAGAACTGGACCTATGGAGGAACTTAATTTTATGCTGCTGCAAGTATCCGGAATTATCAAACGTTTTGGTGTCGATCCAATCCTGGACGGCGTGAACTTACAAATATTAGAACGCGAGCGCATCGGCCTCGTTGGTGTAAACGGTGCAGGGAAATCCACTTTGCTCAAAATTGTAGCCGGTGAAATGTCCTATGACGGAGGACAGATTTTCAAGTCCAAAGAAACAACGCTCGGTTACCTCGCTCAGAACAGCGGGCTGCAATCCGACCGTAACATCTGGGAAGAAATGATGAACGTATTCGCTCACCTGACACAGGCTGAAGCCGATTTGCGTCAGATGGAACGCGATATTGCCGATCCTGCCCAGATGGAAGACGAGAAAAAGTATGCTGACCTGCTGGAACGTTATGCGAAACGCTCCGACTGGTTCAAGGACCATGGCGGTTATGAGATGGAAACCCGCATTCGCAGCGTACTGCACGGGATGGGATTCGGCGAATTTTCGCCAGACACTCCCATTGCTACTCTGAGCGGCGGGCAGAAGACACGCCTTGCGCTTGCTCGTATTTTGCTTCAGGCACCTGATCTGCTCATGCTGGACGAGCCTACCAACTATCTCGATATCGCCACCCTTACTTGGTTGGAAGATTATCTGAGAGGTTATTCAGGCGCACTGCTCGTGGTATCCCATGACCGGTACTTCCTTGATCGACTCGTAACAACCATCGTTGAGATCGAACGTCACCGCTCCAAAAAATATACGGGAAATTACAGCCGTTATATGGAGCTCAAAACTGCCGAATATGAAACTCAGATGAAGCAATATGAGAAACAACAGGGTGAAATCTCCAAGATGGAGGATTTTGTCCAGAAAAACATTGTACGTGCTTCGACGACCAAACGGGCGCAAAGCCGGCGCAAAGCCCTCGACAAAATGGAGCGCCTTGATAAACCAATGGGAGATTTGAAAAAAGCCCATTTTTCCTTCGAAACCGCCGTTATGTCAGGCAAGGAAGTGCTTCGAGTGGATCAGCTGTCTGTCGCTTATGACGAGGCTTCTCCATTGTTCCGCAACGTATCCTTCGATCTGCGACGCGGGGAAACGGTTGCTCTGATTGGACCAAACGGTATTGGTAAATCCACCATGCTGAAGTGTCTTACGGGAAGTTTACGTCCGGTAAGCGGGGAGATCCAATGGGGAACAAAAGTGCAGATTGGCTATTATGATCAGGAACAGACTGGGCTCAATCCGTCCAACACGGTTCTGGAAGAACTGTGGAGTGCCTATCCCGGGATGGAAGAAGCACGCATTCGGACCGTACTGGGGAACTTTTTGTTCAGCGGTGACGATGTGCTCAAGAAAATCTCCTCCCTCAGCGGCGGTGAGAAGGCACGTGTGTCTCTCTCCAAGCTGATGCTGAAGGAAGCCAACATGCTCATTCTGGATGAGCCTACGAACCATCTCGACCTGTTTGCCAAAGAAGTGCTGGAAGCGGCATTAATGGATTATGAAGGCACCCTGCTGTTCATCTCCCATGACCGGTACTTCCTCAACAAAATGGCTGAACGCATTGTTGAGCTTCATCCAGGCGGCACAGAACAATATCTCGGTAATTACGATGATTATGTGGAGAAAAAACAGGAGCTTGAGGACATCGCACGTGAAGCTGCTGAGGCACGTCAGGCTTCGTCCAAGAACTCGTCCAAATCCGATCTGAACACAGCCACAACCGAAAAATCCGGAGCGGCTTCATTCGAAGCGGAAAAACAGGCGAAGCGTGAAGAGCGTAACCGGCAACGCAAGCAGGAAGCTCTGGAACAACAGATTGCGGAGTTGGAAACAAAGATTACCGAACTTGAGGCACAGATGGCTCTGCCTGAAATCTATCAGGATTATATGAAGCTGCAAGAACTCCAGCAACAATCGGAGGAACACAAAGCAGAACTCACCAAAGCCTACGAGGACTGGGAAGAACTGGCTATGGAATAGTACGAATAGTACAGACTCAGACCATGGCTTGATCGCGTCATACAATTATAGTAGTACCACCGGCTGATTCCTTATTGGGATCAGCTTTTTGTTTGTTGAGGATGCGTATTGAAGCTATGCACCCTATCTTCTTTATGTTCCTTGAGATTGAACTCTAACATACGGAGGTTAGGGGAGCTGTTTTGACTTTTGTCAAATTTACTCGAATGAAGAGAAATATTTTTATCCCCCTGTCCCTCACACTTATCCACAAGAAAGCAAGATAGCAAGCACATTAATAAGCTTAATTATACAGCGGTAGAATAGCCTTTTGCACACAAAAACCATATTTATCCACCAAGTTATCCACTTTATCCACAACTTTGTGGATAGTAAGGAGTCATTCTATCCCCTAAACCCTTTTCGTTTCGAAAACTATGCTGGTTTGGCTTTGGGATAGTTACCCACAAATTACACTGGATATGTGGATAACTATAATAACACCTTGACAAATGCATCATTCCACTCCTCAATGTACCTCCATAATAAGACAAAAGCAGACCTTTGTCGTTCAAGGCCTGCCCGTCATTTATTTACTATATGCCATGCATATTTACAACGAATTGCAATTGCTACTATTGCCGCTGTAGATGCGATCTGGCAAAAGATGTTTTACGCATGTGCTTCTTGTTCATGATGTTCGGAAGACTCGGCCTTCAGCCCAGCAGCATTACAAGCCGCTACATAAGCCAAACCGGCAGCCATGACGATATCATTATGTGTTGCTGTTCCCCGGAACTCACGTCCTGCACGCTCCACGGTAACTACAGCTTCTGCACTTGCACCCTCTCCACCACTCAAGGCATGCATCTCCATATCTACAAATGCAATATCATCGGAAATGCTCTGACCAATCGCACGGATAGTTGCATCCACGGGTCCACCGCCAACAGCGGAGTAAGATTGTTCTCCAGCGCTTGTGCGAATACGCACGGCGGCCATTCGATCCGTCATGCTGCCGGCCGTCACCTGCAATTCAACCAGTTCATAGTCCTGTGCAGGAATATTCATGGTCTGGCTAACCATCTGTAATAACTGGTCGTCACTGACCACTTTTTGCTGGTCTGCGGTTTCTTTGAACACCTCATACAATTGCTCCATCTGTTGCTCATCCGGCTCAAAACCGTATTTGCGAACCCGATCCTTCAGGGCGTGACGACCGGAGTGTTTGCCCAAAATAATCATGCTGCGCGGAATACCCAGCGCTTCCGGGTCCATAATTTCATAGGTGCTCCGATTCTTCAGCAGACCATCCTGATGGATGCCGGATTCATGCTGGAATGCATTACGTCCCACCACTGGTTTGTTGTACGCAATCGGGAAGTGCATCGCACGGCTAATCTGACGTGAAGTCTCATACAGCTGATTCAGCTTAATGTTCGTCGTTGCACCAATTGCGTCTCCCCGAGTCTCCAGCGCCATAATCAGCTCTTCCAGTGCACAGTTCCCCGTCCGTTCTCCAATACCATTGATAGTCACTTCAATCTGGGTAGCTCCATTGGCAATCGCAGCCAAACTATTGGCTACGGCCAGGCCCAGATCATTATGACAGTGAGCACTATAACGAACCTGATCGCCACCTCTTGCACCCTCACGCACCCGACGGAACATCTCGCCATACTCATGTGGCAGGGCATAACCGACCGTATCCGGCAGATTGATAATGCTCGCTCCAGCTTCAATGGCGACTTCAACCATTTCAATCAAATCGTCCATCTTGGTACGAGCAGCGTCCATGGCTGTGAACTCTACGATGTCCGTGAACTGGCGTGCATAAGATACCATCTCACGAGCGGTAGCCACCACTTCACTGCGCGGACGCCGCAGTTGATGCTCAATATGAATATCAGAGGAAGAGATAAACAGGTGAATTCGGCGACGTGCTGCATCCGCTGTTGCTTGAACAGCTGCATCGATATCACCTTTGACCGCACGCGCGAATCCACAGATCTCCACGTTCTGCAACTGTCTCGAAATCGCCTGAACCGCCGCGAACTCACCTGGACTGGAGATCGGGAATCCAGGCTCAATGACGTCGATACCCAGAGAAGCCAGTTGGTGTGCCAGTTCAATCTTTTGCTCGGGCTGCAGACTTGCTCCCGGTGCCTGTTCTCCATCACGCAGCGTTGTATCAAAAATTTCAATCATGCGTTTGTTATTAGTTGTTGTCATATCCATCAACCTCCATCAAATTTTTATAAATATTTTCGTTACGATCCACGTGCCACAGAACACCCGCTGATCGCCGTCCCTGTTGTTATATGTTTTGTTTGTAAACGCGTATGTTGTTTGTAGCTTAGTCCTTGGTGATCAGTAATACCTGTTGAATGTTTCGTGCCTATACTTGTTGTTCAATGTTCGTTACTCGTTCGTTGTATATCCGCTTACCCTCATGACAGAGTGTACGTCGACTTACACCCTGATCCTCTGACTTTTCAATCCCCATATGGTTCTTCCCATGCCCACCCTGCTGCCGGCAGCAAACACAAATAACCCGCCATCTCATATAAGAGACGGCGGGTTATTATCCCCTCCGCGGTACCACTCTCGCTTGATGGGCCAGGCTTGCGCCGGACTCCATCCACCTCGTCGTCTCCGATCCGCTGGATGTACGTACACGCACGACACCACTGGAATTCGGAGAAACACCCTATAACGGGGGTTAACCGTTGCTGTGTAACACATGTTGTTGTCCATCAGGACAACTGGGCGATTGATATCATCCCAAGCTTCCACAGCTCCGTTCCCGGGCGAGATTCGAATGATTCCAGCCACTGCGTCGCACCACCCCGCAGCTCTCTGAGCGCTTTGTCATTCTACTGCTCCCGTTCATCACATTTATAATATGACCTAACTTCATTCAGCCTTATTTTGAAAATCAAAAAAACCTGCCACCTCATGCAATAATGCAAGAGACGACAGGCTGTTCACCTTCGCGGTACCACTCTTGTTGACTTCCTTCCTGTTCATTCAAGACAACCCCTGAATGCTTTCGCATATCCGGATCACTTAAAGCAGCCTAAAAGCCCCCTCAGTTATCGTCAGTTGATCCTTGTAATAACGGCCTACCGACAACGGCCCATTCACGGAGGCAACCCGTAACCATGTACTTTGGGCCATAATCGGCCTTCGGATTCTCCCAGGGAGTCACCGTGTTCCATCGTTCCGCTTCCAGGTGAGTTTCAGGTTTCCTTCGACTGCGTTGCACCATACCGCAGCTCTCTAAGACCGGGAATGACCTTACTATTCCTGTTCATCGCGTTTATCAGTTCAGGAATCTGAATTCCTGTTTAAATTTGTAACTAAATATACATTCTTTACATCCCTGCTGTCAACTCTTAATCTCAAACTGCCTGTTTATATAAACTATAAGTGCGTGTTCAAAAAGATCGGTTTTCAGTACCGAGAAGATGGGATGAAGCTAGAAATGGAGTAGCGGAGCGTAGTCAAAACTACGTGAGCAACGGACATTTCGGCTGAATCCCATATTCGATGCTGATGATGCCGCTAGGCATCATTCGTAATCAAAAGCGGGCTTTTTGAACAACCTCTATAAGGACTGAACGGACCATTCCTCCAGAGAAAGTCCCGGATCTGCCTTCGCATCAAATTCAGCAATTTCTCCCCGCTGCCATTTCAGATACGCAGCCGCTCCAATCATGGCCGCATTATCTGTACAATACTCCATTGGCGGGATCAACAGTTCAAGCCCTTCCTTCGTGCATCGCTCCTGTAATGCCGAGCGTAACCCCCGGTTAGCTGCAACACCACCACATAATAACAGTTGACGTGAACCATATTCACGAACTGCTCTAACGGCTTTCTCCACCAACACTTCAACAACAGCTTCCTGGAAACCACGTGCAACCGCAGACGGCTCCAAGGTTTCTCCGCGCATTTTGGCCTGGTTGAGCACATTCAGTACAGCAGACTTCAGACCACTGAGACTGAAATCGTACGAACCTGCTTCCAGCCATACCCGTGGTAATGGCACTACATCCTCCGCTTCAGACGCCATCCGGTCCACATGCGGGCCTCCCGGATAAGGACAACCCAGTGCACGTGCTACTTTGTCATACGCTTCGCCTACAGCATCATCACGTGTACGACCAATCAGTTTGAACTTACCCTCGGATTCCATATGCACGAGTTCTGTATGTCCACCAGATACGACCAATGCCATCGCTGGATATTGCAGTTCATGAGTAAGTCGGTTGGCATAGATATGCCCGGCAATATGATGTGTGCCAATGAGCGGTTTGCCCAGTGCCATCGCCATCGTTTTGGCCGCAACGATACCCACCAGCAGTGCTCCGACCAGCCCCGGACCTTGCGTCACGGCGATTGCACTTAGATCACGTGGACGAATGCCGGACTGTTCGATCGCCTGTTCCAGCATCAACGTAATGACTTCAACGTGTTTGCGTGAAGCCACTTCAGGTACAACACCACCAAATGCCTTATGGGTCTCGATCTGACTTGAGATCAGATTGGACAGCACTTCCCGTCCATCTTTGACTACTGCTACCGATGTTTCATCACAGCTTGTCTCCACCGCCAAAATGTAGGATGGTGCAGAATTTATTTTTTCATTAAGTTCGTTCATGAATCCAGTACGCTTCCTTCCTCTTCGCCGCTCCGGCCTGCAGACGGCAAGTTCGCCCACATAATCATCGCATCTTCCCCATTATCGGAGTAATATCCTTTACGAAGACCCGCCGATTCAAACCCTTTTTTCTGATATAAACGCTGAGCAATGCTGTTCGAGACTCTGACCTCCAGCGTCATTCGTTCCATCCCGAGATAAGCCGCTGTGCTCATTAATTCATCCAGTAACTTTTCGCCAAGCTTGCGTCCACGGTACGCGCCTCTGACTGCAATATTGGTAATATGGGCTTCATCCATGATTGTCCACATACCTGCATAGCCGATGGCTTTTCCTTCTAATTCCATCACCATATATTTAGCAAAATGATTGTGTGTCAATTCATTTTGAAATGCTTCTTCCGTCCAGGGCAGGGTAAAGGCCTCATGTTCAATCTCCATCACATCGGGAATATCCGCGAGTGTCATGAACCTGAACTGAAGCGTTGCTTCCTGCTTATTATTCGCCACATTGTCCATCTGCTTCCCCTCCCCCCTTTAGCCTTTGCGCAGCAGATTGGCTTCCGCTTCAGACAGCTGGGTGTAGTTCGGCACCAGCGCATGCACGTCATCACGCTGACCTGCAAGCAACGCGGCGGCGCCAAGGCGCCCAACCCAGCGGCCTTCCAGTTCATAAGGTACGAGCTGGAGCGCCGTTCCTGCGGGGCAGCGAAGCTCCGCCGCTGCCGCAGCATGAGGGCCCGTCTCGCCGACGATCCAGACGGCTACGGGCCGCTCTTCCGGCGCCGCCTCCGCCATGCGGGCGGCGAGGGCTTCCAGCCATCCGTCCATCTTGCGGATGGCATCAGGCGCCAGACGCCGGGGCGCATCGCTCCCGGCGGAGGCAAACAGCGCGGTGCACGCTTGACCGCGCCGTGCATCCACAAGCGGAACGATCCAGTGGACAGGGGCAGCACCTGTGCTGCCCTGGTCCGCGGATGGCGTTCCGCCAGCCCCTGCTGCGGCATCTTCTGCCGCAGCTTCCGCCTTGGCGGCAAGGCCGCTGTGCCAGCCGCCCCAGGCGATGGCCTGAAGGCTGGACACCCCGGCTACGGGGATGTCCCACGCCCAGGCCAGTGTCTTCGCCGCGGTCACCGCAATGCGGATGCCCGTGTACGAGCCTGGGCCAACGCCAACGGCAATGCCGTCAAGTTGCCCAGGCTGTGTGTTGCTGGCGGCCAGCAGCTGCTCCATCACCGGTACGACGTGTACCGAATGGTTACGCTCAGCCCGTTCATTGCGTTCTTCCAGAAGCGCATGATCTTCCATCATCGCAGCTGCCATCACTGCGGTCGATGTATCCAACGCCAAAAACCGCTGACGCGGCTCTTTTTGTAAATCTTCCATCATCATTTGACCCCATTCTGTCTGAACTGTCGGCACATGGCTGCATAAGTCTCGCCGTACCCATCCAGTGTAATCGTTCGATTCTCCAGGCCCGTTGTTTCAATCTGCACATGCAAATGCTCTTGCGGTAGCAATTCGGGAATGATACTCGACCACTCCACCAGACTGACTCCGGCTCCATAGAAATATTCATCAAGTCCAAGCTCATCCGCTTCTTCCAGCGATATGCGATATACATCCATGTGATATAAAGGCAAACGCCCTTCGTACTCCTTAATTAGCGTGAATGTGGGACTGCTTACCACATCACGTACACCCAAATGCCAGGCAAATTTCTGTGAAAATGCCGTTTTTCCCGCGCCCAGATCACCATCCAAAGCAATCACCATGCCGGCGTTTGCCTGACTGGCGAGTGCGGAAGCGAGTGCTTCTGTATCTGCAATGCCATGGGATTGATACACCCACTGCTCGTGCGTCTGATTCAATATTCGCCCCACCTTTGGCGGTCCAGCCGCCTGAGTTCACTTTGAACCTTATTATATCGGTCCCTTTCTTCCCCCGCAACATCCAAGGAGGCAAGCGGAAATATAACATGCATTATTAGACATGTCTCAAAACTTGCTTCCTTCGAAGTTTCAGACTCCTATTAGGAAAAACCAAAAACCGGCACCTCTCGGTACCGGCCGTGTTATGCATATATTTCTGCGTTTATTCATTCTCTAATTCCTCTATAACGATATGCTACTTGTATCTACTCCTCCAAGCGATCCACACGAACCGTCTGGGTATTTCCCGGTCTGCTGCCAACCTGAACGGTTGCCATACCATTGGCTTCATCCACATTCTCGATCCAGACTGGATCTCCCTCCAGCGTAACGGCAATGGTATCCTTCGAATCATAGATCGCTTTGGCGCGCTTTGCATCCATCATCTTATTCATACTCCCCTTCCGGATCATCATGTGATTCTCGAACCATGCTATCTGTTGTACTTTCACCAATATAACCGTTATCTTCCGTAACCTGTCCCCCGCCTAACCCTTCATTCACCATCCGGTCAATGTCGAGCATGAACGACTCCCGATCAAGGGGCAATTCTTCTGAAGTGACCGCTTCCCAGTTTACAGCTGTAGCAGGTGTATAGAATTCTTCAGCACTTTCGGCTTTGGCAAGAGGATACGGAGAAAATGCATGCTTGTGTGCTTCTTCCTCATCACGTCTGTTCTTCAATAGTGCACCTCCCGGCATATGTGCTGCGAGAATAACTACTTTACTTATCCCATGCTCATCTTCCTGTTGGAATCCGAAGCATGTTTCTGTTATCATCCCCGAGTCTCGCCGAACCATACGAATTCGTTCGTCTACAAGACGATTATCCCTCGCGCCAGATGCCCATACTATTAAATATAAATCCGTGTTCAAAAAGTCCGGAGATTCGTAATCAAAAGCGGAAATTTTTGAACAACCTTTTGAAAGGAGCCGATCTATGCATACCGTCTGGAAAGGCGCAATCAGTTTTGGCCTTGTGCATGTCCCTGTCAAAATGTTTTCGGCTACCGAAGACAAAGACATCTCGATGCGCTATATCCATAAAGTTTGCGGCAGCCCGCTCGCTTATGTTCGTCAATGTCCCTCCTGTGAAGTGGACGTGAAGTGGGAAGAGATCACCAAAGGTTATGAATATGAAAAAGGAAAGTTTGTTCTCTTCGAGAAAGATGAATTGGAAGCGTTAAACGACTCCACCAGTAAAACCATTACCATACTGGATTTTGTCGACTTGACTGAGATTGATCCGATTTATTTTCAGAAAACATATTACCTATCGCCCGATCAGGCTGGTGGAAATGCCTACCAGCTCTTGATGAACGCCATGCGGGATACCGGAAAAATTGGCATCGCCAAAATCTCCATTCGCTCGAAGAGTAGCCTGGCTGCCATACGCGTGCTGGAAGATTGCCTCTCCATGGAGACGATTTTCTATCCGGACGAGATTCGTCCTGTCTCCCAGGTGCCCAACTTGCCGGAAGTGCAGAACGTGAATGAAAAGGAACTCACGATGGCAAAGTTGCTGATTGATCAATTGTCCACGCCTTTTGAACCCGGTAAATACACCGATGACTATCGCAGCAAACTGCTGGACCTTATCCAGCACAAAGTGGCGGGCGAGGAAATCAAAATTGCTCCAGCCAAACCTGAAGCTAATGTGATGGATTTGATGGCTGCCTTGCAGGCAAGTATCGAGGCCGTGAAGCCTATTCCGGCTGACCCTGGGACAACAACGGCCAAGCCTAAGAAACGTGCACCGCGAAAAACGCCTGCTCAAGCGGTTGCCGGAGGAGAATCCGATACACCTGCTGCACCAGCCAAAAGAAAAAAGGCGACAACCAAACCAAAAGTTTGAATGTCGCTAAGGCAAGACCGATTCCGTTATATGCTTGTGTAATGCGTTCAACTCAAGTCCGGCTTTACAGTCGGATTTTTCGTATTATCAGGTTAGCCAGTAATTACTGGTTGGCCTTTTTTTGTGGTCGTTTTACGATGGGGGAAGCCGGGAGAACGTGGCGGTTTTAGGGGCTAGGACCTCGTAACAAAAACAGTTCTCCCACGACCTTCCAAAAGACCATGTGT